>NZ_RZGZ01000010.1 GCF_003990045.1 Labedella endophytica | reverse complement strand
AGGGGACAATGAGACGAGTGCAGCTTTGAAATATCAGACGGATCTGTGCAGAATTGAGAAGTTGAAAGAATGTCATATATGTTCGCATATTCGTGAAACCGTGCGTATGCATCGTTTCCTCGGTGCATATGTGAACAATTCACAAAGGAGGCGTCTATTGTGTATGCAGTCGCCAAACGCATGTGGTTGCGGTGTCGGTTGTGAAATTTCAGCCGCATCTATGCAGAATTGAGCAGTTGAGAGACTTTACAAACTTTTCACATGCTGTAATATAGGCCAGTGAGGAGTGAGTGACTGAAGTAAAAATATAAAAATGTAACAATTCGTCCGAACGCAGAAAAGATTAAGATCATTTTAAAGGGGACAATGAGACGAGTGCAGCTTTGAAATATCAGACGGATCTGTGCAGAATTGAGAAGTTGAGAGAATGTCATATATTTTCGCATATTCGTGAAACCGTGCGTATGCATCGTTTCCTCGTTGCATATGTGAACAATTCGCAAATGATGCGACTATTGTGTATGCATTCGCCAATCACATGTGGTTGCGGTGTTGTTTGTGAAATTTCAGCCGCATCTATGCAGAATTGAGCAGTTGAGAGACTTTACCATCTTTTCACATGCTGTAACATAGGCCAGTGTGGGGGAGTGACAAAAGTAAACATATAAAAATGTAACATTTTTCCGATCGCAGGGAAGATTTATATCATTTTAAAGGGGATAATGAGAGGAGTGTAGCTTTGAAATATCAGCCGGATCTGTGCAGAATTGAGAAGTTGAGAGAATGTCATATATTTTAGCATTTTCGTGAAACCGTGCGTATGCATCGTTTCCTCGGTGCATATGTGAACAATTCGCAAAGGATAC
>NZ_RZGZ01000009.1 GCF_003990045.1 Labedella endophytica | reverse complement strand
TATTTTAAAGGGTGAAATTGAATGCATCATTGATAAATTTATTCCATTGAAGAAAATAGGAAGACGGTCCAGAAAGAAACATTTATCAAAAGAAGCCATTAGAAAAATAAAGTATAAACAATTAATGTGGAAATTATACAGACTTACTGGAAATGAAGACAGCTACAACAGTTACAAAGAAGCACTTAATCAAGCTACAGCAGAAATTAGAAACTCAAAGAGAAGCTATGAACAGAAATTAGCATGTAACATAAAACATGACAGCAAGAGTTTTTATGCATATGTCCGGAGCAAACAGAAAGTTCAGGATAAGGTCGGTCCACTAGAGGACAGTGCTGGAAAAATAATATCAGAGGGATTTTTAATGGCAGAAAGTCTGAATGAGTATTTCAGTTCAGTTTTTACCAGGGAAGAAGTCAGCTCATTGCCAATACCAGAGACTAAGTTCATGGATACAGAATCAGACGACTATTTAGGGCAGTTAATTGTAACCCCGGAAATGGTAGCTAATAAAATAAAGACAATGAAAGATAATAAATCACCTGGAGTGGATGGGATTCCACCCAAATTGCTATTGGAGACTGTAGAGCAAATTAGCATACCGCTTGCAACAGTATTCAACTTATCATTAAAACAGGGAGTTGTTCCAGTAGAATGGAAAGAAGCAAATGTCATACCATTATTTAAAAAGGGATCAAGAAAGAAGGCAGAAAATTAAAGACCAGTGAGCTTAACATCAGTAATCTGCAAGTTGTTAGAAAGGCTAATTAAAGATCACACGGTGGACTTCCTTATTAAACACAAATTGATAAACCCATCTCAACATGGGTTCCTAAAAGCAAGATCATGCTTAACAAATATGTTATGTTTTTTGGAAGACGTCACTAAGTGGGTAGACGAGGGTTCACCAGTAGATATTATCTACTTAGATTTTCAAAAAGCTTTTGACAAAGTTCCACACCAAAGATTACTGCTTAAATTAAAAGCCCATGGCATAGGTGAAGGTATCATTAACTGGATAGAAAAATGGCTGATTGATAGAAGACAACGGGTAGTAGTAGATGGGGAGGCTTCTAATTGGAAATCTGTTTTGAGTGGGGTACCACAAGGATCAGTATTGGGACCTTTATTATTCCTAGTATATATTAATGATTTGGATGATGACATAACAAGCAAGGTGCTGAAATTTGCAGATGATACAAAGGTGTTCAGAAAGGTTAAACATGATGGCGATAAACAGCGTTTACAGGACGATTTAGACAAGTTAATCAAATGGTCTGAAAAATGGCAGATGTTATTTAATTTTGGTAAATGTAAATGCCTCCACACTGGACATGGGAACAAAGATGTACACTATAAAATGGGGGGTACTGTTCTTAGCACTACCACAACAGAAAAGGACTTAGGGGTAATAATTAGTGCTGATATGAAGGTTTCAGAGCAGTGCGGAATTGCAGCATCAAAGGGAAATCAAATGCTTGGGTTAATTAGGAGAAATATAGCGTATAAGGAAAAAGAACTAATAATACCACTGTATAAAGCAATAGTTAGGCCTCATTTGGAATACTGTATACAAGCGTGGAGACCTTATCACAAGAAGGACATAGATATGCTAGAAAGAGTACAGAGGAGAGCAACTAAAATGATTACAGGACTGAGAGACCGTAGTTACATGGAACGCCTAAAAGAGTGTGGATTGACAACACTAGAGACCAGGAGATTAAGAGGAGATCAGATTGAAGTTTTCAAGATATTGAATGGTTACGAAAATATTGACAGAAGTATATTTTTTTCAATTAAGAAAGATCGAAGGACTAGAGGACATGAAGTGACATTAGTAAAGGACCAGTGTAGATTAGATATCAGAAAGTATTCATTTTCACAAAGGACTATAAATGAATGGAACAGATTATCTATTGATTGTGTGGGTGCTAATAGTGTGAATATGTTTAAAAACAACATCGACAAATACCTCAGAAGGGCGGGATATACATAGATAATAACGGTTGGACTCTCGATAAGCCGGAGGCTTCCTTGTCCACTTGCCATCTAGAGTTATTCTCAGGTGGCAATCTTGTTAAATCTTGTTAAATCTTGTTAAA
>NZ_RZGZ01000008.1 GCF_003990045.1 Labedella endophytica | reverse complement strand
GGGTGAGGTTCTCCCCGGACGGCTTCGTCACCGTCACGCACTCGTCCGGCCAGCTCGGCGTGCGCGACATCGTCTTCGTCGTCTCCGACGGCACCACCGATGCGACCGGCACCTTCGCCCTCGATGCGAAGCCCGCGGGCTCCATGAACCCCGTCGGCACGCCCGACTTCGCGGACACGTTCGCGGGACTGGCCGTGGAACTCGACGTGCTCGACAACGACGTCTCCCCCTCGGGCGAGCCTCTCGCGCTCGTGGGAGCGGAGGCGCTCACGGCCGGTCTCGGCATCACGCCCAACACCGACACCGGGGTGCTCGCCCTCTCCGCCGGCGCACCGGGCACCTACTACGTGAAGTACACGCTGTCGGCGGGGTCGCGCACGAGCGTGGGCCTCGCCCGCATCGATGTGTCCCAGATCCCCGACGAGGTCGGGGCACCCGTCGCGGTCCGCGACACCCTCTACCTGCGCCCGAACGAACCCACGAGCCTCGCCGTGCTCACCAACGACGTCTCGCCGTCCGGCTCCGTCCTCGCTGTGCGGTCCGTCGATGCCACGGAGGATGCGTCCTCCCTCTCGGTGGAACTGCTCGGCCAGTCCGTCGTGCGCGTCACGGCGAACGAGGCCCTCGATCGCCAGCTCCAGTTCTCCTACACGCTCTCCGACGGCACGCACGATGCGACGACGACCGTCACGGTCGTACCCGTGGCCCCCCTGACGAAGCACCAGGCACCGATCCTCGAGGACGACTTCGTGAAGGTGCGCGCGGGCGACATCGCGAGCGTGCCCGTGCTCGACAACGACCTGCACCCCGACAACGCCGTAATGACCGTCGACCAGGACCTCACGAAGGCCGCCGAGAAGGGCCTCTCCTTCGTCACGGGCGACCGCGTCCGCTACCAGGCCCCGTCCGAGCCGGGCGTCTACACCGCGACATACCAGGTGACCGACGAGTTCCAGCAGAAGGCCGTCGCGAACGTCCTGTTCTCCGTCCTCCCCGTGGACGTCGACAACAACCTGGCCCCCACGGCCCCCACGCTCACGGCGCGCGTGTTCGCCGGCGCCGAGGTCGAGGTCAACGTGCCCCTCGACGGCCTCGACGGCGACGGCGACTCCGTGGTCTTCGACGGCATCACCGGCCCGCAGCAGCTCGGTCTCGTCCGGGATGCGACCTCGGACACGTTCGTCTACGAGGCGAACCCCACGCAGTACGGCACTGACAGGTTCCCGTACCGGGTGAAGGACGTCTACGGCGCGACCGCCACGGGCACGATCACGATCGCCGTGATCGAGCGTCCCGCCCAGGACATGTCCCCGATCGCCGTGGACGACCGCATCGAGGTGAGGCCCGGCCGCGTCGTCAGCGTGCCGGTGCTCAGCAACGACTCGGACCCGAACGACTACACGATCGAGCTCGCCGACGAGCTCGGCGACGTGCCCTCGAATGTGACGGCGGAGGTCGACGGTGGGACCGTGGAGATCGAGGCACCGGACGAGGAGACCAACTTCGCGATCCGCTACACGATCTCGAATGGCCACGGTGGCACCGACAACGCCTACATCCAGGTGCGCGTCACCGAGGAGGCGCGCATCCAAGCCCCCGGTGTCGAGGACCACGTGGTCGAGGCGACGGACGTGATCGCGAAACGCACGGTCGACATCGACCTCCGCGACGGTGCGTCGAACCCGGGCGGCCGCGTCCAGGACCTCGTCGCGACGATCGAGGGCCCGAACGCGGGAGCGGTCGAGCTGCTCGAGGACGGCACGGCCCGCGTGACCCTCGGGGAGGCTCGCACCGCGATCACCTACCGCCTCACGAACGACGTGGACGACCTCAGCTCGGCCGCATTCATCGTCGTGCCGCCGTTCTCCGACGGCTTGCCTCCCGTCCTCATCGAGGAGGAGCGCATCGTCGACAAGAACGAGACGAAGACGTGGTCGCTCAGCGAGATCGCCGAGTCCCCCACGGGCAAGGACATCTTCCTGACCGAGGCGTCGAAGGTCACGAGCAACCGCAGCGACGGCACCCCGAACTTCGTCAACGAGCAGACCATCACGTTCACCCCGGCGCCCGACTACCGCGGGCCGGCCTCGGTGACGTTCGAGGTGAGCGACGGCACCGCCCTCGGCGTCTCCCTCCTCACGATGCCGATCACCGTCGGCGACCCCGAGATGAAGGACGAACCCCCGACCTTCACGAACCCGACCCTCTCGATCGAGGCGGACGGGACGCCGTTCCCCATCGACCTCCGCGAGTCCGCCGCGCACCCCAACGCGGACGTGCTCCGCTCCCTCACCTTCGGCGGGCTCGGGCAGGCATCCGGCGGCGTCCAGGCGAGCCTCGCGGGATCGACGCTCACGGCGAGCGCCCCGTTCGGCGTGCAGCCCGGCACCTCCACGTCCATCCCCGTCACGGTCACGTATCGCGACTTCGAGGTGACCGGTCAGATCACCATCACCGTGGTCGCCTCGTCCCGGCCGCGGCCCGCCGCGTACGACGACGCGATGCCCGACGCACGCAAGAACACCACGGTGACCGTGCCCGTCGTCGACAACGACTTCAACCCGTTCCCCGACCAGGCCCTCACCGTGACGGCCGTGGCCGTGGAATCGGGGGAGGCGACGGCCACGATCAGCGGGACGAACGTCGTCATCCGCACCGGGGCGCCGAAGAGCCAGAGCATCAGTGTGCTCTACACGATCCAGGACGCGACGAAGGATCCCTCCCGCACCTCGCAAGGGCGCGCCTCGGTGACCGTGACGGACGTTCCGGACGCGCCGCCCGCCCCGTCCCTCACCGCGAGCGACCGGAACATCGCGGTCGCCGTCGCGCCGACGCCCGCGAACAACGGTTCGGAGGTGATCCGATACACGGTCACGCGCAACGACGGCACCGTGCGCACCGATTGCTCCCCCGGGGTGTCCTGCAGCTTCAGCGGCACCAACGGCACGACGTACAGCTTCACCGTCACCGCGACGAACGGCGTCGGCGAGAGCGCCGCCTCGGCGTCCGCGAGCGAGGTGTCCTACGGGAAGCCCAGCAAGCCGGCGAACGCCCGCATCTCGAAGAACAAGGAATGGGCGGACAGCACGTTCGCGATGAGCTGGACCGCGCCGGACGACACCGGCGGTTCGATCACGGGGTACAACTGGCGCTTCAGCGGCGGCGGCGAGGGCAGCACTTCGGGGGCGACGAGCGCCACGAGCAAGAGCGTCGGGGCCGGGCGGTACTCCTTCGACGTGCAGGCCTGCTCGCCCGCGGGATGCAGCGGCTGGACGACGTCCAACACGGTGGCCGTCGAGAACCAGCCGCCGCCTCCGAAGGAACTGACGCTCACACGCGGCGCCTTCAATCCCGACACATCGACCGGGTACTACTACCACGTCGAGGCGCGCAACTTCACGGATGCGGCCGGTTCCCTCTTCGAAGCGACCTGCTACGGACCGGGACAATCCGGGGAGCCGTGGAGCATCAAGACCGCCGAGACCCCGAATCAGCAGCGGCTCCGCTTCGATGCGAACGGCAACTTCTCCGGCGACCTCCACTGCTTCAACGGCTACAAGGGCCAGCCGAAGTACGTCATCATCAACGGCAAGCAATCCAACAACCAGGACTGGTGACCCCAGGGGGCTACTCCCGAGCGAGGGCGCCATATAGGCCTAGCGCCCTCGGCACCGACGTGGCGCCCTCGCTCGCTCCTGCCGGCCGTCGGCGGGCAGGTCGGCGGGCAGGTCAGCCGGCCGAGGCCTCCCAGCCGTCGTACTCGCCGCCGTCGACCGAGGCCGCGAGCGCCTCGAAGAACGCGCGGCACTCGATGACCGCCTGCGCGGTGACGGCGAGGTCCTGGCGCGATGCCACGATCCCCTCACCTTCGTGCACGCGTCTCACGCTCCAGCCGGCCTCGGCGGCACGCGCCTCCATCGCCGCCGCGCCCTCCGCGGTGGCGCAGTAGAGGTAGTGGACCCAGTCGCGTGGGGCGTCGGGGCCGCCGGGCGTGGTGGCGAGGATGGCGAGCAGCTGGTCGTCATCCGCATTGCCCGTGAGCGGCGCGGCCGGCGCGACCGGCTTCTTCCGGCGGTTGAAGAGTCCCATGCTGCGATCCTATGGCGGGCCCCGCCCCTTCCCGCGAGGGCCCTCCTGCGGCCCGAGGGCGCCACGGAGACATGGCGCCCTCGGCACGGACGTGGCGCCCTCGATTCGATGAGAAGGTGGGCGCGAGTGGGGGCGCGGAGCTAGAGGGCGCGGACGGGTCGCAGAGACAGCGCGTCGAGCACGTCGGTGAGGGTGTGGGGTTCACCGACGTTGCCGGGGACCACGACGTAGAGGACCTCGCGGCCGTCGTGAGCGGTCATGGACCACACGGAGACGCCGGGGAGGACCTGTCCGAGGACTACGGCGGAGGACGCACCGATGCCCGTGTGCGCGACCTGGGCGGACGTGATGCCGCCCTTCGAGACGACGACGTCGACCGCGGGGAGCACGGCGCGCACCGCTGTGGTGAGTGCGCTCATGACACGCTCGCCGTGGTCGAGCGTGCCGTGATCGGTGGACCGGACGCGCTCCGTCGTGACGATGCCGAGGAAGCCACGATCGAACTGCTCGAGGAGGGACTCGGCGGCCCGGCGACCCGCCGCCGCCGGGTCGCCGAGGGCTTCGGAGGTGTCGACGACGGAGGGGGCACCCCAGGCATCGATGACCGGTGCGAGCTGCGCGGTCGCGCCCGCCGTGTGCGAGCCGCAGACGAGCAGCGTCGCTCGGGGCTCCGAGACGAGTGGGGCCGCGAGCAGCCCGCTGCTCGAGACACCCGCGAGGGCCGCGGCGAGCGGGGCGGCGGAGCGCACAACGATCCGCGCACCGGCCTCGATCGCGGCGTCCACCGCGACGGCGATCGCCACGATATCCTCCGCGTTCTCGGCGTCGGGGACGACGACCGAGCCGGCGGCCGCGTTCGCGAGCAGCCCGGCGAGGCCGCCGGAGCGCACCGTCTCGATCGACACCGGCACAGCGGTGCGCTCCGACTTCTCGGCTACGTAGTCCGCGAGCACACCGGAGGAGAACGGGAAGACCGGGTCCTCCGCGTACTCGGTCTCGTGAGCGGGGAACAGCTCCCCGGCGATGCGCACGAGGTGCACACCTCCCACCGTCGTGCGCCCGCCGTCCGGGAACGCCGGGACGAAGAGCATCACGGCTCCGCGCTCGAGGAACACCTCGGTCTCGGCGAAGACGTGCCCGCGGAGGGTCGAGTCGCCGCGCAGGACGAAGCGCACGGGCTCCCCGATCCGGGAGGCGGCCTCCTCACCGTCCGCCTTCACGCGAGAGACGAGGGCGACCGCGGCGGCCTCGTCGAGCGCGCGGCTGTTGGTCTGCACGTACACGCTGTCGGCGCGGGTCAACGCGTCCGTGAGGAGATCCGCGTCGCTGTCGAGGAGGACGGTGACACCCGTCGCCGACTGCGTGCCGGTGGGGTCGTCGTCGAGGACGATGGTCTTCATGATGCCTTCCGGGGCCGAGCAGGGATGAGGATCAGAGCGCGACGGGCGGGGACACCGTCACCCACCCGCCGCACGATTCGTCAGGAGCGGTTGATGAGCGCGTCGATCTCCGCGCGCCGCGCGGGACCCCACGTCTCCTTCGTCAGCAGGGTGCCGATGACACCGAGCAGACCCACTCCCATGTACACGAGGGCGACGCCACCCCAGCCGAGCGGGATCGCGATGGCCGCGGCGATGAGGGGGATGAAGCCCGAGATCGCTGCCGAGAACTGGTAGCCGATCGAGGCGCCCGAGGACCGCGTGTTCGTGTCGAAGAGCTCCGAGAACCACGCACCCTGGGTACCGGCGAGCGCGTCGTGAATGACGGCCATGCCGATGATGTAGACGAGCACGATGAGGAGCGAGTTGCCCGTGTTCACGATCAGGAACATCGGGAACGCGAACGCCATGACGGCGAGCGAACCCACGAGGTAGACGGGCTTACGGCCGACCCGGTCGGAGAGGCGACCGAACATCATCGTCGAGAACACGCCGATCGCCGCGGCGATGATGAGCCCGGTGAGGGCGGTCGAGCGCTCCGCGAGCGGCTCGTCGCCGCTCGTGAGGTAGGAGAGCATGAACGTGACGATCACGTAGAAGCCACCCGACTCGGCGAGACGCAGCGAGATGACCCGCAGGATCGTGCGCCAGTCACGCTTGAAAACCTCCTTGGTGGGGTTCTTCACGACGAGGCCGGCGCTCTTCGTCTCTTCGAACTCCGGCGATTCCGACACCTTCGCTCGGATGATGAGGCCGGCGATGATGAGCACGGCGCTCAGGAGGAACGGCAGACGCCAGGCGAGCTCGCTGTCGAGTGTGCTCGACCAGAGGAACACGAGGTTCGCGAGGAGGAGCCCGAGCGGCACGCCGGCCTGCGGGATCGCGGTGTAGCGGCCGCGCTTCTTCCACGGAGCGTGCTCGAAGGTCATGAGGATGGCTCCGCCCCACTCCGCTCCGAACGCGAGGCCCTGGATGACGCGGATGAGGGTGAGGAGGATCGGGGCGAGGAGGCCGACCTGTGCGTAGGTGGGGAGGACACCGATCGCCACGGTCGAGATCCCCATGATGAGCAGGGCGCCCACGAGCACGGGCTTCCGGCCGATCTTGTCGCCGAGGTAGCCGCCGATGATGCCGCCGATCGGGCGGGCCGCGAAGCCCACACCGAAGGTGGCGAATCCGAGGAGGAGGCCGATGGCGGGATCCTCCGCGTGGAAGAACACCGTGTTGAAGTAGAGGGCTGCGGCCGTGCCGTAGGCGAGGAAGTCGTAGTTCTCGATCGTCGTGCCGACGGCGCTGCCGATGGCGGTGCGCAGCTTGTCCGGCGATCCGTCGCGTGCCCGCGAGGGTGCGGGCGTAGAGGTGGTCGTCATCGTTGGTCCGTATCTCCCTTGATAAGAACGAGAAGCGTCTCGTCCGTGATCGACCGGGAGTCGAACCTCCCGCGTCATCCGGGGGCGTGTGCCCCGTCGATCGCTCCGATTTTGTAGAAGTCACTGATGTGCGAATGCACGGCCGTCGAGGCCGCTGCTCCGTCCTTCCGGACGATGAGCTCGAGGATCTCGCGATGCTCGCGCCTCACGGTGGTGGCGGTGTGCCGCCAGTCCGTCAGTCCCGCGTACATCTCCACCATCTGGCGGTGGATCGCGGTACGGAGGGATCCCATGAAATGGGCGGTGAGGGCGTTCCCGGTGGACTCCGCGATCCTCACGTGGAAGGCGGCGTCCAGGCTGTTGAACTCGGAGGCCTCGATGGACGGATCGTCCATGCGGTCGAGGATCGCAGCGAGTTCGCGGTGGTCGTCGTCAGTCGATCGATAGGCGGCCTCCTCGACGGACCACGTCTCGAGGGCGAGGCGGGTCTCCAGGACGTCGGTCCACGAGAACTGCGCGAGTGCGATCTGGAGTTTGAGCAGATTGACCATTCCAGAGCCGGGTGTCTGGACGAGGACGGCGCCGCCCTCGCCTCCCCGTCGGATCTCTACGACCCCGAGGGCTTCGAGTACGCGGAGTGCTTCCCGGAGGGACGGTCGCGAGACGCCCAGCGAGACCGCGAGTTCGCGCTCGCTCGGCAGGTGGTCCCCCGCCTTCAGCCGTCCGTCGAGGATGCGCTGCTCGATCTGCGCCATCACCTGTTCGTACGTGCGAAGCCGTTGGACGGGCTCCCACCGATCGTTCGCGGTCACCTCGCGTCAACTCCCCGGGTCGCCGGCTCGCCCCGTGGCGGGCTGGTGCGTCCATCGTAGTCTCCATGGTTCGAGGGTCAGACCTTCGTGGTGGCGGTTTTCAGACCGTCGCGAGCGGGCCGGCCGCCTGGTGCTCGGCACGGAACTCCGCCTCGAGCTGACGGCGGATCTGCACCGCGAACTGCGACTCGTCGAGCTGCACGTCGTCCCAGGAGACCGTCTGGTCCTTCGGCACGTCGCGGATGAGCTTGGCGCCGTGGGCGAGGCCGAGCGGCAGGGCGTTGCGGCTGAGCGAGAGGTGCGCGGGGGCGAGCTTGCCGAAGACGGTGTACCCACCCTCACCGTCGAGGGTGTCGCCGGCGCGGAGGTTCTTCTTGGCCGTCGTGACGACGTCGCCGCGGAAGCCCGTGGGCGAACCGGTGGCCTCGTTCCGTAGCACGGCGGCGGCGATCGACACCCCGAGTTCGAGCCCGATCATGTGGTACGGACGGTAGAGCGAGCCGTAGCGTCCGGTCGAGTCGGTGTGCACGCCGTACTCGGCGAAGCACTGCACGGCGTAGTCGGTCGTCGCCTCGAAGGTCACGTAGACGCCCCAGCGGAGGTTGTCCGGCACCTCGGTACCGTCGCGGTACATGCTCGAGGCGATCTCGACGGTGCCACGACGTGTGAGGCTGCCGCCGTCGAAGCGGTTCTCGCGGAACACCGTGGGGAGATCGTCCTTGCTCGCGGCGGGGAAGAGGAGTCCCTCCTCCTGCGGAAGGAGGCCCGTTCCGTTGGCGACGGCGGCCATCTCGATCGCCGACTTCGTGCCGTCGAGGAAGGAGTTGAACATCTTCGGGTTGTAGTCACCGGAGGCGAGCTGCTCCTCGGAGAAGCCGTAGTAGTTCCACACCGTGTCGGGCGTCGAGTAGTTGTACTCGGGGAGGTACTTAGTGCCCTTGCCGGCCGCGACGACGTCGAAGCCGACGGTGCGGCACCAGTCGACGAGCTCGCAGATGAGCGCGGGCTGGTCGCCGTAGGCCATCGCGTAGATGACGCCGGCCGCCTCGGCGCGACGCTGGAGGATCGGACCGACCATGCAGTCCGCCTCGACGTTGACCATGATGACGTGCTTGCCGTGGTCGATCGCCGTGACCGCGTGGTACGTGCCGACGAGCGGGTTGCCGGTGATCTCGAGGATGACCTCGATGGACGGGTGCGTGAGCAGCGCGTCCGAGCTGTCGATGACGGCGGTGCCGCCGGTGCGCACGGCCTCGTCGAGCGAGGAGGCTGCGTAGCGCTCTTCCGGCCAGCCGGTGCGAGCGAGAGCGCCCTTGGCCTTCGTCACGTCGATATCGGCGACGCCGACCACGTGGATGTTCGCGCTGCCGACGGCCTGGGTGAGGAACATCGACGAGAACTTGCCGGCTCCGATGACGCCGACGCGGATGGGTCCGGCCTCGGCTGTGCGCTTCTGCATGAGCGAGAAGAGGTTCACGTTTCTACTCCTTCGTAGGCAGGCCCACCACGGTGCGGGGCGCCGGTCGTCGTTGTTCGGCTGATGGTCAGACCATCGATAGAAGCGACGGTACCCGTTGGTCTGACCATCTGTCAACATTGCCATCGCACGTGCTTAACGTTGACGTCGTCGTTGCCTGTGCTGGCATCGAGGGCGACAGTTCGGTGCCGAGGGCGGTAGTTGTAGATGGCGCCCTCGCTCGGGAGTGGCCCTCTCGGCGGGTTCATCCTCTGGGGTGACGAGGGCGGACGCCGTTCACCCTTCGGAGTGACGTGGGGCGGGGTGCTCTGCTCGTAGCGTGAAGCGAACGCCCGCGAGGGCGCCTCTGAACGGAGCACCCATGGACGTCCCCCCGCGTCTCGTCATCGACGACGGCGCCATCGCCCGCAACGTCGAGCGCATCATCCGCACGACCGGCACCCCGCTCATGGCCGTGCTCAAAGCCGACGCGTTCGGCCACGGACCGCAGGCCGACGTGGTCCTCGGTGCCGGCGCCCGCTCCATCGGCGTCACCACGATCGAGGAGGCGCTCGCCCTCCGCTCCTCCGGGACGGTCGCCCCGATCCTCAGCTGGCTCAATCCCGTCGACGCCGACTGGGCGGGAGCCGTCAGCTCCGACATCGACCTCGCCGTCCCCGGGCTCCCGCACCTCTTCGCCATCGCGGGCGCGGCGATCGCGATCGGCCGCCCCGCGCGCGTCCACCTCCACCTCGACGTGGGGATGTCGCGCGACGGCGCCGCACCCGACGACTGGAAGACGCTCATGCACTTCGCCGCGGAGTGGGAGCGACGCGGCGCGATCCGCGTTGTCGGCGTCATGGCGCACCTCTCCTCCGCGCAGAATCCGGACGACGAGGAGACCACGGTGGAACGGATGCGGTTCGTGAACGGATGCCGCCTGGCGCTGCGGGCGGGACTACGACCGCAGGCGCGCCACCTCGCGGCCACCTCGGCCGCGCTCTCCCGGCCCGATACGCGCTTCGACCTCACGCGCGTCGGTGCCGGCCTCTTCGGTATCGACCCGTCCGGCCGCATGGAGCTCGAGCACGCGATGACCCTCGACGCACCGATCGTGTCGGTCCGTGACGTGCGGGCCGGAACCGGTGTGGGCTACGGCCTGAGCCACCGCACCGACCGGGACACGCGCCTCGCGCTCGTGCCCGTCGGTTACGGCGACGGCGTACCGCGCGCCGCCTCCCACCGCGCGAGTGTGAGCGTGCGCGGAACCCGCCGCCCCGTCGTCGGCGTCATCTCGATGGACCAGCTCGTCGTCGACGTGGGCGACCTCGGCGTGCGGGAGGGCGAACGTGCCGTGGTGTTCGGTCCCGGCACGCACGGCGAGCCGACGGCGCGCGAGTGGGCGGGGTGGGCCGGCACGATCGAACACGAGATCGTGACGGGCATCGGCTCCCGGATCCACCGCGAACATGTGCCGGTCACCCGGCCCGAGGCCGTCGCCGGCCCGACCGCAGTGGTCGGAGCGAACCGATGACGCGCCCAGCCGTGGCCGTGATCGCGGGCGGACGCAATTCCGAGCACGACGTCTCCCTCGCGTCGGCCGCCGGCATCCGGCGCGCCCTCGCCGAGGACCACGACGTGCTCGACGTGAGGATCGGGCGCGACGGCTCGTGGACGATCGGAGGGCAGCGGCGGGTGACGGTCGCGGAAGCCGTCGCCGAGCTCCGGCGGACGGACGTCGCCTTCCCGGCGCTCCACGGCGTCAACGGCGAGGACGGGGCTATCGCCGGTTTCCTCGAGACGATCGGCGTGCCGTACGTGGGATCGGGGGTGATCGCGAGCGCCCTCGCCATGGACAAGCGCGCGACGAAGCTCGTGGCCGCGAGCGTGGGGGTTCGGGTGGCCCGCGACATCTCGGTGGACGACGTCCGGCGTCGCCGCTGCCTCCCCGCGATCGTGAAGCCCGTCACCGGCGGCTCGAGCCACGGGGTGTCGCTCGTGCGCACCCACGCGGAGCTCGGGCGGGCGCTCGCTGCGCTCGGCGCCGTGACGGACGAGAGTGGGGCGTCGAGTGGTGAGGGCGCGGGGGGTGGCGCATCCGCGCGCGCGATCGACGGAGACGGGCTCGCCGGCGTCATGATCGAGGAGGTGATCGTGGGCCGGGAGATCGACGTCGCCGTCCTCGAGGAGGCCGATGGCTCGCTCTCGGTCGCGCCCGCGCTCGAGATCCCACGTAGCCCCGGCGCCGTCTTCGACGTCGAGGCGAAGTACGGCGGCGATCCCGGCTTCGTGGTGCCCGCGCAGCTCGCTCCGGAGCAGCTCGACACCGTGTCGGCTGCGGCGATGGCGATCTTCCGCGCCCTCGGTTGCCGGGGGCTCGCGCGCGTGGACTTCTTCCTCGACGATCGCGGGTTCGTCTTCAACGAGGTGAACACGATGCCGGGCATGACCGAGCACTCGCAGCTGCCGGCCATGGTGCGGGCCGCGGGCATGACCTATACGGACCTCATCCGCTCCCTCGTGGAGGTCGCCCGCCACCGCCGCCCATGACCCCCCGTGGGGTGTCGGAGCGCGGGAGGTCGGGGGCCAGCGCGCAATAGGGTGGGGCGAGACGAACGGGGGCCATCCCATGCTGATGACGCTGACCTTCGAGCCCGATCCCACGACCGATGTCGATGCGAGCGTGCTCGGCTACCTGGTGCACAAGCACCCGGGCCGCGTGCAGTCGTTCCCCGCTCCCGTCGGGGACATCCACGTGTTCTACCCGGAGGTCTCGCGCGAACGGTGCACGATCGCCGTGCTGCTCGAGGTGGACGCCGTGGGGCTCGCGCGCGAGAAGCGCTTCCGCGGTGACGCCCTCGCCCTCTCCCACTACGTCAACGACCGCCCCTACGCGGCGTCGAGCATGTTCGCCGTGGCGCTCGGTGCGGTCTTCCGCACGGCGATGACGGGGCGGAGCGACAGCTACCCCGAGCTCGCCTCGGCTCCCATCCCTCTCCGTATCGAGCTGCCCGTGATCTCGACGCGCGGCGCGGAGGCGGAAGGCCTCGTCCGTCGCCTCTTCGAACCCCTCGGGTGGGCGGTCGAGGAGACGCCGATCCCCCTCGACCCCGAGCACCCCGAGTGGGGAGCCTCGCGCTACAGCAGCCTCGTCTTCAGCGGACGGGTGCTCCTGTCGCACGCCCTCCGTCAGCTCTACGTGCTCCTCCCCGTCCACGACGACGCGAAGCACTACTGGGTCGGCGACGACGAGGTGGCCAAGCTCACGCGGGCCGGCGACGGCTGGCTCGCCGAGCACCCGGAACGCGAGCTCATCACCCGCCGGTACCTCGCCCACCAGTCGTCGCTCGTGTCGCAGGCGGACGGGGCGCCGGATGACGAACGGGCCACGGGCACCGCGACCGCCGATCCGGGGCCGGCGCCCCTCCGCGCGTCGCGCGCCGAGGCCGTGCTGCGCGCGCTCTCCGACGTGCACGCCCATCGCGTGGTGGACATGGGGTGCGGACCGGGAGCGCTCCTCACCCGGCTCGCGAAGGATCGTTCGTTCACCGAGATCGTGGGAACGGACGTCTCCGTCCGCGCGCTCGAGTCGGCCGAGCGGACCCTGAATCTGCGAGCGGCCTCCGACGCCGAGCGCGAGCGCATCCGCCTCCTCCACGGGTCCGTCGTCTACCGCGACGAGCGCGTGAGGGGCTTCGACGCCGTCGTCCTCATGGAGGTCGTCGAGCACGTCGACGAATCGCGACTGCCGGCTCTCGAAGACGCGGTGTTCGCCCACGCCGCCCCGGCGAACGTGGTCGTCACGACCCCGAACGCCGACTACAACGCGCTCTACGCATCCCTGCCCGCCGGCCGCTTCCGCCACGACGATCACCGCTTCGAGTGGACGCGCGGCGAGTTCCGCTCCTGGGCGTCGTCCGTCGCCGAGCGGAACGGGTACGACGTGGAGTTCCGGCCCGTAGGCGCCGAGGACCCGACCCGCGGTTCACCGACGCAGCTCGCCCTCTTCCGACGGAGGTCCTCATGACCGTTCTGCAGATCCCCGACCGCTCCCTCGTGGTGCTCGTGGGGCCGTCCGGTTCCGGGAAGTCCACGTTCGCGGCGCAGCACTTCGGAGAGTTCGAGACACTGTCGAGCGATACCTTCCGCGGAATGGTCTCGAACGACGACAGCGATCAGTCGGCGACGGCCGCCGCATTCGAGGCGCTGCGCTTCGTGGCGGGGAAGCGGCTCGAGGCCGGGCTCCTCACCGTGATCGACGCGACGAGTGTGCAGCCGGAGGCGCGGAAGAGTCTCGTCTCGCTCGCAAAGCAGCACGACCTCCTGCCCGTCGCGATCGTCTTCGACCTCCCCGAGCGGGTCTGCGTCGACCGCAACGCCACGCGTTCGGACCGCGACATCCCCGCACGCGTCGTGCGGCGACAGCTCGACCAGTTGCGGCGCGGGCTCCGCGGGCTCGGGCGGGAGGGCTTCCGCACCGTGCACGTCCTGCGCTCCGAGGACGATGTGGCCGACGCCACGATCCGACGTGAGCCGCTCTTGAACGACCGGAGCGGAGAGACCGGACCGTTCGACGCGATCGGCGACGTGCACGGCTGCCGATCAGAACTCGAGACCCTGCTCGGCGAGCTCGGTTACGTCATCGAGCGCGACAGCGACGGTCGCCCCGTCGACGCGGCTCATCCCGAGGGACGACGCGCGATCTTCCTGGGCGACCTCGTCGACCGCGGACCCGACGTGGTGGGTGTCCTGCGTCTCGCCATGGGGATGGTGGGCTCGGGCAACGCGCTCGCGGTGCCGGGGAACCACGAGTCGAAGCTCGTGCGGGCGCTGCGCGGGGCGAAGGTCACCGTGTCGCACGGACTCGAGGAGACGCTCGCCCAGCTCTCGGCGGAGACGCCGGAGTTCCGTGATGCGGTGGCGGCGTTCTGCTACGACCTCGTGTCGCACCTCGTTCTCGACGGCGGCCGACTCGTCGTCGCGCATGCCGGACTCAAGGAGCAGTACCACGGTCGCGCCTCGGGACGCGTGCGCAACTTCGCGCTGTACGGCGAGACGACGGGAGAGACCGACGAGTTCGGCCTCCCGATCCGCTACCCGTGGGCCGTGGACTACCGCGGCTCGGCGACCGTGCTCTACGGGCACACGCCCGTGCCCTCCGTCGAGTGGGTCAACAACACGGCGTGCCTCGACACGGGCTGCGTGTTCGGCGGCGCGCTGAGCGCGATGCGGTACCCGGAGCGCGAGGTCGTCTCCGTGCCGGCGGAACAGGTCTGGTACGAGCCGGTCCGGCCTCTCGTCCCGGCGGTCGCGGAGCGCTCGGGCGCGCACCTCACGATCGAGGACGTGAGCGGGAAGTTCGTCGTCGAGACGGCCGATCACGGTCGCGTCGGTATCTCCGAGGCACAGTCGGCGGGCGGGCTCGAGGTGATGAGCCGATGGGCGACCGACCCGCGCTGGCTCACCTACCTTCCGCCCACGATGTCTCCGCCCACCACGGCGACGGAGGCTGGCTATCTGGAGCACCCGGCCGAGGCGTTCTCCTCGTATCGCGATCAGGGGGTCGCCGATGTGATCTGCGAGGAGAAGCACATGGGATCCCGCGCCGTGGTGCTCGTGGCTCGGGACCCGTCCCGTTTCGATGCCCCGGAGGGGTGGCGGGGTGTGGTGCACACGCGGACGGGTCGCCCGTTCTTCCCCGCCGAGCAGGAGCGCACGTTCCTCGACGCGCTGCATAGCGCCCTGGACACGTCCGGGCTCTGGACGGAGCTCGGATCGGACTGGGTGGTGCTCGACGGGGAGATCCTGCCGTGGTCGCTCAAGGCCGGCGACCTGATCCGCGACCTGTACGCGTCGGTCGGAACGGCAGCCGTGGCCGCGACGAGCGCGACCGAGGCGGTCCTCGATCGGGCGATCTCGAACGGCGTGGACGTCTCGGCCCTGGCCGGACGGAACCGAACTCGATCCGACGATGCCCGGCTCTTCCGCGATGCGTATCGCCGATACGTCGGGCCGGACTCGGAGGTGCGCTTCGCTCCGTTCCAGGTACTCGCCGCCGAGGGCTCCACGTTCGAGGCGCGGGATCACGGCTGGCACCTGTCGGTAGCCGATCGGCTCGTGGACGCCGCGCCCGGTCTCGTCGCTCCGACCGCGCGGCGACGGGTGGACCTCTCCGACCCGGAATCCGTGCAGCAGGCGGTCGCCTGGTGGACGGAGCTCACGGAGGCGGGTGGCGAGGGAATGGTGGTGAAGCCGTTCGCCAACCTCACTCGCACCTCCAAGAACCTCGCGCAGCCGGGGATCAAGGTGCGCGGCCGCGAGTACCTCCGCATCATCTACGGCCCCGACTACACCGTGCCCGAGAATCTGGCGCGATTGCGAGAGAGGGACACGGGGCGCAAGCGCTCCCTCGCGGTCCGCGAGTACGCACTCGGCCTCGAGGCGCTGCGTCGGCTGGTCGAGCGCGAGCCGCTCTGGCGCCGACACGAAGCCGTCTTCGCGGTACTCGCCCTCGAATCGGACCCCCTGGACCCGCGGCTCTGACCGACCGTCACCGGTCGCGATCGACCGCGGCCCTGATCACCTCGCCGAGCTCGGCGGGTTTGGTGAACTGGGGCCAGTGCCCGGTGGGCAGGTCGGCGTACTCCACGTCGCGGATGCGAGCGAGCTCGGCGACGAACGGGTGGCCCCCGGCGATCCACTCCTGGAGCATCGCGGAGGGGAACTCGCACGCGATCACCGTGGCCGGCACGTCGTAGCGTCGCTCGTCCGACAACCGTTGCGGATCCGATGCCGCGCGCGCGGGATGCGGGACGGCCCGTGCTCGGAATCGGGCGCGGAGCTCGTCCGTGAAGTCGGTGAGGTCGGCGTTCTCGAACATCTCCCACGGTGGCAGCGGCACGTCGTCGCCCTCGGACGGGAGCTCGTCGTTCACGACGCCGTCCTCCCCGAGGGGCCCGCTGTCCACGTAGATCGCGCGCGCGACGCGATCGGGTCTCGCGTCGACGGCGCCGTGGATGACGGCGCCGCCCCCGGAATGGCCGACGAGCGCGACCTTCTCCCCCGATTCCTCCGTCAGACGATCGACGAGCGTGACGACGGCCTCGACGTGGTCGCGCAGGCCGATGCCGCCACGATCGGCATCGACGGATTCGAGACCGGGGAGCGTGAGGGGATGCACGCGATGCCCCGCCGCCTCGAGGGCGGGGGTGACGTCCTCCCAGGAGGACGCGTCGAGCCAGAAACCGGGAACGAGGATGATGTCCATGCCGCGACGCTACTCGCGGCCCCCGACATCGACGAGGGAACTCGGGCGACGTGTGCGAATCGCACGAGTACCCCGTCCTGTGGACGACGCACAGCACGCCCGGCGGGTCGAGGGCTCACCGACGCGCCGGGCTCGGGAGATGATGAGGCGGCGGCCTCATCCCGGCGGCCGACAGGAGGAGGACGATCATGACCAGCGGAATCGTGGCGGCGCTGCGCAGGATCGGCCGGAAGGTCTGGATGCGGGCGGCGCTCTACACCGCGGCCTCCGTGATCTTCGCGCTCGCGGCCGGGGTGATCGCCACGCTGTTCCCCTTCCGCATCGCCGTCGACCTCGGCCAGGACTCCGTCGGCACGATCCTGCAGATCATCGCGAGCTCGATGCTCACCGTCACGACCTTCTCCCTGACGGCCATGGTGACGGCGTACTCATCGGCCACGACGACGGCGACTCCGCGCGCTACCCAGCTGCTCATCGAGGACCGGACGTCGCAGAACGCCCTCTCGACCTTCGTCGGCGGCTTCACGTTCTCCCTCGTCGGCATCATCGCCCTGTCGACCGGGTACTACGGCGAGCAGGGACGGACGATCCTGTTCTTCGGCACCCTCGTGATGATCGCGGTCATCGTCGTGACCCTCCTGCGCTGGATCGCGCACCTCTCGACGTTCGGACGGATGGCGGACGTCATCGACCGCCTCGAGAGCGCCGCGTCGGGCACGCTCACGACCCACGCGGAATCGCCGGCCCTCGGCGGCCGCAGCTACTCGGACCTCCCGCGAGGGCTCACGGAGATCTCCGGTGACGCATCCGGCTACGTGACATTCGTCGACCTCCCGCTCGTCGAACGCGTCGCCGCCCGCTGCGAGGTCGAGCTGTACGTCACGTCGATGCCCGGCGAGACGGTGGATCCGCGCACGCCCCTCGTCGCCGCGACCGGCTCGATCGACGACGAGGCCCGGGAGTCCCTGACACGCGCGTTCCGCATCCAGCCGCACCGCGACTTCGAGCAGGACCCCCGCCTCGGCGTGATCGCGCTCGCCGAGATCGGCAGCCGCGCCCTGTCGCCCGCCACGAACGATCCGGGCACGGCGATCGAGGTGATCGCGGCCCTCCGTCGCGTGTTCGACACGGCCCTCGCCTGCACCCCGGACGAGGAGGTGTCGTTCGAGCACGTGTTCGTGCGCCCGGTGGGGCTCTCCGAACTCGTGACGGACGCCTTCCGGCCGCTCGCGCGCGACGGAGCGGGCATCGTCGAGGTGCAGATCCGCTTGCAGAAATGCCTCGCATCGCTCGCCGCGTGCGATCCGACACGGGCCCCCGTGTTCCGATCGATGGCCGATCACGCCTACGAGAGGGCCCGCGACGCCCTCGACACGTGGGACGTCGCCGACCTCGAGCGCGTGTACCGCGCGAGGAACGCGTGACTGTCGTAGCGTGGATGGAGACCACCGGCGGTGGGGTGACGCGGAACAGCAGAACGAGGGAGCGGATCGGATGATGTCGAGCATGGGGTCGGTCGGATTCATCGTGATCATCCTGTACGCCCTGTTCGTCCTCGCAATCGCGGCCCTCGTGATCCTGGCGATGGTCGCCCTCGTCCTGTCGATCCGCCTGCTGCGGATCCGGATCGCCGCCGAGCAGACGCCTCGTCCCCGGCGGCCCCTCGACGGGATCGACGACCCGCAGCCACCGTTCGACGGTATCGGCGACGGCACGGAGGGCGGCGGACGCTCGTCGTGACACCCCGTGTCGCGCGAGCCCTCCGGATCGCGGTCGTCGCGGGCGCGACCGCCGTCCTCGGCGGGATCCTCTGGAGCGAGCGGGTGACGTGGCGTGCTTCTCTCGACGCGATCCCGCCCGCGGGTCTCGACCCGCGGGCGCGGCCGGGCGACGTGGTCCTCGTACTCGGCTTCCGCTCGAGCGCTCACGGCCGCGTCAACCTCATCCAACGGTGGCGGGTCCGCATTGCGGCGCGCACGGCCGATCCGGAAACGGCGACGTTCGTCTTCTCCGGAGGAGCGACGCGCGGAGCGCTCTCCGAGGCCGCCCTCATGGCGCGCTTCGCCGTCGAGAGGGCCGGCATCCCCGAGCGGAACGTCGTGCTCGAGGAGGAGTCCCGCACGACGTGGGAGAACATCGCCTTCTCGCTGCCGTTCCTGCGCGATGCGGGCAGCATCGCGGTGGCCTCCAACACGTTCCACGCCCGCCGAGCGCGCCGCTACCTCGCGACCCAGGCGCCGGAACTCGCCGCACGGCTCCGTCGCGGCGCCGACTACCGTTTCGGCGAGTTCCTCCTCGTGAAGCCGTACCTCGCGATCTACGAGTGGCGACGATCGCGGTTGCGCCCCGGGGGCTGACGGCCGGGCCGAGCGGTCAGCGCAGCGACCCGAGGATCGACGGGAAGTGGTCGGCCAGCTCTCGCGCGAGGAACCCGATGGGAGCCGAATCGGCGAGTCGGTCGCCCGCGGCGGCGTGCACGTAGGTGCCCCAGACGGCGGCGCGCGTCGCGCCGACACCGCGGGCGGCCATGCCCGCGATGGCGCCGGCCAAGGCGTCGCCGCTGCCGGACGTTCCGAGACCCGGGTTCCCGGCATGGACGCTCCACGCGTCGCCGCCGGGGCCGACGATGAGGTTCTGCGTCGCGACGACGGCACGGAGTCGCGCGGCGACCGCGCGAGCCGCCCTCAGCACGGCCTTCGTATCCGAACCGCGCAGCTCGTCGACCCCGGCGAGCAGCGCGAGTTCCGTGGGGTTCGGGGTGAGGATGAGCCGGCCCGCGAGCGCGTCCACTCGCGCCGGATCGTCGCGCACGGCGGGCAGGGCGAAGGCGTCGAGCACGACGATCGTGTCGGCACCCATACCGTCGACGACGCCGTCGAGGAGCTCCGCCGCCGCATCGACGTCGTCGAGTCCGGGACCGAACAGCACGGCGTCGCTCTTCTCGAGGTCGGAGGCGAGGGCACCGGCGGCATCCCCGCGGACGCCGCCCGTCTCGGTCTCACCGAGGGGCACGATTCCGCACTCCGGGATCGCGATCGCGAGTCCGTCGGCGACCGAGCCGGCGGCCGCGAGGGTGAGGCGGCCGGCCCCCACTCGAAGCGCCGCGACGCCCGCGAGTGCGACGGCCCCGGGACTGCGCCGAGCACCGCCGACGATGAGCACGACGCCCCGGTCGTACTTGGACTCGCCCGGTTCGGGCTGGCCCCAGCGGCGGAGGAGCCGGGGAGTGACGCGATCAGCGCGCGCGGACATCGTCGCCTCCCGCGTGCGTCGTGGTCTCCACGCCGGACTGCTCGAGGTGCGTCACATCACCGACGAGCGTCGCGCGCCAGGGCGCGTCCCCCGCGTGATCCCGTTCGAGCACGGTGACGGAGGTATTACGAACCGGCGCACGGAGCGCGGCCTCGAGCACGGTGACCTCGTCCCACCCCTCCAGCACGTAGCGGATGAGGTAGATGATCGCCTCGTGCACGAAGAGGACTCCGTGGGTCGCGGGGGAGGTCGTCGCATCCGCGAGGAAGGAACGCAGTCGCAAGGCGACGTCGACCCACGATTCTCCTCCCGGTGGCCGGTAGTAGAACTTGCCGAGATGGGCCTTTCGCGCGGCCTCGTCAGGGTACAGCGCGGCGACGCCGGCTCCCGTGAGGCGGTCGAGGATGCCGAGTTCGCGGTCCCGGAGCCGCTCATCGACGACGAGCGGTGTGCCGAGGCCGGCGGCGGCGATCGCGAGGTCCCCTGTGTGACGCGCCCGCAGATAGGGGGAGCTCCAGACCGTCGCCGATGCGTCGAGCCCGAGACCTCGGAGCGCGGTACCGACGGCGCTCCCCTGCTCCACACCGGTGGGCGAGAGCGGGGTATCCGCATCGCGCGTGGGGATGTCGACGACGTGCGCGCCCGTGCTCTCGGCGAAGGACGCCGCCTCGTTGCCGAGCGACTCACCGTGACGGACGAGGACCAATCGTTGCAGTGACATGGCTCGAGCGTAGGAGCGACCTCCGACGCCCGCACCGGGTTGACCACCGGAGCCCGGCGACTCAGCGAGCGTCGCGGTAGCGCCACATGGTGAGGGTGCCGAAGACGGCGATGAGGGCCGCGGACCACACGATCGTGAGCGGCAGGCTCGCTCCCGGATCGATTCCGCCCATGACCGCGCGCACGCTCGTGACGAGGTGCGAGACGGGGTTCACCTCCACGAACGCCTGCAGCCAGCCGGGCATCGTCGACGGGTCGACGAAGATGTTGCTGCCGAACGTCAGCGGCGTGATCACGAGCATGCTCACGCCCATGACGCTTCCGGACGTACGCAGGAGGAGGCTGAGGAACGTCCACACCCAGCCGAGGCTGAACGAGAACAGCAGGATGAGGGCGGCCCCCACGAGGAAACCGCCGAAACCGCCGCCCGGCCGCCATCCCAGGACGAGGCCGAGGAGGGCCGTGACGGTGAGGGAGATCGTGAAGCGCACCGCGTCGCCGAGCAGCATGCCGACGAGGGCCGACGGCCGCCAGATCGGCAGGGAACGGAATCGGTCGAAGACGCCCTTCTCGAGGTCGGTCCGCAGCGTCGTCCCGGTGTACATCGTGATCATGATCACGCCCTGCACCATGATGCCGGGCAGGAGGAACTGGATGTAGTCCTCCGTGCTGCCGGCGAGGGCGCCGCCGAACAGGAACGTGAAGAGCAGCGTGAACATCACGGGGAAGACCGTCACGTCGAAGAGCTGCTCCGGCACGTGCTTGATCTTAAGGAGCGCGCGCCAGCCGAAGGTGAGCGATGTGGAGAGCGGGCCGGGCGGGGTGGGGCGCTCGCTGCTCGCGAGGGCCTGCAGGATCTTCGCGGAACCGTCGGGAGCCGCCCCGGCGCCCTCGGTGCGCGTGGAGTCGAGAGTCATGCTGCGTCCACCTCCGTCTCGGTCGTCTCCTCGGCCGGATGGCCGGTGAGGGAGAGGAAAACCTCGTCGAGCGTCGGCTGTCCGAGGGAGAACTGGGCGAGCGGGATGCGCGCGTCGTCGAGCGCGGAGAGGGCGCGCGTGACCCGGCCCTGCTCGTCGACGTTCGCGCTCAGAGCGTTCGGGTCGGCCTCCTCGCGCACGTCCACGGCGAGCTCGCGCTCGAGGATGGCGCGCGCCGCCTCCCGATCGACCCGGTCCATGACGCGCACGTGGAGCGAGCCCGATCCGACGGACGCCTTGAGTTCCGTCGACGTACCCTCCGCGATGACCTTCCCACGATCGATCACGCTGATGCGGTCCGCGAGCTGGTCGGCCTCGTCGAGGTACTGCGTCGTGAGGAGCACCGTCGTGCCGCTCGACACCATCGCCCGGACGATGTCCCACACCTCGTTGCGGCTGCGGGGGTCGAGCCCGGTGGTCGGCTCGTCGAGGAAGAGGAGCTCGGGCGTCACGACGATGCTCGCGGCGATATCGATGCGGCGACGCATGCCACCCGAATACTTCTTCACTTGGCGATCGCCGGCGTCGCCGAGCCCGAAGGCGTCGAGGAGTTCGTCGGCCCGCCGCCGGGCCGCCGCGCCGCGGTGTCCGAACAGACGCCCGATGAGCCGCAGGTTCTCCCGACCGGTGAGATCCTCGTCGACGGACGCGAACTGGCCCGTGAGGCTGACGCGCTGCCGCACCTCGTTCGCCTCGGTCACGACGTCGCGACCGAGCACGCGGGCGGTGCCTCCGTCGGGCCGCGCGAGGGTCGCCAGCACGCGGATGGTCGTGGTCTTCCCGGCGCCGTTGGGCCCGAGGAATCCGTGCACTCCCCCGCGGGGGATGGCGAGGTCGACGCCGTCGACGGCGCGATTCGATCCGAAGACCTTCACGAGGCCGTGGGTCTCGATGGCGAGATCGTTCATGGGGTTCCCCTCCCGGCAGGAGACGACCCGACCGGCCTATTCCTGTTAGGAACATTCCTACCAGGAAGATACGATCGTGTCCATGCCGGGATTACCCCCCAACGCCTACGCCCTCCTCGGCCTCCTCGTCTTCGATTCGAACTCGCCGGACTCGGAGGGCATGACGGGCTACGAGCTCAAGCAGCGCGCCGATTTCACGCTCCGCTATTACTGGGTGTCGCCGGCGATGAGCCAGATCTACTCCGAGCTGCGACGGCTGTCCGCTGAGGGATTCGTGTCCGAGGTGCCCGGCGAGGGCCCGACGCGCTACCGGGCGACACCCGAGGGCGCCGCGTCGTTGCAGACCTGGCTCTTCCAAGGCGAGGTGGGCTTCCCCGTCCTCAAGCACCCCGTCGCGCTGCGCCTCCTCATGGGGCGCCTGTCGACACCGGAGCAGCTCCAGGGCATGCTGGCCCAACACCTCGACGACCTGGCCGATCGTCGAGCCGACCTGCAGGGCGTGCGCGACATGCTCGGCGACGACCACGCGCGCCGCTACGCGGCACTCGTCGCCGACTGGGGCCTCGCCTACTACGACAGCGAGACGCAGATCGTGACGGACCTCCGCTCCCGCCTCGACACGATGGACTGACCCCACGAAAGGGCCACTCCCGAGCGAGGGCGCTCGTGCGGCTCGAGGGCGCCACGTAGAGGTGGCGCCCTCGAGGTGGATGTGTAGCCCTCAGCGGCCTGCCCCGCGTTCCCTCGTCGAGCGAGCCCGCGAATACGACGCATCTTGTTCACCGACAGCGGCACCGATGGGCGAGCCCCGCGCTCCCTGAGCCTGTCGACGGGTACCGACCATCCCTCACCTGGACCCCGTCCCGCCAACGCACCCCCTCGTTCCCTGAGCCTGTCGACGGGTTCCGACCACGTCGGATCGGACGCCGACCTGTCGTCCACAGGCTGTGTCCACCACAGAAACTGACTCCTTTTCCGGATACCGTCTGAATGTCGGTGGTCTCGTGTTCACTGGACGTATGAGCAGACAGGGCGAGGTTCTTCAGGAGCGGATCGGGGACGCGATCGAGCTCCTCACCGACCCCGTCGCCGCGCTTGACCCCGCACGGCTATCCTCCCCGGAGTACATCACAGCGCTGCGAGACATGGAGCGCCTCGGCCGCCTCGTGGACGCCGCCCGTATCGCTCTCGCCGGGGAGGCGGAGAAGCGCACCCAGGGGCCCATCGACACCCTCGGAGCACTCGGCTACGCGTCCGCCGTGGATGCCGTCGCGACCTTGACCTCAGCGGCAGATCGGGATGCGAAGCGACGCATCCGGATCGGAGAGTCGCTGAACACCGGGATGTCCCTCACAGGCGCTGAGACAGGCTCGGTGCATCCGGTAGTCGCCGCGGCGGTGTTCGCGGGGAACCTCAGCATCGATGTGGCGACGATCCTCGTCGACGCACTAAACGGTGTCGGGAACCGCGTGGATGACGCCGTGCTCCTGCAGGCGGAGGAGTCTCTCGTCGAGCTCGCCGCCGGAACGCCTGAGCACCCGCCGCTACGGGCGGACCTGGTCCGCGGCCAGGTGCAATTGTTCCTCGAGACCATCGACCCCGACGGGGCCCGCCCACGGGAAGAGGTCGCCCGGCGAAAGCGGCGGTTCACGATCGGACGCGAGACAAGCGAGGGGCTCATCCCTGTGCACGGGCTCCTCACGTTGGAGGTCGGCGCATCCCTGAAGCGCCTCGTGGATGCTCACGTGCGGAAGGTCTCCTTCACCGACGACCCCGACTCGATGATCGACCACGTCGACGACCGGCTTCCTCAGCAGAAGCGTCATGACACCCTCGCGGACATCCTCAGCGCCGCCGCCCGCGTCAAGGACGCACCACAACTCGCCGGATCGGCCCCCGCGATCTCCGTCACCGTCACGCAGGCGGCGCTCGACGCCGGCGTGGGTGTCGGAGCGATCGACGGCATGGACACCCCGATCTCCGTCCAAGCCATCGAGAAGATGATCGACTCCCGCGGCATGCAACACATCGTCT
>NZ_RZGZ01000007.1 GCF_003990045.1 Labedella endophytica | reverse complement strand
TGCTGCACGAGCGTCGTGAACGACGGATCGATCATCTCGATCGTCGACCCCGTGAGGTCGTGCAGAACGACCGTGTCACCGTGCTGGAGGATGTCGATCTCGTTCGACACCGTCTGCACCGCCGCGTCGAGCTCCTCGATCTGCCGGTTCAACCGCCCCGCGAGCAACTCCGAGCCGTTCGTGACCCAGACGTCCTTGGCATCGAGGGTCACGTCCGTGACGGGAAACCCGTCGTGCAGGATCGCGAACGACACGGGGATCGCGACGAGAACGGACACGACGACGATCGACGCGGTGACCTTCCGGCCGCGCAACCACGTGGCGATCCCCAACCCCGTCACATCCCCTCGACAGCTCTCGAATCTCCGCAGCACGAGGCGGTCGCCGGTCGGCGGAGAGAGTGGCCCTGGACAAAACGCTAACCCACCGGTCGCCGGCCCGCACGCCCCCTTCGGGGACGGTGTCGCAATCGGGATGTCCCGGAACCGGTCGCCGACCAGGGGGTGGTGGTCGGTCCTGAAGCGCGGTACAGTGCCTAAACCGGTTTAGACCTGGGCCTCGATCGAGGCACGGTCGCGACACCTCACAGCGGAGGAACACCATGGCGGAACGGGACGCGGACACGCAGAGGCGCTCGAACGAGCCGCCCGCCGCGCGCCCCACGATCGCCGACGTCGCCCGCCTCGCCGGTGTCAGCAAGGGCCTCGTGTCCTTCGCTCTCAACGACCGCCCCGGCGTCAGCGCCGACTCGCGCGAGCGCATCCTCTCCGCCGCCGCCGAGCTCGGCTGGTCTCCGAGCGTGCGGGCCCGCTCCCTCAGCAGCAATCGCGCGTTCGCGATCGGCCTCGTGATCGCCCGCGAGCCCGGCATCGTCGCGGCCGACCCGTTCTTCCCCACCTTCATGGCGGGAGTGGAGACGGAGCTCTCCGGCTCGGGCCAGACCCTCGTGCTCGCCACCGTGACGCCGGGGCGGCAGGAGGCCGACACCTATCGCAGCCTCGCGCTCGACAAGCGCGTCGACGGCGTGATCCTCACCGACCTGCGCACGGGGGACGAGCGCATCGCCCTCATCGACGAGCTCGGACTCGCCGCGGTCACGCTCGGCCGCCCCGACACGGACTCCCCGTTCCCCGCCGTCTCGATCGACGACGAGGCCGGAGTGACGGCGACGGTCGACCACCTCGCGCAGCTCGGGCACCGGTCGATCGCGCACGTCGCCGGCCCGTCGTCCATGCTCCACGCGGCGCGCCGTCGCCGGGCGTTCGAGCGCGCGGCCGGCGCTCACGGCATCGCGCCGCGGGTCGTCGAGACCGACTTCAGTGCCACCGAGGGTGCCGCGGCCACCCGTCATCTCCTCGGGGACCCCGACGACCGGCCCACGGCGATCGTGTATTCGAACGACCCGATGGCCCTGGCCGGCCTCGCCGTCGCCCAGCGCGCCGGGCTCATCGTGCCGCGCGACCTCTCCATCACGGGCTTCGACAACACCGACCTCGCGGAACACGTCTACCCGTCCCTCACGTCCGTGGCGACGGACGTCGCCGCGTGGGGCGCGATAGCGGCGCGTGTCCTGCTCGCGACGATCGCCTCCGAGCCCGTCGACAACACCGACCTCCCGCCCGCCCGTCTCGTGGCGCGCGAGTCCACCTCCCATTCCCCCCACCATCCCTGAGCCCCCGCTCGGGAACGCAACGAAAGGACCCACCATGCAACGACGCATGACGGCAGCGGCCATCGCGGCCGCCGGCCTGCTCGCCCTCACCGGGTGCACCTCCGGAGGAGGCGGCGGCGGGAACACCGCGAACGCCGAGCGCGGCGACATCACCATCTGGTACTCGAACAACGAGGCGGAGATCGCCTGGGGCGAGCAGATGATCGAGGCCTGGAACGCCGACAACCCGGACGAGCAGATCACCGCTCAGGAGATCCCCGCGGGGAGCAGCAGCGAAGAGGTCATCGGCGCCGCGATAACCGCCGGCAACGCCCCGTGCCTCATCTTCAACACCTCACCAGCGGCCGTCCCGCAGTTCGAGAAGCAGGGCGGACTCGTCTCGCTCTCCTCCTTCGAGGGTGGCGACGACTACATCACCGAGCGCAGCGGCGAGCTCGCGGAGCAGTACGCCTCGGCCGACGGCTCCTACTTCCAGATGCCGTGGAAGTCGAACCCCGTCGTGATCTTCTACAACAAGGCGATGTTCGCCGAGGCCGGCCTCGACCCCGAGGCCCCCGCGCTGTCGACGTACGACGAGTTCCTCGAGACCTCGCGCACACTCACCGAGGCGGGCGTCGCTCCCTTCGCGATCAACCCCGCGCCCACGAGCGAGTTCTTCCAGAGCTGGTTCGACTTCTACCCGCTGTACGCGGCCGAGACGGGCGGCGAGCTGCTCGTGGAGGACGGTGCGGCCACCTTCGACTCCGACGCGGGTGCGGCCGTCGCCGACTTCTGGGCGACCATGTACTCCGAGGGCCTCTCCGGGCAGGAGCAGTACCCGGGTGACTCCTTCGTCGACGGCGAGTCGGCGATGGCGATCGCCGGGCCGTGGGCCATCAACTACTACGGAGAGGACGTGGACTGGGGCGTCGTGCCCGTGCCGACCTCGCAGGGCATCTCGCCCGAGGAGACCTACACCTTCAGCGACGCGAAGAACATCGGCCTCTACTCCGCGTGCGAGAACCAGGCGACCGCGTGGGACGTGCTGCAGTTCGCCACGAGCGAGGAGCAGGACGGCCAGCTCCTCGAGCTCACCGGCCAGATGCCGATCCGCCAGGACCTGACGGGCACCTACCCCGACTACTTCGAAGCGAACCCCGCGTACGAGATCTTCGGTGATCAGGCCGAGCGCACCGTCGAGGTACCGAACGTCGCGAACTCCGTCGAGATCTGGCAGACGTTCCGTGACGGCTACTCGAGCGCGGTCATCTTCGGTGACGACGACGTGCCCGCCTTCCTGAGCGACGCGGCCTCGAGCATCGACGACCTCGTCGCGCAGGGCTGACGGAGCGCATCGTGACCGCCACCACGCCGGCCGCGCCTCCGGGTGCCGTGCCGCGGAAGGCCGACCGCCGGGGGACCGCGTCCCCCGGCGGGGGCCGACGGAAGAGGAAGCTCCTTGGTGAGAACCCCCTCGGGCTGCTGTTCTCCGCTCCGTACCTCGTCTTCATCATCCTGGTCTTCGCCTACCCGCTCGTCTTCGCGGTGTGGATGTCGTTCCAGGACTACTTCTTCGCCGCTCCCGGCGCGGTCGTCGACCGGCCGTTCGCCGGGCTCGACAACTACGCGCGTGTGCTCCAGGACCCGGCGGTCTGGCGGGCCTTCGGCAACGTCGGGATCTTCCTGATCATCAACGTGCCGCTCACCGTGATCCTGTCGCTCCTGCTCGCCTCGGCGCTCAACCGCGCGGTGCACGCCCGCGCGTTCTTCCGCGTGGCGTACTACGTGCCCTACGTCACGGCTTCCGTCGCGATCGTGGGCGTGTGGCTGTTCCTCTTCAGCGGCAACGGGCTCGTCAACAACGTGCTCGGGCCGCTCGCCCCCGATCCGTCGTGGCTCATCAACAGCCAGCTCGCGATGCCGTCGATCGCGCTGTTCGTCACGTGGAAGCAGCTCGGGTTCTACATCCTGCTGTACCTCGCGGCGCTGCAGAACGTGCCGAAGGAGCTCTACGAGTCGGCGTCGACGGACGGCGCCGGGCCGGTGCGCTCGTTCTTCTCCGTCACGATCCCGAGCGTGCGGCCGGCGACGGTCCTCGTGCTGCTGCTGTCGACCGTCACGGGCGCGAACCTCTTCACGGAGCCCTATCTGCTCACGGGGGGAGGCGGGCCGAACGGGGCGTCGACCTCGCCGGTGCTGCTCATGTATCAGCGCGGCATCGAGCAGGGGAACCCGGACGTCGCAGCGGCCATCGGCGTGATCCTCGTGGTGCTCGTGATGATCATCGCGTTCATCCAACGCAAGCTCGCGGGAGGAGACGAATCATGAGTGCCACCGTCGCCACGCCGAAGCGCGAGAAGCCCGGACGGGGAGGAACGGTGCTCCGCGGCGTCGTCCTCATCGCCGGCGCCCTGGTGTTCCTCTTCCCCTTCTATTACATGGTGATCGGTTCGCTCCAGCGCACACCGGACTCCAGTGTGACCGGGGCGTTCCCGAACATCGCCAACCTGACCCTCGACAACTACGAGGCCATCAACAGCCGCATCGGCCTGCTGACCGGGCTCGTGAACTCGGGGATCTTCACGGGAGGCGTCATCCTCGGCACGGTCGTCTTCGGCATGCTCGCGGGCTACACGCTCTCGGTGCTGCAGTGGCGCGGTCGTGGCGTGACGTTCGCGCTCGCCCTGCTCGTGCAGGTCGTGCCGTTCCAGCTGCTCATGATCCCGCTGTACGTGCTCATCGCGCGCGACTACGGGCTCGCGGACACGCACCTCGGCATGATCCTGCCGTTCCTCATCAACTCCACGGCCGTCATCATCTTCCGGCAGTACTTCCTGCAGGTGCCGAAGGAGCTGTTCGACGCGGCGCGGATCGACGGGGCGAGCGAGCTGCGGGTGTTGTGGAACGTCGCGATCCCGCTCGTACGACCCGCGCTTCTCACCGTGATCCTCATCACGTTCATAGGTCCCTGGAACGAGTTCCTCTGGCCCTTCCTCATCACGAAGGACGCGTCGCTGCAGCCGCTCGCCGTGTCCCTCGCCAACTACATCTCCTCCGTCGCGGCATCGGCGGCCAATCCGTCCGGCGCCGTGCTGGCCGGCGCGGTCGTCCTCGCCGCTCCCGCCGTGGCGCTGTTCATCGTGTTCCAGCGCTACTTCACGTCCACCGACATCGGCTCGGGCGTGAAGGGTTGACGATGACCACCTCCGCTACTGACACCACCACCGTTCCCTCGACATCGGCTCCGGCGTGAAAGGTTGACCATGACCACCTCCACCAGCATCTCCACCACCGTTCCGTACACGCTCTCGCGCGTCGGCGTCGTCATGACGCCGGAGCCGGGCAACCCGCTCGAGGCCGAGGGGGTGCTGAACCCCGCCTCCGGTCGTGGACCCGACGGGGAGCTGTACCTCCTGCCGCGGCTCGTGTCCGAAGGCAATGTGTCGCGCGTCGGCCTCGCGCGCGTCTCGATCGAGGACGGCATCCCCGTCTCGGTCGAGCGGCAGGGCGTCGTGCTCGAGCCCGACCGCACGTGGGAGCGCGGCGAGGGCAACGCCGGCGTCGAGGACCCACGCGTCACGTGGATCGCGGAACTCGAGCTGCACGTCATGACGTACGTCGCGTACGGTCCGCTCGGTCCGCGCACGGCCGTCGCCGTCTCGGAGGACCTGCGGTCCTGGCGACGGCTCGGGCCGGCGCTCTTCGCCTACAGCGACGCGCTCGACACCGACCTCAATCTCTTCCACAACAAGGACACGGTGTTCTTCCCCGAACCCGTGACCGGGCCGGACGGTGTGCGGAGCTTCGCGGTGCTGCACCGCCCCATGTGGGACATCGGCGAGATCCGGCCAGGGCAGGGCGTGCGTGTGCCGCCCGGGACACCCGACACGCGGCAGTCGATCTGGATCGCATACGTTCCGGTCGACGCGGTGAAGGAGGACCTGCAGGCGCTCACGCTGTGGAAGCACAGCCGGTTCCTCGTGGGCCCCGCGTTCCCCTTCGAGGAGGTGAAGATCGGCGGCGGGCCGGCGCCGCTCCGCGTGCCGGAGGGCTGGCTGTTGCTGCACCACGGGGTCACGGGTGTGATCGACAACGCCTTCTCGCAGCAGCAGAACGTGAATTATGCGGCCGGCGCGATCCTCCTCGATGCCGACGACCCCTCGATCGTGCTCGCGCGCACGGCGGAACCCCTGCTGCAGGCGGAGACGGAGGACGAGCGCAGCGGCATCGTGCCGAACGTCGTCTTCCCGACGGCGATCGAGGAGATCGACGGCCACCACTACGTCTTCTACGGCATGGCCGACTCCAAGATCGGCGTCGCCCGCCTCGACCACACGTAACCCCCCCTCCCCCCGCACCTCCCCTCACCCCTCCCGCTCCCCGCCTCCACTCCTCATCGCGTATGGCGTTTGAGCGTGATCGCCCCGCTACACCGCAGGGAAGACGCTCAAAAGCCGCATCTGGTGGAGTAGTCGAGAGGGCGGGGTCCGGAGGGTGGGGGTACGACGAACAGAAAGGCAGTTCAATGACGAACTCCAGCTCCACGCGACGGAGGCGCGGCGTTCTCGCCGCGATCGCCGTCGCGGCCCTCACCGGCGGCGTCGGGCTCACGGCCCCCGCGGTCGCGGCGCCCGCGCCGCTCACCAACCTCGCCCACCTCGACTTCCTCCTCGACACGGCGTCGCCCGACGAGGTCGAGGGCCACACGACCTACCGTCTCGCCGAGGAACCGGACCTCGTCCTGCCCTGGACGTACGCGGACGCCCGCGACGGTGGCACCTTCGAGCGCGTGGGCGGTGGCCCGCTCGACGCGGCCACCGGCGACTGGGGCCAGGGGGCGTACAACGCCGACGACGTCTCGCGCGCCGCCGTCGTCTACCTCCGGCACTTCGAGCAGACGGGCTTGGAGTCGAGCAAGGACTCCGCCTACGAGCTGCTCCGTTCCCTCGCCTACATGCAGACGGCCACCGGTGACAACGCCGGCAACGTCGTGCTGTGGATGCAGCCGGACGGCGACCTCAACCCGAGCGCGGAGCCCGTCGAACTGCCCGATCCGTCCGATTCCGCCGAGAGCTACTGGGTGGCCCGCACGCTGTGGGCCTTCGGCGAGGGGTACGCGGCGTTCCGCACCGAGGACCCCGAGTTCGCCTCGTTCCTCCGCGACCGGTTGACCCTCTCCCGTGAGGCGATCGATCGCCAATCGCTCGCCCGCTACGGGGAGTGGGAGGTCTCCGACGGTCGGAAGGTCCCGGCGTGGCTCATCGTCGACGGCGCCGACGCGTCCGCCGAGGCCGTGCTCGGTCTCGCCGCCTACGTGCAGGCCGCTCCCGACGACACCGCCGCGCGCACCTCGATGCGCAAGCTCGCGGAGGGCATCGCCGCGATGGGCGGTGACGACGTGCGGACGTGGCCGTACGGTGCCGTCCTGCCGTGGACTCACTCGCGCTCGATGTGGCACGCGTGGGGATCGCAGATGCCGGCGGCGCTCGCCGAGGCGTCGACCGTGCTCGCCGACCGGAAGCTCCTGAAACCCGCCGTCGCGGATGCCGCGGTGTTCACGACGACGCAGCTCATCGCCGATGGCCCGGACAACGGGTGGTTCCCGACGCCGGCCGACAAGGTCCAGATCGCCTACGGGGCGGACTCGCGGCTCCAGTCCCTCCTCGCCGTCGCCGAGGCGTCCGGTTCCGAAGCCTTCGACGAGCTCGCCGCGGTGCAGGCGGCGTGGTACTTCGGTGCCAACCGTTCCGCGTCGCAGATGTACGACCCGGCGACGGGTGTCACCTACGACGGCCTCCAGGCCGACGGCTCCGTCAACCGCAACAGCGGTGCGGAGAGCACCATCCACGGCCTGCTCTCGATGATCGCGCTCGATTCGCACCCCGAGGTGGCCGAGCGTGCACTCGGTGTCGCGGGTGTCGATTTCCGCGACGGTCTCCGGCTCATCGAGGCGGAAGCCGCCACGAGCACGACCGGCGAGATCGTCACTCCCGCGTCGGCGTGGACGGAGGAGTCGCTCTACTCCGGTGACACCCTCGTGCTCGACCGGGGTGAGAAGGCCACGTTCGACCTCGGCACCGCGAGCTCGTCGCGACTCGTCGAGCCCGTCCTGTGGCTCTCCGCCGATCAGCGATCGACGTCGTTGTGGAAGACGGGGAGGCTGCCCGTCGGCGTCGTGAGCGCGAAGGCGGGTGCCCAGGGTGTCAGCCCGGTGCCCGGCGTGCTGCTGCCGCAGCCGCTCGTGCTCCCGGTCTCCGGGAAGAATGCCTCGCTCGGCGTCTCGGCCGTGTCGGGCACGACGACTCTCGACGCACTCCTCGTGCGGCCGACGGTCGCACGGTTGCAGCTGTCGGGTGAGGCGGGGGCGACCGAACTCGTCCAGGTGTCCGGGCTGCTCCCGCAGCGCGTGACGGTCGGTGCCGACGGCGAGACGTCGACCGTGCACGTCTACGACAAGACGGGCAAACGCATCACGGACCGTGCGATCACGGGCACCACGTCGATCACGATCCCCGCCTCGGGCTTCGCGATCATCACCCGCTGACCCGGGGTCTCCCGCCCTCTCCCGCCTCCGGGAAGTAGAGCGTTTGCGCCGATTCGCGGCAGAATATCGGCTCGAATCGGCGCAAACGCTCTACCGGGCGGGGAGGAGGATGAATACGATCGGACCATGTCGCTGAGGTGGGAACAGGTCGTCGTGGATTGTCGGGACCAGCTGGCTCTGAGCCGCTGGTGGGTCGACGTGCTCGGGTGGGAGATCGTCGGTTCGGACGAGGGTGACACGGAACTGCGTAATCCCGAGGGCGGAGCGACGCTCCTGTTCCTGAACGTCCCTGAAGAGAAGACCATCAAGAACCGCCTGCACCTCGACTTCGTCCCGGACGATCAGGATGCGGAAGTCGCGCGCGTCCTCGCTCTCGGCGCCACGCGCGTCGACGTCGGTCAGGCCGACGAGACGTGGGTGGTCCTCGCCGACCCCGAGGGCAACGAGTTCTGCATCCTCTCCGCCCGCTGATCTCCGCGCGCGCCAGTCTCCCGGATGCGCTCCGGCGCAGGGCGCTCGCCGGCTCCGCGGAGTAGCCCGTTTGCGCGCATTCATGTCGCCCGGATGGCAGGAAAGCGCGCAAACGGGCTACCTCGGCGGGGAGCGGAGCGATGGGTGCGGGTCAGCGAGGGTGGGGGAGGCCCACGTACATCGAGTCGTGGAGTTCGGCGACGTGGTCGAAGGCCAGGCGCGCGGCCGACGCGGCGTCGCCCGCGCGGAGCGCGTCCACGAGAAGCGTGTGCTCGTGGTTCGACGCGCGCAGGTAGTCGATCCGGTAGGGGATGAAGTACGCGTAGAGCTCATGTGAGATCCGGTGGTGGAGCGCCGCCGCCCCGGGAACGGACGCAGCGGCGGCGAGCTCCGCGTGGAAAGCAGTGTCGGCCTCGCGGAAGCCCGCCCAGTCGGGCACCGTGTCCATCTCGGTGACGAGCGCCTCGAGCCGTGCGAAGCGATCGGAGGCCGGTGAGGACGCCCCCGCGACGATCGCGGCGAGCCCCGCCTCGAGCGTCGCGCGCTGGTCGATGAGGGCGTGCACGTGGGCGGCATCGGCGCGGTACGCGTCGATCTCCGTGACGGTGCCCGTGGGCGGGGCGTCCGCGATGAAGGTGCCGCCCGAGTTTCCGCGCCGCCGCACCACGACCCCCTCGTCGCCGAGCGCCCGGTAGGCCCGCCGCACGGTCATCTCGCTCACCTCGAACGCGCGCGCCGTCTCGTCCGGGGCGGGCAGCCGTTGGCCGGGCGTGAGCATGCCGAGCTCGACGGCGAGCGAGATGCGCGCGCGCACCGTGTCGACGGCGGTCGTGCGACGGATCGCTCCGAGCGAGGGGGACGCGAGGTCCATCGGGTCCCCCTCGTCTCGGGTCGTCTTTGCGTCGGGTCGGGTCAGGTCGGGTCGTTCGGTCGGTGAGACCGGCCGCGCGGTCGCGGCCGACCGCTCGGGTCAGCGGGCGGTGCGTTCCGCCGGGGCCGGAGCGTCCGAGGACTCCTCGGAGGCCGCGTCGAGCGGGAAGCGCCTGCCCAACACGATACCGATCACCATCGCGAGCACGGGGACGAGCGCGAGCGCGACGCTCACCGCGACGCTCCCGCCGGTCACGAGCGTGAAGTTCGACAGCACGAGCCACAGCGCGAACGCGAGGCCGAGCACGGCGAGGATCGGGAACACGCGGGCGCCCCACACGCGTCCGGACGCGAGCTCCGGGCGGCGGGCGAAGAACACGAGCACCGCGATCGATGTCGTGAGCATGAGCAGCACCATGCCGACGGTCGCGACGCCGGCCATCGAGCCGAAGACGCCCACGAGCGGGTCGAGGCCGAGGAGGGCGAGCACGGCGAGCACGATCGCGGCCGTGATCGTCTGCACGATCGACGAGAAGGACGGCGAGTGGTGCGTGGCGTGGCGGTGCCCGAGCCGCGCGGGAAGCACGGCCTTCTGGGCGAGGGTGAACTGGTAGCGAGCGATCACGTTGTGGAAGGACAGCACGCACGCGAAGAGGCTCGTGATGAGGAGCACCTGGATGACGTCGCGCATGATCGGACCGAGGTAGGTCGTGGCCGTGTCGAGCAGGAGGTTCCCCTCGCCGGCGAGGGTCTGCTGGGCCACGGCGACCGCGTTCGTCGCGCCGACGCCCGTGACGAGTGCCCAGCAGGAGATCGCGTAGAAGACGCCGATGATGATGACGGCGAGGTAGGTGGCGCGCGGGATGGTCTTCTCGGGGTCTTTCGCCTCGTCGCGGAACACGGCCGTGGCCTCGAAGCCGATGAAGCCGGTGAGTGCGAAGAGGACGGCGACGCCGATCCCGCCCGTGAAGACGTTCGCGGGGTCGAACGTCTCGACCGCGATCCCCTCGGCCCCACCCGTCGCGAAGATCACGACGTCGAGCACGACGACGACGAGGATCTCGAGCGCGAGGGCCACGCCGAGTACCTTCGCGCTGAGGTCGATGTGGCGGTAGCCGAGCACGGCCACGATCGCCATGGTCGCGAACGAGTACAGCCACCACGGCAGTTCGGGTCCGCCGAAGAAGATCACGAGGTCGTTCACGGCCCAGCCCATGTAGCCGTAGATACCCACCTGGATCGCCGTGTACGCCACGAGTGCGGTGAACGCGGAACCGAGGCCGAGCCGCGAGCCGAGCCCGGCGGTCACGTAGGAGAAGAAGGCGCCGGCCTCCCGCACGAAGGGCGTCATCGTGACGAATCCCACCGAGAAGACGAGCAGGATGACGGCGGCGAGCGCGAAGCCGATCGGGGCGCCCGCTCCGTTGCCGGTGCCGATCGCGATGGGGACGTTGCCGCCGATCACGGTGAGGGGTGCGGCGGCCGCGATCACCATGAAGACGATGGCGCCGGTGCCGAGTTGGCCGTCGAGGCGCTGGCGCGGCGGGGCGATGGGGGAGACGGTCATGGGGTCACTTTCACGAGGCTCGGGGGCGAGCGGGTTCGAGGGGAGGGGCGAGCTCAGGAGAGCTGCGGGCTCAGTAGAGCTCGGGGCGCCGGTCGCGGAGGTAGGGGTTCTCCTCGCGGGCGCGCTTCGTGACCTCGGGATCGATCGTGGCGATCAGGAGGCCGGTGGTGGTGGAGTCGAGGGAAGCGAGGATCTCCGCCTCGGGGGAGACGATGCTGCTGCGTCCCACGTAGGTGAGGTCGTCCTCGGTGCCCACGCGGTTCACGTAGATCACGTGGACCTGGTTCTCCCACGCCCGCACGGGGATGAGGCGCTCGGCGATGTGCGCGTATGGCTCCATCTGGGCGGTGGGCACGATGACGACGTCGGCTCCGTCGAGGGCCGCGGCCCGCACCGTCTCGGGGAACTCGACGTCGTAGCAGATGAGCACCGAGACGCGGACACCGTCGATGTCGATCGCGCGGGGGAGCGCGTCGCCGGCCTCGAAGAGTCCGCGGTCGAGGTCGCCGAAGAGGTGGGTCTTGCGGTAGCGGAGTAGCTCGGTGCCGTCGGAGTCGACGATGACGAGGGCGTTCGCGAGTCCGCCGCCCGGGAGGGGCTCGGGGAGGCCCGCGACGACGGCGATGCCCGTGTCCGCGGCGATCTCCGCGACGCGGTCGAACAGCTCTTCCGTGGCCAGCGGCGCGAGGCGCTCGCCGATGTTGTAGCCGGTGACGAACATCTCGGGCGTGACGAGGATCCGCGCTCCCCGTGCGGCCGCCTCGCGGGCAGCGTCGGCGAGGATCGCGAGGTTCGCGTCGACGTCTCCGGAGACGCCGTCGTGCTGGAGTCCGGCGATGGTCAGGGTCATGGCGGTGGTGCTCCTCCGTGAGGCATCGACGTGTGGTGCGACGCTGCATCCATCAAACAGATCAAAGTGATCTGAATGATGTCCATCATGTTTCCCTCACGTAACGAGCGCAACAGAAACCTCCCGCGAGGTGTCGCATTGTGTTGCCTGCGCGCCCCGAATGGGGACAGATTGCGGCACCTCACGGAGGGTGGGGTGCGGCAGACTCGGGGCATGGCCGATGTGCAGACGTCCTTCCCTCCTCTCGTCGTGGGGACGGACGTCCCCACACTGAAGCGGGCCTACCGACCGGTGATCGTGTTCTCCACGGTCATGCCGATCGTCATCCCCGGCATCGCCGTCGCCGTTGCGGCGTTCCTTGCATCCGCGAGCGGGTTCGCGGCGGGAATGGTCGCGGGACTCGGAATCGTCGTCAGCGGGATCACCTGGAGCGTGATGGCCTCGTCTCTGGCCTACGCGGCAGGAGCGCGAGCCGTCATGGGGACCGTTCTCACCCTCGATCACCGCGGCATGGAATGGCGGTTGGTGCAGGGCGTCCTCATCCTGCCGTGGAACGTCGTCGACACGGTGTCGGTCCGTTCCCGAGCCGGGAAACGGATCCTGACCTACCGCCTCGTTGCCGGCGTCGGCCCCGCTTCGCCGGGCGTCGGTGGCGACCTCCCGGAAGCGGACTTCCACCGCGTCGCGAAGCGCGGAGCGCAACTCGGCTCCGTCGGCATCGACGTGCCGGTCGACACGATCCTCGCGGCGACCGCCGCCTTCACCGGGGGACGTCTCACCCCGCGCTGACCGACGTCCGGATCGCGAGCACCGCATGGGTACCTCTCGCGCTGTCGTGCGGATCGCCGGTCCAGCAGACTAGGGGGCATGACCGATGCCCCGACCTCCTTCCCGCCGCTCATCGTCGGGACGGACGCTGCGGCCGTGCGCCGCGTGTTTCGTGGCCCCCTGATTCTCACCAGCGTGATGGCATGCCTCGTCGCGGCCGTCGCCGTCGCCGTCGGGGTCGGCGTCGCGTCGTCCTCCGACGACGTCGTTCTGGGCTTCGTGCTGGGTCTCGTCGTCCTCCTCTGGTCGGCGTACTTCGTGTGGATGCTCGTGTACCTCGTCCGTGCGGTCGAACGACGCGCGTCGATCGGGCGGGCCCTCACCCTCGATCACGATGGGATGGAGTGGGCGATTCCGGAGGGAAGCATCGTCGTGCCCTGGCCTCTCATCACCGCCGTCTCGTCGCGCACCCGATCGCGATACCGCATCCTCACCTATCGCCTTGCCGACGGGGTCACCGCCGAGACGCCGGGTGTTCGTTCGGACCTCTCGCGGAAACACGTCCGTCTCATCACGAGGCGCGGGCTCCAGATCGGTTCGGCCGGCATCGACGTGTCGATCGACACGATCGTCGCTGCCACCGCCGCGTTCACCCAGGGTCGCCTGGTTCCCCGATGACCCGGCGCTCGGCGTCCGTCGCCGCGGTTCGTGCCCGACGGGAACCGCGATACTGAGCGCATGACCGACGTGCCGGGCCGCCTCGCACCGCGCTGACCGCACGCTCCGCGACCGGAGTGGTACCGAGGGACGACGAGCGAGCCTCCACAGCCCGACCGCAGGCCGACGCGCTCGCGCGCCGCGATCCGTAGCGTCGATCTCGAGCGAAAGGACGACGCATGATCAACGCACGCGGTCTCACCAAGAGGTACGGATCCCGAACGGCCGTCGACGGTATCGACTTCACGGTCGAGCCGGGGAAGGTCACCGGATTTCTCGGCCCGAACGGCGCCGGGAAGTCGACGACCATGAGGATGATCGTGGGCCTCGACCGGCCCACCTCCGGAGCCGTCACCATCAATGGCCGCCCCTATCGTGAGCACAGTGCTCCGCTGCGCGAGGTCGGGGTTCTGCTCGACGCGAAGGCCGTGCACACGGGCCGGAGCGCGTACAAGCACCTCCTCGCGATGGGCGCGACGCACGGGATCCGGAAGGAACGGGTGCGCGAGGTCATCGGCCTCACGGGCCTCGAGTCCGTCGCCGGCAAGCGCGTCGGCGGGTTCTCGCTCGGCATGGGGCAGCGGCTCGGCATCGCCGCCGCGCTCCTCGGCGACCCCGCGACCCTCATCCTCGACGAGCCGGTCAACGGACTCGATCCCGAGGGCGTCCGATGGGTCCGCACGCTCGTCCGCGGCCTCGCCGCCGAGGGACGCACGGTGCTCCTGTCCTCGCACCTCATGAGCGAGATGGCCCAGACGGCCGATCAGCTCATCGTCATCGGCCGGGGCCGCATCATCGAGGACGCCCCGGTCGAGGACATCATCTCGCGCACCAACGGCACGACGGTGCGCGTCCGGACACGCGACCTCGACGCCCTCACCGCCCTGATCGGCGGAGACGGCGTGACGGTGAGCCGCCAGCCGGCCGGCGCCGCCCAGATCACGGGCGCCACCCCCGAGCAGATCGGGGACGCCGCAGCGGCCGCAGGTCTGCCGCTCTACGAGCTCACCGCCCTCACGGGGTCACTCGAGGACGCCTACATGACGCTGACCGCCGATGCGGTCGAATACCGTTCCACCTCACCGGAAGAGGAGCCCGCACGATGACCGCCCTCGCGACCCCCACCATGACCCCCACCACGCGTGCCGTCCCCACCGACGCGCGGCTCACGTTCTCTCACCTGCTGCGATCCGAGTGGATCAAGCTCACGAGCCTCCGCTCCACGGTCTGGTCCGTCGTGCTGATCGTCGCTTCCGGCATCGGCATCAGCCTCCTCTACGCGGTGAGCACGTCCTCGCTCGACATGCAGACGTCGCCCTCCGTCGGCTTCACCCTCACCACGGTGACGATCGGCCTGACGTTCGGGCAGATCATCGCCGCCGTACTCGGAGTTCTGGCCATCTCGGGTGAATACTCGACAGGGATGATCCGATCGACGCTCACCGCCGTGCCGTCACGTCTTCCCGTGCTCGCCGCGAAGACCCTCGTGACGTTCGGTCTCGTCGCCGCCGTCGGGCTCGTGACGCTCGTCGCATCGTGGGCTGCGACGTACCCCGTCTACGCCGCGCAGGGCATCGCCACGGGCCTGACGGCTCCAGGGTTCCTCCTCGCGATCCTCGGCGGCGCCGCCTACCTCGGGCTCACGGCCGCCTTCGGACTCGGGGTCGGGGCGATCCTCCGCTCCTCGGCCGGCGGTGTCGCCGTCGTGCTCGGCGTGATCCTCGGCCTGCAGATCTTCCTGCCCCTCGCGAGCCTGGCGGTCGAGTGGCTCTGGGACCTGCGACCGTTCACGTTCGACCAGGCCGGTGCGGCGATGGCCTCGCTCCCGTCGGACCTCCCCGCGGGGGCCGAGCCGGAGCCCGGGGCCCCGCTCGAACCGTGGCTCGGCGGCCTCGTCGTCCTCGCATGGACGTCCGTCTCGCTCGCGTTCGCGAGCATCCTCCTCCGCCGGAGGGACGCCTGAACAACGAACCGACGACGACGCCCGGCGCCCCGATGAGGGCGCCGGGCGCCGTCGCGATCCCGAAACCGCCCGGTGTCGTCCGCCAGTTCTTCCTCACCCACCCCCGACTCTCGGATCTGCTCGTCGTGCTCGTGTACCTGGGGTGGGCTGTGCTCCTCTCGATCGGCCGCGACGGAGGACCGCCGTTGTGGGTCATCGGCACCCTCGCCCTGGTCGGGGCGGCGTCGCTGCTCGTCCGGCGGACGCGCCCACTCCTCGCCTTCGCCGCGAGCGGTGCGCTGCTCCTGGTGTCGGGTTTCGTCGGCACCTTCTCCGAGAGCCTGCTCCCGCTCCTCGCCGTGTACGCTGTGGCGGTCTACCGGTCGAGCCGAGCCGCCTGGGCGTGCTTCGGCCTGGGGGCGGTGGCGTCCGTCGGCCATGGGGCGCTCGTCGGATTCGGCATCGGCGTCGGCCCGTGGGTTGCCGCCGCCGTGTCACCGGAGGGTGTGGAGACGAACGCCATCGTCACGTGGGCCAACAACGCCGTGCCGGCCGTGGTCCTCCTGCTCGTCGCGACCCTGATCGGCACCAACGTGGGCGGACGCGTGCGCTACGTCGCCGCCCTCCTCGATCGGGCGGCTCAGCTCGAGCGGGAGCGCGACCAGCAGGCCACGATCGCGGGTGCGCAGGAGCGCGAGCGGATCGCGCGCGAGATGCACGACGTGATCGCGCACAGCCTGTCGGTGATGATCGCCCTCTCGGAGGGCGCGCACGCGTCCGTGCCCAACCGGCCGGACGAGGCGCGCGTCGCGATGGGTCGCGCCGCCGAGACGGGTCGACGCACGCTCACCGAGGTGCGGCGTCTCCTCGGATCGGTGCGCGCGGCCCCGGACGATGCCTCGACGGAGTCGGCGCCTCAGCCGGGGGTGGGTCAACTCATGGCGCTGAGCGAGGAGTTCGCGCGCGCCGGACTGCCCGTCCGGCTCGATCTCTCGGGCACGCCCGCCGAGGACACGGCGCTCGGGCTCACGGTGTACCGGATCGTGCAGGAGTCCCTCACGAATGCCCTCCGTCACGCGACGGGGGCGAGGGAGGTCCGCGCACGCGTGTCGTGGTCGGTGGATTCCGCGGAGATCGTGGTGGAGGACGACGCGCCCCACCGGTCCGGCGACGGCGACGCGGGCGGCGACGTCGGCCGCGGTCTGCTCGGCATCCGCGAGCGTGCCGCGCTGTACGGTGGGGAGGCCGAGGCGGGCCCCCGAGACGGCACCGGGTGGCGGGTCTCGGTCCGTCTGCCCCGGAAGGACGAGGACTCATGAGCGACCCGATCCGGATCATGATCGCCGACGACCAGGAGCTCGTCCGCTACGGCATGCGGCTCGTGCTCGAGGCCGACGCGTCGCTCTCCGTGGTGGGGGAGGCCGAGGACGGAGCCGTGGCGGTGCGGGAGGCGGAGCGGCTGCGACCGGACGTCGTGCTCATGGACGTGCGGATGCCCGGTGTCGACGGCATCGAGGCGACCCGCCGCATCACCGAGCTCTTGCCCGAGACGCGCGTGCTCGTGCTCACGACGTACGACCTCGACGACTACGCGTTCGGTGCGCTCCGGGCGGGGGCGTCGGGCTTCCTCCTCAAAGACGCCCGGCCCCCGGCCCTCGTGAGCGCGATCCGCGCGGTCGCCGACGGCGACGCCGTGGTGGCGCCGCGGGTCACCGCAAAGCTCATCGAGCTTGCATCGCCCCACCTGGGCGCCGCGCGCGGTCCCGCGGTGAGTGACGCGCTCGCACCCCTCACAGCGCGGGAGCGCGAGGTACTCCGCTTCATCGGCGAGGGCGAGACGAACGGTGAGATCGCGGAACGTCTCTTCCTCAGCGAGTCCACCGTGAAGACGCACGTCGGCCGCATCCTGTCGAAGCTCGGCCTGCGCGACCGCGTCCAGGCCGTGATCCTCGCGTACGACCTCGGCATCGTCGGCCGCTGATCGCGCTGATCGCGCTGATCGCGCTGATCGCGCTGATCGCGCTGATCGCGCTGATCGCGCGGACCGAGGGGTCGCGATCGACTCCGGTGAGCGGGCGCGAAAAAAGGGAGACCGCCGTCTCCCTTCCCTCTTCACACTATGACGCGATACGGGGCTTGCCGCAAGACCCCCCTGACGGCGGAGAATCGTCGATCGTGACCCCACAGAACACGCCACAGCCCACTCCCCGACCCGTCTCCCCGACCGGTCCCTTCGACCTGCCCGAACGTCTCGCGGCGAAGAGCGACCCTCATCTCATCGGCGCGGACGAACGCCACTTCGCCCGGGTCGCGGCCAGCCTCGAGCGCTCCATCGCCGACCTCACGCGTCGCCTCGACGAGGAACGGCGCGCGCCGGGCGGAGCCGGCCAGCAGGCCCTCGAACGAGATCTCGAGATCCACCGGCTCTCCGCCCGCCTGCGCACCCTCGGTCGGTTCTCCCTCGACACGTGTCTCGGGCGGATGGTGACGGACGAGGGCACCGTGTCCTTCATCGGACGGTTCGGCCTGACGGACGAGTCGGGTGACCCCCTCCTCATCGACTGGCGATCGCCCGCGGCCGCCCCGTTCTTCGCGGCCACCCGTGCGGAGCCGAGCGGCCTCGCCAGCCGTCGCCGCTACCGGTGGGCCGACGGCCGAATCACCGACTACTGGGACGAGGCGTTCACGGACGCGGGCGCGGCGGGGAGCGCCGCGGCTCTCGACGACGAGTCCGCCTTCATCGCAAGTCTCGGACAGAGCCGTTCGAGTCGCATGCGCGACGTGCTCGGCACGATCCAGGCCGATCAGGACGCGATCATCCGGGCGGACTCGCGAGGCGCCCTCGTGGTGGACGGGGGACCGGGGACGGGCAAGACGGTCGTCGCGCTTCACCGCACGGCGTTCCTGCTGTACTCCGATCCGCGGCTCTCGCGATCCCACGGCGGTGTGCTCCTCGTCGGTCCGAACTCCGGGTATCTCGCGTTCGTCGCCGACGTCCTCCCGAGTCTCGGCGAGGACGGTGTCCTCTCCGGCACGCTCCGCGATCTCGTGCCGGAGGGCGCGCGAGCCGTCGTCGAGGAGGACCCGGAGATCGCGGAGCTCAAGGCCTCCCTCGACGCGGTCGGAATCATCGAGGCGGCCGTCCGGCACTACGAGCAGCCGCCGGACGCCCTCCTCGTTCAGACGCCGTGGGCCGACATCGAGCTCGATGCGGCCGACTGGGCCGAGGCGTTCGATGCCGCCGAGGACGGGACTCCGCACGACGCGGCGCGTGACGACGTGTGGGAAGCGCTCGTCGCGATCGTCTCCGATCGTCTCGGGGACGACGTCCCGCCCCGCCACGTCCGACGCGCGCTGTCGGCCGACGAGGATCTCGCACGGGCGTTCGCGCGGGCGTGGCCGATACTCGATCCGCTCGGGGTGGTAGCGGACCTCTGGTCCGTCCCGGCCTACCTCCGCTTCTGCGCCCCGGGGGTGACGGACACGCAGGTCCTGGCGCTGCAACGGTCGGACGCTCGAGCCTGGACGGTGTCGGATCTCCCGTTCCTCGACGCGGCGCGCGCCCGGATCGGCGATCCCACGGCGGCCCGGAGGATGCGCGAGGCGGAGGCCGCAGCCGCGTCCGAGCGGGAGCAACGTGACCGCGTGATGGATGAACTCGTCGCGGCGGACGATTCGGAGCTCGGTCTTCTGTCGATCCTCCGCGGCCAGGACGCACGCAACAGCCTCGCCGTGGACGATGGTCGGCCGACGACGGACGCGGACCAGCTCGCCGGTCCGTTCGCGCACATCGTGGTGGACGAGGCGCAGGAGCTCACCGACGCGGAGTGGCGCATGCTCGTACGCCGCTGCCCGTCGCGCAGCTTCACGATCGTGGGCGACCGCGCGCAGGCCCGGCGCCCGTTCACCGAGAGCTGGGGCGAGCGGCTCGCGCGGGTCGGGCTGTCGCGCTCGGAGGTCTCGACGCTGAGCATCAACTATCGGACGCCGCTCGAGGTGATGGACGCGGCCGAACCCGTCATCCACGCCGTGCTGCCGGATGCGAACGTGCCCACGTCCGTTCGCCGTTCGGGTGTACCCGTCCACCACGGCGCGCGCACCGAGCTCGCTCCGCTCGTCGACGCCTGGCTCGCGGAGAACGCCGATGGTGTGGCCTGCGTGATCCACGGTCCCGGGTCGACCGATCGGCCCGATCGGGTCCGCGACCGAGTCCGCTGGCTCACTCCGGAGCTCGCGAAGGGACTCGAGTTCGACCTCGTCGTCCTCCTCGGCCCGGAGGACTTCGGAACGGGCGTCACGGGTGCCGTCGATCGTTACGTCGCCATGACCCGTGCCACCCAGCGGCTCGTCGTGCTGCAATCCTGAACCGACCGCCCCGGCGGCACCGATCGCCCGACGATCCGACGGCCCGCACGCCCCACCTGCGGAATCAGCGGAATCGACGCCCTCGAACGGTGGTAATCCTCCGTGGCTTCCACGATGATGTAGGGATTACGTGATCCGACCCCGACTCGAGGAGCCTCAACGCATGTACGCCGTCGTCAATCCAGCAACGGGGGAGACCCTCCGCGAGTACCCGACCCTCACGGACGCGGGCGTCGACGAGGCGATCGCGTCGGCGCACGGCGCCTACAGCGAATGGTCGCGGCGCGTGTCCGTGGCGGACCGTGCGGCGCTCATCGCCCGCGTCGCCGCGCTGCACACGGAACGCCGCGAGGAGCTCGCGGACATCATCGTGCGCGAGATGGGCAAGCCCGTGGAGCAGGCGCTCGGCGAGGTCGACTTCGCCGCGGCGATCTACCAGTACTACGCCGACAACGGCGAGACCTTCCTCGCCGACGAGACGATCGACCTGTCGGAGGGCGGCGGCTCGGCCTTCGTCCGCCGCGCCGGTCTCGGTGTGCTGCTCGGCATCATGCCGTGGAACTTCCCCTACTACCAGGTGGCGCGTTTCGCCGGCCCGAACATCGTCGTGGGCAACACGATCGTCCTGAAGCACGCTCCGCAGTGCCCTGAGTCGGCCGCCGCGATCGCGGACATGTTCGAGACCGCGGTCGCCGAGCTCGGCGCCCACTCGGGCGTCTACGTCAACGTGTACGCCACGAACGACCAGGCGGCGACGATCATCGCCGACCCGCGCGTGCAGGGCGTCTCGGTCACCGGCTCGGAGCGCGCGGGTGCCGCCGTCGCCGAGATCGCGGGCCGCAACCTCAAGAAGGTCGTGCTCGAGCTCGGGGGCTCCGACCCGTTCATCCTGCTGTCGTCCGACGACGTCGCTGCGGCCGCGCAGGACGCGGTCAACGCGCGCATCGACAACAACGGTCAGTCCTGCAACGCCGCGAAGCGCTTCATCGTGATCGACGAGCTGTTCGACGAGTTCCAGGCCGCGTTCGTCGAGGCGTTCACGGCGAGCCAGCCCGCCGACCCCACGTCCGCCGACACGGTGCTCGGCCCGCTGTCATCGCAGGCCGCGACCGAGCGCCTGCAGGAGCAGCTCGATCGCGCCATCGCCCAGGGCGCCACGGTGCTCGCGAAGGGGGAGACGAACGGCAACTTCTTCCCGCCCGCCGTGCTCGCCGACGTGAGCCCTGCGATGGACGCGTTCCACGAGGAGTTCTTCGGTCCCGTGGCGGCGCTCTACCGGGTGTCCTCGGAGGAAGAGGCCGTCGCGCTCGCGAACGACACGCCCTTCGGCCTCGGGTCCTACGTGTACTCGACCGACGAGGAGCAGGCGCTGCGCGTGGCCGACCAGATCGACGCCGGCATGGTCTGGATCAACATCGTGCTCGGCGACGCGGCCGAACTGCCCTTCGGCGGCGTCAAGCGTTCCGGCTCGGGCCGCGAGATGGGCCGCTTCGCGATGGAGGAGTTCGTCAACAAGAAGCTCATCCGCATCAACGGCTGACCCGTCCCTCGCCCTCCTCTCTTCCCCCTGAAAACTTTCTATGTGCTCGAAAATTCGTGCACAGAGGAAGTTTTCAGGGGGGAGAGGGGAGGTGGGGGTCAGGCCGTGGCGTCGACGAGTTCGGCGAGTCCGCGCCGCGTCGGGACGCCGAGCTTCAGGCGGGCCTGGTAGATGTGCGATTCGACCGTGCGCACCGAGAGGAAGAGCCGGTCGGCGATCTGGCGGTTGCTCAGGCCCTCGGCGATGAGGCACGCTACCTGGTGCTCCCTCTCCGAGAGCCTCGTCGCCGTCGTCTCCACCTCGGCGGCATCGGATCGACGCGACAGGACACCGTAGGCGGCGAGCTGACGGCGCGCCTGCGACATCCGGAGCGCGTTGCCGTCCCGACCGTGGGCGGCGATCGCGTCCTCCTGCGCGCGCAGCGCGAGGAGATAGGCGCCCGTCGCGGCGAACGCGGCCGCGACCCGTTCCACCTCGCGGCCGTCACCCCCCTCGACGGCGACGATGTGCTGCTCCAGGAGCGCCCCGAGGGCGTAGTCGGTCTCCGCGGCGAGGCGCTGGAGGGTGCCGCGGTCCTCCGCGGTCCCTCCTCCGTTCGTGAGGATGAGATACAGATTGACCGCGTGCAGGGCGGGCGAGCCCTCCGAGAGCGCGAGGAGCTCGCGCTCGATCGACGCGAGGTCCTCGGTGATCGATTGCGAGGTGGCGACATAACGCGCTCGCGTCAGCAGGTGACGGGTCACCGGTGATCGCGCCGCGCCGAGATCCTCCGCCTGGCGGAGCGACGAGCCGGCGGACACCGTATCTCCCAGCATGCCGAGCACGAGGGCGTGCTCGCTGTGGATCCCGGCTCGCCACCCCGATGAGTCGGCGGTCGTGAATCGACCGACCGCCGCTCTGTACTCGAGGTCCGCGGCCTGGAGATCCCCGCGGAAGAGGTCGGCGACGGCGCCCGTGTAGGCCAGGAAGGCCAGCATCGTTGAGCTCGGTCGGGGTCCCGTCCGCGTGAGGATCTCCTCCACCTCGGAGAGGATGTCGCGGACACACATGCCGAGAGTGAAGCGCAACAGCGCCTCGCCGGTGAGGATGGTGACCTGGGCCACCTCGTCGAGGGCCCGACCCGACACGGGGTCGGAGTTGAGACGCCGGATGAGCTCGAGGCATCGGAAGGCGGCCGTGACATCGCCACGATAGGCGAGGGCGGAGGCCGTCTCGACGCCGGCCCGCACGCGCGTCATGAGCGCGTAGTCGGGGTCCTCGAAGATCTCCCAGCCCCACCGGGCGACGTCGTCCCACTCCATGAACGCGTACGCGGCCTGTACCCGCGCGGCGAGGATCTCGCCGCGGAGGAGAGGGCCGACCGCCGGCCATCCCTCGGCGGTCGCTGACAGTGCGGGTAGCTCCTCGTAGCGGGCCAGACCGATGAGGAGGGCGCTCCACCACTGGAACAGGCGCAGTGCCTCCTCGTCCTCCTGGAGCAGCGGCACGGCCGCCTCGAGGGTCTCGAGCGCCTCGTCGTCGCGTCGCAGTCCGGACAGCGCGCGGGACAGAGCCAGCCGGGCGTCCGCAGAGGGCCCTGTGGACTCCGCCATCTGGGCGAACAAGAGCGCGTCACGGAAACGCCCCTGCTCGATGGCCTCGGTCGAGGCGGCGAGCACGATGCGTCGGACGGTGCCGGCGCCGTGGGCGACGACGGCCTTCGGGAGTCGGCCGTCGAACGACCACCGCATCGCGATGTCGGTCGCCTCGTCGGCGCTCAGAGCGGTCTCGGCTGCGAGGATCTCCCCGAGCGCATCGACCAGGTCGTCGACCTCGTCGGTCTCCTCGGTCTCGTCGGCGTTGTCGCGCAGGGTCGAGAAGATGCTCGGAGCGCGCAGCATGTCCGGGTTGCGGGCATCGGTCACGAGATAGCCCTTCTCGAGGAGGCGGTCGATCGCGCGAGCCTCGACGACGCGGGAGAGCCGCGGGCGCGTGACCCCGCCGAGCCGGCTCACGAGCGAGAGGCAGACACGCTGACTGCGACCGAGGGTGTTGAGCTGGTACCGCAGCACGTCGCGGATCCGGTTCGTGATCCGGATGCCGCTCGACGGCGCCGAGGCGTCTTCCGCGAGACTCCGAACCATCTCGATGAGGAAGAGCCGCGATCCGCCGGAGGCGCGGTAGAGGTCAGCGCGGCGGATGCGGTCGACGACGGCGTGCCCGGCCTCCGCCTCGATCAGCTCCTCGGCCTCGGCGAAGGTGAGCGGGCCGAGGTCGACGCGTGCGGCGTGACCGCTGATCCAGAGCTCGTCGAGTTCGGTGAGGGTGTCGGGCTGCGCGCGTCGCGCCTCGGCCGACGAGCTCGGGGCGCTGACCACGAGAGCCGTGATCCGGGCCACATGCACTGCTTGCGAGATCCAGCGCGCCGAATCGGCGTCGAGGAGGTGGCCGTCGTCGACGACGATGACGGGCGTCGGCTCTCCCGTCGAGGGTCGGCTCGCAGCGTCGAGCAGCTGAGCGACGCGCGGGTTGGCCCGGAGGGCACCGAACGGTGTCGCGGACAGGGGAGCGGCCGCGCGGACGGTGAGCGGTAACCTCCCGGCGGCGACGAGGGCCTGTATGGCGGCCTCGATCAGGAAGGACTTGCCCGATCCGAGTGTTCCCACGACGAGCACGCTCCGGCCGCCCGTGAGCGTCGCGACGATCTCGTCGACATTGCGATCCTCGCCCACCACGCTCGTGCTCGTGCTCGTGCTCGTGCTCGTGACGCTCGTGACGCTCGTGATGCCCATGACGCCCGCGATCGACGTCGATCGTGCTGTCTTTTCCCTCATGGTGCCGTGGCCTCCTCGCCCATCCCCCCCTCGGGGATCCACGTGTTGCCAACGGTAAGCGCGAGGTCGGTTTTCCGCGACGGTTTCGACGTAACAATCTGGCGTATGGCATGCCCAAACTGGCCTCCCAGTAGTTTCTCTCAGTAGTAGACCCGTAACCGGACTGCATCCGCCCGGTAGGCGCTGCGTGCGGTTTCGCGCGCCACCTGCCGCAGGGTGTCCCCGGCTCGGGGGACGTGACCGGGAGCAGGTGGTCGATATCCCCCTCGTCCGGGTGGGGACGGCTCTCCGATACCGGTACCGACGGTCCCCGTGACCACCGGTAGCGGTGCCGCCGACTACCGGAAACGGCGAACCAGCAGTGAGTTCCGCGACGGTCATGCCTAGCTTCGGAACATCAGGCCGGGACGCCCCACATCCGGCGCCCACCTCGACCGGAGACAGCCGACCATGACACGCACCCGTCCCACCACGTCCTCGCGACGCAACAAGACCCTCGCCATCCTCGCCGGGGGCACCCTCGTGGGAGTGGCGGTCACCGCGACGCTCGCCGCCTGGACAGACACCGAATGGATCTTCGGCGGCGATGGCGCCGGGGGCCCCGGCATCGGGACCTCGACCTTCGAGGTCGTGCAGAACACCGCCGCCCCCTTCACGGACCCCGAGGACTTCGTCAACGAGGAGGAGAACCCCGGAGGGGAGATGACGTTCGAGCTCGCGGCTCTCGACCTCTCCCCGGGCGACGAGGTCTACGCGGGTGTGTCGCTCCAGACGACCGACACCTCCATCTCGGGCGACGTGGAACTGCAGCCGGCCATCCCCGCCGACGGCATCGTCCAGAACGACCCCGACGGTCTCCTCTACGGCGCCCTCGACGTGCGGGTCGCTACCGCCGACACCGCCTTCGCGTGCGAAGCAGACGCCTTCCTCGCCGGTGCCGGCACCGAGATCATCGCCGACGGCGACCTCGACAGTGCGGCCGCGACGGCCGAGCAGACCCTCGCCGCCGAGGCGGGCTCGACGCAGTTCTACTGCTTCGAGGTCTCCCTGCCCGACGACGTCACCGTTCCCACCGGGTTCGATCTGGACGACCTCATGGGTCTGACGCTCGCCCCCGCGTGGGAGTTCGCGTCCGAGTCCGTCTGACTCCGGCGTGTCCCAGATCTTCGCCGAGCGGTCCGCCGTCGTGTTCTCTGACACCGACGGCGGCCGTGCGGCGAGGAGCGTCAGTGCCGGTTCGGTACTGACGACCTTCGCCGGCATCGTCGGTGCGGCCGTCCTCGTGTGCGTGGCCATCGGATGGGTATTCGGGTACTCCATCCTGGTCTTCGTCACCGGGTCGATGGCCCCGACGATGCCGGCGGGATCAGCAGCGGTCGTGGAGCGCATCGACGCCTCCGCGGTGATGATCGGAGACGTCGTGACCGTTCCCCGTCCGGGTGAGACCCTCCCGGTGACGCACCGGGTCGTGTCGGTCTCCGAGATCGACGGAGAACCCGCCGCCCGTTCGCTCGTCCTCCAGGGCGACGCGAACGCTCGGGCCGATCGCGAACCGTACGTCGTGGAGGAGGTCGACCGCGTGATGGTCGCCGTCCCCGGTGCGGGTCGCGTGGTCGCGGTCGTACAGAGCCCGGGAGGGATCGGGATCGCGGCCGCCATCGTGGCGATGGTGATCCTCTGGGCCTTCTGGCCGGCGCAGCGTCGTGCCGATGCCGATGCCGATGCCGACGCCGACGCCGTTGTCGTTTCGTCGCGACCGGGTGACGAATGAGCGCATCGCACGGCTCGCGCGGAGTGATCCGTGCCCTCACGGTGGCGTCGGTCGGAGCGCTCGTCTGCGGGACGACGCTCCTCGCGACGTCCGCTCAGGCCGCGTACCGACCGGTGCCCGAGAACGGGGATCCGGGGCGACTCGTCCTGCTGTCCGACCCGCACCCGGTGGAATTCGTCGCACTGCGTCCCGGAATCGTCCACTACTGGCAGGTCGCCGCAACGCTCGAGGGAGCGACGAGAGCGTCGCTCGTGTTCGAGATGCGGAAGTCCGGCGAGCTCGTGGAACACCCGGAGGGGCTCGTCGTCTCGATCGAACGGTGCGACGACGAATGGGTGGGTCTCCCGGAGGCGCCTCGATGCGATTCCGGACGGGGCAGCGTGACGCAGGTGGACTCGTCTCACGACCACCGCGAATCGAGTCCCGTCTTCGACCTCGCTGGAGTCGACGACGACGGCACGCACCTGCTCGTGGCGATGAGTCTCGCCGTGGACCGATCCGGCGATGAGAGCCTCATGGGCCTCACCGGTGAGGTGGGGCTGGGCCTCACGGCCGCCGCGGAGGGTGCCGCGCCCCCGGTGGTGCCGGGGGATCCCGCGCCGCCGGATGGGCTGCCCGTCACGGGAGCCGACCCGATGGGACTCGTCCTGGCCGCCATCGGCGCGATCGGGCTCGGCGTCACCCTCCTGGTGGCGCGCACACGACGTTCCCCGGTGACGCGAACTGTGAGGTCTGAGGGGGCCACACAGCTCGCGCACCGGGGCTCGAACCCGAAGGGGGAGCGGTGAGGCGTCGGTCCGCCGTCGGCCTCGCGCTCGCCGTCGCGGCGGCGGTCGTGCTCCCGAGCGGAGTCGCGTCGACGGTCGCCGCCTGGAACGACACCGAGTGGACGTCCGGCACCGTCGGCACGTCGAGCTTCGACTGCGGCGTCGACACCGGCTACAGCGTCACGGCCGAATCGGCCTTCCTGCGGGGCTCCCTGTTCGGTCAGGACCTCGGCGCCGTTGCGGAACTCGAGCCTCTCGTGCTCGAGCGCTCGGGCGATGATCCCGTCGAGGTCTCGCCGCCCACCGCCGTGGACCTCGGGGCCGGCGACGGCGACCCCGGTCGCGATACCCGCGGCCAACCGATCGCGGTCTCCGCTCTCGGACTCGTCGGCCTCGACCTGACGGGCTTCCAGGTGGGGCTACCCGCCACCTCGGCCGGCGCCGTGAACCAATTCGCCCGCGTCACCACGACGGGAACCTCGACCGCCGCCTCCGGTCTCGTCGACAACGGCGGGGGACTGCTCGTGTCCGACGACACCCCGCAGGACGCGCTCCCCGAGCCGGCGCGGCTCTCGCTCGGCGGCATCCTCCCCGGGATCAGCGGCGTGGCCGACGCCGGTCTCGAGGTGGGTGCCGTCGGCTCCCGAGCGGAGCTCGACTGGTGCGCCGCCGCCTACAGCGACGCGTGGGGCGACGGATCGGAGACCGGTCTCGCGCGCGACTACGGCATCGCGAGTCTCGACCTGGGCTTCGACAGTGCCGGGGTCGAGGGCCTGACCGGGGAAGTGGTCGACACGGTCGACGTCCTCGACGCGGCTGTCGGGCAGCTCGCCGGACAGAACGGGCTCATCAGTCAGGCGCTCCGCGAATCGCTCGTGAACGGCCTCGTCAGCGGACTCAGCCTGGGCAGCTTGACGGGTTCCGTGACCATCACGGGCCTCGATCTCTCGGGGGCGGTCGAGGCCCTCCTCACTGAGCCGATCTCGGATGGTGAGATCACGATCGACCCGGTCACGGGCGAGGTCTTCGTCGACCTCGCGTCGCTCCTCGGTGACGACACGGGCGGGGTGAACGACCTCGACCCGAACACGGAACTCGTCGTCGACAGCGACGTGATCAACGACCTCACCGCTCGGACCGGGACGCTCCTCGACGGATGGACGTCGGCGGTGACCGCGGCCCTCGACGCCGAGCTGGCCGGCGCTCGAGTGGTCGTCGATCTCTCGACGGTCGTCAGCCTCGGCAGTACGCAGATCCTGCGCGTGAACCTGGACCTGGACTCCACGGTCGGGGAGCTCGAGGCCGGTGAGGCCGTGCTCGCGGTCGACACCGACGTGCTGGGACTCGTCAGCACCCTCAACCTGGTTCTGGGTGTGCTCGGAATCTCCGTCACGGGGCTCGTGAATTCGATCGTGGCCCTCGGCCCGGTGCTCCTCGGGGACGTCGTCGGGTTGGTGACCGACTCCCTCATCGCCCCGCTGGACACGGCGGGTGTCGCGATAGCGGCGCTGACCGCCCCCGTCGTGAGGACCCTCTCCGCCGTGGTCTCCGGCCTGCCGTCCGTGTTGTCGCTCATGGTGAACGTGCAGCCCGACCAGCCCGGTGCGCCGCCCGGGCCGGGGACCGAGGCACCGTCCGGGACGACGAGCGGGGAGTTCTCCGTGAGCGCTCTGAGGATCGGACTGCTCGACGACGTCGCTCCCGACGGAGGCGTCGTCTACGTGGAGTTCGCGACCTCGACGGCGGGTCCGAACAGGCTTCCGACCGGCCCCTGACCCGCGGAGGTTCCGTGCAGGAGACGCACGGAGTCCGGCGTCAGTCGCGCGGAGTAGAGTGCCCGCCATGACTGGATTCGCCCCCGCACACGAACAGCTCCTCGCCTCCGTCCCCCTGCCAGAGGGCGCCGACATCGTCGAGGAGGTCATGTATCACGAGCACGCCGGAACGCGTCTCGAGAGCGTCGTCGTCCGGGACCGCTCGCGCCCGGGACCTGCGCCGACCGTCGTGATCGTGCACGACTGGACGGGCCTGCGCGAATACCCGCGCGTGCGAGCGCACATGCTCGCTCGTCTCGGCTACACGGCCGTCGCGATCGACCTCTACGGGGCGGGCGTGCGCTTCGCCGACGACGACATGGAGGGGGCGTCGGGCGAGGCCGGCCGCTATTACGGCGACACCGAGTTGTTCCGCGGCCGCGTGCGTGCCGGCTTCGATGCGGCTCTCGAGCGGCCCGAGGTCGACGCCGACCAGGTCGTGGTCGCGGGTTACTGCTTCGGCGGTTCCGCCACTCTCGAGCTCGCGCGGACGGGAGCCCCCGCCCGCGGCTTCGCGTCGTTCCACGGCATCCTCACCTCGTACGAGCCGGCCCAGTCCGACCGCATCGTGGCACCGCTGCTCGTCCTCACGGGCGGTAGCGACCCGATCGTGCCCGACTCGGCGATCACCGCCTTCCAGGACGAGCTCCGCGCGAACGACGATCTCGATTGGCAGCTCACCGTGTACAGCGGAGCGCCGCACGCCTTCACGCTGCCCGGCCCGAACTATCGCGAGACGGCCGACCGTCGCAGCTGGCACGCCTTCCTCGGCTTCCTGGGCGAGACGCTCGAGTAGGCGGGGCTCCTCACACGCGGTCGGGCTCGTCGGGAGTGGTGGGCTCGTCAGACTCAGCGGCATCGTCGGACCCGCTTGCTTCCGCCTGGCGGGCGCCCGACGATCCGATCCCCCTGTTGGATCGCGCGATGTCGCGCAGCTGTCGGATGAACACGACGGCGATCACCAGGGGGATGACGATCGCCGCGGTGAGCGCGACGGAGATGATCATCGACGCGATGTCCATGGCCGTTACGCTCCGTCGTAGTCGAGGGGTTCGGCGACGCAGCCCTCGAAGTCCGCGTCGTCGGCGATCGACGCCATATCGACGGAGGACTCGTAGTCGGAGGGCGTGTACTCGGGCCCGACGAGTCCGACCCGCTGAAGGCACTCGACCATGATGGTGGCCTCGTCGAGGTTCTCGGGGTTACGGTCCATCGCGTCCTGAGCGGTGAGGAGCTTGATGCCGTTGTCCGCGAGGCACCCGTCGATGAGAGCCTCGTCGACGGCGTCGGGATTCGAGTAGTCGAGGGTGGACCCGTCCGAGAACGAGGCGGTCACGCCGAGGTCGTCGAGACACGAGATCATACGGTCCTGGAAGTAGGAGTACTCGAGCTCATCGATCACGCCGTCCGCGAGCGCCTCGCGTTCCACGGGTGTCACGTCCGAATAGGTGATCGCGAGCAGTTCGGCCCAGGGCCCCGCGAACGGCGTCGGTGGAGCGATGGCCGTCGTGTCGGCCGTCGCCGCCACCGGGTCGCCGGATGCCGTCGAGCATCCGGCGACCGAGCAGGCGAGAGCCACCACGATGGAACCGATACCGATGATGCGCATCGTGCCCTCTCTCGTGCGGCGCATCCGGATCAGTAGGTGGACCAGTAGGCCGTGTTGCCGCCGAAGTAGCTCTTCGACTGCGTCGCGCGAGCCCAGGCTCCGGGTGCCGAGCTCGTCTTCTTGCACTGGTTGAACATCGCGTTGTTGCAGGCCGTCGCCGAGTGGTACTTCTTCTGGTGGTGGTAGTACGAGAACACCGAGGAATTCACCCCGTACTCCCACAGTCCGCCGCCGACCTTCTTCGTCGTCGTGCCCGCCTCGGCCCCTGCCATCGGCGTCAGCGCCACGGTGACTGCCACCCCCGCCACTGCCAGGGCCTTCAGCCCGGCGCTCTTCCATCGATTCATGGATCCCTCCCGTTTCCGTCGGAGCCGAGCCGTTCGGTTCAGCGTGCCCCGACTCTACCCGGAATCTCTATCTGGATACCTGTGCCGGATCGATTGTGGAGAAGATGTGTCGGAATGACGAGGCGAGAGGCCCTCAGGGGGCGGAGTCGTCCGGGAGCCTCCACTCGGCCACGAACTCCTCGATGGTCATCGACTCGAGGTCGCGGCGCACCTGATGAAGCAGGATCTCGGGGTCGCCCATATCTGCCGGTGTGCGCATGATCTCGCGCTCGGTGTCGCGGCGGCGGACGACGAGGTCGACGACCGCGATGTCGTCGGCTCCCCCTCCCACGGCCATGAGAGCCAGATTCGCAACGAACCGGGCGCCCTTGACGAGCGGGTGGCCCCGTCGTGCCTCGAGGTCCGCCGTGAGATGTTCAGCCGCGTTCATCCCCCCATCCTGCCCGGTCGCGACCGGGCGCTCCTCCGCCGAAAGTCGTACATCGGGGGAGCGCGGGCGGCGCGGCTGCGGTGATTGGATGGGGGGATGGACTCCGCCGCGCACGTCGCCGACCTCGCCCGCTTCGTCACCGCGTCTCCGTCGTCGTACCACGCGGCACGTGAGGTGGCCGACCGGGCGGTCGCCGCCGGCTTCACGGTGTTCCACGAGACGGAGGACTGGTCGGGTTCGGTCGCGCCCGGCGCGCGCATCGTCGTCGTGCGTGACGGAGCGGTCATCGTCCTCTCCATCCCGGCCGAGGCCACTCCCACGACGCCCTTCCGCATCGTCGGTGCGCACACCGACTCGCCCGGATTCAAGCTCAAGCCGAAGCCCACGACGGCCGCCGCCGGTTGGTTGCAGGCGGGCATCGAGATCTACGGCGGGCCGCTCCTCAACTCGTGGCTCGATCGCGAGCTCGAACTCGCGGGTCGCATCGTCACCCGCGACGGTGCCGAGCACCTCGTGCGCACCGGGCCGTACCTGCGCATCCCGCAGCTCGCCATCCACCTCGACCGCGACGCGAACGCCGGCCTCACGCTCGACCGGCAGCGCCACGTGCAGCCCGTCTTCGGCACCGGTGAGGTGACCGCCGGTGACCTCGTCGGCCTGTTCGCGGAGCTCGCGGGCGTCGCGTCGGATGACGTGCTCGGTTACGACCTCCTCACCGCGGACACGCAGGAACCCCGCACCTTCGGGCAGGACGACGCGCTCTTCGCGTCGGGTCGCCTCGACAACCTCAGCTCCGTGCACGCGGGACTCGCCGCGCTGCTCTCCGCCACGGAGTCCGGTTCGGATGGCGACGCCGTACTGGTCCTCGCGGCCTTCGACCACGAGGAGCTCGGGTCGGAATCGCGTTCCGGGGCGAGCGGCCCGTTCCTCGCCGACGTGCTGTCGCGCGTCGGGGCGGCCCTCGGCGCCCGGCCGGCCGACCTCGCCCGCGCCTTCGCTTCCTCGTGGGTGGTCTCGGCGGACGCCGGCCACGCCGTGCACCCCAACTACCCCGAGAAGCACGACCCCGTCGTCCGCCCTCTGGCAGGACGCGGTCCGCTCCTCAAGATCAATGCGAACCAGCGCTACTCCACCGACGCGCACGGCGCTGCGCTCTGGGCGCGGGCGAGCGCAGCGGCCGGCGTGCCCTTCCAGGAGTTCGTCTCCAACAACACGGTGCCGTGCGGCTCGACGATCGGCCCCCTGACGGCGACCCGGCTCGGCATCCGCACGGTCGATGTCGGCGTCCCGCTCCTGTCGATGCACTCCGCTCGCGAACTCGTGCACGTGGACGACGTGACGGCGCTCGCCGCCGCCGCGACCGCGTTCTACGCCGGGGCGTGAATGGGCGGCCTGCCGAGCCTGCGTCTCGAGGCGAACGGATGACGGCGAAACGGAACGGGCCCGACCCCTCCGCCGAGGAGCGCGAGGTCCGGGCCGCGCAACTCAAGGAGCGCGTCTACGTCACGTTCACGAGCCTCGCCGTTGTGCTCGCCCTGCGGGCCCACGCGAGCGAGACGACCGCTGGGCAGGCGGCCACGACGCTCGTGATCGCGGTGGTCGGCACGCTGCTGGCCGTGTTCGTGGCGGACTTCGTGTCCCACATCGCCGTTCATGAGGCGATGCCGAACCGCGCGCAGCTGCGCCACATGATCGGCGTGACGTGGAGCGCCCTCGGCGTGCTCATCCTCCCGCTCATCTTCCTGGCGCTCGCCGGCCTCGGCGCCTGGACGGTCGACGGCGCGCTCCTCGCCGCATCGATCGCGCTCGTCGCGAGCCTCGTGGCGGTGGGCTTCCTGGCCGTCCGACGTGTGCGGCTCCCCATCGGCTAGCGCCTCATCGTCCTGCTCGCCGAAGCGGCGCTCGGAGTCGCCGTGATCGGCCTCGAACTCCTCGCCCACGGCTGATCCGTTGTGCTCTCCTCTTCCGTGAGGTGTCATGATCGGGGGATGAGGGCACGGGGGACGACCGGACGACGGATGGCGCGCGCAGGAGCGATCGCCCTGGTGTGCGGGGTCCTGCTCGCCGGTTGCGCCGACGCCGGGGACGGTGCGGGTGCCGGCGCAACCGGCGGGGCGAGCGGGACATCGATCCTTGAATCACTCGAGGACGTGGCAGAGCTACCCGGTGTGGAGTCCGTCGACGACTACAGCTCCGAGTTGGTCGTCCGCATCGCGGCCGACGCGACCGACGAGCAGGTCCTCGACGTCGGCGCCGCTGTGAACGCCGCGGCCACCCGGGAGGGGCGCACGGGGCGTGTCATGTTGAACCGCGTCGGCGAGGCGTTCCCGACGGAGACCGACATGATCCCCCTCGACCCGTGGAGCGTCGACGTCCTCCCCGTCGATCCGGAGGAGGTGGAGCGGCGACTCACGGGCGCCCTCGAGGTCGAGTCGCTCGATCTCGGCGCGAGCCTGTACGTGTCGTCCCACTGGCCGAGCGCCACGATCGATCCGGCCGTCGACTTCGGTGACGCCTTCGCCCGGATCGCCGCCACCGATCTCTTCGCGGACGGTGGCACCTACACGTCGGGCAGCGGCGAGCACCTGACGATCGTTCACGTCGCCAAGCGCACCACGGTGGAGGCCGTGAAGACGATCATCGCGATCGCCGCCGACTACCCGACCGTCGAATTCCTCCTCCAGGCCACGGAGGAGGGCCCGCAGTGGCCGCATCTCCTCGTGGCCGGACTCGACGCTCAGCAGGGCGCCGCGCTCGATGCCCGTCTCCGCGAACCGGATCTCGCCGACGCCGACCCCGAGGGCTTCGCGCAGCAGTTCCAGCTCACCGTCACGGGAGCGGACGGCCCGACCTACATCGCGGGCACCCTCGGCGACGTCCCGCGCTGAGCTGCGCCAGACATCCACCTCCCCCCGTCCCGTGAGGTGTCGCAATGTGTTGCCATTCCGTGCTTGAGAGCAACCGATTGCGACACCTCAGGAGTGTTGAGGCACGGCGGTGGCGGCGCGCCGGGGCCTCGGCGCAGCCTGTGGAATCTGTAACGAGCGCGAAACACGGTCGCGACTCCCGCTGAAACATGAGTCCGACAGCATGTGAGGCACGCGTCACGTAGCCGCGTTAGCGAACAAGGGGTTCTCAATGGATCAAGGAAATACTGCGTTCATTCTGATCGCTGCCGCCCTCGTGCTGCTCATGACACCGGGCCTGGCGTTCTTCTACGGTGGACTCGTCAAGGCGAAGAGCGTCATCAGCATGATGATGATGAGCTTCGGTGCGCTGGGTCTCATCGGTGTGCTCTGGGTGCTCTACGGATACGCGATCGCGTTCCCCGGAGCCGAGGGCACGCTCTTCCCGTGGGCGATCGACGGTGGAGCCATCGGCCTCACCAACGTGCTCGAGACGCCTGAAGGCGCTTCGTACCCGCCTCTCGCCTTCGTCGCCTTCCAGGCGACCTTCGCGATCATCACCGTCGCCCTCGTGTCCGGCGCCATCGCCGACCGCGCGAAGTTCGGCGCCTGGATGGTCTTCGCGGGAGTCTGGGCCACGCTCGTCTACTTCCCCGTCGCGAGCTGGGTCTTCAACTTCGGCCTCGCCGATGACGGATCCTTCGCCTACGGCGGCTGGATCACGCACGGTCTGCAGGACGTGTTCGGGGTCGGCGCGATCGACTTCGCCGGTGGAACCGCGGTGCACATCAACGCCGGTGCCGCCGCCCTCGCCCTCGCTCTCGTCCTCGGCCGCCGCGTCGGATTCCAGAAGGGCGTGCACGTCCCCCACAACCCGCCGTTCGTCCTCCTCGGCGCCGGTCTCCTGTGGTTCGGATGGTTCGGCTTCAACGCGGGCTCCGAGCTCGCAGCCGACGATGTCGCGGCCCTCGCGTTCGTCAACACGATCGCCGCTCCGGCCGCCGCGCTCCTCGCCTGGCTGCTCGTCGAGAAGATCAAGGACGGCAAGCCGACCTCGATCGGTGCCGCGTCGGGTGCCGTCGCCGGCCTCGTGGCGATCACCCCGGCCTGCGGTTCGCTCGACCCTGTGTGGGCGATCGTGCTCGGCTTCATCGCCGGCGCCGTCTGCTGTCTCGCGATCGACCTGAAGTTCAAGCTCGGCTTCGACGACTCGCTCGATGTGGTGGGTATCCACCTCGTCGGTGGTCTCATCGGAACGCTGTACCTCGGCTTCTTCGCTCGCGGCACCGGCCTCTTCATGGGCGGCGACTTCTCGCAGCTCATCGTGCAGGCGATCGCGGCCTTCGCGGTCCTCATCTACTCGTTCGTGCTCGCCTTCATCATCGGCTGGGTCATCCAGAAGACGATGGGTTTCCGCGTGAAGAACGAGGACGAGCTCGCCGGCATCGACACGGTCGTGCACGGCGAGGAGGGCTACGTCCTGAGCGACGGACGCTAGTCACCACGCATACGACACTGCTGAACGCGGGTCCGGCTCTCGAGCCGGGCCCGCGTTCCGTCGTTCCGGCACCCCGTTCCGTCCCGTTCCGTTCCGTTCCGTCCCGTTCCGTTCCCACTCCTTCCGCTGTCCCTCACCCCGGTTCGCTCGACATCTGCGTACGCAACTCCTTCCGGCGGGTGAAATTTCACCCGCGGAATGCAGTTGCGTACGCAACTGCATCGGGTGGGGCCGGCAGACAGCGCGCGGGTTGAGCCGGCACGGCGCGCGGGAGGGGCGAGGTGGACGACGGGCGGGGCGGGGGCGGGGAGGGCGTACAGTTTTTCTCAGCCCGTGAGTCGCCGCCCGTCGGCGCTCCCCTCGTCGTGAAGGACCACCGCACATGAAGATCCTGTCGATCCAGTCCGCCGTCGCCTACGGTCACGTGGGCAACTCGGCCGCCGTGTTCCCGCTCCAGCGCATCGGAGTCGAGGTGCTGCCCGTGTACACCGTGAACTTCTCGAACCACACCGGGTACGGCGCGTGGAGGGGGCCGCTCATCGCCCCCGAGCAGGTCGCCGATGTGATCACGGGCATCGAGGACCGGGGGGTCTTCCCGCAGATCGACGTCGTGCTCTCCGGTTACCAGGGCGGGGTCGGGATCGGCGACGTCATCGTCGACGCGGTCCGCCGGGTCAAGGAGGCGAACCCCTCCGCGATCTACGCGTGCGACCCCGTGATGGGCAACGCGAAGTCGGGCTGCTTCGTCGCCCCCGAGATCCCGGTCCTGCTGCGCGAGCGCGTCGTGCCCGCTGCCGACATCATCACCCCCAATCAGTTCGAGCTCGGCTTCCTCACGGGGACCGACCCGTCGACGCTCGAGTCGACGCTCGAATCGGTCGACCTCGCTCACGCGATGGGGCCGTCGACCGTGCTCGTGACGAGCGTGGAGCGCCCGGATCGGGACCCCGAGACGATCGAGATGCTCGCGGCGGACGGATCCGGTGCGTGGATCGTGAAGACGCCGCGCCTGCCGATCAAGGTCAACGGCTCGGGAGACGTGACGGCCGCGCTCTTCACGGCGCACTACCGCGAGACCGGGTCGGCGCAGACGGCCCTCGAGCGCACCGCGTCGAGCATCTTCGATCTCGTCGATGCGACCTACCGCTCGGGTGAACGCGAGCTGCAGCTCGTCGAGGCGCAGGAGGTCTACGCCAACCCGCGCATGCAGTTCACCGCGGAACGAGTCCGCTGACTGCGCCCTCGCTCTCATCGAGCGCTGCCGGTCTAGCCGACTCCACACGAAAACGTGGCGCTCTGAGCTCAAGCTGTAGCGCTGGGCTCATCGCGCTGCAGTTCTTGCTCGTCGCGCTGCCCACCAAAGGGTGCAGCGCGACGGAGACCACGCCACGAGCGGGACGAGGCGGGCTGTGTACGGGGACGAGGCTGGTCGAGGCGGCGGACAATGGGGGGATGTCTACTCTCATCGTGATCGCTCACCCCGACCCCGACTCACTCACGCATCATGCTGCGGCCGCGCTGGGTGACGTGCTCGCCGAGGGAGACGTGTCGACCGCCGACCTCGCCCAGGAGGGATTCGATCCGCGGTTCACACTCGACGATCGAGCCGCCTACGCCGAGCAGCGGGTGCTCGACCCGGCGATCGTGTCGGAGCAGCGCCGCATCGACGCGGCGGAGCATCTCGTCCTCGTGTTCCCCGTCTATTGGTGGAGCATGCCGGCACTCCTCAAGGGATGGATCGACCGTGTCTTCGTCGGCCCGTGGGCGTTCGAGGTGGGTGCCGACGACCGGATCGTTCCGAAGCTGCAGAACCTCACGGTGCACCTTCTCCCCGTCTCGGGAACGGCGCGCGAGTCGTTCGCGCGACACGGGTACACGGAGTCCCTCCGCACCCAGATCGAACACGGGGTCGTCGACTACTGCGGTGCGCAGCGGGGCGTGACGGCGTTCATCCACGAGTCCGAAGCGGATGACGCCGAGGCCGTGGCGGGCGAACTCGAGTCGGCCGTCGCGGCCATCGCCGCGGCGATCGCGCGCCCTTCGACGCCGTCCTGACAGCTCTGACGACGGACCTCCGCGGTAGCTGACGGCAGTGGGGTGCGCCACCGCGGTGCAGGGCCGAGGCGGAGCGTCGGGCGGCCCCGTCGACGCGCCGGAGGAATTGGTGGGCGCTTCAGCGAATCCTGCCGCGTTCGGCAGAACCTGCCGCGCGAGGCGCATGATCTGCACCGCATCGGATGCCCGCGCGAACAGGGGCGGAGCTCCGCGAATGGAGACGGAGCGTCCGGCTCTGGCGGGATCGACCGTGGCCGAGCGCGACAGGAACAGCCGAGCGCGCCACGAATACGTGGCGCGCTCGGCTGGAGGTGCAGCGCTCGGTGAAAAGCGGAGTGCAGGACCGTCGGTCAGTCGGCGAGGATCGCGTAGAGGGCGCGACGGGTCTCGTCGAGCTTCTCCGCTGCGGCCTTCCGCTGGGCGTCGGTCGCGTCGTGCATGAGCGGCTTCACGACGCCCATGAACTTCATGAGGCTCGTCTGGAAGGCGTCCTCACCCTCGGTCTTGTCGATGGTGGCGGCCCAGGCGGCCTCGATCTCCGCCGCGTTCTCGGCGACGTAGGCGGTGCCGGCCTCGCTGAGCGTGTAGACGCTCTTCGAGCCGGACTCGTCGGCGACGATGAGGTCCTCATCGACGAGCTGCTGGAGCGTGGGGTAGACGGAGCCGGGGCTCGGGCGCCAGCTGCCCTCGCTGCGGTCGGCGATGCTCTTGATCAGGCCGTAGCCGTTCGAGGGCCCGTCCGACAGGAGCGAGAGGATCGCGAGGCGGACGTCGCCGCGGCGAGCCCGTCCGCGCCCCCGGGCGCCGCGGCCCGGGCCGAAGCCGGGGCCGAAGCCTCCGAAGCCGGGACCGAAGCCGAAGCCTCCGCCGAAGCCGCCCTGGTGTCCGCCCGGTCCCCGGCGGGGGTGGCCGGGACGGGAGCCGAACGCGCGGCGGTCGTCGTGTTCGTGATCGTGGATGTCGTTGTGGTCGTGGGTGTGGGGGCGCATGAGCGCTCCTTTCGGTCGAATGATCTAGGATCGCGGCCGACCCGGTCGCGATAGCTCAAAGATATATCGGTGACTATCGGTTGTCAAGAGGGTTCGTGCCGACGGCCGGAGAACGAAGCCGAGTCGCGGTCGAGTCGGTACGCTTCGGGAACGGGAACGGACGAACGGGGGAGTCGCGCGGTGGACCAGGGTGTCAGGCGGATCGGACGTCACGGATGGCGGCGGCGCGTGATCGGCGCATCGGGGTGCGCGATCCTGATCGGCGCTCTCGCCGGGTGCGGTGCGCCCGCGCCGACGCTCTCGTCCGGGGAAGCGATCGACGAATACGCACCCCTGCTCGACGAGGTCGAATCGGTCCTCGACGAGGCATATCCCGAGATCTCCTGGACCCGCGACGGTGAGCAGCGTGTGCAGGGCGGCGGAGACGGCGAGCCGTGTGTCGTGGTGTTCCCGACCCTCGAGTCGCCGACGTCCCTGTGGGGGGCTGCCGGCGGCTGGGATGCCGTCGCGGAGGTGCTCGACCCCGTCCTGTCCGAGCGCGGTTTCCCGCCGCTCGCGGAGGACGAGCTCCAGGGCGGGTGGACGGGGGTGAGCGCTGTCGGCGACGACGGCGCCGACATTCGGATGTGGGACAAGAGCAGCACGACGATCGCCCTCCGTGTGGACGTGACCGACGAGGGGTGCGCCGCGCCCTGACCGACGCGTTCCTGTCCGCGGGCTACCGGAGGGTCTTCGGAAGGCCGCGCGCGACGCGCAGCTTCTGCGCGCGCCGTTCGACGAAGTAGTACCGCCATGCGACCGGGACGGTCATGAGCTCGAGCACGCCGAAGCCCCACTGGACGGGGCTCAACGGGGTGTCGTCCGGGTTCGGCGGGACCCCGGCGATGGCCTGGGCGATCATGACGCCGACCAGCCCGAGGAGGAAAGCGTTCAGTACGGTCAGCAGAATCGCGAGGAACAGCAACCCGCCCGCCGAATTGACGGGCTGGACGACGCTCCCCACGTCGCCCTTGTACACGCCGTACTCCTCGGCGGTGAGGCCACGGCGAGCCGCATCCGCCGATGACAGGCTCTCGTAGAAACCCGCCTGTGGCGGGACGCTCGGCGCGGCGTCGACGGGTGCTGCGTCGACGGGCGCCGCCGCGACGGGTGCCGCTGGAGCAACGCGTGGCGCGCGCGGTGTGCGCAGGAATCGCGTGACCGCCACGACGAGGACGATCACGGCGACGGCGACCCCGACGACCATCGAGACGGAGACCGTCCTGATCGCGCCGACCGGGGCGCCGACGGACCGGAGCGCGATGATGATCAGGACGGCGGCGAGGATGATCGACGGGATGGCGAGCAGCGGCAGGACCCAGGTGCGGTGACGACGGCCGGTCGGGACCGGGTGCTCGAGAGGGGGTCCCCATCCGTCGGCGGACCGTTCGGCGTATTCCTTCCGGGCGCGTCGCGCCGCGGCGTAGCTCCGCCACGTGACGGGGGTCGCGACCGCCGCGACGATGAACCACACGCCCGACGACGCCGGCCCCCATTCCACCGCGGGCTCGGGCGCGAGGCCGAGGGTATGGGGGAGGTTCGCGGCGGACAGCGCCACGACTCCGAGCGACACGACGGAGAGGATGATGGCGAACACGAGGAGCCCGCCGGTGGGCGCGGGTGGTGTCTCCCCGCCCCTCATGCCGACCCGCGCCGCGTGTCCGGCTTCTTCCTCGGGGGTGAGAGTCCGCCCACCACCCGGGGACAGGGCACGCATCGCCTGGACGAAGAACACCACGAGCGAGGCGAGGGCGCCGCCGATCGCGAAGACCCAGGGCACGCGCCACAGGATCTCGGGGGCACCGCCCTGGTCCAGGACGCCCGCGAGGAGGATCCCGCCGAAGAAGATGACGGGTGTCGCGACGAGCGGAAGGAGCCAGCCGATGCGTCGGGGGCGCCGACGGGTGGGTGCTGTCTGTCCGGTCACGTCCCCATTCTGTCGCTCGCAGGCGCCCCTGCGATATCGACCGGGCCCGTGGCTGACCGATCAGGCGGGTGGCGCCGTGGTGGCGCGGCGGACGAGGCGCGTGGGGAGGCGCACGTGCAGGTGTTCGGGTGTCTCGCCGGCCATGAGCGCGATGAGCATCTGCGCGGCGGTGCCCCCGAGGTTCTGCATGGGCTGGCGGATCGTCGTGAGCGCGGGGTTGAGGCGCGAGGCCTCCGGCACGTCGTCGAAGCCCACGACGGAGAGATCCTGGGGGATCGTGAGCCCGCGACGCGACGCGACCTCGACCGTCGCGATCGCCATGAGGTCGTTCGCTGCGAAGACCGCGGTCGGCCGGTCGGGCAGCGACAGCAGGGCCTCGGCCGGTTCGCGCGAGCTCTCCTGGAGATACATGCCCACGCGGATGAGCGACGGATCGACGGGGATGCCCGCCTCCACCAGCGCGCGCCGATAGCCGGCGTCGCGCGCGATCGACGACCGCAGGTCGGGGCGGCCGGCGAGGAAGCCGATGCGACGGTGGCCGAGTTCGATGAGGTGGCGCGTCGCCTGCATCGCGCCCGTGAAGCTGTCCGACTCCACGGTGGGCAGATCGGCTCGCCCCGTGTGCGGGTCGATCGCGACCACGGGGATCTCCGTGGAAGCGCCGACGACGGTGGGCGTCACCATGATCGCGCCGTCGATGAGGGTGCCGCTCAACCGGCTGAGGGAGCGACGCTCCCAGCCCGCGCTGTCGCGCTGGCGGGTGCCGCTGTAGGCGAGGAGGTCGTAGCGGGAGTCGTGCAGCGCGGCCCCGACGCCCTTGAGGATCTCGGCGCTGAACGGCTCGAAGTCGGCGACGAGCACCCCGATGACGCCCGTGCGGTGCGAGCGCATCGAGCTCGCGACGAGGCTCGACTCGTACCCGAGCTCCTGCACCACGTCGAGCACGCGCTGGGCCGTGGCGGTCGCGATGCCGTAGCGGCCGTTCACGGCCTTCGACACGGTGGCGACAGAGACGCCGGCGGCCGCTGCGACGTCGTGGATGGTGGGACGAGGAGCCATGGAGGTCACCATACGCCCCATCGAAATGGTTTTCGAAAACGTTTGACGTCTTTTTAGCGCCGGGTGAGACTTTCCCTGTCCGAGGGGGCACGCCACAGCAGAGTTGCCGCTGGCCACCTCGTCCCGATCGCCCCGGCGGTCACTGCTTCACCCCCCTGCAGTCCCTCGCGGGACATCACCGCTCAACGAAGAGAACAGGTCGAACCACTCATGAAGGCCACCAAGATCCTCGCAGGATCCTCCGCCCTCCTCCTCGCGGGACTCGCGCTCAGCGCGTGCTCCGCCGACGGTGGCGGCGGCTCCTCTGACGGCAGCGTCTCGATGACGCTCTGGCAGAACTCCACCACGGGCCCCGGACAGGAATTCTGGGACCAGACCATCGCCGACTTCGAGGCCGAGAACCCGGGCGTCACGATCGAGGCCCAGGCGATCCAGAACGAAGACCTCGACGGCAAGCTCCAGACCGCCCTCAACTCGGGCGACGCCCCCGATGTGTTCCTCCAGCGCGGCGGCGGCAAGATGGCCGCGATGGTCGCGGCCGGCCAGGTCATGGACCTCACCGACCTCCTCTCGGACGAGGCGACGAGCGAGATCCCCGAGGGATCCTTCTCCGCCAACTCGCTCGACGGCAAGGTGTACGCGATGCCCGTCGCCGTCCTCCCCGGCGGCATCTTCTACAGCCAGGACCTCTTCGACGAGGCCGGTATCGCCGCCGCTCCGACCACGATGGACGAGCTCGACGACGCCGTCTCCGCGCTGAAGGACTCCGGCGTGCAGCCGATCGCCCTCGGCGCGAAGGACGCGTGGCCCGCCGCGCACTGGTACTACTTCTTCGCCCTGCGCGAGTGCAGCGAGGACGCCCTCGCCGAGGCCGCCGACACGATGAACTTCGACGACGACTGCTGGGTCCGCGCGGGTGAGGACCTCGAGGAGTTCGCCGGAACCGAGCCCTTCAACGAGGGCTTCCTCACGACCGCCGCGCAGCAGGGCGCCGGAAGCTCGGCGGGACTGCTCGCCAACAAGCAGGCCGGCATGGAGCTCATGGGCGCCTGGAACCCCGGAGTCATCGCCTCGCTGACGCCGGACGAGAAGCCGCTGCCCGACCTCTCCTGGTTCCCCTTCCCCGAGGTCGAGGGCGGCGACGGCGGCGAGGGCGCGATCCTCGGTGGCGTCGACGGCTACTCCTGCTCGGCCGGTGCCCCGCCGGAGTGCGCCGACTTCCTGAACTACCTCGCTACGAGCGACGTGCAGGAGAACTACTACGCGGCCTTCAACGCCCCGCCGGTGAACACCGTCGCCCAGGAAGCCGTCACCGAGCCCTACCTGCAGTCGATCCTCGAGGCCTACAACGCGGCCCCGTACGTCTCGCAGTGGCTCGACACGATCTACGGCCTCAACGTGGGCAACGCGCTCAACGTGGGCGTCGTCGACCTCCTCGCGGGCAAGAGCTCCCCGGAGCAGCTCGTGGAAGCCATCAACGCCGCGGCCGCGAAGGCGTAAAGCACATGTTGCAGACCCCCGTCGGTTCGTCGAACGAGACGAACACCCCGGAGGGCGTCGCCACTAGCGGCGCCCTCCGGGGTGCGGGTCCCTCGGCACCGCCGCGCAGTCCCGTCGGGTTGCGCGGTCGTGCCTGGGGGGCTCGACTCGAGATCGCGGTGCTCGTGGGCCCCGCTCTCATCGTGTTCCTCGGCTTCGTGATCTTCCCGATCGTGATGGCCGCCTACTACGGCTTCTTCAGCTGGCAGGGCTTCGGCGTCCCCACCGACTTCGTGGGGTTCCGCAACTACCTGACGATCCTCCAGGACCCCACGTTCCACGACGCGCTCCGGCACAACGCGATCATCGTCGTACTGTCGCTCGTGCTCCAGGGGCCGATCGCCATCCTCCTCGCACTCCTGCTCAACCAGAAGCTGCGCGGACAGTCGATCATCCGCGTGCTCATCTTCGTGCCGTACGTGATCTCCGAGGTCGTCGTCGGAACCGGTTGGAGCCTCATGCTCCAGACGAACGGTGCCGTCAACGGCATGCTCGAGAACCTCGGTCTCGGCGCCTACACGCAGGACTGGCTGTCGAACCCCGACATCGCCATCTGGACCCTGATGACGATCATCACGTGGAAGTACATCGGCTTCGCGGTGATCCTCTTCCTCGCCGGCCTCCAGGGAATCCCCGAGGAGCTGTCGGAGGCCGCGGCCATCGACGGAGCGTCGTACTGGCAGATCCAGCGCCTCATCGTCCTGCCGCTGCTCGCGCCGACGCTGCGCATCTGGGCGTTCCTGTCGATCATCGGCGCCCTGCAGCTGTTCGACCTCGTCTACATCATCTGGGGTCAGTACGTCTCGTCGACCGCCGGGACCTCCACCATGGCGACCTACCTCGTCACGAACGGCCGCAACTCGGGCAACTTCGGGTACGGCAACGCCGTCGCCGTGGTCCTGTTCCTCATCTCACTCGTCGTCGCCCTCATCTACCAGCGGTACGTGCTCCGGCGCGACACCGCCGGGGCGATCACCGGAAAGGCCGGACGATGACCGCCACACTCGAGACCGTCAACATGCCGGGCGTCAGCCCGCGGGGCCCGGGGGCGAGCAAGGCCCCCGTCCGTCGAGGCCTCGGCCGCCCGCTCGGCTACGCCGCGGCGGTCGTCATCATCGTCGCGATGCTCGCGCCCGTCGCCTTCATCATCATCGGCGGGTTCCGGTCCAACTCGGAGATCACCACCGACCCGGCGGGCTTCCCGACCGTGTGGAACATCGGCAACTACATCGACGTGCTCACGGGCGGCGTCTTCTGGCGACAGGTGCTGAACTCCACGATCGCCGGGGCGTTGACGACGCTCGGTGTGGTCGTGATGGGCCTCATGGCGAGTTACGTGCTGGCCCGCTACAACTTCCGCGGGCGCGGTGCGCTCTACGCGACGTTCGCCGCCGGTCTCATGTTCCCCATGACCGTCGCGATCACGCCGCTCTACATCCTCATCAAGAACCTGGGCCTCATGAACTCGCTCGGCGGGATCATCCTGCCGCAGATCGCGTTCGCGTTGCCCACGACGATCATCATCCTCGTACCGTTCCTCCGGGCCATCCCGGACGAGATCCAGGAGGCCGCCTTCATCGACGGCTGCAGCCGCCTCGGATTCTTCTGGCGCATGGTCGTGCCGCTCGCGATGCCGGGTGTCATCACCGTGGGAATCCTCGCCTTCATCGCGAGCTGGAACAGCTACCTCCTGCCCTTGTTCATCCTGAACAACCAGGACATGTTCACGCTGCCCCTCGGCGTGCAGGCGTTCTCGTCGCAGTACTCGGTGGACACCGCGAGAGTGCTCGCGTTCACGTCGTTGTCGATGATCCCCGCGCTGCTGTTCTTCGCCTTCTTCGAACGCCGCATCGTCGGCGGCCTCACCGGGGCGGTCAAGGGATGACCGCCGAAAGGATCCAGCCCGTGCACGAGTACTCCGACCGCGTCCGCGACCTCGTGGCGAGCATGACCCTGGACGAGAAGCTCGCCCAGCTCGTGGGCTTCTGGGTGGACCAGGGCGACGAGGTGGTCGCGCCGCTCGCCGGCGAGATGGCCACGAGCACCCGCTACGAGGAGTTCACGGCGCACGGCCTCGGCCAGCTCACGCGGGTCTACGGCACGCGGCCGGTGGACCCGGTGGAGCGGGCGGCGTGGCTCTGGGAGGAGCAGCGTCGGCTCGTGCGCGAGACCCGCCTCGGCATCCCGGCGCTCGTGCACGAGGAGTGCCTCACGGGACTCGCGGCCTGGCAGGCCGCGACGTTCCCGACCCCGCTCGCGTGGGGTGCATCTTTCGACCCGGAACTGGTCGAGGAGATGGCGGCCCTCATCGGTCGGTCGATGAGGGAGATCGGGGTGCACCAGGGCCTCGCCCCCGTGCTCGACGTGATACGCGACCCGCGCTGGGGCCGTGTCGACGAGTGCATCGCCGAGGACCCGTACGTGGTCGGCACGATCGGCACCGCGTACGTGCGCGGGCTCCAGTCCTCGGGCGTGCACGCCACGCTCAAGCACTTCGTCGGGTATTCGGCCTCGCAGGCCGGGCGCAACCACGCCCCCGTCCACGCCGGGCACCGGGAGATCAACGACGTGCTCCTGCCGCCGTTCGAGATGGCCGTGTTCGACGGCGAGGTGCGGAGCGTCATGAACTCGTACGCTGAGATCGACGGCGTCCCGGTCGGCGCCGACCCCACCTACCTCACGGGAGTGCTCCGTGACAGGTGGGGCTTCGACGGCACGGTCGTGTCGGACTACTTCTCCGTCGCCTTCCTCCACCTCATGCACGCCGTCGCCGCCGATCGCGGAGAGGCGGCCGCGCTCGCGCTCGCCGCGGGTATCGACGTGGAGCTGCCCACGGGGGATGCCTTCCTCGAGCCGCTCGCGGAACGCATCCGCGACGGCCGCGTGGACGAGGCGTTCGTCGACCGCGCGGTGCTCCGCGTGATCGCGCAGAAGGAGGAGCTCGGCCTGCTCGACGCGGACTTCGCGGCCGCGCCGACCGAGATCGACCTCGATACGCCTGCGCACCGCGCCGTGGCGCTGCGGCTCGCGGAGGAGTCGATCGTGCTGCTCTCGAACGACGGCGTACTCCCGCTCGCTGGCGGCGCGACCGCTCCCGCGAGCATCGCGGTGATCGGTCCGAACGCGGACTCGTCCGAGGCGCTCATGGGCTGCTACTCGTTCGTGAACCACGTGCTCGCGCACCACCCGGGCGTCGAGGCGGGCATCGCCCTGCCGAGTGTGCTCGAGTCGTTGCGCGCCGAGATGCCCGGAACGGTCGTGGCCCATTCGGCTGGGTGCGCAGTGGAGGGGGACGACCGTTCCGGGTTCGCCGAGGCGGAGGCCGTCGCGCGATCAGCCGACGTCGCCGTCGTCGTCGTGGGGGACCGCGCCGGTCTCTTCGGTCGCGGCACCGTGGGGGAGGGCAACGACGTCGAGTCGCTCGAACTCCCCGGCGTGCAGCGGCAACTCGTGGAGACGATCCTCGCCACCGGGACCCCCGTCGTGCTCGTCGTGCTCTCCGGACGCCCGTACGCGATCGGGTGGGCGCTCGATTGCGCCGGCGCCCCCGGGGCCGTCGTGCAGGCGTTCTTCCCCGGGGAGGAGGGCGGGCGCGCGCTCGCCGGCGTGCTGACCGGGCGCGTGCAGGTGACGGGCCGACTGCCCGTCTCGCTCCCGCGTTCCGCCGGCGCCCAGCCGTTCTCCTACCTGCACCCGATCCTCGGGGGATCGTCGGAGATCACGAGCGCCGATGCGACTCCCGTGCGTCCGTTCGGCTTCGGCCTCTCGTACACGCGGTTCGAGCACAGCGATCTCGCGGTGGCGGACTCCGTCGACGCGGGCGAGTCGTTCACGGCCACGGTCCGCGTCTGCAACGCGGGGGATCGCGCCGGCGTGGACGTCGTGCAGTTGTACGGGCACGACCTGTTCGCTCAGGTGACGCGGCCCGTCGCGCAGCTGCTCGGGTACGCCCGCGTGGCCCTCGAACCGGGCGAGGAGGCCGTGGTGCGCTTCGTCGTGCCGACGCCGCGCCTCGCCTTCACGGGGATCCGTGGCGAGCGGATCGTGGAGCCCGGCACGGTCGATCTGTGGGTCGGCACCCCGACGGATTCGGAGGCGACCGCGACGATCGAGGTCACCGGAGCCGAGTACCGCGTCACCACGGCGGACGAACGCTACGTCGCCGTAGAGGTGGAGCGCACCGCCCCGGCGGCCCTCGCGGGCTGAGCCGCCCCGCCCCGCCCCGCCCCGTCGGCCGCCCATCTCGTCAGGTCGCCCGTCACGAGGTAGAGCGTTTGCGCCGTTTCGTGCCGTTATACCGCCGCGAAACGGCGCAAACGCACTACCGGGCGGTGGGCGCGGGGGAGGTGGGCGTCGGCGCGTGGCGCGCCCGTGCCCGCCGACGGGCGGCGGTGCGATCGATCGCATACCCCGCGCCCACGGCGAGGACCACGGCGAGGGCCGCCGTGAGAAGGGGGCTCGACGGCAGCAAAAGACCGGCGAGTCCGGCGAGCCCGATGGTCCACGCCGTCCAGGCGGAGGCGGCGGCGAGGCTGATGGGGAGATACCGGCGGGCGGGCACGTGCGCGGTTCCCGCTGCCATGTTGACGAGCACGCGGGCGACGGGGAGGAAACGCCCCGTGAGGAGGACGCTCGCCGGTCGGGTCGCGAGTTGTGCGTCGACCCGCGCACGCACGCGCCGCACCCCGTCTCGACGCATCCATCGGAACGGTTCGTCGCCGAGCCTCCGCCCGATCCGGTAAGCGATGAGGTCGCCTGCCCAGGCGCCCGCGACCGTGGCCACCACGAGGAGGGGAAGCGACGGGGCGCCCGTCGACCAGGCGATCGCCGCCGCCGCGACCACGACGGTCTCGCCGGGCACCGGCGGGAAGAACCCGTCGAGGGCACACACCAGGAACACGAGGAGGAAGACCCACGGCGACACGGCGGCGGCCGTCACGACGGCGGAGACGGTGTCGAGGGCGTCGAGCATCAGGGGCGGTTCGTTCCGCGATCGAGCACCGCAGCCATGACGGCGAGCAGCGGGGAGACGAGGGTGAGGGCCACCGAGGCGATGCACACGATGACGACTCCGGTCCCGCCGAGGATCGTCGCCGCGCGATCGGAGGAGACAGGGAGGAGGCCGGGAACACGGTCGCTTGTGGTCATGAACTCACGCTACGAATGGAGAGTGGCTCGACGCATCAGACCATGGAGGTGTCTACCCCCTCCTTCCGGAGTATTCGTGAGTGTGCTTCCCCGCACGCCTCCGGGTCCGTTCGCCGGCCGTTCACCGGGGTGGGTCACCATGGGCGCATAGCCCGACGGTGACGAGCCGGAGACGGAAGGGGAGCGGATGCAGTTCCTCGAGTCGCTGTCCGCAGCCATCGAGGCGGTCGTCGTGCAGAGCGTGGGTCTGCCGTACGTGCTCCTGCTCGTCGCGGCGTGCTGTCTCGCCGACGCGGTCTTCCCCGTGGTCCCGAGCGAGTCGGTGCTCATCGCGGTCGCGACCGTGTCGACGGCCACCGTCGGCCCGTCCCTGTGGTCGCTCGTGCTCGTCGCCGCCGTCGGGGCGTGGATCGGCGACCATCTCGTGTTCCATCTCGGCCGCGCCGTGGGCCCCGCGCGCTGGCGGTGGATGCGCAGGCCGCGTACGGTGCGGGCGATCGCCTGGGCCCAGGCGGCTCTGGAGCGCCGCGGTGCGCTCTACATCGTCACGGGTCGCTTCATCCCCGGTGGCCGGGTCGCGGTGAACTTCGTCGCCGGTTCCACCCGCTACCCGCGGGCACGGTTCGCGGCGACCGCCGCGCTCGCCGCCGTGATCTGGGCGAGCTACTCGGTGGCGGTCGGTCTCGTGTTCGGTTCGCTCTTCGAGGGCCAACCGGTGCTCGCGATGGTGACGGGGATCGTCGTCGCCTGTGTCGCGGGCCTCGTGCTCGACGCGGTCTTCGGCCGCGCGCGGCGCCGCGCGGCCGATCCGGCGGACGAATCGACGACCGACTGACGGACGCAGACGGCCCGCCTCGACCGGGGTCGGGGCGGGCCGTCCGTGGAACGGTGGAGCGGGTCCTACTCGGTGCGGGCGAAGCGCGTGCGAGCGGCGAGCGCGAGGACGCCGGCGAGCAGGAACGCACCGGCGAGGCCGACGAATCCACCGGACTCGCTACCGGTCACGGCGAGGCCTTCGCCGTCGTCGTCTCCGTTACCGTCTCCCGGGTTGTCGACGGCTGCAGCGGCGATCAGGGAGAACTCGACGAACTCCGAGACGTCGGACAGGAGCAGGCCCTGTTCGAGGTCGACGAGGATGGCGGCCACCGTGTAGTCGTCCGGCGCGAGGGCGTATGTCACGGTCCAGTCGCCGTTCTCATCCACGGCGATCGGGTCTTCCGGGTCGGACGGCTCCGCGGCGGCACGCGCATTGGCGGACATCTCGTCGCCGAGCTCCTCGAGCTCCTCGAGCTCGGACGTGGGGATGATGGCCACGAGGACGTCGGTACCCGGCGTGGCGGTACCCGTGAAGGTCACCTGGTCGCCCTCAACGGTCTCACCGTTCGCCGGGCTCGTGATGACCGGCGCGGGCAGCAGCTCGTACGGGAAGTAGAACGCCACGTAGGCGTATTCCTCCTCGCCGTCCGTGGTCTGCACGGCGGTGACGAACTGGAACGGGTCGGCGTCCTCGGGGAACTCGACAGTGATCGACCAGACGCCGCCTGAGACCGTCGCGGTGTCCGCGCCGGCGAGGGGCTCGTCGTCGTAGTCGAGGAGATCGACGGTGGAACCGTTCGTTCCGGTGCCTTCGAAGACCACCGTGTAGGAGTCGAGGTCGGCCCCGTCCTCCGGGCTCGTGATCGCGAACTCGGCTTCCGGTTCGGGGTCGGGCAGGGCGGCGTCGGGGAGGGTGACGGCGATGGTGTCCTCGCCGGTCTCGACGAGCTCCGTCACCTGGGTCGCGGTGATGGACTGGTCGACGATCGCGTCCTCCGGGTACGTCGCCGTGGCGGTCCAGGCGCCGTCGACGACGGTGGCGGCCGTGGTGCCGGGGAGCACGGCACCGTCGGCGTCGGTCAGAACGACGGCCGAGTCGTCGGTTCCGGTGCCGGTGATCTCCACGGTGCGGGACTCGAGAGTGTCACCGTCCTCCGGGCTCGTGATCGCGAACTCGATCTCCGGGTCGGGGACCACGGCGGCGGGGAGCGAGAAGGTCACCGAGGTCTCGCCGTCGGCGAGGTCGGCGGTGGTCTGCTCGACGAAGGCGGTCTGCTCGATCGCGGCGTCGTCGTCGTAGGTGGCAGTCGTGGTCCACAGGCCGGCGGTGACGGTGGCCGGAGTCGTTCCCGGGAGCGGGGTGCCCTCGGCGTCGGTCACGGCCACGAGGGATCCCTCGGTACCGGTTCCGGCGAACACGACGGTGCGGGACTCGACGGTATCGCCCGATTCGGGACTCGTGACCGTGAGGTCTTCGGGGGCGGCGCTCGCCGGGGCGGTCGCGAGCAGGGCGCTCCCGAAGGCGAGGGTGAGGGCGACGGGCACGGCGAGTGCCTTCCGCCAGGACGGGAAACGAGACACGGGCTACTCCAAGGTGGGAGGGGGGTGGAAGCGCTTCGTCGCGAGCGACGATCGCCGTCGCGTCTCTGCCGATGTCCTCCGTCTGGCGGACACCGCGGGCTCACCGTACTGGGCCGATTCACAGGAAAGCTAGACCCTCGAGCGAGGTGGAGACGTCGCCTCCTGATCGCCGGGGAGGTCGGCAGGCGAGAGCCGATCAGGGGCGAGAGCCGAGCAGAGTCCGCTCCAGCCACTCCTGGGCTCGGCGGATCAGGCCCTGAGCGAGATCCGTCGAGTGCGCCCAGTTCTCGAAGCCGTGGGCCGCGCCCGGGACGACCTCGGCGGTGACGTCCACTCCGGCCGACCGCAGTCGCGCCGTGTACGCCACGATCTCGTCGTGGAAGAGTTCGATATCACCCGAGTAGATCCACACCGGGGGCAGCCCGGAGAGATCGTCGCGGCGTGCGGGAACGGCGTAGCGCGGCGCATCCTCGGCGCCGGCTTCCGTGCCGAGGTAAGAACTCCATCCGAAACGATTCGCGCTGTTGTTCCAGACCGGGTGATCGATCGCATCGAGTTCTGTCCGCGCGGCGGTGCGGTCGTCGAGCATCGGAGCGAACAACCACTGCGCGACCGGCTGAGTGCCTCCCTCGTCGAGGAGACGGTGCGCGAGACTCGTGGCGATCCCCGCTCCGGCGCTCTCGCCGCCGATCGCGACGCCAGAGGGATCGACGCCGAGGGCGGCGGCGTTCCCCTGGAGCCATGTCCAGGCTGCGGCCACGTCGTCGAGGGCCGCGGGGAACGGGTGCTCGGGCGCGAGCCGGTATGCGGCGGAGACCACAGGGATCCCGAGCGTTTGCGCCGTACTGAGGCAGAGCCTGTCGTCCTGCTGCGCCGCACCGATCACGAGGCCACCGCCGTGGATCCACAGGAGGGCCGGTCCCGGCGCGGACGGCCTGACCGGCTCGTAGAGGCGGAGCCGGTTCGTGCCCTCGCGCACAGAGCGGACGGTGACCCCCTCGACCGGCTCGACCCGCAGGAGGCGGGGTCCGTAGCGTCCGAGCAGTCGCACGAGCCGCTTGCTGTTGTCGAGCGACGGCAGCTTCGCGAGAGCGGGTCGGAGCTGCGGATCGACGGATTCGATGTCCATGTCGCTGAGTCTCGCACTCGGCACCCCGCGGGGATCGGTGTTCGGCGACGAATCGCCGAACACAGGCTGAGCCGTCGATGATGAGCCGCGCTTGCGCCGGCCTGGCGTCCGAACGGATGCTGGGACATCATGGGGCGCATGCCTTCCCGCTACACCCGATCGGAGCGCCGAACGCTCGGGGGCCTCGGTGCCTACGCCGCCGTGCTCTGGATCGTGAGGATTGTTCTCTACGTCGACCTGGCGCCGGACGGAGTCGGCCGGTTTTTCTGCTTCATGCTCCTATGGCTCGCAACGGTCCCGTTCATCGTGTTTCGGGGGTTTCTGAAGCGGAGGGCCACCGCGGATGCACGCGTCCGTGGCGGCGACCCAGAATGACCTCAGGTCGCCGCCAGCACGTAAGGCGTTCCGTTTCCGCTCAGTCCATGTAGCTGGTCACCGACGCGCGGATAGCTCCGGCGTACTCATAGATCTCGTCGAGGGACTCGATCGCGTGGCGGGTCTCGTTCTTCTCCTCGTCGAACACACCGAGGTACTTCTGCTTCTTGCCGTTGAAGTGCAGCCGGGCAATCGGCTTTCGGTTGTTGTCGTCGAGGAGAACAGCGAAGTACGACTTCGCATCACGGTGGACGACCCGCTGCGGCTTCACTTCGCTGCACGCGATCGCCTTGACGATCTGGTAGCCCTCGAGCTCCTCCAGAGTCGTCTCGATCTCGGTGTCGCGATCGAGGTCGGCTTCGGCGATGGGCTCGCTCGTGACCGATTCCTCTGCGGCCGCCGTCACGGTCGCTGCGGGGAAGCTTGATCCCAATGCCGTCTTGAGTCGGTCGTTGACCTGCTCGTTGAGGAACTGCTTCGACGCCTTGGTGACGAGCGGGGTGAACTGCTCACGCACTTTTTGAGTGAAGGAGCTGTCGTAGACCTTCGTCGTGAAGAACTTGATCCATTCGTCGCTCGGCTCGCGGAATTGCGCAGCGATCGCGCGCTTCAGTGCCCCGACGTACTTCAGTTCTTCCGCGGCGTTGATGACGGAGTCGAGATCGAAGACGTCCTTCGTAAGTTTGCTCAGCTCGGGGAGGAGCGTCTCGTCGATGTCCGACAGATCGAGCACGAGGAAGGGTTTGTCGTCCATGCGGTTCGGCGCGTCGAGGTCGGTGTAGAAGTGATAGACCTCGCCATTCGTGAGCACGGCGATTCGTGCGTTCGTCACGGCGAAGTAGCGGAACAGCTGCGAGGCGTGCTCGATCTTGAGCGCCTCGGTCGACTTCTTGCACTCGATGAGGATCTGGACCTCACCGTCCCGCATGATCGCGTAATCGATCTTCTCTCCCTTCTTCACGCCGACATCGGCGGTGAATTCCGGGACCACTTCCAGCGGGTTGAAGACGTCGTACCCGAGGATCGAGGATATGAACGGCATGATGAATGCGTTCTTCGTCGCCTCCTCCGTCTGTATCGCCTCCCGCTGGTTCTTGACCTTCAGTGCGAGTGCTGCGAGCCGTTCGGCGAACTCCATTGGTGCCCCTCTCGTGACATATGCTCACGACTCTATGCGTTTGCATTGAGTCGCGGATACCCCATTTGTGGTGTCTCCCGCCATTTACGCATCGTCGCGGAACAGTGGCGTCGGCGGGTGCCGATATGGTCCGACTATGCAAAGTAGGCAACGGAGAACCGAGAGTGCGGTGCGATTCCTGGACATGGCCGCACTGGTGGCCTCGTCCCTAGCGCCTCTTGCTCTGCTCATGTCTATTCGAATGGCAGGAAAGCAGGACGCCGTCGCATGGTGCTTCGCTGGAGCATTCGTTCTGGGCTTGCTGGGAGTGCTTCGCCTGGTGACGCGCAGCGGCGAATCCGACGATTTTTCTCCACGTATCACCCGCGTGGACGAAGCTGGTGGAGAGGCCGCCGCCTACCTAGCGTCGTTCGTCTTCCCGTTCCTTACCGTTTCGAACCCGGACTGGCAGGATGTCGTGTCATACCTGCTCTTCGGAGGTATCTATCTCGGCGTTCTCGTGAGTACCAACTTGATTGCCGTTAATCCCTTGCTGTTCCTGTTCGGATATCGAATATGGCGCGTGGAGTCTTCCGATCTTCAGTTCGGCAGTGCGATTGTGATCGGAAAGCATCGCCCATTCATTGGGGAGGCTTACAGAATGTCGGGCCATCGGCGAATTTACTTTGAGCATAGGCAGGATGAGAATGACGAAGTTTGAATGGTCACAGATCACGCGGGGGCCCAAGAAGCCTCTACTCATGCTCGGTAACCCGCCGCGCGAGGGTGTGATCGATGCCAACAGGGTAGACACGTCTCCGGACGTCAAGGATGAGCTAGCCGGCATCTCAGACGTCGCATTCGCGCGTCTGCGCGAATTTGAGATGCTGCCGTACTCGGAAACTCAGATTATTGAGGGAGACCAGTACTTTGTCGGATCGTTGGCATCGATACTGGGCCTGGACATCGACGGACTCAAGAATGCCTCGGGCGTCGAGCTACCTCTCGATGACGTTGGACCGGATGTCACCGCGCTCACGACAGCCATCGCCCGTGCGCGGGCTACCGATGCACGGCTCACCCTCGCCGAAGTCGAAGCGGGCAAGTTCGTCTTCTACGTTGTCGTTGTTCAAGATTCCGAGGGCGTAGACATAGCATTTGTAAGAAAGACCACCGGCCTGAAGGTCGCGACCGCCAACAAGTTCTTCATGCGATTCGCGGACAAGATGGCAAAGCTAGAGGACCCAATCTTCCGTATCGATTACCACTTCGACTTTGCTGTTCGGGGCGACGACGTGGCTATTTGGAATGTCGACAACTTCCTTGCCCTGTTTGGAGATCAGGACGCGCTGAAGAAGGCCGTGCCGTCCTTCGTCCAGGAGCTAAATTCCAATCTAGGAATTCAACTTTCCGAGTCGACCATGACGTCGATGAAAGACGCAGGCGACCATGGGAGCCGCTTTGCGCAACAGATTCGCCGCGTTTCCCGTCTGAGCTACTTGCGAGAGATCGAACAGGCATCGTTGGCGAGCTATCTCGAGGACGTTAGCGCGATCGGACACGGCATACGTGTGGAAGGAGGAGAGGTACACGTTCCAGATGAAGCGATCGGCTCCTTTCTCCACCTCCTGGAGCAGCGGCTATGGAAGGGCCACTTCGATGGGACGGTCCGTCGGGCCCAGGCCTTTGCGGCCATGTAGAAGGCATCACGCGCTGGCCAAGCGCTTATTCCTGGTGGCGAGGGAACCGTAGAGTCGAAGGATGACACCGGCACGTGATGCGCTGAAGCGCCTCGGTTTCCTCACGATGGGCCTCTTCGATCCGGAGGATCCGGCCGCCGGGCACGAGTCCACGTTGCGGCTCATCGACTTGGGCGAAGAGCTCGGGTTCGACAGTGCGTGGCTGCGCCACCGGCACGTGCAGTTCGGCATCTCGTCGCCGGTCGCCGTGATGGCGGCCGCGTCGCAGCGCACCCGGCGCATCGAGCTCGGCACCGCGGTGACCCCGCTCGGTGCCGAGAACCCGTTCCGTCTCGCCGAGGACCTCGCCACGGTCGACGTCCTGGCGGGTGGCCGCATCACACCGGGCTTCAGCACGGGCGCCCCGATGAACTTCGACCGGTATCGCGACGCCCTCTACCCGGACACCGCCGAGCAGGAGGAGCTCGGCTACGACCGGCTCCTTCGTCTGCGCTCGTTCCTCCGTGGCGACCCGATCGAGCCCGCGCGCGACGCTCCCCGCCGCGACGGCATCGAGGAGTTCTCGACGCGCGTCGAACCGCACGCGCCAGGTCTCGCGGACCGCCTCTGGTACGGGGCGGCCGGGCTGCGCTCCGCGCGCTGGGCGGGGGAGAACGGTTTCCGCCTGCTCACGAGCAGCGTCATCGCGGGGGAGAACGGGACGACCGACTTCGCGTCCAACCAGGCGGAGCAGGTCCGTGCGTTCCGTGCCGTGCACCCAGACGGGGAGCGGGCGCGGGTCTCGCAGGGACTCGTCGTCATCCCCACCGACTCCGCCACGGCGACGCAGCGGGCCCGCTACCGCGACTACGTCGACTCCCGCGCGGCCCGCGTCGGTGTGGCGCACGGTCCCCGGAAGATGCTCTTCGCCGCCGACCTCGTGGGTACGTCAGCAGAGATCGCCGAGCGGCTCCACGCCGACGCCGGTTTCCAGGAGGTGGACGAGGTCGCCTTCGCCCTGCCCTTCACGCTCGAAGCGGACGACTACGCGCAGATCCTCGGCGATATCGCGGGATCGCTCGGGCCGGCTCTCGGCTGGGTGCCACGCAGCGCAGAGCGCTGAGCTCGGCATCCTGAGACGGGGAGCGAGAACCCACGGCGCCGTTGCCGGGTGCTCCCTCTGCTCGCGTCATGACGGCCGGAAGCCGGCATTCGGGGTGGACGCGAGTCGCCCTGGTCGCGTTCGGGTCGCGACGGCAGGAAAGAAGGGTTCGATGCCCGTGCCGGATCGGATTGGTGGCCCGATCGGTCCGGTAGATAGCCAATCCGCGCCCTCCGCCCCCGTCAAGACCGTGTGTGCGGACAGGATCCGGGTTACCGTGACCGGGTCGCCCGTCGAACACTCGAGGGCTCCGGTTCCTGAAACCGGCGCTCGTCGGCGGAAGGAGCGGCACGCCTGCCCAGACCCCGCAGGTGACGAAGGAGGACTCCGTGTCCTGGCTCTTGCCTGCGCCCATCGCCCGCGTCCTCACCGGACTCTGGCTCTCCCAGAGCCCACACTCCTGGCGACATCGCGTGATCGCCGACGACGAGCCGTTCGTGAACACACCGGGCTCCGATCCCGATCGCGTCTTCATGATCGGTGACGGAATCGCGAGCGGGCGCGGCGTCGTGACGCACGCGCTGGGCCTCCCCGGTTATCTGGCGCGGAGCCTCTCGAGGATCACCGGGCGCGCCACGGACGTGGAGCTCGCCGTGCACCCCGAGATGACCGTGACGTCGTCTCTCGCTGCTCTCGAGGACATCGATCTGCTCCGATTCGATGTGATCCTCCTGTTCGTCGGGCACAGGGAGGTCCTCGGCCTCATGCCCGTCGACCGCTGGGTCGCGCACCTGCACGCGCTGCTCGCCGAGATGCAGCGACGGACCTCCGCCGACACGCAGATCTTCGTGCTGTCGATCCCGACGTTCGAACGGAAGACGCCCCTCCCGCCCGTCCTGGCGCGACGTATCGACGCGCACGCCGCCGCTCTCAACGCGGCGACCGCGGACATGGTGACCGAACCCAACGTGACGGTGCTGTCACCGTCCGGCGAGGACGACTTCGAACCGGAGACCAGCGACCTGTACGAGCAGTGGGCCGACGAGATGGCGTTCCATATCGCGAAGCGACTGGACCCCGACCGGGTTCCGATCGGCGACGTGGAGGCGACGGAGGAAGCCCGACGGAGGGCCCTCATGGCACTTCAGGCCACCATGATCGGCACCGACGCCGTTCTCGACGGCATCACGGAGACCGCGCGTCGAGTCTTCGGTGCGCCGATCGCGGCGATCACGTTCATCGGCGAGGACAGCCAGACCACCCGTGCCGTGTCCGGGGCCGTCATCGACGAGCGCCCGCGCGCGGGGAGCTTCTGCGACGTCACGATCCGTCGATCCGCGCACCACATCGTGGAGGACACGCGAGCGGACTCGAGATTCGCGCACTACGCCGTCAGTGGGGAGGACCCGTCGATCCGCTTCTACGCCGGGTTCCCGATCACGTCGCCCGACGGGCACCGTGTCGGCGCGCTCTGCATCATGGACGAGCGGCCTCGCCGGTTCAGTCGGCAGGAGATGAAACTCCTGAGCACCCTCACGGAACTCGCGGAGAGCCACCTCTGGCGTGCGCCGGGCGGCGCCTGAGCCGGGCAGCGATACCGGGCTACTCCTCGGTGCCGTGGACGGCGAGCACCCAGGCGCCCGCGCGATCGTTCTCACCACCGGCGGCCTCGAGGCTCGAGATGCTGCGCCCGTCGACGAGGATGTCGTCAGCCGGCAGCGTATGCGGGCTGTCCGCGCAGGCGAACGGATCGCTGGCGAAGGCGGTGCTCGTCGAGTCGCCCTCCCCGCCGATCGTCGAGATCGACAGGGTCATCGTCCCCTCGCCGAAGCACGAGAACTCGGCGCCCGAGATCCGCACCGGCGCGTCGAAGTCCGTACTCACCTGCACGCCGTCCGCCAATCGGACACCTCGGGGGATGACACCCGTGAGGACCGCGACGACATCGCCGCCGTCCTCGGCGGAGACGGCGGTCTCGCTGTGCCATGCGTCGATCGCCGCCGGATCGGGATCGTCCGGAGCGCATCCAGCGAGGGCGATGACCGTCGCTACAGCGGTGAGAACGAGGAGGGGCGCCCTGCGGATCATGCCTCAGGGTACCGAGCGCATCGCCCCGAACGCATGTCAGTCGTTCGAGGTGGAGACGACGATGTCGTCGTTCCGTTCGTCGTAGTCGAAACGTAGGGCCGTGCCCGCCGGGAACACGTCGCGGATCTCCGCGGGCATCTCCTCCGTCACCATGAATTGCACCGACGCGGGGAACGCGTTCGCCGAGCAGCCCACGTAGAGGGTGCCATCGAACGAATACTCCGTGGCCGTTCCGAGGTCGGCGCTGACGACGATCGTGAGGCACACCTGATCCTCGGTTCCGGTGCTGAAGCCGTAGCCGCCGGTCGCCACGATGGCGCGCACGCCGCTGAACTCTTCGAAGCCGGCGGCTTCCCCGTTCCCCGGGCCGTCGGAGAAAAGTCCGGGCACCTCGAAGTCGGGATCCACCTCGAGGACCGCGATGGTGCTCGCGCCCTCCGCAAACGCGTCCAGCGACAGCCGCTCCGGGAGGAGCGCGCTCGTGGCGGCGATCGTGATCAGCACCGCGAGGACGAGGGAGCTCGCCCACAGGATCGCGACAGGTCGGGACGGGCGCCACCGGCGCGCCGCTGACGGCGGGGTGTCGGCCTGGGCATCGAGGTCGTCGCCGTCCGTATCCGTGTCCTCGACGCCGTCGTCCGCCGGGACCGCATCGCGTGCGGCCGTGTGACGCGCGCCCCGCCGCACCGGCCCCGCGAGCGCGTCGTCGGCGGACGTCTGCCCGGTCAGCTGCCTCAGGCGCGCGGCCGCCTCCCCATCGGGCTGGAGGTCGGCGCCCGGCCCGTAGAGGCGTTCCTGCAGCGTCCGCAGCTCGTCGCGTTCTCGAGGGTCCACGGCACCAGTCTGGCCGAGCGCGGTCGTTCCTGGTGGTCGGAACCGCTTCATCCTGTGGGCATCCCCCGTTCACTCCCACGTCGCGACCGCTCCCTAGCGTTGGCTGGTCACCGACCCGAGGAAGGGCCACATGCCTCTCGTCCCACCGCGCCGCCGTCGGCGCCTCCTGTCCGCCCTCGCGCTCGCAGCGGTCGCAGCTGTCGCAGCGCTCGCCGGGGGAGTTCTCACCCCGGCTGCCGCCGTCGCCGCCGAACCCGCCCTCGCCGTGAGCGCCACCACGATCGAGGCCGACGCGACGGTCACGATCACCTTCGACGCCGGCGACGACGTCTCGGCGACGAACTGGATCGGCATCTACCGCGACGGCGAGACCCCCGGTGGGCCGGCCTCGCTCGACTGGCGCTACGTTCCCGACGCGACGGGCGCCGTGGAGTGGGGACCGACGGCCCGCGACGGGTGGACGACGAGCTCTGGGGCGATCGACGCGGGCGACTACGACGTGTACCTCCTCCACGACGACGGCTACGAGGTCATCGCGGGACCGGTCGACCTCGCGATCGAACCCACCGAAGCGCCCGAGCCGGAGCCCTCCCCGTCGACCTCGCCGAAGCCCGCGGTCGACGGCGTGAGCGAACTCTCCGTGCTCACTTTCAACCTCTGGCACGGGGGCACTCAGATCGACGACGGCACCGCCCGGATCGCCGAGATCATCGCCGAGTCCGACGCCGACGTGGTCTTCACCCCGGAGAAGGGCGCCATCACCGACGAGCTCGCGGCCCTCCTCGGCTTCGACTACGTGGACGCAACGGACACCGGTGTGATCTCCCGCTACCCGATCGTCGAGACCGCCACCGTCGGCACCGACTGGACGAAGGCCGTCATCGACGTGAACGGCACCGAGACGGCCGTCTACGGCGGACACCTCGAGTACCGCTGGTACGCCAACTACCTGCCCCGCGGGTACGGCGGAGAGATCCACGGCGACTACCCCGACGGCTGGGACACGTGGGATCAGCTCGACGCCCCCGTGACAGATGTCGACCTCATCCTGCAGGCGTCGAACGACTCCGACCGTCCGGAGGAGACGGCCCTCGTGGTCGCCGACGCTGCCGCCGAGCGCGCGGCCGGTCGACTCGCCGTGATCGGTGGAGACTTCAATGAGCCCTCGGGCGAGGACTGGACCACTGCGACGGCCGACATGTTCGACCACAACGGCACGGTCATCGCCTGGCCGGCGCTGCAGGTGCTCCTCGACGCCGGGTTCATCGACTCCTACCGCGAGAAGTACCCCGACCCCGTGACCCACCCCGGCATCACGTGGTCGATCGAGAACCCCGCGTTCGACCCGCTCGAGCTCACGTGGACGCCGGAGGCCGACGAGCGCGACCGCATCGACTTCGTCTTCTTCGGTCCCGACGAGCGCATCGCGCTCCAGGACTCGGTGATCGTCGGGCCGCAGGGCACGATCGTGGACGGCGAGGTGGTCGGACCCGACAGCGAGGACCCCATCGTCACGCCGGCCGGAGTCTGGCCGAGCGACCACAAGGCCGTACTCTCCACCTTCTCGGTGTGCGCCGCCGGCTGCGCGGCCGCACCGCAGCCGGCGCCGAGCCCCGAGCCCACGCCGGACCCGACCGTGCCGGCCCCGGCCCCCACGGACCCGCCGACGGGTGGCGGGCCGGCGGCACCCGGCGACCCGGGTGACGGTTCGGGAGTCGACGACGAGTCGCCGACTCCCGATGGCGGCTCGAGTGACGACCTCGCCGTGACGGGTGCGCAGAACGTGGTCGTGGGGTGGGGGATCGCCCTCGCGCTCCTTCTCGCGGGCATCGCTGCGGCGATCGTCGCTCGGGTCCGATCCCACCGGCGGGCGCCGCGCGACTGATTCCTCCCGCTCGTTCCCGGGATCCGGCCGGTCTGTGGGAGCGACGGGTTCCCAGCGAACTCCATCCGGGCGAATGTTATTATGGAGACGTGACCTTCGCTTCCTGCGCGCCCGTCGTCGGCTTCTCGCCGATGCGTTGGGTGATGACGCACCCGGGAACGAACGGTTACCTCTCCACCTGGGGCGCAATCCTGGCGGGCACCTCCCCGCGATCGATCGAGGCCTGACCTCGAACCGCCCACTCCGCGCGTCGCGGGAGTGATCCGCGTCGGTTCGAGCCTTTCTCGAATCGACACAAGGTGGATTGATGCTCCTCTGGTGCCTCGCGCTCCTCGCGGTCGCGATCGTCGCGGCCGTCCCGCTCGGCCGGGTCCTCGGCCGCAACCTCGGCTTCCTGCTCGCCCTCCCGCTCCTCGGTGCGGCGGCCATGCTCGTCGTCGCCTCATCCACGGGCGAGACGGAGCAGGTGTTCTCGTGGATCCCGTCGCTCGGGGTCTCGCTCGCGCTCCGCCTCGACGGACTCGGGCTGCTCTTCGGGCTGCTCGTCACGGTGATCGGGGCGGCCGTGCTGGCCTACTCAGCGCGGTATCTCGGGCCGGGCGGCCGGCACACGTCGTTCTTCGTCCTCATGACGACGTTCGCGCTAGCGATGCTCGTGCTCGTGCTCGCCGACGACGTGGTCCTGCTCTTCGTCGCGTGGGAGGCGACGACGCTGTGCTCGTTCTTCCTCATCGCCCGGTCCGGCGACTCCGCCCGCGAACCGGCCATCCGCACCCTGCTCGTGACCGCCCTCGGCGGGCTGAGCCTGCTCGCCGCCGCCGTGACGATGGCGGTCGCCGCGGGCACGACGCGCATCAGCGCGATCCTCGCCGACCCGTTCTGGGCCGACCAGCCCGCCGTCACGATGTGGCTCGTCGTGCTGCTCGCGGTGGCGGCGTTCACGAAGTCGGCGCAGTTCCCGTTCCACGCATGGTTGCCCGACTCGATGGCCGCCATCACCCCCGTGAGCGCCTACCTGCACGCCGCCGCCATGGTGAAGGCGGGTATCTACCTGCTGCTGCTCTTCTCGCCGGTGCTCAGCGACGACACGCTCTGGTCGACGCTTCTCATCACCGCCGGCGGAATCACGGCGCTCCTCGGCGGTGTCGCCGCGTTGCGTCGCACCGACCTCAAGGAACTGCTCGCGTACTCCACGATCAGCCAGCTCGGACTGCTCGTGCTCCTGATCGGCGTCGGCACCCCGGCCGCCCTCTCCGCCGCGGTGGTGCACACCGTGGCCCACGCCCTCTTCAAGGCGGCGCTCTTCATGGTGGTCGGGCTCATCGACCGGCAGGCGGGTACCCGCGACATCCGCGAACTCGCCCACCTGAACGTGCGGATGCCGATCACGCTCACGGTCGCCGCCCTCGCCGGGCTCTCCATGGCGGGGGTGCCACCTCTCCTCGGTTTCGTGAGCAAGGAGAGCATGTTCGCCGCGCTCCTCGACCTCTCCGGCCCGCCCTGGTTCGGTGTGATCGTCACGCTCGCCGTCGCCGTGACGGCCGTGCTGACCTTCGCATACACGGGCCGCTTCGTGCTGGGGTCGATCGGCGGCTCCTCCGGTCGCACGGTCCGCGACGGGACGACCGCATTCTGGGCCGTGCCCGCCCTCGCCGCCGCGGCGGGCCTCGCGCTCGGCCTCGCCCCGGCGCTCCTCGACGGCCTCGTGGGTGGGGCGGCGACGGCCGCGATCGGAGCGGACGCCGACACACACCTCGAGCTCTGGCATGGATTCAACGCCGCTCTCCTGATCTCGGCCCTCGTGATCGGGTCGGGCGCGATCCTTGTGGCGCTCCGGTCGCACGTCGATCGCGTGATGCGGCGCCTGGTCTTCCCGTTCAGCGCCCTTGGTGTGGTCGACTCCTCCCGCGCCGGCATCATCGCCGTCGGGGAGAGGGTCAGTCGCGCGAGCGGCGACCGCACCCCCACCCGTCACCTGTTGATCCCCGTGGTCTGCCTGGTACTGATCGCCGTCGTGATCGGCGTCTCGATCGGCGAGCTCCCGCCGGTGGTCGCCGACCCGACGCAGCCCCTCGACTGGGTGCTCGTGGTCCTCATCCTGGCGGGAACGGCTGCGACGGTCTTCGCCCACACCCGGGTGGCCGCCGTCGTCGTGCTCGGAGTGGTCGGCTTCGCGATGACGCTGTGGTTCTTCTGGCTCGGCGCCGCCGATGTGGCCCTCACACAGTTGCTCGTCGAGATCCTCACGATCTGCGTGCTCGTCCTCGTGCTCCGCCGCCTGCCCCGACGCTTCTCGAAGGACAGCACCCGGCGACGCGCGACGTCCGCGATCATCGCGGTCGCCGCCGGCATCGCGACGACGGTCGCCGTCCTCGCGCTCACCGGCCGCCGCGAGCTGTCGTCGGCCGCCGACTACTACCTCCGGAACGCGGAGACCGAGACCGGCGGCGCCAACATCGTCAACACCATCCTCGTGGACTTCCGCGCACTCGACACACTCGGCGAACTCACCGTCCTCGGTGTCGCCGGTGTCGCGGTCGCCGTGCTCCTCAAGGCCCGTCACACCGTGGATGTGCCGACGGACGAGTCGGAGGCGGAGAAAAAGCACGAGAGCCGCTCCCCGCTCGCCGATGCGGAGCAGAACTCCGTTTTCGTCCGCTCGCTCACCCGCTGGGCCGGCCCGCTCACGGTGCTCCTATCGCTCGTGCTGCTGCTGCGCGGACACCAGGAACCGGGCGGTGGATTCATCGCGGCCCTCGTGGGAGGAGCGGGCTTTGCGCTCCTGTATCTCGCGGCACCCTCCGACGAGGCGGCCCGCATCCGCTGGCCCTACCTCGTACTCATCGGGCTCGGCATCGCGATCGCCACCCTCACCGGCTTCGCCGGTTACCTCGACGGTTCGTTCCTCCGGCCCCTGCACCTCGACATCCTCGGGGCGAAGGTCACCACGGCCCTCGTCTTCGACGTGGGTGTGTACCTCACCGTGATCGGCGTGGTCCTCACCGCGCTCAACCTGTTGGGCGTCGACCGGCACGTCGCCACCGTGCGCGCGAACGCCCACGCCGCCGCCGAAGCGGATACCAAGACCTCCGAAAGGACTGTGCGATGACCCTCGCGATCTCCGCCGGCCTGCTCGTGTGCGGCGCCGTGTACCTCCTCCAGCGGCGAGAGCTGCTGCGTGTGATCCTCGGCTTCGTGCTGCTCGGTCACGCCGTGAACCTCATCCTCATGGCCGCGGGCGGGTCCTCCGCGCGACTCGCACCCTTCGGCACGTTCGACGACACCACGGGCGTGGGCGACCCGCTGCCGCAGGCGTTCGTGCTCACCGCGATCGTCATCGCCTTCTCGATCACGATCTTCCTCCTCGCGCTCGCCGTGACGGGCGACGACGATGACGACACCGCGGCGGGTCGCCGAGACGGTGGCGCACGGACGGATCCGCTGCGGTCCGCTCGCCGACGATTCGGACGCGGCCGCTCGGAGGGCGCGCGGACCGAGGCGGAGCGGGCCGACGTCGAGCCCCCCGATGCCGCCGACGCCGATGCCGACGCCGACTCTGCCGACTCCGAGTCCACCGTCTCCGCCGACACCGAGGAGGCCGGCCGGTGACCGACGCACTCCTTCCCCTGTTCGTCGCGGTCCCCATCCTCGCCGCGGGCCTGCTCTTCACTCTCGGACGCCGTCGGCGCGTGCAGGCGGCTGTGATCCTCGCGCTCGCGAGCGCGTCGACCATAGGCGGCGTCGTGCTCATCGGCGTGGTCGGAACAGACGGGCCGATCGCTCATGGCGTCGGCCTCTGGCCGGTCGGGATCGCCATCCCGTTCGCCGCCGACATGTTCACGGCCCTCATGCTCACGGCCACGGGATTCCTCACCGTCGTGTGCTCGCTCTTCGCGATCGTGGCGCGTACGGCCGACGGCCGCTACTTCGCGCCCCTCGCCCTCGTGCTGCTCGGCGGGGTGAACGGCGCGCTCCTCACAGCCGACCTCTTCAACCTCTTCGTCTTCATCGAGGTCATGCTGCTGCCGTCGTACGCGCTGCTCGTGCTCGCCCCGCCGGGGCGAGGGGAGTACCACCAGGTGTCCGGCGCGCGACTCTACGTGACCGTCAACCTGCTCACATCGACCGTCTTCCTCGCCGGGGTCGCATTCCTCTACGGGACGGCCGGCACCGTGAACCTCGCCGAACTCGCGGGGGCGGCTCAGGAATCGGACGCCGTCGCGGCGGCGGCCGCGGTGTGCCTGTTCGCGCTGTCGATCAAGGCCGCGATCGTGCCCGTCTACGGATGGCTCGCGCGCAGCTACCCGTCCACGTCCCCGGCGGTCACCGCCCTGTTCTCGGGGCTGCACACCAAGGTCGCCATCTACGCGATCTACCGGATCTACGCGCAGCTGTTCGACGGGGACGAGCGCTACCTCTGGATCGCCGTGACGGTGTTCAGCGTGACCATGGTGGTGGGCGTGCTCGCCGCGGTGGGGGAGACGACGACGCGCTCCATCCTCGCCTTCCACATGGTGAGCCAGATCGGCTACATCCTCATGGGCGTCGCGCTCTTCACCGGGGCGGGGCTCGCCGCCGGGATCTTCTACCTCATCCACCACATGGTCGTGAAGGCCGCGCTCTTCCTTTCGACGGGCGCGATCGAGGTCCGGTACGGGACGGGCGAGCTCAAGCGGCTCGGGGGCACGGCTACGCGGGAGCCGCTCATCGCGGCGGCGTTCCTCGTGGCGGCATTCTCGATGGCCGGGCTCCCTCCGTTCTCCGGCTTCGTGGCGAAGCTCTCGATCGTGATGGCCTCGCTCGAGGCCGGGCAGGTCGCCGTCGTGATCGTGATGCTCGTGGTGTCGCTCGTGACGCTGCTGTCGATGCTCAAGATCTGGTCGGGCGTGTTCTGGGGGAAGTTACCGGATGAGCTCGTCTCCGACGAGACCGACGAGACCGACGAGACCGACGAGTCCACGGCGAACCATGTGGGCGGCGGCACGGCCGTCGCCGAGCGTCCACGCGTCCGTGTGGGCGTCGCGCTCGCGGCACCTGCCGTGATCCTCGCGCTCACGACGGTCTGCCTCGGAGTCGGTGCGGAGGGCCTCATGGCCCTCGCCCAGACGGCGGCCGACGGCCTGCTCGACACGTCGGCGTACACGGAGGCGGTGATGGGGTCATGAGTTGGATCACCTGGCCGTTCCGGTTCATCGGGTTCTGGGCGTGGTTCGCCCTCGAGATGGTGCGTGCGAACGTCACCGTGCTGCGCGACAACCTCACCCCGGGTCAGGACTCCACGCCCGGGATCATCCGCTACTCGACGCGGTGCCGGGGCGACGCGGAACTCACCCTGCTCGCCTCGCTCATCACGTTGACGCCCGGAACGCTCACACTCGGCACCACCACTCAGGCCCCGGGCGCCGCGCGGGTTCCGGGTGGTCGCGGAGAGGACGCCGACGCGGGAGCCCCCGACGCCCGGTACCTCTTCGTGCACGGGATGTACCAGGCCGACGCCGAGGAACTCCGCGACCTCGTCCACGACCTCGAGTCGCGGATGCTCGCCGCCGTACGACGACAGGGAGGAGACGCATGATGATCGGAATCGACATCGCGATCGGGATCGTCGTCGTGGCCTGGCTCGCCTCGGCGTACCGGATCCTGAAGGGACCGACGGAGGCCGATCGTGCGATCGCCGGAGACCTGCTGCTCTTCGGCATGGTCGCGCTCGTCGCCCTCTTCGGCGTGCGCATCGCGAGCGCCGCGACGTTCGACATCGTGCTCGTCGCGGCCTTCGTGGGCTTCCTCGGCGCGCTGTCCCTCGCCCGCGTGCTCATGAGGGGGAAGCGATGAACGCGCTCGCCGTGATCGGAACCGTCCTCGCCATCGTCGGCGCCCTCATCTTCGCGACCGCCGCTCTCGGGGTGGTGCGTTTCCCGGATGCGTACAGCCGCATCTCGGCGGTCGGAACGGCGGGTGGTCTCGGGGTGGTGTTCGTCGTGGTCGGCGCGCTCCTCACCCAGCCGACGGTCGCCGACACGGTGAAGGTCGCACTCATCATCGTGCTGCAGCTCGCGACCTCGGCGGTCGGGAGCATCGCGCTCGCCCGATCCGCCTACCTCACGGGCACACGGATGCACGAGCCCCGGTACGACGAGCTCGACGCGGAGTAGTGACGACATGTCGCGCGCACGCGTTCCACGGCCGCGGGTACGGGCCCGGTGGCTCGTCGAGGGCCGCTACCGCTGGGGCTACACGAGCACGAGCGTCGGGAGGTACGGCACCCAGACGATCGTCGTCCAGGTGCTCCCGCCCGGCACCCCGCGGGTTCTGCGTCGCTGCACCCACCTCACGCGATCCTGGGCGCCGTTGTCCGGGGCGGGGACCGCGGCCGGAGCCCCGATCGGGGCGGCCATCGCGGACGTCTCCCTGTTCGCGGCCGGGGCGATCGTGCTCCCGTTGCTCGTACTCGTCGGGATGGTGATGGCGCGCGTCACCCATCCGGTGCGCTCGCGCACGGTCTCGGCGTCGGCGTTCCGGTCGTCGATCCGCGCGAGCGTGGTCGACGACCTCCATTTCGCCCGCCTGCAGCACCTCGCCGAGGGACTGCACGACGCCGAGACGCGCATCGATGCGGGTGACATCCGCTGGCCGGAGTACGCCGACCGCTGGGAGCGGGCGTTCGCGGCGCTCGCGCCACCCCGCTGACGCGGCCCGTCTCGCGATCTGAGCGCGGGCGCAGGGCCGAGAGCGCTTCCGTACGGCTCCGCTCAGCTGGTCACAGCACGCCGCGCCCACCGGTTCGGATGGCTCGCCGAGGGGCGCCGAGGGGCGCCGAGGGGCGCCGCGGGGCGCCGCGGAAGTCGGACGCCACGCAGCCGTCACGATCTACGCCGGGAATGCGGGGCCAGGTCTCGGTCAGGTCTCGGTTCCGGTATCTCGAAACCGACTTTTGGTGGTGTGGGTCAATTGCCAGTGGCCGGGGCCTCGGACGTGGGGGAGTCCGTCCGGCATCGATAACTCCCAGGGCCCGGAATCGATGCTCTGATGGTGGCCCCAGCAGAGGAGCACCCCGTTGTCGACGTGGGTCGCCCCGCCGTTTCGCCAGGGTATGACGTGGTGGACTTCGCACCAGCCGGCTGGTGCGGTGCAGCCGGGGATGACGCAGCCTCCGTCGCGTGCGTTGATGGCCCGCCGTTGGGAGGGGGTGAAGCAGCGCTGCACCGATCCGAGTGACAGCACGCGGCCCTTGTCGTTGAAGGTGACCTGTTGCATTCCGCGGGAGTCGATCATCCGCTCGATAGCCTCGACCGAGATCGGAGTGTCCATGCCGTCGATCGCTCCGACACCCACGCCGGCGTCGAGCGCCGCCTGCGTGACGGTGACGGTGATCGCGGGCGCCGATCCGGCGAGTTCGGGTGCGTCCTTGACGCGGGCGGCGGCGCTGAGGATGTCGGCGAGGGTGTCGTGGCGCTTCTGCTGCGGGAGCCGGTCGTCGACGTGCTCAACCATCGAGTCGGGGTCCGGGAACGACACCTTTCGCACGTGAGCGTCGACGAGTCGCTTGAGCGACGCCCCGACCTCGAGAGTCAACAATCCGTGAACGGGGATCATCCCGTCCCGGTTCTCCCGCCCGATGACCAGCTTCCGCTTCCGCCGCGCCACCTCCTCACGGGGGAGGACCCCGTCGGGGTCGATGGCCTCGACGAACAGCTGTGCCTGTCCGCGGACGAGGTCGGCGCGCAGCGGCGGGTGATGCTGCGTCCCCGCGGCGAGCTCCACAAGAGACTCCTCCGCCTGCCGGAGCACGGCCGCATCCACGCGTG
>NZ_RZGZ01000006.1 GCF_003990045.1 Labedella endophytica | reverse complement strand
AGACGATGTGTTGCATGCCGCGGGAGTCGATCATCTTCTCGATGGCTTGGACGGAGATCGGGGTGTCCATGCCGTCGATCGCGCCGACGCCCCAGCCGGCGTCGAGCGCGGCCTGCGTGACGGTGACGGAGATCGCGGGGGCTGATCCGGCGAGCTGTGGTGCGTCCTTGACGCGGGCGGCGGCGCTGAGGATGTCGGCGAGGGTGTCGTGCCGCTTCTGCTGCGGGAGCCGGTCGTCGACGTGGTCGATCATCGAGTCGGGGTCGTCGGTGAAGGACACCTTCCGCAGGTGAGCATCCACGAGGCGCTTCAATGACGCCCCGACCTCGAGTGTGAGTAGTCCGTGCACGGGGATGAGGCCGTCCTGTGTCTCGCGTCCGATCCGCAGGGAACGCTTCCGCCGCGCCACTTCCTCTCGTGGGAGGACCCCGTCGGGGTCGATCAGTTCGAGGAACAATTGCACCTGGCCACGGACCAGGTCCGCCCGTAGCGGCGGGTGCTCAGGAGTGCCCGCAGCGAGCTCGACGAGAGACTCCTCCGCCTGCAGGAGCACGGTGTCGCCGACACGGTTGCCGACGCCGTCGAGTGCGTCGATGAGGATCGTCGCGACGTCGATGCTCAGGTTGCCGGCAAACACCGCGGCGGCGACCACGGGATGGGCCGATCCTGTTTCAGCACCCGTGAGTGAGACGCCCGCGTTCAACGATTCCCCCACCCGGATGCGCCGCTTCGCGTCCCGATCCGCAGCCGAGGTGAGCATCGCGACGGCATCCACCGCGGACGCGTATCCAAGAGCCCCGAGGGTGTCGATCGGGCCCTGCGTGCGCTTCTCGGCCTCCCCAGCCAGGGCGATCCGTGCGGCGTCGACGAGGCGCCCCAGGTCTTCGACCTCCCGGAGCGCGGCGATGTAGTCGGTGGCGGACAACCTCTCCGGCGCAAGAGCACCGACGGGCTCGGCGAGGAGGGCGATTGCGTCTGCGATCCGCCCCCGGAATGCCGCCCCCTGTGTCCTCATACGTCTAGTGAACACGACACCACCGACATTCGAACGGTATCCGGAAAAGGAGTCAGTTTCTCATCGAATCCCGACCTGTGGACGACACGTGAGCGGACGTTTCGGCGCGGTTAGCACCCTTCGACAGGCTCAGGGGCGGTAGCTCGGTCGCCGAGCATGACAGAACGGCCCCAGGGACGCGAGGGCTACATGTACGTATCGAGGGCGCTAGCTCTACGTGGCGCCCTCGCTCGGGAGTAGCCCTTTCGCGCGAGGAGGTCACAGGTTGCTGAGGACGTCGAGGCGGAGCTGGGCGATCACCGCGATCACGACGTAGGCGAGGACCGTGGCGAGCGGCACCCACCGGAGGACCGCCTTGCCCGCGCGTCGGGCGCCGGCACCGAGCGGGAGCGCGCCTTCTGCGACCACGTAGGCCGTGACCGCGAGGAAGGAGGGGATCGTGACCGACCACGTGACCATGCACCACGGGCAGAGGGTGCCGAGCACGAAGATGCTCTGCGTGATCAACCAGACGACGAAGGAGATCGCTCCGACGAATCCGAGCCAGAAGATCACCCAGAACCACCGCGCGAAGCGCGCGCCGGCGAGCAGGGCGACTCCCACGACGATGGGCGCGATCCACGCGGCCAATCCGATGAGCGGGTTCGGGAAACCGAAGATGGCTCCCTGAGGGGAGTTGAGGTTCTCGGTGCACTGAACGAGGACGCTGAAATCGCATCCCGCGGCGCGCCCGGGATTCTCGAGGGCCTCGATCTTCTCGATCGTGAGCGAGAAGGCGGCCCACCACCCGATCATTCCCGCGACGATCAGAAGCAGGGCGAGGGCGACGGGGCGCCGCGTCGAGGAGGTCGGGATCACGCCACGATTATGGCACCAGCGATCCGGGAGAACCCCGAGCGCACGGCATGGGTGATCCGTGAGCGCTCCGCCCGAATGTGCGCGACCGCTCGACCGTGCGATAATGACGTCAGACGAGTTCGACCCGCGCGTCGGACGCTGTCGTCAAGATTTTTCAGGCTCGGCCCCCGGACATCGGGAGCCGATGAGCGGTTCCACCGGCACTTCCGTGCCACGGTCCGCGACATCGGTCCGAATCCAGGGACTCCTCGCATCGTCGAGGGGCCTGAAGTAGTCGGTCACGAAGGCCGACGGTGCGCGGCCCGGGTGAGCGAGAGAGCCCACCCCGGTCGCCATGAACACAGGATTCGCTCGAACCGCTTCGGCGGAATCGAGCTGGAAGATTCCCGGGACAAGGCGCGGCTCGCCCGGACGAGGAGTGCACCAGAGATGGTGAAAGACAACGAGCAGTCAGTCGGCGCAGCCGAAAACAACGAGGACGTCGAGAACGAGCGGGGCGAGAGCTTCACCGCAGAGGTCGTCGTCGAGCAGGACTCCGTCGACGCCGGTGGGAACACGTCGGCCGCCGGGTCCTCGGACGAGGCGGGAGCCGACGGCGGTGCGACCGCCGAGTCCGCGGAAGCGTCGGATCCGGGCAATCCGTTCTCCGGCGTTCCGATGAGCACGACGACCCTGATCTTCCACGCACCGGCGATCGCGCCGCTGCCGCCCCTGTCACGCGACGAGCGTCCCGACCTCGACGACGAGGACGAGGATGACGACGACGACGAGAACGGTCGCGGCTCCAGCATGCGTCGTCGCTCACGTCGACGTCGCGGTGAGGACGGTGGCCGGGGGAACGGAGAGCCGCAGCAGTCCTCGAACCGCGGTCGCCCGCAGCGCGAGCCGGAGCTCATCACCGAGCCGCAGCGGGTCAAGGGCTCCACGCGCCTCGAGGCGAAGAAGCAGCGTCGCCGCGACGGGCGCGACGCCGGCCGTCGCCGCGCCGTCGTCACCGAGGCGGAGTTCCTCGCTCGTCGCGAGTCCGTCGACCGCGCGATGGTCGTGCGCTCGAAGGACGGTCGTATCCAGATCGGCGTTCTCGAGGACGGCGTGCTCGTGGAGCACTACGTCGCTCGCAATCAGGACGCGTCCCTCATCGGCAACGTCTACCTCGGTCGCGTGCAGAACGTCCTCCCGAGCATGGAGGCGGCCTTCGTCGACATCGGTCGGGGCCGCAACGCCGTGCTGTACTCCGGCGAGGTCGACTGGGACGCCGCCGCCGAGAACTCGAGTGAGGGCAAGAACCAGCCCCGCCGCATCGAACTCGCGCTCAAGCCCGGCGACAAGGTCCTCGTCCAGGTGACGAAGGACCCGGTCGGTCACAAGGGCGCCCGGCTCACGAGCCAGGTGTCGCTGCCCGGCCGCTATCTCGTCTATGTGCCCAACGGGTCCATGAACGGCATCTCGCGCAAGCTCCCCGACACCGAGCGTGCGCGCCTCAAGCGCATCCTCAAGGAGGTGCTGCCCGAGAGCTCCGGCGTCATCGTGCGCACGGCTGCCGAGGGCGCGACGGAGGAGCAGCTGACCGTCGACGTCAACCGCCTGACGTCGCAGTGGACCGAGATCAGCCACTACGCCGAGTCCGCTCAGGCGCCGGCGCTGCTCCACTCGGAGCCGGACCTGCTCATCAAGATCGTCCGCGACGTCTTCAACGAGGACTTCCAGCGTCTCGTGATCGCCGGCGACGATGCGCTCGAGACGATCCAGACGTACGTGCGTCAGGTGGCCCCGGACCTCGTGGACCGCATCGAGTCCTACGACGGACAGCGCGACGTCTTCGACGAGTTCCGCGTGAGCGAGCAGATCGAGAAGGCGCTCGACCGCAAGGTCTGGCTCCCCTCCGGCGGTTCCCTCGTGATCGACCGCACCGAGGCCATGACCGTCGTCGACGTCAACACCGGGAAGTTCGTCGGTTCCGGTGGAAACCTCGAGGAGACGGTCACGAAGAACAACCTCGAGGCCGCTGAGGAGATCGTCCGCCAGCTGCGCCTGCGCGACATCGGCGGGATCATCGTCGTCGACTTCATCGACATGGTCCTCGAGACCAACCGCGACCTCGTGCTCCGACGCCTCGTCGAGTGCTTGAGCCGCGACCGGACGAAGCACCAGGTGGCCGAGGTCACATCGCTCGGTCTCGTGCAGATGACACGCAAGAAGCTCGGCCTCGGGCTCCTCGAATCGTTCAGCGAGCCGTGCGAGACCTGCGCGGGTCGCGGCGTCATCGTGCACCACGAGCCCGTCGCGAAGGGCGGCCGGCCCGCTCACAGCCCGAGCAGCGCTCCGAGCGGTCCAGACCGTCGTCGCAAGGGTGGCCAGAACGGCAACGGCGGCCAGAACGGCCAGCAGCAGGCCCCGGCCGCAAAGGCTGCTCCGCACGCCATCACGGACGACGCGAAGAATGCGCTCGCCCAGATCGCGGCCTCCACGATCAGCAACGCTGCTGGTCCCTCGACCGACGAGTCGACCTCCGAGGAATCGGCGGCTCCCACCGTCGAGTCGATCGACATCGTCGAGGTCGACGGCACAGCGTTGTCCGTCGAGGCGACCCTGGGTGCGACCGCCGAGACGCCGGAGACCGTCCCCTCCTCCGAGTCCGCGTCCCACGACCTGTTCGACGTCACCGACGCGCAGCCCTCCGAGGACGCCGCCGTCGCGGCTCCCGCGCCCGTCGAACGCCGTCCTGAACGGGCCCGTGAACCGCGCAAGGGCCGCCGCGGCGGTCGGGCGTCGTCCGAGAGCGTGCTCGGTCCGATCGAGACCCGTGAGCCGGCCGATGCCACGGTCGCGATTCTCGACATCCCGATCGCACCAGCCGGCGCAGCCGGTCAGCGGGTCGACAAGCGGGCGGCCGAGGACCTCCTGGGCTCCGTGCTCGATGCACTGCCCGAGCCGAAGCGGCCCGGCCAGGGTCGCGGTCGCAGCCGGCGCGTCTCGACCGCCGCCCTCACGGGCACGCCGATCGCGCACGACGACGACACGGACTGATCGGTCCGATTCGCGCGACGCATCCCGGTCCCCGCCCGCAGGGACCGGGATGCGTCGTTCAACGGTCCTTCGCCCGGATGCGCAGTCCCGACGCGATGAGGCGCCTCGTCAGCTCGTTCGCGGAGACGGGGACGGCACCGGCCGCGACGAGGCGCTCCCGCTCGCTGGCCGGCACGTCGTAGTGATCCCGATCGAAGCTCCTCGGCGGGAGACCGGCCGCTCTCGCGAAGACCTGGAGCTCGTCGATCGATCGGTCACTCACGAGGTGCGACCACAGGGTTCCGTGCGCCGGCCACAGCGGGGGATCGATGAAGACGGTCATATCCGGAGTCTACGAGCCGCGCCGCGCCGCGCGTCATTTGCCGGGAACGCCTTCGATGACGTAAACTCGACCCTTGGTGCGCACAGCTTATCCCTGTGTCCGAACCGAAGTTTTCTGAACCGGCAGACTTTCGATCCCACGGGGTCTGGCGCGGACAGTGACACTTTCCAATTCCAAGCCAGCGAGCGCGAGCTCCCGGGAGAAGTAGGTACGAAGTGGTTTACGCAGTAGTGCGAGCCGGCGGTCGCCAGGAGAAGGTCGAAGTCGGCACCATCGTCACGATGGACCGCGTCAAGGCGGATAAGGACGGCAAGCTCACGCTCGCCCCGGTCCTCCTCGTCGACGGTGACTCGATCACATCCGACGCGAAGTCCCTCGAGAAGGTCGTCGTCTCGGCCGAGGTCATCGAGAACCTCCGTGGTCCGAAGATCATCATCCAGAAGTTCAAGAACAAGACCGGCTACAAGAAGCGTCAGGGGCACCGTCAGGAGCTCACGCGCGTCAAGGTCACCGGAATCAAGTAGCCAGAGGAGACACAGACATGGCACACAAAAAGGGTGCGAGTTCTACTCGCAACGGTCGTGATTCCAACGCCCAGCGCCTCGGCGTGAAGCGCTTCGGTGGTCAGGTCGTCCTCGCGGGCGAGATCATCGTGCGCCAGCGGGGCACGCACTTCCACCCCGGCGTCAACGTCGGACGTGGCGGCGACGACACGCTCTTCGCGTTGTCGGCCGGTGCGGTCGAGTTCGGCCACAAGGGCCGCCGCAAGGTGGTCAACATCGTGGCGGCCGCCGAGTAGACGGTTCGTTCCGCCCTCGGGCGGATCTCCAGGCAGGGGCGAGCTTCGGCTCGCCTTTGCCGTTTCTCGGGGGAGACCCCGAACAGCACGATCGGCACCCGGTCTTCGGGGGCCGCGATGATCGATGAGATCGAATAGGACGTGGTTCAGATGGTCACCTTCGTCGACGAGGTGACTCTGCACCTCCGCGCCGGCAACGGCGGGAACGGTTGCGTCTCCGTCCGCCGCGAGAAGTTCAAGCCCCTCGCAGGGCCCGATGGTGGCAACGGGGGCAACGGCGGGGACATCGTCCTCGTCGCCGACCCGCAGACCACGACGCTCCTCGGCTACCACCGTGCCCCCCACCGCTCATCGCAGAGCGGCGGCTTCGGCATGGGCGATTACCGCAACGGTACGACGGGTGAGATCCTCGAGCTCCCCGTGCCCGTCGGCACGGTCGTGCGGGACACGGACGGAGAAGAGCTCGCCGACCTCGTCGAGCCCGGAATGCGCATCGTCGTCGCCGCCGGTGGACAGGGTGGCCTCGGCAACTCCGCCCTCGCCAACACCAAGCGCAAGGCCCCCGGGTTCGCCCTGCTCGGCACCCCCGGGTGGGAGGGCGACGTCGTCCTCGAACTCAAGACGGTCGCCGACATCGCCTTCGTCGGGTACCCCTCCGCCGGTAAATCGAGCCTCATCGCCGCGGTGTCCGCCGCCAAGCCGAAGATCGCCGACTACCCCTTCACGACCCTCGCCCCGAACCTCGGCGTGGTCCAGGCCGGCGAGGTGCGGTTCACCGTCGCCGACGTGCCCGGTCTCATCGAGGGCGCGAGCGAGGGCAAGGGGCTCGGTCTCGACTTCCTCCGCCACGTGGAGCGGTGCTCCGCCTTGCTGCACGTGCTCGATTGCGCGACGCTCGAGCCGGGCCGCGATCCGATCAGCGACCTCGACGTGATCCTCGGCGAGCTCGAGGCCTATCCGGTGCCGGAGGGCCAGACGCCCCTCACGGAGCGCCCGCAGCTCATCGCCCTCAACAAGGTCGACGTGCCCGACGGCCGCGACCTCGCCGCCCTCGTGCGTCCGGAACTCGAGAGCCGCGGGTTCCGCGTCTTCGAGATCTCGGCCGTGAGCCACGAAGGCCTCCGCCAGCTGACGTTCGCCCTCGGTGACATCGTCTCCGCAGACCGCGAGGCGAAGGCAGCGGCTCCCGCGCCCGAACGCATCGTCATCCGGCCCACTGCGGTCGACGAGCAGGGCTACGAGATCAAGGTCGAGGGCGGTACCTACGGACCGGTCTTCCGGATCCTCGGCGCGAAGCCCGAGCGCTGGGTGGCGCAGACCGACTTCACGAACGACGAGGCCGTCGGCTTCCTCGCCGACCGGCTCGCGAAGCTCGGCGTCGAGGACATGCTCATGAAGAAGGGAGCCGTCGCCGGCTCCACCGTCGTCATCGGACCCGGCAGCGGCATCATCTTCGACTGGGAGCCCACGCTCACCTCGGCCGCCGAGCTCATCACCACCCCGCGAGGAGCCGACGCCCGCCTCGACATGAACGAGCGCCCCACGCGCGGTCAGCGTCGAGACCACTACTTCGATCGCATGGACGCGAAGGCCGAGGCCCGCGCCGAGCTCGAACGCGAGCGCGAGGCCGGTCTCTGGAAGGACGGGGACGAGGAGCAGAACGAACCGCTCGAGAACGATGACGCTCGCTGATCGATCCGCGGTGCGCGGTGCGCGCCGCGTCGTCGTCAAGGTGGGCTCCTCGTCCATCAGTGGTGACAATGTCGGCGCCATCGAGCCGCTCGTCGACGCTATGGCGGAGGCCCATGGCCGCGGCGTCGAGATCATCCTCGTCTCGTCCGGCGCCATCGCGACCGGGATGCCGTTCCTCCGTCTCTCGTCGAGGCCTACGGATCTCGCAACCCAGCAGGCCGCAGCGGCCGTGGGTCAGAACCTCCTCGTGCACCGCTACCAGCAGAGCCTCGACCGCTTCGGGATCGTGGCCGGCCAGGTGCTCCTGACGGCGGGGGACCTCGAGAACCCCACGCACCGCAGCAACGCTCAGCGAGCGATGGAGCGACTCATCGGACTCCGGATCCTGCCGATCGTCAACGAGAACGACACGGTCGCGACCCACGAGATCCGCTTCGGCGACAACGACCGGCTCGCGGCGCTCGTCTCGATCCTCGTGAAGGCCGACGCCCTCGTCCTGTTGAGCGACGTGGACGCCATCTACACCAGGCCGCCGGCGGAGCCCGGCGCCGAGCGCATCGCGGTCGTCTCGGACGGATCGGAGCTCGACGGGGTCACGTTCGGCGCCTCCACGAGTGGTGTCGGCACCGGCGGCGCGTCCACCAAAGTGAGCGCGGCCCGTCTCGCCGCCTCGACGGGCACGGGAGTGCTCGTCACCTCCACCCGCCGCGTCGCCGAGGCGCTCGACGGGGCCGACATCGGCACCTGGTTCCTTCCGACGCCTCGATAGGATCGGGGTCATGACCGAGATGACCGTCGAGACCTCCCTGCTCGAGCGTTTCGAGGCCGCGCGTGCCGCGTCCATCGTGCTCGCGACGAGCACGGGGCAGCAGCGCCGTTCGGCCCTGCTCGCCGTCGCCGATGCGATCGAGGCCCGGAGCGGCGACGTCGTCGACGCGAACGCGCTCGACCTCGCGAACGGCCGGGAGATCGGCCTCTCGACGGCCCTGCTCGACCGGCTCGCCCTCTCTCTCGAGCGCGTCGGGTCGCTGAGTGCCTCCGTTCGGGAGATCGCCTCGCTCCCGGATCCGCTCGGTCAGACAGTGCGGGGCTCGCGGCTCGGCAACGGGCTCAAGATCGATCAGGTCCGGGTGCCCTTCGGCGTCGTCGGCGCGATCTACGAGGCACGCCCGAACGTCACCGTCGACGTCGCGTGCCTCGCCCTCGCGAGCGGCAACGCCGGCATCCTGCGCGGTGGCTCGGCGGCCGAGCGCAGCAATGCCGTGCTGGTCCAGATTATCCGTTCGGCGGCGGAGTCCGTCGGGCTGCCGGCCGATGCGGTCCAGACCATCGACGACTTCGGACGCGACGGTGCGACCGCCCTGATGCAGGCACGCGGGTATGTCGACGTCCTCGTACCGCGGGGGAGCGCGAGCCTCATCGAGACGGTCGTGTCCTCCTCCACGGTGCCCGTGATCGAGACCGGGTCAGGTGTCGTGCACATCGTGCTCGACGAATCGGCCAGGGAGGACTGGGCGGTCGACATCGTGCACAACGCGAAGGTCCAGAGACCGAGCGTGTGCAACGCCGTCGAGACCCTCCTCGTTCACGCAGCGGCGGCCGAACGACTGCTCCCGCCCGTGCTCGACCGTCTCGCGGCCTCCGGCGTCACCGTCCACGGGGACGACGCGACGCGCGCGATCTGGCCCGCTGCGGTGCCGGCGGACGAGGACGAGTGGGCGACCGAGCACCTCAGTCTCGACATCGGGGTGCGGGTCGTCGACTCGATCGACGACGCGGTCGCGCACATCCGGCGCTTCTCCACCGGACACACCGAGTCCATCCTCACCGAGGACGTCGCCACGGCTGAGCGCTTCCTGGCCGAGGTCGACTCGGCCGTCGTGATGGTCAACGCATCCACGCGTTTCACCGATGGAGGGGAGTTCGGCTTCGGCGCCGAGGTCGGCATCTCCACCCAGAAGTTGCACGCCCGTGGCCCGATGGGACTCGCGGAACTCACGTGTACGAAGTGGATCGTGCGCGGATCGGGGCAGAGCAGGGCCTGACCGTCCGATCCCGCGCCGCGTGGGGTCGTCGGGCCCGACGGCGAGCGGATAGACTGGTCACGCGCGGGAAGCGCACGGATGAACGGAGCTCGGATGTCGATGGTCGCGGTATCGATGATGGTGAACCTGGTAGCCGAGGCTGAGGCGCACCACAACGAGCTCCCGATGCCGGCCGTCATGTTCGGAGTCGTCGCCGCCGTCGTCTTCGCGATCCTCGGTTTCGTCATGTTCTCCTACCGCGACGTGGCCAACCGTCACGGTGGCGGTTCGCGTGCCGCCTCCCAGCACGGCGGCGCCGATTCCCACGGCCACGACTCCACCGCCAGCGGTCACTGACGCGAACGACGTGGTGGTTGAGACACGTCGCCCTCGGATCGGGGTGATGGGCGGAACATTCGATCCCATCCATCACGGGCACCTCGTGGCGGCCAGCGAGGTCGCGACGTCCTTCGATCTCGACGAGGTCGTCTTCGTCCCCACGGGACAGCCGTGGCAGAAGACCGTCGTGACGGAGAGCGAACACCGCTACCTCATGACCGTGATCGCCACGGCGGCGAACCCCCGCTTCACGGTCAGCCGCGTGGACATCGACCGCGACGGACCCACGTACACCATCGATACTCTGCGGGATCTGGCCGCCGCGCGGCCCGATTCCGACCTCTTCTTCATCACGGGGGCCGACGCGATCGCGCAGATCCTGAACTGGAAGAACGTCGAGGAGCTCTGGTCGCTCGCGCACTTCGTCGCCGTGAGCCGACCGGGACACGCGCTGACCGTTTCAGGATTGCCGAGCAGGCGCGTAAGCTTGCTGGAAGTTCCGGCCCTGGCGATCTCGTCGACGGACTGTCGGAGCCGGGTGAGCCGGGGGTTTCCGGTCTGGTATTTGGTTCCTGATGGCGTCGTCCAGTACATCACCAAACACCATCTGTATCGGAGTAGCACATGACCACGCCCGCTGAAGAGCAGCCGCTCTCGCGTCGGCAGCTGCGTGAGCTGCAGAAGTCCGGTCGATCCTCGTCGACCGCGACGCGCAACGAACCCGCCGCGACCGACCCGTCTGCGTCGACCGGACCGGTCGAGACCGAGTCCGTCGAGACCCAGGCCTCGACGTCCGAGCCGTACGCGAAGGTCGCGCCGACCGACGAGGTCATCGAGACCGCGGAGATCGTCTCCGCTCCGCCCGAGTCGGAGTCCGAGAACGCTGAGCCGGCAGCCCCGCCCGAGACCACGACGGCGCAGGAGGCCACGGAGGTTTCCGCCCCGGCCGAGGCGGTCGTCCCCGTCATCCCGAACGACGGAGTGCCCCTCACACGACGTCAGGCACGCGAGCTCGAACGAGCACGTACCGCCTCGATCACGGTGATCGGTGCCGACCAGGGGATCGCTCGCGGCGAGACCGGTGAGGTCGTCACAGCGGAAGCCATCGACGACCCCACGGGCGAGCATGCCCCCGTGTCCGCATCGACCCCGGAACTCGCCGTCGTCGCGAAGAACGCATCCGAGACCGGAGACCTCACCGAGGCCGTCATCGACGCCGATGACCGCCGGGCGGCGACGGGCACCGACTCCGCCTCCGATACCGACGATGCGATCGACACGGTCGTCGCCGGGGACTTCGGGGAGGCCGCGCTCGAGAACGACTCCGACCCGCTCGCCGACGAGAAGCCGTTCGACGCGCTCATCGCGACGGGGATCGCCGAGGCCGATCAGACTCCGACCACGTCGAGCACCCTCATCGTCGGATCGCCCATGAGCACCTTCACAGGACCGATCGGCGGCACCGGCGAGATCATGGTCACCGGATCCATCGACCTCCCGCGCACCCTCACCGGCACGGCTGATCCGGGTACCGGCGATCGTGCCGACTACGACCGCTCGCTCGATCACGAGCCCCCGGCCCCGCCGACCGCCGGCACCCCGGTGTCGGCGAGCAGGGCCGTCAGCACCCACACGTCCGCGCGCGACATCATCGCGCCGCCGGCCCGATCGAAGAGGCCGAGCATCGTTCCGGTCCTCGCGATCATCGCCGGCGTCCTCATGGTCGCCGTCCTCGCGGTCGTCGTCACCAGTCTTCTCACCGGAACGCTCTGATCCGGTCCACCGGTCGGCTCCGCCGCCCACGCCCGTTCGGGGCACGCACGCCTCGAGGTTCTGGAGGAACCTGAATGACCGCCACACCCGAATCCCGCGATATGCTCGCGATCGCCGCCGACGCGGCCTCGTCCAAGTCCGCCACGGACCTCGTCGCGCTCGACGTCTCCGAGCCGCTTCCCTTCGTCGACATCTTCCTGCTCGCCACCGGTCGCAACGAACGCAACGTCGTCGCGATCGCCGACGAGATCGAGGACCGGCTCATCGCCTCCGGGACGAAGGCCGTTCGCCGGGAGGGCAAGGCGGAAGCCCGCTGGATCCTGCTCGACTTCGGAGACCTCGTCGTGCACGTCTTCCACGAGGAGGACCGTCTCTACTACTCCCTCGAGCGCCTCTGGAAGGACTGCCCGGTGGTCCCGATCCCGGAGACGGCGTCGGTGACCGGAGCCGGATCTCCCGATTCGCCCACCGACTGATCCTGTTGTAGGATCGATGAGTTGCCTCCGCAGGAGGGAACAAATCTGGGTCTGTGGCGCAGCTGGTAGCGCACCTGCATGGCATGCAGGGGGTCAGGGGTTCGAGTCCCCTCAGATCCACTCCGCTTATGAAGGTCAAACCCCCGCGAAGCTTTAGCTTCCGGGGGTTTCCTCGTTCTCGGTGAAGGTTGCACCCCCGCGAAGGGTTCGGCTTGGGGTGCTTCCTCGGCTTCTCGTGTCGGAGGTCCGCGTTAGCGTCGTGTCATGACACGGATCCTCTTCGACACGGCGACCAGCATCAACGGGTGGATAGCGGACGAGGACGGCTCCCTCGCCTGGCTCTTCGCGGTCGAGGGCGGTGATCATCCGGACGACGGTCTCTTCCCATCGAGCGCCACCGTCCTGGTCGAAGGCTCCACCACCTACGAATGGCTCCTCGCCGAGCAGGACATCCTCGCGCACCCCGAGAAATGGCAGGAGTTCCACGGAGCCAAGACCACCTTCGTCTTCTCGTCCCGGAGCCTGCCCGTCCCGGAGGGTGCAGACGTGCGCTTCCTGAACGGGTCCGTGGCGGATGCCCTGACCGAGATCCGGGTCGCCGCGGGTGACGGCGACATCTGGGTCGTGGGCGGAGGGGACCTCGCCGGGCAGTTCCTGGACGCGGACGCCCTCGACGAGATCCGACTGTCCGTCGCCCCCGTGGCGCTCAGGGGAGGCGCTCCGCTACTCCCTCGGCGTGTCGAGTCGGACCGGCTCCGGCTGGTGTCCGCAGCGGCCGTCGGACAGTTCGCCCGGCTCGTCTACGACGTGGTCCCGCGGGCCTGACGATGGCAGGGACCGCCTGAGCATCCGCGCTAGCGTTGGAGCGTGGATTCCCGGACAAGACCCAGCGCTCCCGCCCGCTTCTTCACGGGGGTCGGCTACTTCTGGCGCGGCTTCGGGTTCTGGGGGAAACGACCGAGCCTCATGGCGCTCGGAGCGGTCCCGGCGCTCGTCGTCGGGCTCCTCGTCGTGGGGGCGATCGTGGCCCTCGGGTTCTTCGTCGACGACATCGTCCTCTGGCTGACCCCCTTCGCGGAGTCGTGGGAGGTGCCGGTCCGGGACACGATGCGGTTCGCTGCCGGCGTCGCGATCGTGATGGCGACCCTGCTCCTCATGGTCGTCACGTTCACCGCCGTCACCCTCACCGTGGGGGATCCGATCTACGAACGCATCTGGCTGCGCGCCGAACGGGACCTCGGGAGCTTCACCGGGCCGGTCGAGCTGCCGTTCTGGGCCGGCATCCGCCGCGCCATGGCCTCCGGACTGCGCCTCGTGGGCTTCACGGTCGTGGCGGGCATCCTGGTGTTCCTCCTCGGGCTCATACCGATCGCGGGGACCGTGCTCGGCCCGGTCTGCGGATGGATCGTCGGAGGCTGGGCCATCGCGCGGGAGCTGCTCTCCCGTCCCATGGACGCTCGCGACATCTCCCGACGTACCGAGCGGGCCATGCGCGCCGCCGACCGTCCCCTCGTGCTGGGCTTCGGGCTCATGGTCTACGCGCTGTTCCTCATCCCGTTCGCCGCCATCGTCGCGATGCCCGCTGCGGTCGTGGGCTCGACCATGCTCTTCCGCCGCGTCGCGCGACCGTTCGAGATCCGTCCGGAGAATCGGGAATAGACCACAGATCCATTCACTTGCAACTATGTGAGCCGGGACGGACCCAGCTCATGAAGGAGATCCGCACACTATGACTGCATCCTCGACGATCGACATCCCCGGCTACAAGGTCGGAACCTGGGCCCTCGACCCCTCCCACAGCGAGGTCGGCTTCAGCGTCCGCCACATGATGATCAGCAAGGTCAAGGGCACGTTCGGCACCTTCTCCGGATCGTTCACGACGGCGGAGAACCCCACGGATTCGACCGCCACCGCGAGCGTCGACGTGGCCACGATCAACACCAAGGACGAGGGCCGCGACGCCCACCTCCGTTCGGCCGACTTCTTCGACGCCGAGGCGTACCCCACGATCGAGTTCGTCTCGACCGGAGCGCGCGACGAGGACGGCGACCTCAAGGTCGACGGAAACCTGACCATCAAGGGCGTCACGAAGCCCGTCACCTTCGACTTCGAGTTCGGTGGCTTCGGTCAGGACCCGTTCGGCAACTACAAGGGCGGCGCGACCGCGCAGACCGTGATCAACCGTGAGGACTTCGGTCTCACGTGGAACGCGGCTCTCGAGGCCGGTGGCGTGCTCGTCGGCGAGAAGGTCACCATCACGCTCGACCTCCAGGCCGTGCACCAGGCCTGAGTCCGAACCGGCTGAGCCCCACTGGGCTGAGCAGCACGAGCTGAGCCCCCGGAGACGACTCCGGGGGCTCAGCGCATGTCGGCCTCCGAACGGCCGACGATCTCCTCCCGCACGCGTCGCAGGTCCACGAGGAGGGAGCCGATCAGGATCCACTGATCGGGGTTCGCGCTCGGGACCACGACGGGTGCGGTGAGGAGGGGCGGCTCCATCTGTTCCTCCGGAACCGTCCCGAGTCCCGAGGACACGACACCACGCAGATCGTGCCCCGCTCGTTCGAGCTGCGAGGCGATCTCGGCGACGACCGGGTCGTCGATCAGGGACGGCTCGTATTCGTCCCGGATGTTCCGGGTCATCCCCACGATGCGGTGGACGAGAGCCGAGAGTCTGGCGAGCAGCTCGGCGGTCTCCGTGACGACGGGCCCCACGCGCGCCCGCCGTCGATTGAGCGCGAGCGACTCCTCCGCCTCCGCGAGGGCGACGATCGCCTTCTCCCGCATCGGTCGGAGCAATCGCGCGCGGATCATGAGCGACTCGAGCTCGGTCCGCTCGATGGGCTGCCGCAGGGCGGTGCCGAGCGCTTCCAGATGGTCGGCGATCGCGTTGCCGAGCAGCTCCGCCGAGGAGCGGACCGGTCCGATCGCGACCGGAGGCACGACGAGTGCGTTCACGACGAGCGCCGTCGCGGCCCCGATGAGCGTCTCGACGATGCGAAGGCCCGCGTACTCGGGCGTCGCCGCACCGAGTGCGAGCACGAGCATCGCGCTGATGGCCACCTGGTTCGCGGAGGTCGGAGTGAGGCGTAGCACCCAGGCGGTGAAGATCGCCACGATGATCGCCACGATGACGATCCAGCCGGCGGAGCCGAGCACGAGCGAGACGCCCGTGGCGACCGTCACACCGGCGATCACACCGACGCTGCGTTCGACCGCCTTCACGAACGATTGATTGACACTCGGCTGCACGACGATGAGGGCCGCGACCGCGGCGAAGACGGGGAGTTCGCCCGGGAGGGCGACGCCGGCGATGATCCACGCGAGAACGGTGGCGATCGAGGTCTTGACCGCCTGGAGGAACGGGATGCGGCGCGCGGTCCTCACCGAACGGACGACGGAGAGGCGCCTCACGGCCCGTCCGGCTCGGTGACCGGGTCCATGAGCTCCCTACCGGTGTTCGCGACGTTGCCGACGGCCTTCGATACCGGGTGGAAGCCGACGTGCGACACGACGGAGCCGCTCGCGTCGAGGACGCGGTCGAGGAGGGTGTCGTCTCCGGCGACGGTCGGGTCGAGCCACGTGGGGGCGACATCGTCCCCGAGCATCACGGGCATCCGATCGTGGATGTCCGCGAGGTCACCGGCGGACGCGCGCGTGAGGATGGAGGTCGAGAGCAGCCAGCGGGCGGGGTCGTCGTCGGATGCCGCCGGATTCCGCCACCACTCGTAGAGGGCGGCGAAGGAGAACAGCGCCCCGTCCTCCGGCTGGATGAAGTAGGGCTGCTTCCCCGCAGCGCTCGTGCGCCACTCGTAGTAGCCGCTCGCGGGCACGATCGCCCGGCGCTGACGAACCGCCTTTCGGAAGGACGGCTTGTCGGCGGCCGACTCGATGCGCGCGTTGAACATGCGCGCACCGACGGACGGGTCCTTCGCCCAGGACGGTACGAGACCCCATCGCGCGGTCTCGAGCCGTTTGCTGACCGTGCCATCGGCATCCGCCGTCTCGACGAGGATCGGGACGGGGGTGGTCGGCGCGATGTTGAAGTTCGGTCCGGGCAGATCGTCGGCCGCGCGATCAGCGTCGAAGATCGTCAGGAGCTCGTTCGACTCCTTGGCCACCGCATATCGCCCGCACACGTGTCCAGGCTACTCCGCGGGACCGACATCGGGGCCGGTCAGATCACTCGATGCCCTGCCGCGCGAGCCTCTCCAGCAGTCCAGCTCCGTCCGGCGCGTAGACCCACGGAGGTGAATCGCCTCCGTGCTCCTCGGCCTTCGATCGACCACCTGCGAGCACGGCCTCCGATGCGGAGAGCTGTCGGATCGCGACGGCGCGCACGTTCTCCGGGTGGTTCGCGGCGAAGTCGCCGTAGAGGTCCTCGTCGTGCTGACCGTCGTCCCCGACGAGCAGCCAGGAGATGTCGGGGAACTCCTCCGCCAGGCGAAGGAGGTTGGTGCGCTTGTGGTCGCGGCCGGACCGGAAGATGCGCTCAGGGGTAGGCCCCCAGTCGGTGAGGAGGATCGAACCGTCGGGATAGAGATTGCGGGACAGGAAACGCGTGAGCGTGGGAGCGACGTTCCACGCACCCGTGGAGAGGTAGATCATGGGGGCGCCCGCGTGGTCGCGCATGATGCGCTCGTAGAGCACGGCCATCCCCGCGACGGGTGTCCGGGCGTGCTCGTCGAGGACGAAGGTGTTCCAGGCCGCGACGAACGGACGGGGGAGTGCCGTCACCATGACCGTGTCGTCGATGTCCGACAGGATCCCGAAGCGCACGTCGGGGGCCACGATGAAGACGGGGGCCTCGACGGGTTCCGACCCGTCGGCGCTCAAGGCGATCCGCTGCCAGCCCGGCGGGAGTTCCGCTTGGACGACCGCGTCGACGAGCCCGCCGCGATCCGCGATCACGGTGTGCTCGGTGTCGCCGACGCGCACGACGACCTCGCTCGAGACCACGGGGATGCTCGTGAAGCTGCGCCAACCGCGGACGGATCGAGCGCCCTCCTCGGCCACCTCGGGCTTCGTCAGGACGACGCGGCAGAGCACACGGACCCACGTGGTGGAGCCGTAGCCGGCGAACGGGATGACGGTGGGGACGAGTCCGCGCTTCACGCCGCGCCCGTGGCGCCAGGCCAGGAACGCGTCGTCGATGCGTGCCGCGCGATGGAGCCTCGTCGCGATCGCGTTGGGAAGAGTCACTTCGGGGGTCGGTGCCACGGCCCCAGTCTTTCACGCCGGCCGTGCCCGGTCGCGAATGCGACCAAGGATTCCGTCCGGGGCTCAGATCGAGCGCTGCTCGTCGTCCTCCGGCCGCTCGCCGGCCGCTCCGCCGTCGCCGGCCTTCCGCATATGACGGGCCTCGGCACGCTGGAGCAGTTTCTTCACGACAACGACGATCAGCAGGAACGCGACGATCACGCCGACGAACAGGTAGCCGGCGTAGTGGAGCCGATCGGACAGCTCCCGGTACCCGCCGGCCGCCGCCGATCCGATCGAGACGTAGGCGAGGGCCCAGAGGACGCACGCCGGCGCCGTCCAGGAGATGAATCGGCGGTAACTCATCGCACTCATCCCGACGGTGAGCGGGATCAGTGAGTGGAGGACGGGGAGGAAGCGCGAGACGAAGACCGCGATTCCGCCGCGCCGCGCGAGATACGTCTCGGCACGGACCCAGTTCGGTTCACCGATGCGCCGGCCGAGACGGGAGGCCCGGATGCGGGGGCCGAAGAATCGTCCGAGGGCGAAGCCGATGCTCTCTCCGCAGAGCGACCCGACGATGACCGCGATGACGAGCGCCCAATACTCGAGAGGGGAGTCGACGCCCGTGCTCGCGACGATCACGATCGAGTCGCCCGGCACGATGAGCCCGATGAGGATGCTCGTCTCGAGGAGGATCCCGATGCCGGCGATGAGGGTCCGGACGACCGGGTCCACGCCGCTCACGACGTCGAGGATCCAGGTCAGGGCGTCGTTCACGGTGCGAGCCTACGCGACGAGGCTGATGGTGAGCAGAAGCGTCAGGGGCAGCAGCAGGAGAAGGATCGCCCCGGTCAGGATCGCGATGCGCACGCGCGGTTCGAGGGGCGGCGGGCCGTCGAGCAGGCGTCGGATCCGTGTCGTCGCCACACCGGTGTCGACCCGGTAGTCGCGCGCGGGGGAATCCGCGTGGACCGCTCCGGACGGGGCCCCTGCGGATCCGATGAGGGCGATCGCGCTCGCGAGCTGATGGCTGTCGACGACGGTCCTCGCCTGGTCGTCCGCGATGTACTCGACGAGCGACTCGACCGCTGTCTCCGCCAGGTGGGCGATCGGGAACCAGGGGAGTGCGTTGCCCCACGACCGGAAGCTCAGGAGGACGAGCGCGTGCTGGTGCTGGAGGTGCGCACGCTCGTGTTCGAGGACGGCGCGGAGCTCGTCCTCGTCGAGCAGGTCGAGCAGACCGTCGGACAGAACGGTCACGGAGCGGAAGGCCCCGGGGAGGCAGTATGCGACCGGTGCGGGGTGGTCGAGTCGACGCGTCCGCGGTTCGCCCGGCACGGGGTCGCTCAAGAGCGTCACGAGGTCGAGGTGGCGGCGCCGCTGGCGCTCGGTCCGCACGAACGTCGCGGTGAGGTTGAGCAGCAGATGACCCGTGAGGAGGACCGCGAAGCTCAACGACCCCACCTGGAAGATCGTGGCCCCATCGGGGATACCACCGGCGAGCGTCTCCCTCACGAGTGCGTCACCGGCCGAGAGCGGTGAGTCGCCATAGGCGGAGAGACCGAAGATGAGGAGCGAGCCGATCATCGACAGCCCTCCCGTGAGCGCGATCGACTGCCAGAGCACCAGAGCCGTCCGCGGCGCGCGGGACGTCCAGTGCGCACGCGACAGTCGAGCGGGGATCGGCCACGCGAGCGCCCAGGCGAGCACGGCGAGGGCGATGGTCGACGCGATCACGTCGCGGATCCGGAGGCTCGCGCGAACGACCCCGTCGGGGTCGACTCCCGCAGCGGACTCACGCCGAGCGGCCGCTGTCGCGCGTCTGGTCGAGCAGCCCGCGGAGCGCCGCGGCCTCCTCGGGGCTCACCGATCCGAGGAATCGCGCGAGCACCTCGCCGCGATCGGTGGACGAACCGAGGATCTCGTGCATGAGTTCGGCGGTGTGGTCGGCCTGACTGGACGATGCGCGATAGAGGTGGGGACGTACCGTCCGGTCCCGCACCACGAGGCTCTTGTGCTCGAGTCGGGACAGCACGGTCAGCACGGTCGTGACGGCGAGCTGCTTGCCGCTCGTCTCGCGAGCGCGCTCCTCGAGGTACTCCTGGAGCTCGGTCGCGGACAGAGGATTCTCCGACGCCCACAGCGCGTCCATGATGCTGCGTTCGAGCTCGCCCAGTTGTGCCATGGCACCAGAGTACCGCTCCTCGTCAATTTGTTCTACACTCCGTAGAAGAACGACTTCTACACGGTGTAGAACTTGTTGGACGGAGGACTCGTGGAGGACCTGCTCGACCCACTCGCATTGTCGCGCTGGCAGTTCGGTCTGACGACCGTCTACCACTTCCTCTTCGTCCCGATCACGATCGGCATGGCGTCCGTCGTGGCGATCTACCAGACGATGTGGGTGCGCACCGGCAACACGGTCTACCTGCAGCTCGTCCACTTCCTGGGGAAGATCTTCCTCATCAACTTCGCCATGGGTGTCGTCACCGGCATCGTGCAGGAGTTCCAGTTCGGTATGAACTGGTCGAACTACTCGCGGTTCGTCGGCGACGTGTTCGGCGCGCCGCTCGCGCTCGAGGGACTGCTCGCGTTCTTCCTCGAGGCGACCTTCATCGGCCTGTGGATCTTCGGCTGGGACAAGCTCTCCCCGCGGCTCCACCTCGTGACGATCTGGGCCGTCGCGGTCGGCACGATCCTCTCGGCCTACTTCATCATCGCGGCGAACGCCTTCATGCAGAACCCCGTGGGGTACACGATCAATGAGGCGAAGGGACGGGCCGAGCTCGTCGACATCGGCGCGGTCCTCACGAACCCCGTCGCCCTCGCCGCGTTCCCCCACACGATCCTGGCCGCCTTCATGGTGACGGCCGGGCTCATGATCGCGGTCGCCGCGTGGCACCTGAAGCGACACCAGAACGTCGAGACGATGCGGCCGACCCTGAAGTTCGGTCTCTGGCTCATGGTGGGAGCGTTTGCCGGCACTGCTCTCACCGGCGACCAGCTGAGCCTCGTCATGGTCGAGACACAGCCCATGAAGATGGCCGCGGCTGAGGCCATGTACAACACCTCCACCGGGTACGACGCCTCCTTCTCGATCTTCACCCTGGGAACCCCAGACGGCGTGCACGAGCTGTTCTCCATCCGGATCCCGTACCTGCTGTCCTTCCTGTCGACGCACACGTTCGACGGCACGGTCGAGGGAATCAACGACCTCCAGGCGCAGTACGTCACCCTCTACGGCCCCGGCGACTACACGCCCGTCATCTGGGTGACCTACTGGTCCTTCCGCTGGATGATCGGCCTCGGCGCTGCGCACGCCCTCGTCGCCGTCGTCGGCCTCTGGCTCACCCGCAAGGGCCGAACGCCCACCCAGGCATGGGTCTGGAACGTCGCCATCTGGGCGTTCCCGATGTCGCTCATGGCGATGTGCGTCGGCTGGGTCTTCACGGAGATGGGCCGCCAACCCTGGATCGTCTTTTCGCTCATGCAGACCTCCGACGCCGTCTCCCCGAACGTGACGGGACTCGAGGTGCTGATCTCGATCATCGCCTTCACCATCGTCTACGGCACGCTCGCAGTCGTCGAGTTCCGACTCATCCTCCGTGCCGCCCAGAAGGGCCCGGCGCCGATCGAGATGGACACAGACGATCCGGACGATCCCGCCGCCAAGCCCGTCGTCCGCGCGACCGTCTATTAGGAGACCCGTCATGGATCTGCCCACCCTCTGGTTCTGGATCGTCGCCGCGCTCTTCGTCGGCTACTTCGTCCTCGACGGCTTCGACTTCGGTGTCGGGATGTCGCTGCCCTTCCTCGGGAGGGACGACACCGACCGTCGCGTGCTCATCAACACCATCGGGCCCGTCTGGGACCTCAACGAGACCTGGGTCATCGTGGCGGGGGCCGCGATCTTCGCCGCGTTCCCCGAGTGGTACGCGACCCTGTTCTCGGGGTTCTACCTGGCGCTGCTGCTGATCCTGCTCGCGCTCATCATCCGCGGGGTGTCCTTCGAGTACCGGCACCAGCGGCCGGAGCTCGCGTGGAAGCGGCGCTTCGACTGGATGATCACGATCGGTTCGGCCGTTCCCGCCCTCCTCTGGGGAGTGGCGTTCGCCAACATCGTCCAGGGTGTGCCGCTCGACGCCGACCACAACTTCACCGGCACGTTCTTCTCGCTGCTCAACCCCTACGCCCTGCTCGGGGGCGCGACCACGCTCCTGCTGTTCTTCACCCACGGCGTCTACTTCGTCGCCCTGAAGACGGAGGGGGAGATCCGTGCCCGTGCCCGGCGGCTCGGAATCACGGCGAGCATCCTCACGATCGTCGTCGCGGCGTCCTTCCTCGCCTGGACGGTCCTCGCGTACGGCACGCTCCTCGGCACCGCGTTCGCGGCCGTTGCCGCCGTCGCCCTCATCGGCTCGGCCCTCGCGAACAGCCGAGGCCGGGAGGGCGTGGCCTTCACCCTCATGGCGACGACGATCGCCGCCGCGGTGCTCGCACTGTTCTCGAGCCTCTTCCCCGCGGTGATGCCGGCGTCGAACGACATGGCCAACTCGCTGACGATCGAGAACGCATCGAGCAGCACCTACACGCTCACGATCATGTCGTGGACGGCACTCGTCTTCCTGCCGCTCGTCCTGGCCTACCAGGCGTGGACCTACTGGACCTTCCGCAAGCGCATCACCCGCGCTCACATCGACGCGACAGCGCACTAGCCTGAGATCGTGCGCCCCCTCGATCCCCGTCTCGTGCGGTACGCGTCCGCTGCACGGACGTTCCTCGTACTCGGCGGGCTCATCGCCGTCGCGCAGGCCATCGCGATCGTCGCCTTCGCGTGGCTCGTCACCGACGCGATGACCGGCGCCCTCGCAGGGCGCGGGCTCGACGAGATCGCTCCGACGCTCGGATGGCTCGTCCTCGTGGTCGTGATCCGCTCCACGCTCGCGCTGGCCCAGGACGCCGCGGCCGCGCGCAGCGCCGCGCTCGTCAAATCGGAGCTCAGGGACCGCCTGCTCGAGACCATCACGGCCCTCGGGCCCGGGTGGCTCGGCTCCCGGCGCTCGGCCGAGATCGCGACGCTGCTGGGCCGGGGTATCGACGCCCTCGACGGCTACTTCGCCCGCTACCTCCCGCAGCTTCTCCTCACCGCGATCGTGACCCCGATCATCCTCGTGGCCGTCTTCTCGCAGGACCTGCTCTCCGCGGTGATCCTCGGCGTGTGCCTCCCGATCATCCCGGTCTTCATGATCCTCATCGGGTGGGCCACGCAGGCGATGCAGAAGCGTCAGTGGAACGAGCTCACCTCGCTCTCGACGGCGTTCGACGACATGGTCGGGGGGATGTCGACGCTCAAGGCCTACGGGCGGCAGTACCGGCAGGTCGACCGACTGCGTCGCATCACCCAGCGCTTCCGACGCCGGACGATGGCCGTGCTCCGGGTGTCATTCCTGTCGAGTTTCGCGCTCGAGCTCGCCGCGAGCCTCTCGGTGGCTCTCGTTGCCCTCACCATCGGCCTCCGTCTCGTCTCGGGGGAGATCGATCTCGTGGCCGGATTGTTCATCCTGCTCCTCGCCCCGGATTTCTTTCTCCCGATCCGTCAGGTGGGCGTCAACTACCATGCGGCCGCCGAGGGAGTCGAGGCGTCCGAGCACATCTTCGAGCTCCTCGACGCGGCTCCCGCTGGACCGGTCGAGGCCGTCGGCACCACGGCGGTGGATGGGGCCGATGTCCGGAGTGGCGCGGATGCGGGGGGCGTCGCCGGAGTGGTCGTCCGCAACGCCACGATCGCCTTCGACGGGCTCGTCGCGGTCCGGGGCTTCTCCGCCCACGTTCACCCCGGGGACCTCACCGTGCTCGCCGGTCCGAGTGGATCGGGCAAGTCGAGCCTCGTCGGCGCACTGCTCGGCTTCGTGCCCTTCGAGGGTGACATCCGGGTGGGCTCCCTCGACGCGCGCGACGGGGGAGCCCTGGAGCTCCTGGCCTGGAGCGGTCAGGCCGCGACGCTCTTCCCCGGCACCGTGTCGTCGAACGTGTCCATGGGCGACGACGAACCGTCGTCCGAGCGCGTCGCCCGCGCGATGAGCATCGCGGTGCTCGACGGTCTCGACCCGCACAGCGTCCTCCAGGAGCGCGGCTCCGGGCTCTCGGGCGGCCAGGCGGCGCGCGTCGCCATCGCCCGAGCGGTCTACCGCGCGCTCTCGACGCCCGGTCGCGTCCTCGTGCTCGACGAGCCGAGCGCCGCGCTCGATCACGAGACGGAAGCACACCTCGTGTCGAACCTCCGCGACCTCGCTCGTACCGGGCGCACGGTCCTCGTCGTGTCGCACCGCAGGGCCTTCCTCGACGGAGCGGACACCCTCCTGACTCTCCGCCCGAGTGCGATCCGGACCATCGACGCCGCAGCGGCGCCGGAGTCCGCCTCCGCGACGGCCGCCGGGGCGGTGCGATCGTGAGCCGGCATCCCGAGCGCGACGCCGTCCTGCGCCTCGCCAGCCCTCGTCCGACGCGAGCGGCTCCCGGCCTGCTCTCGGGACTCGCGGCCGCCGCGTGCACCGTCGCCCTCCTCGCGTGCAGCGCCTGGCTCATCGTGCGCGCGTCCGAGCAGCCCCCCGTGCTCTTCCTCGGCATGGCCGTCGTCGGCGTGCGCGCCTTCGCCCTCGGCCGGGCCTTCTTCCGCTACCTCGAACGCATCTTCAGTCACGACGCCGCCTTCCGGTCCCTCGAGACGGTGCGGGTCCACGTCTTCGAGCGGCTCGTCCCGCTCGCACCGGCCGGACTGTCGCGCACGAGTCGTGGGAGCGTGCTCTCGACGATGGTCTCCGACATCGACGATCTGCAGGATCACCCCTTACGGGTCGTCCAGCCCCTCGTCACCTCCCTCGGAGTCGCGGTCCTCTCCGTCGTTCTGGTCGCGACCATCTCCCCGGGCGCTGCGGTCACCCTCGCCCTGTGTCTCGTCGGCTTCGTCGTCGTGAGCGCGGCCGTGTCCTCGCTCGTCGCCGCCTCGGCCGAACGCGCCATCGCGCCGCTGCGCGCGGGACTCGTCGGCGCGATCGTCGAGCACATGCGCTCGCTCGACGTCCTCATCGCATACGGGACGGCCGACCGTTCGCTCGAGAGGCTGCGCGGGGCCGATCGCGTCCTCACGCGCGCCGTGCTCCGCCGTGCCGCGGGTGCCGCGGTGGCGACCGCGGGCCTCAGCCTCTTCGGAGGGGCAGCCGTCGCCCTCGCCATCGTCGTCTCGACGGGCGACGTCTCGACCGGATCGCTCGACGGACCGGGATTCGCCGTCGTCGCTCTCGTGCCCCTCGCCGTCTTCGAGATCATGGCGGCCGTGCCGCTCGCCCTCGGCGCCATGCGTCAGGTGAACGCCGCGGCGGACCGCGTCGCGGAGGCGGCTCCGGCCGAGCTGCCCCCGCATCTCCCTACGGACGCCGGGTCCCGCGTACCGCCCGGACGATCCGCGTCGCCGGCCCTCGAGCTACGGGGTGTCGCCGCCTCCTGGTCCGACGGTCGCCCGGGCATTCGGAGCGTCGATCTCGTGGTGCGCGAGGGGGAACGGGTGTGGATCGACGGGGAGAGCGGTTCGGGCAAGACCTCGCTCGCCGACGTCCTCGTCCGGTTCCTCGACCACTCCGGGGAGTATCGCGTGCGCGGTGTCGACGCCCGGTCGTTGCATCCCGATACCGTGCGGGACGTCGTGGGGCTCGTCGAGCAGGTCCCGTTCCTCTTCGACGAGTCGATCCGTCAGAACCTGCTGTTCGCGCGCCCGGACGCGACCGACGACGACCTCGTCTCGGTGCTCGAGCGCGTCGGACTGGGGGAGTGGTTCGCGGAGAGGGGCGGGCTCGACGCTCGCGTCGGCGAGCGCGGCGGCCTCGTCTCCGGCGGGCAGGCAGGCCGCATCGCCCTCGCCAGAGCCCTGCTGCGGGACTTCCCCGTCGTCGTCCTCGACGAACCGACCGCGAGCGTCGAGTCGGACCTCGCCGATCGGCTGCTCCGCGATCTCCTCGCCGCGAGCGACGACCGGACCGTGGTCATCATCTCCCACGCCGACGTGCCGCCCGGCGTGGATGTGAGGCGTGCCACGATGCGCGACGGCGCACTCTCCCTCGGCCCGGCGGGCGCGAGCGCGTGAAGCCGGGGCCCCTGGACCCTGCGCCGTCGAACGTGAGGTTCGCGGACCTCGCGCGGGACCTCGTCGCGACCGAAGCGCACGTGTTCTGGCTCGACGCGGGACCCGGAGCGACCTCGGGGTCGAGCTACCTCGGGGCTGGACGGCGTGTGCTGTCGGCGCGTGACGGCGTCGTGCGCCTCGACGGAACGATCGTGGGCGAGGACGTCCTCACGGAACTGCAGTCCCTCGTCGCCGAGAGCCCGGTCGGCGCGCGGAACGGCGACGGCGCGCCCGCAGGGTTCCGCGGAGGATGGGTCGGCGTACTCGGCTACGAGTACGGCGCCCGCCTCGTCGGAGTGCCGTCGGCCCCCGGAGATCTCCCCGACGCCCTCTTCGTGGAATGCGACCGGCTCTGGTCCCTCGACCACGGCACCGGACGGATCGACGCCATCCTGGGGGACCATGAGATCGGGGCCGCGCCCGAGATGGCGTCACCGTCGCCGCCGCCCTCGCCAGCGCGAGTCTCAGACGTCCGTCCACGCTGGCGACACGATCGCTCTGCCTATGTTCGTGCCATCGAGTCGGGCCTCGACTCGATCGCCGCCGGCGACGTCTACCAGGTGTGCCTCACCAACGAGGTCCGGGTGCCGACGGCGATCGACCCCTTCGAGGTCTACCTCCGTCTCCGCCGCGACAATCCCGCTCCGTTCGGCGGATTCCTCCGCATCGGCGGCGTCACGATGGCGGGATCGTCGCCCGAACGCTTCCTCTCCGTGTCCCCCCACGGCCGGGTGGAGACCCGTCCCATCAAGGGGACGCGACGCCGCGACCCCGATCCGGTCGTCGATCGTGCCCTCGCAGACGACCTCCGGTCGGACGCGAAGGAGCGCGCCGAGAACCTCATGATCGTCGACCTCATGCGCAACGACCTGGGCCGCGTGGCGGAGCTCGGCAGTGTCGACGTTCCGGACCTCTTCGCGGTGGAGTCCTACCCGAGCGTGCACCAGCTCGTGAGCACCGTGACCGCGCGGCTCGCACCCGGTTCCACCGGCATCGACGCGGTGCGCTCGAGCTTCCCCGCCGGGTCCATGACGGGCGCGCCCAAGCACCGCGCGATGACGATCCTCCACGGGCTCGAGGGGGGAGCCCGCGGCCTCTACTCCGGGGCCATGGGCTGGTTCGGAGCCGACGGAGCCCTCGACCTCGCCATGGTGATCCGGTCGATCGTCTTCGCCGCGGGCGAGGCGCGGATCGGCACGGGCGGCGGCATCACCGCGTCGTCCGATCCGACCCGCGAGGTGGACGAGACCCTGCTGAAGGCGCGCCTCCTCCTCGCTGCGCTCGGCGCTCCCGACACACTGCCCGACGCCTCCGATTGAACCGGTAACGTAGAGGATCGGGCCCGACGATCCTGCCCCGTCGACTTCCCGATCTCCCCGCAACGAATGAGAGCTCCGTGACCGACGCCCCGTCCGACCACAACACACCGACCTACGACTTCACCGCCATTCAGGCGAAGTGGCTTCCGGTGTGGGAGGAACTCCGACCGTTCGCGACCGACGACCCCACGGACACGCGTCCGCGGAAGTACGTCCTGGACATGTTCCCGTACCCCTCGGGCGACCTGCACATGGGTCACGCCGAGGCGTACGCGCTCGGCGACGTCATCGCACGCTACTGGCGTCAGCAGGGGTTCAACGTCCTGCACCCCATCGGCTGGGATGCCTTCGGTCTGCCCGCCGAGGGCGCCGCGATCAAGCGCGGCCTCGACCCGCGGCAGTGGACCTACGACAACATCGACCAGCAGAAGGCGAGCATGCGGCGCTACGCCGCGTCCTTCGACTGGGACCGCACCCTCGAGACCTGCAGCCCCGAGTACTACAAGTGGAACCAGTGGCTGTTCCTCAAGCTCCGCGAGAAGGGCCTCGCCTACCGCAAGGCGAGCCTCGTCAACTGGTGCCCCTTCGACCAGACCGTGCTCGCGAACGAGCAGGTCGTCGACGGCCGGTGCGAGCGATGCGACAACATCGTCACGAAGAAGGACCTCACGCAGTGGTTCTTCGGCATCACGCAGTACGCGGACCGCCTCGTCGACGACCTCAACCAGCTCGAGGGCTCGTGGCCCTCGAAGGTCCTCTCGATGCAACGCAACTGGATCGGCCGCTCGAGCGGCGCCGATGTCACGTTCGCCATCGAGGGACGCGACGAACCGATCACGATCTACACGACGCGGCCGGACACCCTGTACGGCGCGACCTTCATGGTCGTGGCTCCCGACGCTCCCCTCGCGGCCGAGCTCGTCGCGGGCGGCTCCGACGAGTTGAAGGGTCGCTTCGACGCGTACCTCACCGAGGTGAAGGCGCAGACCGACATCGAGCGGCTCGCGACGGACAAGGCGAAGACGGGAGTGTTCCTGGAGCGCTACGCCGTGAACCCGCTCACGGGCGAGCGTCTGCCCATCTGGGCGGCCGACTACGTGCTGTCCGACTACGGACACGGCGCGATCATGGCCGTACCGGCCCACGACCAGCGCGACCTCGACTTCGCCAAGCGCTTCGACCTGCCCGTGCGTGTGGTCGTCGACGTGAACCAGCCCGTCACCGGCATGATCCCCGTGATCCCCGAGGGCGCCGAGCTCGAGGACCTTCCCGACCTCGACCCGCTCGCGGACGGCAAGGCGCTCACAGGGACCGGTCGGCTCATCAATTCGGGTCCCTTCAACGGGCTCAGCAAGAACAACGCCATCCGGAAGATCACCGAGGCGCTCGAGGCCTCCGGTCTCGGCGGACCCGCGAAGAACTACCGGCTGCGCGACTGGCTCATCTCGCGGCAGCGCTACTGGGGTACACCCATCCCGATCATCCACTGCCCGTCGTGCGGCGAGGTGCCCGTGCCCGAGGACCAGCTCCCCGTCGAGCTGCCGCCCACCGAGGGACTCGACCTGCAGCCGAAGGGCACGAGCCCGCTCGGAGCGGCAGAGGACTGGATCAACGTCGACTGCCCGTCGTGCGGGGGCCCGGCCAAGCGCGACTCCGACACCATGGACACGTTCGTCGACAGCTCCTGGTACTTCCTGCGCTTCCTGAGCGTCGGGGACGACACGCAGGCGTTCGACCCCAAGCAGGCCGAGAAGTGGGCGCCCGTCGACCAGTACGTCGGCGGCGTGACCCACGCGATCCTCCACCTCTTGTACGCCCGCTTCATGACGAAGGTGCTCTTCGACATGGGCCTGGTGTCGTTCACGGAGCCGTTCAGTGCGCTCCTGAACCAGGGCATGGTCATCATGGAGGGCTCGGCGATGAGCAAGTCGCGCGGCAACATCGTGAAGCTCAGCGACCAGCTCGACGTGCACGGTGTCGACGCCGTGCGCCTCACGATGGCGTTCGCCGGCCCGCCCGAGGACGACATCGACTGGGCCGACGTGTCCCCGGCCGGATCCGCGAAGTTCCTGGCCCGCGCCTGGCGCGTCGCGCAGGACGTCACGAGCGCTCCCGACGTCGTCTGGAAGACGGGCGACGAGAAGCTCCGTCGCGTGACCCACCGCTTCCTCTCGGACGCCCCCGGTCTCATCGAGTCGTTCAAGTTCAACGTCGTCGTCGCGCGCCTCATGGAGCTCGTCAACGCCACGCGTAAGGCGATCGACTCGGGCGCCGGCCCCGCCGACGCCGCCGTTCGAGAGGCCGCCGAGGTCACCGCGATCGCCCTCAACCTGTTCGCGCCGTACACGGCCGAGGAGATGTGGTCGACGCTCGGTTACGAGCCCACCGTGGCCCTCGTCCAGTGGCGGAAGGCCGACCGCACCCTGCTGCGCGAGGAGAGCGTCACGGCTGTCGTGCAGGTCGACGGCAAGGTGCGCGACCGCCTCGAGGTGGCCCCGAACATCGACGACGCCGACCTCCAGGCACGGGCGCTCGCCTCGGAGTCCGTCACGCGGGCGATCGGGGAGCGCGAGATCCAGGTCGTGATCGTGCGTGCGCCGAAGCTCGTGAACGTGGTCACCAAGCGCTAGAGCCGCTCGTGGGTTTCCGGGAATGGCGGGCCGTCTTCCGGCGCCCGGTCCTCGTCGCGATCCTCCTGGGGGTCGGCTCCGTGGGTCTCGTCGGAACCGGCGTGTTCGCTATCGCAACCCACACCCACGAGCAGGCGCAGTTCGTCGAGCTGTCGGGCGGGCGAGGCGTGGAGGTCGACGCGACCCTCTCGGAGGTCCACGCGTCATCGTCCGACACGACAAGAACGGCCCGTCGGCCCTATCAAAGGCCGGAGCTTTGTCCGATCTACACCTTCACTGCCGACGGTCGGGCATATTCGGTTCTCGATCAGACTGATTGCAGCACCCGGTCGGAGGATTTCACGCCGGGTGACTCGGTCGCCGTTCTCTACGACCCGCTGGACCCCACGGTGGCCTTCGTCGACACCGCGGAGACGAGGTCGCGAATCGGGAACGCCCCCGTGTTCTCGATCGCCTCCATCGTCGTCGGTGTCGTCCTCGCCCTCGTGTCGCCGTTCGCCGTCGTGCGGGCTCGGGCTCGGGCTCGGCGGCGACGCTGAGAGCGAGGACGACACGCCGACGAAACGGACGGAGCGCACGGCCTCTGGTCCGGTCATCCGGGGCTTTCCCTCTGGCATCACTTCCGGGCCGGCATCTCGTCGTCGGACGGCTGTGGATGAGCGGCTGTCCGCCATTTCGAACCACCGGTCGTCCTCGGACCTGACGGCCGACCTACCGTCGACCTGTGCACCCCGTCGACCCGCTCCCGGACCCGCCTTCCGACATCGGCCCTGAATCGGGGCCTGTCTACCGTTCCGTCGCCCCCGACGACGGTCACAACGCGGGTACCGACGTGGGACAACGACGCGATGCGTCCGCCGTCCGCCACCAGAGCCGCCAGACTCGCGGGAAACGGTTCCGGGGCCGGATCGGTCTCTCCGCTGGCGTCGTCCTCGTCCTCGTCGCTCTCGGTCTCGCTGCCGTGACCGCGGCCGCTCGCTCCGCCACGGTCGCCGGTTCCTCGACGATCGCTCTCGACGACGCCGAACCGGGCGCGTCACCGCGACCGTCGGAGACCGGCGCCGCCGCGGAGGCGACCGCCGATGCGATCTACGTGCACGTGCTCGGGGCGGTCACACGGCCCGGTCTCTACACGCTCGCTCCCGACGCCCGTGTGGTGGATGCGATCGCGGCGGCCGGCGGCCTCGCGGGAGAGGCGGATGCCGGTTCGATCAATCTCGCCCGCACCCTCACAGACGGCGAGCAGATCGTCGTCCTGAGGCCCGGGGAGGCGCCCACGGCGCCGCAGAGCGGTGCGGCGTCACCCGGCGGAGGAGCGGCGGCCACAGGCAGCGGGCCGGTGAACCTCAACACGGCGACGGCCGAACAGCTCGACACGCTGCCGCGGATCGGGCCGGCCCTCGCCGAGCGCATCATCTCGTGGCGCACGGAGAACGGTCCGTTCCGGCTCGTCGACGAGCTTTTGAACGTTCCGGGGATCGGCGACGCGACCCTGGCCGGGCTCGAGGGACTCGTGACCGTATGACCGATCTGCGGATGGCCGCGCCCGCTCTCGCCGCGTGGGTCACTGCCCTCGCGTGCACGCAGGTCCGCGAGGTACCGGCCTGGGCTTCCCTCACCCTCGGCGGCCTCGCCGTGGTCCTCCTCACGATCGCACCCCGCGCTCGGGCGGTGCGGACGCTCTCGAGCCTCGCCGTCTGCCTCGCGATCGGGGCGGCATCGGCGGCCGGGCTCTCCGCGTCCTCCCTCCAGCGCAGCCCCGCGGTTCTCGAAGACGCGGCGAACTCGTCCCGGGTGGTCGATCTCACCGCCGTCGTCACGGGCCGCCCTCACAATCTCGACGGACCGGGCGACCGGGTCGTGGTCGACGTCACCGTGACCGCGGCCGGTGCCTCTTCCATGCCGTCGACGGCAGCCGGAGTGTCCGGTCTCTCGGCGCCGGCCGTGCTCTTCATCGGCGGCACGGCCGATCTCCGGGTGGGGGAGACCCTCGGGCTCACCGCCCGGGTCGAGAACGGCCGTGACGGGGACCGGCAGGCCTTCGTGCTCGCGGACGCAGGCGGGACCGTGTCTCGCACGGCACCCGCGGCGGTCGACGACCTGGCCGGTGGCCTCCGCGCCGGATTCGTCACGTTCTCGTCCGAGCTCCCGGGGGACGGCGGCCGGTTGCTCCCCGGACTCGCCGTCGGTGACACCGCCCTCGTGGACGAGGCGCTGTCCGATCGGATGACCGAGGCGTCCCTCAGCCATCTGACCGCGGTCTCCGGAGCCAATTGCGCGCTCGTCGTCGGCGCGGTCCTCGGTCTGCTGGCGCTGTGTGGGGCTTCGCGTCGGCTCCGTGTCGGAGGATCGCTCCTCGCGCTGGCGGGATTCGTCGTGCTCGTCACCCCCGAGCCGAGCGTCGTCCGCGCGGCAACGATGGCGGCGATCGTGCTCGTGAGCCACGGACTCGGGCGTCGCTCGCTGGGGGCGCCCGTGCTGTGCCTCGCGGTCGTCGTGTGCCTGCTCGTCGACCCGTGGCTGGCGCGCGAGTTCGGGTTCGCCCTCTCAGTAGCCGCGACGGCCGGACTGCTGTTCCTCGCCGGACCGCTCGCCACCCTGCTGTCGCGATTCGTCCCTCGCGTGCTCGCCGCCGCGATCGCGCTTCCCCTCGCCGCTCAACTCGCCTGTCAGCCGATCATCGTGCTGCTCGATCCGAGCGTGCCCGTCTGGGGCGTTCCGGCCAACATGCTCGCCGCTCCCGCCGCGCCCGTCGTCACGATCCTCGGCATGATCTCGTGCCTCCTGCTGCCCACGCTCCCGGGCCTCGGCGCGGTGATCGGAACCCTCGCGTGGGTGCCGTCGCAATGGGTCGCAGCGGTGGCGGCGGCCACGGACGCGGCTCCACTCGCGCGGTTACCGGGTGCGCCCGGTGTCCCGGGGATGCTCGCGGCAGTCGGGGCGCTCGTGCTCGTCTCCGTCGCCGTCGGTTCCGCGTCTGCGCGGGTCCGACGGTTCTCGGCGTCCGTACTCATCGTCGCGTTCTGCGGGTATCTCGCCGTCCTGGGTGGATCGCGCATCGGGGAGCTGGTGTCGCGCCCGGGGGACTGGACCGTCGCGATGTGCGACGTCGGCCAGGGCGACGCCGTGCTCGTGCGCAGCGGGGGAGCCGTGGCCCTCGTCGATACGGGGCCGGACGCGGATGCCCTCGACGCCTGTCTCGCCGACCTGGGGATCGGTCACATCGACCTGCTCGTCCTCACCCACTTCGACGCCGACCACGTCGGTGGCATCACCGCGGTCATCGGTCGGACGACGCAGGTCCTCCATCAGACGCCGCAGGAGAAGTCGGAGCGCGCCGTCATCACCACGCTCGCGGACGGGGGTGCGCTCGTCGCGGAGACGGCGGCCGGCGACGCCGGGGACCTCGGCGGCGTCGCCTGGCGGGTCCTCTGGCCGCCTCCGCAACCGACGCCGTACACGGGCAACGACGGCAGCGTCGTCATCGAGTTCGGCGGGACGATCGACGCGATCCTGCTCGGCGACCTCGGCGCCGACTCGGGGCTCGCCCTCCTCGCGGAGGGCACCGTGGGATCGGGCTACGCGATCGTCAAGATGGCCCATCACGGCTCGGCCGACCAGTACGGCCCGCTCTATTCACGCATCGGCGCACGCCTCGCCCTCGTCTCGAGCGGCGCGGACAACGACTACGGTCATCCGACTGCCTCGGCGCTCGCGCTCCTGACTCGCGACGGCACAGCCGTCGCCCGCTCGGACCGGAGCGGTACGACCCTCGTCGCAACCCGTGAGGACGAACTCGTGACCTGGTCGTCCGGGCCGGCGGACGGTGGCCTTCGGGCGACGGGATGACGGTGGTGCGCCATAGAATCGGGAGGTCGAAGGAGGTCGCATGGCGGAACGCCGCGCGTCGAAGAGTACGTCGTCGAAACCGTCGTCGAAGGTCGCGATCCCGCAACTCGCCTGGCATGACGTCCGTCCGGCTCCGGTCGTGCTGGTGTCGGGATCCCAGGAGTTCCTCGCGTCCCGCGCGATGACGGCGCTCCGCGACTTCCTGCGCGCCGAGGACCCGAGCCTCGAGGTCTCCGACATCGAGGCGGACTCATACGCGTCGGGAGAGCTCATCTCCCTCGCGAGCCCGTCCCTGTTCGGCGAACCCCGGCTCGTCCGCGTCTTCTCGGTGGAGAAGTGCACGGACGCCTTCATCGACGAGGCCGTGCGCTACCTCGCCTCCCCGCCCGAGGGAGCCACGGTGATCCTGCGCCACGGCGGCGGGGTCCGCGGCAAGCGGCTGCTCGACGCCGTGCGCGCCGCATCCGGCGTGGCCGTCGAGATGGTCTGTACCGATCTCAAGAAGGACGCCGAGAAGATGGACTTCGCCTCCCGCGAGTTCCGCGTCGCGGGCCGCCGCATCGCGCCCGGCGCCCTCCGTCAGGTCGTCGCCGCGTTCTCCGACGACGTCGCCGAGCTCGCGGCCGCCTGCCAGCAGCTCATCGCCGACATCGAGGGCGACATCACCGAGCAGACGGTCACGCGTTACTACGCCGGTCGCGTCGAGACGTCCTCGTTCGCGGTGGCCGACGCCGCCATCGCCGGTCGCACAGGTGAGGCCCTCGTGTCGCTGCGCAATGCGCTCGACTCCGGCGCCGACCCCGTGCCCATGGTCGCCGCCTTCGCGATGAAGATGCGCACGATGGCCAAAGTGAGCGGCAGCAGGGGGGCGTCGGCCTCATCGCTCGGGCTCGCGCCCTGGCAGATCGATCGTGCGCGACGCGACCTCGCCGGGTGGAGCGACGAGGGGCTCGGCGTCGCCATCCGCGCCGTCGCCGACGCCGACGCGAACGTCAAGGGCGGAAGTCGCGACCCGGTCTTCGCCCTGGAACGAATGATCGCGACGGTCGCGTCCCGCGGCACCCTCGGGCCCACTCCCGAACCGTTCTGACGCTCGGGGAACGACGAATGCCCCGTCCAACGGACGGGGCATTCGGTACGTCACGGCCGACCGGGTCAGCTGCAGCGCAGGTGGATCAGAGCGCGGCGACCTTGCTCGCGATGGCCGACTTGCGGTTCGCGCCCTGGTTCTTGTGGATGACGCCCTTGCTCACGGCCTTGTCGATCTTGCGACCCGCGACCTTGAGAGCGGCGACGGCCTTCTCCTTGTCGCCGGCGGTGATCGCCGTGCGCGTTGCGCGGATGGCCGTCCTGACCTCGCTCTTGACCGCCTTGTTGCGCTCCTGAGACTTCTTGTTGGTGCCGATTCGCTTGATCTGCGACTTGATATTTGCCACGTGTACGTACGCTTTCGTCGAGGTTGTATGAAGATGCCGGTAACGAGAGAGGGTCGTACCCGGCGATTCGTGTGGTGAAAACCCACACGCAAGCCAACAGGAAACGATACCAGTTCAGCCCTCCGAGGGGAAATCATCCGACGGCTCGGCGGCGACGTCGTCGGGAGCGGCCTGGACGGCGTCGAGGACGATGCGTGTGAATGCCTCCGGCGCGACGAGCGAGACGAGGTGGCTCGCGCGCGGAACCACGATGAACGGGGCCTCGGGTCGGGCCGCGCGGTAGCGACGCTGGTCCAGCCGGAAGTGGTCGAGAGCACCCGTGACGAACCACACGGGTCCGTCGTACCGAGCGAGCGACGAGATCGGGTCCGTCTGCCCCACGGCGGCGAGCGTCTCGTCCATCGCATCGAGGGCGACCCCGCCGGCTCCGATGTCGGTCGCCGCCGCCTGTCCCACGGCGAGGCGTGCCATCGTGTCGTTGAGCCAGCTCCCGCGGTCCGGTAGGCGGCGGATCGCGCGCGCGAGGCCGCGGTACCCCGCAAGCCCCACCCCCTTCGGCACCGTGAAGCACGAGGAAGCGACGAGCAGGGCGACCTTCTCCGGGCGACGTCCCGCGTACTCGATCGAGAGGTAGCCGCCGAGCGACAACCCGACGAGGACGACCCGACCGCCGAGCGACGCGATCGCGTCGTCGATCGCCGCGAAGGCCGCGTCGAGGGAGAACGGCTCACCGATCCGGTCGCCATGGGCGGGCAGATCGATCGCGAGCGCCGTGACCCCCGCGGCGGTGAGAGCCTCCACTTGACCGCGCCACATCGAGCGGGACGTGCGGATGCCGTGCACGAGGAGGACGGGAGGTCGCTGCGCGGGGTCTCTGTCCATCCGCCCATCGTACGGTCGGCCCGAGCGCCGCGAGGGCGTGCACGGCGCGGTACTAGCGTGGCGGTATGCCGCAGCTCGCCTCGCACATGTCGTCCGTTCCGGAGTCCGGTATCCGCCGGCTCTTCGAGATCGCGCTGTCCCTCGACGACGTCAACGTCTTGGCCGTCGGCGAGCCGGACCAGCCGGTCGCCCCCCACATCGTCGAGGCCGCGACGGCGGCGTGGGAGGCGGGCGAGACGCGCTACACGCCGAACGGCGGCATCCCCGATCTGCGGAGGGCGATCGTCGAGAAGCTCGCGCAGGACAACGCGATGACCGTCGACGTCGAGCAGGTGTGGGTGACTGTCGGCGCCACGCAGGCGCTCATCCAGGCGATGGGTCTCCTGCTCGACGCCGGCGACGAGATTCTCGTGCCCGATCCCGGGTACACGACGTTCTCCATGAACGCGCGCATGCTGCAGGCTGTTCCGGTGCCCTACCGTCTCTCGCCGGAGGACGCGTTCGCTCCAGACCTGGACGAGCTCGAGACGCTCGTCTCCCCGCGAACGCGGGTGCTGCTCGTCAACTCGCCGTCGAACCCCCTCGGTCGGGTCTTCTCCGCAAAGGTCCTGCAGTCGCTCGTGAACTTCGCCGCACGACACGATCTGTGGATCCTCTCCGACGAGGTGTACGAGTACTTCACCTTCACGGGTGAGCACGTGAGTCCCGCGACGCTCGACCGCGATGGGCGCGTCTTCAGCGTGTTCTCGCTCTCGAAGACGTACGCGATGACGGGGATCCGGGTGGGCTACCTCGTGACCCCTCCGGGCTTCGCTGCCGAGATGCGCACGGTGCAGGAGGCGATGATCAGTTGCGTGTCCACACCCGCCCAGCGGGCGGCCGTCGCCGCTCTCACGGGCCCCCGGGAACCGATCGACGCCGCGGCCCGCCACTACGAGGACAACGGACGGGCCGCCGCCGCCCACCTCGCGGGGCGGGGGATGCACTACCTCGAGCCCGAAGGTGCGTTCTACCTCTGGATCGACCTGTCCCACGCCACGGGCGGCGACGTCGCGACCTGGGCCGAGCGCTTCCTGCTGGAGCACCGAGTCGCGGTGGCCCCCGGCAGCGCCTTCGGTCGCTCCGGGGAAGGCTGGGTGCGCGTCTGCCTCGCCGCCGAGCGCGAACGTCTGCTCGACGGACTCGCGAAGCTCCCCGCACCGGGCGACGGGCAGGCGCCGGCCGACTGAGCGGACAGGGCGCGACACATCGCGTGACGACCTGTCACCGCCGGTCGCACGGGCATACGCTCGATGCATGACAAACCAGCATCCCCCCTTCGCCATCGTCGGCGGCCACGTCGTGCCCGTCTCCTCCGCCCCGATCGAGAACGGTGTGGTGCTCGTGGAGGACGGACGCATCAGCGCGGTCGGCGCCGACCTCGCCGTGCCGGAGGGCTGGGACGTCGTCGACGCGACCGGGAAGGTCGTGCTCCCGGGCTTCATCGAGTCCCACGGGCACGTCGGCATCCACGAGGAGGCCAACGGTTCGGCCGGCAACGACACGAACGAGATGACCGACCCGAACACGGCGTTCGTCCGCGCGATCGACGCCGTCAACATCGAGGACGAGGGCTTCGTCGACGCGCTGAGCGGGGGAGTGACGACCGTCGTCGTCAAGCCCGGCTCGGGTAACCCGATCGGCGGCCAGACCGTCGCGATCAAGTCATGGGGCGGGCGTACGATCGACGAACAGCTCGTGTCGGGCTCCGTGAGCGTGAAGTCGGCGCTCGGCGAGAACCCGAAGCGCGTCTACGGCGAGAAGGGCAAGACCCCGAGCACGCGTCTCGGCGTCGCCTCCGTGATCCGTCAGGCGTTCATCGACGCGCAGGACTACGCGGAAGCGCGTTCGGCCGCCGCGCGCGACGGGAAGCCGTTCTCCCGCGATCTCGCGAAGGACACCCTCGTCCGGGTCCTCGACGGCGAGCTCGCCTGGGACCAGCACGTGCACCGACACGACGACATCGCGACGGCCCTCCGGCTCCAGGAGGAGTTCGGCTACCGCCTCGTCATCAACCACGGCACCGAGGGGCACAAGCTCGCGGATGTCCTCGCCGAACGCGACATCCCCGTCATCTTCGGCCCCATGCTCACGTCGCGATCCAAGGTGGAGCTGAAGGACCGCGCGATCGGGAACCTCGCGACGATCGCACGTGCCGGTGTGCGCGTCGCCATCACGACCGACCACCCCGTCGTGCCCATCAACTTCCTGATCCTGCAGGCCGCCCTCGCCGTGAAGGAGGGCCTCGATCGTGACGTCGCCATCGAAGCGCTCACCGTGAACCCCGCAGGCTTCCTCGGACTCGACGCGCGCGTCGGCTCGCTGACCGCCGGTCTCGACGCGGACATCGTCATCTGGTCGGGTGATCCCCTCGACACGACGAGCCTGGCCGAACGCGTCTTCATCGACGGGCGACTCCAGTTCGAGATCGTGGACGGCGTGCCGAGCGTCGCCGATCGCTTCGCCCCGCGGAACGGCTGAGGCCGTGTCGAGGGGAGAGGGTTCGCGCGCGGTCGTCGCGGGGGCAGCGGGTTTCGTCGGGACCGCACTCGTCGCGGATCTCCGCGAGCAGGGGTACGACGTCGTCACGGTGGGCAGGGCGGCGTCGGGGCCGTCCCACGTCTCGTGGGGCGACGCCGCCGGCCTCGATCGGGCGATCGACGGCGCGGCCGTCGTCATCAACCTCGCGGGTAAGAACGTGAGCTGCCGCTACACGGCCAGGAACCGGCGGGAGATCCTGCATTCGCGGACCGCGACCACCTCGGCGATCGCACGTTCCATCGCCGCGTCGGTGTCGCCGCCGCCCGTGTGGATCAATGCGAGCACGGCCACGATCTACCGGCACGCCATGGACCGCCCGATGACCGAGTCCGCCGGGGAGATCGGGACCGGATTCTCCGTCGACGTCGCGACCGCGTGGGAGCGCGCGTTCTTCCAGCCAGCCCTCCCGCAGACGCGGCGTGTGGCCCTGCGCATGGCGATCGTGCTCGGGGATGGCTCGGCACTCGCTCCGCTGCTCGGGCTCAGCCGGGTCGGCCTCGGCGGTCGACAGTACGACGGCCGCTGGTGGGCGCCGCGCTCCAAGCGGCTGGCCGGGGCGTTTCATGAGTACCGGCCGACGCACGGGCGGCAGATGTTCAGCTGGGTCCATCTCGACGACGTCCTGGCGATCGTGCGACGATCGATCGCGGACGATGCGGTGTCCGGTCCGATCAACGTCGCAGCGCCCCGTCCCGTCGACAACGCCGAGCTCATGGCCACGGTACGTCGCGTCGTGCGGATGCCCGTCGGCGTCCCGCTCCGCCGCTGGATGATCGAACTCGGCGCGATCGGCATGCGGACCGAGTCGGAACTCCTGCTCAAGAGCCGCTGGGTCGTCCCCGAGACCCTCACGGCGCTCGGTTACACGTTCCGCCACGCCGAGCTCGAGGGAGCGGTCCGAGCCGTCGTCGAGGGCCGCTCCTAGACCATGGGCATGGTGCCGGTGCGCACGGTCGCCGGCACCATGGGACAATGTGATGTCCACCGCACACCCCTGACGTGAGGATCGCGTGAGCCCCCGAGCGACTACGGCACTCCAGCCCGCCTCCACACCACCGGCGTCGATCCGCAACTTCTGCATCATCGCCCACATCGACCACGGCAAGTCGACGCTCGCCGACCGGATGCTCCAGATCACCGGCGTCGTCTCGGACCGCGACATGCGGGCCCAGTACCTCGACCGCATGGACATCGAGCGCGAGCGCGGCATCACGATCAAGAGCCAGGCCGTGCGTATGCCCTGGGAACGCAACGGCGAGACCTTCGCGCTCAACATGATCGACACGCCCGGCCACGTCGACTTCACCTACGAGGTGTCGCGTTCGCTCGCCGCGTGCGAGGGGGCCATCCTCCTCGTCGACGCCGCCCAGGGCATCGAGGCCCAGACGCTCGCGAACCTCTACCTGGCCCTCGAGAACGACCTCGAGATCATTCCCGTGCTCAACAAGATCGACCTGCCGGCCGCCGACCCGGACAAGTACGCCGGGGAGATCGCCGGGCTCCTCGGCGGATCGCCCGACGACGTCCTGCGCGTCTCGGGCAAGACCGGAATGGGCGTCGAGGAGCTCCTCGACCTCGTGGTCGACCGCATCCCGAGTCCGACGGGCGACGCGAACGCACCGGCCCGCGCGATGATCTTCGACTCGGTCTACGACTCGTACCGCGGCGTCGTCACCTACGTACGCATGATCGACGGATCGCTCAGCTCGCGCGAGCGCATCCAGATGATGTCGACACGCGCGGTGCACGAGCTCCTCGAGATCGGCGTGTCCTCGCCGGAGCCGCTGCGCTCGAAGGGGCTCGGCGTCGGCGAGGTCGGCTACCTCATCACCGGTGTGAAGGATGTGCGCCAGAGCAAGGTCGGCGACACCGTGACGACGTCGGTGAAGCCGGCGACGGAAGCGCTGCCCGGCTACACCGACCCGAAGCCTATGGTCTTCTCGGGTCTCTACCCGATCGACGGGGCCGAGTACCCGGATCTGCGCGAGGCGCTCGACAAGCTCAAGCTCTCGGACGCCGCCCTCAACTACGAGCCGGAGACCTCCGTCGCCCTCGGCTTCGGGTTCCGCGTCGGCTTCCTCGGTCTCCTCCACCTCGAGATCATCACGGAGCGCCTCGAGCGCGAGTTCGGCCTCGACCTCATCGCCACGGCGCCGTCCGTGACCTACGAGGTCATGACGGAGGACAAGAAGACCGTCACCGTCACGAACCCGAGCGAATTCCCCGGCGGCAAGATCCACGCCGTCTCCGAGCCCGTCGTGAAGGTGGGCGTGCTCGCCCCCAAGGACTACGTCGGCACCATCATGGAGCTGTGCCAGTCCCGGCGCGGGACCCTGCTCGGCATGGAGTACCTCGGAGAGGACCGCGTCGAACTGCGGTACACGATGCCGCTCGGCGAGATCGTCTTCGACTTCTTCGACCACCTCAAGAGCCGCACGCAGGGGTACGCCTCGCTCGACTACGAGCCGGCGGGCGAACAGGAGGCCGACCTCGTGAAGGTCGACATCCTCCTGCAGGGGGAACAGGTCGACGCGTTCAGCGCGATCGTGCACCGCGAGAAGGCCTACGCCTACGGCGTGCTCATGACGGAGCGCCTCAAGAACCTCATCCCGCGCCAGCAGTTCGAGGTGCCCATCCAGGCCGCGATCGGTGCTCGCATCATCGCTCGCGAGTCGATCCGCGCGATGCGCAAGGACGTGCTCGCGAAGTGCTACGGCGGCGACATCACCCGGAAGCGCAAGCTGCTCGAGAAGCAGAAGGAGGGCAAGAAGCGCATGAAGATGGTCGGCAAGGTCGAGGTGCCGCAGGAGGCCTTCATCGCCGCGCTCTCCGGAGACACCGAGACGAAGAAGGAAAAGAAGTAGAGCCATGCGCCGCGAGAGCTTCGAGGACCTCCACGTCGATTACGGCGCCGTCGGCGCAACCGCCGCCCCCGACATGATGCAGTATCCGCCGCGCGGCTTCCGCTCCGCCGAGGTGGAGGTGCGGCTCGGCAGCGGCGCGGAGCGCTTCACGCAGGCCGTCGACGCGATCATGTCGTGGGACCTCTACCGCGGCTCCGGGATCGCCGTCCAGGTGCTCGCCCACGGCGAGCCCGGTGCATACACCGGAGTGAAGTTCGCCGATGACGGCACCCCGATCGCCCCGGCGACGCTGTCGGCAGAGGAACGCTTCACCGCCGACGGCACACCCTACGTCTCGTCCGGGGCGTCCGCTCGCCTGAGCGGTCGAGTGGGCGTCTACCGCGTCACGACGCGCGTGCGCGTGGTGTCGGTCGTCGAGGACGAGCGCCGCGTGAGTGTCACGTTCGGAACCTTAGGCGGCGGCGTCGTGAGCGGCGAGGACGCCTACATCGTCGAACTTGCCGACGACGACAGCGTCCGGTTCATCCAGCGCTCCGTGTTCCGCGCGAAGGCGCTGCACTACCGCCTCTTCCGCTGGCTCGTGAGGCGCCGGTGGACCGCGCTCTCCACGCGATTCGCGCGCACCCTCTCGCCCCTCTGGGCGGCGCGGCGCCGCGGCCAGGTCACGGAGTAGGCGCGCGTGGCCGGTCCGCTTCCCCTCGCCGACCCGGCCCCGCGCGACGGACTCCTCCCGGACTCGGTCGCCATCGGGGCCGACGCTCGGGCGTTCGGGGTCTACCTGCACGTGCCGTTCTGCCTGGTGCGCTGCGGCTACTGCGACTTCAACACCTACACGTCGACGGAGCTCCGCGGGGCCTCGCAGGCCGACTACGCGACGCAGGCGATCGGTGAGATCGTCCAGGCCGCCCGGGTCCTCGAGGCCGCAGGGCTGCCTCAACGACCTGCGCGCACGGTCTTCTTCGGCGGAGGCACGCCCACCCTCCTCCCCGCCTCCGACCTCGTGCGCATGCTCGACGCGATCCGCACGTACCTCGGGATCGCGGACGGCGCGGAGATCACGACCGAGGCCAATCCGGACAGTGTCGACGAGGAGTACCTCCAGGAGCTCGCTCGGGCCGGCTTCACCCGTGTCTCGTTCGGCATGCAGTCGGCGGTGCCCGGCGTCCTCGCGACCCTCGACCGCACGCACGACCCCGCACGCATCCCCGTCGTGGTTCGGGCGGCACGAGCGGCCGGCCTGCAGGTGAGCCTCGATCTCATCTACGGCACACCGGGGGAGACGATCCACGACTGGCGCACGTCCCTCGAGACGGCGATCGCCGAACGCCCCGATCACGTGTCGGCCTACGCCCTCATCGTCGAGCAGGGCACGAAGCTCGCCCGTCGCATCCGCTCGGGGGAGCTCGCCGCCCCGTCGGACGACCTGCAGGCCGATATGTACGAGCTCGCGGACGAGCTCCTCGGCGCCGCCGGCTATTCCTGGTACGAGGTCAGCAACTGGGCGGCCTCGCCGAGCTTCCGCTCGCGCCACAACCTGTCCTACTGGACGGGAGCCGACTGGTGGGGCGTCGGTCCCGGCGCCCACAGCCACGTCGGGGGCGTGCGCTGGTGGAACGTCAAGCATCCGGCCGCGTACGCCGGGCTCGTGAGCGACGGCGCGTCACCCGCGCACGGACGGGAGACCCTCGACGACGGCACGCGACTCGTCGAGCGCATCCTGCTCGAGACCAGAATCGCCGACGGACTCGCGATCGACGTGCTCGGAGCGGACGCACGCCAGGCGGTCGCCGGCCTGATCGCTGACGGGCTCGTGAACGGAGAAGCCGCCCTGCACGGGAGGATAATCCTCACCCTGCGCGGGCGGCTTCTGGCCGACGCCGTCGTTCGACGACTCATCGGCTGACCGTCGGTCGCCGCGCGTCCGTTAGACAGCGGGAGGATAATCCTCACCCTGCGCGGGCGGCTTCTGGCCGACGCCGTCGTGCGTCGGCTCGTCGGCTCGTCGGCTGACTTCGGCGTCCGGTCCGCGACTGAATGCGGCGGACCGGACGCGCCGGATCACTTGATGAAGCGGAAGTTCACCGGGTAGCGGTAGGCCGAGCCGCCGTTGACCTTCACGCCACCGATGATCGAGAACACGAGGTTCGCGATGTACGGCACATAGGCGAGGAGGCCGAGGAGCGCGCCGATACCGCCGTAGCCGTATCCGTTGCTGCCGATGGCGATCACGACGGACAGGATGCCGAGGATGATGCTGAACGCGATGTTGGCGATGATCCAGGTGATCTGCCAGTTGAGGGCTTCCTTCGACTCCTGGCGGGTGAATCCGCCGCGGTCCTTGAAGACGAGGAAGATGATGAGCGACGGCAGGAAGCCGAGGACTCCGCCGAAGTGCGACCACATCGCCCACTGCTTGTCCTCTGCGGGGCTGAGGGGAGCCGCCCCGTTCGACTGGCCGTAGGGCTGCTGCGGTCCGCCGTAGCCGGGACCCTGCGGGCCGCCATAGCCGGGCTGTCCCTGAGGAGCGCCGTAGGGAGGCTGACCCTGAGGGGCACCGTAACCGGGCTGACCCTGGGGTGCACCGTACGGGGGCTGACCCTGAGGAGCGCCGTAGCCCGGCTGGCCCTGAGGCGCACCGTAGGGCGGCTGGCCCTGACCAGGCTGACCCTGGGGGGCGCCGTAGGGCTGCTGCGGCGGGGGCGGGGGCTGCTGGGGTCCGCCGTACGGCGGCTGCCCGTTCGCCGGATTCTGCTGATCTCCCGGCTGGGGGGAGGAGGGGTCGGACATCGCCGTTCCTTTCGATCGGTTGTCGTGCGGCGCTGTGATGCTGTTCCCGGCCGAACCGGGAGGTGCGCGCTCCCGCGCGAGGCACAGGCTCACGGTATCGGTCCCGCGGAACCACCCGCAATCGCCGCACCGTCCTGCACGGAGCCCGTCACTCCATCGACACGGCGAGCGCCGGTCGCGCATGCCCGTCACCGGAGTATCATTGGCACTCAGAGACAGTGAGTGCCAGCGATCGACGGGAGGGCGCCGATGGTATCGGAACGCGGACTGGACGTTCTCCGTGCGATCGTGCACGACTACGTCGCCTCCCGTGAGCCCGTCGGATCGAAGTCCATCGTCGACCGCCACGCGTTCGGCGTCTCGGCCGCGACCATCCGCAACGACATGGCCCTCCTCGAGGAGGAGGAGCTCATCGTCGCTCCACACACGTCGAGCGGCCGCGTCCCGACCGACAAGGGCTACCGGCTCTTCGTCGACCAGCTCGCGGACCGGCGTCCGCTGTCGAGTGCGCAGCGCGTGGCCATCGAGCAGTTCCTGGGGGAGTCCGTCGACCTCGACGACGTCCTCTCCCGCACCGTCCGGCTGCTGTCGCAGCTCACGAACCAGGTCGCGATCGTGCAGTACCCGACGTTCTCGAACGCCTCCGTGCGGCACATCGAGCTCGTGACCCTCGCACCCTCCCGCCTCCTCGTCGTGCTCATCACCGATTCCGGTCGGGTCGAGCAGCGCGTGATCGAGACGGGAGCGCCGGTCGCCCCCGAGGTCGTCGAGCGGTTGAGGACGGCGATCGGCGACGCGACCGTCGGCTTCTCCATCGCCGAGGCGGCGGCGGCTCTCGAGAAGCTGCCAGCTGGAGTCGACGCGCCGATGCGCGACGTCGCGGTCCTCGTCACCGATGCCGTCATCGGCCAGCTCGGTCACCATCGGCAGGATCGCCTGGTCCTCGCCGGTTCAGCGAACCTCGCGCGCACGGAGGACGACTTCCGCGGAAGCATCTTCCCCGTCCTCGAGGCGCTCGAGCAGCAGGTCGTGCTGTTGCGCCTCTTCGGCGAGCTGCAGTCCGACGCGTTCGGTGTGACCGCGCGCATCGGACGGGAGAACGCGGCCTACGGGCTGTCGGAGACGTCCGTCGTGGTGAGCGACTACTCCACGGCCGGCGAGACCGCGCGGCTCGGGGTCCTCGGCCCCACGCGGATGGATTACAGCAACAACATGGCGGCCGTGCGGGCCGTCGCCCGCTATCTCACACGACTCCTCGGGGAGTCGTGACCGACCCGGTCCGTGTCATCCGGACCACCGAACATCCCCATCCACGACGTCGGCGCCCACGAGGCACCGACGCACTCAGACGAAAGGCCCTGTGTGGCTGACCACTACGACGTCCTCGGTGTCTCGCGCGATGCGAGCGCCGACGAGATCAAGAAGGCGTACCGTCGCCTCGCCCGCGAGCTCCACCCCGACGTGAACCCCGGGGCGGACGCGAGCGAGAAGTTCAAGGCCGTCACGCACGCGTACGACGTACTGAGCGACCCGGAGCAGCGTCAGCGCTACGACCTCGGCGACGCCGGTGGCTTCGGCGGCGGAGCGGGAGGCGCCGGGTTCTCGGGCTTCGGCGACATCTTCGACTCGTTCTTCGGCGGCGGGACGCAGCGCGGACCGCGCTCGCGTCGGGAGCGCGGTCAGGACGCCCTCCTGCGCGTCGAGGTCGACCTCGACGAGGTCATCTTCGGCACGCACCGCGACCTCGAGGTCGACACGGCCGTCGTCTGCGGAACGTGCAACGGCTCGTGCTGCCAGCCCGGCACCTCTCCCGTCACGTGCGACGTCTGCCGGGGCGCCGGCCAGATCCAGCGCACGGTCCGCTCGCTGCTCGGCAATGTCGTCACGGCCTCGCCGTGCGGCACCTGCCGCGGTTACGGCACCGTCATCCCCAACCCCTGCCTCACGTGCAGCGGCCAGGGCCGCGTGCGCGCGCGTCGTACCGTTCCCGTCGACATCCCCGCGGGCGTCGACACCGGCCTGCGCCTCCAGATGCCGGGCAGCGGAGAGGTCGGCCCCGCCGGTGGCCCGAACGGTGATCTGTTCCTCGAGATCAAGGTGCGCAACAACGACGACTTCAGCCGCGACGGCGACGATCTCCTCTGCACGCTCGAGGTGCCCATGACGGATGCCGTCTTCGGCGCCGAGGCCTCGATCCCGGGACTCGACGGCAACGTCGACCTCGAGGTGCGCGCGGGAGTCCAGAGCGGAGAGATCCTCACCGTCAGGGGTCGGGGCATCACGAAGCTCCGCGGCCAGGGTCGCGGGGATCTCCGCATCGGTATCCAGGTCGTGACGCCGACGAAGCTCGATCACAAGGAGCGGGAACTGCTCGAGAAGTTCGCGAAGGGACGCAAGCAGGCGGGCCCGCAGCTCGCCTCCTTCCACCAGGGCATCTTCTCCAAGCTCCGCGACCGCTTCCGGGGCTGAGAGTGAGCTCACTCTTCTACGCCGCCGACCTCGCCGAGCACGACGACGGTTCGCTCGTCACGGTGGGCGGCAAGGAGGCGCATCACGCGCTGGTGAACCGGCTGAGAGCAGGGGAGTCGGTCATGCTCGGCGACGGTCGGGGCATGCTCGCCGACGCGACGGTCGAGTCCGTCTCGACGTCCGAGATCGCCTTCCGACTCGGAGAGGTCCGGCGCGAGCAGCGCCCGCGGCCAGAAGTGTGGCTCGCGCAGTCGCTCGCGAAGGGTGATCGCGACGAGCTCGCCATCCAGGCCGCCACCGAGGTGGGCGTCTCCGGAGTCATCCCGTTGCAGGCCGCCCGCAGCATCTCCCGTTGGACCGGACCCAAACTCGACAAGGGCGTCGCGCGCTGGATGACGATCGTCCGCGAGGCGAGCAAGCAGGCGATCCGATCGTGGGTCCCCGACGTCACGACGCCCCTCGCGCCGGCCGACCTCGTGGCCGACGGCGACCTCGTCCTCGTGCTCGATCCACGGGCAAGCGTCCGACTGGCCGATGCCGTGCGCGCGGTGCCGGACGACGCGCGGCGCATCGTGCTCGCCGTCGGTCCCGAAGGCGGCTTCTCTCCCGACGAGATCGCATCCCTCGAGAGGGCCGGCGCGATCCCCGTCGTCCTCGGCGACACCGTGCTGCGCACCTCCACAGCAGGGCCCGCCGCGATCGCGGTCGCGAACGTCGCCCTCGGCCGCTGGTGACCGCTCGCACGGAGCCGCCCCGCCCCGTTCGGCTCGGCCGTAGACTGGACGTCATGGACACCGCAGAACCCAGCATCTTCAGTCGCATCGTCGCGCGCGAGATCCCGGCGGACGTCGTGTTCGAATCGGACCGGCTCATCGCCTTCCGTGACATCGCTCCGCAGGCCCCGGTCCACGTCCTCGTCGTTCCGAAGACGGAGCAGTACCGCAACGTGTCCGAGCTCGCCGCCGGCGACCCCGGTCTCCTGGCGGAACTCGTCGCGACGGCGTCTGACATCGCGTCCGAGCACTCCGACGGCGACTACCGGCTCGTGTTCAACACGGGTGCGGGCGCCGGGCAGACCGTCTTCCACGTGCACGCGCACGTGCTCGCAGGGGGACTCGGGGAGGACACGCTTGGCGGAGCCTGACGGCGGCGCGGTCTCGCGCCTCCACATCGACGGCGTCGCCCTCGTGCGCCTCTTCGGTCCCCAGGATCGATTGCTGCGCACGATCGAGACGCAGTACCCGGCCGTGGAATTGCACGCGCGGGGGAACGAGATCACTCTGAGCGGCGACCCCGAACAGGTCGCCGCCGCCACCACCCTCATCGAGGAGCTCCTCATCATGATCCGCAACGGACAGGACGTCGAACCCGACGAGGTCCGCTCGTCCGCGAACATCCTGGACGCCGACGGCCGCCCGGCCGACGTGCTCGGCGGCCAGGCCATCCTGACGTCCCGCGGCAAGAGCATCCGGGCCAAGACGGCCGGTCAGCGGGCGTACGTCGACGCGATCGACGAGAGCACCATCGTGTTCGGAATCGGACCGGCCGGAACGGGCAAGACCTACCTCGCGATGGCCAAGGCCGTCCAGGCACTCCAGCGCAAGGAGGTCAACCGCATCATCCTCACGAGGCCGGCCGTCGAGGCGGGCGAGCGGCTCGGCTTCCTGCCCGGCACGCTCACCGACAAGATCGACCCGTACCTGCGTCCCCTCTACGACGCCCTCAACGAGATGATGGATCCGGAGATCGTGCCCAAGCTGCTTGCGGCCGGGACCATCGAGGTCGCACCTCTCGCCTACATGCGCGGCCGCACCCTCAACGACTCCTTCATCGTCCTCGACGAGGCGCAGAACACCTCGCCGGAGCAGATGAAGATGTTCCTCACTCGACTCGGTTTCGGATCGAAGATGGTCGTCACGGGCGACATCACCCAGATCGACCTCCCGACGAACGCCTCCGGGCTCCGGCTCGTCACGCGCGTGCTGTCGGAGATCGACGACATCCACTTCGCCCGCCTCACGAGCGAGGACGTCGTGCGACACTCCCTCGTGGGACGCATCGTGGACGCGTACAGCGAGTACGACGCGAAGAAGCAGGCCGACCACTACGAGCGCGAGCAGGCGAGGGAATTCGCCAATCGTGCCGAGCGCCGCGGAGCGGTGCCGCGCGACCGCCAGCCGCGAGGAGGACGCTCATGAGCATCGAGATCAACAACGAATCCGGCATCGAGGTCGACGAGGCCAAGATCCAGCGGGTCGCGGACTTCGCCCTCGGTGTCATGCACGTGAGCGAGGAGGCCGAGCTCAACATCGTGCTCGTCGACGAGGCCGCCATGGAGCAGCTGCACGTGCAGTGGATGGACGAGCCCGGCCCCACGGACGTGCTGAGCTTCCCGATGGACGAGCTCCGTCCGGGTACGGAGGACGAACCGACCCCGCCAGGGCTGCTCGGTGACATCGTTCTGTGCCCCCAGGTCGCCGAGTCGCAGGCCGAGACCGCCGGCCACGCGACGATCGACGAGCTCCTCCTGCTCACCGCGCACGGCGTCCTCCACCTCCTCGGTTTCGATCACGCGGAACCGGAGGAGGAGAAGGAGATGTTCGGCATCCAGCGCGACATCCTCCTCGGCTTCGCGATGAGCGAGCGGCGCGGCTGACCCATGCTGCTCCTCTGGCTCATCGCCGGGTCGTTCGTCCTCGTCGCCTTCGCCGGTCTCATGTCGGCCGCGGAGGCCGCCATCTCCGTCAAGTCCCGCTCGGACATCCTCTCGATCGCCGTGGAGTCACGGGCACGACGCTCGCTCATGCGGATAGCGGAGGACACCGGGACGCACGTCAACGCGATCTCTTTCATCAGGATCTCCGCCGAGACGACCGCAGCGGTGCTCGTCACTCTCGCCTTCGCCTTCTCGCTCGACTCGCTGTGGCTCGCACTCGTCCTCTCCGCCCTCCTCATGACGGCGGTCTCGTTCGTCCTCGTCGGGGCGAGCCCGCGCGGATTCGGTCGCTCGAACGCCGACACGATCCTGCAGCTCACCGCCCCGATCGTGCACCTCGTACGCGTCGTGCTCGGTCCGCTCGCGGATGCGCTCGTGGCCTTCGGCAACCGAGTCACGCCCGGCGTCTCCCGCAACTCGGCGTTCGCCTCCGAGGAGCAGCTCCTCAGCATGGTGGATGAGGCGACCGAGCTCGCGGTGCTCGAGGAGGACGAACGCGCGCTCATCCACTCGATCTTCGAGTTCAATCAGACGGTCGTCCGCGAGGTGATGGTGCCGCGCACCGACATGATCGTCGTCGACGCCTCCGAGACCGTGCAGGCGGCCACTGGCGTGTTCCTCCGCACGGGCGTCTCGCGGCTCCCCGTGATCGACGGGGACGTCGACGAGGTCGTCGGAATCCTGTTCCTCAAGGATGTCGCCCGTATCGGCTATGAGACCCCGGCTCAGGCGGACGTCCTCACGGCGCGGGACATCGCGAAGGCGGTGCTCTTCGTTCCCGAATCGCAGAAGGCCGACGCGCTCCTCGCCCAGATGCAGCTCGAGTCCACGCACCTCGCGATCGTCATCGACGAGTACGGCGGCGTGGCCGGTCTCGTGACGATCGAGGACCTCATCGAGGAGCTCGTGGGGGAGATCTCCGACGAGTACGACACCGAGCTCGCCGAGGTCGTCGACCTCGGCGACGGTGGCTACCGTGTGAGCGCGCGGCTCGCGATCGACGAGCTCGGTGAGCTCTACGGGATCGAACTCGAGGACGACGACGTCGACTCCGTCGGCGGACTCCTCACGAAACACCTGGGCCGACTTCCGGTCGCAGGGGACGACGTCACGGCGAACGGGCTCGTGCTCGTCGCAGATCGGGTCGACGGACGACGCAAGCGGCTCGTGAGCGTCGTCGTTCGACCCACGGAGGCGCTCGACGAGATCCGCGCGGCGCTCGAGAGAGAGGCAGCGGGATGACGCAGGAACAGCCGGAGCACGAAATCGAGAAGGACGCGATCGAGCAGGAGACGGCCACCCCGGAGACCGTCGAACCCGATTCGATCGAGGAGGGCGCCGCCGACCACGAGGGCGACACCGAGGAGGTGGGCGGTTACCGAGCGGGGTTCGTCACGTTCGTCGGGCGTCCCAACGTCGGCAAGTCGACGCTCACGAACGCCCTCGTCGGCGAGAAGGTCGCGATCACGAGCTCGAAGCCCCAAACGACGCGGCGGGCGATCCGCGGCCTCGTGCACCGCCCCGACGGTCAGCTCGTCATCGTGGACACCCCGGGCATCCACCGTCCGCGCACCCTCCTCGGACAACGCCTCAACGATCTCGTCGAGTCGACCCTGGGCGACGTCGACGTGATCGGCCTGTGCATCCCCGCCGACGAGAAGATCGGTCCGGGCGACCGGTTCATCAACGAGCAGCTCGAGCGGTACGGGCGGGCGAAGAAGATCGCGATCGTCACGAAGATCGACGAGGTGTCGCGGGACAAGGTGGGGGAGCAGCTCCTCGCCGTCTCCCAGTTGCGCGAGTGGGACTCGATCGTTCCGGTCTCCGCGACCGAGAGCATCCAGCTCGACGTGCTCGCGGACGAGATCCTCGCGCTCCTGCCACGATCCGTGGCGCTCTACCCCGCCGAGGCCGTGACCGAGGAGACGCTCGAGGACCGCGTGTCCGAGCTCATCCGCGAGGCGGCCCTCGAGGGCGTGACCGACGAGCTCCCGCACTCGCTCGCCGTGACGATCGACGACATCCAGCGCCGCGACGACAAGGACATCGTCGAGATCTACGCGAACGTGTTCGTGGAGCGCGACAGCCAGAAGGCCATCATCATCGGCAAGGGCGGGTCGCGACTCAAGGACGTCGGCTCGCGCGCGCGCGCCGAGATCGAGCCACTCGTCGGGTCCCCGGTGTTCCTCTCGCTGCGCGTCAAGGTCGCGAAGGAGTGGCAGCGCGACCCCAAGCAGCTGCGCCGCCTCGGATTCTGATCGTCACCCGCGGGGATGATCTTCGTCAACCGGGCGGCGGAGGACACGGTCCGACGCCCGGATCGAGCACCCCGGCGGGCTACCGTGGAGGGATGATCAGGACCCTCACGCGCACCCAGCTCGCGGTCGACATCACCGTCGCCGTCGTCCTCGGTCTCGTCGTGCTGCCGTTCTGCGTGATCTCCCCGTCGCCCGGCGTCGCCGCCGCCGTCGTCGTCCTGCTCTCCGGGGGGCTCGCACTGCGCCGCTACTCGCCGGCGATCGCGCTCTCGGTCGCCTGGATCGCCGTCGTCATCCAGCTGTCGACGCAGCAGCCCGCGAATTTCTTCGACATCATCATCCTGGGCGTGCTCTACGCCGTCGGCCGCTACGGCGACGGCTGGGTGCGGTGGTACGGGCTGATCTCGGCCGTCGTCGGAGGCGCGATCGCCTCCGTCTACACCGTCGGTCAGATCTTCGGCGGTCCGATCTTCGATGTGCTCTACGACCCGATGAACGTCGCCGGGTCCGTCTTCGTGCTCGTCACGGCTTCTGCGGCGGCCATCTTCGTGCTCACGATCGCCTGGGGTATGGGGGTCCTGATCCGTCAGTCGGAGACCACGCGAGCGTCGCGCGCCGAGCAGTACCGCCTCGAGCAGGAGCGACGCCTCGCCGAGCGCACCATCGTCGTCGAGCAGGAGCGCAACCGCATCGCGCGCGACATGCACGACGTCGTGGCGCACTCGCTCGCCGTCGTCATCGCCCAGGCCGACGGCGCACGATACGCGATGGCGACGGCGCCCCAGATGGGGGAGACGGCCCTCGAGACGATCTCGACCACGGCGCGCGAGGCTCTCATCGACGTCCGTGTCCTCCTGGCCGAACTGCGCCATAACCAGTCGGGCGGCCCGCAGCCGATGATCGCCGACCTCGGTCGCCTCGTCGAACAGATGAGAGCGGCCGGCCTCGCGATCCGCTTCCAGGAGACGGGGGCCGCGCGCCCGATGCCCTCGAGCCATCAGATCGCCGTCTATCGGATCGTGCAGGAGTCACTCACGAACGCCCTCCGCCACGGCGATCGAACCGGCGAGGTCTCGGTCGTCCTCCGTTGGGTCGAGCACGGCGTCGCCGTCGCGGTCGAGAACGCCGTGGCCCCCGTGCCCACGGCACCCTCGCCGGGACACGGCATCGCCGGAATGCGCGAGCGGGCCGAGCTCACGGGAGGCCGCCTCACCGTCGATCGCCCGAGCGGCGCCCTCTTCCGCATCGACGCCTTCATCCCCTTCCCCGCCCCCATCCGAGAGGCCACTCCGTGACCGACGCACCGATCTCCGTCCTCCTCGTCGACGACCAGGCCCTGTTCCGGGCCGGCATCCGCATGCTCGTCGATTCCCAACCCGACCTCCGGATCGTCGCCGAGGCCGAGGACGGCGCGGTGGGAGTCGCACGCGCCGTGGAGCTCGAGCCCGACGTCGTGCTCATGGACGTACGCATGCCGGTCATGGACGGCATCGCCGCCACGAGCGCGATCCTGGAGCGATTCGACGCGAGCGGGCGACCGAGCCCGAAGATCGTCGTGCTGACGACGTTCGACCTCGACGAGGCCGCCGCCACGGCGCTGCGTCGCGGCGCGAGCGGGTTCCTGTTGAAGGACACCCATCCCGAGTTCCTGCTCGCCGCGATCCGCACGGTGCACGCCGGGAACGCCGTCATCGCCCCCGGAGCCACCATGGAGCTCTTCCGTCACGTCGGCTCCACCTCGACGACCGCCGCGCCGCCGTCCTTCGCGACCCTCACCTCCCGCGAGCACGACATCTTCCTGTTCGCGGCCGCCGGACTCAGCAACTCCGAGATCGCCGCCCAGGAGTTCGTGAGCGAGGCGACCGTCAAGACGCACATCTCGCGCGTGCTCTCGAAGCTCGGACTGCGCGACCGGGTGCAGCTCGTCATCTTCGCCTACGAGCACGGGCTCGTCGATCCCGGATCGGTTCATCCTCGGGGATGACCCCTGATCACTTCGGTTGCCGACGCGGTGGCGGGGGTGCGGTTCCTAGCGTGGGAACCATGACGATCACCACTTCAGAAATGGGCCTCGCGGCCCGCGTCGCCGGCGTCTCCCGGTGCTTCGGCGTCGGGCACGGCGCCGTCGTCGCGCTCGACGACGTGTCCGTCGGAATCCGACGCGGCCAGTTCACCGCGATCATGGGTCCGAGCGGTTCCGGCAAGTCCACCCTCATGCATGTGATGGCCGGCCTGGACTCGACCGACGGGGGCCAGGTGTGGGTGGGCGACACCGACATCACGACCCTCGGCGACCGTGAGCTCACCCTCCTCCGTCGACGACGCATCGGATTCGTCTTCCAGTCCTTCAACCTCGTGCCCACGCTCGACGCCCGCGCGAACATCCTCCTCCCGTTCGACCTCGACGGCCGCAAGCCCGACGTCGACGAGTCCCGGTGGATCGACTCCCTCGTGTCGACCCTGGGTATCGACGATCGGCTGACGCACCGCCCGCACGAGTTGAGCGGCGGTCAGCAGCAGCGCGTCGCGATCGCCCGTGCGCTCGCCACGCGACCCGACCTCGTCTTCGCCGACGAACCCACCGGCAACCTCGACTCCCGCAGCGGCCGGGAGGTCCTCGCCCTCCTGACCGAGGCATGCTCGCGCTTCGGCCAGTCCATCGCGATGGTCACGCACGATCCGGTCGCGGCGTCCTACGCCGACCGGATCCTCTTCCTCGCCGACGGCCGCATCGTGGACGAGCGCGACCGTTCGAGCGCCGAGGAGATCTCCCGGTTCATGCTCGCCATGGAGGATGCCCGATGAGGATGCGCTGGCGCGACTACCGCGCCACCCTGCTCGTAGCCGCACTCTCCGGGGCGTTCGGCGCACTGCTGCTCCAGGGAACGGTGCTCCTCACGGACCTCGTCGCCGGGGGATCCGTCGGGTCGAAGGAATCGACGCGGCTCGCTCTCGGGCTCGTCGCCGTCGTCTTCTTCGCCATCGCGATCTTCGTGGGAGGCATCGTGACCGCCAACACGGTCGGCACCGTCATCGCGGGGAGGACGCGCGACATCGCGCTCCTCCGTCTCGTCGGGGCCGACGCGCGGACCCTGCGCAACCGCATCGCCGTCGACGGCATCCTCGTCGGGCTCGCGGGGGCCCTCATCGGCACCGTCGTCGGGATCGGCCTCATGGCCGCGCTGATCGGCGTCGGGGTCTCGACGGGCGACATCCCGTCCGGAGGCTCGACCGTGGTCTCGCCGGCGCTCGTCGCCCCCGTCGTCGTGGTCACCCTCACCACGTGGCTCGCGTCGTGGGTCGGCTCACGGCGCATCCTCGCCGTGCGTCCCGTGCAGGCGACGGCGGCGTCCGTCGAATCCGACGACGACTCGGGTCGCTCGATGGTGGCCCGGCGCATCGCGTCGATCGTCCTCATCGCGGTCGGCGTCCTGCTGCTGGGCGGGGGAGTGGTCATCGGCATGGTCTCCATGCTCGGAGTCCTCGTGGGCATGCTCGGGGGGATCCTCTCCTTCTCCGGGATCGTCCTCGCGGCCCCGTTCGTGATGCCTGCTGTGCTCCGGCTCGTCGGCCGTGCCCTCGGCCCGTCGCCGACCGCACGACTCGCCGCGGAGAACGCCGTCCGGAATCCCGCACGCAGCTCCCGCGCCACCATCGGTCTCGTCATCGGTGTCACGCTCGTCACGATGTTCGCCGTAGCGACCTCGAGCTACTACGACATGATCGTCCGGGCGAGCGAACAGTACCCGGAGGACTTCGCGGGCGTCGACGAGACGCTCGCCATCACGATCGGCGTCTTCTCGGTCCTCTTCGGCTTCAGCGCCGTGATCGCGGCGGTCGGGATGGTCAACACCCTCTCGCTCAGCGTCCTCCAGCGCCGGCGCGAGCTCGGTCTGCTCCGTGCACTCGGATTCACGGCCGGTCAGGTACGGCGCATGGTGCTCGCCGAGGCCGTGCAGATGTCGGTGGCGTCGGTCGCATTCGGCGTCGTGCTCGGGATCGTCTACGGCTGGAGCGGCGCGCAGGCGCTCCTCGGGTCGATGCTCGGCGGCGGATTCGTCGGTCCGAGCGTGCCCTGGTTCGTCATCGTGGGAGCCGTCGTGGTCGCGGTGGTCCTCGCCGCAGCCGCGTCGATCGCCCCCGCGCAGCGGGCCACTCGAGTCAGCCCGGTGGCGGCACTCGCGGTCGAGTGAGCGTCGTCGGGTGATCGCTGCCCAGGCGGCACGGTGCGACGTGGAGGTCCGCGGCCGCACCGTGCTAGCCTGGCCCCGTGCTTCTCGGTTCGCTCCTCCTTAGCTGCCGCGACGAGGCTTAGCCGCTTTCTCCTCGTCGCGGAGTCCGTCGTGACCTACGTAGACGTTTCCCTTGGAGTAGAGCAATGAAGAACACGCAGTCAGCTTCGGCCATGCCGATCCACAAGTACCGCCCGTTCCACGAGCAGATCCGTGTCGACCTCCCCGACCGCACCTGGCCGGGTAATCGCATCACGACGGCGCCCCGGTGGTGCGCGGTCGATCTCCGCGATGGAAATCAGGCGCTCATCGATCCCATGAGCCCCGAGCGCAAGCGCGTCATGTTCGACCTCCTCGTGAAGATGGGCTACAAGGAGATCGAGGTCGGTTTCCCGAGCGCCTCGCAGACGGACTTCGACTTCGTCCGCAGCCTCATCGAGGAGGGGGCGATCCCGGACGACGTCACCATCCAGGTGCTGACGCAAGCACGCGAGCACCTCATCGAGCGCACCTACGAGTCGATCGCCGGCGCGAAGCAAGCGATCGTCCACCTCTACAACTCCACGAGCATCCTGCAGCGCGACGTCGTGTTCCGCACCGACCAGCAGGGCATCGTCGACATCGCCCTCGCCGGAGCGCGACTGTGCCGCCAGATGGAGGCGAAGGTGCCCGGCACCACCGTCTACTACGAGTACTCGCCCGAGAGTTACACGGGGACCGAGCTCGAGTTCGCCGTCGACATCTGCAACCAGGTCGTCGAGGTCTTCGAGCCGACCCCCGACCGCAAGGTCATCATCAATCTCCCGGCCACGGTCGAGATGGCGACGCCCAACGTCTACGCCGACTCGATCGAGTGGATGTCCCGCCATCTCACGCACCGCGAGAACGTCATCCTCTCGCTGCACCCGCACAACGACCGGGGCACGGCCGTCGCCGCCGCAGAGCTCGGTTACCTCGCGGGAGCCGATCGGATCGAGGGGTGCCTCTTCGGCAACGGGGAGCGCACGGGCAACGTCGACCTCGTCGCCCTCGGCGTGAACCTGTTCACCCAGGGTGTCGACCCGCAGATCGACTTCAGCGACATCGACTCCGTCAAGCGCACGGTCGAATACTGCAACCAGCTGCCGGTTCCCGAGCGCAGCCCGTGGGCGGGCGACCTCGTCTTCACGGCGTTCAGCGGCTCGCACCAGGACGCGATCAAGAAGGGCTTCGAGCGCATGGCCGCCGACGCCGCCGCCCGCGGAGTGTCGGTCGACGAGATCGAGTGGGCCGTGCCCTACCTGCCCGTCGACCCGAAGGACCTGGGACGCAGCTACGAGGCCGTCATCCGAGTCAACTCGCAGTCCGGCAAGGGCGGCGTCGCGTACCTCCTCAAGACCGACCACGGGATGGACCTGCCCCGCAAGCTGCAGATCGAGTTCTCGGGGGTCGTCCAGGCGAAGACCGACTCCGAGGGCGGCGAGATGACGAGCGCGGCCATCTGGCGCATCTTCGAGGACGAGTACCTCCCCTCTGCCGTGACGGAGGCCAAGTGGGGCCGCTTCGAGCTGCGCCACGCGCGGACATCGAGCGATCTCTCCGGCGTCGTCGACCTCATCGTGCAGCTGCGCGACGGGGACGAGGTCGCCGAGGCGACCTCGACGGGCAACGGACCGATCGATGCGTTCCTCGTCATCCTCCGCGGTCACGGCGTCGACGTGACCCTCTACGACTACGTGGAGCACGCCATGAGCGAGGGCGGCGACGCCCGTGCCGCCGCGTACGTCGAGCTGCAGGTGGACGGCGAGCGGCTCTGGGGCGTCGGGATCGACAGCGACATCGCCGTGGCCTCGCTCAAAGCCATCGTGTCCGCGGTCAACCGTGGAGTGCGGGCGGCGCACCCCGACCTGGAGCTCGCCTCCGTCTGACCTCGGCCCGCCCGCGGCCCCGCGCCGATCTGGACCTCCGTGGCGCCGCCCCTCACCGGGGCGGCGCCACGTGCGTTCACACTCCCGTCGAGAGCCGACGCTCCCTGTTCACCTGCGGTTCCCCTCGGCGTCATCCCGCGGCGACGAAGTGTTCGGTGTGCCCTGTTTGAGTGGTGCGAGCTCGCCCCCTCGACGGAAAGACAGGTCATGACCACATCTCTGCGACGCATCGATCTCCCCATGGCCGGTCACGTGAAGGGTAAGCGCAGCGCCGTGACGTGCGCCCTCAAGTGCGCCAACGCGTGCTCCTCCGGCGTCTGCAACACGTCCCAGAACGGCTACTTCCGTGACATCGTGCAGGCGCAGGTGTCTCGGCGGACCGCGCTCGGCCTCGGACTCGCGGGCGTCGTCACCGTCGCCGCCGGATCGCTCGGACTCTCCCGCGCCGGTTCGGCCGCTGCGGCGACCGGCGGTCCGGTCGCGGCCTTCGTGCCGTCGGCGTTGTCCTTCACCCCCATCGATCCCGTACCGTACACAGTCGACGCGTTCACCGTTCCCGAGGGCTTCTCCTGGCAGCCGATCATCCGCTGGGGCGACCCGCTCTTCACCGACAGCGCCGAGTTCGACATCTCGAACCAGACCGCGGCGGCCCAGGCGGGTCAGTTCGGCTACAACAACGACTACACCGACATCGTCGAGCTCCCTGGAACGGATCGACTGCGCGCGCTGCTCTTCGTGAACCACGAGTACACCAACGAGACGATCATGTTCTCCGAGAGCGAGCTCGCCTCGGACCTCGAACGGATCCGAGCCGTCGGTCGCGCCGCGCACGGCCTGTCGGTCGTGGAGCTCGTGCGCGAGGCCGTCGACCGTCCCTGGGAGTACGTCCGCGGCGGCGAGCACAACCGCCGCTTCCTCATCGACACCCCGTACACGATGACGGGAGCGGCCGCGGGCTCCGACCTGTTGAAGACGACGGCCGACCCGTCGGGTCGTACCGTGCTCGGCACGCTCGGAAACTGCGCCGGCGGCACGACCCCGTGGGGCACGATCCTCTCCGGCGAGGAGAACTTCAACGGCTACTTCCGGTCGGCCGGCACCTCCGCCGCCGAGAAGCGCTACGGCCTCGCACCCGGCGCGACCGCCCGCCAGTGGGAACTCGACGACCCCCGGTTCGACGCGCGCACCGCGGGGTACGAGAACGAGGTGAACCGCTTCGGCTGGATCGTCGAGGTCGACCCCTTCGACCCGACGTCCACCCCGCGGAAGCACACCGCGATGGGTCGCCTCAAGCACGAGGGCGCGAACGTCATCGTGGCGCCGAACGGCAAGGTCGTCGCCTACATGGGCGACGATGAGCGGTTCGACTACCTCTACAAGTTCGTGTCGCAGAAGAGCTACATCGAGGGCGACCGCGCGCACAACCTGACCATCCTCGAGGAGGGCGACCTCTACGTCGCTCGTTTCGCCGGCGACTCGCCCACTTCCGAGATCGACGGCACGGGCGCCGTCCCCTCCGACGGCTCGTTCGACGGAACCGGGCAGTGGATCCCGCTCGTGGTCTCCGGTGCGTCCGCGATCGCGGGCATGAGCGTCGAGGAGGTCCTCGTGAACACGCGGTTGGCCGCCGACATCGCAGGGGCCACGAAGATGGACCGGTGCGAGGACGTCGAGCCGAACCTCATCACGGGCAAGATCTACGTCGCCTGCACGAACAACTCCAACCGTGGCAACGAGGGCACCGAGGGGGCGACCGAGGTCAACCCGCGCCTGCAGAACCGTGACGGCCACATCGTCGAGATCACGGAGGACGGCGGCGACCAGACGGGCACCACGTTCACCTGGAACCTCCTCATGCTGTGCGGCGACTACGCACAGGGCGACGTCGTGTACTTCTCCGGCTTCCCGCAGGAGCAGGTCTCGCCGATCTCCTGCCCGGACAACCTCGCGTTCGACTCCGTGGGCAACCTCTGGATCTCGACGGACGGCGCTCCCGACGGGATCGGCTACAACGACGGCCTCTTCAAGGTCTCGCTCGAGGGAGCGGACCGCGGCAACGTGCAGCAGTTCCTCTCGGTTCCGCGCGAGGCGGAGACGTGCGGCCCGGTGATCCGCGATGCCGACCAGCACGTCTTCGTCTCGGTGCAGCACCCCGGCGAGGACGGTTCGTTCGAAGCGCCGACGTCCTACTTCCCCGACTACGCGAACGACCCGTCCGCTCGCCTCGTCGGCTCCGTCGCGCAGCCGCGCCCGGCGGTCGTCCAGGTGCTGCCGACGGTCCAGCTCGAGCCGGCGCCGACCCCGACCCCGACGCCGGAGCCGACGCCCACGGGATCGCCTACGGCCACGCCCACCGCGGGACCGACCGGCGCCCCGTCGCCGTCCCCGAGCCCGTCCGGCGGATCCGGGGTCGGCAACGGCGGCGGATCGGGCAACGGCTCGGGCTCCGGGGGAGGCCTCGCCGCGACGGGAGCCGAGACGGGCGGGGTCATCGCCGCCGCCGCGGCTCTCGTCGCCGCGGGTGCCGCGGCCATCGGCCTGCGCGCGCGCCGCGGCTCCCGCGCCGACGCCGGCGAGGACACCCCGACCGACGCCTGAGGGCCGCGCCGGGGGCTCACCCCTGATCACGCTGATCGTTCAGGGTCTTGCGTACGCAACTGCCTCCTGCGGGTGAATTCTCACCAGCAGGAGGCAGTTGCGTACGCAGTTGCGGGCCGATTCAAGCTCGGGACGGAGGGACGGACGCGGCGGGTCAGCGGCGGCGACGCCAGGAGCGCCAGCCGGCGAGCGCCCGCTGCTCTGGCAGGCTCCAGCCGAAGCTGATCGCGAGCACGCGCAGGAGGGTCGTCACGAGGACGCACGCGATCGCGGCGACCCCCACCGGAAGCCCGAGGCTCGCCGCGACGACGAGCGTCGTCGTGCCGGCGGCCGCCGCGACGGCGTAGAGCGAACCCACGTGCATGAGCGCGACGGGGAGGTTCAACATGACGTCGCGCACCACGCTCCCACCGACCGCCGCGACGACCCCGACGAAGATCGCGGGGACCTCGGGCAGACCCAGGGCGAGGGCCTTCGAGGATCCGATCGCGCCGAAGAGCCCGATCGTCAGGGCGTCGAGGCCGATGATGACGGGGCCGAGCCGCGAGAAGACCTGCAGGAGCAGCATCCCGAGGAGGGCAGCCGCCGACGCCACGATGAGGTAGCCGTTCGATTGCAGGGCGGCGGGAGGCAGGCCGAGGAGGATGTCGCGACCGAACCCGCCGCCGAGCCCGACCACGATCCCGATGATCCCGACACCCAGCAGGTCGAGCCGGTTGTCGGTGAAGCGCGCCGCGAACATCGCACCCTGGACGCCGCCGACGGCCACGGCCGCGAGGTCGATCCAGAGGGGGATGGTGAAGAGCGGTGACACGGCACCATCGTGCCACGGCGCAGCGGCTCCCGGGACGCTCGTTCCTGCCCGACGAGCCTCCCGGGAATCGGCCGTCGCTGGCGCGTCGCGGCGGACCCGGCACCCCAGGGAACGGGGATAATCGACGTATGCCCGTATACCGAGACGAAGGCGTCGTGCTCCGCACGACGAAGCTCGGTGAAGCCGACCGCATCGTCACGCTGCTCACGAAGCAGCACGGCAAGGTGCGCGCCGTGGCGAAGGGCGTCCGCCGCACCTCCTCCAAGTTCGGATCGCGCCTCGAGCCGTTCATGGTCGCCGACCTGCAGCTCTACGAGGGACGCAGCCTCGACATCGTGAACCAGGCGGAGACCCTCGGGTCCTACGGAGCCGAGATCGTCGCGGACTATCCGAGCTACACCGCGGCCAACGCCATCGTCGAGACGGCCGATCGACTGACGGACTCCGAGCCGCAGCTCCAGCAGTACTTGTTGCTCGTCGGTGCACTGCGTTCCCTCTCCCGACGAGACCACGATCCCGCGCTCGTCCTCGACGCCTATCTGCTGCGGTCGCTGTCCCTCGCCGGATGGGCGCCGAGCTTCTTCGACTGCTCGCGGTGCCAGGCGCCCGGGCCGCACTCGCACGCCGTCGTGCAGTTGGGCGGCGTCGTGTGCGACGACTGTGCGCCCTCCGGCAGCCCGCGCCTCGACGACGATACGCTCGGTCTCCTCTCGGCCCTGCTCACGGGCGACTGGGGGCTCGCCGATGACAGCCCGGATCCGGTACGCCGCCGGGCGAGCGGCGTCACGGCCGCCTACACCCAGTGGCACCTCGAGCGTGGACTCCGATCGCTCGCCCACCTCGACAGGAGGCAGATCACCTCATGACGCCGAAGCCCTTCACCCACCGCGACGCCGTGCCGTACCGTCCCCTCGATTGGACGGGTGTCTACCCGCCGGAGCTGCCGAAGCGCCTCGTCCCGAATCACATCGCGATCGTGATGGACGGCAACGGCCGCTGGGCGAACAAGCGGGGGCAGACGCGGATCGAGGGGCACCGGGCGGGAGAGGCGGCCCTCCTCGATGTCGTCGCCGGAGCGATCCAGCTCGGCGTCAAGCATCTCAGCGTCTACGCCTTCTCCACCGAGAACTGGTCGAGGTCTCCCGACGAGGTGCGGTTCCTCATGGGCTACAACCGCGATGTGCTCCACCGGCGACGCGACCAGCTCAACGAGTGGGGTGTGCGTATCCGTTGGGCCGGACGGCGACCGAAGCTCTGGCGTTCCGTCATCTCCGAGCTCGAGTACGCCGAGGCCCTCACAGCCGGCAATTCCACCCTCACGCTCACGATGTGCGTCAATTACGGCGGTCGGACAGAGATCGCCGACGCGGTCCGCGGCCTCGCCGAGGAGGTCAAGGCCGGTCGCCTCAAGCCCTCCGGCATCTCCGAGAAGACGATCGGACGCGCGCTGTACCTTCCCGACATGCCCGACGTCGATCTCTTCGTGCGGAGTTCGGGCGAACAGCGCACGAGCAACTTCCTCCTCTGGCAGAGCGCCTACGCCGAGATGGTCTTCCTCGACACCCTCTGGCCCGACTTCACCCGGACCGACCTCTGGCACGCCGCACGCATATACGCGTCGCGCGACCGCCGGTTCGGGGGAGCCGTCGACAAGCCGACGGCCGAATCGGCCGGGGTCGCTGAGCCGCAGGAATAGCACGACGCCCCGGAGGGTTTCCCCGAGCATGAGCTCAGAGAACCTCCGCGTCGACGTCTGGTCCGACATCGCCTGCCCGTGGTGCTACATCGGCAAGCGACGATTCGAAGCGGGGGAGGCTGCGTGGCGCGAGGCCGGTGAGGGCACCACTCCGGCTGTCGACCTCGTCTTCCACAGTTTCGAGCTGTCGCCCGACACCCCGGAGGACTTCGAGGGCGACGAGGCGGACTACCTCGCGCGCCACAAGGGCATCGACGCCGGTCAGGCCCGACAGATGCTCGACCACGTCACGGGTATCGCCGCCTCGGTCGGCCTCGAGTACCGGTTCGACATGCTCAAGCACACGAACACGGTCCTCGCGCACGAGCTCATCCATTTCGCCGCCGCCCAGGGTGTGCAGCTCGAGATGACGGAGCGGCTCATGCGCGCCTACTTCACCGAGGGCCGCCACCTCGGCCGCGAGGACGAGCTCGTCGCCCTCGCGACCGAGATCGGTCTCGATCCCGAGGAAGCGGCCACGGCGCTCCGCGACCACACCTTCCGCGCGGACGTCCTCGCGGACGAGGCGCAGGCGAGGGAACTCGGGATCAACGGCGTCCCCTTCTTCGTCATCGACGGGAAGTGGGCGCTCTCCGGCGCTCAGGAGCCGGCGACGTTCGCCTCTGCCCTCGCTCACGCCGAGCGCGAACGCTCCGCGGTGCCGTCCCCGGTGTCCGAGGGAGCGGGGTCGTGACGTCGACGGACCGCCTGTCCGCCCCGCTCGGCGGGTTCACGTTCGTGGCGCCGACGCAGGACGCGTGCGAGGGCGACGCGTGCCTCCTCCCGAGCAGCGAACCCCTGACGGAGACTGCGGGCGTCACTCCTCCGCGGTGATATCCGAGACCGTCGCGTCGAGGGCGGCCAGCAGTGCGTCCCCGTCGACGAAGGTACTGAGGCCGTGGGCGCCACCGCCGAGAGCCACCCGACGACCACGGATGCGTTCGTCGGCGTAGACGGGCCACGCCGTCGTGCTCCCGAGCGGTGTGATGGTGCCGCGCTCGTATCCGGTGGCCGCCTTCGCCTGATCGGCATCCGGCAGTGACAGACGATTGATGCCCACGGCGCCTCGGAGCTTCGCCCAGTCGATCTTCCGTCCTCCGGGGACGAGGGCGAAGAGGTACTCGCCGTCGGAACGGCGGACGACGAGGGATTTCACGATGTCACCCGGCTCGATCCCGAGCAACTCGGCGGCCTCCGCGAGACTGCGGGCAGCGGGGCGTGTGACGACCTCCACGTCGAGCCCGAGCGCCGCCGCGTGCGCCCGCATGGCCTCCGTTCCGGTGGGGGAGTCGTGGTCCGGTGCGGAACCGTCGTGCGATGCGACCATGGGGCGGTGTCCTATCTGGGAGAATGAGAGGGACATGACGATGACTTCAACGATAGGCGAGCGGCCCGCATCGGCTCCGCAGCCCGCTGCGCTCGAGATCGGACCGCTCCGACTCGACGTCCCCGTGGTGCTCGCGCCGATGGCCGGCATCACCAACACCGCGTTCCGCCGGCTGTGCCGCGAGTTCGGCGCCGGCCTCTACGTGAGCGAGATGATCACGTCCCGCGCCCTCGTCGAGCGCACCCCCGAGACGATGCGACTGATCACCCATCACGAGTCCGAGACCCCGCGGAGCATCCAGCTCTACGGCGTGGACCCGAAGACGGTGCGCGAAGCGGTCACCATCCTCGTCGACGAGGACCGAGCCGACCACATCGACCTCAACTTCGGCTGCCCGGTCCCGAAGGTCACCCGCAAGGGCGGCGGCGCGGCGCTCCCGTGGAAGCTCGACCTCTTCCGCGACATCGTCGAGAACGCCGTTTCGGCGGCTGGGGACGTGCCGCTCACGATCAAGATGCGCAAGGGCATCGATCCCGATCACCTCACCTACCTCGAGGCCGGTCGCATCGCCGAGGGCGCGGGCGTCTCGAGCATCGCGCTCCACGCGCGCACCGCGAGCGAGTTCTACTCCGGGAACGCCGACTGGTCCGCGATCACGCGCTTGAAGGAGACGGTGTCGACGGTCCCGGTCCTCGGCAACGGCGACATCTGGTCGGGCGAGGACGCCCTCCGCATGATGGACGAGACCGGCTGCGACGGCGTCGTCGTCGGTCGCGGCTGCCTCGGTCGCCCGTGGCTCTTCGGCGATCTCGCGGCGGTGTTCACAGGATCCGACACGCGCCACACTCCGGATCTGCGGCAGGTCGCCGGCACCTTCCGACGCCATGCGGAACTCCTCGCCGAGTTCTTCGACAGCGAAGAGCGCGGCTGCCGCGACATCCGCAAGCACGTCGCCTGGTACTTCAAGGGCTACCCCGTCGGCGGCGATCTCCGGACCCGCCTCGCCATGGTCGAATCGCTCGACCAGCTCGACGAGCTGCTGGACTCCCTCCCGCTCGACGCTCCCTACCCGGGGGCCGACGCCGAGGGCCCGCGCGGCCGGGCCGGAACGCCGAAACGACCCGTGCTCCCGGAGAACTGGCTCGCGTCGCGGGCGCTCGCGACGCAGGAGGCGAGCGACCTCTCCGAGGCCGAACTCGACACGAGCGGTGGCTGACGCGCGTGGTCTCTGACACGGACGGGCAGTACGGGACGTTCGACACCGAACGGTGGCTGCCCGAGGAGCACTCATCGCGCCGCAGCGACTTCGCCCGCGACCGCGCACGCCTCCTGCATTCGAGTTCCCTCCGTCGGCTCGCGGCGAAGACCCAGGTCCTCTCGCCGACGGCCGGCCTCGACTTCGCCCGCAACCGGCTGACGCACTCGCTCGAGGTCGCGCAGGTCGGTCGTGAGCTCGCGACGAGCCTCGGCCTCGACCCCGACATCGTCGACACCGCGTGCCTCGCGCACGACCTCGGGCACCCGCCGTTCGGCCACAACGGCGAACGCGCTCTCTCGGAATGGGCCGCCGACGTGGGCGGTTTCGAGGGAAACGCCCAGACACTGCGCATCCTCACCCGCCTCGAGCCGAAGGTCTTCGGCGACGACGACCGCAGCTACGGACTCAACCTCACGCGAGCGAGCCTCGACGCGAGCTGCAAGTATCCGTGGCCCGCGTCCGCGTCGACCCCGGACCCCGGTGGACGAGAGAAGTTCGGGTTCTACGAGGACGACCGCGCCGCGTTCGAGTGGGTGCGACGGGGCGCCCCCGAGCGCACGCCGTGCATCGAGGCCCAGGTCATGGACCTCTCGGACGACATCGCGTACTCGGTGCACGACTTCGAGGACGCCGTCGTCGGTCAGTTCATCGACCCGGCCTTCCTCAACGCACGCGCGGGACACGATGCGCTCATCCACGCCATCCGTGAATGGAACGGTCCCCGTTTCGGCGAGGACGACCTCGCGGCGGCGTTCGATCGCCTCGCGGGTTTCGACGTGTGGGTCACGAGCTGGGACGCCTCCCGTCGCGATCTCGCGAAGCTCAAGAACTTCACGAGCCAGATGATCGGGCGTTTCGCGGGCTCCGCAGTCGCCGCCACCCGTGAGGCCTTCCCGCAGTCCTCGCTCGCCCGCTTCGGGGCCGACGTCGTCGTGCCCGACGAGATCGCAGCGGAGATCGCGGTCCTCAAGGGAGTCGTGGGCGCGTACGTGATGACGAGCGAGCCGCGCCAGCCGGTGTACGCCCACCAGCGGGACATGCTCACGACCATCGCAGACGCGCTCTACGAGACGGGTGGCGCCGGTCTCGACACGGGCCATCGCCACGAATGGGACCTGGCAGCGGACGACGTCGCCCGGCGCCGCGTGGTCGTCGACCAGGTGGCGAGCCTCACCGATCAGGCGGTCATCGCGTGGATCGAGCGCGGCCGTCCCCTGAGCACGGCCGCATCCGGACCCGGCGACCTCTCGCGCGGCTAGAATTCACGTCATGGCAGGGCGGATTCGACAGAGCGACATCGACGAGGTGAAGTCGCGGACGAACATCGCCGACATCGTGGGCGATCACGTGAGCCTCAAGAGTGCGGGCGTCGGGTCGATGAAGGGGCTTTGTCCCTTCCACGACGAACGCAGCCCGAGCTTCCACGTTCGACCGCAGGTGGGTTTCTACCACTGCTTCGGGTGCGGCGAGTCGGGCGACGTCATCTCGTTCCTGCGCAAGATCGACCACGTCACCTTCACCGAGGCGATCGAGCGGCTCGCCGCACGGATCGGCCTGACGCTGCACTACGAGGACGGCGGCGGACCCGACGAGGACGGTCCCAAGCGCGCGCGGCTGCTCGCGGCGAACACCGCGGCGGAGCAGTGGTTCCAGGAGCAGTTGCACACGGCGACGGCCGACCCCGGACGTCGATTCCTCGGCGAACGCGGTTTCGATTCCGCCGCCGCCGCCCGCTTCGGTGTGGGCTTCGCCCCCCAGAGCTGGGATCAGCTCACGAAGATGCTGCAGGGTCGCGGGTTCTCGCGCGATGAGATCATCGCGTCCGGGCTCGTCTCGCAGGGAGATCGCGGAGCGTACGACCGCTTCCGCGGGCGACTTGTCTGGCCGATCCGCGATGTGACGGGCCAGACGGTGGGGTTCGGTGCCCGCCGGCTGCTCGACGACGACAAGGGTCCGAAGTACCTGAACACACCGGAGACGGCCGTCTACCACAAGGGCCAGGTCCTCTACGGCCTGGATCTGGCCAAGCGCGAGATCTCCCGAGGCCATCGCGTCGTCGTCGTCGAGGGCTACACCGACGTCATGGCGGCCCACCTCGCGGGCGTCGGAACGGCCGTCGCCACGTGCGGCACCTCCTTCGGCGTCGATCACATCAAGGTCCTTCGCCGTGTCATGGGCGACGACTCGAGCGGGGGAGAGGTGATCTTCACCTTCGATCCCGATGCCGCCGGCCAGAAGGCCGCACTCCGGGCCTTCAGCGAGGAGAAGCGGTTCTCCGCACAGACCTACGTGGCGATCGGGCGCGACGGGCTCGACCCGTGCGACCTCCGCCTCGCCCACGGTGACGGAGCCGTGCGCGGCCTCATCGAGGCCAAGGAACCGATGTTCGAGTTCGTGATCCGTCAGGTGCTCGCCGACTACGATCTCGATACCGTCGAGGGGCGCGTCGCGGCCCTGCGGAAGGCGGCCCCGATCGTCGCCGAGATCCGCGATCCGTCCATCCGTCCCGGATACGCCCGCGTGCTCGCCGGTCGGCTCGGAGTGGACCTCGACGAGGTGTCGCGGGCCGTTCGGGACGCCTCGCGACGGTCCTCGGCGCCGTCCCTCGGCGAACCCGTGGATCTCGTCACCGTGGCCGAGCGCGCCGCGTCCTTGCGCGACCTGCCGTCCGACCCGGCGACGCGCCTCGAGCGGGATGCCCTGATGGCGATCGTGCAGCACCCGGACCTCGTCGGGCGCGAGCTCGTGGAATCCGCCATCCACACGCGCATCGACAATCCGACGCTCGCCCTCGTGCGCGACGCCCTCGCCGCGAGCATGGACCTCTTCGGAACGCCGGAGTGGTTCCTCCGCGTCGCCGAATCGCTTCCGGAGCCCTACCGGCCGTTCGTTCGCCAGCTCGCCGTCGCGCCGATCCCGCAACGGGACGGCGACCGCTTCGCCGGCTACGTCCGGGGTATCGCCACCTCGCTCGTCGAACGCGACCTCCTCCAGCGCGAGGCCGAGCTGCGCCGGATGATCCAGCGCAGCGACCCCGCGGACCGCGACGCATCGCGCGATCTCCAGAGGCGACTCGTCGCCCTCGGAGACGAACGGCGACGCCTGCAGGACGGTGTCGCGTGACGGAAGCGTGCGAGGGGGTGCAGGATGGAGCGTGTGACCTCTCTCTCTCCTGACAGCCGCGCCATCGTCGTCGACGACGTGAGCGTCGACTACCCGGCCCACGGGATCAGCGGGACCCACCGTGCCGTCGACGGGGTGTCCTTCTCCGTCGAATGGGGCGAGGTCGTCGGCATCATGGGCGAATCGGGCTCGGGGAAGTCGAGCGTCGCGCGCGTGCTCGCCGCCGATCATCTGCGCCCGTCCGGCCAGAACGTGTCCCCGCAGATCGTCGGAGGGGCCATCCGCGTCGGCGGCTCCTCCGTCCGTCGGCTGCGGCGACGGGACCTCCCGCGGTTCGACTTCGACGTCGCGTTCCTCCGCCAGGACGCGGCCGACACGCTCGATCCGGAGCGCACCGCCGCCGAGATCGTCGCGGCCCCCATCCTCGAACGCGACCGCCGCTACAACCGGGCATCCCTCGACCTCCGGGTCGCGACGCTCCTCGACGAGGTGATGCTCCCGCTCGGCACGATGGTGAAGTACCCCTTCGAGCTCTCGGCGGGCCAACGCCAACGCGTGGCCCTCGCGCGTACCCTCGCGCTCGACCCCAAGATCCTCGTCGCCGACGAACCCACGGCCGGCATCGACATCTCCGTGCGCTCGGCCGTCTCCGACCTCGTCGATCGGAGGCGCCGCGACGGCGACTTCGCCGCCGTCTTCGTGACGCACGACCTCGACCTGCTGCGGGCGCTCCGCGGCCGGGTCATCGCGCTGCACGGGGGGAGTGTCGTCGGGGTGGGCTCGGTGGACGGCCTGCTCGAGTCGGCGGAGCACCCGTTCCTGACGGCCCTCGCTCACGCGGTCGGCCCGCGGAGACCGTCGCGCCGACGTTCCGACGCCTCCTCCTCATGAGGGGCAGAGCCGTCGTGATTTGGCGTTCCACGAAGTTTTGCTAGAGTAGTCGAGTCCGTTCAGGATGATCCTCGATAGCTCAATTGGCAGAGCAATCGGCTGTTAACCGGTAGGTTCTTGGTTCGAGTCCAAGTCGAGGAGCCACCGTTCATCAGAGTCAACGACCGATGTTCACGACGAAAAGCCCCTCGCGAATCGCGAGGGGCTTTTTCGTTGTGTCGTCCTGGCGCCAGGCCCCTGACGATCTAGGGCTCGATGTCGTCGACGCCGGGCATCCAGCTGGCGCCGGGTTTTCCCCAGCCGCGTTTGCGTTCGATCTTGTCGGCGGTCCGCTGGAAGGCGTGCTGCAAGCGGTCGAGGTAGATCGTGCCGTCGAGGTGGTCGTACTCGTGCTGAAGGATCCGCGCGCGCCAGCCGGAGACGTCGAGGTGCACGGACGCCCCGTCGAGGTCGGATCCGGTGAGCACGGCGCGGTCGCTCCGACGGAGGGGGAAACGCTCGCCGGGGAAGGACAGGCAGCCTTCCGATTCCTCGTCCTCGTCCGGATCGCCCGGTTCGGCCGGCGAGATGAGGAGATCCGGATTGATGACGACTCCGCGCCACGGTGCGCCGTCGTCGTCGGTGTAGCCGTAGACGAAGAGCCGAAGCGGCACACCGACCTGCGGGGCCGCGAGCCCCACCCCCGGAGCGGCGTCCATCGTCTCGAACATGTCCGCGACGAGGGCGCGGAGGTCGTCGTCGACGGTCTCGACGGGCGAGGCGGGGGAGTGGAGTACGGGATCCCCTGAGATGCGGATCGGAAGAACGGCCATTCGTTGAGCCTAACCAACGGGGGCCGGGGTAGTCTCGACGGGTGTTTCTCGCCCCGCTCGACGACCTCACCGACATCACCGAAGAGTTCGTCAGGGACCCGATGCAGCTCGCGGGCATCCCGCTCGCCATCATCGGCGCCGTCTTCCTGTCCGTAGGGGCGCAGCTCCAGCACCGGGGTGTGACGAAGGTCGAGGCCCGCAGCGGCGGAACGACGTCGACGGGCCTCAATCTGGCCCAGCTCTCGGCGCTCCTCACCCGACCGTCCTGGGTGCTCGGAACACTCATGCTCGGGCTCGCGGTCGTCTTCCAGCTCGGGGCTCTCGCGTTCTCCCCGCTCATCATCGTCCAGCCGCTCGGGGCGATCGCTCTCGTCCTCACCGCGGTCATCAATGCACGCACGCACGGCGTGCGCCTCAACGCCCCCTCGATCCGGGCGATCGTCGCGTGCGTGGGGGGCGTCGGTCTGTTCGTCACCGTGGCAGCGCTCGTGGCGGGGGAGAAGGCGGTGACCGATGACGACCTGTTCGTGATCCTGATCCTTCTCGCGGTCGTGCTCGTCGTCTTCGGCGTCGCCTTCCTCCTCCAGCGGCGCAAGACGCGGGCGATCTTCTACATCGTCGCCGCCGGTTTCATCTACGGGTTCGTCGCGACGCTCGCGAAGGTGATCATCAACCGCGTGCAGAACGGCAACGTCGAGTGGCTCACGATCCTGTGCGGAGTCGCCCTCCTCGCCGGCGCGGCCCTCGGCGCCTACTTCGTCCAGAACGCCTACTCGTCCGGCCCGCCCGACCTCGTCATCGCGGGCCTCACGGTCATCGACCCGATGGTCGCCATCGGGATCGGGATCGTCGTGCTCGGCGAGGCCGCCGGCGCGCCACCCTGGGCCGTCATCGGCTTCATCATCGCCGGGCTCCTCGCCGTGTGGGGCGTCTTCCAGCTCGCGCGCCATCACCCGCAACTGCAGACCTGACACCGTCCGGTCGTTGCGGAGCGACGAGCCACGATCCCGGACCGGCACGCCGCACCGGGACGCACCACGGCTCTGGAGACCGCGACGGTTACACTGGGGCGACCGCAGACCGGACGTGACGCCACCGCGGAAACGCGACGGCACGCCGGCCGACACCGGAGGATCATCTCTACCTTGTCCGACTCATCGAGTACGACTCCGTCCACCGACCGCGAACCGGCCGAGAAGCCGCTCACGATCCTGATCGCAGCCGACACGTTCCCGCCGAACGTCAACGGTGCCGCACGGTTCGTCGAGCGCCTCGCCGCCGGTCTCGTGCGCCGCGGCCACACGGTGCACATCGTCGCACCGGCCGCGTCGCGCAAGCACGGGGTGTTCCAGGAGACCCACGATGGGGCGACCATGACGGTGCACCGGCTCTTCAGCCTGCGCTGGTTGCCGCACGACTGGCTGCGCTTCGCGCTCCCCGTCGTCATCCAGCGGAACGCCGCTCGCATCCTCGATGAGGTCAAGCCCGACGTCGTGCACTCCAACTCGCACCTCATCATCGGGCGCGGCCTCAGCATGCAGGCCGCCAAGCGCGGCATCCGCATCGTGGCGACGAACCACCTCATGCCCGAGAACATGATCGAGTTCACCGTCATCCCGAAGTGGTCGCGCGGCGCTCTCATCCGCTGGGCGTGGGGTCAGACCCGGAGCATCCTCGGGCTCGCCGAATCGATCACGACGCCGACCCGGAACGCGGCCGACTTCCTCGAGAAGAACACCGGTCTGCGGAACGTCCTGCCGATCTCCTGCGGGCTCGACGCCGAGCTGTACACCCCGAGCTTCGCTCCCCGCACCGAGAACCGCATCCTGTTCGTCGGCCGGGTCACGGGCGAGAAGCACATCGACGTCCTCATCCGCGCCCTCGGTCGCTTGCCGCAGCACCTGGACGCCAAGCTGACGATCGTCGGCGGCGGCGACCAGAAGCGCAACCTCGAGGTGCTCGCCGAGCAGCTCGGTCTCGCCGACCGGGTCACCTTCGCGGGTTACGTCACCGAGGAGGAGCTGCGCGCGAGCTACACCCGGGCGTCGGTGTTCGCGATGCCCTCGATCGCCGAGCTGCAGTCGATCGCCACGATGGAGGCGATGGCCTCGGGTCTCCCCGTGGTCGCCGCCGACGCAATGGCGCTCCCTCACCTCGTGCACGACGGCGAGAACGGCTTCCTGTTCACGCCCGGTGACGTCGACGAGATGGCCGCACGCCTCACGGACGTCCTCGAGGCCGCCCCTGAGCGTCTCGACGCCTTCAAGAACGAGTCGCTCCGACTCATCCAGGCGCACGACATCAACCGGACGCTCTCGACCTTCGAGAGTCTGTATCGTGGGGAACCGGTGACGAATGCCGCCGCCGACCACCAGCCGGAGCAGGCCCGCGACGAGGCCTGAGGCTCGGGGCGTTAGCTCAGTCGGTCAGAGCAGCGGACTCATAATCCGTCGGTCGTGGGTTCAAGCCCCACACGCCCCACCACACGCGGAGACCGTCGCCGAGCCCACTGAGGGTGCCGTCCGACCGTGGCACGGTCGGCGTCGATCAACGGATCCCGCAAGGACCGGCGTCGTGTCGGCCGCGCCGGTTAGGGTGATGATCAGCCGAGATCGACCGACGACCGCTCGGACGGTTCCGGCGACCACGACGACACGAGAACAATGTGCGATCTCGAGTGAGGGATGACGATGACGGATCAGAATCAGAACACGCAGGGCTGGGGCGACCCGAACGCTCGCCCGAACGTCGAGGGCGGCAACCAGTCGGGGGGCCAGCAGCCGAGCGGGCAGCCGGGGGAGTACACCCACCCGGGTCAGGGCCCCACCGAGGGCCAGTTCGGTCAGCCGGGGGAGTACGCGGCACCCGCGGCCCACTCGAACGAAGGACAGTACGGGCAGCCCGGCGAGTACGCGAGCCCGGTCGCGGGTTCGCCCGCGGGGCAGAGCGGGCAGTACCCCTCCGGCCCGCACCAGCAGGGTCAGAACCAGACAGACGGGTACCAGCAGGGCCAGTACCCGACGGGCGGGTATCCGGCCGGTGCGTATCAGAACGGACCGGGTGAGGCCGGTCGGACGGATCAGTTCGGCCAGCCCGGTCAGTACGGACAGAACGGCCAGAACGACACAGGCCAGTATGCGCCCTACGCGGGTGCCGCTCCGGCTGGGCCGCAGGGTCATGACGGCTTCGGTGCCCCGCAGCAGGCCACGCGCAAGCCGAAGACGGACGAGAACGGCGAGCCCTACGGCGTCGGACCGTTCACCCTGCGCGAGACGATCGTCGCCGGACTCGGGCTCCTCCTGCTCATCGCCTCCTTCCTCCCGCTCGTCGGAGGCCAGTACGCCGCGTACGTCGGGTACTCCAACCTCTGGGGTCCCGCACCCTGGCTCGTGATCCCCGGCGCCCTCGTGTTCGTCGCCGCCGCGGCGCTGCTCGTCCTGCGACGGACCGTGCCATCGGTGGGGTGGAAGGTGGGGTCGCTCTCCATCGACCAGTACGCCTCGGCTGCCGCCATCTCGACCGCGGGATTCCACCTCGGAGCCATCTTCCTCATGCTCGGACTGGGAGTGTGGTTCGGGGGATCGACCGACGGCTTCGCGCCCGGCGCCGGACCCATCCTCGGACTCATCGTCTCGCTCGCGGCGATCGCGCTCACGACCTTCGGTCACCGCATCCCGCCGTTCGCCTCGGACTTCCGTGATCGCGCCGCGTCGGAGGCGCACCCGTTCGCCCGCGCTCCCAAGAGCGTGCCGCAGCGGCCGAAGCCCGAACCGCAGCAGGCCCCCGCCGGGCATGGCGGACAGGGTACAGCGCCGGCCGGTTGGCCCGCCGCCGCGCAGGCGCCCAGCACGGGCGGCCACGAGACCGGCCAGGCACCCTCGTGGCAGCAGCCGCAGCAGCAGCCGTCCGCCGAGCCCTGGCCGGGTACGCCGGAGGCCGCACAGACGCCGCCGACAGCAGTGTTCTCGTCGCCAGAGGGCACCAGCAGCGAGCAGCCCGACCCGCGCACCGTCTTCGACGTGGACGCCCCGCACATCGATGGCGGGCGAGACGCGTCGCAGCAGGACACGCCGCCCGCCGCGGTGTTCGGCGCATCCGAGCCCGAGGACGCGGTGACGCCCGCAGACCGCCCCGGCTCGGCGCAGCACCCGCAGGTCGAGTTCGCACCGGCCGAGCAGTCCCCGGTCGAGCAGGCACCTGCCGATGACCGCACCGTCGAGTCGAACGAGTCCGATCCGGAGCGCACGCCGTCGGAGCAGACACCGTCGGAGCAGACACCGTCGGAGCAGACACCGGCCGAACAGCCGGTCGCGCAGCCGGTCGCCTTCGCTCCCTACTGGGTGCTGGCGCCGGAGACCCGCTCCGTCGCCGATATGTCGACCGGCGCCACCCTGTTCGAAGTCGGTCCGACGGCCTGGGCTCTCGCGGTCGGCGAGCACGACGGCGGGCTCGTGATCCGTGCGGACGACGGCCGAGTCGGCGTCCTCCGCTCGATCGACGACCTCACGCGGGGCTGAGCCGTTCGCGGTCGCTCCCGACTCCTGTCACACGGGGCGGGAGCGACCGCACCGGTCGGCGCTCCCCGGTAGGCTGGGGACGCCATGATGCAGTCCATCGATCTTCGCGGGCGCACGCTCGACACCCTCGCCCTCCGCCAGCTCATCCCACGCCCCGTCGTCGACGTCGCCGTCGCGAGCGCGGCCGCGCGTGACCTCATCACCGATGTCGCCGATCGCGGGGCTGACGCGCTCCTCGAGCAGGCCGATCGGTTCGACGGAGGTCGACCGGCCTCCCTCCGGGTCGACCCGGCGGACATCGACGCGGCCGTCGCCTCCATGGATCCGTCCGTGCGTGCTGCTCTCGAGGAAGCCATCCGTCGCGTTCGGACCGCCTCGGCCGCCCAGGTTCCGAGCGCGTCGCGGACCGAACTCGGTGACGGGGCCGTCGTCGAGCAGCGTTGGCACCCGGTCGACCGGGTCGGGCTGTACGTGCCCGGAGGCAAGGCCGTCTACCCCTCGAGCGTGGTCATGAACGTCGTGCCGGCTCTCGTCGCCGGTGTCCGTTCGATCGCCCTCGCATCGCCCCCTCAGAAGGAGCACGGCGGACGGGTCCACCCCACCATCCTCGCCGCGGCCGGCCTCCTCGGCATCACCGAGGTCTACGCGATGGGCGGAGCCGGGGCGATCGGTGCCTTCGCCCACGGCGTCCCGAGCATAGGCCTCGACCCTGTCGACGTCGTGACGGGGCCGGGCAACGTCTTCGTGGCCGCGGCCAAACGACTCGTGAAGGGCCTCGTCGGCATCGACTCCGAGGCCGGGACGACCGAGATCCTCGTGATCGCCGACGACTCTGCCGACCCTCGGCTCGTCGCCTTCGACCTCGTCAGTCAGGCCGAGCACGACGAGGCCGCGGCGTCGCTGCTCGTGACGGACTCGGAACGACTCGCACGCGCTGTCGAAGACGTCCTGCCGTCCATCGCCGGCGCGACCGCCCACGCGGAGCGCGTCCGGACGGCCCTCTCCGGTCCCCAGTCCGCCGTCGTCCTCGTCGACGACCTCGCGGCCGGCGCGGCGTTCAGCAACGTCTACGGCCCCGAGCACCTCGAGCTCCAGGTCGCCGACGAGGACGCCCTGCTGTCCCTCATCCACTCGGCCGGGGCCGTCTTCGTCGGCCCGAGCTCGCCCGTGAGCCTGGGAGACTACCTGGCGGGGTCGAACCACGTCCTGCCCACGGGAGGCGGGGCGCGTTTCGCCTCGGGCCTCGGAGCCTTCACATTCCTTCGCCCGCAGCAGATCGTGCGGTACTCGGAGGACGCCCTCGCGGCGGTCGCCGACCACATCGTGGCGCTGTCCACGGCCGAGGCGCTCCCGGCCCACGGCGAGGCGGTCTCCGCGCGCTTCCCGACCCCCGAAGCGGACTGACGGAGACCTCGCATGCACTGTCCATTCTGCCGATTCCCCGACTCTCGCGTCATCGACTCGCGCACGAGCGACGACGGCTTCTCCATCCGCCGCCGCCGGCAGTGCCCCGAATGCGGCCGCCGATTCAGCACGACGGAGACGGCGAGCCTCGGGGTCATCAAGCGCAGCGGCGTCGTCGAACCGTTCAGCCGCGACAAGGTCGTGAGCGGCGTACGGAAGGCCTGTCAGGGACGACCGGTCACTGATTCGGACCTGGCCGTGCTCGCCCAACGCGTCGAGGAGGCCATCCGTCAGACCGGCTCGGCGCAGATCGACGCCAATGACATCGGCCTGGCGATCCTGCAGCCGCTGCGCGAGCTCGACGAGGTCGCGTACCTGCGGTTCGCGAGCGTCTACCAGGCCTTCGATTCGCTCGACGACTTCGAGGAGGCCATCACCCTCCTCCGCGTCGAGCACGCGGGGGACGACCGTCCCCGCCGGGTCGACTGACCCCTCCGATCGACCGGCCCACGGGTCGATCCGCCGTCCAGCCCTCGACCCCGGAGCCCGCATGTACCGACTCCTCTTCGCTCTCGTCCTCTCGAAGCTCGACCCCGAGCGCGCGCATCACCTCGCGTTCACCGTGATCCGGGCGCTTCCATCGGTGGGTCTCGCCGGGGTCGTCTCGCGGCTCACACGACCGGATCCTGAGGAGGCCGTGCACGCTCTCGGACTCCGCTTCTCCTCGCCCTTCGGGGTCGCCGCGGGGTTCGATAAGAACGCCGAGGCGATCATCGGCCTCGGCAGCCTCGGCTTCTCGCACATCGAGGTCGGAACACTGACCGCGCACGCGCAGCCGGGCAACCCGAAACCGCGGATGTTCCGGTTCGTCGCCGATCGGGCCGTCGTCAACCGCATGGGCTTCAACAATGGGGGAGCGGCGGCGGCCGCCGCCCGAATCGAGGCGGTCCGATCCGTGCCGGGGCGCCCCGTCATCGGGGTCAACATCGGCAAGAGCCGCGTCGTCGAGGTGGATGACGCGGTCGAGGACTACCTCGAGAGCACACGGGTGCTCGCGCCCCTCGCCGACTATCTCGTCGTGAACGTATCGTCACCGAATACGCCGGGACTCCGAGGACTGCAGGAGCTCGACCGTCTCGCGCCTCTCCTCGAGGCCGTCAAGGGCGCGGCGGGTCGTACCCCTTTGCTCGTGAAGATCGCGCCGGATCTCGACGACTCCGACGTCGTGCGCATCGCCGATCTCGTGGAACGGACCGGTCTGGACGGCGTCATCGCGACGAACACGACCATCTCGAGGGAGGGACTGCGCACCGGCGACGACGTCGTCCGAGCCGCCGGCGCCGGTGGCCTCTCGGGGGCACCGCTGGCCGCCCGCTCCCTCTCCGTGCTCGAGATCCTCCGCCGTGAGCTCCCGGACGGCACCTGCATCATCTCGGTCGGCGGAGTCGAGACGGCCGAGGACGTCCGCGAACGCATCGAAGCCGGCGCCACCCTGGTCCAGGGCTACACCGGCTTCGTCTACTCCGGCCCCTCGTGGGGCCGGGCCATCAACCGCGGGCTCGCCCGCCTGCGGCGCGAGCGTGGGCCCGTGGCTACTCGGGGTACTGCCGACGCTTGACCTGGGGCTTCGGCAGGCGAAGGACGCGCAGCTGGAGGGAGCGCATCGCGGCGTACCAGCGGACTCCGCGTTCGACCTTGGTCTCCCCGAACTTCGCCGCGAGCCGCTTCCGGATGGACCTGCCGAGCAGGAACACGTCGACGAGGGCGAGGAGGAAGAACGCCCAGATGCCGAGCAGCGCGTAGACCTGTACGTCGGCGCTCGGGACCAGCGTGAGCAGGATGACGACGAACATCACGGGGATGAGGAACTCTCCCACGTTGAAGCGCGCATCGACGAAATCGCGGATGTACTTCTTCTGCGCCCCGCGGTCACGGGCGGGAAGGAACTTCTCGTCGCCCGCCGCGTAACCGAGGCGCGCCTTCTCGCGGGCCTCGGCCATCTTGGCCCTGGCCTCCTTGGCAGCGAGCTTGCGGTCGCCCGGAACGAGGGGCCGCTTGTTCGCCGCCTCCCGTTCCTTACGCGTCGGCGTCGCACGTCCCTTGCCCGCGGCGATGCGGGCCGCGATCTCGGCGTCGTTGGGCTCCGACGACGTCGTCGGGTTGTCTGTCTTGTTCCGGGTCACGTCTGTTCCTCCAGCCAGTGGCTCTTAAGATTACCTGCATGAGCGAATCCCCATCTGCCACCCCATCCCTCACCGGCCGGGACGCCGCCCTCGCCGACTCCGTGCGTCTCGGCCTGCCGTCGACGATCGCCGATCTCTCGAACCTGGTGAGGATCCCCTCGGTCTCGTGGGCAGCCTTCGATCCCGCGCACGTGGCGCGCAGCGCGGAGGCGGTCGCCGCCCTCGCCGAGGCGACGGGTGTCTTCGACTCCGTGCGCATCGCCCGGGCGACGATCGGGGATACCGACGAACTCGGGCAGCCCGCCGTCCTGGCACGGCGGCAGGCCCGCAACGGAGCCCCGACGATCCTCTTGTACGCCCACCACGACGTGCAGCCCCCGGGGAAGGACGAGGACTGGGACACCGAGCCCTTCGAACCCACCGTCAGGGGTGAGCGACTCTACGGTCGGGGAGCGGCGGACGACAAGGCGGGGGTCATGGCCCACATCGCCTCCATCCGTGCCCTCACGGACGTGATCGGTACGGACTTCGATCTCGGGATCGCGCTCTTCATCGAGGGCGAGGAGGAGTTCGGTTCGCGCTCCTTCGAGACGTTCCTCTCCGACAACGCCGACGAACTGCGCGCCGACGCCATCGTCGTAGCCGACTCCGGGAACTGGGACGACGTGACCCCGGCGCTCACCGTGAGCCTGCGTGGGAACGTCACCTTCCGTCTCACCGTGCGCCCCCTCGAACACGCATCGCACTCCGGGATGTTCGGGGGAGCGGTACCCGACGCCATGCTCGTGATGATCCGATTGCTGTCGTCCCTCTGGAACGAGGACGGTTCGGTCGCCGTCTCCGGTCTCACGTCGCACGAGGGGGAGACCCCCGAATACTCCGAGGAGCAGCTGCGATCCGAGACGGGGCTCGTCGAGGGCGTCGACCCGATCGGCTCGGGTTCACTGCTGAGCCGGATCTGGTGGCAGCCGTCGATCACCGTCACGGGTATCGACGCCCCGTCGGTGGCGAACGCGTCGAACACGCTCATCCCCGAGGTGTCCGTCCGCCTGAGCGCGCGCATCGCGCCCGGGCAGTCCGCTTCGGACGCCGCTGACGCCCTCGTCGCCCACGTCCGCGCGAACACGCCGTTCGGCGTGGTCGCGACGATCGACGACATCGACACGGGGAATCCGTTCCTCGTCAACACGTCGGGGCCGATCGTCGAGGCCACGAAGCGCTCGATGGCCGACGCGTGGGGTGTCGAACCCGTGGATCTCGGGGTCGGCGGATCCATCCCGTTCATCGCCAGCCTCGTCGAGTCGTTCCCGGACGCTGAGATCCTCGTCACCGGAGTGGAGGACCCTCACTCCCGGGCCCACAGCCCCAACGAGTCGCTCCACCTCGGCGTGTTCCACCGGGCCGTCCTCGCCGAGACGCTCCTGCTCGCGCGGCTCAGTAGTCCCGAACGATGAATCGGACGTCGGGCGGCGGTGGGGCGGTAGACTCGACCCACCGGCGCCCGCCGGGACTGCGATGATCCGAGGAGAGTCATGACGGACACGATGACCACGGCCACCGGCACCGGTGCAGACCAGACCAAGGCCCACGGAGTCGGACTCACGGACACCGCCGCGGCGAAGGTCAAGAGCCTGCTCCAGCAGGAGGGTCGCGAAGACCTGCGACTGCGCGTCGCGGTCCAGCCGGGCGGATGCTCCGGCCTCATCTACCAGCTCTACTTCGACGAGCGCCTCCTCGACGGAGACGCCGCCGTCGACTTCGAGGGCGTCGAGGTCGTCGTCGACAAGATGAGCGTCCCCTATCTCGACGGGGCCTCTATCGACTTCGAGGACACCATCCAGAAGCAGGGTTTCACCATCGACAACCCCAACGCCGGAGGCAGCTGCGCGTGCGGTGACAGCTTCCACTGATCCACCACTCGAAGCGGGGGTCGACCATCGGGTCGGCCCCCGCTTTTGGCGTATTCTCGGGGATATCACGATTTCGACACGTCGTAGAAACAGCGCCGTTGGTCATCGGCTCGCGTGATGTTCGGGCTAGACTGTCAGCGAACCAACAGTGTCTTGCGAAAGGTTTTCAGGTGCGCTCGAAACGACGACTCCGATGGGCTGCAGTCCCCGTGGCCCTCACCCTCGCGGTGGTGCTCGCCGGCTGCACCCAGGCTGAACTGAACGGCTATCTGCCGGGCTTCGAGGAGGGCGAATCGCCCGTCACGAACCGCACCGAGATGGTGTCCGGTCTGTGGACGAACTCCTGGATCGTGCTCCTCGTCGTCGGTGTCATCACCTGGGGTCTCACCCTGTGGGCCGTCGTGGTCTACCGCCGCCGGAAGGGCCAGACGGGCCTGCCCGTGCAGATGCGGTACAACATGCCGATCGAGATCTTCTACACGATCGTGCCCCTCATCCTCGTCCTGGGATTCTTCGCCTTCACGGCGCGCGACCAGGAGATCATCGAGACGCAGTACGAGAACCCGGACGTGCAGATCGACGTCTACGGCAAGCAGTGGGCCTGGGACTTCGTGTACGAGGGTGCGGCCGACGGCGAGGACGTCTGGTCGGCCGGCATCCAGGCGCAGGAGCGCGAGGACGGAGAATCCGGTGCCGTCGACCAGGATGAGCTGCCGACGCTCTACCTGCCCGTCAACGCCGAGATCAACTTCGATCTCAACTCGCGCGACGTGCAGCACTCCTTCTGGGTGATCGACTTCCTCTACAAGAAGGACCTGTACCCGGGTATCACGAACCACATGGCCGTTCAGCCCCTCCGCGAAGGCACCTTCGCCGGAAAGTGTGCGGAACTCTGCGGCGAGTATCACTCGCAGATGCTCTTCAACGTGAAGGTCGTGTCGCAGGCCGAATACGACGAGTACATCCAGTCGCTGGTCGACCTCGGCAACGTGGGCGACTACGGCAGCACGTACGACAGGAACTCCACGCCCGGTCTGACCGGAGCCGACGCATCGGAAGAAGGAGCAGGATCATGACGAGTGTCGTCGATCTGCCCGCAGGCCAGGCCAAAGTCGTGAACGCGACGGGTGTGCAGCGTAAGGGCAACGTGGTGGTCAACTGGATCACGTCCACCGACCACAAGACGATCGGGTACATGTACCTGATCTCCTCGTTCTTCTTCTTCTGCATCGCCGGCGTGATGGCGCTCATCATCCGCGCGCAGCTGTTCGAACCCGGTCTCGAGATCCTCGCGACCAAGGAGCAGTACAACCAGCTCTTCACCATGCACGGCACGATCATGCTGCTGATGTTCGCGACCCCGCTCTTCGCCGGTTTCGCCAACGTCATCATGCCGCTCCAGATCGGCGCCCCCGACGTGGCGTTCCCGCGCCTCAACGCCTTCGCGTTCTGGCTCTTCCTCTTCGGCAGCACCATCGCGGTCAGCGGATTCCTCACCCCGGGTGGAGCGGCGGCCTTCGGTTGGTTCGCGTACACCCCGCTCTCGAGCACGACGTTCACGCCGGGTCTCGGGGGACACCTCTGGGTGTTCGGTCTTGCGCTGAGCGGTTTCGGAACCATCCTCGGTGCGGTCAACTTCATCACCACGGTGATCACGATGCGCGCTCCCGGAATGACCATGTTCCGGATGCCCATCTTCACGTGGAACATCCTCGTGACCTCGATCCTCGTGCTCATGGCCTTCCCGGTGCTCGCGGCGGCCATGACGGCCCTCGGCGCGGATCGCGTCTTCGACGCGCAGATCTACGACCCGGCCTACGGCGGCGCTATCCTCTGGCAGCACCTCTTCTGGTTCTTCGGCCACCCCGAGGTCTACATCATCGCGCTGCCGTTCTTCGGCATCGTGTCGGAGATCTTCCCGGTGTTCAGCCGCAAGCCGATCTTCGGGTACAAGACCCTCATCTACGCGACGATCGCGATCGCCGCCCTCTCGGTCACGGTGTGGGCCCATCACATGTACGTCACGGGTTCCGTGCTGCTGCCGTGGTTCGCGCTCATGACGATGCTCATCGCGGTGCCCACCGGTGTGAAGATCTTCAACTGGATCGGTACGATGTGGCGCGGCTCGATCACGTTCGAGACCCCGATGCTGTGGAGCATCGGCTTCCTCATCACCTTCACCTTCGGTGGGCTGACGGGTGTCATCCTGGCCTCGCCGCCCCTCGACTTCCACGTGTCCGACTCCTACTTCGTCGTCGCGCACTTCCACTACGTCGTCTTCGGCACCGTCGTCTTCGCGATGTTCGCCGGCTTCTACTTCTGGTGGCCGAAGTTCACGGGCAAGATGCTCAACGAGAAGCTCGGCTACTGGCACTTCTGGATCCTGTTCATCGGCTTCCACATGACCTTCCTCATCCAGCACTGGCTGGGCGTCGTGGGTATGCCGCGTCGCTATGCGACGTACGCGCCGGAGGACGGTTTCACCTGGATGAACCAGGTCTCGACGATCGGCGCCATGATCCTCGCGAGTTCGATGATCCCGTTCTTCCTGAACGTCTTCATCACGGCCCGCAAGGCGCCGAAGATCACGGTCAACGACCCGTGGGGTTACGGCGGATCGCTCGAGTGGGCCACGTCGTGCCCGCCGCCCCGTCACAACTTCACCTCCATCCCGCGTATCCGTTCGGAGCGCCCGGCGTTCGACCTCAACCACCCCGAGGCCATGCCCGTCGGTGTGGGACCGGCCAAGGATGCTCCCGACGCCCCGGTGTACGACGCCGGCTCCGAGAAAGTGAAGTGACGTGAGGGCGAATACCAACCTCTTCTGGCTGCTCACCGGCTTCTTCGGCCTCTCGGCCGTCGCGTACACGGTCTGGAACCTGCTCGACGATCGAGCCACCATCGAGTGGGTCGGAACCGTCGCGCTGCTGCTGAGCACTGCGCTCGGTGCGTTCCTGGCGTTCTACCTCGGCCGTGTGCACAAGAACCAGGGCGGCGAGCTCCCGGAGGACACCCTCACGGCGAACATCGACGACGGTGACCCGGAGCTGGGCCACTTCAGCCCCTGGAGCTGGTGGCCGATCTTCCTCGCCGGAGCCCTCGCCCTCGTCTTCCTCGGCGTCGCCGTGGGACCGTGGGTCGCTTTCATCGGTCTGCCCCTCGTGCTTATCGCGATCGTCGGTTGGTGCTACGAGTACTACCGCGGTTTCTTCGTCCGCTAGGGAGACACTGTGACCCTCATCCGACGGGGCACGCTCGAGGACTGCGACGCGGTCTTCCAGCTCGCCCGACAGTTCGTCACCGAGACGGCCTCCATTGATCTCGACGGCTTCACGGTCGCGTTCAACAACGTCATCCGGTGGCGAGAGAACGAGACCAATGTGCTCCACGTCGCGGAGAACGACAGTGGTGAGGTCATCGGCTACACGCTCATGAGTGTGTCGCGTCTGCTCCACGTGTCCGGGCTCACCGCGCATCTGCAGGAGCTCGTGGTCGACGAGTCCGCACGCGGCCAGGGAGTGGGCTCGGATCTGGTCTACGCGAACGAGCTGTACGCGATGGAGCGCGGCGTACGGCGCCTCACGATGTCGACCTCCCGAGCCGGCGAGTTCTACCGACGCCTCGGGTACGAGGTCACCGCCGAGTTCTACAAGAAGATCCTCCCGGCCGGCGGCTGATAAAGTCTCCGCCCTGCTTCTTCGAAGGCCCTCTCGCTCGAGCGAGGGGGCCTTCGTCGTCAGGAGGTGGGGGAGAGGGAGTCGAGCCAGCGTCGCGCGGCCCGGGGCGATCGTAGCCGCACGACCTGGAGTCCGACCGGGGGCGTGTGGTCGAGTTCGCGCAACGTCCGTCGGTTCCGGCCGAACGTCGACCACGACCAGCGAACGATGTGGTCGGGATCCGTGAAGAACGTGTGCAGTGCGGGCTCGCGATTCCCGTTCCACAATTCTTCGCGGCGTAGGCGGCGGCGCACGGTGCGCCGAAGCACCCGGCTCATCACGAGAACGCGACTGTAGTCCAGACATACGATGAGCTCGGCCCGCTCCAGGAGGAGCGGTCGTACGCTCCGGTACTGCCACTCGCTGACCCAGGCATCCGCCGCCGTGATCTCCGCCACATCGGCGACGAAGGTCTCTCGCGGCGTCCAGGAGGGCCCGTGGTACAACGAATCGAGTTCGGTGTACGGCAGGCTGAGTCGCTCGGACAGGGCGAGCGCCATCGTGCTCTTACCCGCTCCGGACGCCCCGGCCACGAGGATCCTGCGGGCTGCGCGCCCTCGGATCGGATCAGGCCTAGGCGTCCGACGACGTCGTTCGATGGTCATGACAGAAACGGCCCCCTCCTGGTGACTGTCGATTCTATCGACAGTCGGGGAGGGGGCCGTTCACCGGATCAGTTGATCAGTGGTCGCCGTGCGAGGCCTCGATCTCGCCGCGCGACGGCGGGGCGATGCGGTCCTCGAAGAACCAGCGCGAGAGCGACGCGCGGGCCTTCTGCCCTACGGAGATCTTTCCACGCGAATTCGGGCGGATCATGAGCGGCTTGTAGTCGTGGTAGCTCACGAGCTTCCAACGCTGGTACTCGTCGATCGGCTCGTGCTTCTCGATGTACTCTCCACCGGGCAAGCGGATGATCCGTCCCGACTCGTAGCCGTGGAGCACGATCTCGCGGTCCTTCTTCTGAAGCGCGAGACAGATGCGCTTCGTGAGGAAGTAGGCGATGAACGGACCGACGATCACGACGGCCTGCAGCGTGTGGATCACGCCCTCCATCGTGACCATGAAGTGCGTCGCGATGATGTCCGAGCTGGCCGCGGCCCACAGACCGGCGTAGAACGTGAGGCCGGCAGCGCCGATCGCGGTGCGGGTGGCCGCGTTGCGCGGTCGGTCGAGGATGTGGTGCTCACGCTTGTCTCCCGTGATCCACGCTTCGATGAAGGGGTAGATCAACGCGAGGACGATGAACAGGCCGAGAGCCGCCAACGGGATGATGATGTTGAACGACCATGTGCGGTCGAGCAGCACGAACTCGAGGTGCGGAGGGATGAGTCGCAACGCACCGTCCGCGAAGCCGATGTACCAGTCGGGCTGGGTACCGGCCGACACGGGGGACGGGTCGTAGGGTCCGTAGTTCCAGATCGGGTTGATCGTGAAGAAGGACGCGAGGAAGGCGATGACGCCGAACACGATGAAGAAGAACCCACCGGCCTTCGCGGCATACACCGGCATCACCGGGTAGCCCACGACGTTCTGCTGCGTCTTGCCCGGTCCACCGAACTGCGTGTGCTTGTGGACGACCACGAACACGAGGTGCAGCGCGATGAAGAGGAGAACGAGCGCCGGAAGCAGCAGGATGTGCAGCGTGTAGAGACGCCCCACGATCGCGGTGCCCGGGAACTCCCCACCGAAGAGCAGGAACGAGATCCACGTTCCGACGAGCGGGATGCCCTTGACCATGCCGTCGATGATCCGGAGACCGTTGCCGGACAGAAGATCGTCGGGGAGCGAGTATCCGGTGAATCCCTCGGCCATCGCAAGGATGAAGAGGACGAAACCGATCACCCAGTTGATCTCACGCGGCTTGCGGAAGGCACCCGTGAAGAAGATGCGCATCATGTGCAGGCCGATGGCCGCGACGAAGAGCAACGCAGCCCAGTGGTGGATCTGGCGCATGAGCAGCCCACCACGGATGTCGAACGAGATGTCGAGGGACGAGGCCATCGCGGCGGACATCTCGACACCCTTGAGCGGCACGTACGAACCGTCGTACTCGACCTCGACCATGGAGGCCTGGAAGAAGAACGTCAGGAACGTGCCCGACAGCAGGATGACGACGAAGCTGTAGAGAGCGACTTCACCGAGGAGGAACGACCAGTGGTCGGGGAAGACCTTCCGACCGAACTCCTTGACGACCGCGGAGATCGAGGTGCGCTCGTCGAGGTAGTTGGAGGCTGCGGCGGTGACGCCGCCCGACCGCTTCTCGGCGACGGGCGCCGGGCGGTCTTCAGTAGTGGTGCTCATCAGTGACGCTCCCAGAAGGACGGTCCCACGGGTTCCTTGAAGTCGCTCTGAGCGACGAGGTAGCCCTCGTCGTCCACCGCGATGGGAAGCTGGGGAAGGGGTCGTGCCGCCGGTCCGAAGATGACGGCTGCATGGTTGGCCACGTCGAACTGCGACTGGTGGCACGGGCACAGCAGGTGATGGGTCTGCTGCTCGTAGAGGGCGACGGGGCACCCGACGTGGGTGCATACCTTCGAATAAGCGACGATGCCGTTGTACGACCAGTCCTTCTTCGATTCCTCTTCGTTCAGGTCTTCGGGCTTGAGGCGCATGAGGAGGACGATGGCCTTGGCCTTCTCCTCCAGCATGTGCTCCATCTCGGCGAGACCTTCGGGGATGACGTGGAACACCGAACCGATCGTGACGTCGGAGGCGCGGATCGGTGTGCCGTCGGGGTCGCGAGCGAGACGGGTACCCGCCTCCCACGCCGTGTTCTCGAGCAGCTCGACCGGGTCTTCACCCTCGGGCGCCAGCCCACGGAAGAGGACGACCGCCGGCAACGGGAATGCCACGAGCGCACCGATGAGGGTGTTGCGGATGAGGGACCGACGGCCGAAGCCGCTCTCCTCGTTCGCCTCCTGGATGATCTCGACGGCACGCGCGCGAGTCTCGTCCGTACCGCGGACCGGGTGGCGGAGGTCGATGGCCTCGTGGTCGTGCATGAGGGCCTTGCCCCAGTGCACGGCACCGATTCCGATTCCGAGCAGCGCGAGCGTGATCCCGACACCGATGAACATGTTGTTCAACCGGACGGACAGAAGGTCCTCGGGGATGATCGGGAACGCCATGTAGGCGGCGACAGCGAAGAGGCTGCCCGCGAGCGAGAGGTAGAAGAGCGTGTAGACCACGCGCTCGGCCCGCTTCGCCTTCTTGGGGTCCGTGTCCGTGACGCGCAACCGGTGCGGCGGGAGGCCGGGGTCGCGGACGGCGTCGGAGGACACCACGGCGGTACCCGGCGAGAGGGTCTCCACCTCGTCGTGGTCGCCGGAGGCGGTGAGCTCCGTGCTCTGACCGTCCTGTGCCATGTTGCTCCTTCTACTTTCCGTGCTGTGAGACGTGGGTGACTAGTTGGATCGAGCCGTGATCCACACGGTCAGAGCCACGATGATGCCCATACCGGCGATCCAGAGGAACAGGCCCTCAGCGACCGGGCCGAGCGAACCGAGCGGGTGTCCGCCGACCGAGACGGCGTTCTCCTGGAACTTGAGCGCGGTGATGATGTCGCGCTTGTCCTCGGGGGTGAGGTTGGCGTCGTTGAAGACGGGCATGTTCTGCGGGCCCGTGACCATGGCCTCGTAGATGTGCGTGGGCGTGACACCGGTGAGGGCCGGAGCGTACTTACCCTCGGTGAGCGCTCCACCGGCACCGGCGACGTTGTGGCACATCGCGCAGTTGACGCGGAAGAGCTCGGCGCCGCGCGACGCGTCACCCTCGGCGTCGAGGTACTGGTCTTCGGGGATCGCGGGGCCGGGAGCCACGGATCCGACGTACTGAGCGAGGGCCGAGATCTGCTCCTCGGTGAACTGGACGGGCTTCTCGGGGGCCTGCGCGCCGTTCGCCTGGAGCGGCATGCGACCCGTGCCCACCTGGAAGTCGACGGAGGCCTCACCGGCACCGATGAGGGTCGGACCCGCGTCACTGCCCTGCAGGTCGAGACCGTGACAGGTGGCGCAGTTGGCCTGGAAGAGCTTCTCGCCCTCCTCGACGGTCGCCTGCGTGGCCGTGGATGCGGTGTCCGCGACGGCGGTGGAGGAGCTGACGAGGGCGTACGCCCCACCGGACAGCATCAGTCCGAGCGCGATGAGCGACACGCTCGCGAGCGGCGAACGCCTGCCCGCCTTGCGGCTCCCGGCTTTCCGTGAAGTTCTGAACATGTGCTGTGCTCTCCGGTTATTTCAGGACGTAGATGACGACGAAGAGGCCGATCCAGACCACGTCGACGAAGTGCCAGTAATACGAGACGACGATCGCGCTCGTGGCCTCCTTGTGACCGAACGACTTGACCGCGTAGGCGCGTCCGATGACGAGGAGGAAGGCGATGAGACCAGCGGTCACGTGGATGCCGTGGAACCCGGTGGTGAAGTAGAAGACCGAACCGTAAGAGTCGGAACTCAGCGTCACGCCCTCGCTCACGAGCGTGGCGTACTCCCAGATCTGGCCGGCCACGAAGATGGCGCCGAGCGCGTAGGTGAGGAAGAACCACTCGACCATGCCCCAGTCCTTGGGGTGCCCGGAGGTGGACCGCGGCCTGAGTCTCTCGGCGGCGAACACTCCCATCTGGCAGGTGACCGACGACGATACGAGGATCATCGTGTTCACCAGCGCGAACGGGACGTTGAGCAGGCTGGCCTGCTCCGCCCAGAGTTCGGGCGCCATCGAGCGGAGGGAGAAGTAGATCGCGAAGAGGCCGGCGAAGAACATCACTTCGCTTCCGAGCCACACGATCGTACCCACCATCACCGGGTTCGGTCTGTTGAGTCGCGGCGCTGTCGCTGCGAAGTTCACTGGGGTGCTCGTCACTCCTCCATTATGGACGATGCCGGGGACGTTTTCGCGCACCTCAGGGATCAATTCTACAAGTCGTCGAACTTAGGATCCCCTTAGTCACGACCGGGAATGCGCAGTGAATCAGGCGGGAAAGCACCCACGGTTAGGATCGGATCATGACCGATTCCCCGTCATGGCCCGTTCTCATCACCTCTCTTCTCGCGAAGGAGGACCTGACCGTCGCCGATGCCACTTGGGCGATGCAACGCGTCATGCGAGGCGAGGTGACGGACGCGCAGCTCGCCGGATTCCTGGTGGCCTTGAGCGCCAAGGGAGAGACGGTCGACGAGATCGTGGGGTTCCGCGATGCGATCCTCGAGCATGCCGTCCCTCTGCCGGCGGATTCGATGGCCCTCGACATCGTCGGAACCGGGGGAGACCGCTTCGGCACCGTCAACATCTCCACGATGTCCTCGGTGGTCGCGGCGGCCACGGGGATCCCCGTGATCAAGCACGGCAACCGGGCCGCGAGCTCGAAGTCGGGTTCGAGCGACGTGCTCGCCGCCCTCGGGATCGACCTCGGACTGTCGCCCGAGCGGGTCGCGGCGACGGTCGCCGACGTCGGCATCACCTTCGCCTTCGCATCGGCGTTCCACCCGGGCTTCCGCCACGCCGGCGCGGTGCGGGCGGAACTCGGTATCCCCACGGTGTTCAACTTCCTCGGTCCGCTGTGCAACCCGGCGCGGCCGGAGGCCTCGGCCGTAGGTGTCGCGTCGCTCGCGCGCGTGCCGCTGATCGTGGGCGTGTTCCGCACGCGTGGCGCGACCGCCCTCGTCTTCCGTGGTGACGACGGTCTCGACGAGCTGACCACGACGGGGCACTCTCACGTGTGGGAGGTCAGCAGGGGCTCGGTGACCGAGCACGACCTCGACCCGCGGGACCTCGGGATCGCCCGAGCCCGGATCGAGGATCTGCGGGGAGGGACGCCGGAGCACAACGCGGAAATCGTCCGGCGGACGCTCGCGGGCGAGAGCGGCCCTGTGCGCGACATCGTGCTGCTCAACGCGGCGGCGGGGATCGTCGCCTATCGGCTCGCTGAGGATCCCGCGCGGGCGCAGGAGAGTTTCGTCGACCGATTCGCGGCGGCGATGGCGCTCGCGGCTGAGGCCGTCGATTCGGGCGCGGCGACGCGGACTCTCGACGACTGGGTGCGCGCGACGCGGACGCCGTCCGACTGACCTCTCGTCGTCTTCCGCACGCACAGTCTTCCGGCGTACGGTGTGCAGTGACGGACCAGCCGGATCCGATCGAACGAGGAAGTGGCGGAGATTTCAATGAAGAAGCTCATCAACGACCCGAAGAACGTCGTCCAGGAATCGGTGGCCGGATTCGCATCAGCCCATGCCGACATCGTCACCGTGTCGAGCGACCCTCTGTTCATCGTGCGCGCTGATGCTCCGGTCCAGGGCGTCGTCGGTATCGTGAGCGGCGGGGGGAGCGGCCACGAGCCGCTGCACGGCGGATTCGTCGGCTACGGGATGCTCGGCGCCGCGGTGCCCGGCCCCGTCTTCACCTCGCCGACACCCGACCCCATCGTCGCGGCGACGAAGGCCGTCGACGGCGGCGCCGGCGTCCTCCACATCGTGAAGAACTACACAGGCGACGTCCTGAACTTCGAGACCGCGGCCGACCTCGCCGCGGCCGACGGCATCGAGGTGCGCACCGTCGTCACCGACGACGACGTCGCCGTGCAGGACTCCCTCTACACGGCCGGTCGACGGGGCGTCGGCGGCACGGTGCTCGTCGAGAAGATCGCGGGGGCGGCCGCCGAACGAGGGGACTCCCTCGACGAGGTCGCCGCGATCGCCGAGCGCGTCAACGCGAACGTTCGCACCATGGGAGTCGCGCTGACGCCGTGTGTGGTGCCGCACGCGGGCGAACCGAGCTTCACCCTCGGCGACGACGAGATCGAGATCGGCATCGGGATCCACGGCGAACCCGGCCGCGAGCGCATCCCCCTGGAACCGGCCGACGCGATCGTCGAGCGTCTCCTCGAGCCGATCCTGTCCGATCTCCCCTTCTCGTCCGGCGACTCCGTACTGCTGTTCGTCAACGGCATGGGCGGCACGCCGCTCGTCGAGCTGTACATCATGTATCGTCACGCCGTCGAGGTCCTCGCATCGCGCGGGATCACCGTCGTGCGGAACCTCGTGGGCAATTACATCACCGCGCTCGAGATGCAGGGCGCGTCGATCTCCGTGCTCAAGCTCGACGACGAGACCACCGAGCTCTGGGACGCACCGGTGCAGACGGCCGCCCTCCGATGGGGACGATGATCGAGCGGGGCCGACGACGGCCTCGGAACGGAGAGAACGTATGACACTCGGAACAGACTGGGCGATCGCCTGGATCCGTCGGTCCGCCGACGTCGTGGCCGAACACCGGGTCGAGCTCATCACGCTCGACCGCGAGATCGGAGACGGTGACCACGGCGAGAACCTCGACAGGGGCTTCTCTGCCGTCGTGGCGAAGCTCGACACCCTCCCCGAGGGATCGACCCCGGCCGACGTCTTCAAGCTCGTGGCGACGACCCTCATCTCGACGGTCGGAGGGGCATCCGGACCGCTCTTCGGGACGGCGTACCTCAAGGCCGCCGGGGCCGTCGCCGGTCGGGAGGACCTCGACAGCGCATCGCTCGTCGACCTCCTCACGGCGGCCAGGGACGGGGTGGTCCTCCGCGGCAAGGCCGCCGTCGGTGACAAGACGATGATCGACGCCTGGACCCCGGCCGTCGACTCCGCCGCTCGCGCCGCCGAGGGCGGTCAGGACGAGAAGAGCGTGCTGGAAGCGGCCGCGCAGGCCGCGGAGACCGGCGCTCGGGACACGGAGCCGCTCGTCGCACATAAGGGACGTGCGAGCTATCTCGGCGAGCGGGCCGTCGGGCACCGCGATCCCGGCGCGCAATCGAGCTCCCTCATCCTCCGCGCCGCCGTGGAGGTGGCCGGATGACGGTCGGGCTCCTCATCGTGTCCCACAGCGGGAAGATCGCAGAGGGCCTCGTCGAACTCGCCGCGCAGATGGCCGAGGGTGTCGCGATCATCGCGGCGGGCGGCACCGACGACGGCCGCATCGGGACGAGCTTCGATCGTGTGTCGGCGGGACTCTCGGCCGCGGACAGCGGCGACGGCGTCGTCGTGCTGTGCGACCTCGGCTCGGCGGTCCTCACCGCGGAGACCGCCATCGACTTCCTCGACGACGGCGACCGCGCGCGCGTCGCCATCGCCGACGCGCCTCTCGTCGAGGGCGCCGTGGCGGCCGCCGTGGCCGCCGCCACCGGATCCGACCTCGAGGCCGTCGCCGCCGCGGCGGCCACGGCCAACTCGTCGACCGCGGGCGCGGGGGAGGGCTCCGGCGACGCGCCGGTCGACCTCGAGTCGAAAGAGGGCGAGGCGGCGACCACGGCCGACGGCCCCTACGCCCGATCGGTCACGCTCGTCAACCGGGACGGACTGCACGCACGACCGGCCGCCGAGTTCGTTAAGCTCGCGTCACGCTTCGACGCGACGGTCACCGTCAACGGCAAGGACGCGAAGAGCCTGCTCGCCATCATGGGGCTCGGCCTCACCGCCGGGACGACCGTGGACCTCGTGAGCTCGCAGCCGGACGGACGCCAAGCGGTCGACGCCCTCGCTGAGCTCATCGAATCCGGATTCGGCGAGAGCTGAGCGCCGAGGCCGCAGCAGGACCAGTAGGACCGTCGGTCGCGGTACTCGCGCCGAGGGACGAACGCCGGGGGACCGGCCGCATGGAAGGATCGACATGGCGATCGAGGACATCTCCAAGAAGGCCCAGGAGTTCTTGAAGGACGAACGGGTGACGAAGGCGCTGAAGAGCGAGAAGGCCGAGAAGACGAGCGACTCGATCCTCGACGGCATCGCCGCCGCGGCCGACAAGGCGAGCGGCGGGAAGTTCAGCGGGCAGATCGAGGACGCGAAGAAGGCCGCTGACAAGAAGATCGGCAACGAGTAGTCGGGAGAGGGACGACCTGCCATGGCGACGGTCCGAGTCGACAGTTGGATCTGGGGTGTCCGGCTCGCGAAGACCCGCTCGGCCGCGACAGCGGCCTGTAAGGCCGGTCACGTCCGTGTGAACGGGGAGCGCGCCAAGCCCGCCCAATCGGTGTCGGTCGGGGACGAGGTGCGCGTCCGCCTCGTCGACGAGCGCATCGTCGTGGTGCGGGGACTGCTCACGAAGCGAGCCTCGGCGAGCGTGGCCTCGGAGAACTACACCGACCTGACTCCGCCGAAGCCGCCGCGTGCCGAGGTGCCCGCCACAGTCGAGCGGGACCGGGGGAGCGGGCGGCCGACCAAGCGCGACCGACGCGAGATCGAGCGGCTGCGCGGGCACTGATGGGCAAAGACCTCGACATCGAGCTGGGGGACAGGACCCTGGTCCTCCACAATCGCTACGAGACGCTCTCGATCCTCAACGACGCTCTCATCGCCGTCTGGTTCATCGTCGGGAGCATCCTGTTCTTCGACGAGAGCACGACGACGACAGGCACGTGGTTCTTCCTCGCGGGATCCATCGAACTCCTGATTCGTCCCGTCATCCGCTTGAGCCGCAACATCCACATCAGATCCGTCTCCTCACAGACGAACGGCTCGAACGACGCGAACGATTTCTGAGGGCTCGACACTCTGACGCCCCGTCGTTGGCGTTCCACGTCGTCGAGAGGGGACAGCCACACCAGATCGACCTGACATAATGTGCATTATCAGCGTAATGCGAAGAGGGGCTCGATCGGGCCTGACAGGCCCGATCGAGCGCGACTCACACCGGGAGGACGCGCGCCCACCAGTCGAGGATGACGTCGAAGCGATCCTGACGGTGACGCGGTCGGCCGGCCCGACTGAGTTCGTGGTTCTCTCCGGGGAAGACGACGAGTTCGGCGTCGACCCCGTTGCGCTTCAGCGCGGCGTAGTACCGCTCGGCCTGCGACAGCGGGCACCGCAGGTCGTCGGCCGAGTGCAGGACGAGCGTCGGGGTCGTCACCGACCCGACGTGCGCTTGCGGGCTCTGGCGTGCGATGTCCTCCGCCGACGTGCCGACGTATTCATCGCCGAAGAAGTCGCCGATGTCGCTCGTGCCGACGAAGAGCTCGGGATCGAGGAAACCGCGCTCCACGATGGCGCCGGCGAACCGGTGATCGTGGCCGGTGATCCACGCGGTGAGATACCCGCCGTAGCTCCCGCCGAGGATGCCGACGCGATCGGCGTCGAGGGATCCGTCGGCCGCGAGCACACCGTCGAAGAAGTCGATGACGTCCTCGTGGTCGACCGTTCCCATGGCGTTCTTGATGGATCGCCCGAACGCCTCGCCGAAGCCGGCCGCGCCGCGTGGATTGCAGTAGACCACGGCGTACCCGGCGTCCGCGTAGACCTGCGATTCGTCGAACAGGGCTCCGGTGTAGGCGGCGAACGGTCCCCCGTGGATCATGAGGAGGGTCGGGAACGGACCTGCTCCGCGAGGCTTCACGAGCCAGCCCTCGATGATCTGACCGCTGCGGCCCGTGATGGAGTGACGTTCCACCGGGAGAACGCCGGCATCCCGGAGGCCCGCGGAGAAGTCCGTGAGCACGACGGGCGACTCACCCCCGAGAACGGCGACCTCACCGGCGTCGCTCGCGCCCGCCACGACCCCGACGATCCGCTCACCCGATGCGGCGATGCTCGAGACGACATCGGTGTCCGACGTCAGCAGGACCCGTGAACCGTCGGCCTCGAGACGCTCCGCCCGGACGGCTCCGCGCACGCGGTTGAGGACGACGATCGATCCGTCCGACGTGAACGCGATCTCCGACACCTCTCCGAGGTCGGTGTCGGCCACATCCGTGAGGACGTCCGCCGGATCGTCCGGGGTCGCCATGCGATACAGCGAGGTGTTGCGGGCGACGAAATCGCGACCGCTCTCACCCACCTCTTGCGCGAGGACATGCAGGATGCCGTCCGGCGAGAACGCCGCGACCGCGATGGATCGTCGCGCGTCGCCGCTCGAGATCCTCCGCGGCTCCCCCGCCCCATCGATGTCCACTCGAAAGACGTCGGAGACCCGGTCCGTGTCCGCGGTCTCGTGCAGCGAGGCGACGAAGGCGACGGCCGAACCGTCGGGGGTGAAGACCGGGTGCGAGACGTCGGCGTCGACGTTCGTGAGGCGCGTCGCGAGGGGAACCGTCACCACGGTCTCGGGCTTCTCCCCCGAGCGCTCCGGCACGGGCTGCACGGCGGGCTCGGCCGACACGTCGGGCACGTCCACGAGGAAGAGGGCGGCGCGCCGATCCGTCGTGTAACCGACGCCGTTCGCGCGGTAGGTACGCGTCGTGAAGCGTCGGGGCGCCTCGGCCGCCGGTCCGATCTCCTGGACGGATCCGTAGCGTCCCTGCTCGGCGACACGGGCCGTGTATGCAAGACGGGTCGAATCGGGCGACCAGGCGATGTCTGAGATACCGAGCAGCTCGTCCGTGACCGCCACGGGCTCGCCCCCGACCGCTGCGACGACGTGCAGCTGCGGCGACTCCCCCGGGGCCGCCCGCAAGAACGCGATGAGCGAACCGTCCGGCGAGTACTGCGGGGCCGTGTCGCGGAAGCCCCGCGTCAGCCGCCGAGGAGTTCCGCCGTCGAGACGGACACTCCACAGTTGCCCGACGTATGCGTCGGCACCGAGGTCGGGCCGTGTCACGGACACGACGGCGACGTCCTCGGTCGGGTGGATGCTCGGTCGGCCGGGCGTGGACAGGAGGGGGAGATCGGTTGCCTTCACCTGTCCATTCAACGCCGATCCCCGGCCCACACCAAACCGTCAGGAGCGATCGGGAATACGGTCCGTTCGGAGGCGTTGCGTCCGGATGGCGCGAAAGCGCGCCGCAACGGAAGGACAGCATGGATCTCTACACTCCCCTCACAGCAGGAGACCTCGAGCTCGGGAACCGCGTCGTGATGGCGCCTCTCACTCGGACCCGCTCGCACAGCAACGGTGTGCCCAGCGATCTGAACGTCGAGCACTACGCACAGCGTGCCGGTCTCGGACTCATCGTCACCGAGGGTACCTTCCCGTCCGCCGAGTCCAAGGCCTACCCCGGTCAGCCGGGCATCGCGACCGATGAGCAGGCCGCCGGCTGGGCCCGTGTCGCCGAGGCCGTGCACGAAGGGGGCGGACGAATCGTCATGCAGCTCATGAACGGCGGCCGTGTGTCCCACACCGACATCACCGGCACGTCGCGCATCGTCGCGCCGAGCGCGATCGCGATCAGCGGGGACGTCCGCACGCCCGCCGGCAAGAAGCCCTACCCGGTTCCGCACGCCCTGACGACCGAGGAGCTCGCGGTCGTCCGTGACGAGTTCGTCGCGGCGGCTCGCCGTGCGATCGACGCCGGGTTCGACGGAGTCGAGGTGCACGGCGCCAACGGCTACCTGCTCCACGAGTTCCTGTCCCCCGCGTCCAATCAGCGCGAGGACGGTTATGGCGGCTCGCCCGAGGCGCGTGCCTCGTTCGTCGTAGAGGTCGTGCGCGCGGTCGCCGAGGAGATCGGTGCCGGTCGCGTCGGGCTGCGTCTCTCCCCCGCTCATAACATCCAGGACGTCGCGGAGACGGACACGGACGATGTGCGGGCGACCTACGAGGCCGTCGTCGATGGCATCTCGCCGCTCGGACTCGCCTACCTCAGCGTGCTGCACGCTGAGCCGAACGGGGAGCTCGTCCAGGATCTGCGTGGCCGGTTCGACGGCGCATTCATCGCCAACAGCGGCTTCGGCCGCGTCACCACGAAGGAAGAGGCCGAACAGCTCGTGGAGAGCGGCGCGGCCGACGCCGTCGCCGTCGGTCGTCTCGCGATCGCGAACCCGGACCTCGTCGAGCGATGGAAGGGCGGCCACCCCGAGAACGAGCCGAACCCCGCCACGTTCTACGGTCCCGACGCGACGGGCTACACCGACTACCCGCGCCTGAGCGCCTAGGAAAGAGCATGCACGAACGCGCGGCTCGGACGGAGCGATTCCGTCCGAGCCGCGCGTTCGTATCGTCCAGCGCGTTCGCTTCAGTGGCCGCCGAAGTCCGAGACGTCGCCGACGTAACGGGTGTGATCGGCGCCGATGGGCTCCACCGCCGCGGCAGCGACCTCGGCGGCGAACTCGGACACATTGAAGAGCCGGCCTGCCGCCTCCTTGCGCGCCGAGATCGCCCCCGGGTTCGCCCGCTCGAGCAGGGTCGCCGTGATGGTGCCCTCGATCATGTCGCCGGAGACCACGACGAACTCGATTCCGGCGGCCTCGAACTCCTCGACACGGCCGCGCAGCGCATCCTCGCCCGCACGCTTCGAGCGTGCCACGGGCTCGTACTCCGGCATGGTCGGCGTCGAGTGGATGAAGTGGGCCTGGTGGCTCGTCACGAAGACGATGCGTGATCCACGACCGAGCAGCGGCAGCATGGCGTCGACCACCCGCACCTGCGCGTCGCGGTTGAGCACCATCGCGTAGTCCTCGGCCATCCCGCTCTCCATCCCGCCCGAGGCGTTGAGCACGAGGATGTCGAGCGAGCCGTAGGCCTCCGCGATCGTGGCGGCCATGGCCGCGACCGAGTCCGCATCCGTGAGGTCGGCCCCGACGGTGAGGGCGGTGCCTCCCTCTGACCGGATCTGGTCAGCGAGCTTGATCGCGCGTGCCTCTTTGTTGCGGAAGTTGATGACGACGTTGGCGCCGGCGGCCGCGAAGTAGCGGACGGTGTCGGCGCCGATGCCGCGGGACGAGCCGGTGACGAGGACGTTCTTGCCCTCGAGGGATCCGGGCGCGAGGGGGTGTGACACGGTAGTTCCTCTCCAGTGGGACGGCGGCCCGCGAGCGAGCGGGTACTCCGACGGAGCGCATGCCAAGCTGGGGCCAGCCCCGAGACTACCAAGGGCAGGAGACACGCATGACCTCTCGATACTTCGACTCCCCGCTCCCCCGGGTGTTCGCCCACCGTGGGCTCGCGACCCACGTGCCGGAGAACACCGTGTCGGCGTTCCGGGCAGCCGTCGACACCGGGGCCGACTACGTCGAGACGGACGCCCACGTGACGTCCGATGGAGTCGCGGTCCTCGCGCACGACCCCGTCTTCCGTGTCGGTGGCCGTTCAGTCGAGATCGCGCGCACGTCGATGGCGGAACTCGACTCGATCGACCTCGGAGGCGGGAACCACCCTCCCCGCCTGCTCGACGCGCTCGAGGCACTCCCCCGCACGCGATTCAACATCGACGTCAAAGCACCCGGAGCGGTACAGGCCGTCGCCCATGCCATCCGGACGGCCGCGGCCACAGACCGCGTCCTCGTGACCTCCTTCGACGCGCGCACGCGGTCGAACGCCGTTCGAGCCCTCCCCGGTGTCGCCACGAGTGCGTCGAGCGACCTCGTGGCCCTCGCTCTCCTCCCCGCACGGCTCGGGCTCTCGGGGATCGTTCGTCGTATTCTGCGGGGCGTCCCGTGCGTGCAGGTGCCGGAACGTCATCGCGGAATCGCCGTCGTCACGCACCGGACGATCAGGACATTCCACGCGGCGGGTGTCGAGGTGCACGTCTGGACCGTCGACGACCCCGACGACATGTGGCGCCTCGTCGCACTCGGCGTCGACGGTATCGTGACGGACCGGAGCGATCTGGCCGCTCGAGCGCTCCGAACCTCCATCTGAAACTGGGCGCGACCTGGGAGCATCACGGTCGTTGGAAGAGAAAACCCAGCTTGACGCGTTATAACTTGACGGACCACACAATGCGAGAGGAGACCACACAATGGCAGATCGCAGCCTGCGCGGAATGCGCCTCGGATCACAGAGCCTGCAGAGCGAAGAAGGGGTCGTGTTCTCGGAGCGGATCGCTCACGAGTACTCGTGCGCCACCTGCGGGAACGACACCGTTCTCGTCTTCGCCGCCGACGCCGATGCCCCCGACACCTGGGAGTGCAAGACGTGCGGTGCGGAAGCCGTCCTGATGGTGGACAGCAAGCCCGTCGACATCGACCACGGCGACGTCAAGGCGCCCCGTACGCACTGGGACATGCTCCTCGAGCGTCGCACGCGCGCCGAACTCGAAGAGCTCCTCCAGGAGCGTCTCGACTTCCTCCGCGCCCGACGCGGACAACACAAGATCGGCGCCTGACCGGGCCGTTCTCTCGCACACACACCGAAGCACCGGACGGAAACGTCCGGTGCTTCGTCGTTGCCGCGGCGATGAGGCAGCTCCTCGCCCAGCGCCTCTTCGGGCTGCGCGATCAGCCGCGACGGCGACGCGCTCCGAGGAGACCGGCGATCACGAGGGTGCCGAGCCCCCACCCGACGATAAGCCCTTCGAGTTGACCGCCGAGGACGACCGCCGGCGTCAGATCACGCGAGAGCGGCACATCCTCGACGAGCGCGCCGGGCTCGTACGCTGGCACGGTCGAGATGGTCTCACCGCTCGGACCGATGATGGCGCTGAGACCGACCGTCGAGATGCTGACGACGCTCCGCGACGTCTCGATCGCGCGCAGCCGCGTGATGGCGAGCTGCTGCTGGTTCTCGTCCGTGCGACCGAAATCGGCGTTGTTGGTCTGCGCCAGGAGCACCTGGGCTCCCCGGTCCACCGAGTCGCGGATGACCGCGTCGTCGACGATGTCGAAGCAGATGTTGATCCCGGCGATGACACCGTTCACGTCGAAGACGCCGTCCCGAGTGCCCGGCGTGTAGTCGCGCCCGATGAGCCCGATGAGGTCCGGCGCGAAGGGCTCCCAGAACTCCCTGTCGGGGACGTACTCACCGAACGGCACCGGGTGCTTCTTGTCGTACCAGTCCTCCACGCGACCGTTCTCCCACAGCACGGACGTGTTGTAGACCCGTTCGTCCCGTTCCTGGTTCGTCCCCAGGATGATCGGCGCTCCGCCGGCGAGTTCGCTCAACGTCGTGAGGGCCTGCGCGGCGGCCGGCACCGTGGCCGGGTCGTACTCGCTCGCACCTTCCGGCCAGACGATCATGTCGACGCCCTCCCCCACGATCGGGAGGCTGGCGTCGAGCTGTCCGAGAATGAGATCGCCGGGCTCACGATCCGCCGCGTCGAAATACCCGGCCTTGATGTTCCCCTGGACCGCTGCGATGCGGGAGGTTCCGAAGACGGACGTCGGCCAGGCCGGAATCGCGAGCGCGGCGACGACGAGCACAGCGGGGACGGCCATCCTACGGCCGAGCCCCGGGGCCGGCTCGCGAAGGACCTGCACGGCAACCGCCACGATGGCCACCATGATGAAGCTGAGTCCCGAGATGCCGACCCAGGCCACCAGCGGGGCGAACGGGCTCTCCGACTGGCTGAGCGCCACCCTCCCCCACGCGAATCCGCCGTATGGCCACGTCCCGGCGACCATCTCGCGCGCTGTCCACAGTGCCGCCACGAGGACCGGCAGGACGCCGATCCGGGCGACGGGGCCGGACCAGATGCGCGGGAACCAGCGGAAGGCGAGGGTGATGAGCAGGGCTCCGGCACCGAAGAACAGCGACTCGAGAGTCGAGAGCGCTACCCACGGAACGGGACCGAGGTAGAGCGCCGTCCACGACACGTGCACGAGGTAGAACGACAACCCGGCCACGAATCCGACGAGGAAGGACGTCCCGGCCCGGCGACCGATCACCGCCACGAGTACGATCGCGATACCGACGAACGCGAGGGGCCACACGCCGAGGTCGGGGAATCCGGCATCGAGCACCGGCCCGGCGCCCACGGCCAGAAGGAGAGCGGCCCAGAGCGGCACGATCGGCGCATCGGTGGCCGAGGTCATCGCGTTCGCGGGAGGACTCGTCGCGGCGTTGTGGGTTCGGGTCACCTCGTAAGCCTACGATCGGCAACCTGGACGATCGTCCCGATCGTCATACCGAGCTGTACGCGACGATCCCGCGTCTCACAGAATCGAGCGCGAGTCGCGCCGTCACACCCACCGGCGGATCCGCGACGGTCGAGAGCTGGTCGAGCAGATCGATCGTCTGCTTGCACCAGCGTACGAAGTCGCCGGCGGCGAGGTCGGCGTCGCGGAGGACCACGTCGAGAGGCGAGCCCGACGCCCACTTGTACATCGCGAGTGCGAGGCCGTTGGCCGGAACGTTACTCCCTGGCAGCCGATGGGCCTGCTCGACGTCGTCCAGGACACTCCAGACCTCTTGCGTGGCGGTGAGGGCTGTGCGGAAGCGACCTCGGGGCAGATAGTTCTCGGGGACGTCGGTGTCGTCGCGCCGCGGCTCGTAGACGAGGCAGCAGGCCAACGCGGCGAGGCTCGGAGCGTCGAGGTCGTTCCAGAGACCGCGGCGGAGGCATTCGGCCACGAGCAGGTCGCGTTCACCGTAGATACGCTTGAGCGACTGGCCCTGGGTGGCGAGGGAGATCCCGCCGGGACCCGAGCCCTCGACGAGGTAGCCGAGTTCCACGAGGACGTCGACGACGCGATCGAAGACCTTCGCGACGGCTCCCGTACGCGTGTTGATCTGTCGGCGAAGCGTATCGGTCTCCCGGCGGAGCCGGAACCAACGCTCGGCCCAGCGCGCGTGCTTCTCCCGGTCGGAGCACCCGTGGCACGGGTGGGCCTTCATCCGCTTCTTCAGCGAGGCGATCTGGCGCGATCGTCGCTCGCGTTTCGCCGCCGATCCGGCATCCGGTCGCTGCTTCTCGAGGTCTCCGAGCTCACGCCGGATGGATGCGTACTCCGCGAAGTCGCCGAGATGGCAGCGCATCGCCTCGGCGTAGCCCTCGAGCGACCCTTCCTGGTCGCGCACCTTCCGAGCGAGGTCGACCACAGCGCGATCCGCCTGGAACTGGGCGAAGGAGGACTCCAGGATCTCGCGCGTCCTGCGGCGCCCGAACCGGTCGATGAGGTTCACGGCCATGTTGTAAGTGGGACGGAAGCTCGAGTTGAGGGGGTAGCTGCGACGGGAGGCGAGCGAGGCGACGGCTTGCGGGTGGAGGCCCTCGACCCACTGGATGACAGCGTGGCCCTCGACGTCGATGCCCCGTCGCCCGGCCCGGCCCGTCAACTGCGTGTACTCCCCCGACGTGATCGGGACGCGCGCCTCTCCGTTGAACTTCTCGAGCTTCTCGAGTACGACCGTGCGCGCCGGCATGTTGATCCCGAGGGCGAGTGTCTCGGTCGCGAAGACGGCCTTCAGGAGCTTGCGCTGGAACAGCTCTTCCACGACCTCCTTGAAGGCGGGCAGCATGCCGGCATGGTGGGCCGCGACACCCCGCTCGAGACCGTCGCGCCATTCCCAGTAGCCGAGGACAGCCAAGTCCTCGTCCTGGAAGTTGCTCGTGCGCTCGTCGATCACCGCGCGGATCTCGTGACGTTCGTGCTGCTCGGTCAGCCGCACGCCGGCGCGGACGACTTCACGCACAGCCTGGTCGCAGCCGACACGGCTGAAGATGAAGAAGATCGCGGGCAGGAGGTGGTGCTCTCCGAGCAGCTCGACGATCTTCGCCCGCGAGGTCCGTTCGTGGCGCTGCGGCCCTCGCCGGCGGTGATACCGGCTGACGTCGTCGTACTGCTTCGTGGGAAGGCTCCGCCCGCCGAACTGCGCGAGACGGACGAGCTCGGGGTTGACGTTCGGCTCGTCGCCAGAGGTCTTGGCGTCGAAGAGGTCCAGGAGACGTCCGCCCATGAGCACGTGCTGGTCGAGGGGCACGGGACGCTCCTCCGAGACGATGACGTCGGTGTCGCCGCGCACGGTGTGCAGCCAGTCCCCGAACTCCTCGGCGTTCGACACCGTCGCACTGAGGGAGACGAGCCGAACGCTCTGTGGGAGGTGGATGATGACCTCCTCCCACACCGCCCCCCGGAAGCGATCCGCGAGGTAGTGCACCTCGTCCATCACGACGAACGCGAGGTCCTCGAGAAGTCGCGAGTCCGCGTACAGCATGTTGCGGAGAACCTCGGTGGTCATCACCACCACACGAGCGCCCGAGTTGATGTTCGTGTCGCCGGTGAGCAGCCCGACGTTCTCGGCCCCGTAGGCGTCGACGAACTCGGCGTACTTCTGGTTGCTGAGCGCCTTCATCGGGGCCGTGTAGAACACCTTGGCGCGTTCCTGGCGCATCGCGAGGAACACGGCGAACTCGGCGACGATCGTCTTCCCGGCGCCCGTGGGAGCGGCGACGAGCACGCTGCGCCCCGCCTCGAGGCGCTCGCACGCGGCCTCTTGGAAGGGGTCGAGGTCGAACCTCAGGCCCTCGCGGAAGGCACGGACGAGGGCCGTTCGTCGGGAGGCCGCGTACCGCTCGGCCGGGGAGAGCGTCTCGCTCACACCGCGAACTCCGCCTCGCGCGCCGACACGCGTCGCGCCGCGCGACGATCATGCAGGACCGTCACGCCGTAGGCGGCGAAGTAGAGGATGATCATCGGGATCGCCAGGAGGAACATCGAGATCACGTCGGCGGCCGGAGTCGCGAGGGCGCAGAACACCATGATCGCGAGGATGGCCCAACGCCAGGCCTTGATGATGGAGGACGCCGACAGCACGCCGACGAAGTTGAGCAGGACGAGGAACACGGGGAGCACGAAGGCGATTCCGACGGCGAGGACGAGTTTGAGCACGAAGTCGAAGAAGTAGCTCGCGGTGTAGATGCCGCTCGACCCCTCGGGGATGAATCCCGCCATGAGCTCGACGATGTGGGGCATGACGAACCACCCGGCGGCCGCTCCCCCGAAGAACAGCGGGAGGGCCGCGCCGAGGAAACCGAGGGCGTAGCCGATCTCACGCCGTTTGAGGCCTGGGACGAGGAACGCCCAGATCTGGTAGAGCCAGACCGGTGCCGAGACGACGATGCCGACCGTCAGAGCGATCTTCATGTAGAGGTCGAAGCCGGAGGTCACCGTCTCGAAGTTGAGGCTCGCGTTCATCCGCTCCGCGAGCTCCGTGATGGGCCGCGACATCGCTCGGATCACGGGCTCGGCCACGATGAAGCCGACGATCATACCGACGACGATCGCGAGCGCGGAGATGAAGAGCCGCTTCCGCAGCTCGAGCAGGTGCTGCCCGAGCGACATCCGCCCCTCGGTATTTCTCTGCCGGCGTTGTTTCGCGGGCACGGCCGGTTACGGCGTCGTGTCGGCGTCGCGTCGAGCCGACGCGCTGGGGGTCACGGGGCTCTCGTCCGTGTGGACTCCCGAGGTGGAACCGGTGGTCGACGACGTCGTCGAGTCGTCGTCCCTGACCTCCTTCTTGAAGATCCGGACGGACTGTCCGATGCTCCGAGTGAGGGCGGGGAGTCGAGTCGCGCCGAACAGCAGCAGGACGATGACGAGGATGATGACGAGATGCCATCCGGTGAGGTTGCCCAACATGCGCGATCCTCCAAGGGGGTCGGTGTACGGCGAGTCTACCGTGCCGGACCGGTGGCTGGGCTGGGAGAACCGCCGCCGGTCGCGTAGTTCGCGAGAGCGTCGCCCGCCCATCTCTCCACGGTCGCCCGAGCATCGGGAGGTCCGACCACCGTGGCGAGACCCGCGAGACCCGCGACGAGCCTCGTGAGGGCGCCGTAGTGCGCCAGCCGAACCGTGACACGGACACGATCCGGGTCGACACGTCGCCGCTCGCTGCCACCGATCCAGTCGTCCACGAGAGGCAGTGCCGCCTCCGAGAGCTCGAGCTCGACGCTCAGATCGTCGGGCGACGCCTGGAAGAGGGTCTCGGGCAGGACGACGTCCCGTCCCTCGGCACTCGCGGGCTCGTCCGTCACGTCGAGACCCGACATCCGATCGAGCCGGAAGGTCCGGACGGCCTGCCGACCGTGGTCCCAGGCTCGGACGTACCAGTCGGCGTCGAGGGATTCCACGCGGAGCGGGTCGACAGTGCGCCGCTCCCGCTCGCCGCGCGCGTTGAGGTAGTCGAACGCGAGCGAACGGGCGGTCGCGACCGATCTCCTGATCGTCGCCAGAGCCTCGTCCAGGTCGCCGGATCCCACGGCGACCTCGCTCGGGGCCGCCGATGCTCCGCGCGAGAGTTTGGCCATGAGTGAACCCACGACGTCGCGATCGGCCTGTTCGGGGAGCCCGGACAGATACTGCAGGCCTGCGATCAGAGCCGCTGCCTCGCGGGCGGAGAAGCGCGGCGATTCATCGATCGCCACGAGATGGGTGATCGCGATCTCGTCGTCCTGCTCGAAGGCGTCCCAATCGATGTCGAACAGATCGTCGTGCTGGTACTGCGTGGTCTCCCCCGGTACGCCCGAGACCGCGATGAGCCGCACAGCCTGCCGGATCTGCTCGGGGGGCACGCCGAAGTGCGCCGCGGCATCCGCGACGCTCACCCGGTCGTGGTCCATCAGGTAGGGCACGAGGGAGAGCAGGAAGGCCAGCTTGTCCTGGGCGTGCATCGGCTGGAACGAGGCCATGTCAGTCCTCCTCGGCCGGGGCGTGAGCGTGGGCGAGGATCGTCAGCCGCTTGATCACGGCGGCCCGGAGGTCGCCGGGGGTGAGCGCCTCGACCTCGGGGCCGAACGAAGCGAGCTCGTCCGCGAGGATGTCGACGTCCGTGTACTGCAGGGTGATGACGCCACCGAGGTCGACGCTCGATCCGGGGCGGCGGGCGAGCCGTGTGGCGGCGTCCGAACCGTCGACGACACGCACGGTCGCGCGTTGTGACCGCCAGAGGGCGTCGAGCTCCGCGAGCGCGCGCTCGGCGGAACCGCCACCCTCCGGCGGCTCGAAGGACTTCGACGTCGACCGAGGTGCACCGACGATGCGGGCGAGGAGGAAGGTTCGGGGGGCCGCCGCGTCCTCGTCCCGGCCGTAGAGGTGCCAACGACCGCGATGCTGAACGAGGGCGAGCGGTGAAACCGTACGCCGGCGCGGGGCGGAGTCGCCCGGCTTGAGGTACGGGAACGTCACGGTCGTGTGACGCTCGAGGGCGGCCCGCAGCGGCTCGAACGAGCTCTCGCGGGTGCGCAGCCGGGGGGCGTATCCGATGACCGGGTCGTCGGACCGGATCCCGAGCGAGCGGAGTTTGACGAGCGCCCGCTGCGACTCCGCGGAGAGCGAGCCCTGCCGCCAGACGGTCGAGGCGAGACCGAGCAGCGTGATCTCCTGCGCCGAAAAGGTCAGGTCCGAGGGAAGGTCGTAGTCGCCCTTCGAGATCCGGTAGCGCAGGAGGTGGTTGTTCCCCTGCTCCCCCGGCGGCTCGACGGTCTCCATCGGGATCCCGAGGTCGCGGATGTCGTCCTTGTCGCGCTCGAACTGCCGCTCGAGGCTCGTGTTGTCGCCCCCGGACACGAAGCGCTGCCGGTAGCCCTGCACGGTCGAGAGGATCTCGTTCTTCGTGAGGCCGTTCTCGGTCGCGACGAGCGCGAGGACCAGGGAGAAGAGTCGTTCCTCGACAGGCACCCGTGCAGACGGGCTCGAGGATTCAGGCACGCTCACATCCTACGACGGCTGCGCCGCCCACCGACCGCTCAGCCGATGCCGAGGATGTCGACCACGAAGACCAGGGTGGAGTTCGCCGGGATGGATCCGGTCGCCACGTCCTTGTACCCTTCGGACGGCGGCACGACGACGACCACTTGCGAGCCCACCTGAGCGCCCACGACGGCGTCGGCGAAGCCCGGGACGACCTGATCGGTGGAGAACTGGACGGGCGTCCCGCTGTCCCACGACGAGTCGAAGATCGTCTGTTCGTTCCACAGGGCGCCGGTGTAGTGGACGGTGACGAGATCTCCCGCCTCCACCGTGTCGCCGCTGCCCTGCAGGAGCGTCGCCTTGCGCAGATCGGTCGGCGGGTCGCTCTTCGGGATCGTGAGGCCCGGGGTGCCGTCGGCCGCGGTGACGACGGACGGGAGTCCCGCGGTAGTGACGGGAACAGGGAAACCGTCGGCCTTCGCGAGGTAGCTGCGGTGCACGTCCATCACGGCGAGGATCGTGTCGTCCTCCTCGATGCCGAACTGCGGGTTGCCGCCGGAGGGACCGAAGGCGTCCTCGGCCGAGATCGCGACGGCGACTCGGGAGCCGCCCGTCGCACAGACGATGCCCTTCGCCATTCCGGGGAGAAGGCTGTCCGGCGAGAACGTGGTGGGGGCGGCCTCGTCGTACGCGGACTGCGTCACGACCTCGCCCGTCCGACCATTGAGCAGCGTGTAGTCGACGACGATGAGCTCGCCGGGGAGCACGACGTCGCCGTCCCCCTCGATCAGCGTCGTGCTCTGCGTCGTCGGGGTGTAGACGTCCGTCGGCACGTCGACCGTCGGAGCCGTGCCGAAGTCCCCGTCGGCCGTGATCACGTTCGACGCGTTGCCGGGCATGGCCTCGGGCTCGCAGGAGTCGGCCGGTGACGAGCACGCCGTCAGGGAGACGACGACGAGTCCAGCGGACAGGAGAAGGATGGGTGCCTTACGCACGGTGCCTCGATTCGGTGCGGGCGGGCCGTCGGCCCCCGGGGATGCGCGGTTCAGTTTAGTCGGCGTCGGGGGCATCGCCCGACACCTCGTCACGTGAGCGGACGAGGTCCGCGCTCGCCGCAGCGGCGCGCACCCGCTTGCGCAGGCTCTTGGGGCTCGACACCCGCTCACCGAGGGCGCCGGGGGTCCACAGTTCCACATCCTCGTCAGAGAAATCGGACTTTGACGGGCGTCGCTTGAGCTCGGGCAGGACGGCTCCATCGGCGAGACGACGCGCGGTGAGGAGGAAGCCGGTGTGACCGATCATCCGGTGGTCCGGACGGACCGCCAGCCCCTCCACGTGCCAGCCGCGGATCATGGTCTCGGTCGAGGACGGATCGGTGAACCGGCCCGTGGCCCGGATCGCCTCGGCGACACGGGAGAGCTGCGTGACCGTTGCGACGTAGCAGAGCAGAACGCCGCCCGGAGTGAGCGCGTCGGCGACCGCATCGACGCATTCCCAGGGGGCCAGCATGTCGAGGACGACGCGATCGGCCGTCCCCCGTTCGATCGTGTCCGGCAGCTTCTCCACCAGATCGCCGACGACGACGTCCCAGGACGCCGGGTCGTAGCCGAAGAAGCTCGCGACGTTGTCACGGGCGACGTCAGAGAACTCCTCCCGGCGTTCGAAGGAGGTGAGTCGGCCGGACTCGCCGATGGCGCGGAGCAGCCAGATCGAGAGGGCGCCGGACCCGACACCCGCCTCGACGACGCGGGCTCCCGGGAAGATGTCCGCCGAGGCGAGGATCTGAGCGGCGTCCTTGGGGTAGATGATGGCGGCTCCCCGCGGCATCGACATGACGAAGTCGACGAGCAGCGGTCGGAGGGCGAGGTACTCGATCCCGGCGGTGTTGGTGATCACGGATCCGTCGTCGAGACCGATGAGGGCGTCGTGGTCGATCATCCCGCGGTGGGTGTGGAACACCTTTCCCGCCTCGAGGCTGATGGTGTGGAGCTTGTTCTTCGGGCCCGTCAGCTGCACGCGGTCCCCCACGCGGAAGGGGCCGGAGTTGCGGACGCGCTCGCCGCCCTGACCGCTCATCGAGCGTCCTCCGCACGACGACGGGTGGCGAAGACCTCGGCGACATCGGCCGCCGTCCGGCCGGAGAGGGTCGTCCAGACGGTGTGCTCGGGACCCTCCGGGATCGACACCGCGTGTGGCACCGCGATCGCGGCGGTCCCCGCAGCGACTGCCGACGCGAGACCGGTGCGCGAGTCCTCGATCGCGACGCACTGTCGGACGTCGACGCCGAGACGTGAAGCGGCCTCCACGTAGGGATCAGGGTGAGGCTTCGGTCGGGCCACCTCGTCGCCCGTGACGAGCACCTCGAACGGGTTGTCGTCCATGCGGTCGACGACGTGCTCGGCCATGCTGCGGATCGACATCGTCACGAGGGCGACGCGGACCCCGGCCGACCGGAGCTCGGTGAGGAGCTCGAGTGCGCCCGGGCGGAAGGGAACGCCCTGTGCGGTGATGCGGGCCATGACCGTCTCGGTCAGGTGGGAGACGATCTCGTCGGCCGGCATGTCGACCCCGTGGGTGCGGAGCGTCTCCGCCGAGTCCCAGAGGCCGGCTCCGACGAGTTCCATCGCATCCTCGTACGTCCAGGTGCGGCCGAACGACTCGACGAGGTCGGTTTCAGCGGAGATCCAGTAGGGCTCGGTATCGACGAGGGTCCCGTCCATGTCCCACAGGACGGCATCGGGCATCAGAGAGGTCACGGGGTGCAATGCTACCGGGTCCCCGAATGCGCCTATCCTGGAAGGATCGATCGGCCAGACGGCTGCGGAAGGGCTGGTGCACGTGACGGCTGACGTCGAATCGTTCTCGCGGGGTCGTGTCCTCGTCGTCGCCTTCGAGGGCTGGAACGACGCGGGAGACGCCGCGACGGGCACCGTGAGGCTCCTGCAGGAGCAACTCGCGCTCGTGCCGCTCGCGTCCGTCGATCCCGAGGACTACTACGACTACCAGTTCACGCGGCCCACGGTCGCCGCAGGCGAGGACGGACGGCGCTCCATCCGGTGGCCGGGCACGACCCTCTACGGCCCGGCCGTGGAGAACGGTGAGCCCGGCTCGGTCTATCTGCTCCTCGGCATCGAGCCGTCGCGCAGTTGGAAGAACTTCACCGCCGAGATCCTCGACGCGGCACTCGCAGCGGACGTGACGGCCGTCGTCTTCCTCGGAGCGATGCTCGCCGATGTGCCCCACACCCGGCCGATCTCGATCTTCTCGACGAGCGAGAACCCCGACGTCCGCCGGACATTCGCCGTTGAGCGGTCGTCGTACGAGGGGCCTGTGGGGATTCTCAGCGTCATCGCGGACGCCGCCGAGGCTCTGGGCATGCCGACCCTCTCGATCTGGGCCTCCGTGCCGCATTACGTCCACAACGCGCCCTCGCCGAAGGCCGTGCTCGCGCTCGCCGACCGCCTCGAAGAGATCATCGACGTCGTGATCGAGCGCGGTGAACTCCTCGCCGATGCCGCCGAATGGGAGCAGGGGATCGACGCCCTCGCCGACGAGGACGACGAGATGGCGACCTACATTCAGCAGCTCGAGCAGGCGAGGGACACCGTCGAGTCCCCCGATGCGAGCGGCGACGCGATCGCCGAGGAATTCGAACGCTACCTACGACGCCGGGGCGACAAGCCCGACGGCCGCAGCGGCGACGAGCCGTGGGGCAAGGGCTGATCCGAGCCGTCAGCAGCCGATTCCTGCGGGGTCGACGTTGCAGTCCTCGGGGACGATGACGGTGGTGGCGGTGCCGACGTAGGCGTCGACGGTCGTACTGGATGCGACCGTGCCGGTGACCGTGGTCCATGAGCCGGCGTCGTCACCGTCGGCGCTCAGGCGGTATTCGACGGCGTAGTCGACGTGGAGGCTGATCGTGACGGTGCCGCGTTCGGTGTAGGTGTGGGACGTGGGGGTCTCGGTGAACCGGTCCTGGTCGAGGTCCTCCCACGTGGCGCCGGGAGTGGAGAAGGTGTCGGTGGTGCCGTCGCCCCAGTCCCACCGGTAGGCGTGGGGTGTGAAGCGGACGGTCACCGGGGTGGCGAAAAGGGTGCTGTCGTGGCTGTTGCTGGTGGTGTCGGCGATGAAGTTGGCGGGGAGTCCGCGGAGCATCCACCCGTCGGGTTCCATGTGGATGCCGGGCGTGGTCGGGGCGAAGCTCGCGAAGTCGGAGAGGGTGACGGTGGGTGTACCCCCACCTCCGCCGCCGCAGCGTTCGCTCTGGCAGGTTCCGAGCGTGTCGGTGATCTGCTGAGGATCGGGCGTCCCGCCGCCCGATGACCCGTCGCCGCTTGGGCCCCCTCCGGAACCACCCCCATCGCCCGGGGTGCTATCGCCTCCGCCGGAACCGCCGGTCGTCACCTCGGCGCCGATGTCGACTCCGTTCGGACCCGCGCCAACCGACACGCAGCCGCCCTTTCCGAGGCCAGAGAGTCCGCAGTCGGCATCGGCGATGGCCACAGTCGCCGGAGTGATGACAAGGGCCATGATGAGGCCGGTCAGGAGCAATAGCCGTCTTCGTTCCATTGATCCACTTTCTCGATGAGCATTCCCGAACCTGACGTGTCGTCATCCATGAAGTAGACGATGAGCGGGATCCGAGTTCGCAGCGGCTTGACCGTGGAGGGTGCGCCTGTATCGTCCACCACCTCTGTCCTCGATATGTTTCGACAGACGACGAGGGAGAGGTCCCCGTGCCCGCCCCATTTGTCGGGATCAACGAGCTTCTCGTCCCCGAATGTCGACGTCCCCATCGTCCACGTCGACGTGTCGCGTTCAGCTTCTTCAGCGACAAGAACTCGAAAGTAGTCGGGGGTCACGAAGCTCTGGAGGTCCTCGATGGATTTCGTCCCGCTGTAATAGCCGTCGAGGGCGGCATTGAACACAGTGAATGCATCCACCGCCTCGGCGAGGCGGGATGCGTCCGTCGACACCGACGCCGATGACGTCGGCGCAGCCGTCACCGTCGGTTCAACGCTCGAGCACGCCGCGAGACCGAGCGCAGCCGCACAACTCGCACTCAGCGCGACGATCTGACGTCGCCTTGTACCTACCCCCATGCCGACGACCATAGGCGGACGGACGAATACCGCGCTCGCGCCGTCCACAGGCCGCGCCGAACGCCCTACCCGGTGGGGGTGGAGGGTGGTCTGAATCTGCTCTTCGTGGTGTGCGTCCACGTCCAGTGGCCGGGTCCTCGGACATGCGGGACTCCGTCCGGCATGGACAACTCCCACGGCCCGGAGTCGATGCTCTGATGATGGCCCCAGCAGAGCAGCACTCCGTTGTCGGTGTGAGTCGCCCCGCCTTCTCGCCAGGGGATGACGTGATGTACCTCGCACCATCCGGCGGGTGCGGTGCACCCGGGGATGACACAGCCGCCGTCTCTCGCGTTGATTGCTCGTCGCTGCGACGGGGTGAAGCAGCGCTGCACCGATCCGAGGGACAGCACCCGGCCCTGCGGATTGAAGGTGACGGTCTGCATTCCGCGGGAGTCGATCATTCGCTCGATCGCGTCGACCGAGATCGGGGTGTCCATACCGTCGATCCCGCCGACACCCTCACCAGCGTCGAGCGCGGCCTGTGTCACCGTCACGGTGATCGCGGGCGCTGATCCGGCGAGCTCGGGTGCGTCCTTCACCCGGGCGGCGGCGCTGAGGATGTCAGCGAGGGTGTCGTGGCGCTTCTGCTGCGGGAGCCGGTCGTCAACGTGCTCGACCATCGAGTCAGGGTCCGGAAACGACACCCTCCGCACATGCGCATCCACGAGTCGCTTCAGTGACGCCCCGACCTCGAGCGTGAGAAGCCCATTCACGGGGATGAGGCCGTCGCTCGTCTCGCGTCCGATCGTGAACCGCCGCTTCCGCCTCGCCAGTTCTTCACGCGGGAGGACCCCGTCCGGGTCGAGGGCCTCGATGAACAGTTGCACCTGGCCGCGGACGAGGTCCGCGCGCAGCGGCGGGTGCTGCGGCGTGCCGGCGGCGAGCTCGACGAGCGCCTCCTCTGCCTGCAGCAGCACCGTGTCGTCGACGCGGTTCCCGACCCCATCGAGCGCATCGATGAGGATCGTCGCGACATCGATACTGAGATTCCCTGCGAACACCGATGCGGCGATCGCCGGGTGGGCGCAACCCGTCTCCGCTCCCGTCAGCGATACCCCGGAGTTCAAGGACTCCCCCACGCGGATGCGTCGCTTCGCGTCCCGGTCTGCGGCGGATGTGAGCGTCGCCACAGCGTCCACCGCGGACGCGTACCCGAGGGCCCCGAGCGTATCGATCGGGCCCTGCGTACGCTTCTCCGCCTCCCCAGCGAGAGCGACACGGGCGGCGTCCACGAGGCGCCCGAGGTCCTCGACCTCCCGGAGCGCGGCGATGTAATCGGGCGCTGAGAGCCGCCCCGGCGCGAGCGCGCCGATGGGCTCGACGAGGGCGGAGATCGCGGTCGCGATGCCCTCTCGAAGTGCCGTCCCCTGGGTGCTCATACGTCTAGTGAACAGCACACCACCGACATTCGGACGGTATCCGTAAAAGGAGTCAGTTTCTCCGTCGAATCCCACCTGTGGATGACAGGTCGACATCCGATCCGAGGTGGTCAATGCCCTTCGACAAGCTCAGGGACCGACGGGTTCCGTGCCCGGAACGTGTCTCCATTCCGAGGCGGTCGGTACCCTTCGACAGGCTCGGGAACGAGAAGCGCGTCGTCGGGACAGGGCTCGGGCGAGAGATGCCCGGCACCCGTCGACACGCTCAGGCACCAGGGCAGGGTCGACGAGGGCGCCACATCCGGCTCGAGGGCGCCACGTCTACCTGGCGCCCTCGAGCCGCACTTGCGCCCTCGGCCGGGGCGCGGGACGGAGCGGGAGGGGTGCGGACGAGACCGAGTTTAGGCGACGCGGAGCGGCACGCCGAGGACGGCGTCGATCGACCGCACGAGCAGAGTCGGGTCGTCGACTCCGGATGCGGCCGCGGCGTCGATCACGGCGATCGCCGTCGGCGTGTCGAGGTCGTTGCGGAGCGCCGTACGAAGGGCCTCGACGACCTCGAGCGACGATGCCGTCACCTCGGCCGACGACACCGGGCCGAGCGACGGCGCTGGCGTCTCGGCCGACGAATTCGACGCACCTCCACCGAGACCCGCCTCCCACCGCGCGACGCGGTCGAGGGCGTCCTCGAGCACCGCGTCGGTCCACTCCCAATCGGACCGGTAGTGGTGGGCCAGGATGGCGAGACGGATCGCCCGCGGGTCGATGCCTCGCTCGCGGAGCTCGGACACGAGCACGAGATTGCCGAGCGACTTCGACATCTTCTCGCCCTGATAAGCGACCATCCCTGCGTGGCTGTAGACACTGGCGAGCGGGTGGCCGGACAGCGCCGCCGCGTGAGCCGCACTCATCTCGTGATGCGGGAAGACGAGGTCGGATCCCCCGCCCTGAACGGTGACGTCGGTGCCGAGGTGGTCGAGGGCGATCACCGAGCACTCGATGTGCCAGCCCGGTCGGCCCGCGCCGACGACGCTCTCCCACCGCGGTTCACCGGCGCGGGCGGCTCGCCACAGCAGGGGGTCGAGGGGATCACGCTTCCCGACCCGATCGGGATCTCCCCCGCGCTCGGCACTCAGTCGTTCCATGAGCGCCCGGTCGTAGCCGCTCTCCGAACCGAGAGTCCAGACGCCGGGGCGAGCGGCCGCCTCGATGTCGAAGTAGACGTCGTCGCCCTCCTCGGACTCGGGCGTGTCCACGCGGTACCCGACGCCGGACTCCTCGAGCCGTGCGACGGCCTCGGCGATCGGACCGACGACCTCCGTGACCGCGACGTAGTCCTGAGGCGGAAGGACCCGGAGCGCCGTCATGTCCGCGCGGAAGAGCTCGATCTGCTCGGACGCGAGGTCGCGCCAGTCGACACCGCGCTCGGCCGCGCGCTCCAGTAGAGGGTCGTCCACGTCGGTGATGTTCTGGGCGTAGTGCACCTCGAGTCCGGCATCGAGCCACATCCGCTGCAGGGTGTCGAACGCGAGGTACGTGGACGCGTGTCCGATGTGGGTCGCGTCGTACGGGGTGATGCCGCAGACGTACAACCGAGCCGTGTCGCCTGTGTGGACCTCGACGAGCCGGTCGCTCGCAGTGTCGTGCAGGAGGGGCGCGCACGCCGCGCCGGAGACGACGGGGACATCGGGACGGGGCCAAGCACGCATCCCCTCAGCCTAAGCGAGCAGCAGCGCCCTCCGGACCATGCCGGCGGGCCGGACTCACGCCTGGATGGCACCCGTCGCGAGAAGCACGACGAGCACGCCGCCGAGCGCGATCCGATACACCACGAAGGGCAGGAAGGAACGCCTCGAGATGTACTGCATGAAGAACTTGATGACGACGAGCGCCACGACGAAGGCGATGACCGTGGCGACGAGGGTCTCCAGGGGGCCGTAGACCTCGGGGAGGCACCCGCTCGACCCCTCGACGCAGGGATCGGCGACCGACTTCGCGATCTGGTAGAGGCCGCTACCGAACACCGCGGGGATCGCGAGCAGGAACGCGTATCGCGCCGCCGCCTCCCGCGTGTAGCCGAGGAAGAGTCCGGCGGTGATGGTTCCGCCCGACCGGGAGACGCCGGGGATGAGCGCGAGCGCCTGAGCGAAGCCGTAGACGATTCCGTGGGGGTAGGTGATCTCGCCCAGCTCGCGACGCTTCGCGCCGACGTAGTCCGCGATCCCCAGCAGGATTCCGAAGCCGATCAGGGTGCCGGCGATGAACCACAGCGAGCGGAACGTGGTCTCGATCTGGTCCTGGAAGGCGAGTCCCAGGACGACGATCGGGACGGATCCGATGATGATCAGCCACCCCATCCGCGCGTCCGGATCGTTCCGCGGCACGCGACCGGCGAGAGAGCGGAACCAGGCCCCGATGATCCGCACGATGTCTCGCCAGAAGAAGATCACGACGGCGAGTTCCGTGCCGATCTGGGTGATGGCCGTGAAGCGGGCGCCCGGGTCCTCCCCCGTGCCGAGGAATTCGCCGACGATCCGCAGGTGCGCGCTCGAGGAGATCGGAAGGAACTCGGTGAGACCCTGGACGAGGCCCAGGATGATCGCGTTGACGAAGTCCACTCGGGGCTCTCCTGACGGTCAGTACGTACGGAACAGATCCGCGAGGACTCGTCGCCCGAAGACGAGCGATTCGAGCGGGACCCTCTCGTCCACCCCGTGGAACATCGCGGGGAAATCGACGTCCTCCGGCAGGCGGAGCGGCGCGAACCCGTAGCCCGTGATGCCGAGCCTCGAGAGCGCCTTGTTGTCGGTCCCCCCGGAGAGCATATAGGGCAGCACGACCGCCTCGGGGTCGTGCGCGACGAGCGTCGCGACCGCCGCATCGATGAGCGGGCCGACGAAGGGCGTCTCGAGTCCGATGTCCTGCTGGACGATCTCGATCTCGATGTCCTCTCCGACGATCTCGCGGATCTGCTCGAGGACGCCGTCCTCCTCCCCCGGCAATGTCCGGATGTCCACGAGCGCCGTGGCGACGTCGGGGATCACGTTGTGCTTGTAACCGGCCTCGAGGAGAGTCGGGTTGCTCGTCGTACGCAGGGATGCCCGGATGAACCCGGCCGCCGTTCCGGTCGCGATGGCGATCTCGTCCGGCCCGGTGACCTCGGGGTCGACGTCCAGGATCTCCGCGAGTTCGGCGATGAGCGCCGTCGTCGTCTCCGTGAGGCGGATCGGCCACTCGGTGCGACCGATGGCCGCGATCGCGACCGCGAGCTTCGTGACGGCGTTGTCCTCGATCACTCGGGACCCGTGGGCCGCCACACCGCGCGCGCGCAACCGGATCCACACGAGGGACTTCTCGGCCGTCTGCATCAAGTACGCCCGGCGTCCACCGACGGTGATGGAGTACCCGCCCACCTCGCTGATGGCCTCGGTCGCGCCGTCGAACAGCTCCGGCCGGGTCTTCACGATGTGCTGCGAACCGAAGACACCGCCGTTCTCCTCGTCGGAGAAGAATGCGAGCACGAGATCACGCTCGGGGGCCTCGCCCGCCCGCAGCAGCTCGGCGACCGCCGTGAGGATCATGGCATCCATGTTCTTCATGTCGACGGCGCCTCGGCCCCACAGCATGCCGTCACGGATCTCGCCGGCGAACGGATCGACCGACCAGTTGGCGGGATCGGCCGGGACGACGTCGAGGTGTCCGTGCACCACGAGGGCCGGCTTGTCCTGATTGCGTCCCGCCACGCGGGCGACGACGCTCGTGCGGCCGGGGGCGGCGTCGATGAGTTCGGGCTCGAGGCCGAGCTCCCGGAGGTAGGCGGCGACGTATTCGGCGGCCTCCCGCTCGGGCTTGGCCTTGCCCTCCCCGTAGTTCGTCGTGTCGAAGCGGATGAGATCGCGGGCGACGCCGACCGTCTCGTCGGACTCGAGCCCGGTCGTCGCGGTGTCGTTCGAAGGGGTGACCATGCAACCACGCTACCCGCTGGATTCGGGGGTGTGAAAACCACGTCCGAATCCGTGCTATCGTCGTTTCTCGGCGCCCGAACATGGGGGCCGAAACAACTCGCGCGGGTGGCGGAATTGGCAGACGCGCTAGCTTGAGGTGCTAGTGCCCTATTAATGGGCGTGGGGGTTCAAGTCCCCCCTCGCGCACGTGAGTTGAAAGGCCCGGATCATTGCGATCCGGGCCTTTTCGTGTTGTGTTCTTTAGCGCCGCGGCAGACTTCGGGTCAGGTACTCGATGGCAGGTGCTGGATACACGTCCGATAGTCGCCTCGTCTCCCGTGCCCATCGCCGTGATGACCACGTCCGATAGTCACCTCGTCACCCGTGAGGATCCGCGTTGGGCCCCGGGGGCTCGCCGGTCCCGTCACCGCTCCAACTCCGTCCCTGAGCCTGTCGAAGGGTGCCCGGCAGATCGCGGTGCGTCACTCGTCTGCGCCGCCGCACACACTCCTGAGTGCCACTGGACGGCTGTGGGACGCGATGCTCAGTGGGAGCCGAGGCGGCGGCGCAGGTAGTCGATACGTTGCTGCAGTTGCGTCACGCTCGCCTGTGCGACGGCTGGGCCCCCGCAGACGCGGCGAAGCTCCGCATGCACGAGACCGTGTGGTTGGTTCGTGCTCTTCGCGTACAGCCCGACGAGGCTGTTGAGCAGACTCCGCTGCTCCTTCAACGTCCGGTAGAGGGCGGGCGGCGGTGCGTCGTCAGGCGGCGGCTGCTGCTTCACCTTGTTGTCGATGCGACGCGCCTGGCGTTGGTGCCGCTGGGTGAGCAACTCGTGGACCTGATCGGGCTCCAGGATTCCGGGGAGCCCGATGAAATCGAGCTCCTCCTCGGTACCCGGCACGGCGTAGGAGCCGAACTCGTCACCGTCGAAGACCACACGATCGAACGTGGCATCCGAGGCGATCGCCTCGAAACTGAACTCCGCCATGAGCGAATCCGACGCCTTGTCCGACCGGTTCGCCTCACCGACCATCGCGTCCTCGGGGTTCCACAAGTCGCCTTCGGCATTCGGGTCCGGTCGCCGATCGAGGGCGTGATCGCGCACGCGTTCGAGTTCGGACGCGAGGTTCATGAGCTGCGGGACGTTCGGGAGGAAGACGCTCGCGGTCTCCCCACGCCGCCGGGCGCGCACGAAACGGCCGATGGCCTGAGCGAAGAACAGCGGGGTGGAAGCGGACGTGGCGTAGACGCCGACCGAGAGCCGCGGCACGTCGACGCCCTCGCTCACCATCCGGACGGCGACGAGCCACCGACCGGTCCCGCTGGAGAAGGAGTCGATCTTCGAGCTCGCCTCGGCATCGTCGGAGAGGACGACAGTGGGTGACTCCCCCGTCAGACGTTCGAGGATGGCCGCGTAGCCCTTGGCCGCGAAGTGGTCGGTGGCGATCACGAGGCCACCCGCGTCCGGCACCCCGTGTCGGACCTCGGTCAGCCTGCGGTCCGCCGCCCGCAGCACCGACGGGATCCACTCCCCTGCCGGGTCGAGCGCCGTGCGCCATGCCTGCGAGGTGATGTCCTTCGTGTTGCCCTCACCGAGCCGCGCCTCCATCTCGTCGCCGGTGCTCGTGCGCCAGCGCATGTGGCCGGCGTAGACCATGAAGATCACCGGTCGGACCACACCGTCGGCGAGGGCACGTCCGTAGCCGTAGTCGTAGTCGGTGACGGATGTCCTGATGCCCTCTCGGTCGGGCTGGTACGTCACGAACGGGATGGGAGCGGTGTCGGAGCGGAACGGAGTACCCGTGAGAGAGAGCCGACGGACGGCCGGTCCGAACGCCTCGCGGATCGCGTCGCCCCAGCTGAGCGCGTCTCCGCCGTGGTGCACCTCGTCGAGGATGACGAGAGTGCGGGACGACGCGGTCAGATCCTGATGCAGCGCCGCGCGCATCGCGACCTGCGCATACGTGACGACGACGCCGTGGTAATGGCGGCCGACCGCACCCGCGCGGTTCGTGAACTCGGGATCGAGACGGATGCCCGCGCGATGCGCTGCCTCGGCCCACTGCTTCTTGAGGTGCTCGGTCGGAGCCACCACCGTGACCCGATCGACGGTACGGCGCGACAACAGCTCGGCCGCGAGCCGCAGGGCGAAGGTCGTCTTCCCCGCGCCCGGTGTCGCCGCCGCCAAGAAGTCGCGCGGTTCGGAGGCGAAGTAGGCGTCGATCGCCTCCGCCTGCCATGCTCGGAGCTTGCTGACCGTCCCCCAGGCCGCGCGTTCCGGGAAGGCCGGCGAGAGGTGCTCGGCGGCCGCGGTTCCGATCCGCGGTCCGGTCTCGCCGCCCTCCGTCGTCCCGTCCGCATCCACTCGAAGTACCCTAGACGACGCGGCCGACGCTCGCGGTCAGGCGACCGGTGCTGTGGGTACGCTGGTCGGATCGCACCCCTGAGGAGGACGCCGTGCAGGAAGCAGGAGACGACACCGGGGACGACACACTCCACCCGTGGTCTCGCTATGTGGCCATCGGAGACTCGTTCACCGAGGGGATCGGCGACCCCGAGCCCAACTCGCCCGGCGGTAACCGCGGGTGGGCCGACCGTGTGGCTGAGGTGCTGGCGGCAGGAAATGAGCGCTTCCGCTACGCGAACCTCGCTGTGCGTGGCAAGCTCATCCAGCAGATCATGGACGAGCAGATCGAACCGGCCGTGCAGCTGCGGCCCGATCTCATCACCATCTCCGCCGGCGGGAACGACGTGCTCCGCCCGGGATCCGACCCCGACGAGATCGCCGCCAAGTTCCAGACGGCGATCGAACGGCTCGCCGCCGATCGGGCGACGATCGTGGTCTTCACCGGTGTGGACGTCGGCTTCTCCCCCGTGTTCCGCGGCATCCGCGGCAAGGTCGCCATCTACAACGAGAACATCCGCAGCGTCGCTTCCCAGTTCGACTGCATCGTCGCGGACCAGTGGGCGCTGACCGACATCCAGGACCAGCGCATGTGGGCACCGGACCGGCTGCACCTCAACGCGATCGGCCACCACACGGTCGCCCGCATGGTCCTCGAGGCTCTCGACGTGCCGAACACTCTCGAACCCATGCGACCGGAACCGTACCCGGAGCGCTCGCGTCGCGACGTCCGCAGCGACGACCTGCAGTGGGCTCGGGAATACCTCGTCCCCTGGGTCGTCCGACGTGTTCGGCACCAGTCCTCCGGCGACGCGATCACGGCCAAGAGGCCGATCGCGGGCCCGCTGGTCCAGCCGGCGGAGTTGCGCGAGGACTAGGCGGGTTCCTCTCCCCGAGCCCGGAGGGCACCAGACAGCGAGGCACGCTCGCCCAGCCGGCAGAGTTGCGCGAGGACTAAGTGGGTTCCTCTCACTGGGGCCCGGAGGGCACCAGACAGCGAGGCACGCTCGCCCAGCCGGCGGAACTCCGCGAGGACTAGGCGGGTTCCTCTCCCCGGGCCCGGAGGGCACCAGACGGCGAGGCCCA
>NZ_RZGZ01000005.1 GCF_003990045.1 Labedella endophytica | reverse complement strand
CGACGGCCTCACGGGTGTCCCCTGATAGGCTCGGGCGCACCCGAATGCGAGTGGAGAACATGGAAAACCCGCGGTCTGAAGAGCCGGTCACGGCTCTGCCGGGAGTCTCCTACGTCATGCCCGTCCTGAACGACGTCACCCATGTCGGTGCCGCCGTCCAGAGCCTTCTGGATCAGGACTACGCCGGTGCCTTCGACGTGGTCATCGCCGTGGGCCCGTCCATCGACGGCACGAACGAGCTCGTCGAGGAGATGGGGCGAGCGGACCGTCGGATCACGGTCGTAGACAACGTCGCGGGCACGACGCCGTCGGGACTCAACATCGCGATCCGCGCCTCGCGCCACCCCATCGTCATCCGTGTCGATGCCCACTCGGTCCTGCCGACATCGTATGCGCGCCTCGCCGTCGAGACGCTCGAGCGCACCGGTGCGGACAACGTCGGGGGCATCATGGACGCGCGCGGCACCTCGGCATTCGAGAGGGCCGTCGCACGCGCGTACGGGTCGCGCATCGGCCTCGGGGGCACCCCGCACCACGTCGGTGGCGCAGAGGGTCCGGCCGACACGGTGTACCTCGGCGTCTTCCGTCGCTCCGCCCTCGAACGCGTCGGCCTCTTCGACGAGAGGATCAAGCGGGGGCAGGACTGGGAGCTGAACGAGCGCATCCGCTCCTCCGGCGGCATCGTCTGGTTCACTCCGGAGCTTCGTGTCACCTACCGACCGCGGTCGACGCTCTCGCGGCTCGGTCGCCAGTTCTTCTCCACCGGGCTGTGGCGCGGCGAGCTCTCGCGACTCATCGCCGGGTCACGCAACCTGCGTTATTTCGCCCCGCCCGTCCTCGTTCTCGGTGTGACCCTGGGCGTCCTCCTGGGTGTCATCGGCCTCGTGCTCTGGTCGGCGGGCAGCAGGATCGCCCCTCTCTTCCTCCTCGGTTGGATCCCGCCCGTCGCGTACGCCGCTCTCGTCGCCGTGTCGGCCGTGCTCGTCGCCCGACGGGACGGCGCCCACGCCGTCGCGTGGTTTCTCGTAGTGTTGCCCTGTATCCACTTCTGCTGGGGAATCGGATTCGTGCTCGGCTATCTGTCGCTCGCGAGTAACATCGCCGCACAGACGTACAGGAAAGGCTCGGGCTCGAGTGACAGACGAACGGGGTGAGCCCCTGGCGAAGCCGAGGAGCTTCGCCGAGCTGCGCGCCGTGACGCAACCGCCGGAGGTGCGTAGCCGACGGAACGCCGAGCACTGGACGGCGGCGCTCTACCTCCGTGACCTCTCGCCCTACCTCACGTGGATCCTCCTGCGGACGTCCATCAGCGCGAACGGCGTCACGGGTCTCATGATCCTCACGGGGTGGTCGGTCGCCGCCGCTCTCCTTATCCCGGGCATCGCCGGTCCGGCCCTCGCCCTCGTCCTCGGTCAGCTGCAGATGCTCGTCGACTGCTGCGACGGGGAGGTCGCGCGCTGGCGGAAGACATCCTCTCCCGCCGGGATGTTCCTCGACGCCGTCGGTCACTACTCCACCGAGGCCCTCATCCCGCTCGCCCTGGCGATCCGGGCGGCCGGTTATCCCGTCGACGCTCCGGAGGACTTCTTCTGGACGACGCTCGGCGCGCTGCTCGCCCTCGTCATCGTGCTCAACAAGGCGCTCAACGACATGGTGAGGGTGTCCCGGGCCGCTTTCGGGGCGCCGAAGCTCACCTACTCGGAGAGCGAGACGGCCCCGCGCGGCGGTGTCCTCGCGGTCGCACGTCGGATCGCGAAGTTCGTCCCGTTCCACCGACTGTTCCACTCGGTCGAGCTGTCGATGGTCATCTTCGCCGCCGCGATCGTCGGCCTGTTCGTCGGCGACGTCGTCGCGATGCGGTGGACGCTCATCGGGCTGCTCGCGCTCGGCGTCGTGACGCTGTTCGGCCACTTCGTCGCGATCATGGCGTCCAAGAGGGTCAGTGCCTGACGTGCCTGACGTGCCTGACGTGCCTGACGGGCCGGGGTCGGTGCCCCGGGTCGGAGTCGTGGTCCTCACGCAGGGCGATCGACCGGTGGAGCTCGCAGAGGGCATCGCGAGCGTGCTCGCGCAGGAGGACGTCGTCACCGACATCGTCGTCGTCGGCAACGGCTGGGAGCCGTCGGGGCTCCCCGACGGGGTGCGGGGGATCGGTCTCTCCACCAACGTCGGGATTCCGGCGGGTCGCAACCGCGGTGCGGCGGCCGTCTCGGGACCGTTCGTGTTCTTCCTGGACGACGACGCCCGTATCCCGAGCCCCCGCTTCCTCGCCGATGCCATCGGCGTCATCGAGAACGACCCGCGCATCGGGCTCATCCAGCCCCGGCTCGAGGGCCGTGGGGGAGCGGAGCCGCCAGAACGTTGGATCCCCCGGATGCGGAAGGGTGATCGTCACGATTCGAGCGTCGTGTTCTCATGCCTCGAGGCGGCCGTCCTGCTCCCGCGCGACGTCTTCGACCGTGCAGGGGGCTGGGGGGACGAGTTCTTCTACGCCCACGAGGGTATCGAGCTCGCGTGGCGCGTGTGGGATCAGGGCCGACGCGCCTGGTACGACGGCGGCCTCGTCGCCGAACATCCTGTCGTGCACCCCACGCGACACGCCGACTACTACCGGTTGAACGCGCGCAATCGCGTCTGGCTCGCCAGACGCAACCTGCCGTACCCGCTGGTCCCGCTCTACGTCGGGTCGTGGACGGCGGTGACGCTCCTGCGATGGTGGCGGAAGCCCGCCGCGCTGTCGGCCTGGCTCGGGGGCTGGATGGAGGGATGGAGGTCGTCGCCCGGGCGACGACGACCGATGTCGTGGCGCACCGTGCGGCGCATGGCGCGGTCGGGACGGCCACCCGTTATCTGATCCGTTATCTTGCGCGGTTAGGGTGGAGGTCATGCCTTCCCTTTCCGATGCCCGCAAGGCCATGCGGCTCCTGCGGAGGGCCGTCGCCACGCGGTCGGCGTCGCGAGAGCTGTCGAGGACCCTCGCGACGCGGCCGACCGTCGAGCCGGGCCGGTTCAAGATCGCCGTGTACTTCGCCGACGGAGCCGTCAACCTCTACCAGATGCGCCAGTGGTACAAGCCGCTCGCGCGGCTCTCCGAGCGGTGGCCCGTCCTCATCCTCAGTCGCGGGGCCACCGCCGCGGCTGCTCTCCTCGAGGAGTCGCCCGTCCCGGTCGCCTACGTGCGCACCGTCGTCGCTCTCGAGGAGACGCTGGCGGAGCAGGACATCCGCATCGTGTTCTACGTCAATCAGAACGCCCGCAACTTCCAGATGTTCCGCTACGGCCGCCGCTGGCACGTGTTCATCAATCATGGCGAGAGCGACAAGATGTACATGACGACGAACCAGTTCAAGGCGTACGACTACAGCCTCGTCGCCGGCGATGCCGCCCTCGCACGACTCGATCGTGCGCTCTGGGATTTCGATCTCGACAAGCGCGCGATCCCCATCGGTCGTCCTCAAGCAGATCACTTCTCTGGAACACTCCCGTACACCCCCGACGAGCGCACCGTCGTCCTCTACGCCCCCACGTGGGAGGGGGACAGGTCCTCGGCCGCATACGGGTCGATCGCGAGTCACGGAGTCGCCCTCGTCCGCGAGCTGCTCGTGACGGGGCGTCACCGGGTGATCTTCCGGCCGCACCCGCGGTCGGGAGTCGTCGACGCGGCCTACGGCGCCGCGAAGAAGAGCATCGTCGCGATGCTCGCGGACGCCAACCGGGCGGACCCGTCGGCGCATCACGTCTTCGACGACGGACCGGAACTCGGCTGGCAGCTGACGGCCGCAGATGTCGCCATCGTCGACATCTCGGCGATGGTCTACGACCGGCTGGCCACCGGTAAGCCACTCATGGTCACCCGTCCGGTCGACCCGGCGGCCGAGGTTGACTCCGAGGGCTACCTCACGGCGTGCGAATGGCTCACAGCCGACGGGGCGGCAGCGGTCGTGACGGAGGTGGACCGGCTCCTGCACGACGAGGAGACGGTTTCGCGCATCGATTACTGGTCGCGGCACTACTTCGGCGATCCCACACCGGGCGAGGCGACGCGACGTTTCCACGCCGCGGTCGATCACCTCATGGCCGAGTGGGAGCGCTCCGCCTCTCTCCACGCGGACGATGGGCACGCCGAGCTCTCCGGCCGACGGACCGATTCGGATGCATCCGACCACCAGGATCCGGACGAGGACGGCGACTGACGGATCGGTTCCCGGCCAACGGGCGTACCCGCCTGTGGCCGTGGTCGATCGTGCTCAGCGTGTCGAGGGCGCCTCGGTGTCGGACTCGCCGCCGCGCGTCGAGTCCTCCGATTCCGCGTCCATCGGCTGGTCCGTGTCGCTCCCCGTCGTCAGCTCCCGCTTGCGCGGGAAAGGAAGCCGGAGGGCCCGACCGCCGCGCTCGCGGGGGACGCGCTCGACGGGTTCCAGTTCGCGGGGAAGCACGAGCGGTGTCGGCCCGAACGCAGTGCGGGCGGCGCTCACGACCTGTCGACCGGCGATGTTGTTGCCGACACCACCGATCGCCGCTCCGATCCCGAACGGTGCCGCCTTGCCGATGAGCGAGGCGCCGTGGCTCACGGCGAACTTCCGGAGGAATCGCTTCTTGAGCTCGTCGGCGACCGGCCCCATCATGACCTGGGGAATGCTCGCGGAGACCATCTCACCCCAGAACGCCTTGCGCTCCGGAACGGGGTGGCCCATGGCCTGTCCGGTGAACTGCTTCACGAGGTCCGAGCCCGTGCGACCGAGCATGAGGGACATCACGAGGGCGCGAGCGCGCGTCGGGTCCTCGATGGACAGCCCGTGGACCTCCGCGACCGACTGCGCGAACAGGGCCGTGGTCTCGAGGAATCCGGCGGTCTCGACACCGGAGAGCGCGAGGGTGACCCCGGTGCCGACCGCCGGGACCATCGCGGTGGCACCCACGGCGGCTCCTCCAGCGGTGATCGCAGCGAGGTAACGGCGCTCGAGGACCTTCACGAGCTGCTCGGGGGTCGCGCCCGGATAGCGGCGGCGGATGCCTCGCACATACGCGACGACCGCTGGTCGCTGCACGGCGAGCACCCGATCGACGCCCTTCGCCCATGCGGGTTGGTCGGTCGAGGCCATCGTCTGGAAGTCCGCTTGCCGATTCACTCGAGAAGTCTATGCGGGCTGCCCAACCGATCGCTGAGCATTGCCGGAGCCGTCCCACTGTGCAGGGGAGCGGTTTCAGTCGCGGGGGGCCGGCCGGTTGTAGTCGTCGTTGTAGCGATCGAGCACGTCGCCGATCGGTGCGTCCAGTACGAGCGCACCCCGATCGAGATAGAGACCTCGCGTGCAGAAGCGCCGCAGATCCGACTCGTTGTGGGAGACGAAGAAGAGCGTGCGCCCGCCGGCGAGCATCTCGTCGATGCGCTTGTAGCACTTGGCCTTGAACGCGCGGTCACCGACGGCGAGTACCTCGTCGACGAGCAGGATCGGCTCGTCGAGCTGCGAGATCACGCTGAACGCGATGCGCACCTTCATGCCGCTCGAGAGGTGCTTGTACGGGGTGTCCACGAAATCCTCGATCTCGGCGAACCCGATGATCTCGTCGAAGCGCGCGTCGATCTGGGCGCGTGTCATCCCATGGAGTCCGGCGGTGAGGTAGACGTTGTCCCGCACCGAGAGGTCGTTGACGAATCCACCGGTGATCTCGATGAGCGGGGCCACTCCGCCACGGACCTGGACCGAGCCCTCGTCGGGGAGGACGACCCCCGCGACGAGCTTGAGCAGTGTCGACTTGCCCTGACCGTTGCGCCCCACCACACCGATGGACTCGCCGCGAGCGACCGAGAAGTCCACGTCGCGCAGTGCCCAGAACTCGTTCGGCCGGGCGCGACGCTCGCGACCGGCGAAGAGGTCCTTGAAGGTGCGGCGCCCCCGCTTGTTGCGACGGAAACGGATCCCCACTCCCGCGACCTCGATCGCCGTGCTCTGCTCCGCCATCACAGCTCCTTCAAGACGGCGCGCTCACACCGACGGAAGACGACGAGGCCGATCGCGAGGAACAGCAGGGACATGGCGGCCGATACGGCCACGGTGAAGAGATCGAGCTGATCGGGGAAGAACGCGGCGCGGTAGAGCGCGAAGATCCCGCTCAGGGGGTTGAACGCCGCCCAGAAGTGGAGCTGCTCGGGGAGGTCGGTCGTGCCGTACACGATGGGCGACGCGTAGAAGAGGAAACGGAGGGCCAGTTTGGTCGCGCGCTCCAGATCGCGGAAGAACACGACGAGCGGCGCCACGATCATGCCGACGCCGATCGTGAGGGCGGCCTGTAGCACCATCGCGAGAGGGAAGTACAACACCTCGACGTGCAGAGACGCTCCATTGATGATGGCGAAGACGGCGAGCACGGGTAGAGCCGCGACGAACTCGATCCCCTTCGACGCGACGATCCGGTTCACCCAGATCGTGCGGGGGATCGAGGTCGAGCGGACGAGCTTCGCATCCTTCAGGAACGCCCTCGTGCTATCCGAGACGGCCCCGTTGAACCACATCCAGGGCAGCAGGGCGACGAGGAGGAAGACGATGTACGGATGCTCGCCGATCCGTCCCTCGCGGTTGAAGACGACCGTGAACACGAACCAGTAGATACCGGCCATCACGAGCGGATCGAGGATCGACCACAGGTAGCCGAGCGCACTCGTGGAGTAGCGGACTCGCAGGTCGCGCACGGTGAGCAGGACGAGCGCGTGCCGGTACCGGGAGGACGGCGAACGCGTCGCCGGGCTCACCGAGTCGGGTTCACTCACAGCACCAACTTATCCGTAAAAAAGGACCGGCACGTTCGCGACGCGTGCCGGTCCTTCGGGGACGGAGGTTCTAGACGAACAGGTTCGCCCGGTCCAGGTCCTCGGCGAAGTCGACCTCGACTGCGTAGAGGTCCGAGATGTCGACCGGCTCGACGAGGATGCGGTTGTGCTCGATCGCGAGTTCGAGGCCACGCTCGAAGTAGTCCTGAGCGTCGACCTTCTGGAGGTGACGGACGAGGACGGCCTTGTCCGAGGTGGAGATGTAGTTGATCCCCACGGCTTCGCCGAGTCCGTTCTTGACGGTCTTCGAGAGCTCCTTGATGTAGCCCTCGGCGCTCGTCGTGTACTTGACCTCTTCGTCCGACACCTTGGAGGTGTTGACGGTGACGAAGGACTGGTCGCGTGCGATCATCTCGGCGGCGCGGTCGAGCACCTGGGGGTCGAAGACGACATCGCCGTTCATCCAGAGGACACCACCGGGCTGCGATGCCTGGAGTGCGCGAAGGAGGCTCTTCGAGGTGTTCGTCTGGTCGTACTGCTCGTTGTAGACGAAGGAGGCCTCAGGGAAGGCCTCGACGATGTGTTCGAGCTTGTAGCCGACGACGATCGTCACCTTGGCCTTCTTGCCGAACGCGTGGGCGATGTTGTCGAACTGCTGCTGCATGATGGTGCGGCCGTCGCTGAGCTCGGTGAGCGGCTTCGGCAGGGAGCGCCCGAGGCGGCTTCCCATACCGGCGGCCAGAATCACAACCTGTGTCGTCACGAATGACTCCTTTGTTGGATGTCGGAGAGCGTCGCGCGAAGCCCGTCGAGGGCGTTCACTCGTCGTTCACCCGAAAGTCGATGAAATGACACCCCGTTATGTCCTCTTACACGATAGCGGGCCATCCGCTCGCAGCACACGAGCGGCTCGTGGGTCGTTGTGTTTTCGTGACATGCCGCTCGGGTGGTTCCCAGGTTGTGATCGCGCATACATGACGAGCGCTTCGGCGGGTCGCCGCGGTGCTTGCTAGGTTTGACGAGTGACTTCCGAACCCTCTCAGAACGACGACGGCACGGCTCCGTCGGTCCCTTCCGAGCAGACCGCGGCAGCCGCGCCGCGGGAGGGCGAGGAGTCGGCGGCAGCCGTACAGGACCCGCCCCAGGGTGGGATGACATCCACGGGCGAGGTGGACGTACCCGCGACGGATGTTGCCGTGAATGCTGCACGGACCTCATCGTCCTCCTCGGCACCCGGCGCGTCCACCCCTTCCACCAATCGTTCACAGAGCGCGGCGGCGTCCGCCGATTCGACCGACTCGATCGCGGAGCCGGTGTCCTCCTCGGGGAGCCGATCGGCCGGCGCGACGCGTCCCCCTGCACCCCGGAAGCCCGCCGCGAAGAAGCCGGCTGCCAAGAAGTCGACGGCGGCCAGGCCGAAGCGCACCCCGGACCCCGTGAGGTCGGCCGCCGCGAAGGCCGCCGCCGCGCGACGGAAGGCCGCCAAGGAGGCAGCGGCAGCTGCGGCAGCCGAGGCCGTAGCGGCCGAGGCTGCAGCGGCGGACGAGGCAGCCCGGAACGAGGTGGCCGTCGAGCCGGAGATCGTCGGCCCCCCGGCGTCGGGCGCATCGTCTGTTCCTCCGCTGCCTCCTGTTCCTCCGCTGCCCCCACTTCCTCCGCTCTCCGCGGCCGAGGCCGCCGCCGCATTCGCACGCGCCCATGAGCAGAACGCTCCCGTCGAGCAGACCGATGTCGAGCAGAACGGTCCCGTCGAGAGGGTCGTGGCGTCCGAGCAGGTCTCGGTGCTCGATGGCGACCAGGCGGCCGATGAGGACCGCACGATCGAGATCGCAACTCCCCGCGAGACCGCGGCTGCAGCGACGGACGACCCTCCGGTCGAGGCGGACGCGGACGAGTCGCTCACGGTCGGAGCCCCGGAGCCGGAGAACGAGGTGGAACCCAAGGCTCAGTCGGAGACGGGTCGCCCGTCGTCGACCATCGGTTCCGCGACGCCACCGCGCACCGGCGGTTTCGTCGAACGGCTGCGCCGCGCCGTCGCCGCCCGATCCGAGCGGGACCAGGCAGTGGAGCCCGACGAATCCTCGACGACCGCATCCTCCGCTCTGCTCGAGCCCGATGCCGATGCCGATACTGAGCGTGTTCCCGAGGCGAAGCGCATCGTCGAGCCCGAGAGTGAGACCGCTGCGGGTCCGGCGAGCGATGACGCCATCTCGGCTGCGAACGACGGCGAGGAGGACGCCGACGCCGTCGAGCACGGCACCGTCCTGAGCGTGCGTGGGCTCACGAAGACCTTCGGCGACACGCGGGCGGTGGACGCGCTCGACCTCGAGGTGCGGGCGGGATCCTTCTACGGGATCGTCGGCCCGAACGGGGCGGGGAAGACCACGACTCTCTCGATGATCACGGGACTGCTCCGACCCGATGCCGGATCGGTCACCGTCAACGGCATCGACGTGTGGGCGGACCCGGCGGCGGCGAAGCGCACGATCGGTGTGCTTCCCGATCGCCTGCGTGTCTTCGACCGGCTCACGGGTGCGCAACTCCTCTACTACGCCGGCACCCTCCGCGGGCTGAGCGGCGACGTCGTCAGGGGACGGGTCGAGGACCTCGCGCGCGTCTTCGGCCTCGAGGACGCGATGGGGCGGCTCGTGTCCGACTACTCGGCCGGCATGGTCAAGAAGGTGTCGCTCGCGGCGGCGATGATCCACTCGCCCCGCGTCCTCGTCCTCGACGAACCGTTCGAGTCGGTCGACCCGGTCTCCGCGGCCAAGGTCGTCGAGATCCTGCGCGTCTACGTGGGCAACGGCGGCACCGTCGTGCTCTCGAGTCACAGCATGGACTTCATCCAGCGTGTCTGCGACCACGTCGCGATCATCGTCGAGGGCCAGGTCCTCGCCGCCGGACCCGTCGCCGACGTGCGCGGACCGGTGTCGCTCGAGGAACGCTTCCTCGAGCTCGCTGGCGGACGACGGGCTGCGGAGGGGATGGAATGGTTGCACAGCTTCTCCGGCTGAGGCTCCAGTCGATCCTCGGCGCCCTGAAGCGGACGCCGAGGCAGATGATCGGACTCCTGCTCGGCATCGGTCTCGGGATCGCCGTCGTGTGGATCCTCGGTCTCGGCCTGTTCGGCCTGCGTTTCGCCGAGGCCGGGAACGTGCGCGACCTGCTCGTCGTCGCCGGTTCGTTCGTCGTGCTCGGCTTCGCGACGGTGCCGCTCCTGTTCCGGTTGGAGGATCCGATGGATCCTCGCTCCTTCGCACTGTTCGGCCTCGAACCCGGTCGACTGGCCGTGGGGCTCGCCCTCTCGGCGCTCCTCAGCGTGCCGGCGATCGTCGTGGCCGTCCTGAGCCTCGCGACGGTCGTGACCTGGTCGCGCGGTGGGCTGCCGGTGTTCTTCGCGGTCGTCTGCGCATTCGTCGCCGTGGCGACGTGCGTCCTCGCGAGTCGCGTCGTCATCGCCGTGGGCTCGGTCTTCCTGTCCCACCGACGCACCCGTGAGTTCACGGGCATGCTGTGGCTGCTCGTCCTCGTCCTGGTGCTGCCAGCGATCGCGCTCCTCGCGAGCATGGACTGGGGCAACGCGGGACTCAGCGTCTTCGGTCGCGCGGCCTCGATCGTGAGCTGGACGCCGTTCGGCGCCGTCTGGTCGGCACCCGGTGATGCGGCGACTGGCGACGTGGGTGGGGCGGTGCTCAAGACCGCTATCGCGCTGATCACCGTCGCCCTGCTCTGGCTGGCGTGGCGTCGCCTCGTCGCGAAGCTCGTCGTCTCGCCCGTGCGAGAGGCTCCGACGAAGAGCTTCGGTGGCCTCGGATGGTTCGACGCGCTCCCGGCCGGACCGGTCGGAGTCATCGCCGCGCGCAGCCTTACCTACTGGTCGAGGGACTCGCGCTACCTCGCCCCACTGCTCATCATCCCCGTCGTCCCCTTCCTCATGATCGCGCCGCTGCTCGTCGCCGGTGTTCCGGCCCAGCCACTGGCCCTCCTCCCGTTGCCGGTCATGTGCCTCTTCCTCGGCTGGTCCCTGCACAACGACCTCGCCCTGGACTCGAGCGCGGTCTGGCTGCACGTCTCCTCGGGCGTGCGGGGATGGGCCGATCGGCTCGGACGCACCGTCCCGATCCTCCTCATCGGTTCCGTGCTCATCGTCGGAGGATCGGCGTTGACGGCCATGGTGTTTGGCGACTGGCGCGTGTTCCCTTCCGTGGTCGGGATCGGCTCGTGCCTCCTTCTCGTGGGGGTCGGGCTGTCGGCCATCGTCTCCGCGCGGCTGCCCTACGCCGCCGTGCTCCCGGGCGACAGTCCGTTCCAGCAGCCGCAGTCGAGCGGTGGCTCCGCCGTCGTCTCGCAGTCCGTGAGCCTCGTCGGCACGCTCGTGCTCTCGGCTCCGACCATCTGGTTCGCCGTGCGCGCGCTCGTCGAGTCGCCGATGTGGCACCTCACGGCCCTGCTGTGCGGTCTCGGCACCGGCATCGTCGTCCTCATCGCGGGCGTGCTCATCGGAGGGCGCGTGTTCGATCGGCGGGGCCCGGAGATCGTCGGGTTCGCCACGAGCGTCTGACCTCGCCCACTCCAGCGTCGTGCATCGTCCGCTCCGGGCCGATCGCCTCCGGTCGGTCGTAGAATGGGCGCATGCAGACGGTCATTTTCAGCACCATGGATCCCTCGGGCACGCCGGACGGCGGCTCCACGTCCGTCCTCGATCGCGAACTCGAGAAGCTCCTCTCCGACGAGGTCGTCGAGCCGGGCGATCACGAGCGCTTCTCGCACTACGTGCGCAAGGAGAAGATCATGGAGTCGGCGCTCTCGGGCAAGCCCGTGCGCGCGCTGTGCGGCAAGAAGTGGACTCCGGGTCGCGACCCGGAGAAGTTCCCCGTGTGCCCGCAGTGCAAAGATGTCTACGAGAAGCTCAAGAAGGACTGAGCTCGGACGACGCCATCGGTCGTCCGCACACGGTCCGCCGGCGGATCATCCGCCGGCGGTTCATTCGTAGATGGTGGGCAGCGCCGGTTCGCCGCGCGTGAGCCGGAACGCCTCCGCCGGCAGTTCCGCGACCGCCTTCTCGCGATGCGAACGGGCGGCCGTGACCCCGGCGGCACCCATGACGCCCTCGACGGGTTCGCCGCCGTCGAGGAGCGGGGTCAGGAGTTCGCGCTCGTCCGCTTGGACCGATCCGGCCGGCGACGTGCGGACGATCTCGGAGACGGCGAGCCCGTTCGGTCCGAAGCGACGGTAGGCGCGCTTGCGGCCGCCGAGGGAGACCTTGTCGACGGAGGCCTTCGCGACCGAGACCCACTCGCCGTCGTCGTTCCGATGAGCGACGAGCTTGTAGACCATTCCGGCCGCGGGTGAGCCCGACCCTGTCACGAGGGAGGTTCCGACGCCGTACGAGTCGACGGGGGAGCCGGACAATCCCGCGATGGAGTACTCGTCGAGATCGTTCGTCACGGTGATCCGGGTGTCGTGGGCACCGAGCCGGTCGAGCTGCTCCCGCACCTCGACCACGAGCGTCGGGAGGTCTCCCGAGTCGAGGCGGACGGCCCCGAGTCCCGGTCCCGCCACGCGCACCGCGGTGTCGATGGCGGTGGGGATGTCGTAGGTGTCGACGAGAAGGGTCGTGCCGGCACCGAGGGCGTCGACCTGGGCGCGGAAAGCGTCCTCCTCGGAGTCGTGCAGGAGCGTGAACGCGTGCGCGGCCGTTCCCATCGTGGGAATGCCCCATGTCCGTCCGGCCTCGAGATTGCTCGTGGCGCCGAAGCCCGCGATGAACGCGGCCCGGGCGGCAGCGACCGCGGCTCCCTCGTGGGCGCGGCGGGAGCCCATCTCGGCGAGGGGCCGGCCGCCGGCCGCCGTGACCATGCGGGTGGCGGCGTTCGCGACGGCCGAGTCGTAGTTGAGCACGCTGAGCGCGAGGGTCTCGAGCACGACACCCTCAGCGAAGCTCGATTCGACGACGAGCACGGGGGACCCGGGGAAGTAGACCTCTCCCTCCCGATACCCCCACACGGACCCCGAGAACCGGTAGTCGGCGAGCCAGTCGATGGTCGCGGGCCGGACGACTCCGGCCTCGGCGAGCCAGGTGAGCTCCTCATCGTGGAAGCGGAAGCGCATGATCGCCTCGACGAGTCGGCCCGTGCCGGCGACGACGCCGTAGCGGCGGGCGCCCGGGAGTCGGCGGGCGAAGGTCTCGAAGACCGCGTCCCGGTAGGCCGTTCCGTTCGCGATGGCCGCGTCGACCATCGTCAGTTCGTACCGGTCGGTGTGCAGGGCTGTGGAGTCGCTCACCCCGTCAGCCTACGACGCGAGGACCCCGGGACGCGGCTAGGCTTGTCGATCGTGACGGATGCACCGATCGGGATCTTCGACTCTGGGGTCGGTGGGCTCACCGTCGCGCGCGCGATCCACGATCAGCTGCCGCGCGAATCGATCCTCTACATCGGAGACACCGCCCGCTCGCCCTACGGGCCGAAGCCGATCGCCGACGTGCGTCGCTATGCGCTCGAGGTGCTCGACGATCTGGTCGCCCAGGGCGTGAAGATGCTCGTGATCGCCTGCAACACCGCCTCCGCCGCGATGCTGCGCGATGCGCGGGAGCGCTACGACGTGCCGGTCGTGGAGGTCATCCAGCCCGCCGTGCGGACGGCCGTCGCGGCGACCCGGAACCGGCGCGTGGGGGTCATCGGCACCGTCGGCACGATCAACTCGCGGGCCTACGAGGACGCGTTCGCGGCGGCTCCCCACCTCGAGCTGTTCACGCAGGCGTGCCCGCGGTTCGTCGAGTTCGTGGAGAACGGTGTGACGACCGGGTCCGAGGTCCTGGACGTCGCGGAGGAGTACCTCGCACCCCTCCGGCACGCGGGCGTCGACACCCTCGTGCTCGGCTGCACCCATTACCCGTTCCTGAAGGGCGCCATCTCCTACGTCATGGGCCCCGACGTCACCCTCGTGTCGAGCGACTCGGAGACCGCCAACAACGTCTACCGCGAGCTCGTCTCCCGCCGGCTTGAGCGCGAATCGCTCGAGCCTCCGACGCGACGCTACGAGGCGACCGGAAACAGCGCCGACGATTTCCGCGATCTCGCGAACCGCCTGCTCGGGCGTGAGATCGACCGCGTCGACCTCGTCCAGACGGGCGCGATCGACCTCTCCACCCTTCCATCAGCATCGAGGAGCACTCCGTGACCGACATCATCCGCGCCGACGGGCGCACGCCCGATCAGCTCCGCCCCGTGACGATCGAGCGAGGCTGGAGCGAGCAGGCCGAGGGGTCCGCCCTCATCTCGTTCGGGCGCACGAAGGTGCTCTGCACCGCCTCCTTCACGAACGGCGTGCCGCGGTGGCTGCAGGGCAAAGGCAAGGGCTGGGTGACCGCGGAGTACGCGATGCTGCCGCGCTCCACGAACAGCCGGATGGACCGCGAGTCCGTCAAGGGACGCGTCGGGGGGCGGACGCACGAGATCTCCCGCCTCATCGGCCGGAGCCTGCGGGCCGTCATCGACACGAAGGCGCTCGGCGAGAACACCGTCGTGATCGACTGCGACGTGCTCCAAGCCGACGGCGGCACCCGCACGGCCGCGATCACGGGGGCCTACGTCGCCCTCGCCGACGCCATCACCTGGGCCCGCGAGCAGAAGTTCATCGGGAAGAACGCCGTGCCCCTCACCGACAGTGTGGCCGCCGTGTCCGTCGGCATCATCGACCGGGTTCCCATGCTCGACCTGCCGTACGTCGAGGACGTGCGCGCGGAGACCGACATGAACGTCGTCGTCACGGGCCGCGGCCAGTTCGTCGAGGTGCAGGGAACCGCCGAGGCCGCCCCGTTCGATCGCGCCGAGCTCGACTCGCTCCTGGACCTGGCCCTCGCGGGGACCTCCGAGCTCGCGGCCATCCAGCGCTCGATCCTGCAGGCGCAGGCGTCCGCGTGACGGAGATCGTCCTCGCGACGCACAACGCGCACAAGGTCGCCGAATTCCAGCGCATCATCGAAGCGACCCTGCCCGGGGTGACGGTGATCGCCTACGACGGCCCCGAGCCCGTCGAGGACGGCCTGAGCTTCACGGAGAACGCACTCATCAAAGCCCGGACCGCCGCCCAGGTGACCGGTCGGGTGTCCCTCGCCGACGACAGCGGCATCTGTGTGGACGTGCTCGGCGGAGCCCCCGGGATCTTCTCGGCGCGGTGGGCCGGACCGGGCAGGGGAGACGTCGCGAACCGCGATCTCCTCCTCGCCCAGGTGCAGGATATCGCGGTGTCCGCGCGCGCGGCCCGCTTCGAGTGCCACATCGCGATCGTCGTCCCGGGCCCCGATGGCGCGCCGGAGCACGAGGCGGTGGCCGTCGGCGTCTGGCCCGGAGCGCTCGCGACCGAGCCGGGCGGCGAGGGGGGCTTCGGCTACGACCCCGTCTTCCTGCCGGAGGGCGAGACCCGCACGGCGGCCGAGCTCTCGGCGGACGAGAAGAACGCCGTCTCGCACCGGGCGCGGGCGTTCGCCGACGCGATCCCCGCCCTCAGCGCGATCCTCGACTCCCGCGCGTACTGAGCGGGGTCTCGCGCGGTCGACCACGGGCTGCCGATAATGGGAACGACGATCATTTCTTATAGCTGATCGGGCGTTCCTCCCTCCCGCGGAGCGTCTAGGCTGGTCGCATGGCGCATGATCATTCCCACCGGGCCGCGAGTCGCACGCGGCTGCTCATCGTCATCCCCATCGTCGCCGTCGTGCTCGTCGCGCAGCTCGTCGGGGGACTACTCACCGGCTCGCTCGCGCTCCTCGCGGACTCCGGCCATCTGTTCTCCGATCTGACGGGACTCGTGATCGCCGTCGTCGCGATCGGGATCGCCTCCCGGCCGGCCACGGACCGGCACACCTTCGGGTACCAGCGCACCGAGATCCTCGCGGCGCTCGCGAACGGACTCATCCTCACGGTCGTGGCCGTGAGCGTGGGGATCGAGGGTGTCCGCCGGCTCCTCGACCCGGGGACGACCGAGATCGCCGCCGTGCCCATGCTCATCGTCGCCGTCGTGGGTCTGATCGCGAACGTCGCGTCGCTGCTGATCCTCCGGGGGTCGGCGAAGGACTCGCTCAACATGCGCGGCGCCTACCTCGAGGTGCTCGGCGACACGTTCGGTTCGCTCGGTGTCATCGTCGCCGCCGTCGTCATCGCTCTCACCGGTTTCGTGCAGGCCGACGCGATCGCGTCGCTCCTCATCGCCGTGGCGATCCTGCCCCGCGCTGCTCTCCTCATCCGCGACGTGTGGCGCGTGCTCAACGAGTCCGTGCCGCTCGGGACCGACGTGGAGGTCATCCGCCGGCACATCCGCGAGACGGACGGGGTCGTCGACGTGCACGACGTGCACGTCTGGGCGATCACCTCCGGCGCCCACGTCTTCTCCGCCCACGTCGTGGTCGATGCGACGGTGTTCTCGAACGGTGCGACGGGGCGGCTGCTCGACGACCTGGGCGAGTGCCTCACAGAGCATTTCGACGTCGAGCACTCGACGTTCCAGCTCGAGCCCGCCGCTCACGCGGCTCACGAGGAGCGGCACCACCGCTGACGAGGATGCTCCTCGTCAGGCGCCGCGCGTGCGACAGGGGCGGTCGTTGCGCGGTTCCGGTCCACGCCGGTGGACCTGGCGGTCCGAGACGATATTCGGCCTGTCAGGCGCCGCGCGTGCGACCGCGGCGGTCCTTGCGTGGTTCGGGTCCATGCCGGTGGACCTCGCGGTCCGAGACGATATTCAGCCTGTCAGGCGCCGCGCGTGCGACCGGGCCGGTCGTTGTCCTTGTCCTGGTCGAAGAGCGTGCCATCGAGCACGAGCTCCTCGGCCTCGGTCGGGTCCGTCTCGACGTCTTCGCCGGCGGCCGCCTTGCGCTTGGCCTTCCGGCTCGACTGGACGTAGTGGTAGATCGTCGGCGCGAGGGTGAGGACGACGGCGGCGAGCAGGATGATGTCGATGTAGTTGCGGACGAAGTCGGCGACCGGCGGGATGTACCCGAGCAGGTAGCCGGCGAACGTGAGCCCGGCGCCCCAGACGACGGCACCGATGAGGTTGTAGAACGTGTACTTCCGGTAGTCCATGTGACCGACGCCGGCCGCGACGGGGGCGAAGGTGCGCACGATCGGGACGAAGCGGGCCACGATGACGGCGAGGCCACCGAAGCGAGTGAAGAACGCGTTCGTGCGCTCGACGTTCTCGATGCTGAAGAGGCCCGATTCCTTGCGTTCGAAGATCTTCGGGCCCGCCTTGTGGCCGATCAGATACCCGACCTCGCCTCCGAGGAACGCGGCGAGACCGATCGCGAGGGCTACGACCCACGGCGGGAAGCCGAGACCGGGGTGGAAGGCGAAGAGCCCCGTGATGATCAGCAGGGTGTCGCCGGGGAGCAGGAAACCCACGAGCAGGCCCGTCTCGGCGAACACGATGAGGCACACCACGAGCAGAGCCCAGGGACCGGCCTGCAAAATGATGTGCTCCGGGTCGAGCCAGGGGATGAGGGCGGAATGCACGGGGTGTCTCCAGTCGTCGGCTGCTTCCGAGCCAGTCGGCGCATGTCGTTACCTGAAACGCAGTCTAGCTCTGAGGCGCCGATGAGCTCAGGGCTCACGGCGAATATCCACCCCGAGGATGAGACCCCGTTCGGGGCGCGATGACGATGGTGCGGAAGGGGGGAATCGAACCCCCACGCCCGAAGGCACAGGAACCTAAATCCTGCGCGTCTGCCGATTTCGCCACTTCCGCAAGTGGTGCGCTGTCGATTCTAGGGCGCGGGCGGTGGGGCCTGTGGAGAGGGCGAACGGATGCCGCCGAATGTGAGCGATCATGCTGGTTATGGGGCAGTCGGGGGACAGCATCGCGGAGCGCGTGCGCACGCGGGTGCGACGGGAGGGCGTGGATCTCCACGGGGATCACGTTGCGGCGGAGCGGTTGGTGCGCGACGAATTGCGCGCGCACGCCGAGCGGGCCGTGCGGCACGGGCAGCCGCAGGTGGCGGACGAGGACCAGACAGCGCGGGAGGCGGTCGCGGCGCTCACGGGCTTCGGTGCGATCCAGCCGTACCTCGACGACCCGGACGTCGAGGAGATCTGGCTCAACGGGCCGTCCCGTGTCTTCATCGCCAAGAACGGCGTGAGCGAGCTCACGAACACCGTGCTCACGGAGGACGGTGTCCGCGACCTCATCGAGCGTCTGCTCGGAAGCACCGGGCGTCGTGTCGATCACAGTTCGCCGTTCGTCGATGCGTCCCTGCCCGACGGTTCCCGCCTGCACGTTGCGATCCCCGACGTGACGCGGCGGCACCCGGCCATCAACATCCGTAAGTTCTCCCGGCGGATCCGCACCCTCGCGCACCTCGTGACGACGGGGTCGCTGACCCCGCAGGCCGCCGACTTCCTCCGCACCGCAGTGCGCTCGGGCAGCAGCGTCGTGGTCTCCGGCGGCACCCAGTCGGGAAAGACGACGATGCTGTCGGCACTCCTCGGAGCCGCTCGACCCGACGAGCGCATCGTGACGGTGGAGGAGACGTTCGAACTCGACCTCCCCGGGCAGGACGTCGTCGGTCTCCAGGGCCGGCAACCGAGCCTCGAGGGCACGGGCGAGATCACGTTGCGGCGCCTCGTGAAGGAGGCCCTGCGGATGAGGCCGGATCGCCTGGTGGTCGGAGAGGTCAGGGAGGCCGAGGCACTCGACCTCCTCATCGCCATGAACTCAGGACTCCCCGGGGCATCGTCCGTGCACGCGAACTCCGCGCGGGACGCCCTCGTGAAGCTCAGCACGCTCCCACTGCTCGCCGGCCGCAACATCGACTCCGCCTTCGTTCGGCCGGCGGTGGCCTCGAGTATCGACCTCGTCGTGCCCTGCGTGCTCGACCCGGACGGGCGGCGTCGCGTGCAGGAGATCCTCGCCCCCACGGGGAGCGGGATCGACGGCGGGATCGAGGCGAGTTGTGTCTTCGAGACGCGGGACGGCGCTCTCGTGCCCACGGGGTGGCACCCGGTGAGGGGCGGGGGGACGATCCGATGATGTGGGTGCTCGGGGCGGGCCTCGGAGGAGGTCTCCTCCTCCTGGTGTCACCGCGACTATGGCCCGCCGGTGAGCGGAAGCGGGACCGTCGCGACCGGTGGGCACCCGTCCGTGCGCGACTCGGTCTCGCCGGCCTCGGTCGCGTGCCCGTTCCGGTCTTCCTCCTCGTGAGCGTCATCGTGGGACTCGTTCTCGCCGGGGTCGCCCTCCTCGTCACGTCCGTCCCTCTCGTGGGGCTCCTCACGGCGGTGGCTGGGACGGCCCTTCCCTGGATCCTCGTCAGCCTGCGTGCCGGGGGTCGCCGCCGGGAGCGCTCGGCGCTCTGGCCCGATGTGGTCGACCACCTGGTCGCGGCAGCCCGTTCGGGTCTCGCCGTCCCCGACGCGGTCGGGAGCCTCGGACGTCAGGGACCGGAGGACCTGCGGCCCGAGTTCCGTGCCTTCGCTCGCGACTACGCGGCATCCGCTTCGTGGGGAGGGGCCCTCGACCGGCTCAAGGCGACACTCGACGATCCCGTCGCCGATCGTGTCCTCGAGACTCTGCGCATGGCCCGCGAGGTGGGGGGCTCCGATCTCACCGCGATCCTGCGCCAACTCTCGGCGTCGCTGCGGGACGAGGCGGCGACCCGGGCAGAGCTCGACGCCCGGCAGTCGTGGGTCCGTAACGCCGCGAAACTCGGTGTCGCCGCGCCGTGGCTCATCCTCGTACTCCTGTCGACCCGGCCCGAGGCGGCGGCCGCGTACGCCGCGCCCGAGGGGACGGCCCTCATCCTGGTCGGAGCGGTGGTCTCGGTCCTCGCCTACCGGCTCATGCTCGTCGTCGGGCGACTGCCGTCCGAGCGGAGGTGGTTCCGGTGATCGCCTCGGCACCGTGGGCGGTGATCCTCGGCGCCGCTCTCGGCCTCGGGTTGTGGACGCTCGTCAGTATCACGCCGCGTATCGGCGCTCCCCGCCTGTCCGATCGGGTCGCGCCGTACGTCGTCGACGTGTCGGAGGAGGCACGCGTGCTCGTCGACCGACCGAGCGGCGACCCGCTCCTCGTCATCTGGCGACTGCTCAACCCGATCGTCGGACGCTTCGTCGGTGCCTTCTCCCTGGTCCTCTCCACGAACGAGACCGTCGCCCTGCGTCTCGCGCAGCGAGGGTCGTCCCTCGATGTCTCCTCCTTCCGCCGTCGGGAGTTGCTGTGCGCGCTCGCGGGGTTCGCTGTCGGGGGACTGCCAGCGGTCGCCACCCTCCTCGCCGGTGCATTCCCTCCCGTCGTCCTCGGCGCCCTCCCTCTGATCGGGGCGCTCGCCGGAGCGTTCGGGTGCGAGTGGGAGCTCTCCCGGGCCGCCAAGGCACGGGTGGCGCGCCTCGAGCAAGAGCTCCCGACGGTGCTCGGCTTCCTCAGCCTGAGCCTGTCGGCCGGGGAAGGCATCCTCGACTCGATGCGCCGTGTCGCCGCCGTGAGCTCGGGAGAGTTCTCCGTCGAGTTCCGGCGGGTCGTCTCGGACGTGGGCTCGGGCACTCCGCTGTCGCGCGCGCTGATCGAACTGTCCGAACGGATCCGCGTCCCTGCGCTCACCCGCACGGTCGAGCAGCTCACGGGAGCGCTCGAGCGGGGGAGCCCCCTCGCCGAGACGCTCCGCGCGCAAGCCTCCGACGCCCGCGTCGAGGGAAAGCGGCGGCTGTTGGAATCCGCCGGGAAGAAGGAGGTGGCGATGCTCGTTCCGCTCGTCTTCCTGATCCTCCCGCTCTCGGTCGCCTTCGCCGTGCTGCCGGGGCTGCTCGTGCTCCGCACCGGCTTCTGACGTCTGTCGGCCGCACACGCCGAGCCTCTTGTTCAACCCACCGAAAGGAATCCTCCATGACCACCACACTCTCCGTCCTCGGCTGTCTGTCCCGCCGCGCTCGCGATGAGCGAGGCGACGTGCCCGGTTGGGTGCTCGTCACGCTCATGACGGCGGGTCTCGTCATCCTGATCTGGGGGCTCGCCGGACCCGCCCTCGCCGGGCTCTTCGAGCAGGCCATGTCACGCGTCTCCGGTCTGTGATCGGGCGACGGTTCCGCCGCCACTCTGCGCTTCCGGCGGCTGTCTCCACCGAACGGGGGTCGGCCGTCGTCGAGAACCTCCTCGTGACGATCCTCCTGACCACTCTTGCGCTCGCCGTGGTGCAGTTGGCCCTCGCGCTCCACGTGCGGACCACCGTGTCCGACGCGGCCTCGGAGGGTGCGCGGTTCGGGGCCCTCGCCGGTCGAGGTCCCGACGACGCCGTGTCGCGGACGCGGGCCCTCATCGACGCGGCTATCGGTGACGGTTATGCGACGAGCATCGAGGCGGAGTACACCGACTACCGCGGCCACGCCGCGATGACCGTCACGGTAGACGGTGTGCTGCCCGTGATCGGACTGCTCGGGGTGGGGGAGGGACTGCATGCCGACGGGCGCGCCGCGGTCGAGACCGTCGACGACTGACGCGACGAAAGATGCGATGACGGACGAGGGGAGCGCGTCGCTCGAGTTCATCATCGCCGGTCTCGTGCTCCTCGTGCCCATCGTCTATCTCGTCGTCGTGCTCTTCCAGATCCAGGCGGCGGTGCTCGCCGCGGAAGGGGGAGCCCGTCAAGCGGCCCGGTTGTTCGTCGAGGCCCCCGACGCCCGGACCGGGACGGAACGGGTGTCCACAGCCGTGGAGTTCGCACTCGCCGATCAGGGCATCGACGACTCCCGCGTCGACGTGACCATCACGTGCGCCGACGGAGGCCCGGCGGACTGCCTCGACCCCGGGGACCTCGTGACGATCATCGTGCGGCTCGACGCCGCACTGCCGCTCGCCCCGCCCGTGCTCGGCCTCGACGAACGCACCGCCGTTCCGATCGAAGCCAGCGCCGTGAACGCCGTCTCCGAGTTCCACGTGGGGGAGCCGTGATGCGGCCCCAGCGGTCCGACGATGCGGGGTCGACGCTCGTCCTCACGATCGGATTCGCCGCCTTCGCCCTGGTCGTGACGCTCGTGGTCGCGGCGGCGACCTCCCTCTACATCGAGCGCAAGCGCCTCCTGAGCCTCGCGGACTCCGCGGCGCTCGTCGGCGCGGAGGCGTTCGACCTCGAGGACGTCCGGGTCGTCGAGGATGCCTCGGGCGTCACGGTGGAGCTCGAGTCTGCATCCGTCGAGGCGGCGGTCATCGAGCACGTCGACCGCGTCCGATCGACGCGATTCGAGGATCTCCGCATCGAGGAGGCGGCCTCGCGCGACGGACGCAGCGCGGTCGTGTCGCTCTCCTCCTCGTGGAAGCCGCCCGTGCTCACCCTGTTCCTGCCGGATGGCCTACGGCTCGACGCGACGTCGTCCGCGCGGTCGGTCTTGCGGTGACGAGGAGGGGAGATCGGACAGTCGGCGGTCAGTCGGCGTGCTCGGGCGGCCAGACCACACTGAAGCGTTCGAAGACGATCTCCTGGTGCTCGGTCCACTCGCGGCCCTGAGCCTCGGAGACGCGCGTCCAGTAGCGCCGGTGTTCGCGCTGCCAACTCTCGAGGGTGAGGTCGTCCTCGCCCTCGTCATGGGCGAAGGCGGCGTCGGCGCTCCTAAACGGGCCGAGGCGCAGCTCGGTGGTGCGGATGACGATGCGGGGCACGCCGCGGCCGTCGCACGCGATCCAGTGCGAACCGATGCGCGGGACCTGGTCGCCGCGGGTGAGGAAGTCGGCGACGAGCTCTGCCGTGGCGCGCTTGCGTCCCGTGAGGACGTGGGCGAGGAGCTCGTCGGCCAGGCGCTCCGAGTCACCGAAGTGCTCGATCGTGTACTCGGGAGAGGCCGCGACGGCCTCGGGGTGCGCGGCGGTGTAGTCCTGCCACATGCGGATCCCCGCGGCCGTGTCGACGGGAGGGAGGGCACGGGGGGAGTCCGGTTCTGAGCTGCTCACCGGTCCATCGTGTCAGAGGCGAAGGGGCGACGAATGTCGCGTTCAGTCGGCCTCGAGCCGCTCCCGCTGAGCGTCGAGGACGGTTTCGAGTGCGGCCTCGAGCTCCCCGAGATCGGCCTCGGTGGTGCCCCTGAGGTTCGTCGACTGAACGAATGCCCAGCGGTCCTCGACCGCCGTCCACCACGTCCATGTCGCGAAGTCGCCGTCACCTGAAGCGCTCGGCCCGTGCACTCCGTCCCACTCGCCGTAAGTGAGTCGGGACTGGCCGCCCCCGTCGATGCACGCCTCGACCTCGTCGTCGATCGTGGCGACGATGGATCGCGCGTCGGCCGCCTCGAGGACAGCGACTCCGACGGAGCCGATACCGTCCGGTCCGCCCTCCTCGCCTCCGCCCAGGTCGAATGTGACGATCGCGGGCTGGGTGTCCTGCCACGCCGTCCACCACGCGTTCTGTCGCGCCTCGTCGCACTCCTCCGACCGCGACTCCCACTCCGGAGGGTCCATGACGAGTGTGAAGGCGGATTCCGACCACGAACGGCCGTCGAGCGCGCACAGCGCGGCCGCTGTCAGCGCCTCGGCCTCGGGGTCACCACCAGCCTCGGGTTCAGTACCGGCCGATGCGCAGGTCTCCGCGGTCGGTGACAGCGACGGGGTCGTGACCGGTTCGTTCGTGCAGCCCGACAGTGCGAGGGTGACGGCCGTGGACACGAGCGTCGTCGAGAGCAGGAGCGAGTGGACGGGCGGACGCTGAGTCATGCCAGAACGATGGCAGGTGGTCCGACTCGCAACAAGGGGAACATCTACCCGTCAGTGCACGACATCGGTCCGACGTCGCGGGAAAGACGGGCGGGGTGTCGGTGGTCTTCGTGCGCCCATGGTGCCAGGCGGAGCGCCTCGATCAGCGTCCCGATGCCGGGGCGTGCGGCTCCAGCGATTGGCCCGCAGGCGCTCTCTCCCCTACCCTTGGTCGGTGACAACGAGCCCGAGCACCACCTCCAAACCCTCCGTCCACCGCCGCGTCTTCTGGCCGGCCGCCGTCATCGTGCTCGTCTTCGTGGCGTTCGCGATGATCCTGCCCGACGTGGCCGAGGCGCTCTTCGCCTCCGTCCAGGGTGCGATCGTGAACGCCTTCAGCTGGTACTACGTGCTCATCGCCGCCCTCTTCGTGGCCTTCTGCCTGTGGGTCGGCTTCAGCCGATACGGCGACATCAAGCTCGGCAAGGACGACGACGAACCCGAGTTCTCCGTCGGCTCCTGGCTGTCCCTGCTCTTCGCCGCGGGCATGGGCATCGGCCTCGTGTTCTACGGCGTGAGTGAACCGCTCAGCCACTACGCGTCTCCGAAACCCGGCGTCGAGGGCACCCCGTCACAGCTCGCCCAGCAGGCCATGTCGCAGACCTACCTCCACTGGGGTGTGCACGCCTGGTCGATCTACGTCGTCATCGGCCTCGCCCTCGCCTACGCGATCCACCGCCGGGGCCGGCCCGTGTCGATCCGGTGGACTCTCGAGCCGCTCCTCGGTCGACGCGTGCGTGGAATCTGGGGCGACGCGATCGACGTCGTCGCCCTCGTGGGCACGCTGTTCGGAGTCGCCACCTCCCTCGGTCTCGGTGTGCTCCAGATCGGCGCGGGGCTCTCGAGCGCCGGCCTCGTCGAGCCGTCCGACCTGCTCAGCGTCATCCTCATCATCGCCATCACCGGTTGCGTCCTGTTCTCCGTGCTCTCCGGAGTGACGAAGGGCATGAAGTGGCTCTCGAACATCAACCTGGTGCTCGCCGCGCTTCTCGTGGTGTTCATCCTCATCGTCGGACCGACGCAGTTCCTGCTCCGCGAATTCGTGCAGTCGATCGGCACTTACCTCCAGTCCTTCGTCGGTCTCTCCTTCTCGGTGAGCGCGTACGCCGGCGCCGAGGGCGAGGCGTGGCAGGGATCGTGGAGCACGTTCTACTGGGGCTGGTGGATCTCGTGGGCACCGTTCGTCGGCATCTTCATCGCCCGCATCTCCAAGGGACGCACCGTGCGCCAGTTCATCGTCGGCGTCATCCTCGTGCCGACGCTCATCACCTTCCTGTGGTTCAGCGTGCTCGGCGGCACCGCGCTCTACATCGAGGTCTTCGGGGGAGGGGGCCTCATCGGGGCCGACGGCAGCGTCGACCTCGAGGGTTCGCTCTTCGCGATGCTCGCTCAGCTGCCCGCTGGCGGTGTCCTCACGGCCGGGGTCATCCTCCTCATCGCCGTGTTCTTCATCACCTCGGCCGACTCCGGTTCGCTCGTGATGGGCATGATCGCCTCCGGCGGGGATGTGGAACCGAAGCGCTGGGTGCGCGTGTTCTTCGCGGTGACCACGTCGCTCCTCGCGATCGCCCTGCTCCTGAGCGGTGGGCTCGAGGCGCTCAAGACGGCCGCGATCATCATCGCGCTCCCGTTCAGCGTCGTGATGCTCGCGATGGCCTGGTCGACCGCCAAGGCCTTCGGCCGGGAGCATCGGGCCTACGAGCGGGCGAGACGCGCCGCCTTCGTCGACCGCATCGGCGAGTACTACGGCCTCGAGGTGGACGAACCGGCGGAGACGCGCTCGACCGCTGTCGCCGGACGATCGCCCGTGCGCAGTCTCATGGACCGGTTCCGGGGGCGGCACCCGCAGGTCGGCGCACCAGACCACGACGAGACGTCGACAGAGTGTTAGCCGAGGTCTCCGCACGTCCGAGAAGCCGTTCGGCCCGAGATCAGCTCGGGTCCGGACGGCTTCTCGGTACGTAGCGCGGCAGGTAGCGCGCGAAGAGCAACGAGCCGACCAGGCCGAGCGCGCCGAGGGACAGGCTCGCCACGGCGAGGGAGGCGGCCACCGTGATCCCCGAGATGAGCAGGGGAGCGGCGGCCTCGCCCGCGTGTGTCGTGAAGCGCCACGCCGCGAGGAACCGGGCGGGGTCGTCTCGCGGCGAGAGATCGGCCCCCACGGTCATGAGGATGCCGCTGCCGATCCCGTTGGCGAGGGCCATCGTGACGGCGACCGCGATGAAGAGACCCTCCGTGCTCGTGAAGGCCAGGACGATGTGGCTGAGGCCCAGGCCGGTGAGGGCGGGGATCGCCGACCAGAGCCGACCGAACCGGTCCATGATCTGTCCCGACGTGTAGAAGAGGGCGAAGTCGACGGCGCCCGCGATGCCGATGACCACCGCCGTCTGGGCGTCGGCCATGCCGATCGACACGGCCCAAAGAGGGAGGATGACGGTCCGCGACGACCGCACGGCCGACATGATGGCCGCCGCCGCACCCATTCGCGAGAGCACCGTCCGATTGTCGCGGATCGTCGTGAACACGTTGACCGGAGCCCGCTGCGCCTTTTCGATCGCCGCCCGCTCGATCGCCCCACGACCGACGCGGCCGGCGGCGACGGCGGTGGGATCGGGCACGACGAACAGGATGCCGATCACGAGGACGCAGGCGACGACGTGCACCCAGAAGACGACGCTCGCCTCGCCCGTCGCGTGGATGAGGGCCGCGGCGATGAACGGGCCGATCGCCCACCCTCCCCGGAACGTCCCCCCGAGGGTCGAGAGGGCACGGGCGCGGTAGGGAAGGGGCACGTAGGTGGTCATGAAAGCGTGGCGGGCGAGCGCGAAGACCGACGTCGACAGGCCGCTCAACACGAGCCCGATAGCGAGGCCGAGAGTCGTCGGCACCAGGAGGCAGACGGCGAGTCCGACGAGGCAGAGCACGGCGGCACCGATCATCGCACGGCGTTCGCCGAATCGGGCCACGAGCGACCCGGCCGGGACGTCGCCGAGGAGTTCTCCCATCATGAAGAGGCCGCCGAGGAAGCCCGCGAAGGCGAGCCCAGCCCCGAGGCTCGACGCGATGACCGGGATCATCGGGATGATCGCACCCTGACCGATCGAGAAGACGAACGTCGGCAGGAGAGCCGAGAGGGCGACGGAGCGGAAGGAGAACGCGGGACCGGGAGCCGTCATCAGGGAGTCAACGATACGCGTCGCCCCGCGGCCTCCCGTGCGCCACGGTAGGATTGCACGGTTATGTTTCCTTTGGATCTGAGCCCCGACATCCACGCGCTGCGCGCGACCTTCGCCGACATCAAGACGGTGGTCGACGTCGACCGCATCACGTCCGACATCGAGGCGCTCAGCGAGCAGGCCGGTGCGCCCGACCTCTGGGACGACACCGACAACGCACAGAAGGTCACGAGCGCACTGAGCCACCGCCAGTCGGAGCTCGCCCGCATCACGGGCATCGAGCGCCGCCTCGACGAGATCGAGATGCTCGTGGAACTCGCGAACGCCGAAGAGGACGAGGACACCGCGAACGAGGCTCGATCGGAGCTCGAATCGGTGCGCAAGAGCATCGGCGAGCTCGAGGTGCAGACCCTCCTGAGCGGCGAGTACGACCCGAAGCCCGCCGTCGTCACGATCCGTGCCGGTGCGGGCGGCGTCGACGCCGCCGACTTCGCCGAGATGCTCCTGCGCATGTACCTGCGGTGGGCGGAGCAGCACAACTACTCGGCCAAGGTCATGGACACGAGCTACGCGGAGGAGGCCGGCATCAAGTCGGCGACCTTCGAGATCGATGCGCCCTACGCCTTCGGAACGCTGAGCGTGGAGGCCGGCACGCACCGTCTCGTGCGCATGAGTCCCTTCAACTCGGCCGGCAAGCGTCAGACGAGCTTCGCGGCCGTCGAGGTGATCCCGCTCCTGGAGGAGGCTGTGATCGTCGACATCCCCGAGAACGACATCCGCGTGGACGTCTTCCGCTCCTCGGGACCCGGCGGACAGTCGGTCAACACGACCGACTCCGCCGTGCGCCTCACGCACATCCCGACGGGCATCGTCGTGTCGATGCAGAACGAGAAGAGCCAGATCCAGAATCGCGCGGCCGCCATGCGCGTGCTGCAGTCGCGGCTCCTCATCGTCCAGCGCGAGCAGGAGGCGGCGACGAAGAAGGAGCTCGCGGGCACGATCACCGCGAGTTGGGGAGACCAGATGCGCAGCTACGTGCTCGCGCCGTACCAGATGGTCAAGGATCTGCGGACGAACTTCGAGTCGGGCAACCCGCAGAACGTCTTCGACGGAGACCTCGACGGATTCATTGCAGCGGGTATCCGCTGGCGTTCCATGAAGGACATCGACGCGGACTAGGTCTTCTCCGGGTCGACGGAGCTCGGCGGTTCGGGGCGCAGCGGGTATCCGCTGGCGTTCCATGAAGGACATCGACGCGGACTAGGTCCGGGCGACTGGACTCGTTCGGCGACTTCGCTCATAGAAGCTGGGCGCGGTCGCGGCTGCGGCGAGTCCTGCGCCCATCCCCGGCGCGTGTGCTTAGGCTCGAACCGCCATGATTCGCTTCGACAACGTCACCAAGAAATACGCGGGCACGACGAAGCCCGCCCTCAACGCCGTCGACTTCGAGGTGAAGCGCGGAGAGTTCATCTTCCTCGTCGGTGCCTCGGGCTCCGGCAAGTCGAGCTGCCTCCGACTCGTGCTGAAGGAGGAGAAGCCCTCCGAGGGCACTGTGCACGTGCTCGGGCACAACGTCTCCTCCATCTCGAACCGGAAGATCCCGTACTTCCGACGCAACCTCGGGGTGGTCTTCCAGGACTTCCGACTCCTGCCGAACAAGACGGTGTTCGAGAACGTCGCCTTCACGCTCCAGGTGATCGGGAAGTCGCGCGGATTCGTCCAGGAGGCCGTACCCGATGTGCTGAAGATGGTCGGCCTCGACAACAAGGCGCAGCGCATGCCCCACGAACTGTCCGGTGGAGAGCAGCAGCGCGTCGCGATCGCGCGCGCCATCGTCAACAAGCCCCAGGTGCTCCTCGCCGACGAGCCGACGGGTAACCTCGACCCCGCGACGAGCGCCGGCATCATGCAGCTCCTCGAGCGGATCAACGCCAACGGGACGACCGTCGTGATGGCGACGCACGAGGCCGCCATCGTCGACAAGATGCAGCGCCGTGTGATCGAACTCGTCGAGGGGACGATCGTCCGCGACGAGACGCACGGAGGATACGGCACCACCGCGGTCATCCCCGAGCTCGGTCCGCGCAAGGAGCGTGGCGTCGACGCCGAGAAGGCCAAGCGCGCGGCGCGGGAGGCCGCGCGGGAGGCTCCGACCACCCAATCCGTCGTCACGCCCCGGAGATCCGCTGTGGTCGCTCCCGTCGAGACGGACGCGGCCGAGGATCCCGCGGCGATGGCGGACGAGACCTCGACTGCTCCGGCCGAAGCGCTCTCCGCGCCGTCCTCGCGGTCGGGAGAGGCCCCCGACACCGACAGCACGCCACCGTGGGTCGTCCGAGCGGCCGACGACGACGCAGGTGACGACCCGGCGAACGAGACGGACAGGCGTGCGGCGACGGACGCTGCTGCGCAGGCAGGGGAGCCGGAGCGCGCCGTCGACGAGCGACCCGCGCAACCGCTGACGCAGAGCCAGCCGATCATCGGTCTGCCGCTCGCCTCCGGACCGCTTCCCGAGGACACCCAGGAGCATCTGTCGCTCGCCGAACGACTCGGCCTGCGAGCGGGCAAACCCCGTGACGAGGACAAGGAACAGAACGTGGGGCCCACGCAGTGAGATTCGCACTCGTCTGGTCGGAGGCCTTCAACGGGCTCCGGCGGAACGTCTCGATGGTCATCTCCGTCGTGCTCGTCACCTTCATCTCCCTCACCTTCGTGGGCACAGCGGTGCTCATGCAGATGCAGGTCGGTCAGATGAAGAACTACTGGTACGATCGCGCGCAGGTCGCCGTGTACCTGTGCACGGACGACTCCGTCGCCGAGTCGTGCGCCGCAGGAGCCGCGACCGAGGAGCAGGTCACCGCGATCGGGGAGCAGCTCGAGTCCGACACCCTCGCTCCGTACATCCAGAACTCGTACTTCGAGGACAGCGAGCAGGCGTACGAGAACTTCCAGCAGCAGTTCGAGGGCAACGATCTCGCCGACCTCGTCACCCCGGACCAGCTTCCTCAGGCGTACTGGGTGAACCTCGTCGACCCGTCGCAATCCGCGGTCATCAGCGAGGCGTTCTCGGGTGTCGCGGGTGTCGAGACGGTGACGGATCAGCGCCAGTACCTGGATCAGATCTTCTCGGTGCTCAACATCGCGAGCTACGCGGCGATCGGCATCGCCGGGCTCATGCTCATCGCCGCCGTCCTCCTGATCGCCACGACCATCCGTCTCTCCGCCTACTCACGGCGGAAGGAGCTCGGGATCATGCGGCTCGTCGGGGCGTCCAACCGCTTCATCCAGACGCCGTTCGTCCTCGAGGGTGTGTTCGCAGCGCTCATCGGATCGCTTCTCGCGGGCGGCGCGATCCTCGCGCTCGTGCACTTCGTCGTGGGCGGGTACCTCGCGCCGAGGATCCTCTTCATCAGCTTCGTCGACGTCGGTGACGCCCTCGTCGTGGTACCGATCCTCCTGGCCCTCGGAATGATCCTCGCTGCCCTGTCCGCGAACTTCGCCATCAAGAGATACCTGCGCATCTGATCGCAGGGCAGGGCAGGGTCGAGGTCGAGGTCGAGGTCGTCGTGCGCCCGGGCCGGCCTCTTTCCGGGTAAGCTGAGAGGCTGTCCTCGCCGGAGGACGAGCGGACGAGGAGCGCACGATGCCGAGAGAACAGGGCGAGAAGGTGGTCGCCACCAACCGTCGTGCCCGGCACGACTACCTCATCGAGGACACCTACGAGGCGGGACTCGTGCTCACGGGCACCGAGGTGAAGTCGCTGCGTCATGGACGGGCATCGCTCGTCGACGGATACGCCTTCATCGACGGGGCCGAGGCGTGGCTCGACGCCGTGCACATCCCGGAGTACGGCCAGGGCACGTGGAACAACCACCCGGTGCGGCGCAAGCGCAAGCTGCTGCTCCACAAGCAGGAGATCCTCAAGATCAGCCACAAGATCGCCCCGGGCGGCTACACGCTCGTGCCGCTGCGCCTCTACTTCAGCGACGGCCGCGCCAAGGTCGAGATCGCCGTGGCAAAGGGCAAGCGCGAGTTCGACAAGCGACAGGCCCTGCGCGAGAAGCAGGACAAGCGTGAGGCCGATCGGGCCATGCGCACGAAGAACATGGTCGGCGACTGATCGGGAATAGCCCCGACGCCCAGCCGTTGTAGACTGTGACAGCGCCTCGTGCGCACGTTGACCGGTTCGCCGGTCGTGACAACTCGACAGTGTGATGACGACCCGTTCCGTCGGAGGAGACTCCGCGCGGATCGAGCAGGGGGATGATCGGTTTCGACATCGCCTGCAAAACCGAGAGAAGCGGGCCGAGGATGCAGGGTTATCTCGTAAACGATCTCTGCAAAACACAAGTGCCAATTCCAAGCGCACTGACTTCGCTCTCGCTGCTTAAGCGAGTTTGAGAGTCCGTCAGACCGGATGCGTTCCCGTTCCGGATCCTGGCGTCATTTAGGGGACTTGCTGCGCACCGGCGTTCGGACGGTGTGTGGGACTTTTCCCGGACTGGGCCCGTCGACCTAGATGCCTGTGGCAAAGGTCGGGGCCGAGTAGAACGTCTGCACAGGATACGCCCGTAGAAGGCTCGGAATTACAGCGATGGACGGGGGTTCAATTCCCCCCATCTCCACCATCGGTCGTCATCGCACCGTCGTGTCAACGAGGAAGGGCCGTCCCCAGGGGGCGGCCCTTCCTCGTTTCGCGAGTGCACGGTATCTAGAAGACCTGGCGCAGGTTCGTCTTCGCGAGGTCGATGAGTTCGTCGCCGCGTCCGGACATCACGGTGCGCAGCGCGTAGAGGGTGAAGCCCTTCACCTGCTCGGCCGTGATGCTCGGAGGCATCGAGAGCTCCTGGCGGGCCGTCACGACGTCGAGCACGGCCGGTCCGTCGTGCGCGAGGAACTCGGCGACGACGGATTCGAGCTCCGAACTCTTCTCCACGCGGAATCCGCGGATGCCCAGCGCATTCGCGACGGCGGCGAAGTCCGGATTCGTGAGGTCGGTGCCGAAGTTGACGAAGCCGGCCGCCTTCATCTCGACCTCGACGAACGCGAGGGACGAGTTGTCGTAGACGACGACCTTCACGGGCAACCGGTTCTGGATGAGGGTGATGAGTTCGCCCATCAGCATGGCGAGTCCGCCGTCGCCAGAGAGAGCGATCACCTGGCGGCCCGGGTGCGCCGCCTGGACGCCGATGGCGTGGGGGAGGGCATTCGCCATCGTGCCGTGCGAGAAGGAGCCGATGAGCCGGCGGCGTCCGTTCATCGTCAGGTAGCGCGAGGCCCAGATGACGGGGGATCCGACGTCGGGGATGAAGACGGCGTCGTCGGACGCGTGGCGATCGAGGAGGCGGGTGAGGTACTGCGGGTGGACGGGCGCATTGTCCGAACCGGCCTCGGCCAGGTCGTCGAGCTTGGCGCGCGTCTTCCCGTAGTGCTCGATCGCGTCGTCGAGGTGGCCGCGCTTCGTGGTGTGCGCGAGGAGGGGGAGGAGTGCGTCGATCGTCGGACGGACGGCTCCCACGAGACCGAGGTCGATGGTCGTGCGCCGACCCAGGTTCTCGCCCCGGATGTCGACCTGGATGATCGTGGCCTTCTCGGGAAAGAACTGCGGGTAGGGGAAATCGGTGCCGAGCATCAGCAGCGTGTCGCACGTCTCCATTGCGCGGTAGCCGGACGCGAAGCCCAGCAGTCCTGTCATGCCGACGTCGAAGGGGTTGTCGTATTCGATGAACTCCTTGCCGCGCAGGGCGTGAACGATCGGCGCCCCGAGCCGGTCCGCGAGGGCGACGAGCTCGTCGTGAGCCCCCTCGACGCCGGCTCCGGCGAGGATTGTCACCTTGTGGCTCCGATCGAGGAGCCGGGCGGCCTCCTCGAGCTCGTGGGCGGCCGGCACGATGACGGGGGCCGCCGCGCGGACGACGGGGACGCTCGTGTCGGCGGCCGAGGCGAGGAGGACGTCACCCGGGACCACGACGACGGCGACGCCGCGTTTCTCGACGGCGGCACGCATGGCGATCGCGAGGACGCGCGGAAGCTGTTCGGGGACGGCGACGTATTCCACGTAGACGCTGCACTCGCGAAACAACTCCTGAGGGTGCGTCTCCTGGAAGTACGTCGTTCCGATCTCGGAGCTCGGGATGTGGGCGGCGATCGCCACGACCGGAACGCGCGATCGATTCGCGTCGTAGAGGCCATTGATGAGGTGCAGGTTGCCCGGGCCGCAACTCCCCGCGCAGACCGCGAGCCGTCCGGTGGTGTGGGCCTCCGCCGCCGCGGCGAGGGCGGCGGCCTCCTCGTGCCGCACGTGCACCCAGTCGATCGAGCCGTTCGTGCGCAACGCGTCAGTGAAGCCATTGAGGGAGTCACCCGGGAGGCCGTAGACGCGCTCGACGCCGCTCGCCTCGAGGATCGACACCATGTTCTCGGCGACAGTCGTCATCACGTCCCTCTTCCCGCGAACCTCGTCGTGGATCGGTCCGCTCCCTCGACCCTACGCTCGTCGGATGGCCCTTTGCCGCGTCCGGGTGACCTCAGGGAATGTCGCGCGGGGACTCAGCGACCAAGAGCCGTGATGACGTCGTCGTGCAACAGACCGTTCGTCGCGACGGCGCTGCGGGACGCGATCGAATCGGAACCGTCGACGGCGGTGAACCGGCCTCCAGCCTCCTCCACGATGACGGCGAATGGCGCGATGTCCCACTCCTTCACGTCGAACTCGGCGACGATGTCGACGAGTCCCTCCGCGAGCAGCCCGTACGACCACGCGTCCCCGTACGCCCGATCGCGCCAGACGGTGCGGGTGAGGTCGACGAGGCGGTCGAGGTAGCCGGCCTGATCCCACTGCTGAATGCTCTGGAAGCTGAGCGAGGCGTCCGAGAGCGACCCCACCCCCGACACGCGCAGCCGGCGGGGTTCGTCGTCGCCGTCGTGCAGCCACGCGCCGAAGCCCCGCGACGCCCACCAGCGCTTCCGGAATGCCGGGGCGCTCGCGACGCCCACGACCGGGCGCCCGTCGACGGCGAGCGCGATGAGCGTCGCCCAGTTGGGTACGCCGCGCAGGAAGTTGGCCGTGCCGTCGATCGGGTCGATGATCCACTGACGTTCGGTGGACCCGCCCGTGCCGAATTCCTCCCCGAGGATGCCGTCCTCCGGCCGCTCGGCTGCGAGCACGTCACGGATCGCCGTCTCGACGGCGAGATCCGCGTCCGTCACCGGGGTGCGGTCCGGCTTCGACTCGATCGAGAGGTCCGCCGACCGGAACCGATCGAGGGAGATCGCGTCCGCGATGTCGGCGAGGCGGAGGGCGAGGTCGAGATCGGCGGCGAGAACGCGGCGATCGAGCGGATCGTTTCCGGGGGCTGAGGTCACGCCTCCACGATAGGGCGTCACCGGCCCCGGGCGACGGGTCGTACGCCTCCGGATCGACGGCGCAAACGCCTCCAGACCGCCGTGGGCGTCTCGATTGGCGCCGACCGCTCATCGGATGCTAGTGTTGACCCTCGGTTCGGGTCATCCGAATCATGCACCTCTAGCTCAATCGGCAGAGCAACTGACTCTTAATCAGTGGGTTCTCGGTTCAAGTCCGAGGGGGTGCACGAAAAGCCCTGCAGCTCTGGGGCTTTTTGCTGTTTTGTGTGCGTTGTTCACTCGGAATCGTGGGATGCGGTTTCACGTCCGAGGGGGTGCACGAAAAGCCTTGCAGCTCTCGCCAGCTGTGGGGCTTTTTGCTTTAGTCACTCGGAATCGTGGGATGCGGTTTCACGTCCGAGGGGGTGCACGAAAAGCCCTGCAGCTCTCGCCAGCTGTGGGGCATTTTGCTGTCTGTGTTGCGCCGAGTGCTCTAGCTCTAGCCCAGCGCCACACGTGTTTCAGTAGCGGTCGACGAAAAGCGGTAGCGCTCTGAGGGACATGATGTGACATGCGCCAGGGACTGGCCCGGGGGAGTCGGAAACAGGCGTCGAAGCCGCCGTCACTCGGGAGGCTCAGGGAAGAAGAGCTCCTCGATAGGGCGCTCGAAGACCGTCGCGATCCCGAACGCGAGGGGGAGCGAGGGGTCGAACTTCCCTCGTTCGATGGAGATGACCGTCTGGCGTGACACCCCGAGCTCGTCGGCGAGCTTCTGCTGCGACCATTCCAACGCCTTCCGGTGTTCCGCGACGACGTTCCGCACGTCACGCCGTCCGGCGAAGCACCTGGTAGCGGATCGAGAAGCTCACGAACGAGGCTCCGATCACTCCAAGCAGGACGATTCGGGGATCGGCTCCGGAGCCGCCCGGCAGGAGCGTCAGGGCGAGCGCGGCGATACCTGCAAGGAGGATGACGTCGGTCTGAGCGCCCGCAGCCGCCTTCGTGTACCAGCGTGACTCGATCGATTCCTCGGGCAGCTCGGCTGCGCCCTCCAGGCTCGAGCGGTCCAGAACGAGGACCCACACGGACATCGTGGCGGGCACCGCGAGGCAGAGCGCGAACGCTGCGGCTCCGACGATGGGATCGGGGCCGGCGATCCCGGCCCAGACCGCGACGAGGCTCAGGAGGAAGCCGATGACGACGCCGAAGGGGATGGCGATCGCCATTGCCGGTACCCGGCCGCTGCCGATCTTCGAGCGCCCCCACTTCGTGCGGTGGTCGTCTCCGGTCATGGTGGACCCCTTTCGTTGTTGTAAAGTGTGCTTGACAGTAAAGCACACTTTACAACGAAGGCGAGCCTCCGACGGCTCAGTCGAACGAGACCGTGCCCTCGTCCGTGACGTGCCATCCCGGGTTGTGGGCGATCTCCCACAACACGCCGTTCGGGTCGCGCACGATCGCGTGGAAGATCCCTCCGAAGGCGCCCGGCTCAGGGGGCACGACGATGGAGCCGCCTGCCGTGATCGCACGATCGGCCATCTCTGTGACCTCGTCCGCGCTGCCGACGTTGTGGGCGAGCGTGACGCCGCTCGCGGGAACCGGAACGTCCGCCCCGGTGTCCTCGGCGAACTTCGCCGCGTCGAACAGTCCGAGGACGAGGCCAGGGGCGATCTGGAAGAACAGGATCTCGTCCGGAACGTCGATGAGTGGCGTCCATTGGAGGCCGTCGACGTAGAACCCACGAGCGGCGTCGAGGTCGGGGGTGGAGAGGGTCACGAAATGGACGTCCTGGCGCATAGGCGCTGATGATAGGGGCTTCGACGCGAAGATGCGAGGCTCCGGCCGAAACGGGTCTCACGCAGGTCGGATCGGTAACGTCGCGAACGCACGCAGAAACAACGCCTAAGGAGATTCAGCATGCCCCAGGTCATCGAAACCATCGACGTCGACGTTCCCGTCTCCGTCGCCTACAACCAGTGGACCCTCTTCGAGGAGTTCCCGAAGTTCCTCGACGAGGTCGAGTCCATCCAGCAGGTCACCGACACCCTGACCGTCTGGAAGGTGAAGGTCGGAGGCTTCGAGCGCGAGTTCGAGGCGAACATCACCGAGCAGCACCCCGACGAGCGCGTCGCGTGGAACAGCACGGGAGGCGACACCGATCACGCGGGAGTGGTCACGTTCCACAAGCTCGGGGACGCACAGACCCGCGTCACCGTGCAGATCGACTGGGAGCCCACTGGCCTCCTCGAGAAGCTTGGCTCGACGCTCGGTGCCGACAATCACGCCGTGAAGAAGGACCTGAAGAACTTCAAGGAGTTCATCGAGTCCCGCGGTGTGGAAGAGGGCGGCTGGCGCGGAGACGTCCAGGCCTGATTTCACGGCATCATCCATGGTCCTTCGGACGGTGTCGAGCATTCGACACCGTCCGAGGGATTTTTGTATCCAGGCGTGCGCCGGGTAGCGAAGCCGCCGCTGGGGCCGCCGCGGGTAGGCTTGATCGGTGATCTCCCGCCGCGACGCCGCCATCCGACTCGACATCCCGCTCGAGATGGCCGGCAAGCACGGGATCCCGAAGCTCGTCTCGCCGGAGGAACTCGCCGCCCTCGAGGCCGAGCCGCCGGCCTGGCTCGTTCAATCGCGGGCCAACCGGACGGGCAAGCCCGTCTGGGCCGAACTCCGCTGCGTCGTCTGTCGCTTCTCCGAGATGGAGCGACCGAAGAAATGGTGGCCGGAGTGGACGTTCCTCGCGTGCGACGACCACGACGCCGACGAGCTGCCCGCTCGATCCGACGGGACCGAGCGCGTGGCGACCTACGGTGTCGGCTCACGATTCGTCGCCTACGTCGACGCGTAGATCGAGGACGCCGCCGGCCGCGTGAACGGGCACGGGTGGTCAGGTCCGCATGATGCGTGCCAGCTCAACGGACGAGACCGCACCCGCGTCGAGGGTCACGCGCATGAACGTGGCGTACGGCTGACGACGCCGGTCCGTGGGCGAGCCGGGGTTGAGGAGCCGCAACCCGGCCGGAGTCGTCGTGTCCCACGGGATATGGCTGTGCCCGAAGACGAGCAGATCGGTGTGCGGGAAAGCCGCGTCCATCCGCTTCTCCCGTCCGATCGAAGCCCCCGTCTCGTGGATCACCGCCACACGCACGCCCTCGATCTCGGCGCTCGCCACCTCCGGCAGCCGTTCGCGCAATTCCCCGTGGTCGTTATTGCCGTACACGCCGATGAATCGTGACGATCGGGCCTCGAGGAGGTCGAGCGTCGCCGCATCCACCCAGTCACCCGCGTGAACGACGACGTCGGCGGTGTCGATCGCGGCGAGGACTGGGTGCGGGAGCGTCTTCGCCCGCTTCGGCAGATGCGTGTCGGCGAGCAGGAGGATTGACGTGCTCACGGTGTGGTGGACGTGATCACGGTCGTCGCGCTCACGCCCCGGCGACGGCTCGAAGCGGGATCGTGTCGGCGCGGATGCCGGTCGCACGGTCGGGCGCGACGATCGACGGGTCGACCGTGTCGGGGTCGTGGCGCATCGGATCGGCCCAGACGGCCACGGCCGTGTGCTCGGCCTGGGGGGACAGGACGGTGCGCTCGTGTGCTCCCGGCAGGTGCGAGGCGGCTGGGACGACACCGGCGCCGACGATGGCCTGGGTGATGGCGAGCGAGAGCGACCGGCTCGCCAGCTGCGAGAAGATCGCGTCCGTGTCCGCGGCGCTCCTCAGGACGAGCGAGTAACGCCCGTCGGGGCCGAGGGCCTCGGCCACCCGCCGATTGACGAGGTCGTAGACGTCGTCGGGGGTGAGTGATGCGCGCTCCGGTGTCGAACCGGTCGGCGTGGGCTTCGATGCGGCCGCGCGGTCGGTGACGACTTTCGCGCGGCGACGGCGACCGAACATGGATCGTCCCCCGTTCAGAGCTGACTTGCGGTCATCTTCTCGCGGGGGACGATCGTTCGGGCGTCGACACGCCGGACGGGCTACTTCCGGCCGTCGCTGAGCTTCTTGGCCTTCTTCTCCGCGGGGGAGTCGTTGGCCTCGTCGGCGACCGAACCGATCGCGAGGGCGAGCGTGGCGATCCACGAGATCCAGATGAAGACGAGACGCCAGTCGTGCGGACCCTTCCGTGTCGCCTGCAGCGTCTGGTACCCACCGAAGACCGCGCCGATGATGGCCGAGTTCATGATGTATTTACGCATGGGGCGTCCTTTCGTTCGAGGGAAACGCTAGCGGATCGGGGTGTCGGGAGGCAGGGTTTGCGCCGTACCGATGGCTCGACTAGGGCCGCGCCGATGGATCGGCGAGGAGGGCCTTGGCGGGTCCCGCGCGTGGTGTCCACCCCCGGTCGGGGCCAGGCCCCGCTGATAACCTGAACACCGTCCGGCGCGGAAGGGATCCATCATCGCCACCCAGCACGAAACCGACGACCATGACCACTCCGTGAACCTCGAAGAGGAGAGGTACGACTTCATCGTCGTCGCCAACCGGCTCGCGGTCGACAGCGTCACCGAACCCGATGGGACCCAGGGCTGGAAGCTCTCTCCCGGTGGTCTCGTGACGGCGCTCGAGCCTGTCATGCGGTCGGCGGACGGTGCCTGGATCGGATGGCCGGGCTCCGTGGACACGCACGTCGAGCCGTTCGAGCACGGCGGAATCACGATGGTGCCCGTCTCGCTCGACCAGACGGAGGTGGAGCGCTACTACGAAGGCTTCTCCAACGACACGCTCTGGCCGCTCTACCACGACGTCATCGCCCAGCCGAGCTACCACCGCGAGTGGTGGGACTCCTACGTCTCGGTGAATCGACGTTTCGCCGAGCGTGCCGCCGCCCTCGCGTCCGAGGGTGCGACGGTCTGGGTCCATGACTATCAGCTGCAGCTCGTCCCCGGTCTGCTGCGCGAGCAGCGTCCGGACCTCACGATCGGCTTCTTCAACCACATCCCGTTCCCCGCGTACGGCCTCTACTCCCAGTTGCCCTGGCGTCGCCAGATCCTGACCGGTCTCCTCGGTGCCGACGTGATCGGCTTCCAGCGCACCGCCGACGCAGGGAATTTCGCCCGCGCCGTCCGACGACTCTTCGGCTACGAGACACGTGGTTCGTCGATCCGCGTTCCACTCGAGAACACCGACGAGCGCCGCCCCGAACGATCGCGCACCGTCGTGGCCCGGGCCTTCCCGATCTCCATCGACTCCGCGTCCTTCGCCGAGCTCGCCGCACGACCCGACGTCGTCGAACGGGCTCGGCAGATCCGGGAGGACCTCGGCAACCCGAAGACCGTCCTCTTCGGCGTGGACCGTCTCGACTACACGAAGGGGATCCGGCACCGGCTGAAGGCCTACGCCGAGCTCCTCGAGGACGGTCGACTCGACGCGGCGGACACGACGCTCATCCAGGTAGCGAGTCCGTCCCGTGAGCGGGTCGCGGCGTACATGGAGCTGCGTGACGAGATCGAGATGACCGTGGGGCGCATCAACGGCGACTTCGGCGCTATCGGATCCGCTCCCGTGCACTACCTCCACCACGGCTACCCCCGCGAGGAGATGGTGGCGCTCTACCTCGCCGCCGACGTCATGCTCGTGACGGCTCTCCGCGACGGCATGAACCTCGTCGCAAAGGAGTATGTGGCCTCGCGCATCGACGGCGACGGCGTGCTGATCCTGAGCGAGTTCGCTGGTGCGTCCGACGACCTCCGCCAGTCGCTGCTCATCAATCCGCACGATATCCAGGGCGTGAAGGAGGCCATCGTCACCGCCGTGGAGATGGATCCGCGCGAACGGAAGCGGCGGATGCGGGCGCTCCGACGCAAGGTGCTCGAGAACGACGTCGCGAAGTGGTCGGCGACCTTCCTCGAGGAACTCGCGCGCGCCTCCCACGCGACCGCCAGCTCATCGGCCCCGACCCGGGACGGCGTCGAGCTCGAAGAGGCCGGTTCGTGAGCGCGATCGAACGGCCCCTCGACGCGGCCCTGCAGAGGCTCGCGGAGACCGACGTGCTGCTCGTCGCCCTCGACTTCGACGGCAACATCTCCGTGCACGTCGACGACCCCCAGGCGGCCGGCCCGCTGCCCGAGGCCGCCGAGGCGATCGAGGCGCTGTCCGCGCTCAACCGCACGTCGGTCGCGCTCGTCTCGGGACGCGCGATCGATTCCCTCATCGCGGTCTCCGGAGCGGGCGACCACATCCTCCTCGCCGGCTCCCACGGGGCCGAGTACCGCATGGAGGTGGGCGCTCCGCCGCTCTCGCTGACCGCCGACGAGCTCGCCGACGTCGAGCGGCTCGGCGCGATCCTCCGCGAGGTCGCCTCCCGACACCCGGGGACCGCCGTCGAGACGAAGCCGGCCGGACATGCCCTGCATCTCCGGAACGCCGACGACGACGTCGCGCTCGACGCGCAGCACGACGTGCGCCGACGCGTCCTCGCCTCGTTGCCCGGCGTCACCGCTCGCCCCGGCAAGGACGTCGAAGAGTTCTCCGTGATGGCCGCGACCAAGGGCGATGCGATCGAACGCATCCGGGCCTACGTGGACGCCTCCGCGACCTTCTACTCGGGCGACGACGTGACCGACGAGGACGCCTTCCGGGCGCTTCACGACGGCGACGTCGGCGTGAAGGTCGGCCCGGGGGACACCCTCGCGCCGTTCCGCGTGCCCGCGCCGACCGACATGGCGCTCGTGCTGACCCGGCTGGCCGAGTTGCGCGCCGCGTTCGTGCGCTCGCGCTGACGCGGCCACCCACGAACCGCGTGGTGGATGGCCGAGAGGGCACCCCGCGCGTTCTACACTCGTAACATGCCAGACATCGATGTGAAACCGCGGTCGCGCGCGGTCACCGACGGAATCGAAGCCACCACGAGCCGGGGCATGCTCCGCGCGGTCGGCATGGGAGACGAGGACTGGGACAAGCCCCAGATCGGCATCGCGAGCTCGTGGAACGAGATCACGCCGTGCAACCTCTCCCTCGACCGTCTCGCCCAGGGCGCCAAGGAAGGCGTCCACTCCGGCGGCGGATACCCCCTCCAATTCGGCACCATCTCCGTCTCCGACGGCATCTCGATGGGCCACGAGGGCATGCACTTCTCCCTCGTCTCGCGCGAGGTCATCGCCGACTCGGTCGAGACCGTCGTCATGGCCGAGCGTCTCGACGGCACGGTGCTGCTCGCGGGCTGCGACAAGTCGCTTCCCGGCATGCTCATGGCTGCGGCCCGCCTCGACCTCGCCTCCGTCTTCCTCTACGCCGGCTCCGTCGCCCCCGGTTGGGTGAAGCTCACGGACGGCACCGAGAAGGAGGTCACGATCATCGACTCCTTCGAGGCCGTCGGCGCGTGCAAGGCCGGCAACATGAGCGAGGAAGACCTCAAGCGCATCGAGTGCGCGATCGTGCCGGGCGAGGGCGCGTGCGGTGGCATGTACACCGCGAACACGATGGCCTCGGTGGCCGAGGCCCTCGGCATGAGCCTGCCCGGCTCCGCCTCCCCGCCCTCCGCCGACCGTCGCCGCGACTACTTCGCGCACCGCTCGGGCGAGGCTGTCGTCAACATGCTGAAGAAGGGCATCACGGCCCGACAGATCCTCACGCGCGAGGCCTTCGAGAACGCGATCGCCGTGGCCATGGCCTTCGGCGGATCGACGAACGTCGTCCTCCACCTGCTCGCGATCGCGCGCGAGGCCGAGGTCGAGCTGACCCTCGACGACTTCAACCGCATCGGCGACAAGGTGCCGCACATCGGTGACCTCAAGCCGTTCGGTCAGTACGTCATGAACGACGTCGACCGCCACGGGGGAGTCCCCGTCGTCATGAAGGCGCTGCTCGACGCCGGTCTCCTGCACGGAGACTGCCTCACCGTCACGGGCAAGACCGTCGCCGAGAACCTCGCGGACATCAAGCCCGAGCCGCTCGACGGCAAGGTGCTGCGGACGCTCGACAACCCGATCCACGCAACCGGCGGACTCACGATCCTGAAGGGTTCGTTCGCCCCCGAGGGTGCGGTCGTCAAGACGGCCGGCTTCGACGCGCAGGTGTTCGAGGGCCCCGCGCGCGTCTTCGAACGGGAGCGCGCCGCGATGGACGCCCTCACCGAGGGCAAGATCGCGGCCGGCGACGTCGTCATCATCCGCTACGAGGGACCGAAGGGCGGGCCGGGGATGCGCGAGATGCTCGCGATCACGGCCGCCATCAAGGGCGCTGGCCTCGGGAAAGATGTATTACTATTGACGGACGGACGATTCTCAGGCGGCACAACCGGCCTGTGCATCGGCCACATAGCACCCGAAGCGGTGGACGCAGGTCCCATCGCCTTCGTGCGCGATGGTGATCTGATACGGGTCGATATCGCTGCTCGCTCTCTCGACCTACTTGTCGACGACGCTGAGCTGGCTGCCCGCCGAGAAGGCTGGGCCCCTCTTCCTCCCCGCTACACCCGTGGCGTCCTCGCGAAATACTCCAAGCTCGTGCACTCCGCCGCGGAGGGTGCGATCACCGGGTAGTCCGCGTGGGCTCCGCCGGACCATCGATCACTATCGTCAAGGAAACGTGCATGTCTGCCGATCCCATCCCCACTCCGCCGCCGCGGAAACCCGCGGCCTCCGGCTCCGAGCCGGAGACGATCACGGGCGCTGCCGCGGTCGTCCGCACCCTCGAGCTCCTCGGCATCGACGACATCTTCGGTCTGCCCGGGGGAGCGATCCTCCCGGTCTACGACCCGCTCATGGACTCGACCGAGCTCCGCCACATCCTCGTCCGGCACGAACAGGGCGCCGGCCATGCCGCCGAGGGGTACGCCTCCTCGAGCAACCGCCTCGGTGTCTGCATCGCGACGTCGGGACCGGGAGCGACGAACCTCGTCACGGCGATCGCCGACGCCTACATGGACTCGGTGCCGCTTCTCGCGATCACCGGCCAGGTGTTCTCCACCCTGATGGGCACGGACGCCTTCCAGGAGGCCGACATCGTGGGTATCACGATGCCGATCACGAAGCACTCGTTCCTCGTCAAGGATCCGAAGGACATCCCGGCGACCATCGCCGCCGCCGCCCACATCGCGTCGACCGGGCGGCCCGGTCCGGTCCTCGTGGACATCACGAAGGATGCCCAGCAGGCGACCGCCCCCTTCATCTGGCCCCCGAAGATCGATCTCCCGGGTTACCGGCCCGTCACGAAGGCGCACGGCAAGCAGGTGCAGGCCGCCGCTCAGTTGTTCGTGGAGGCGAAGAAGCCCGTGCTCTACGTGGGCGGCGGCGTGATTCGCGCCCAGGCCTCCGCGGAACTGCTCGAGCTCGCCGAGCTCACCGGGGCCCCGGTCGTCACGACGCTCATGGCCCGTGGCGCCTTCCCCGATTCCCACGAACAGCAGCTCGGCATGCCGGGGATGCACGGAACGGTCCCGGCGGTCCTCGCCCTGCAGGAATCGGATCTCCTCATCGCCCTCGGCGCCCGGTTCGACGACCGGGTCACGGGCAAGGCCGAGCTCTTCGCGCCGAACGCCAAGGTCGTGCACGTGGACGTCGACCCTGCCGAGATCTCGAAGATCCGCATCGCCGACGTGCCCATCGTGGGCGACGCGAAGGACGTCATCGTCGACCTCGTCGCCGCTTACAAGGCAGCGGCGGCCGAGACCGCTCCCGACATCGCCGACTGGTGGACCTACCTGAACGGACTCCGCGAGGAGTTCCCGCTCGGTTACGCCCCCACGACGGACGGGCTCCTCGCCCCGCAGTACGTCATCCAGCGCATCGGCGAGATCACCGGTCCGGAGGGCGTCTTCGCCTCCGGTGTCGGCCAGCACCAGATGTGGGCGGCCCAGTTCATCAAGTACGAGCGCCCCAACTCGTGGCTCAACTCGGGCGGCGCCGGCACGATGGGATACTCCGTGCCCGCAGCCATGGGTGCCAAGGTGGCTCAACCGGACCGCGACGTGTGGGCGATCGACGGCGACGGCTGCTTCCAGATGACCAATCAGGAGCTCGCGACCTGTGCGATCAACAACATCCCGATCAAGGTGGCGATCATCAACAACTCGTCGCTCGGGATGGTTCGGCAGTGGCAGACGCTCTTCTACGACGGCCGCTACTCCAACACGGATCTGAACACCGGGCACGACACCATCCGGGTTCCGGACTTCGTGAAGCTCGCCGAGGCATACGGCTGCCTCGGCATCCGCGTCACGAGCGAGGACGAGGTCGACGCGGCCATCAAGCTCGCGCTCGAGACCAACGACCGTCCCGTCGTGATCGACTTCGTCGTGAGCGCCGACGCCATGGTGTGGCCGATGGTGCCGCAGGGCGTCAGCAACAGCTACGTGCAGTACGCGCGTGAACACGCCCCGTCATGGGATGAGGAGGACTGAGATGACCGCCCACGTTCTGAGCCTCCTCGTCGAGGACAAGCCGGGTCTGCTGACGCGCGTCGCCGGACTCTTCGCCCGTCGCGGCTTCAACATCCAATCGCTCGCGGTCGGCGTGAGCGAGATCGACGGACTCTCGCGCATCACCGTCGTGGTGGATGTCGACACTCTCCCGCTCGAGCAGGTGACGAAGCAGCTCAACAAGCTCGTCAACGTCATCAAGATCGTCGAGCTCGACCCGAATCAGTCGGTCCAGCGCGAGCACCTGCTCATCAAGGTCAGGGTCGACAACACGACCCGCTCGCAGGTGCTCGAGGCCGTGAACCTGTTCCGCGCACGCGTCGTCGACGTGTCGACGGACGCCCTCGTGATCGAGGTCACGGGCGACTCGGGCAAGACGACGGCGTTCCTGCGTGTGCTGGAGCCCTACGGGATCAAGGAGATCGCCCAGTCGGGCCTCCTCGCCATCGGACGCGGATCGAAGTCGATCTCCGAACGCGTCTTCAAGAACTGACTCACGAACCTCAACAACAAGGAGAAACACGACAGTGACTGACATCGCTTACGACCAGGACGCCGACCTCTCGCTCATCCAGGGCAAGAAGGTCGCCGTCATCGGCTACGGATCGCAGGGTCACGCCCACGCTCTGAACCTCCGCGACTCGGGCGTCGAGGTCGTCGTCGGGCTCAAGGACGGCTCCGGCTCGATCCAGAAGGCCACCGAGGCCGGCTTCGAGGTCAAGAACGTCGCAGACGCGTCCGCCTGGGCCGACGTCATCGTCATCCTCGCGCCCGACCAGCACCAGCGCACGATCTTCTCCGAGTCCATCAAGGACCAGCTGACCGAGGGCAAGGCCATCGTCTTCGGCCACGGCTTCAACATCCGCTTCGGCTACATCGAGGCCCCCGAGGGTGTCGACGTGTTCATGGTCGCGCCCAAGGGCCCCGGTCACACCGTGCGTCGCGAGTTCGAGGCCGGCCGCGGCGTGCCCGTCATCGTGGCCGTCGAGAAGGACGCGTCCGGGTCGGCCTGGGACCTCGCCTGGTCCTACGCCAAGGCGATCGGCGGCCTGCGTGCCGGCGGGATCAAGACCACGTTCACCGAGGAGACCGAGACGGACCTCTTCGGCGAGCAGGCCGTGCTCTGCGGCGGCACCTCGCAGCTCGTCCAGTACGGCTTCGAGACGCTCATCGAGGCGGGCTACCAGCCGCAGATCGCGTACTTCGAGGTGCTCCACGAGCTCAAGCTCATCGTCGACCTCATGTGGGAGGGCGGCATCGCGAAGCAGCGCTGGAGCGTCTCCGACACCGCCGAGTACGGCGACTACGTCTCGGGCCCGCGCGTCATCGACCCGTCGGTCAAGGAGAACATGAAGGCCGTTCTCGCGGACATCCAGTCGGGTGCCTTCGCGAAGCGCTTCATCGACGACCAGGATGCCGGAGCGCCGGAGTTCCAGGAGCTGCGTGCAAAGGGCGAGGCTCACCCCATCGAGGCGACGGGCAAGGAGCTCCGCGCCCTCTTCGCATGGAAGCAGCAGGACGACGACTACACCGACGGCAGCGCCGCGCGCTGATCGACGTCGTCGGTCGGAAGACCGAGGGGAGGGCCGTCCGGGCGACCGGGCGGCCCTTCGTCGTGACGGATCCACACAGGATCGCGCCGGTAGCCTGGAGTGATGAGCGCGGACGATGACGATGCCCTGAGTTGGGCCGGTGACGAGTCGCCCGAACCCCGAACCGTTCGCGACGCCGGTGTCGACCGCCAGGGGCGCACGCCGCGCCGTCGTGCTCAGGACGAAGCGAGCGGGGCCGCGGCGCGTTCGGATGGACCTGTGTCGGACGATCACGTGGACCCCCGTGCGGCCGATGCGGGCCAGCTCGGATCCGTCGCTCTCGTGCTCCTCGGCCTGCTCGGCGGTGTGCATCTGCTCTACGCTGTCGGGTGGGCGACGGTCCTCGCGCCGCTCCAGGCCGTGTTCGGCCCGACCGACGTGCTCGGCGCCGCGATGTTCTCCCTCGGTCTCGTCTTCGCCGCCGCCGCGCCGATCGTGTGGTTCCTCGCGAGCTTGTGGTTCACGCGCTCCCGCCCCGTCTGGCAGCGCATCGCCGCCCTCATCGCCGGTGCGGTCCTCCTCGTGCCGTGGCCGCTCGTCGTGGGGGTGCAGTGATGGTGCGGCGGGATGAGGAGCGCGCCCCGCGCGTGGCTCCGCGGTGGACGCGGGTGGCCCTCGCCGTCGTGTTCGGCCTGTTGCTCGCCGCCGACGTCTGGGAAGCGATCGGCAATCTGCTCGGCGTCACGGGCACGGCCGCCGCGCTCGGGACGAGCATGTCGGCCGTCGGCTGGGCCGTGCTCGTCTTCGCGATCGTTCTGCCCGTCGCGGCCTTCCTCGGTGTGTTGTGGTTCGGACGTCGTGCCGGACTCGTGAGTCTCGTGATCGCGTACGCGACCGCGACGGTCGTCGTCGCGGCGCTCTCCCTCGACCTACTCGCGATCTACGGCATCGGAACGCTCCTCGCCTGACCTCTCTGGATCGGGGTCAGAAACGTACGGCGGCGAAGACGCAGAGGCCGATGAGGACGAGCTGGCCGATCAGGCGGGGCCAGAACGGGATAGCCAACCGCCCGAAGCGCTCGGGGTGTCGAGCGGCGAAGGCGTTGGCCGGGAAGACCGCCACGAGGAAGACGGCGAGCAGGATCCCCGCCGCCGTCTGGAGCGGGGGGAGGAGCAGCCCCACGCCGCCCGCGATCTCGCACAGACCCGTGAAGGCGACGAATCGTCGAGGCGTGCGCGGGTCGGAACCCCGCAGCGCCGGCGGGATGATCGCAGCCATGCCCTTCGCCGCCGACGGGACGAAATGCAGGACCCCCATGGCCACGAAGGCGACGGACAGGAGGACGCGGACGACCAGGGACACGACCTCGATGCTCATGGCGGTCCACCCTACGTCACACGGCGGGGGCGCGCGGCGGGGCTGCACTAGGCTGGTCGCGGCTGCGCCCCAACGGTCTGTGGCGCGTCGAGTCGACTCCGTGCATCCATGTCCGCACACCGCGCCGTCAGAAGGAAATCTCCGTGTCACAACCGATCGTCCTGATCGCAGAAGAACTCTCCCCGGCTACCGTCGACGCCCTCGGGCCCGACTTCGACGTCCGATCCGTCGACGGCACCGACCGTGCTGCGCTGCTCGCCGCACTGGCCGACGCGAGCGCCGTGCTCGTCCGTTCCGCGACGAAGGTCGACGCCGAGGCGATCGCCGCCGCTCCGCAGCTCAAGGTGATCGCGCGCGCCGGTGTCGGTCTCGACAACGTCGACATCAAGGCCGCGACGGCCGCCGGCGTCATGGTCGTCAACGCGCCCACGTCGAACATCATCTCCGCCGCCGAGCTCACGGTCGGCCACATCCTGTCGCTCGCTCGCCACATCCCCGCCGCGCACAGCGCTCTCGCGCAGGGGCAGTGGAAGCGCTCCGCCTACACCGGCGTCGAGCTCTACGAGAAGACCGTCGGCATCATCGGTCTCGGTCGCATCGGAGCCCTCATCACCGCGCGGCTCCAGGCCTTCGGCGTCGACGTCGTGGCATACGACCCCTACGTCACGAGCGCACGAGCGCAGCAGCTGGGTGTCCGCCTCCTCTCGCTCGAGGAGCTTCTCGCCCAGTCGGACTTCATCACGATCCACATGCCGAAGACGCCCGAGACCACCGGCATGATCTCCACCGATCAGCTCGCGCTCATGAAGCCGACGGCGTTCATCGTCAACGTCGCCCGCGGCGGACTGATCGACGAGGACGCGCTCCACGACGCGCTCGTCGCGAAGACGATCGCCGGTGCCGGCCTCGACGTGTTCGTGTCCGAGCCGCCGACGGGTTCCTCGCTCCTCGGGCTCGAGAACGTCATCGTCACGCCGCACCTCGGTGCGTCGACGGACGAGGCGCAGGAGAAGGCGGGCGTCTCGGTCGCCAAGTCGGTTCGCCTCGCGCTCGGGGGTGAGCTCGTCCCCGACGCCGTGAACGTCGCCGGCGGTGTCATCGATCCGTACGTGCGCCCGGGCATCCCGCTCGTCGAGAAGCTCGGACAGGTGTTCTCCGGTCTCACCCACTCCCCGCTCACGAGCGTGGACATCGAGGTGCACGGTGACCTCAGCGAGTACGATGTGAGCGTCTTCCGCCTCGCCGCGCTCAAGGGAATCTTCACGAACGTCGTGAGCGAGAGCGTGTCCTACGTCAACGCCCCGCTCCTCGCCGAGCAGCGCGGCCTCGAGGTCCGCCTCATCGTGGACGGCGCGAGCGACGAGTACCGCAACGTCATCACCCTCCGCGGCGCACTGAGCGACGGATCGCAGATCTCCGTCTCGGGCACGCTCACGGGGACGAAGCAGATCGAGAAGATCGTCGAGATCAACGGCTACGACGTCGAGGTCCCGATCTCAGACCACCACATCGTCATGCTCTACCGCGACCGCCCCGGCATCGTCGCGGTCTACGGACGCCGCTTCGGCGAGGCCGAGATCAACATCGCCGGAATGCAGATCGCCCGCCGCGAGGCCGGGGGAGAGGCGTTGAGCGTCCTCACCGTGGACTCGCGCGTCCCCGACGAGCTGCTCGTCGAGGTGTCACGGGAGATCGAGGCGAGCGTCATCCGCTCGATCGACATCACGGCCTAGACCCGACCGGCAGCGACGGCCCGCCATCCCTGAAAGACGGGAGGGCGGGCCGTCCTGGTCTGCGGCGGTATCAGCTGCTGCGGTCGTCGGCCGGCGTGAGCCGTCCGAGCACGGCGATCAGCTCGTCCATCGCGCCCTCGCGCGTATCGCGCGTCTCGAAGGCGCCGAGCATCGTCGAGTTGTAGTAGAGCCCGTCGCTCACGAGCATGACCGCGCGCGCGACGGCGGGGTCGCCCACGGCGGCCGCGATCGCGGTCTCCCAGCGTGCGCGGAACGAGGCGAGTGCGGTCCGCGCCTTCTCGTGTGAACCCTGCGCCAGGCGGGACATCGCGATGAGCGCCCGGTCGAAGGGGGAGCCGCTCTCGACCGACGTGCGGATGATGTAGTCGACGGCGCCTTCCTCGGCAGTGCGCATGCGCTCGTCGTCGGCTTCGACGAAGGCGTCGAGGCGCTCGATCAGGCCGTCGACGAGCGCCTCCTTGGAGGCGAAATGGTAGAGCAGGCCGCCCTTCGAGACCCCGGCGGCCGCGGCGACGGCGTCGAGGGTCGCTGCCCGTTCCCCGCTCGCGACGAGTACCTCCTCGAACGCGTCGAGGATGCGGTCGCGCGCCGAATCGGGTCTGGCCATACGGCCCATCGTAGTGAGGGAGGAGCGCCGGGGATGCCAACTGTACCGACCAGACGGTATAGTGATGACGATCCCGAAAGGCACGACCATGAGCACCCCCTTGTCCACCGACGCCCTCACGACCACGAACGGCCCCCGCGCCGGTCTCCGAGAGTGGGGCGCCCTCGTGGTCCTCATGCTCCCGGTGCTCCTCGTGTCGGTCGACAACACCGTGCTGAACTTCGCCCTTCCGGCCATCTCGGAGGCATTGCGTCCCACCGGCGTGCAGTTGCTCTGGATGATCGATGTCTACCCGCTCGTGCTCGCCGGCCTGCTCGTGCCGATGGGCAGCCTCGGCGACCGCTTCGGTCGCCGGCGACTCCTGCTGATCGGTGCGACCGGCTTCGGTATCGTGTCCGCCCTCGCGGCCTTCGCTCCGGACGTCTCCGCCCTCATCGCCGCGCGCGCCCTCCTCGGTGTCTTCGGCGCGATGCTCATGCCATCGACCCTGTCGCTCCTGCGGAGCGTCTTCGTCGATCGGGAGCAGCGGCGTCTCGCGATCGCCGTCTGGGCGTCGGGTTTCGCCGGGGGGAGCGCCCTCGGACCGATCGTGGGCGGGATCCTGCTCGAGCACTTCTGGTGGGGATCCGTGTTCCTCCTCGCGGTCCCCGTCCTCGTCCCGCTCGTCATCCTGGTACCCCTGCTCGTCCCCGAGTCGCGGGATCCCGCGCCCGGCCCCATCGACCCGATCAGCATCGTGCTGTCGCTCACGACGATGCTCCCGATCGTCTACGCGATCAAGAGCGTCGCGAGCCACGGCTTCGCCGTCGACTCGGTTGTGGGCGTGGTGATCGGCCTTGCGAGCGGCTTCGCGTTCGTGCGGAGGCAGCTGCGCGCATCGACGCCCATGCTCGACATGAGCCTCTTCCGTCGCGGCTCGTTCAGCGGTGCCGTGGGCGTCAACCTCCTGAGCGTCACGGCGTTCGTCGGCGGCCTGTTCTTCGTGTCGCAGCACCTGCAACTCGTGCTCGGGATGTCGCCCCTCGACGCCGGCCTCGTCCTCGTCCCAGGGCTCGTCGTCATGATCGCATCGGGGCTCCTCGTGGTGCCGATCGCGAAGCGCGTGCGCCCGTCGATCGTCATCCCCGTGGGCCTCAGCATCTCGGCGGTGGCGTACGCGCTCGTGGCGGTCTCCGGCGGCCAGCTGACGGCCGTGGCGCTCGCGCTCATCTTCATGGGACTCGGGCTCGGGATCGGCGCGGCCGAGACGGTGTCCAACGAGCTCATCATCGCGACGGCTCCGGCCGAGAAGGCGGGTGCGGCGTCGGCGGTGTCCGAGACGGCTTACGAACTCGGTGCCGTGCTGGGAACGGCCGTGCTCGGAACCATCCTCACGGCGTCGTACCGCGCCAACGTCGCGCTCCCCGCGTCCCTCACCGATGCGCAGAGCGCCGCGGCGGGGGAGACCCTCGGCGGAGCGGTCTCCGTCGCGGAGCAGGTACCCGCGGAGGTCGGGGAGGCGCTGCTCGCCTCGGCGCGGGACGCGTTCGACAGCGGGGTCGGTGTGGCGGCGTGGATCGGATCGGCGCTCATCGTCGCGGCGATGGTCGTCGCCCGCACCACCCTCCGGAAGGCGCGCTGACGCCATCGCGTCCGTGCGTTCGGCGCTGGGCGCGCGGGTAGGCTGGAGCCAATCCAGACCCCAGTAGGAGCCTCATGCCGCGCACCGTCTCACTCGCCGTCATCCCCGGAGATGGAATCGGACCGGAGGTCGTCGCGGAAGCGCTCAAGGTGCTCCATGCGGTCACGGCCGGCCACGACGTCGAGTTCGACGAGACCACCTTCTCGCTCGGCGCCGCCCGCTACCTCGAGACGGGCGACGTCCTGACCGACGACGACCTCGCATCGATCGCCTCACACGACGCGATCCTCCTCGGGGCTGTCGGCGGCGTGCCCGGGGACCCGCGCCTCGTCGGCGCGAACATCGAGCGTGGTCTCCTCCTGCGGCTGCGGTTCACCCTCGACCACTACGTCAACCTTCGTCCGACGCGGATCTATCCAGGGGTCCCGAGCCCTCTCGCGGACGCCGGCGAGGTGGATTTCGTCGTCGTACGCGAGGGCACGGAGGGTCCGTACGTGGGCAACGGCGGCAGTATCCGCACCGGGACGCCGCACGAGATCGCGAACGAGGTCTCCGTGAACACCGCGTTCGGCGTCGAGCGCGTCGTCCGCTACGCGTTCCGCACGGCGCAGTCGCGTCGCCGGAAGCTCACTCTCGTGCACAAGACCAATGTGCTCACGTTCGCCGGGTCGCTGTGGAAGCGCGTCGTGGACGCGGTCGGCACGGAGTTCCGAGACGTCGAGGTCGACTACCTCCACGTCGACGCGGCGACGATCTTCCTCGTCACGAATCCTGCTAGATTCGACGTCCTGGTCACCGACAACCTCTTCGGTGACATCCTGACCGATCTGGCCGGCGCGATCAGCGGCGGCATCGGCCTGGCGGCCTCCGGCAACATCAACCCGGACGGCACGTCTCCGAGCATGTTCGAGCCGGTACACGGCTCGGCTCCCGACATCGCGGGCACCCAGAAGGCCGACCCGACGGCGGCGATCCTCTCCGTGGCGCTCCTGCTCGACCACCTCGGACTCGCGGAGGCCTCGGCCGCCGTGACGAAGGCGGTCACCGCGGACATCGCGGATCGCGCCGGACGGACCCGCACGACCCGTGAGATCGGCGACGCGATCGCCCTCGCCGTCTCCCACCGCACCACCGACGCACCCAAGGACCCCTCATGAGCAGCACCCCCACCGCGGAACGGCTCGCCTTCGACCGCACCGCGTCCACGTCCCCCCGCTCCGACGCCGAGCGCGCGGAGATCCTCGCCGAACCGGGCTTCGGCAAGCACTTCACGGACCACATGGTCGCCATCGACTGGACGATCGAGGGAGGCTGGCACGACGCGCGCGTTCAGCCGTACGGCCCGCTCCTGCTCGACCCCGCCGCCTCCGTGCTGCACTACGCCCAGGAGATCTTCGAGGGACTCAAGGCCTACCGTCACGCGGACGGCTCCGTCTGGACGTTCCGTCCGGAGAAGAACGCGGAGCGGCTGCAGCGGTCGGCGCGTCGGCTCGCGCTTCCCGAACTCCCGACCGAGACGTTCATCGACTCGGTGAAGGAGATGGTCCGCACGGATCTCGCCTGGGTACCGTCCGGTGACGACCAGAGCCTGTACCTCCGGCCCTTCATGATCGCGAACGAATCGTTCCTCGGCGTGCGTTCGGCGCAGCGCGTGGGCTACTACGTGATCGCGAGCCCGGCCGGCGCCTACTTCACCGGGGGAGTGAAGCCCGTGTCGATCTGGCTGTCCACCGAGTACTCGCGGGCGGGTCGTGGCGGGACGGGCGCCGCGAAGTGCGGCGGAAACTACGCCGCATCGCTCCTCCCTCAGAACGAGGCGGCGGCCAACGGCTGCGCCCAGGTCCTGTTCCTCGATGCGGAGACCGGCACGCGCGTCGACGAGCTCGGCGGGATGAACGTCTTCCTCGTCTACCGCGACGGCCGCGTCGTGACCCCGGCGCTCTCCGGCGCGATCCTCGAGGGCGTCACGCGGGAGAGCATCATCCAGCTCGTGCGCGACCGCGGCATCGAGGTGGAGGAGCGCGAGGTCCTCATCGACGAGTGGCGGGACGGGGTCGCCTCCGGCGAGATCGCCGAGGTCTTCGCGTGCGGGACGGCCGCCGTCATCACTCCCATCGGCGAGCTCAAGGGGGAGGGGTTCTCCGTCGGAGACCCGACCGCCCCGGCCGGCGAGCTCACCATGTCGATCCGCTCGGAGCTCACCGACATCCAGTACGGCCGCATCGCGGACCGCCACGGGTGGCTCACGCGGCTCGACGCCTAGGCTGGTCGCATGAAGATCGCGCGATTCAGCACGTCCGGATCCATCCGCTTCGGCATCCTCGACGGAGATGACCTCGTCGTCCTCGGGGGCGACCCCATGTTCCAGGGCCTCGACACCACGGGCGAGCGCGTCCCGCTCGCCCAGGCGACGCTGCTCGCCCCGTCGATCCCGCGCTCGAAGGTCGTGGGCGTGGGGCGGAACTACGTCGACCACGTCCAGGAGATGGGTGGGGACACCCCGCCGTCGGAGCCGCTGCTGTTCCTCAAGCCCAACACGTCGGTCGTCGGGCCGGGCGACACGATCGTGCTACCCCGCCAGTCGTCGCAGGTCGACTTCGAGGGCGAGCTCGCGATCGTGATCGGGAGCATCGCCAAGAACGTCACGGCCGATCGCGCCCATGAGGTGATCTTCGGGTACACGGTCGCCAACGACGTGACCGCTCGGGATCTGCAGCGCTCGGACGATCAGTGGACCCGGGCGAAGGGCTTCGACACGTTCTGCCCCATCGGACCGTTCGTCGAGACGGACTTCGACGTCGCGTCGGGCACGATCACCACGACCGTCAACGGCGAGGTCAAGCAGTCCGGTCCGCTCACGGACATGGTGCACGGGGTCGAAGACATCGTCGCCTATGCCTCGAGCGTCTTCACGCTGCTCCCGGGCGACCTCATCCTCACCGGGACCCCCGCCGGCGTCGGCCCGATCCGTGCCGGTGACGTCGTGGAGGTGACGATCTCCGGGATCGGCAGCCTCTCGAACCCGGTCGCCGCTCCCCGCTCGTGACCGCGGGGGACGTCGCCCGCGACCGGGTACGTCCCCGGATCGTCGGCGTGCTCGTCGCCGGGCAGATCCTCGGCGGTGTCTCGGCGGGTGCGACCATCTCGCTCGGCGCCCTCCTCGCCTCGGATGTCACGGGCTCCGAGGCGCTCTCGGGTCTCGCGTCGACGTTCCTGACGCTGGGGGCGGCGATCGCCGCCGTGCCGCTCGCACGACTCGCCGTCCGCACAGGGCGCCGCACGGCGCTCGCGAGCGGAGTTCTCCTGAGCGCGCTTGGAGCCGCCTCGACGATCGGTGCGGTCGCGTCCTCGTCGGCGGTGTGGCTCTTCGCGTCGTTCCTGTTGGTCGGTGTGGGGTCGGCGGTGGGGCTGCAGGCTCGTTTCGCCGCGACGGATCTCTCGGACTCGACGACGCGAGCCCGCGATCTGTCAGTCGTGGTCTGGGCGACGACGATCGGAGCCGTCCTCGGCCCCAACCTCGTCGGCCCCGGAGCCGTGCTCGGTGCGGCGCTCGGACTCCCCGATCGGACCGGACCGTTCCTGTTCAGCATCGTGAGCGGCCTCCTCGCCGCGACCGTCTACCTCGTCGGGCTGCGGCCCGACCCGTTGCTCGAGAGTCGCCGTCGCGCACGGGAGGGCGGCTCCGGTCGCGGACCGGTCGGTCCAGGGGTCGCGCCGTCGGCGTCGTTCCGCCGATTCGCCATCCTCGCGGTGAGCCTGAGTCACGCGGTGATGGTGGCGGTCATGGCGATGACTCCGCTCCAGCTGCACCACCACGGGGATGCGGACGCCGTCGTCGGTTTCACGATCAGCCTCCACATCGCGGGGATGTACGCGCTCTCGCCGGTGTTCGGGTGGCTCGCGGATCGGTTCGGTCGCATCCGGCTCGTCTTCCTGGGTCAGCTCCTCCTCGCGGTGGCCCTCGTCGTGGCGGCCGTCGGAGCGCACGACAGTGTTCTCGTGGGAACGGGACTCGTGATCCTCGGGGTGGGATGGAGCGCGTCGACGATCGCGGGCTCGGCCCTCGTGACCGAGTCGACGCCCGTGGCCGATCGCCCGCGCGTCCAGGGGCGCACCGACCTCACGATGAACCTCGGCGGGGCCGCCGCCGGCGCGCTCGCGGGAGTCGTGCTCGCGCAGATCGGCTACGGCGGGCTCGCGCTCGCGTCCCTCGCCATCGTCGCCGTCGTGGTCGCCGCGGGCTTCCTCGTCGTGTCGCGGTCGAGGCGGGAGGGTCTCGTCGATGCCAGCGAGCCCACCCCCGACGAGCCCACCCCGGACGAGGCATCCCGGCGCGGATAGAATGTGAGCGATGTCTGCCCTCACCGCTCCTCCGTTCTCCTCCGCCACCGGTTCCGACGTCCGCGTCCGGTTCTGCCCGTCTCCGACGGGTACTCCGCACGTCGGCCTCGTCCGCACAGCCCTGTTCAACTGGGCCTACGCCCGCCACACCGGCGGGACGTTCGTCTTCCGCATCGAGGACACGGACGCCGCCCGTGACAGCGAGGAGAGCTACGAGCAGATCCTCGAGGCCCTCCGGTGGCTCGGCCTGGACTGGGACGAGGGCATCGACGTGGGAGGACCGCACGGCCCCTACCGCCAGTCGCAGCGAGCCGATGTGTACACCGACGTGATCGGCAAGCTCGTCGCCGCTGGACATGTGTACGAGAGCTACTCCAACGCGGAGGAGATCGACGCGCGCAACGAGGCGGCCGGCCGGGCGAAGCAGCTCGGCTACGACAACGCCGATCGCGATCTCACCGAGGAGCAGCGGGCCGCCTTCCGTGCGGAGGGTCGTCAGCCGGCGCTGCGGCTCCGAGTGCCCGACGTCGACCTGTCGTTCGACGATCTCGTGCGGGGGGAGATCACCTTCCCCGCCGGCTCCTTCACCGACTTCGTCGTCGTCCGTCCGAACGGTCAGCCGCTCTACACGCTCGTGAATCCGGTCGACGACGCGATCATGGGCATCACCCACGTCCTGCGCGGCGAGGACCTCCTCTCGTCGACTCCGCGGCAGATCGCGCTCTACCACGCTCTCGTCGACATCGGTCTCACGGAGGCCGTTCCCCGCTTCGGGCACCTTCCGTACGTGATGGGCGACGGCAATAAGAAGCTGTCGAAGCGCGATCCCGAGTCGAACCTCTTCCACCACCGTGACCGGGGCTTCATCCCCGAGGGTCTCGTGAACTACCTCGCGCTGCTCGGCTGGGGATTCTCGGCCGATCGAGACGTGTTCAGCCTCGACGAGATGGTCGGGGCGTTCGACGTGGAGAACGTGAACCCCAACCCCGCGCGATTCGATCTCAAGAAGGCCGAGTCCATCAACGGCGACCACATCCGCCTGCTCGACACCGCGGACTTCGCCGAGCGCACCATCCCGTATCTCCGTAATGCCGGTGTCTTCGCCGGCGAGCCGACGGCGGAGCAGCGCGCCCTCCTCGTGGAGGCGGCTCCTCTCGTGCAGGAGCGTGTCGGCCTCCTCGGCGAGACGCCGGGGATGCTCGGCTTCCTCTTCGTCACGGCCGACGAACTCGAGCACGCGGACGACGCGATCGCCGGCCTTCCCGTGAACGCCGGCGACGTGCTCGCCGCGGCGACGGAGGCCCTCATGGCCATCCCCGAGTCGGACTGGCGCACGGAGGCCATCCAGACGGCTCTCGCGAGTGGTCTCGTCGAGGGACTCGGGTTGAAGCCGCGCGTCGCCTACGGGCCGGTCCGCGTCGCCATCTCCGGTCGACGCGTCTCTCCGCCGCTCTTCGAATCCATGGAGCTCCTCGGTCGGGACGACTCGCTCGCGCGCATCGAGCGCCTGAGGACGCGGATCTCGGCATGAGCGACTGGGACGTCGTCGTCGTCGGCGGGGGACCGGCCGGTCTCTCCGCCGCGCTCAACCTCGTGCGAGCGCGGCTGCGCGTCCTCGTCCTCGACAGCAATCGTCCGCGCCATTCCGCGACCCTCGTGTCGCACGGCTTCCTCACGCGGGACGGTATCGCGCCGCACGAGCTGCGTGCTCTCGGCCGTGCGGAGGTCGACGGATACGACGAGGCGCAGGTCGCGTTCGCGCTCGTCACCTCGATCGAGCGCGACGACGACGGGTTCCGCGTCCGCGCCACGGGGGTCCGTGGTGCTCCGGACCAGGACGTGACGGCCACGCATGTGCTCGTGACCTCGGGGCTCGCGGAGACGCTTCCCGACGTCACGAACATGCGCGCCTACTACGGCACGAGCCTGCACAGCTGTCTCACGTGTGACGGCTACGAGAAGGCCGGCGAGGCCCTCGCCGTCATCGGTGAGACGGACGACCTGGCCGACGTCGCCTGGCGCACCCTGCAGTGGACGGACGACGTCGTCGTGTTCACGAACGGCGCCGGCGTGGACGCCGTGTCGGAGACGGATCGTGAGGACCTCGAGGCTGCGGGGGTGCGCGTCGAGCACGCGCCGATCGTTTCCCTCGACGGCGACCGCTCGGGTCTCACCGGCGTCACGCTCGACACGGGGGAGACGGTTCCGCGTTCCGGCGGGTTCGTCCGCCCCCGCTGGGAGGCGACGCTCGCGTACCTGGAACCGATCGGCACGGAGCTCGCTCGCGACGACCTCGGTCTCGTCCGAACGGACGCCGTCGGTCGGACGAGTGTTCCCGGCCTCTACGCCGCCGGTGACGTCACCCCGCCCGGCCCGCAGCAGCTCGTCGTCGCGGCGGGTCACGCAGCCGCCGTCGCCGGGGGGATCCTCACCGACGTCACCGCCGCGCGCCGCCGTGCTTCCATGCCCGAGAACGCCGGGCTCGTCTGACCGTCGCAGAGTGCGTCAGCCCAGTCGGATGCGCGTCGTCCTGAGAGCCGGTCCGCCGGTTTGGAGGGAGCTCACTTCGTGAGCTATTGTTGGATGTCGGTCGGGGCAACGTCCCGAACCGGTGGGGTATGGTGTAATTGGCAACACGACTGATTCTGGTTCAGTTGTTCTTGGTTCGAGTCCAGGTACCCCAGCAAGTGTCTTCGCGCTCAGTGTCCTCCGCCGTCACAGGTCGGGGGATTTTCTGCGTCTAGGGCGTCATCGGTCGTGGGTCTTCTTCACGGGACCACGCGTCCTCGATCGGAATCGCGCGCCCGAGCACGTTCTCTGCGGCGCGGTGTCCCGAGTGCAGGGCCGCCGTCACCGTCGCGGGGTCGTCGGTCCAGGTGGCCTCTCCCGCGATGTGGAGCACGCCGCCGATGGGTGTTGCGAGGTCGTCGTGGTCGGCCGTGGTCGACCCCACCGTCATGTAGGCGTAGGAGCCGCGAGCGAAGGGGTCGTCCTGCCACGCGCTGATCCGCACGCTCGTGGGCTCCTCGACGCGGTCGCCATACAAGCGGCGTAACTGCACGAGCACGGAGTCGACGACGCGCTGCTCGTCCCAGGTGCGGATCTCGCGCGCCGCGGGACCCGCGGCGAACGTCAGGAGCGTCGGGTCGCCGTGGAGCCGTGTGAGGTCGTACCAGGAGTGCCACATCTCACCCTCCGGCCCCAGCTGCCGGATCGCGTACACGTCGTCGTCCCAGAACGCGGTCGGGAAGCGCAGGACCACCTTCTCGAACGCGTTCATCGCGAGGCGGCCGAGCGCTCCCGCGTTCGGCTCCGGGAACGGGGGATCGATGACCAGGTCCTGCGACTGCAGGACACCGACAGGAACCGTGACGACCGCGTTCGCGGCGGTGAACGTTCCGTGGTCGGTCGAGACGGTCACCCCGCTATCCCCCCAATCGATGCGGGAGACGACGTGCTCCAGCCGTACATCGAGGTCTTCTGCGAGGTGCTGGGGGAGACGGTCGTAGCCGTCGGGGAAGACCACCTCGTCTCCGTCCGTCACGTCGTCGTCGAGGCCGTGGGCGGCGAGGTCATCGATCCAGACGCCGTACTGCTCCTCCGTGCGGTGCTGGAGGTACTCCCTCACGCGTCCCGTGCGTTCCGGGTCCCACTCCTGCTGGGCGAGCGCGGCCTCCGTCACGTCACGATAGGAGTCGTCGGCGGCCGAGGCGGCGATGACGTCGAGGAGCGTGGCGTCGAGCGCGTGGACGTCGGAGGCGAAGAGGCGAGCCTCCTCGTCGCTCAGCCGCGCGCCGTCGGGGTCGAAGTACGCGATCGGGCGTCCGTCCACCTGGTACCCGCCGACGGTGAACTCGACGGTGTCGATTCCGAAGGCCACGGCGGCCTCGGACACGGAGCTTCCGGTGACACCGTGGATCCAGGAGGCACCCATGTCCGTGACGAGGCCATCGCTCCGGTCGGTCGAGACGCGCCCCCCGAGGCGGTCGCGGGCCTCGAGCACGACCACGCGGCGACCGGACTGCATGAGGAGGCGAGCAGCCGTCAGGCCCGATACCCCGGCCCCGATCACGATCGTGTCGACGTGCTCCATGCGTTCCTCCTCCGATGTGCCGCAGTGCGCTCTCCGACGCTACCGCGACGTGCGGCTGCGGCGGCATAATCGTCTCAACCGGACGGAATGGTCGACGGTGATCCGTCCGGCGAGCGAGAGGCCGATGATGACGCACTACCTGATCTCCTTCCCCAGCGAGGCGATGGTGCTCTCCGAGGAGGACTTCGCGATCGTCGTGGACACCTCGCACGACGTGGTCCGCGAAATGCGAGACGCTGGCGTGCTCGTCTTCGCCGGCGGGATCGACGAGGGTACGCCGCCCGTGCGGGTGGGTGCGGACAACGCCGTGTCGACCGGGACCTATCCGCAGACGGTCGGTTTGACCGGCGGATTCACGGTCATCGACGTGGCCACGCGGGAGGAGGCGGTGCAGTGGGCCGCCCGCGTCGCCGCGGGGTGCCGCTGCACGCAGGAGCTCCGCGCGTTCCATCCCGACGACCTCAGTCGACCGTAACGGGTCGGGACGAACCCGACCGGGTTCGACTCGTCAGACGGCGACGACGCCTTCGCGCAGACCCCAGAGGACCGCCTGCAGTCGATCGCGCGATGAGGTCTTCTGGAGCAGGCTCGCGAGGTGGTACTTGACCGTGGTCGGTTCGACGAAGAGCCTGTCGGCGATCTCCGCGTTCGACAGTCCCTCCGCGAGGAGGCGCAGGACGTCGAGCTCGCGGGCGGTCAACACGCCCGCAGCGGCGGGAGAATCAGCGGACACCCGGGAGGGTGAGCGCCGCTCGGTGAACTCGCGGAGGATCCGGCGGGTGAGGCGCTGATCGAGGGTGCCGTCACCCGCTGCGACGGAACGGATCGCCTCGAGGAGCGTCCGCTCGTCCGACCCCTTGAGGAGGAAGCCGGCGGCGCCGGCTCCGAGGGCGGCGAACACGTCCTCGTCGACGTCGAAGGTGGTGAGGATGAGGACCCCGGCGGTGTTGTCCGGATCCGCCATGATGCGCCGTGTTGCCTCGATCCCGTCCGTGCCGGGCATGCGGATGTCCATGCACACGACATCGGGCCGGAGTTCGCGGGCGCGTCGGGCGGCGTCGGCGCCGTCGATCGCCTCGCCGACGACGTCGATGTCATCCTCGGCGCCGAGCACGACGGACAGGCCTGCCCGCACGACCGCCTGATCGTCCGCGATGAGCAGTCGGATCATGTCGTTCCTCCTCGTTCGGGTGCCGGTACGAGCAGGCTGTTGCTCCAGCCGCCGTCCGCGGTGGGCCCGGTGGTCAGCGTGCCGCCGACGAGCCCGGCTCGTTCCTCCATCCCGGCGAGACCGTACCGTTCCCGTTCACCGGGGTCGGCGGTCGTGGCGGTCGCCCTCCCTGCCGCCGCTGCGTCCGCCGGGGGTCCGTTCGTCACCGTCAGCCGGACGGCATCGGAACTGTATTCGATGCGGACGTCGATGGTCGCGCCCGGAGCATGCCGGACGGCGTTCGCGAGGGACTCCTGGACCATGCGGTAGGCGGCCGTCTCCGTGAGGGGACCGAGAGGACGCGGACGACCGATCAGGACGTCGTGGACCGTGACGCCGCGCGAGCGGGCGTCATCGAGGAGCGCGGCGACCCGCGCGATCGAGGGCGCCGCGACCGGAGCAGCGGCGGTTCCGTCGGAGGACGGGTCGTCGTGCCGGAGGAGGCCCACGGTACGGCGCAGATCGGCGAGCGCGGTGCGGGCGTCGTCCTGGAGCGCGAGGAGCGTCTCGCGGGCACGGTCCGGATCGCTCCGGGTGAGGGCTGAGGCCGCCTGTGCGCTCACGATGATGCCGGACAGGTGGTGGCCCGCGATGTCGTGGAGTTCGCGAGCGAGAGCCGTGCGGCCCGCCTGCACCTCGCGCTGATCGCGTTCGATCCGTTCCCGCTCCACGGACTCGGCCTGGGTGCGGAGGGCGTCGGCCAGGCGTTCGCGTCCCAGGAAATACTCGCCGATCGCCGCGGGGACGGCGTACTGGACGATCACTCGAACGAGAGCGACGAACACGCCGTCGAGTGGTGTCAACTCGGGAGAGACGGAGCCGGCGGCGATGCTCACGATCGCGGTCGCAGCGGCCCCGATCGCGATGGTCGCGTACCCGCGGCGCCGGGGGACCCGCCGAGAGAGGACGTAGACGGCGACCATCACGGCGAATGCTCCCGTGCCGAGCTCGCCGGCGCTCGTGACGAGGATGACGAGATCGAGCAGGACGACGACGGCGAACACGGCGGCGGGGCGACGGTATCGCGCGAGCAGAGCGAGGGCCTGCACTGCAACGAGACCGCCGCGCACGAGCGGGGGGATCGTACCGGCGACCGGCTCGGCGAAGCCGTCGGTCAGGTCGAGACCGACGTATCCGATCGCGAGGGCGAGGGTGAGGACGGGTGGGAGCAGCTCGACGATGCGGGACCGCGGCGAGGACGTCCTGTCCTCGGTCCGGTGAGCGCTCGCCATGCGACGAGTCAACCATGCGGGGTGCCGAAGCGCTCGCGCTCCGGCACCCCGCGTGCGCATCGAGACGGTCAGTCGTCGCACAGCGTCTCGATCATTTCTCGCACAGCGTCTCGATCACTTCTCGCACAGCGTCTCATCCAGGGCGTCGATGACGATGCGGTACTGCTCGGTGAGCTTCTCGTCGTCGGCGGGATCGACGACCGCCCACGGTAGCGAGGTGACGGCGATCGTCACGGCCGTCCCGTCCGGACCGACCGCGTTGCGCGTCTGCGTGCCCGGGATGTCGCCGCCGTGTCCCCAGGCGATCCCGCCGCAGCTGAGCGGGTGGCTCTCCAACCCGAGGCCGTACGCGGTGCCCTCGGCGAGCTCGTTACCCGCCGGGACGGCGTCCTGCATAGCCGCGAGACTCTCCGCGCTCACGAGGTCGCTGCCGAGGATGGCCTGCATGACGGTGTTCAGCTCGCTGGGCGTGGAGACGATCGCCCCGGCCGCCCAGGCGAAGGACGTGTCCATGTCCGTGATCGGTCGCAGTTCCCCGGGGACGTCCGCGTGGTATCCCTGCGGGTGCTCCCCGCGGAGCTCCGTCTCACCGGGCTGAGGGAAGTAGGTGTGCTCGAGCCCCAGAGGCTCGACGATCCGCTCGTCGACCTGGTGCGGCAGAGCCCGCTCGGTGACGCGCTCGATCAGCAGCCCGAGGGCGAGGTAGTTGGTGTTGCTGTACTCCCAGGTCGAGCCGGAGGCGAAGACGGCAGGCCGGTCGAGCGCGACGTCGAGCATGTCGCGCGGCGAGATGTAGGTCTCCTGGGCACCGAAGGCGTCGGCAGCGATCTGGTCCGCGTACTCGGGCAGACCGGAGGTGTGCTGCAGCAGCTGACGCACGGTGATGACCGTGCCGTCGATACCGTCACCCGTGATGAGTCCCGGCAGGTAGGTGTCGACCGGCTCGTCGAGGGAGACCGTGCCCTCCTCGACGAGCTGCATGACGATCGTCGCCGTGAACATCTTGGTGTTGCTCGCGATACGGATCTCTCCGTCCATCGGGGGCGAATCGCCCGTGGTGATGTCGCCCTCGCCGAGGGTGACATCGGTCCGTGTGCCGTCCGGGGCCGTGACCGAGGCGAGCACCCCGGGGTAGCCGGCGTCGACGAGGGTCTGGAGCCTGTTCTCGAGCGCCGATGGTGCGGGGTCGGCGTCGGCCGTGCGGGACCAGGCGCCGATCGCCACGGCGCCGGCGGCGAGACCGAGGACGGCCACCGCGGCGATCGTGCGGCGCCCGCGACGCCGGCCGGCGGTGGGGGGAGTGGATGCAGGTGAGGGGGTCTGATCGGTCATTGTTCTTCTCCTGAACGTGTCGAGGGATCGATGATGTGTGATCGGTGGGGTTCGGCGGGGGAATGGTGAGCCCGCGCTCAGACGTCGCGGCGTCGCAGGTCGACGGCGGCCGCTCCGAGGGCGATGACGGAGAGGACGACGAGACCGATCGACGCGACGGCGGGGGACACTGGCGCCGGACCGGCACCGATCGCGGCCTGGGCGAGAGCGACGGGGAGGAACTGGGTCCAGACGGGTGCTGTGCCGGAGACGAGTGCGGCCGTCCCCTGAACGATCGGCTCGAGGACCAGGACCGCGAGCGCGACGAGGACGCCGGCGAGTTGGTTGCGTGCGACGACGCCGATCGCGAGGCCGAGGAGAGCGAGCAGGAGCACGACGAGGACCCCACGCCCGACGACGCCGATGGCCCCGACGGGGTCGATCGCCAGCGGCAGACCTCGGGCGGCGAGACCGACGATCAGCGTGAGCGTGCTCACGCCGACGAGGACGATCCCGAGGACGGCGCCGACGGTCGCGACGGCACCGGCTTTGGCGGCGAGGATGCGACCACGTCGTGGTGAAGCGAGAGCGGCGCCGACGATGCCGCCGAAGCGGAAGTCGCTCGTTCCGGCGAGCACACCGAGCAGGACGACCGCGATGACGACCGCCCCGAGAGAGCCCGTACCGCTGGTGCTGCCGAGCGGGCTCAGCGCACCGAGTTGATCGGCGCTCGAACCGAGATCGAACGATGGGAGGTCTCCGCCGAGCTCCTCGGCGCCCGGACCGATGTCGCCCCGGGCGAGGGCAGGGAGCAGCGTGACGACGGCGAGCTGGGTGACGACGAGTCCGACGATCGCGATGATCGCGGCGACACGGGTCGCGAGGACGGACCGGATTCCGATGAGTTCGGCGCGGTACATCAGCGCACTCCCGTTCCGGTGCCCGTGAGCCCCAGGTAGTAGTCCTCGAGCCGGCCCCCGGAGTCCGTGAGCGCGTCGGCGAGGGTCGTGTCGGCGACGACCCGTCCACCTGTGAGGACGACGATGTCGTCAGCGATCTCCTGCACGTCGGAAAGGAGATGTGAGGACAGCAGCACGGCCCCGCCCGCGTCCGCGAAGGCGCGGAGCAGGTGACGGAGCCACTGCATTCCCGCCGGATCGAGGCCGTTGGCTGGTTCGTCGAGGACGAGGCTCCGGGGTTCGCCGATCAGAGCCGCGGCTACGGCGATCCGCTGCCGCATGCCGAGGGAGTATCCGGAGATGCGACGATCAGCGTCCCGTGTCATGCCGACCTCGGCGAGGACCGCATCGACACGGGCCACGGGTACACGCGAGCGTGCAGCGGCGATCCGGAGGTGCTCGCGTCCTGACCGACCGGGATGCAGACCACCGGCGTCGAGCACCGCGCCGACGGCGTGCGCGGGGGCATCGAGGTCGCGGAAGCGCTCTCCCCGCACGAGCGCATCGCCGGAATCGGGCTGAGCGAGGCCGAGGAGGAGCCGGATCGTCGTGGTCTTGCCCGCTCCGTTCGGGCCGAGGAGTCCGACGATACGGCCGGGACGGACGGTGAAACTGACGTCGTCGACGCGGAGGACCCCGCGGAAGAGCTTCCGCAGTCCTCTCGCCTCGAGGGCATCTGGTTGATTCGTGTTCATGTATCCAGACTCGTGACCGCGGCCTCCGCGCACCCCGGCCGTGAGAACGGTCCACCCCGTCCGAATGGCCAGGACGTGTCGGCCGTCATCCGTGGCTCCCGGGATCTCCGAATGGATTCTGAGAAATATCGCGGATCGGTGTCTAGGACGACTCGGCCGTGGGTACAGGGGGAATGACGGGGACAGGCCGCGTCACGGAATTCCAGGAGACCTGTATGGGAACGCTCAAGTACGGCACCGGCGACTACGAGTTCGACGACCGGATCCTCGCCCATCTGCGGGTCGTCATCGCGCAGAAGCTGCGCCGCCGAGAGAGCTTCCTGCTCTCGTGGGATCACCACGCGCACAACGGTGGCGGGCGCAGTTCGCTCTGGATCACCGATGGGGTCAACCTCGGCTTCACGTTCTTCGGGAGCCGCGCGGCCAACCTCGATCGGGAGTGGCTCGACCGCATGATGTCTGCGAGTCACTCGGTCATGGGCCTCAACCTCGAGGACGTCCCCGAGGTGCCGGCCGGAGACGACCCCGTCGCCGGCGGAAGCCGTCGGGTCGCGCCCAAGAGTGGCCGCAGCCCGGCGCGTGCGGCATCATGAGGGACATGAGTGAACCAGGCGCGGAGTACTTCGCACGACTCGCATTCGATCTGCAGGCGGAGCCCGACACCGAGGCGACCGTCGAGGTCGTCGTCGAGTACGCGCGCGACGCCGTGCGGTGCGACGACGTGGGCATCCACTTGCTCGAGGGTCGGAAGATCCGCACGGCGGCCGCCACCGGCGACCGGGTGTGGGAGGCCGACGAGCTCCAGAACGAGTTGGGGGAAGGGCCCTGCATCTCCTCCATCGAGACGCTGGGCAGCTATGTCGTGCCCGATACGGCGAACGATCCGCGGTGGCCGACCTACGGGCCTCGACTCGCCCGTCTGGGTTACCGGTCCATGGTGAGCGTCCCTCTCGTCACCAAGGACAGGGTGATCGGCTCGCTCAACCTGTTCTCGGTCGCGCCGCACTCGCTCGACGACACCGACGAGGCCGTCGCCCGCATCTTCGGTCGACACGCGTCCATCGCACTCGCGAACGTGCGCTCAGAGGACAACCTCGAGAAGGCCCTCGACGGCCGGAAGGTCATCGGGCAGGCCCAGGGAATCCTCATGGAGCGCTTCTCCGTCGACGAGGGCCGGGCGTTCTCGCTCTTGCGCCGCTATTCGCAGCACCACAACTCGAAGCTCGTCTCCGTCGCGCAGGACGTCGTCAGCGGGGACCTGTTCGCGGCCCTCGAGGACGTGGAGGAGGCCCCGTCAGCTCCTGTCGAAGAGCTCGGAGCGACGCGTCGAGCGAGCGGGAGACGGCCTTCTGCGTCGAGCCCGTCCGACGAGCGATCTCGGCTTGCGTGAGGTCCTCGAAGTAGCGCAGGTACACCACGAGGCGCGCATCCTCCGACAGTGAGCGGAGGGCGCCGAAGAGCGGGACCCGCGTCTCGCTCGCGTCGAGTCGACGGTCGAAGTCTCCGATCGTCGCGGACAGCGGCACCGCCTCCCCGTCCACCGACACGGCGGCGTCGAGCGACAGGGGAGCGGGGACGCCCCCCGGGCCAGCGGCAGCGACGACCGCGCGGGGGACGCGCATGACCCGGGAGTCGTCGCGCAGGTAGTGCATGAGCTCCCCGCGGATGTGCGACGCCGCGAACGACGCGAACATCCCGCGCTGCTGATCGAACCGTCGCGCCGCCTGGACGAGGCCGACGTACGCGACCTGTCTGAGGTCGAGTCGATCACTCTTGCGGGACGACCACCTCTCGGCGAGTGCCTCGGCGAGAGCGAGGTGCCCGTGGACGAGATCGTCGGAACTCGGGGCGGCGGGGGGTGTCGCTGAGGAGCGAGCCCGCGTGCACGACGCGGCGCCGCTCGGACGCCGGATCGTGATCGCGCGAACCGTGGTGGCACGGAACCGTTGAGAATCGGTCGGCTGGTGCGCAGACGGCTGGTGAGCGAACACAGCGTCCGGGGTGAGAACTGACACGGGTGGCCTCGTCGAAGATGAAGAGAAGGCGATGGCACGCTGTTTGACCACCGGTGTGTAACCAGTCTAACACCCCCCTTGACAGACGCCGCATCGTCTTGTCAACGCATTGGCGGGATCACTCTCCCGTCCCACAATCGTCGACCGAGGGACCGACCACCCACGCGTGGTGCGTCGAGTGGGTGGTCGGTCCTGACTCCGTGTCAGGCCGACCGCAGCCGCTCGCCGGAAGTGGGGGATCGCCGCGGACGTTCCTCGTGTGCCACGCGGCCACGCTCGTCGTACCAGACGACCCGACGATCGTTGTCCGCGGCGCCCACGCACTCCTCGACGATGCGCCCATCGGACGTGATGTCGTGGTTGCTCCAGCGTGCCCTGTCGCTCGTGACCCTATCGCTCGCGGCCGTGTCCCTCATACCGGTCGACCTCCTCGTCGAGGGATCAACGCTAGGCGGCGCCCCGGAGCCCGGACAGACCTTGACGAACGGGCGGCCGTGAGGCAGGTGCACGACCGCGGCCACCAGGGGCCCCGATGGTCGCGGCCGCGTGTCTCGCTGTGGTGCGCCGGTTCGGCGCGGTCCCGTCAGATGGAGAGGACGTCCCCGGGCTCGAGGGCGTGGAAGGTGCCGCCTCCCTGCTCGGTGGCCCACTGGAGCCGCGCGTTCGACATGTCCTTGCCCGCGCGGGACAGGACCATCTCGTGGGTGGGGAAGGCGTGCCTCGGCTTGACGGCGAGCACGTAGTCGATCGTCTCGGAGACCTTCATCCAGGGGGCGCCGGCGGGTGCGGCCAACACATTCACGTCGACCCCGTCCGGGACGGTGAAGGAGTCGCCCGCGTAGTACAGCGCCTCGTTCACGAGGACGCCGACGTTGTCGACCACGGGGATGGACTCGTGGATCACGGCGTGCTTCCGCCCGAAGAAGCGGAGACGGAACGACCCGACAGTGACCTCGTCGCCGTGCGCGACGACCGTGATGGGGAGGTCCCCGGCCGCCGCGGCGACACCGGCAGGGGCGTAGACCGTGACCCCAGGACTCGCAGCGATGATGCGGTCGAGCTGCTCGCGCGTCCAGTGATCCGGGTGTTCGTGGGTGATCACGATCGCGTCCGCGCGGGTGCCGTCGGTGATGGCCGTCGTGAAGGCACCGGGATCGATGAAGAGTCGCCGACCGGCCTCGTCGAGGATCAGGGCGGCGTGTTCGAGCTTGGTGAGTTGCATACCCCCAGCCAAGCGGTGAGAGGCGCGCGCGGCAAGGGGTATCGGGGTCGATGCGATAATTCGACCGTGTCGACGAGAATCCGAACGATCGCGGTCGCCGTGAACCCCGCCGCGGCCGGTGGTGCGAGCGTGCACGTCGCGCCCGTGGTCGTCGATTCCCTCCGTGCCGCCGGATTCGAGGTGACGGTCGCCGCCGCGACCTCTGAGCGGGCGCTCCGGGAACGGCTCGTCGCGCTCGTCGGTGACGGGGGAGTGGAGGCGCTCGTCGTCGTCGGGGGAGACGGTCTCGTCAACCTCGCCGTCGACGTGCTCGCCGGCTCGGCGGTCGCTCTCGGTATCGTGCCGGCCGGCACGGGCAACGATGCCGCGCGCGAGCTGGGCATCCCCCTCGGCTCCGTGGCCGCCGCGTGCGATCATCTCATCGCCGCGCTCGAGCGTGAACCGCGGCGGACCGACGTCGGAGTCATCACACCGGAGTCCGGCGCCGATATGCCGCCGGGCGCGTCCGAGGCGGAGGACGGCACGTCACCCCCTCCGCCGCGCCGATTCCTCTGCGCGGTCTCGGCGGGGTTCGACGCCCTCGTGAACGAACGGGCCAACTCCCTGCGGTTCCCGCGCGGCCCCCACCGCTACACCGTCGCTCTCCTCCTCGAACTCGCGCGATTGCGCCCGCGTCGCTATCGACTCACGGTCGACGGGGTCGCACACGACGTGGAGTCCGTGCTGCTCGCCGTGGCCAACCTGGGATCGATCGGGGGCGGGATGCGGATCGTCCCGTTCGCGTCGCCGATGGATGGGACGCTCGACGCGCTCGTCGTCGCACCCCTCGGACGGATCCGGTTCCTGCGCCTCTTCCCCCGGGTGTTCGCCGGTCGTCACGTCGGTCTCGACGTGGTGTCGTTCCACTCCGGGTCCGTCATCCGCATCGAGTGCGACGAGCCCATCGTGGCCTACGCGGACGGGGAGCGGATCGGCCCGCTGCCCGTCCTGATCTCGGTCGAGAAGGGGGCTCTCGGGGTGCTCACGTGAGCCGATTTGGTGCACCCCCGAATGGTGTGTCATACTCAATCTCGTTGTTTTACGGCCCCATCGTTTAGCGGCCTAGGACACCGCCCTCTCACGGCGGCAGCACGGGTTCAAATCCCGTTGGGGTCACGAGCCCATGACGAAGAAGACCCTTTCGGGTGGATATTCGTCCGGCAATCGGACAGAAACAGCAACACGAAACCCTCTCGGCGCCTGCGCCGGGAGGGTTCTGTGTTTACCAGGGTCAACGGCGTTTACTAGGGTCAACGGCGTTTGCCAGAGTCGACGGCGTTTACCAGAGTCAGGCGTTTACCCGAGAGTCAACGGCGTTTACCAGAGTCAGGCGTTTACCAGAGCCAACGGCCCCGCGGGTCACGCTGTGCGGGTCGGTCTCTCGCAGGTCTCTTGACCGGGCTTCCAAGCCTTCCCAGCTCCGGGGCGCTGTCGCTACCCGAGGGCGGACGGACGCCGTCGCGTGTATTTCGATCGGATTAATTACCGTGAGAGCGCTCCCTCAGGCGGCGGCTGAGAGAACGATGTGTGTTAGACCTGGTACATCACAGCGGCGTGCGCCGCGATCGTTCGCGCGCCCACGCCATCCCCCACCAGGAAGGAATGACGGATCGATGACATCCGCATCCAGGCGTCGAGCGCGCCTCCTCACCATCACAGCAGGCGCCACCGGTGCCGCCCTCATCCTCGCCGGCTGCGCCGGCGGTTCGGATGACGGCGGTTCCACGGACTCCGGCACCATCACCGTCGGCACCACCGACAAGGTCACCGTCCTCGACCCGGCCGGTTCGTACGACAACGGCTCGTTCGCCGTCATGAACCAGGTGTTCCCGTTCCTCATGAACACCCCGTACGGCAGCCCCGAGGTCGAGCCCGACATCGCCGAGTCGGCCGAGTTCACCTCGCCGACCCAGTACACGGTCACGCTCAAGGAAGGCCTGACGTTCGCGAACGGCAACGAGCTCACGTCCTCCGACGTGAAGTTCACCTTCGACCGCCAGCTCGCGATCGCGGACCAGAACGGTCCGTCGTCGCTGCTCTACAACCTCGACAGCGTCGAGACCCCTGACGACCTCACGGCGGTCTTCAACCTGAAGAGCGAGAACGATCAGGTGTTCCCGCAGATCCTGTCGAGCCCCGCCGGCCCGATCGTGGACGAGGACGTCTTCGCGGCCGACGCGCTCACGAGCGACGACGAGATCGTGGACGGCGGCGCCTTCGCCGGCCAGTACACGATCGAGAGCTACGACTTCAACAACCTCATCTCCTTCGCGGCCAACCCCGACTACATGGGCGCCCTCGGCGCGGCCGAGAACGAGCAGGTCGTGCTCCAGTACTTCGCCGACTCCTCGAACCTCAAGCTCGCCATCCAGGAGGGCGAGATCGACGTCGCGCACCGCAGCCTGTCCGCGACCGACATCGCCGACCTCGAGGGCAACGACGACGTGAGTGTCGAGACGGGACCCGGCGGGGAGATCCGCTACATCGTCTTCAACTTCGACACCCAGCCGTTCGGTGCCGCTACCCCCGAGGCCGACGAGGCCAAGGCCCTCGCCGTGCGTCAGGCCGTCGCGGACCTGATCGACCGCGATGCGCTGTCCGAGGACACGTACAAGGGCACCTACACCCCGCTCTACTCCTTCGTCCCCGAAGGACTGACCGGCGCGACCGAGCCCCTCAAGGAGCTCTACGGCGACGGCGACGGTGGGCCCTCGGTCGAGGCGGCCGAGGCACGCCTCGCCGACGCAGGCATCGACGAGCCCGTCGAACTCAGCCTGCAGTACTCGAACGACCACTACGGTCCCTCGTCGGGAGACGAGTACGCCGCGATCAAGGCCCAGCTCGAGGAGTCCGGCCTGTTCACCGTGAACCTGCAGACCACGGAGTGGGTGCAGTACTCGGAGGACCGCACCACCGACGTCTACCCGCTCTACCAGCTCGGATGGTTCCCGGACTACTCGGACGCGGACAACTACCTGACGCCGTTCTTCCTCACGGACAACTTCCTCGGCAACCACTACGAGGACCCCGAGGTCAACGACCTGATCCTCGAGCAGGCGTCGATCGTCGACCCGGCCGAGCGCACGGCCGCGATCGAGGAGATCCAGCAGAAGGTCGCCGAGCAGCTGTCCACGATCCCCTACCTCCAGGGTGCCCAGGTCGCGGTCGTCGGTTCCGACATCAGCGGGACGACACTCGACGCGTCGTTCAAGTTCCGCTTCGCCCCGATCACCAAGGGCTGATCCACCGGTAGCCCGGTCGATCTGAACTACAGTGCCGGGGTGGCCGTCAGCGGCCACCCCGGCTTTTCACCGCTCCCACTCCGGAGGTCCTCTTCTGAACGCCCCAGCCCGCACCGATGATCCGGCGACGTCGCCGGCCTCGGCGGCAACACCACGCAAAGCACGACAGGCGGGATCGAGCCTCACCCGCTACATCCTCGTCCGATTCCTGCTGATCCTCCCCACCATCTTCATCCTCGTCACCCTCGTGTTCCTCCTCATGAGGACGACGGGCGACCCCATCACGGCGGCCCTCGGCGGCCGTTTGACGGCAGACCAGCTCGCCGAGCGCGTCACCGCCGCCGGGTACGACAGGCCCCTGTTCGTCCAGTACGTCGAATACCTCGGTCAGATCTTCACCGGTGACTTCGGCACGACTCTCTCCGACAACCGACCCGTCCTCGAGGTTCTCTTCGTCTACGGAGCGGCCACGGTCGAGCTCGCGTTCTACGCGCTCATCGTCGCGTTCATCGTCGGCATCCCGCTCGGTATGGTCGCCGCGTACTTCCGCGACCGCACTCCCGACGCGATCCTGCGCGTCCTCGCGATCCTGTTCTACGCGACGCCGGTGTTCTTCGCCGGTCTCCTGCTGAAGCTCCTCTTCGCCGTCACGCTCAAGTGGCTTCCCGTCTCCGGTCGCGCCTCCACGAGTTCCGAGCTCCAGTTCGCGCTCCTCGACGAGCGGTCGGGGTTCTACCTCGTCGACGCGTTCCGCACGGGCGACGCGGAGGTCGTGGGGGACGTGCTCCAGCACGCCGTGCTCCCGGGGCTCGCCCTCGGGTTGCTCACGGCCGGAGTCTTCCTCCGACTCGTGCGCACGAACATGATCGGGACCCTCGGCACCGACTACGTCGACGCGGCCCGATCGCGCGGTGTCGGCGAACTCCGATTGGTCCGCACGCACGCGTACCGGCCGGCCCTCATCCCGATAATCACGGTGATCGGGCTGCAGGTCGCGATGCTCCTCGGCGGCGCCGTGCTCACCGAGACGACGTTCGAGTGGAAGGGGCTCGGGTTCCAACTGTCCGAGTACCTGCAGGCTCGCGACTTCGTCGCCGTGCAGGGCATCGTGGTGCTCCTCGCCGTGATCGTCGCGGTCACGAACTTCCTCGTCGACATCATCGCGGCGCTCATCGATCCGAGGGTGAGGTACTGACATGACAAGCACCACGCAGCGGGCGCCGAGACGGCGCCTCGTCGACCGGCTCCCGGTCGTCAAACAGCTCAGGCAGAGCGTCGGGATCCAGCGGTTCATGCTCGTCGCCGGCCTCGTTCTCACGGCCGTCTTCGTCCTCTCCGCCTTCCTCGCGCCCCTCATCGCGCCCTACGGCTTCAGCCAGATCAGCGACGAGGACGGAACGTTCGGTACGCAGCAGCCGCCGAGCGCCGCGCACCTCCTCGGCACCACCGTGAGCGGGTTCGACGTGTTCTCCCGCGTGGTCTGGGGCGCCCAGACCGCCCTCGGCGTCGTCGTGATCGCCGTGGCGCTCTCGATCGTCGCGGGAGTCATCCTCGGCCTCGTGTCGGGATACTTCGGCGGCTGGCTCGACCGCGTCCTCGTGGTCGTGTGCGATGCGATCTACGCGTTCCCCTCGCTGCTGCTCGCGATCGTCATGTCGATCGTGATCTCCGGTGGACAGTCGAGCCTGTGGGGCGGGATCTTCGCGGCGGCCATCTCGATCACGGTCGTGTTCATCCCGCAGTACTTCCGCGTCATCCGCGCGGAGACGGTCCGCATCAAGTCCGAGGCGTTCGTCGAGTCGGCGCGTGTGATCGGCGCGAGCCACACCCGCATCATGACCCGTCACGTCCTGCGGAACGCGACGCGGACCCTGCCGCTCATCTTCACCCTCAATGCCTCCGAGGCGATCCTGACCCTGGCGGGTCTCGGCTTCCTCGGGTTCGGCATCGAACCCACCGCAGCCGCGGAGTGGGGCTTCGACCTCAACCGCGCGATCGCTGACGTGTCGAGCGGCATCTGGTGGACGGCGGTGCCCCCGGGGATCGCGATCGTGCTCACCGTGCTCGGCGTGACCCTGGTCGGAGAGAGTCTCAACGACCTCTCCGATCCCCGTCTCCGCGGGCGGCGGTCCGTGAAGGCGGACGACGGCGCGGTCGCGGAGACCTCGGTGGTGCCCGGAGGCAGCATCGACCCCTCGATCATCGACGGAACGGATGGACGACCATGACCGATGTGCTCACGATCTCCGACCTCGACGTCTCCTTCTCGACCGACGCCGGTGCGGTCAAGGCCGTCGACGGCGTCAGCCTCACAGTGGGGGAGCGCGAAGTGCTCGCCATCGTGGGGGAGTCGGGCTCCGGCAAGACGGTGACCGCGAAGTCGATCCTCGGCCTGCTCCCCGACACCGCAACGGCATCGGGGGCCATCGTCCTCCGCAGCCGCGACGGGGCGAGCGAGAACGACGTCATCTCGGTCTCGGGTCAGACGCTCCGTCAGTTGCGCGGGTCCGACGTCTCCATGGTCTTCCAGGAGCCGTCCACCGCCCTCAACCCCGTCTTCACGGTCGGCTGGCAGATCGCCGAGGGACTGAAGGCCCACGACCCGAAGCTCGGCCGCAAGGCCGCTCGCGCGAAGGCGATCGACATTCTGCGTCGCGTGGGGATCCCCGAGCCCGAGTCGCGCGTCGACTACTTCCCCCACCAGTTCTCGGGAGGGCAGAAGCAGCGTGTCGTCATCGCGATGGCGCTCGTCCTCGACCCCGGGCTCATCGTGGCGGACGAACCCACGACGGCGCTCGACGTCACGGTGCAGGCGGAGATCCTCGACCTCCTGCGCCGCTGTCGCGACGAGTTCGGCGCCTCGATCGTGCTCATCACGCACAACATGGGTGTCGTGGCCGATCTCGCCGACCGCGTGGCGGTCATGTACCAGGGCGAGCTCGTCGAGGAGGCAGACGTCCAGACGCTCTTCTCCGCGCCGACGGACCCGTACACGAAGCGACTGCTCGCCGCGGTCCCGCGCATCGGGCAGAAGCTCGAGGCTGCGGAACGGAGAGCCCCCGTGGATCCGGAGGCCGAGCCGATCGTCGTAGCCCGCGATCTCCGGATCCAGTACCCCGGCCGTTTCGGTCGTCCCGGATTCGTCGCCGTCGACGGTGTCGATCTCACGATCGGCGCCGGCGAGGTCGTCGGTCTCGTGGGCGAGTCGGGTTCGGGCAAGACGACGATCGGGCGCGCGATCGCCGGACTCACACAGGTGACCTCCGGATCGCTCACCGTGCTCGGTGTGGAGATGAACCGCGTGCGTGAGCGCCGGTTCGCCCCGATCAGGAAAGACATCGGCTTCGTCTTCCAGGATCCGGCGTCGAGCTTCAACCCCCTGTTGACGATCGCGGAGGCCGTCGCGGAGCCGCTCTCGGTGCACCGGCCGGACCTCGACGCCACGACGTCGCGGAAGCGCGTCGACGAGCTGCTCGAGGCCGTGCAGCTGCCGAAGGCGTTCGGAGATCGCTTCCCCCATGAGCTCTCCGGCGGGCAGCGCCAGCGGGCGAGTCTCGCACGGGCGCTCTCCCTCGAGCCGAAGCTCCTCGTCGCCGACGAACCGACGAGCGCTCTCGACGTGTCCGTCCAGGCTCGCGTCCTCGAGCTCTTCGCCGAGCTCCAGGCCGAGTTCGGATTCGCCGCGCTCTTCATCAGCCACGACCTCGCGGTGGTGGACATCCTCTCCGACCGGATCGCGGTGCTCTACCGCGGTCGACTCGTCGAGGAGGGGACCGGCGAGGAGGTCCTCGGGGCCCCCTCCGATCCGTACACGCGGCGGCTGCTCGCGTCGCTCCCGGTGCCGGATCCGGTCGCACAGCGCGAGCGGCGCGAGGAACTCGCCCGCATCGTGGCCGCCGAGCGCGCCGCCGAGGGCTGACCCGAACGCCCGACCGTCACACGATCGTGATGGTCGGGCGTCGGCCCCGGCCATAGAGTCGAAACCGTGATCCTCACCCCCCGCTCCGCGCCTCCGCGCGGTCGCATCGCCCTCGTCCTCCTCTCCCTCCTCGCTCTCGCGTCGTGCGCGGCGGAGCCGTCCGAGACGGGCGCGTCCTCGTCCGAGACCCCTTCGACATCCGCGTCGGCGACACCGGCGCCGAGTGGCGTCGGAACCCCCGAGCCGACCTCCTCCTTCGCGCTGCCGACGACGTGCGACGCCATGACCGACGGAATCTTCGACCCGGTCACCTCGGAGTACCCCATCGATGCCGTCAACACCGCCGGCCCCGAGCCCGAGGCGACCGATGATCGGGAGCGGTACCCGGAGCTCCTCGACCTCCTCGTCGACGCCGGGGGAGCCAGTTGCACCTACATCTTCCAGGACCGCGAGGCCGGACAGGGAGGTCTGGACGGTTCCGGACAGGAGTACACGGTCGCGGCCGTCTCGGCGGAACAGACCACGGCGGTCGTCGCCCAGCTCGAGGCCGACGGCTTCACGCTCTCGGACGCTGACGGACGCGACGTCTACGCGATCGTGGGAACCCAGGAGGGCGAGTACGACCTGACGGCCGTCCACGTCCTGAGCGACGGCGTGTGGATCAGCGGGATGCAGAACCTCGGCCCGCCGCTCGAGGAGATGCTCGAGAGCATCGACGGCATAGCCGGGAACGTCGGCGCCTGGTAGGAGCGCCACGAGAGGCCCCGCATTCTGCCCCCTTCCGACCGGAAACGGGAGCCGGAGGCTGGGCCTCTTGGCGGCTGTACACTGGACCGCTGCCGTGAGTGATCGTCTTCCTCCGGTTCGCGCATCCTCCCTCGTCCTGAAAGGCACCCGTGCACCCCGAGCTTCCCCTGGTGTTCGAGATCGGCTCGTACATCGCCCTCGGCCTCATCCTGCTGTTCGACCTGCTCTACGTGGTCAAGCGACCCCACATCCCGTCCTTCAAGGAGGCGACGCTGTGGGTGGTGTTCTACGTGAGCCTCGCACTCGTGTTCGCCGGCCTCATGTGGGCGTTCGCCGGGGGCGAGTTCGCTGGGCAGTTCGTCGCCGGATGGCTCACGGAGTACAGCCTGTCCGTCGACAACCTCTTCGTCTTCGTCATCATCATGGCCCGCTTCTCCGTGCCCCGGAAGTTCCAGCAGGAAGTGCTCATGGTGGGGATCGTGATCGCCCTCGTGCTCCGCGGGATCTTCATCCTCCTGGGTGCGCAGATCATCGCGAACTTCTCGTTCGTCTTCTACATCTTCGGCATCTTCCTGCTCATCACCGCCTACCGGCAGGCCTTCGCCGACAACGACGACGCGGACGACGGCGAGACGAGGTTCACCCTCTTCCTGCGCCGCAAGCTCGGCGTGCACGACGAGTTCGACGGTTCGAAGCTCCGCACGACGATCGACGGCAAGCGTTACTTCACGCCGATGATCGTCGTCTTCATCGCGATCGGAACGACCGACTTCATCTTCGCCATCGACTCGATCCCCGCCATCTTCGGTATCACTCAGAGCCCGTTCATCGTCTTCACCGCGAACGTCTTCGCTCTCATGGGACTCCGCCAGCTGTACTTCCTGCTCGGCGGGCTGCTCGACCGTCTGCGCTACCTGCATTACGGGATCGCCTTCATCCTCGCCTTCATCGGCGTGAAGCTGTTCCTCCACGCGATGCACGAGAACGAGCTGCCGTTCATCAACGGCGGGGAGCACATCGAATGGGCGCCCGAGATCAGCACGTGGGTGTCGCTCGTCGTGATCATCGCGTCGATGACGGTCGCGACGCTCGCGAGCCTGGCGCACGGCGCACGTGACAAGCGCGCGGAAGCGGACGACGATGGCGCGCAGAAGGACCGCGTGGAATCCGCCGTCGACGCTTCGGAGTCGGATCAGACGCCCCGCGCCCCACGGTCGGACGACGAGGGATCCGCGCGCTGACGGGTGCTATTCTGTGACGATGCTGCTCGATCGGTCCCTCCTCCTTCGTCGCCGCGACGAGGCCTGACGCTCTGGCCTCCCTCGTCGCGGAGGTTGCTGTGGCCGGATCCGATCGAAGAAGGACCGAAACCATGAGTACATCCACAACGCCCGTCTCCGCGACACCCGAGACGGATGCGGCTCGACCGACTCTCGCCGAGAAGACCACCCTCACGCTGGCCGAGAAGATCTGGCGCGACCATCTCGTGAAGAAGGGCGAGGACGGCACCCCCGACCTCCTCTACATCGACCTGCACCTTGTGCACGAGGTCACGAGCCCGCAGGCCTTCGACGGCCTGCGCCTCGCGGATCGGCCCGTTCGGCGACTCGACCTCACGATCGCAACGGAGGACCACAACACCCCCACGCTCGCGATCGACAAGCCCATCGCGGACCTCACGAGCCGGACGCAGATCGAGACGCTCCGGCGCAACGCCGAGGAGTTCGGTGTGCGGCTGCACTCCCTCGGCGACGTCGAGCAGGGGATCGTGCACGTCGTGGGCCCGCAGCTCGGACTCACGATGCCCGGCATCACCGTCGTCTGCGGCGACTCGCACACGTCGACCCACGGCGCCTTCGGGGCGATGGCTTTCGGCATCGGCACGAGCGAGGTCGAGCACGTCCTCGCGACGCAGACCCTGCCGCTCAAGCCGTTCAAGACGATGGCGATCAACGTCGAGGGCACGTTGAAGCCGGGCGTCACCGCGAAGGACGTCATCCTCGCCGTCATCGCGAAGATCGGCACGGGCGGCGGTCAGGGCTACGTGCTCGAGTACCGCGGATCCGCTATTCGTCAGCTCTCCATGGAGGGTCGCATGACGATCTGCAACATGTCGATCGAGGCGGGCGCGCGAGCCGGCATGGTCGCTCCCGACGACACGACGTTCGAGTACCTCAAGGGCCGCCCGCACGCGCCGAGCGGCGCCGACTGGGACGAGGCCGTCGAGTACTGGCGCACCCTGCCGACGGACGAGGGCGCCGCCTTCGACGCCGAGGTCTTCCTCGACGCCGACGAGCTCGAACCGTTCGTCACGTGGGGGACCAACCCGGGCCAGGGCGTCTCGCTCAGCCAGTCGGTCCCCGACCCGGAAGCCATCACCGATGCCAACGAGCGAGCGGCGGCCGAGCGCGCGCTCGAGTACATGGACCTCGAAGCCGGCACGCCGATGAAGGAGATCCCCGTCGACGCCGTCTTCATGGGGTCGTGCACCAACAGCCGCATCGAGGACCTCCGCGCCTTCGCGTCCGTCATCGAGGGGCGCACGAAAGCCGAGCACGTCCGCGTCATGGTCGTCCCGGGGTCGGCTCGTGTGCGGCTCGAGGCCGAAGCCGAGGGTCTCGACAAGGTCTTCCTCGACTTCGGTGCCGAGTGGCGGTTCGCTGGGTGCTCGATGTGCCTCGGCATGAACCCCGACCAGCTCGCGCCGGGAGAGCGTTGCGCCTCGACGAGCAACAGGAACTTCGAGGGCCGCCAGGGCAAGGGCGGTCGGACCCATCTCGTCTCTCCGCTCGTCGCCGCCGCCACCGCCGTGCGCGGAACACTGTCGAGCCCGTCGGATCTGGAGGCATAAGGCCATGGAGAAGTTCGAGACGGTCACCGGGGTCGCCATGCCCCTCAAGCGATCCAACGTCGACACCGACCAGATCATCCCGGCGGTGTACCTCAAGCGCGTCACGAAGACCGGCTTCGAGGACGCCCTCTTCGCCGGGTGGCGTCAGGACCCGGAGTTCGTGCTCAACCAGCCGCAGTTCGCCGGAGCGCAGATCCTCGTGGCCGGTCCCGACTTCGGAACGGGATCGAGCCGCGAGCACGCGGTCTGGGCCCTCCGCGACTGGGGCTTCCGCGTCGTCGTGAGCGCACGTTTCGCCGACATCTTCCGAGGAAACAGTGGCAAGCAGGGGCTCCTTGCCGCCGAGGTGGAGGAGTCCGAGGTAGAGCGTCTCTGGGCCCTCATGGATGCTCAGCCCGGCCTGGAGGTCACGGTCGACCTCGTCGCGCGCACGATCGTCGCCGGCACGGAGACGTTCGCGTTCCAGGTCGACGACTACACCCGCTGGCGGCTCATCGAGGGACTCGACGACATCGGCCTCACGCTGCGCGACGAGGAGGCCATCACACGCTTCGAGCAGACGCGGGCCGCGTGGCGCCCGAAGACCATCCCCGCGCGCAGCCTCTGAACGCCGAGACGCCGAGCGGTGGGGATCGACGGATCCGTCGCCGACGGCCCCGTCGCGGGTCCGTCGGCGAGGGGTCGAGCCATAATGGGCAGGTGTCAGTGAGTTCATCGGGTCGGCCAGGCCGCCGGTCCACCCCCGAGAAGTCCCGACCGTCCTTCTTCTGGCTCCTCGCCGGCATAGCTCTCCCGCTCACTCGCTCGATGATGGTGTTGAAGATCGAGAACGGCGACAAGCTCCCGGGCTCCGGGCCCGTGATCATCGCCCCGAACCACTATTCGGAGATCGACCCCGTCGTCGTGGGGCTCGCCATCTGGAAGCTGGGTCGCGCGCCGAGATTCCTCGCCAAGGCGTCCCTGTTCCGCGTGAAGATCCTCGGATGGATGCTGCGCTCCTCCGGCCAGGTGCCGGTCGAACGCGCCGGGGCGACGCGCGGGAGCGACCCCATGGCGGCGGCCGTCCAGGTGGCCGATCGCGAACAGGTCCTCGTGGTCTGCCCCGAGGGAACCCTCACGCGAGACCCGGCGATGTGGCCGATGCGGGGCAAGACCGGGGCGGTGCGGCTGGCGCTGCAGCACGGGATCCCGATCCACCCGGTCGCGCACTGGGGGACGCAGAAGGTCATGGCGCGGTACTCCAAGAAGATCCACTTCTTTCCCCCGAAGACCGTGCGCGTGCGCTTCGGAGACGCCGTGGACCTCTCGGCGTTCGCCGGTCGGCCCCTCGACGGCGCCACCCTCTCAGCGGCCACCGATGTCGTCATGCAGGCCATCACGCGCGAGCTCGAGGAGCTCCGCGACGAGAAGGCCCCCGCGACGCGGTGGGACCCGACCGAACGAGGACAGACGGAGACGGGGCGCTTTTGAGCCGGAGACAACAGGCCAGGGTCGCCGTGCTGGGCACGGGCAGCTGGGGCACGACGTTCGGGAAGATCCTCGCCGACGGCGGGGCATCGGTCACCATGTGGGCGCGACGCCCGGAGATCGCCGCTGAGATCTCCCGCACGCACCGCAACAGCGATTACCTCCCGGGCATCACGCTGCCGGACGGCCTCTCCGCCACCTCCGACCTGAAGGTGGCACTCGCGGGGGCGAGCCACGTGTTCGTCGCCGTGCCGAGCCAGACGCTACGGGACAACCTCACGGCCATCCGGCCGCTGCTCGCACCCGGGGCGACGGTCGTGTCGCTCATGAAGGGCGTCGAGAAGAGCACGGGACTGCGGATGAGCGAGGTCATCATCGAGAGCCTCGGCATCGATCCAGGCAGGGTCGCGGTCGCCTCGGGTCCGAACCTCGCCCTCGAGATCGCCCGCGAGCAGCCGACCGCCGCCGTCATCTCCTCGAGCAGGCTCGAGACCGCCCAGAGCGTCGCGATGCTCGCACGGAACGGGTACTTCCGGTCGTTCGTGAACACCGACGTGATCGGCACCGAGTTCGGTGGAGTGCTCAAGAACCTCATCGCCGTCGCGATCGGCATCGTCGACGGAGTGGGGTACGGCGAGAACACGAAGGCGTCGATCATCACGCGCGGGCTCGTGGAGATGACCGACTTCGCGGTCGCTCGCGGCGCGAAGGCGGAGACGCTCGCCGGGCTCGCCGGCCTCGGCGACCTCATCGCGACGTGCCAGTCGCCCCTGTCACGGAACAACACCGCGGGACGGCTGCTCGGACAGGGATACAGTTTCCAGGCCGTGGTGAAACAGATGCAGCAGACGGCCGAGGGGCTGGCGTCGGTGGCGCCGGTGCTCGAGCTCGCGCGGGAGATCGGCGTCGAGATGCCGATCGTCGAGCAGGTCAAACAAGTGCTCGACGGCACGCTCGACCCGCGCGACATCGCGCCCCATTTGACGACAGACAGTGACGAGCCCCAGGGCGAGAGGACGAGCGATGACAGTGAAGAGACGAGTGGCGGTCCTCTTCGGCGGACGTTCAAGCGAGCATTCGATCAGCTGCGCAACGGCCGGAGGGGTGCTCTCGGCGATCGACCGTGAGCTGTTCGACATCGTGCCGATCGGGATCACCCGTGCCGGTGCGTTCGTGCTGGAGGAGGACGACCCGTCGAAGTTCGCGCTCGATCCCGAGCGCCTTCCCGAGGTGATCGACAACGGTTCCCGCGTGCTGTGGCCAGAGGACGCCTCCTCCCGGGAGCTCCGTGTGACCTCGGCTGACGGCGTCGTCACCTCGCTCGGCACGATCGATGTCGTGTTCCCGATCCTTCACGGTCGCTACGGCGAGGACGGCACGGTCCAGGGGCTGTTCGAGCTCGTGGGACTGCCCTACGTGGGGTCCGGTGTGCTCGCCTCGTCGGTCTCGATGGACAAGCACTTCGCCAAGACCGTGCTCCAGCACGCCGGGATCGCCGTGGCGCCGTGGGCGACCGTGTCGGCGACGGGGTTCCGCGCCGATCCCGAGGCAGCGCACCGGAGCGCCGACGGTCTCGGCTACCCGGTGTTCGTGAAGCCGGCCCGCGCCGGATCGAGCGTGGGGGTCGCGAAGGTGGAGGAGCCGGCCGGGCTCGACGCCGCGATCCGTGAGGCACTGACGCACGACGACCGCGTCCTCATCGAGTCCACCGTGGTCGGCCGCGAGGTCGAGATCGCCGTGCTCGAGGGCAGGGACGGCGCACCGCCGCGGACCTCCGTCGCGGGAGAGATCGTCGTCTCAGGACGGGGCTTCTACGACTTCGAGTCCAAGTACCTCGATGCCCCGGGGATCGACCTCGTCTGCCCGGCCGACCTCACGGACGACGAGTTCGGCGAGATGGGTCGGATCGCGGCGGCGGTGTTCGATGCGGTGGGGGCCGAGGGGCTCGCTCGTGTCGACTTCTTCCTCACCGACGACGGTTTCGTCGTGAACGAGCTCAACACGCTGCCGGGCTTCACCCCGATCTCGATGTTCCCGAAGTGCTGGCTCGCGAGCGGACTCGCGTACCCCGACCTCATCACCGAGCTCCTCGAGCTCGCGGCGGCGCGCGGAGCCCGGTGAGCGATCGAGGCCGAGCACCGGGCGCACCGGGACCGACGGTCGCGGACGAGAGCGAGGCGGCGATCCTCGCGCGCATCCTCCCGCTGCTCCCGGCGGCTCCCGCCGCGACGATCGGGCCGGGGGACGACGCCGCGGTCGTCGCCGCCGTCGACGGTCGCTTCGTCGTCACCACCGATCTCATGGTGCACGGGCCCGACTTCCGGCTCGCCTGGTCGACGCCGTGGGAGCTCGGGTGGAAGGCCGTCGCGACGAACTTGTCCGACGTGGCCGCGATGGGTGCTCGTCCGACGGCGCTCGTCCTCGCGCTCGCGGTGACACCCGACATGCCCGTGGCCTCGCTCGAGGAGTTCGCCGGCGGGGTCTCCGAGGCCGTCGCCGCCTTGAGCCCCGGCTGCGGCGTCGTGGGGGGCGACCTGTCGGTGTCGGAGACCTTCACGATCGCCGTGACGGCCTTCGGGGATCTCGAGGGGCGGGCGCCGGTCCTCCGCTCCGGAGCCCGTGTGGGCGACGTGGTCGCGGTGTCCGGGGTGCTCGGTGAGGCCGCGGCGGCCCTCCAGCTCCTCTTCCGTGACGGGGTCGACGAGGACGGCGTGCCCGATCGTGCGCTCACCGCCGCGCTGCGCAAGCGGCACGGGGAGATGCTGGCTGCGCAGTTCGCGCCGCGACCGCCCGTGGGGGACGGCGTGCTCGCGGCGCGCGCAGGTGCCACCTCGATGCTCGACCTCTCCGACGGCCTCGCGCGGGACGCGGCTCGGATCGCGGCGGCGAGCGGCGTCGGCATCGCGTTCGACGGAGCGACGCTCGGCCGCGACGTGGCTCTTGCCCTCCGCGGCGGCGAGGATCACTCCTTGCTCGCGACCTTCCCGGCGACGGCCGAGCTGCCCGGGGGCTTCCGTGCCGTCGGACGCGTCGTCGACCCGGCGACCGGCGCGCTCACGTGCGACGGTGTCGTCGTGGACCCCGTCGGATGGGATCCCTACGTCGGATGGGACGGCGGCCGGGGTTAGTCGGAGTCGGGGCCGGTATCGGACCAGGAGCCCGTGTTGGCCTCTGTGGCCGTCTCGCCCTCGGCCGCCGTCTCCGCCTCGGCGAACCAGAGGGTCGTCTCGCCGTAAGCACGGCTCCGGATCGCGGCGATGCCCGACGGCCAGACGGGCTCGGGGGAGCGGGTGCTGCGTTCGACGACGACGACCCCGCGGGGGGCGAGGACCCGCGCGATGCCGGCGAGGTCCTCGGCGATGTCGGCGTCGCCGACGTCGTACGGCGGGTCCACGAGCACGAGATCGGCGGGAGCGGCCGAGACCGTGAGATGGGACCGGACCGACCGGGCGGAGACGTCGATGGGCACCGAATCGGGGCCGAGCGACCGCACCACAGCCGCGGCGTTCGCTCGGCAGAGGGCCGCGGCCTTCGCATTGCGCTCGACGAGCACGACCGACGCGGCACCCCGCGACGCCGCCTCGAGTCCGAGCGCGCCGGAACCGGCGTAGAGGTCGAGTACGCGGGCCCCCGAGATCGCGTCCCACGACTCGAGGGTCGAGAAGAGCGCCTCGCGCACGCGTTCGCTCGTCGGCCGGGTGCCGGCGGACGGCACGGAGAGACGGACCGATCGGGCACGGCCGGCGATGATCCTCGTCACCCCTCGAGCGTACCGGCCGCCGGGAGGGTCGCCGATCGGCGGTGTCGGGGGTCCGCCGTAGAATCTCCCGTATGACCGCACTCGGACTCGACGACCGCCTCGACGGGGTCCTCGGGGCCAAGACGGCCGGGGTGTTCGAGCGTGCTTTCGGGTTCCGCTCCGTCGGCGACCTCCTGTCGCACTACCCCCGCCGGTACGCCCGACGCGGTGATCTGACGGTCCTCTCCGAGCTTCCGATGGACGAGAACGTCACGATCGTCGCGCAGGTCGTGGAGGTCAACGAACGGCCGATGCGCGCCCGTCGAGGATCCATCCTCGAGGTGCTCATCTCCGACGGCAACGGCGCGCTCACGCTCACCTTCTTCAACCAGTCGTGGCGGGCCAACGACCTCAAGCCGGGACGCGCCGGCGTGTTCGCCGGAAAGATCGGCTCGTACAAGGGCCTCAACCAGCTCGCCCACCCCACGTACGAGCTGTTCGAGCCCGATGCGCCGAGCGGCATCTCGCCCAAGGTCTGGGCGGAGACGCCGATCCCGATCTATCCGGCGACCGCGGCGGTCACGAGCTGGGTCATCCAGAAGTCGATCGCACTCGTGCTCGACGGCCTCGGCCCGATCGACGACCCCGTACCCGGAGACGTCGCGGTCGCGGAGAGGATCCTCGGTCTGCGCGATGCGCTCGAGCGGGTCCACCGCCCGCAGGACGACCCCGACTGGAAGAGGGCGCGCGAGACCCTGCGCTTCCATGAAGCCTTCGTGCTCCAGGCCGGTCTCCTCCAGAGGCGGCTGTCCGAGCGGGCCGAGCGGGCCACGGAACGTGCGGCCCTTCCCGGCGGCGCCCTCGAACGGTTCGACGCGGCCCTTCCCTTCGATCTCACCGACGACCAGCGCGTGGTCGGTGCGGAGATCGCGGCGGAACTCGCGTCGGGAACTCCGATGAACCGACTCGTCCAGGGCGAGGTCGGCTCGGGCAAGACGCTCGTCGCGCTCCGGGCCATGCTCGCCGTCGCCGAGTCGGGTGGCCAGTCGGCCCTCCTCGCGCCCACGGAGGTCCTCGCGGCCCAGCACCTGCGCTCGATCGTGGCGTCCCTCGGCCCCGACCTCGCGGCCCGACTGGCGCCGGTCCTCCTCACGGGCCAGATGTCCACGGCGGAGCGGCGCAAGGCTCTCCTGCGGATCGTGAGCGGTCAGGCGCAGATCGTGGTCGGCACGCACGCCCTCCTGTCGAGCGGGGTCGAGTTCTACGATCTGGGGCTCGTGGTGGTCGACGAACAGCACCGGTTCGGCGTCGAGCAGCGGGAGGCGCTGCGGCGGAAGGGCTCGATCCCACCCCACGTCCTCGTCCTCACGGCCACGCCCATTCCCCGAACGGTCGCGATGACCGTCTTCGGCGACCTCGACGTCAGCTCCCTCCGGCAGCTGCCGGCCGGTCGTCAGCCGATCGAGTCCTTCGTGGTGCCTCTCGCCGAGAAGCCGCTCTGGATCCGCCGGGCGTGGGAGCGACTGTCGGAGGAGCTCGCCGCTGGACGACAGGCGTTCGTCGTGTGCCCGGCCATCGAACCGGGGGAGAAGATCGCCGCGGAGGACGGCGCCGAGTCCCCGGCGGACGATGGCGACGGTCCGGGGGAGGACGCCCGCCCGCCGCTGTCGACGGTGAGCGTCGTGCTCGAGGAGTTGAGGGCGCACCCATCCCTCGCCGGTCGGGTCATCGAGCCCCTGCACGGTCGGATGACCTCCGACGAGAAGGACCGTGTGATGCGCGGGTTCGCGGACGCCCACATCGATGTGCTCGTCGCGACGACCGTGATCGAGGTGGGGGTCGACGTACCCGGGGCCTCGATGATGGTCGTGCTCGACGCGGATCGTTTCGGTGTCTCCCAGCTCCACCAGCTCCGTGGCCGGGTGGGCCGGGGCGGTCTGCCCGGACTGTGCCTCCTCGTGACGAACGCCCCGGAGGAGACGATCGCCCGCGACCGGGTCGAGGCGGTCGCAGCCACCCTCGACGGTTTCGAACTCGCCCAGGTCGATCTCGAACTGCGCCGGGAGGGAGACGTGCTCGGCAGTGCGCAGTCGGGCGGTCGCTCGTCGCTCAAGCTCCTTCGGGTCGTCTCCGACTCCGACGTCATCGAGCGGGCGCGCCGATTCGCCCTCGACCTGCTCACGGACGACCCGGCGCTCGAGTCGCACCGGGCGCTCCGCGACGCCCTCGAACGGCGGCTCGACGAGCAGACGCGCGCCGCTCTCGCGAAGAACTGAGAATGTCCGGGGGAGCCTAGCGTGTTCCTGTGGGGCGGATAAGCTGGCCGAATGGTTCACCGGATCGCCGTGATTCCCGGCTCGTTCGACCCCGTGACTCTCGGTCATCTCGATGTCATCGAGCGTGCCGCGGGACTGTGGGACGAAGTCCACGTCGTCGTCGTGCACAATCCTGCGAAAGAGGCGATGCTCCCCATCAACGAGCGGGTCTCTCTCCTCGAACGATCGATCGCCGACGCCGGGTATCCGGGCACGATCATCGTCGCGTCCTGGAGCATGGGTCTCCTCGTGGACTACTGCACCGACGTCGGCGCACACGTGCTGGTGAAGGGCATCCGCTCGCAGGTCGACGTCGCCTACGAGACGCCGATGGCCATCGTCAATCGCAAGCTCGCGGGGGTCGAGACGGTCTTCCTCCTGCCCGACCCGGCGCACGGGCACGTGTCGAGCTCGCTCGTGCGCCAGGTGGCCGCCCTCGGCGGCGACGTGTCGCCCTACGTGCCCCCCGCGGTCGCGGAACGGATCCAACGCGCATGACCGACACGACGACACCGACGCCGCAGCGTGGAGCGGACTCCGGGGGGCTCTCCTTCGATGAAGCGCACGAGCTGACGCAGCGGATCGTCGCGAACGTCGAGAGCGTCATCTCCGGCAAGACGGACGCGGTGCGCATGGCACTCACGGTGGTGCTCGCCGGAGGCCACCTGCTGCTCGAGGACGTGCCCGGTGTGGGCAAGACGATGCTGGCGCGCACTCTGGGGACCTCGGTCGGGTCGAAGGTGAACCGGATCCAGTTCACCCCGGACCTCCTCCCGTCGGATGTCACGGGTGTCTCGGTCTACAACCAGGTGGAGCGCCGCTTCGAGTTCTCGCCCGGGCCGATCTTCGCGAACATCGTCATCGGAGACGAGATCAACAGGGCGTCGCCGAAGACGCAGTCGGCGCTCCTCGAGAGCATGGAGGAGCGCCAGGTCACGGTCGACGGCACGACCTACCCGCTCGCTCGACCGTTCACGGTCGTCGCGACGCAGAACCCGATCGAGATGGAGGGCACCTATGCCCTGCCGGAGGCGCAGCGTGATCGCTTCATGGCGCGCATCTCAATGGGCTACCCGTCCGCGGCGGCGGAGGTCGCGATCCTGACCCGCCGGGAGACCGCCAACCCGCTCGATTCGATCGGTCCCGTCGTGTCCAACGACGAGCTCGTCCGGATCATCGAGACCGTGGAGTCGACCTACGTCTCGCCGGCCGTCACGCACTACGCCGTGGCCATCGCTCGCGCGACCCGTGCCCACGCCGATCTGCGTCTCGGCGCGAGCCCGCGATCGACGCTGCAACTCGTGAGGGCCGCGCGCGCTCTCGCCGTGATCGAAGGGTACGAGTTCGTCCTGCCCGACCACGTCGACCGGCTCGTCATCCCCGTGCTCGGTCACCGGTTGGTCGCCACGAACAAGGCCCTCGGACACACCGGCGACAGCGACGCCTTCCTGTCGTCCCTGCTCGACGAGCTCGTGGCGTCGACCCCCGTCCCCTCCGTGGTCCCGCGGCACTGACGTGGCCCGCCGCCTCCCGCCGCGACGACGCCTGTCCTTTCGCCCGACACGGAGAGGGTGGGCCGTCGCCGCGAGCGCCACGGTCCTACTCGTGGCCTCTGCGGTGTTCGACCGCCGGGAAGGGTTCGTCGTCGCGGTCTTCCTCGTCAGCCTGCTCGCCGTCGCGACCGTGTTCGTCACGGTGCGTCGCGCGAGCCTCGATGTCGCGCGACGTCTGCCGTCCGACATCCTCGCGGCGGGGGAGGAGTCCGTCGTCGTGCTCGACGTGCGGACAGAGTCGTGGGACGCTTCGATCCAGCGGTGGCGGGACGTCGTACCGGGGTCGTTCGGGCCGGCACCCGCGGGCGACGCCGATGCCCTCACCGCGGCGAGCGTCGGCGGTTCGGTGCGAGCGAGCTACCTGGTGCGTCCGGAGAGGCGCGGCGAGTTCGTGCTCGGCCCTCTCGTCGTCACGAGGGAGGACCCGTTCGGGCTCGTCCAGGCCGAGCGCTCATCGACGGGCGGGAGCGACGTCGTCGTCACCCCGCGGGTCGTCCCCCTCCTGCACTCGGAACTGATCCAGGCGAGCGGCGAAGGCGCGAGGCACGAGCACCGCATGTCCAGCCACCCGCGCGTCGACGAGCTCATCGCCCGGGAGTACCGAGCGGGAGACCCCATGCGTCGGATCCACTGGCGCGCGACGGCGCGGCGTGGCGAACTCATGGTGCGGCAGGAGGAGCAGGAGGTCGATCCGGCGATCGTCCTCGTCCTCGATACCGCGGCCGGTGAACCGGGTGCCCGGCCCGACCCCGGGGCGTTCGAGCTCATGGTCGAGTTGACCGCTTCGATCGCGGTCCACGCGCTCGGTGCGGGGTTCCGCCTGACGCTCGTGGAGTCCGTCCCGCGCGACACGGACGCCGCCCGCCGTTTCGAGCCGTCGCAATCGGCGGACGTCCTGACGCGGCTCGCGGTCGTCGAACCGATCCGGCGGGACGAGGACACGCCCGACATCGCCGCCGTCACACGGGACGTCCTCGATCGGGCGGGCGCACCTGTTCCGGTGATCGCGGTGCTCGCTGACGGCAGCGTCCCATCGGTGCGACGACTCGTGCCGATCGCTCGGCTCGCGGATCCCGCGGTCGCGTTCGTGCCCCCTGACGACGCAGGCCGCGCCGAGCTCGGTTCCGGCGGGTGGATCACCGGCGTCCTCGGTGCCGGTCGCACGGTCTCGGATATCTGGAACGAGACCGTCCTGCTCGATCCGCTCGTGCGCGAGAGGGAACGATGACGAACGAGACCGCACCGTCGGACCGGCGCGGTGACGCGCCAGCCGCGAACTGGGCGGGCGTGCTCTCCATAGCCGTCCTTCTCATCGTCTCCCTCATCCCCCTCGGTGCCGTCATCCAGGGGACCGACTGGTGGCTGACGGCGATCACGGCGATCGCCGCGGTGTTCGTCCCCGCGGCGATCGTCCGTTCTCTCGGAGGTGCCCCCTGGGTGGGTACCCTCGTCGGAACCGGCGTCTGGCTGATCGGGCTCGTAGTGGTCTTCGCGCCGGGCTCCGCCCTGCTCGGAGTCCTCCCCACGCTCGACACCGTCTCGGCCGTCCAACAGCTCGCGGTCGACGCCGGCCGTTCCTTGTACGTGCAGGCCGTGCCCGTCGAGCCGATCACCCCGTTGCTCTTCCTCCTGGCGGTGGGACTCGGGGCCCTCGCCGTCCTCGCCGACGTCGTCGGCATCTCGCTGCGCTCGCCCGCGCTCACCGGTGTGCTCGCCGTCGGGATGCTCGTTCCGCCGTCCATCTTCACCGGAAGCATCGACATCGTCGCCTATGTGCTCGTCGCGATCGCCTTCCTCGTCGTGCTGCGCGTGGACGGACGACGCGGACGGGTCACCGCGCTGACGGCGTCGTCGAGGGCCTCTGCGCTCGGGATCGGAGCGGCCGCCGTCGTGACGACGGTCCTCGCGGCGACCCTCGTCCCGGCCTTCTCGTCGCGGAGTCTCGTGGAGCCCGACGGGGAATCCGCGCTCGGCTCGGGCATCAGCGAACTCGCCGACCTCGGGCGCGACCTCCAGCGGCCGGGCAACACGCCTCACTTCACTTACCAGACGACATCGACGACCGCGCAGTACCTGCGCATCCTCACCCTCGATCGATTCGAGGGAGCGCAGTGGAGCTCGAGCGGGGAGAGCGAGATGGTCGGACAATCGGAGGGCGAGAGACTCATCGTTCCCGGGCTCACTGCGGAGGTCCCCGTGGAGGAGGAGACGGTGAACATCTCGATCACCGGCCTCGTCGGGGACCTTCTGCCCGTTCCGTTCCCCTCGGTCGCGATCACCGGCCTCGACGGATCATGGGAGTGGGACACCGAGGGGCTGACGGTGTCGAGCCCGTCGGACTCCGTCGAGGACCAGGAATACTCGGTGACGTCGTTGCTGATCCAGCCGAGTGCCGATCAACTCCGCGGAGCTGAGCCGGACTACCCCGCAGGAGTCACCCCGTTCCTCGATCTGCCGGACGAGGTCCCCGGAACGCTCCGATCCGTCTTCGACGACGTCACGGCGGGGACGACGAACCAGTACGACGCGGCGTTCGCGATCCAGGAGTACCTCCGCACGGACTTCGCCTACTCCGTGACGACGCCGGTGCAGGACGGCTACGACGGCGACGGTTTCCAGGCGATCGCCGATTTCCTCGAGCAGAAGAGCGGCTACTGCGTGCACTTCGCGTCGGCTATGGCGATCCTCTCGCGCATGGCGGGCATCCCCTCTCGCGTGTCCCTCGGATACCTCCCGGGTGACCGTGTGGGATCCGACGACGACGGGTTCGTGGCCTACCGGGTCGGGAGCGACGACCTCCACGCCTGGCCGGAGTTGTACTTCGCGGGTGTCGGGTGGGTCCCGTTCGAGCCGACGCCGGGTCGCGGGATCGTCCCGTCGTATGCCGTCGAGGCCGCGGATGCCGCCGCCCCCGATGACGTACCGACGGGGGCGGCGTCGCAGGACCCGTCGTCGACCCCCACCCCGACGGCATCGACGGATCCCGACGAGGCGGAGGCGGGCGCTGGAGGGAGTGGTCGTTCGACGCAGACGACGGCCGTCGGGAGCGTCCTGCTCGTGCTCGTGCTTCTGGTCATTGTCGTGCCGGCCATCGTGAGGACCGTCCGGCGCAGGAGGCGCTGGGACCTCGCCCGCGCCGAGTCGACGGTCGCGCCGCTGTGGGACGATCTCGTGGACGCGGTGCTGGATCTCGGGTATCCCGTCGGCGACGCCGATTCCGAACGGGACCTCGCGGCCCGGCTCCGACGTGTCGTCGCGGAGGATCGGCGTGCGACGGCATCGCTCGACCGACTCCTCGCCGCGGTCGAGTTCGAGAGGTACGCGAAGGCGAGCTCTCCGGTGGTCGCCGACCTCCGTGACGACGCCGAGATCGTGCGCGGTGCCCTGGCCGCTGCCACCACGCGGGCGCATCGCGTCCGCGCGGCGGTGGTGCCGGCCTCGGTCGTCGCTCGGCGGCGGGGAGCCATCGCGACGCCGGTTCGCGCGGGTCGGGACCCCCGGCGCCCCACAGAGGGTAGAATTCCCCGGTGACTGGACTGAAGAGGACGCCGTACACGGTCGGAGTGAGAGACCTCGAGGGGCGACCGGGGGAGATGCGCGAGCACTCCTACGATTTCCCCGCTCCCGACCAGCTGGGTGAGGGACTCGTCGCCGTCAAGGCGGGCACGGACCTCCACGCCGATATCCGACTCGAATCCGTGCACGAGGGCATCCTCGTGACGGCGGAGATCGAGACGACGGCGGACGGGGAGTGCGGACGGTGCCTGCGGGAGATGTCCCAGCCTGTCGAAGTCGAGTTTCAGGAACTTTTCGCGTACTCTGGATCGGAAGCGTCTGAGTACGAGGTTCTCTACGACCATGTCGATCTAGAATCTCTCGTCAGAGATGCAGTGGTTTTGTCACTGCCGTTTCAACCGGTGTGCACTCCCGACTGCCCCGGTCTCGACCCCGAGACCGGCGAGCGGATGGAGAGTCGCCCGGAACCGGAATCCCGTGAAGCCTCCGATCCTCGGTGGGCTGCGCTCGCGGAGTTCGCCCCCAGACCAGGCGCCGCAGGATCGGGCGCTGAAGACAAAGAAGAAGGTTGAATCATGGCTGTTCCGAAGCGGAAACAATCCCGAGCCAACACGCACGCTCGTCGTTCGCAGTGGAAGGCTGAGGCCCCCAAGCTCGTCAAGACCGTCGAGAACGGCAAGGTCACCTACAGCCTGCCGCACCGCGCCAAGGTCGTCGAGGATTCCGCGGGCACCCCGCTCTTCCTCGAGTACAAGGGCCGCAAGGTCGCCGACGTCTGATTCCCTTCTCGGGTCCTCTCCGACCCGCGATCGGTCCGTCTTCCCATGAGCCACGATGAGCACACCTCGCTCATCGTGGCTCTTGGCGTGCCCGTGAGTCCCGACCTGCTCGAGCTCGCGCTCACCCACCGGTCCTTCGCGTACGAGAACGGCGGCATCCCACACAACGAGCGCCTCGAGTTCCTCGGCGACTCCGTCCTGGGGCTCGCCGTCACCGAGACGCTCTACCGGGACAATCCCGACCTCCCGGAGGGATCGCTCGCCAAGATGCGGGCGAGCGTCGTCTCGACCGTCGCCCTCGCCGTCGTGGCCCGTCGCATCGATCTCGGGGAGCACATCCGTCTCGGTCGGGGCGAAGAGCTCACGGGTGGCCGAGACAAGGCGTCGATCCTCGCGGACACGATGGAGGCCGTGTTCGGCGCCGTCTTCCTCGACAGCGGACCGGCTGTGGCGAAGGACCTCGTCCTCCGGCTCGTGTCGCCGCTCATCGGCGAGATCGATCGCTTCGGCGCGACCATGGATCCGAAGACGAGCCTCCAGGAGGCTGCGGCGGCTCTGGGCGGCCCCGCACCCACGTACACGGTGACGGCCTCGGGGCCCGATCACTCGCGCGTCTTCGTGGCACGGGTCGCCGTCGGCGACATCGTGTCGGCGGAGGGCACCGGCAGCAGCAAGAAGCACGCCGAGATGGCCGCGGCCCTGACCGCGTGGACAGAGCTCGATGCCCGAACTCACTGACCCCCGCTCCCTGATGCCCGAACTCCCCGATGCCTGAATTCGCCGATGCCTGAACTGCCGGAGGTCGAGGTCGTCCGGGCCGGACTCGAGCCGGCGGTGACCGGGGCACGGGTCACCGGTGTCGAGGTCCTCGACCGCCGCTCCCTTCGACGCCACCTCGGAACGGCGTTCGAGGACGATCTGACGGGGCTCATCATCCGGTCGGCCGTGCGTCGAGGGAAGTTCCTGTGGTTCCCCCTCGACGATGGTCGTGCGCTCACCGCGCACCTCGGCATGAGCGGACAGATGCTGTTGCGCCGGCCCGGTGAGACGGACCGGTTCACCCGGGTCGCGCTGTCCCTCGAGCATCCCGAGCACGGCGAGCTCGCCGTGAACTTCGCCGACCAGCGCATCTTCGGCGGGCTCGCGATCGACCCGCTGGTGGTCGCACCGGACGCTCGACCCGCCGGCCACGCTGGAGCCGTCGTCGCGGACGCCCTGCTCCCCGAACGCGTCGCGCACATCGGCCGGGATGCGCTCGACCCGTTCATCGACGAGGAGCGGGTCGTCTCGAGGATCCGAGCGAGTCGCAGCGGGATCAAGCGACTCCTGCTCGATCAGACGATCCTGAGCGGGATCGGCAACATCTACGCCGACGAGTCCCTCTGGGGAGCGATGATCGCCCCCGAGCAGCCAGGGGTCAGCCTCTCGGTCACGGACGTGCGCCGGATCCTCGAGGAGGTCCGCGCCGTGCTCCGGAAGGCGCTGGCGGAGGGCGGTACGAGCTTCGACGCCCAGTACGTCAACGTCAACGGCCAGGCCGGCTACTTCGCCCACAGCCTCAACGCCTACGGTCGCCAGGGCGATGCCTGCCGACGGTGCGGCACGAGCATCGTCCGGGTGGCCTTCGCGAACCGCTCGAGCCACTACTGCCCGGTGTGTCAGGTGCTGCGGGAGGCCTAGGCGGCTGCCAGGAGCTGCGGACGACGTCCCGTCACGGCAGCGAGACGTCCTTCCGCCACCCGCCCTCGGCGCCGATGGGACGGAACCCGAGAGCCTCATTGACGCTCAGCATCGGCCTGTTCTCCTCGGCGTTGTAGGTCGTGACGGTGGTCGACGCGGGGGAGGCGTCGCGCAGCGCGAGCAGGTTCGTCGCCTTCACGAGCATGCCGAGACGGTGACCACGATGCTCCGAGAGGACGAGCGTCGAATCCTGCAACACGGGCCGGCCGCGGTCGGTCGGTACGAGTAACTCCGTGAAGGCCACGAGGCGCCCGCTCGCATCGTGACGCGCGACGGTCGTGAGGGCGAGCTGACCTCCCGCGGCGCGATCGGACTCCATGCGTCGTACACGATCCGTGTCCCAGACCTCCTCGTCGACGTCGAGCCCACCGGCGGGCGCATCCGTCGACATCCGCTGCTGCAGCACGACCATGTCGGCGAGCCACTCGTCGGGAAGCGCGCCGGACACGGTGAGGGTCGTGTAGCCGGTGGCCCGGGCACCGACCTCGGCGGAGACGCTGGCGAGGACGGGGAGGGTATCGGCGACATCGAGGCGGGACATGCGCTCGACCTGTTCGAGGCGGTACCCGCGGCCCTGCGCGAACGACACCTCCGGGGCGTCCGAATCGATCCGGCCGAATCCCGTCGGGGGCCGGAGGGCTCGTCCGCCGCGGAAGGGTCCATGGGTGACGAACGCCTTGAGGATCGTGCGGTCGGCCTCGGTCGCCCACTCCTCGATACGGGTCAGGAGAGCCGTCCCGATCCCCGCATCGCGAAAGTCGGGCAGCACCTCGGCCGAGACGAAGGCGGTGGGCGATCCGGGCTCGGCCGGCAGATCCAGCACGCCGCGCCCGACGATGCGCCCGTCGACCCGCGCGAGCAGCAGCCGTCTCGGACCGTCCGTGGAGTTGAGCCAGCCCGGGAGGATCTCCTCGGCCGTCGATGCGTATTCGTCCGTACCGAACGCCGCGGCTTCCACGGCGTTCCGGACGTCGACCATCTCCCGGAAGGACGCGCCGTCCGGTCCATCGAGGGTGGCAGGGATGCGTCCCTCCTCGATGACGACGCGTTCATGCACTCGCTCGTCCACTCTCTCGCCCTTCTTCTCCGCCGCCGATGGGCAGCCGAGGCTACCGCGCACGCGTGGTCCCTGACCAGACCGCGTTCCGACCCCCGTCGTCGCGCAGCGTGGGAACCCGGCCGGGCCGGGTCGTTCGGCTACCGTAGAGCCGAACGACCCGGGCCGGACGAAGGGACAGCACGCGTGTACTTGAAGAGCCTCACGCTCAAGGGCTTCAAGTCGTTCGCGTCCCCGACCACCTTCGCCTTCGAGCAGGGGGTGACGTGCGTCGTCGGCCCGAACGGCTCCGGCAAGTCCAACGTCGTGGACGCGCTCGCCTGGGTCATGGGCGAGCAGGGCGCCAAGACGCTCCGCGGCGGCAAGATGGAGGACGTGATCTTCGCCGGTACGTCGACGAGGGGTCCGCTCGGCCGGGCCGAGGTCACGCTCACGATCGACAACGCAGACGGCGCCCTGCCGATCGAGTACACCGAGGTCACGATCAGCCGCACGCTCTTCCGCAACGGCGGCAGTGAATACGCGATCAACGGGGAGAGCTGCCGCCTCCTCGACGTCCAGGAGCTCCTGTCCGACTCGGGACTCGGTCGCGAGATGCACGTCATCGTCGGTCAGGGGCAGCTCGACGCCGTCCTCCGTGCGAGCCCCGAGGAGCGCCGTGGCTTCGTCGAGGAGGCCGCCGGCATCCTCAAGCACCGTCGCCGCAAGGAGAAGACGGTCCGCAAGCTCGAAGCGATGCAGACGAACCTCACCCGATTGAGCGACCTCGCCGGGGAGATCCGGCGGCAGCTGAAGCCGCTCGGACGGCAGGCGGAGGTCGCGCGGGAGGCGCAGACGATCGCGGCCGTCGTGCGCGACGCCCGCGCCCGGCTCCTCGCCGACGAGGTCGTCGGACTGCGCCGGCAGCTCGAGGACTTCTCGCGGAACGAGTCGGAACGGCACACCGAACGGATCGTGCTGCAGGAGCAGCTCGAGCAGAAGACCCTGCGGATCGCGCGGATCGAACAGGAGCAGCAGGGCGATGCGGTGGACGGCGCGCGCCGGACGAGCTTCGCGCTCGAATCCGTCCAGGAGCGGACGAGGAGCCTCCACACCCTCGCCACGCAGAAGCTCGCGCTGCTCGGTGCGGAAACCGAACCGACCGAGCTGGCCGACGGAGTGACGCCCGAGAGGGTCGCGCGTGCCGCCGCTCTCGTCGTCGAACTGCAGGAGGGGCTCGTCGCGGCGGATGCCGCCTGGCAGTCCGCGCAGGCGGACACGGCATCGGCACGCGAGAGGCTCGACGCGATCGACGTGGAGATCGCGGCACAGAGCGCACTCGTGTCCCGCCACGACCTCGAGATCACGAAGCTCACCGGCCAGGCGGAGACCGCCGCCAGTCGCCTCGCCGCGGTGCGCGGGGAGCGGCTCCGTCAGCAGAACGCGATCGACCAGGCGGAGGCGCGCCGCGACGAGGCGGCCGCGACCCTCGCGCGCATCGACGACGAATCGCCGCTGCGCGACCTCGGGGACAGCGGACTCGACGAGGCGTACGAGCTCGCCCAGGGAGAGGTCTTCGAGGCGGAGGCGGAGATCGATCGACTCCGGGAACAGCTGCACGGTCACGAACGCGAGAGGGATGCACTGACGGCGCAGGTCCGTGCGCTCGGCCGCGCCCTCGAGGTCAAGGACGGCGCCTCCGACCTCATCCGGGCATCGCTTCCGGGAATCAGAGGCATCGTGGGGGACTCGGTCCAGGTCGACGCGGGCTTCGAGACCGCCATCGCGGCGGCGCTCGGGTCCACGGCCGACGCCGTGCTCGCCGAGGATCTCGACGCCGCCGTCGCCGCCGTGACGCGCGCGACCGAGAACGACCTCGGCCGTGTCGAGGTCGTGATCGCCGACGGCGAGGTCGTCGCCGTCGACTGGCCCGAACTCGACGGGATCACGCCGGCCGCCGCGGTCGTGACGGCACCCGACGGTGTCCGCGGCCTCCTCTCCTTCGTCGGCATCGCCGATGATCTCGACTCGGCCCGAGCGGCCGCCCCAGCGCTCCGATCGTCCGGGATCGGCGTCCAGCTCACGCTCGTGACGCGCGGGGGAGAGGTCCTGACGGAGCACCTGCTCCGCGGCGGATCCGGCGGAGAGCAGGGACGCATCGAGCTCGTCGCCGAACGCGACGCCGCGGCCGAACGCCTCACCGAGGTGGAACGGACGATCGACGAGGAGCGGTTCGAGCTCGCCGAACAGCGCGCGACGGTGACGGCGGCCAAGGAGCGTTCGCAACTCGCTCTCTCTGCGTTGCGCGAGTACGACGCCCAGCTCGCCGCCGAGACGGAGAAGGTCAACAGGGCACGCGTGCAGGCGGAGGCCTCCGCCGCCGAGTTCGACCGGCTCGTGCTCGCTTTCGAGTCCTCCACCGAGCAGGTCGCGGCAGCCGAGACGGCGGCGGATCGAGCGCGAGCCGACCTCGAGACGGCCCGGTCGCGACCACGGCCGATCCTCGACGTGTCGACCCGCGACGCCCTGTCCGGTGAGTTCGAGCAGACGAGGGAGCGGGAGATCGAGGCGCGCCTCGAGGTCGAGACGGCGCGTGAGCGGATCCGCTCGGAGCAGGAGCGCGTCCGCGCTCTCGAGCGCCGCAGGGCGGCCGAACGCCAGGCCGCCGAGCAGGCCGCTCGACGCGCCGTGATCCGTCGTCGTCAGATGGAGACCGCGCAGCGGGTCGTCGACGCCCTTCCCGATGTCCTGTCCTCGATCGATCGTTCCGTCGCCGAGGCCCGCCTCGTGCTCGCGCGCGCCGAGGCCGACCGGTCGAGCCAGAACGAGGAGCTCGGGCGCCTGCGACGCGAGGAACAGGCCCTCCGGGAGCGCCTCCAGGCGATCACCGAGAGCGTGCACGGCCTGGAGCTCCAGATCTACGAGAAGAAGCTGCACCTCTCGAGCCTGCTGGAACGGGCGGGGTCCGAGCTCGGCCTCGTCGAGGACGTCCTCGTCTCCGAGTACGGGCCGGACGTGCCGATCCCCGAGGCGGACGCGGAACCCGACGAGAACGGCGAGCGCCCGAGCGCGCCGTTCGATCGCGCGCAGCAGCAGCGGCGGTTCGACCAGGCGGAGCGCAAGCTCGCCCAACTCGGTCGCGTCAATCCGCTCGCGCTCGAGGAGTACGCCGCCCTCGAGCAGCGCCACACGTTCCTGACGGAGCAGTTGACGGACCTCACGAAGACCCGGGCGGACCTCGTGACCATCATCGAGGAGCTCGACGAGAAGATGCAGGTCATCTTCGCCGCGGCCTTCGAGGACACCCGCACCGCCTTCACGGAGGTCTTCCCCGTGCTCTTCCCTGGGGGTACTGGCTCCATCCGGCTGACCGACCCGGACGACCTCCTGACGACCGGCATCGAGGTGAGCGTGAAGCCCGCCGGCAAGAAGATCGAGCGGTTGTCGCTGCTCTCGGGTGGAGAGCGTTCCCTCGCCGCGGTCGCTCTGCTCATCGCGATCTTCAAGGCTCGTCCCAGCCCGTTCTACATCATGGACGAGGTCGAGGCGGCGCTCGACGACGCGAACCTCGGTCGCCTGCTCACGATCTTCCAGGACCTGCGCGAGTCGAGTCAGCTCATCGTCATCACGCACCAGAAGCGAACGATGGAGATCGCCGACGCTCTCTACGGAGTCTCGATGAGGCAGGACGGGGTCTCCGCCGTCGTCGGTCAGCGGGTCGTGGCGGAACAGGCCTCCTGAGCGCACGTCGGTCGCCGACAGCAGGGCCGGGTCGCGCGGGTAGGCTGTGAGGATGGCAGAACGCACTCCGTGGTCCCTGAGCGGTGCCCTGCGCGGCATGTTCCAGCGCCCCACCATCACTGACGAGACCTGGGACGATCTCGAGACCGCCCTCATCGGTGCCGACTTCGGTCCCGACGTGACGGAGGCGGTCATCTCCGAGCTCCGAGCGAACGTCGAGCGTTTCCGCACGACCGATCCGCGCGACCTCCAGCGCATGCTCCGCGAGACGATCGAGGAGCGGCTCGCGAAGTACGACACGACGCTCCGGCTCACGGACCGCCCGGCGGTCGTGCTCGTCGTCGGGGTCAACGGCGTCGGCAAGACCACGACGATCGGAAAGTTCGCGCGATTCCTCGGCACGTACGGCCGCACGGTCGTGGTGGGTGCCGCCGACACGTTCCGCGCCGCGGCCGTCGACCAGCTCGCGACGTGGGCCGAGCGAGGCGGCGCCCAGATCGTGCGGCCGCAGCAGCAGGGGCAGGATCCGGCCTCGGTCGCCTACCAGACGGTCGAGTTCGCGCAGCGCACCGGTGTCGAGATCGTGCTCATCGACACGGCCGGGCGCCTCCACACCAAGGGCGGGCTCATGGACGAGCTCACGAAGATCCGCCGCGTCGTGGAGAAGCAGGCGCCGATCGCCGAGGTGCTGCTCGTGCTCGACGCGACGACCGGCCAGAACGGACTCTCTCAGGCGCAGGCCTTCATCGAGCACGCAGGGGTCACGGGGCTCGTCGTCACGAAGCTCGACGGCTCGGCCAAGGGCGGCTTCGTGCTCGCCGTGCAGGAGCAGACAGGCATCCCGATCAAACTCGTGGGGCAGGGTGAGGGGATCGGGGACCTCACCGGATTCACCCCCCACGTCTTCGCACAGAAACTGGTGGGCTGAGATGGCAGTGGAACACGACTTCTTCGGTGTCGTCGACGCCGGGAGCGACGGAAGCGCGTACTGGTCGGAGAACGTCGAGCTCGGCGATCTGTCCGTCGACGTCTCTCTCGTCGCCGACGACGCGAGCGACCTGCGCGAGGACGACCTCGACCTCGTCCAGGCCATGATCCTCTCGCTCGACGGGATCGATCGCGAGACCCGCGAGTCGATGGTCGCCGAGCTGGGTGACCGCTCGTCCGTCACGGTCACCTACGTCGACGCCCTCATCGAGGAGCTCGGCGACGCGGTGCACGACGTGCTCACGGACTCCTCGGGCGACCTCCCGATGGACGTGCTGCGATCGCTCATCGTCTCGCGCGTCGAGTTCCGTCCCCTCTCGCGCGGTACGGACGACGTCTTCGCGGTCCTCGAGTACACCCTGGGGGAGGACCTCAGCGAGGACTACCTCGTGGCGTCGATCAATCGCACCGGCGAAATGGTCGACACGGAGATCCAGGGCTGACCCCCCGCGATAGGCGCTGACGCGGCACGTCGTCGGTCAGCGCGTCTTGACGCCCGCCGTGCGCGCCTCCTGCCGGAACTCACCGTCGCCGGCGAGGTGCCGGAGCGCGTCGGCGACGGGGCGGCCGGTCGCTTCCATCGTGCGGGCCCAGAGTCGACCCGCGCGATAGGAGGAGCGCACGAGAGGTCCGGCGAGCACCCCGGAGAAGCCGATCTCCTCGGCCTCCGCGCTGATCTCCACGAACTCCTGCGGTGTCACCCAGCGCGCGACGGGCAGATGGCGTGGCGTGGGACGCAGATATTGCGTCACGGTGATGATGTCGCACCCGGCGGCGCGCAGATCGCGCAAGGCCTCGGAGATCTCCCCGCGTTCCTCACCCATGCCGAGGATCAGATTGGACTTCGTGACGAGACCAGCCTCCCGTGCGCGTGTGATGACGCCGAGGGAACGCTCGTAGCGGAAGGCGGGCCGGATGCGGGAGAACAGGCGCGGTACCGTCTCGACGTTGTGCGCGAAGACCTCAGGGGCCGCGGCGAAGACGACGTCGAGGAGATCGGGATCGCCCGAGAAGTCCGTCGCGAGGATCTCGACTCCGGTGCCCGGATTCAACGCGTGGATGCGCCGGACGGTCTCGGCGTGCAGCCACGCACCCTCGTCCGGGAGATCGTCGCGTGCGACTCCCGTCACGGTCGCGTAACGCAGCCCCATCCGCCGGACGGACACCGCGACCCGCGTGGGCTCGCCCGTGTCGTAGGCCGCCGGCTTCCCCGTGTCGATCTGGCAGAAGTCGCACCGCCTCGTGCACTGGGCGCCCCCGATGAGGAAGGTCGCCTCGCGGTCCTCCCAGCACTCGTAGATGTTCGGACAGCCGGCCTCCTGACAGACCGTGTTGAGGCTCTGCGCCGCCACGAGATCGCGGAGCTGGGTGTACTCGGGCCCCATCCGAGCTCGCGTCTTGATCCATTCCGGCTTGCGTTCGATCGGCGTCTCGGCATTCCGCGCTTCGATGCGGAGGAGCCGGCGGCCCTCGGGTGCGGCGCTCACGCGATCGCCCGTTCCGCGGCGAACCCTGCCGCGACGATCTCGGCGAGGTCGACGGGATCGACGGGACGATGCGCCTCGATCGAGAGCGTCGAGACACCGGCGTCGGAGATGCCGCAGGGCACGATCGTCCCGTAGGCGTCGAGCGTGTTGGAGCAGTTGAGTGCGAAGCCGTGCATCGTGGTCCCCGACACGACCCGCACGCCGACGGCTCCGACCTTGACGGGCCCGCCCGACGCCAGGACCCAGACGCCGGAGCGACCGGGGATCCGGACGCCCGAGACGCCCACACGACCCGCCGCGTCGATCATGACCTGCTCGAGCCGGCGGACGTGGCCCACGACGTCGCGGTTCGAGCCGAGACGCACGATGGGGTACCCGACGAGCTGTCCCGGTCCGTGCCACGTGATGCGCCCACCCCGGTCGACCTCGACGACGGGACTGCCGTCGCGGGGCAGGTCACCCGGTTCCGTGCGGCTGCCGGCGGTGTAGACGGGATCGTGCTCGCACAGGATGACGGTGTCCGGGCGTTCCCCCGCGACGACCTCGGCGTGGATCGTGCGCTGGAGGCGCAGCCCCTCGTCGTACGGGAGGGTGTGCGGGGAGAACCCGGGAAGCAGGACGTCGGTCATGACGCCAGTGTCTGATTAATGGACTCAGTACACAAATGCGACACGCCTGTGCGCGCCCGCACGTGTCTCGACACGTTAAACTGGACGTCTCATGGCTACCTTTGGAAACCTCTCCGACCGCCTCGCGGACACCTTCAAGAACCTGCGCAAGAAGGGCACGCTGTCGGCGTCCGACGTCGACGGCACCGTGCGGGAGATCCGTCGGGCACTGCTCGAGGCCGACGTCGCCTTCGACGTCGTCAAGCAGTTCACCTCGCGCATCCGCGAGCGCGCGCTCGGCGACGAGGTCAACAAGGCCCTGAACCCGGCGCAGCAGGTCGTTCAGATCGTCAACGAGGAGCTCGTCGGCATCCTGGGTGGACAGCAGCGTCGCCTCGAGTTCGCCAAGAACCCCCCGACGGTCATCATGCTCGCGGGCCTCCAGGGTGCCGGTAAGACCACGCTCGCCGGCAAGCTCGCGAAGTGGCTCGCGAAGGACGGTCACACGCCGCTCCTCGTCGCAGCCGACCTCCAGCGCCCCAACGCGGTGACGCAGCTCTCGGTCGTCGCGGAGCAGGCGGGTGTCGCGGTCTTCGCCCCGGAGCCGGGCAACGGCGTGGGGAACCCGGTGAAGGTCGCGAAGGACGGCGTCGCCTACGCCCGTTCGCGCCAATACGACACCGTGATCGTCGACACGGCCGGTCGACTCGGCGTCGACGCCGAGCTCATGAAGCAAGCCGCGAACATCCGCAAGGCCGTCGACCCCGACGAGGTCCTCTTCGTGATCGACGCGATGATCGGCCAGGACGCCGTCAACACTGCCAAGGCCTTCCAGGACGGCGTGGACTTCACGGGAGTCGTGCTCTCGAAGCTCGACGGCGACGCTCGCGGCGGTGCCGCGCTCTCGGTCGCCTCCGTCACCGGTCGCCCCATCATCTTCGCCTCCACGGGCGAGGGACTCGACGACTTCGAGCCCTTCCACCCCGACCGGATGGCGTCGCGCATCCTCGACCTGGGTGACATCCTGACCCTCATCGAGCAGGCCCAGGAGGCCTTCGACGAGGAGGAGGCCCGAAAGGTCGCCGAGAAGTTCGCGACCGACACCTTCACGCTCGAGGACTTCCTCAAGCAGATGCAGCAGCTGCGCAACATGGGCTCGATCAAGAAGATGATCGGCATGCTCCCTGGCGCCGGCGCCATGCGTGAGCAGCTCGACTCCTTCGACGAGCGCGAGATCGTTCGCACCGAAGCGATCATCCAGTCGATGACGCCCGCCGAGCGGCGCAACGCCAAGCTCCTCAACGGGTCTCGTCGACTCCGGATCGCGCGCGGTGCCGGGACGAGCGTCACCGAGGTCAACCAGCTCGTGCAGCGCTTCGAGCAGGCCGCGAAGATGATGAAGACCGTCGCACGCGGCGGTATGCCCCAGATGCCCGGAATGGGGCCGGTCCCGGGTGCGCACGGCGGGGCGAACCGCAAGCAGCTCGCGAAGGCGAAGAAGAAGGGCGGGAGTTCCCGTTCCGGCAACCCCGCGAAGCGCGCGGCGGAGAACTCGGGCCTCGGTGCCGCGGCCCCGCAACCGGGTTCCGGTTCCGGATTCGGACTCGGGGCACCGGGCGCGGCGCCCGCCGGTGCGGACGGACCGTCCGAGGACGAGCTCGCCGCCCTCCAGAAGTTCCTCGGTCGCGGCTGATTCGCCGCCGGCTCCGATCGGAGGCGGCGGGCGACGCGGCCGGGAGGTTCGCGGTCGTGAGCGTCACGACCGCGAGACTCAGCGGCCCGTGATGCCGTGCCGCAGCTCGTACGCGAGGGAGCGGACGACGGCCGTCAGGTCGCCCCCGTTCTTCTCCGCCACGCGGAGCTGTCGCTGGTAGCTCGCTCCCGCGTCCAGGATGTCCACGATCGACGCGAGTTCCGCAGAGCACCCCAGGCGGTCCGCGGTGTCGGCGAGGGTCCCGACGAGTTCGCGGAGGTCGTCGGATACGAGCGACTCCCGGCCGTCGGCCCCGACGATGAGCTCGGCGTCGAGCCCGTACCGGGCCGCGCGCCACTTGTTCTCCCTCACGTACCAGGGTGGCAGGGAGACGAGGGCCTCGCCGCGGTCGAGCACGGTGGACAGGTGGTCCGTCAGGCAGTGGATGAGTGCGGCGACGGCGCCGAACTCGGTGAGGGTGGATGCGCTGTCGCATGCGCGGAACTCGACGGTGCCCCAGCGGGGAGCCGGCCGGATGTCCCAGCGGACCTCGGTGACGTCGTCGACGACGCCGGTCCTCGTCATGTCGTCGACGTAGCGTTCGAAGGCCGACCAGTCGGGGAGCTGGTATGGCAACCCCGCCGTGGGTAGCTGCTGGAACATGAGGGCGCGGTTCGACGGGTATCCGGTATCGACCCCGGCCCAGAACGGGCTCGACGAGGACAGGGCCTGGACGTGCGGCGACCACGTGAGGAGGGCGTCGAGCAGCGGCATCACCTTGTCGCGGTCCTCGATGCCGACGTGGGTGTGCACGCCCCAGATCATCATGTTCCGTCCCCACCACCGGGTGCGGTCGATGAGCTTGTGGTAGCGCTCCTTGTCGGTGATGGGCTGGTCGAACCATTGGCCGAACGGGTGCGATCCGCTCGCGATCAGCTCGACGCCCAGGGGATCGATGATCTCCCGGACCTCGTTGATCTGTCCCTCGAGGTCGCGGATCGCCGACGGGACGTCGCGGTGCACGTCGCTCACGAGCTCGATCGTGTTGAGGAGGAGTTCGCCGGTGATGCGGGGGTGTTCCGAGCCGTCCGGACGTCTGAGCCCCTCGAGGACGTCGTCGGCGATCGAGCGGAGTTCACCGCTCTCCCTGTCCACGAGGGCGAGCTCCCACTCGAGACCGATCGTCGAGCGGTCCGACGAGGCGAACTCGATCTGCACGTGATGTCCCTTTCGGTGGCGGACGGGCGTCGTCGACATCCTTCCACGAGGGGAGGCGGTTTCTCGCGACCGGTCGGGCACGTTGCGCGGTGAGTCGTCCGCGACGAGGTGATTAGGAACCGTGCCCGCCTCATGACAGAATAGAGAGTTGGATGCGCCGTGCCGACCCTCTATCCGGTCCGGCTGCGTCCCCTCGAGCTCATGCCGAGTGTGCCCCCACGCTCACGGCGACAGTTCATACGACATCTCATACACATCAGGAGCATCGTTTGTCCGTCAAGATCCGTCTCAAGCGCCTCGGTAAGATCCGCGCGCCCTACTACCGCATCGTCGTCGCCGACTCGCGCACCAAGCGCGACGGCCGCGTGATCGAAGAGATCGGCAAGTACCACCCCACGGAAGAGCCCTCGTTCATCGAGGTCGACTCCGAGCGTGCGCAGTACTGGCTCTCCGTCGGCGCCCAGCCGACCGAGCAGGTCGCCGCCCTCCTCAAGCTCACGGGCGACTGGGGTCGCTTCAAGGGTGACAAGGACGCCGTCTCGACCGTCAAGGTCAAGGAGCCGAAGGTCGCCTTCGTCGCCGACGAGAAGAAGAAGCCCGTCCTCAAGCCCAAGTCGGAGCCGAAGGCCGCTCCCGCTCCGGAGGCCGCCGACACCGAGGCGCCCGCCGCAGAGGCCGCCGACGCAGACAAGGCCTGACGTTGCTCGGACCCGCGCTCGAACACCTCGTCAAGGGGATCGTCGACAATCCCGACGACGTCCGCGTGGTCGAACAGAACACCGCTCGCGGTGAGGTCCTCGAGGTTCACGTGAACCCCGAGGACCTCGGCCGCGTGATCGGTCGTTCGGGCCGCACCGCCAAGGCGCTCCGCACGCTCGTCACCGCCCTCGCCGACGGCCGCCGTGTGCGCGTCGACGTCGTCGACACCGACGCCTGACGTGTCGGACGCGAATCGCAAGACCGAACTGCGCGTCGGTCGACTCACGAAGGCGCACGGCCTCAAGGGCGCGTTGAAGGTCGAGCTCTACACCGACGACCCGTCGACGCGCTTCACGCCCGGAGCCGTCTTCACGCTCCAGGTCCCCGACGAGTCGCCGTGGGCCGGTAAGACCCTCGAGCTCGCCGAGATGCGCTGGTACAACCAGCAGCCGGTGGCCTTCTTCGTCGGGATCGACGATCGCACCGCTGCCGAGACCCTCGTGAAGGCGATCCTGTGGGTCTCTCTCGACCCCGACGCCCTCCCCGAAGAGGAGAACGCCTGGTACGACCACCAGCTCGTCGGCCTCCGTGTCCTCGACGGGGACGACGAGGTCGGACGCGTCGCGCGGGTCGATCACTTCCCGGCGCAGGACCTTCTCGTCGTGACCACACCGAGCGGCGAGGTCCTCGTTCCGTTCGTCGCCGCCATCGTGCCGTCCGTCGACGTCGTCGCGGGCACCGTGACGGTGACCCCTCCTCCCGGTCTCTTCGAGATGAACGCGGACGCCGACAGCACGGACAACGACAGTGCCACCGCCGAGGAACCCTCGGAGGTCGACGCGGCGGGTGACGGCTCCGCGAGTGTCGACGACGACGGCATCGAGACCGATGCGGTCGCGAACGCCGACACCGGTACTCCCGACGACGTGTCGTCGGATCCCGCTGACCGATCCTGACGGAGGACCCGTGCGATTCGACGTCGTGACGATCTTCCCGGAGTTCTTCGACACGCTCGACATCTCCCTCCTCGGCCGTGCTCGGCGAGGGGGGACGGTGTCGTGGGGGATCCACGACCTGCGTGACCACACCCACGACCGTCACCGGACCGTCGACGACACCCCCTACGGCGGGGGAGCCGGCATGGTCATGCGCCCCGAGCCGTGGGGCGAAGCACTCGACGGCATCCTCGACGACGCCGACGACCCCGTCGTGATCTTCCCCTCGCCGGCCGGCGAGGTCTTCACCCAGTCGCTGGCACGGGAACTGAGCCAGGAGAAGCACCTCGTCTTCGGGTGCGGGCGGTACGAGGGAATCGACCAGAGGGTCTTCGAGCACACGGCGACGCGAGCCAGGACCCGTCTCGTGAGCATCGGGGACTACGTGCTCAACGGGGGAGAGGTCGCGGTCGTCGCGATGCTCGAAGCCATCGTGCGTCTCGTTCCGGGGGTCGTCGGGAACCCGGAGAGTCTCGTCGAGGAGTCCCACGAGGCCGGTCTCCTCGAATACCCGTCGTACACGAAGCCGCCCGCGTGGCGTGGGCTCGATGTGCCCGACGTGCTGCGGAGCGGCAACCACAAGGCGATCGCCGACTGGCGGCTCGAGGCGAGCCGCGAGCGTACGAGGCGCGTGCGTCCCGATCTGCTTCCGCCAGACGACGAGGGCGTCAGCCCCGCGCGGTGAGGACGATCGGTCCGTCGTCCGTGATGGCGATCGTGTGCTCCATGTGGGCGCCGCGCGATCCGTCGGCGCTGCGGAGCGTCCAGCCGTCCCTATCGGTGTAGATCTCGTCGGTCGTCTCGAGGAACCAGGGTTCAACGGCGATGACGAGCCCCGGGCGCAGCGGGAAGCCTCGTCCCGCTCGACCGTCGTTCGGTACGTGCGGATCCCCGTGCATCGTGCGCCCGACGCCGTGGCCGCCGAAGTCGGTGTTGATCGAATAGCCGGCGGCGGTGGCCACGGCCGAGATGGCCGCCGAGATGTCGCCGACCTTCGAGCCCGTCGTCGCCGCCTGGATGCCGGCGTCGAGCGCCGCGCTCGTGACGTCGATGAGGCGGCGGTCCTCCGGTCGTTCCCGACCGACGATGATGCTCACCGCGGAGTCGGAGACCCAACCGTCCACCGCGACCGCGAAGTCGAGGCTCAGCAGGTCGCCGTCGCGCAAGCGGTAGTCGAACGGGAGTCCGTGGAGCACGGCGTCGTTGACGGAGGTGCAGAGCACCTTTCCGAACGGGCTCGCGCCGAAGGACGGGTGGTAGTCGATGTAGGAGGAGACGGCCCCGCGGTCCCGGATCATCTGATGGGCGATCGCATCGAGCTCGAGCAGGTTCACCCCCACGGCCGCCTCGGCGGAGAGCCGGGTGAGGACCTCGGCGACGAAGCGGCCGGCCGGTCGCATCTCCTCGATCTCGGCTGGCGTGCGCAATTCGATCATCGTGAACCTCCGTGTCCCATTCTGACAGCCCGATCGGGGTGCTCCCGTCACAGGGCACGCTCCGCCAACTCCCAGCGGCCGATCCTAGAATCGCCCCATGCTTCTGCGACGCGCGTTCTTCTACTGGCAGTTCATCGCCGCGATCGTGCTCCCGCTCTGGCTCTTCGTCGGGTGGGGTGTGTCCGATGCGAGCGGCTGGTCCTTCGTCGGCCTGCTCGTCCTCGCTCCGTTGCTCTTCGTCTTCCTCACGATCGTGAGCGTCCTCGTCTACATGCGGGCGGGCGTGCGTCGGTCGAACGCCGTGTCGTGGCTCGACATGGCCCTCGTGGGTGCCGTGCACGTGGCCATCGTCGTCTTCGGTCTCTTCACGGAGGCCACGTCGGCCGTGGCCGTGCTCGGCGTCGTCCTCGGCCTCGCCGCGTTCTGGGGCGCCGTGTGGCAGCTCGTGCAGGAGACCCGCGAGCGGGCTCGAGCCGCTCTGCGCGAGTTCGAGCAGATGGCGACGTCCCCGACGAGCGCCCCACGCGCCCATTCCGTCGACGGTCGCGTCATCGTCGTGGAGGAGACCCACGACGGCACCGTCCGCTGACGCTTTGCGGTAGGGGTCGTGCGCATGGCACAATAGACGATTGTGCCGCTCTCGGGGTCTGCCTCTGGGGTTTCCCGTGTTTCGAGCAGCGCACCTCATCGTTGAAACCCTGACTGCGCGGTCGTCCAGAGGCGGTCGCAGAGAGCGAATCCATCATGCACATCCTCGACTCCGTCGATGCAGCATCCCTGAAGGCGGACATCCCCGCCTTCCGTGCCGGCGACACCGTCAAGGTGCACGTCAACATCATCGAGGGCACCCGCTCTCGAATCCAGATCTTCCAGGGTGTCGTCATCGGCCGCTCGGGCGAGGGCGTCCGCGAGACCTTCACGGTCCGCAAGGTCAGCTTCCAGGTGGGTGTGGAGCGTACGTTCCCCGTGCACTCCCCGAACATCGACCTGATCGAGGTCATCACCCGCGGCGACGTGCGTCGCGCCAAGCTCTACTACCTGCGCGACCTGCGCGGCAAGAAGGCGAAGATCAAGGAGAAGCGCGACGCGTAAGCAACGCGCCGGACGCCTTGCGCGTCATCTCCACGGAGCTCCCCCCGGTTACACTGGTGGGGAGCTCCGGGCGGTTAAATGACAGACAACACTCTCTCGGTGGACGACGCGTCCACCCGTCCGAGACGTACCCGACGGTCGGCCGGCGACGGCGACACATCCCGCAAGCGCGGAGCGCTCTACTTCCTCCGCGACCTGCTCGTCATCTTCGTGGTGGCGCTCCTCGTGTCCTTCCTCGTGAAGACGTTCCTGGTCCGTTCGTTCTACATCCCGTCCGGATCCATGCAGAACACGTTGCAGATCGACGACCGGATCATCGTGAACCAGCTCGTGCCCGATGTGGTCCCGCTGGCCAGGGGAGACGTCATCGTCTTCCGTGATCCCGGGGGGTGGCTCACGCCCACTCCCGAGCCGGAGCGCTCGCCCGTCGTCGAGGCCGTCGACTGGACCCTTGGCCTCGTCGGACTCACGTCGCCGGACAACGACGAGCACCTGATCAAAAGACTCATCGGGCTCCCCGGCGATCACGTGGTCTGCTGCAACACGCTCGGGCAGATGAGTGTCAACGGTGTGCCGCTCGACGAGCCCTACGTGCTCCTGCCCGACCCGTCCTCCCCGGTCTCGAAGGACGCCTTCGACATCACCGTTCCCGACGACTCGCTGTGGGTCATGGGAGACAACCGATGGAATTCGAAGGACTCGCGCTACAACACGACGACCCCCGGCGGGGGCTACGTGCCCATCGACGATGTGGTCGGTCGCGCGTTCGTCGTGAGCTGGCCGATGGCCCACTGGTCCTGGCTCGACAATTATCCGACCGTCTTCGACGCTGTTCCCGAGCCCTCTGATGAGTGATCGCCGACGGGCGACCACGGCTGCATGATGGCCGTCGTCCTTCCGCACCTCGACATCGAGCTCGAGATGCTCGCCGCCGGCGCGCCCGTGGTCATAGGCATCGACGAAGTCGGCCGCGGCGCCATCGCCGGCCCCGTCGCCGTCGGAGTGGCGGCTGTCGCCTCGTCGTGCGCGCCCCTGCCCGACGGAGTACGTGACTCCAAGCTCCTGAGCGAGAAGCGTCGCGAGATCCTCGAGCCCGTCGTGCGGGACTGGGCCGTGGCGACGGCCGTCGGCTACGCGGAGGCGCACGAGATCGATGAGCTCGGGATCATGATGTGTCTCGGTCTCGCCGGGAAGCGCGCCCTCGCCTCCCTCCACGCCCAGGGGGTCGACGTCCGCCGCGGCACCCTGCTCCTCGACGGGAACCACGACTACCTCAGCGGTTCCCTCTCCAGGCCCTTGAACATCGTCACGCGCATCAAGGCCGACCGCGATTGCGGATCCGTTGCGGCCGCCTCCGTGATCGCCAAGGTCGCGAGAGACCGGGTCATGATCGCGCGTCACGCCGAGCACCCCGACTACGGATGGGCAGGCAACAAGGGGTATGGCAGCGCCGCCCACCTCGAGGCGATCGGGGCCGGAGGGCCCACGTCTCACCACCGTCGCACCTGGCTCCACGCGACGGCATAAGATGGGATCGATGGACGACGAAGAGATCGAAGACTACGACCGCGAAGTCGAGCTCGCGCTGTACCGCGAGTACCGGGACATCGTCGGACAGTTCGCCTACGTCATCGAGACGGAGCGGCGGTTCTACCTCGCGAACGAGGTCGATCTCGTGCGCCGCGACACCGAGCACGACTTCTACTTCGAGATCACGATGAAGGACGTCTGGGTCTGGGACGTGTACCGCTCCGACCGTTTCGTGAAGTCCGTGCGCGTCCTCACCTTCAAGGACGTCAACGTCGAGGAGCTCTCGAGCCGCGACTTCGAGCTCCCGAAGGAACTCGCGCTCGACGAGTAGCGGGGTGACTCCACCCCACACACGGCCGTCGTCCACAGGCGGCTGATCGCACGTCCCTCCACCGTTCCCCGTTCCGGCCTCCGGCCGTGTTCTGCGTCGCCGCATGCTCGTGTGCGGAGGTGCACATGGCACGCAAGGACGAACTGGGGCGACGGGGAGAAGACCTCGCCGTCGACTTCCTGGAACGAGCGGGATACGAGATCCTCGCTCGGAACTGGCGGACGAGGACGGGTGAGGTCGACATCGTCGCCCGCATGGACGGGATCACGGCGATCGTGGAGGTGAAGACCCGAACGAGTGTCGCGTCCGGTCATCCCTTCGAGGCGGTCACGTTCCGGAAGCTCAAACGTCTCCGCGCGCTGGCGGCGGAGTGGAGCGCGAGTGATCCGCGTCGTTCGGCCGTGCTCCGCATCGATGTCGTCGGGGTGGTCGCCCCTGCCGATGCGCCGGCCGTGGTCGAGCACCTCACGGGGGTGATGTGATGGCGGTCGGGCGCACGTGGGCCGTGAGTCTGCTCGGACTCGACGGCGCGATCGTCGAGGTCGAGACGGACGTCTCCGCAGGGCTTCCCCGCTTCACGATCATCGGACTGGCCGATCGTGCGATCTCGGAGGCGGAGGGACGGGTGCGTCAGGCGATCGTCAACTCCGATTGCACGCTGCCGCCCCACCGCATCACGGTCAACCTCTCACCGGCGGGGCTTCCCAAGAACGGCACGGCCTTCGACCTCGGGATCGCGCTGTCCTGCCTCGCGGCGACGGGTGCGGTCTCCGCGGAGTCGATCGGCCGCGTCGTGCACGCCGGAGAGCTCGGCCTCGACGGCAGACTGCGTCCGACGCCGGGCATCCTCCCGATCGTGCGCGCCGCCCGTCGCGCCGGACGAACCGTCGTCATGGTCCCTTCGGCCAATGCCGCCGAGGCATCCCTCGTGCCGGACATCGAGGTGGTCGCGGTGGATTCCCTGCGCGCGGCCGCGATCTGGCACGGGGCCGAGCTCGAGGCGGGTGAACCGGTCCTCGACGCCCCGGCCGCGCCGGGGCGTCCCTCCGCCAGAGCCCTGGAGCTCGGCGACGTGCTCGGACAGGAGGACGCCGTCGAGGCCCTCGTCACGGCGGCCGCGGGCGGACACCACCTCTTTCTGCTCGGACCCCCCGGATCGGGGAAGACGATGCTCGCCGAACGGCTCCCCGGCATCCTTCCGCCCCTGTCGACGGAGGCCGCTCTCGACGTCTGCTCCGTCCGATCGCTCGGCGGCGAGCGGGTCGGGGCCTCGCTCGACACGGTCCCGCCGTTCGAGAGCCCGCACCACACGGCGACGGCGGCGGCCGTCGTCGGCGGCGGGAGCGGTCTCATCCGTCCAGGGGCCGTCGCGCGGGCGAGCCACGGCGTCCTGTTCCTCGACGAGGCACCGGAATTTGCTCGCGTGGTCCTCGATTGCCTGAGGCAACCGCTCGAGACGGGATGGATCACCATCCACCGGGCCAATGCGATCGCCCGCTTCCCCGCCCGGGTGCAGCTCGTCCTCGCCGCGAACCCGTGCCCGTGCGGTCAGTACGGTGCGCCCGAGTCGTCCTGCCAATGCCCTCCCGCGGCGATCCGGCGCTACTTCTCTCGCGTCTCGGGGCCTCTGCTCGACCGCATCGACCTGCAGGTGACGGTGCGGCGCGTATCGAGCGCCGCCGCGCGCGCCGCCGGGGAACGGCCCGGGGCTACCACCGAGACGGCGCGGGTCCGCGTCCTCGAGGCGCGCGAGCGCGCCGAGCACCGCTTGCGCGGCACCCCGTGGTCCCTCAACGCCCATGTGCCCGGGTCGTGGCTGCGGTCATCACCCGTCGCGCTCGCGCCCGCGACGATCCGCCCGCTCGACCGCGGTCTCGAACGGGGTGCTCTCACGATGCGCGGCTACGACCGGGTCCTCCGAGTGGCATGGACGCTCGCGGATCTCCGCGGAGCCGAACGCCCGGAGCTCGACGACGTCAGCCGAGCCCTCTTCCTCCGGAAGGGGATCGCGGCATGACGGTCGCCGGTCTCTCAGACGCCCGGATGGCCGAGCTCGCCGTGCCGGTCGCCGACGGCGACGTGACGGACGAGTCGCTCCAGGAGATCGCCGCGCGGGCGGCTTGGTCGTCCGTCGCGGAACCGGGTGACGGGGCCGCCGGTGGGGTCGTCGCGGCGCTCGGCGCCTCGGCGACGATGCGTCTGCTGTCGTCGAGGGGATCGACGGCGCGGATCCGTGGGCTGTGCGAGGAGCAGGGGCTCGGCGAGATCACCGAAGCGGTCCTCTCCGCCTGGGTGTCCGGTGTCACGCGCTGGCGTTCGAGGTTCGACGCCGACGCGGTGGTGGAGGCGTTCGGTCGTGCGCGATCGTCCGGTGCTCGCCTGGCGGTCCCGGGTTCGCCGTCCTGGCCGTCCCGCGTCGACGACCTCGGGGTCCACGCGCCGCTCGCCCTCTGGGTGCGCGGCCGGGCACTCGCGGGGGAGTTCGGCCGGTCGATCGCCCTCGTCGGTGCCCGCGCGGCGACGGGTTACGGCGAGCACGTCACCCTCGAGGCCTCGAGCGGCCTCGTCGACCGCGGGTTCGCCATCGTCTCGGGCGCGGCGTACGGGATCGACGGTATGGCTCATCGGGCAGCCCTCGCCGACGGCGGCACGACGATCGCGTTCCTCGCCGGGGGAGTGGATCGCCCGTATCCGAGCGGCCACACCGCGTTGCTCGCGCGGATCGCGACGACCGGGGCGGTCTACGCCGAGGTCCCCTGCGGCGTTGCTCCCACCAAATGGCGGTTCCTGCAACGCAATCGACTCATCGCGGCGGCCTCCGCCGCCACGGTGGTGCTCGAGGCCGGAGCGCGGAGCGGTTCCCTCAACACCGCCGGTCACGCGTCATCCCTCGGCCGCCCGCTCGGAGCGGTACCGGGACCCGTCACCTCCGTGGCATCGGCGGGATGCCACCGCCTCCTCCGCGAGTACGACGCGACGTGCGTCACCTCGGCGGCGGAGATGGCGGAACTGGCGGCGAGCGGCTCGTCGACGGACGTCGGAGGGCCGGGGTCCGACCGACCCTCCCGATCAGTGGAGGCTGAGCAGATCCTCGGAGCGCTCTCCCGTCGACGAGCGGCGTCCGTGTCGGAACTCGCCGAGGCGACAGGACTCATCAGCGGAGACGTGCAGGCGGTCCTGGGGCTGCTCGATCTCGAGGGGACCGTCCGGGAGTCGGGAGGCGGGTGGACCAGAGTGTGAGAGGCGGTCGGCCGGGTCTCACGCTCGCGGATCGGTCGGATCATCCTCGACCGCCGCCCGGGCGCGCTTCATCGTGGCCTCCGCACGCTTCCACTCGAGCTCCCGGGACCGCAGATCGGCGGTCATCGCGGCGAGGGCTTCGTCGGCAGCGTCGAGATCCGCCTGCGCGGCACGCACCGCTTCGCGCCGCGCCTCGAGCTCGGCCTGTGCCACTGCGCGACGCTCCACCAGGGTGTCCCGGTCGGACTCGCGCCGCGCTCGATCCGTTCGTGCGGCCTCGACCGACTTCTCCGCGACGGCGAGCTCCCTCTGGAGTCGGCGTCGATCGGACGCGGCGGGCCCCGGGGTGCGTGATGGCGCTGCGGCCCTGGCGGCAGGGGAAGGCACCCGTCTCGGACGGCTGCGGGTGTCGGCACCAGCCTCTGCCGGATCCGCCGCCTCGTGACCCGTGACGTCGAAATCGGGGTCGTCGGCGTCCTCCGGGGCGAGACCGTCCGGGGGGATCGCAACGAGTGCACGGATCTCCGGAGGGGTCATCCCACCCGTGCGCGGGACGGAGACGAGGCGGCCTGAGGCGAGGGCGTCCGCGATCGGGGAGTCTCCGAGGGCGGCGAGCAACCCATCCGAGACCTCGTCGGCGACGCTCGCGCTCAGCGGCCTGCCGGCGTCGGCCGCCGCGGCCCGCGCCTCCTCGACGAGACGGACGACGAGCATCTGGCGGTCATGCGAGGCCGCGCGCAGCTCGTCCCGCTCGCCGGCCGCCGTCGCCGCCTCGATCCGGTGGCGCACGTCGGCGAGATCATCGATCACCCCGGGACGGTTCCGCACGATGCGGCCGAGGATCCACGCGGCGGCGGTCGGCTTCGGGAGTGCTCGGACGGCGGCCGCGAGGTCGCCGTTCCCTGCCTTCTTGGCCTCCGATGCCCGGGCGTTCCGGGACGCCGTGAAATCCCCGAACGGTCCGGCGAAGAGTGCGTCGGCGATGGCGACGAGGTCCGGGGCGTCCATGATCCGATTCCAACACATCGTTGCTCCGTCCAGGACGGGCTGGCGGAGTGCTCGCGACCCATGGTGGTGGTGATGCAGAGGACCGACCGGGCTCCTGGATCGCGGAGCCGACCGCCAGCCGCATGCCCGCTCCGCCTCTTCTGGTGCAGGCTGGTCGTCATGGACCTGGCAGCCGCGACCGACTCATTCGTCGCCTACGTCCGGGACGAGCGCAACTACTCGTCCGAGACCGTGCGGGCGTACCGCTCGGACCTCGCGACCTTCCGCGCGTGGGCCGAACGCCGATCCGTCACGACGGTCGAGTCCCTGGACCTCCCGGTGCTGCGCGACTGGCTCTGGGCATCGGCCCAGGACGGCCTCGCGCCGCGCACGCTCGCCCGACGCTCCGCCGCCCTCAAGAGCTTCTGCCACTGGTTGGCCGTCACGGAGGCGACGCCGCACGACCTCGCCGGCCGCCTCCGCACTCCGAAGAGCGGATCGCGTCTCCCGGAGGTGGTCCAACGCACGCAGATCGACGACCTCCTCGAGCGACTCGCCGCCGAGGCCGAGTCGGGCGAGCCGATCGCGCGACGCGACCGGGCCGTGATCGAGCTGCTGTACGCCAGCGGGATCCGCGTCTCGGAACTCTGCGGCCTCGACCTCGGCGACCTCGACCTCGACCGGCTGACGGCGCGAGTGACCGGTAAGGGAGACAAGGAGCGCGTCGTACCCTTCGGGATCCCCGCGCGATCGGCCGTCGTCGACTACCTTGCCGACGCCCGCGTGCGACTGTTGGAACGGGCGGGGGAGCGTTCGGGGGCGGAGACCGCGCTCTTCCTCGGGGCACGGGGTCGCCGCCTCGGAACCCGGGCCGCGTACACGATCGTCGAGCGCGTCTTCGCGGGGACCGAAGGGATCGCCGCCTCCGGCCCCCACAGCCTCCGACACTCTGCTGCCACCCATCTGCTCGACGGAGGAGCGGATCTCCGGAGCGTCCAGGAACTCCTGGGGCACGCGAGCCTCGGAACGACGCAGATCTACACGCACGTCTCGATGGAGCGCCTCGCGCAGAGCTACCGGCAGGCGCATCCGCGCGCTTGACATCGGGCCGCACGACGGCGGGTCCTCTCAGGGGCCGAGCGGGAGCAGGACGGACCGCTCGGGAGGGGCGAAGAACGGCAACGGGTCGACGTAGGCACCCTGCACCCGGACGCCCACGTGCAGGCAGCCGTCGGCGCAGTGCATCGCCTCACCCGCTTCGAGCAGCCCGATCACCGTTCCCGCGGAGACGGCGGTGCCCCGGGCGACGGTCGGCACGACGGGATCGAACGACGAGACGACACCACCGCCATGGTCGACCGTCACCACGGATCGACCCGCAACGGGTCCGGCGAACGTCACGACGCCCGCCGCGGCCGATGCGACCGCGGTCCCGGGCCGCGCTCCCACATCGATTCCACGGTGGCCGGCCCCGTACTCGTGCTCGGGCGCGTCGAACGGACGGAGGACGGACCGGGGAGAGGCGACCGGCCAGAGCCACCCGGAGCCCGGCCCGGGAGTCGCTGCGGCGGCACGGTCGAGCGCAGAAGAGGATCCGCCTGTCGCGCTCGGCGCGGACGCGCTCGTCACGTCGGCGGCGACCGGAGGCACGGTCCCCGAAACCGCGGGGACCAGCGAACCGACGATCACGACAACGATCGCGGATGCCCGGAGAACCCTGCGTCTCGGGGCCGCGTCGCGCTGCCAAGGCGGAGTCTCACAGGGCACGGGCGACGCGAGGAGGGGCGGGGTCATCGGACCACCACACCAGGCGGGCGATGTCCTCGGCGTGCGACCAACGACACCCGGGGATGGGCGCGCCGATCGCGTGTCGGGGACGACGGGTGGGGACGGCTGTCGTGTATCATGGGCAGAGCACCTCGCTCTGCGGGGTGACTACGCGTGCCCACTCGCGGCAGCACAACCACCGGTCCCCTCTCCTCGTCCGAGTCCCACTCGGACGGTCGGTCGCGGGGGCGGTCGTGCACCAGGGCACCAGGAGATCGGTCGACCGACCGACGACAACCGAATGGCGCTCGCGCGCCGGAAAAGGAGAACGGCTCATGGCCGTCGTCACCATTCGCCAGCTGCTCGACAGCGGCGTGCACTTCGGGCACCAGACCCGCCGTTGGAACCCGAAGATGAAGCGATTCATCTTCACGGAGCGTTCCGGCATCTACATCATCGACCTGCAGCAGTCGCTCGGCTACATCGACAAGGCCTACGACTTCGTCAAGGAGACGGTCGCCCACGGCGGAACCATCCTCTTCGTCGGCACCAAGAAGCAGGCTCAGGAGTCCATCGCCGAGCAGGCCATGCGCGTCGGCCAGCCCTACGTCAACCAGCGCTGGCTCGGTGGACTGCTCACGAACTTCCAGACGGTCTCCAAGCGACTCGCCCGCATGAAGGAGCTCGAGGAGCTCGACTTCGAGGACGGCTCGAAGTCCGGCTTCACGAAGAAGGAACTCCTCATCAAGAAGCGCGAGCTGGACAAGCTCCACAAGTCGCTCGGTGGAATCCGCAACCTCACCAAGACGCCGTCGGCGCTGTGGGTCGTGGACACCAAGAAGGAGCACCTCGCGATCGACGAGGCGAAGAAGCTGGGCATCCCCGTCATCGGCATCCTCGACACCAACTGCGACCCGGACGAGGTCCAGTACCCGATCCCGGGTAACGACGACGCGATCCGCTCCGTGAGCCTGCTCACGCGCATCGTGGCCGACGCCGCCGCCGAGGGTCTCATCCAGCGCCACCAGAAGCCCGAGGAGGGCGCCGAGCCCGCCGAGCCGATGGCCGAGTGGGAAGCCGAGCTCCTCCAGGCCGGTCAGGCCGCCGAGGCGCCTGCTGCGGCAGCCGAGCCCGCCGAGCTCCCCACCGAGGAGAACGACGCCGATGCCGAGGTCGCCGAGAAGAACGCGGCCAAGGGCGACGACGCTCCCGTCGAGGACCCCAAGACCCCCGAGACGGACGCCGAGACCGAGGCGCGTCTCGAGGCCGAGGCCGGTGCGGACGAGAAGGTCCCCGCCGCCGACGCCGACAACAACTGAGCACTGAAGGAGTAACCGCCGCATGGCAAACTTCAACATCGCCGACCTGAAGGCTCTCCGCGAGCAGCTGGGCACGGGAATGACCGACACGAAGAACGCACTCGTCGAGGCCGACGGAGACGTCGAGAAGGCCACGGAGATCCTGCGTCTCAAGGGTGCCAAGGGCAACGCGAAGCGCGCCGACCGTTCCACGAGCGAGGGCCTCGTCGCCACCGCTCAGACGGACGCCGGCGTCACGATCATCGAGCTCGCGTGCGAGACGGACTTCGTCGCGAAGAACGACAAGTTCGTCGCCCTGTCCGAGAAGGTCGTCGCGGCCGTCTCGGCCGCCGCCGCGACCACGCTCGAGGAGGCCCTCGCGGCCCCCGTCGACGGCATCACGGTGGCACAGGCGATCGACGACCAGGCAGCCACGATCGGCGAGAAGGTCGAACTGCGCCGCGTCGCCCTCGTGACCGGCGACCAGTTCTCGGTCTACCTGCACCGCACGTCGAAGGACCTGCCGCCGCAGATCGGTGTCGTCGTGGCCTACACGGGCTCGGACGCCGAGACTGCTCGTGGCATCGCGCAGCACGTCGCCATGTTCGCCCCGCAGTACCTCACGCGTGAGGACGTGCCGTCGGACGCCGTCGACAAGGAGCGCGAGATCGTCACGGAGATCTCCCGCGGCGAAGGCAAGCCGGAGGCCGCGCTGCCGAAGATCGTCGAGGGTCGTCTCACGGCCTTCTTCAAGCAGGTCGCCCTGCTCGAGCAGGACTACGCTCGCGACAACAAGCAGCAGGTCGGGAAGATCCTCGAGGCCGCAGGCCTCACGGTGACCGACTTCGTCCGCTTCAAGGTCGGCGCGTAACCCATGAATGAGAGAGTCCGGATCGCCCATGGCGATCCGGACTCTTTCGTGTGTACGGCGAACCCCGCCGCCCACTAGTTTTAGGCAAGACCTTCGGGAAGGAACCGGCCCACATGACCGCACCGCAGAAACGACGTGTACTTCTGAAACTCTCGGGGGAGGCGTTCGGCGCCGGAGCTCTCGGGGTCAATCCCGACGTCGTCAGTCAGCTCGCCCGCGAGATCGCCGCGGCGGCCCGCGAGGTCGAGGTGGCGATCGTCGTCGGCGGAGGCAACTTCTTCCGCGGGGCCGAGCTGTCCCAGCGCGGTATGGACCGCGGACGGGCCGACTACATGGGCATGCTCGGAACGGTCATGAACGCCCTCGCGCTCCAGGACTTCCTCGAGCAGGCCGGCGCCGAGACCCGCGTCCAGTCGGCGATCGCGATGACGCAGGTCGCCGAGCCGTACATCCCGCGCCGGGCCGAGCGCCACCTCGAGAAGGGGCGGGTCGTCATCTTCGGTGCCGGAGCGGGCCTCCCGTACTTCTCCACCGATACCGTCGCGGCGCAGCGGGCCCTCGAGATCGGCGCCTCGAGCGTGCTGCTCGCCAAGAACGGCGTCGACGGGGTCTACACGGCCGACCCGCGCACGGACCCCGACGCCACACGGATCGACCGCATCTCCTACCAGGAGGCGCTCCAGCGCGGCCTGAAGGTCGTCGACTCCACCGCCTTCAGCCTCTGCATGGACAACGGCATGCCGATGCGCGTGTTCGGCATGGAGCCCGAGGGCAACGTGACCGCGGCGATCGAGGGCAAGGAAATCGGAACCCTCGTCAGCAACTAGACTCGTCGAGGATTGTCGTTACGTAAGGAGAACCGAGTGATCGCGGACGTTTTGGCCGATGCATCGAGCCGAATGGACAAGGCCGTCGAGGTGGCGAAGGACGATTTTGCCACCGTTCGCACGGGGCGGGCCAACCCGCAGATGTTCCAGAAGGTGCTCGTGGACTACTACGGCACCCCGACGCCCCTCGGGCAGCTCGCCTCCCTGCAGAACCAGGAGGCGCGCACACTCATCGTCACGCCGTACGACAAGGGTGCGCTGCGCGACATCGAGCAGGCCATCCGGGACATGCCGAATCTCGGTGCCAACCCCACCAACGACGGCAACCTCGTCCGTGTGAGCCTCCCCGAGCTCACGCAGGAGCGCCGCAAGGAGTTCGTCAAGCTCGTCAAAACGAAGGCCGAGGACGCGAAGGTGTCCGTCCGCAACATCCGTCGCAAGGCGAAGGACGACCTCGACGCCCTCAAGAGCGAGGTCGGTGACGACGACGTCGCCCGTGGTGAGAAGGAACTCGAGGCGCTCACCAAGTCGCACATCGACGCCATCGACGAGGCGCTCAAGCGCAAAGAAGCAGAGCTGCTCGAGGTCTGACCGTGAGTCGAAACCCGGCAGGACGGCGTCGGACGTGACGATGCCGGACGGTGACGAACCGGCGTCTCCGACAGTCCCTTCTGAGGCTCGTCGGCAGTCGCAGTTGAACGCGAAGCGCGCCGAGATCGAGGACCGCGTGCGGACGACGCGCGCGGACCTCGAGGGACGCGTGACCGAGGCCCGTGCGCAGTTCGACCAGGCGAACGAACGTGTGGAGGCACGCGTGGGTCGGAACCTGCTCATGGCCGTGGGCATCGGCGTCGGTCTCGGTGCCGCGCTCCTCCTGAGCCTCTTCCTGTTCAAGGGTCTCTTCGCGGTCTTCGGAGCAGCTGTCATCGTCTTCACGACCCTCGAGCTCGCGACGGCGCTCCGCCATTCCGACCGCCGCGCGGACCGCTGGCCGGCCGCCGGCGCTGGCCTCGTCATCGTCGCCGCCGCCTACTTCACCGACGGCCCCACCCGCTGGGCCGTCATGATCGCCGCGATCACCTTCGTGCTCGTCTGGCGTCTCATCGCGCAGATGGCCGATGCGGACGGTCGTGCGCCGCTCGCGGTGATCCTCGACCTCGCCGCCGCGGTCTTCGTCCAGGCCTACATCGCGGGACTCGCGAGCTTCGCGGTCATCCTCGTCGCTCGCGACGGTGGCGAGCTGTGGGTGTTCGCGTTCATCGCGCTCGTGGTCGTGGTCGACGTCGGCGCGTACGCCTCGGGCCTGACCTTCGGCAAGCACCCGATGGCCCCGCGCGTCAGCCCGAACAAGACCTGGGAGGGGTTCGCGGGAGCGCTCGTGCTGAGCCAGGTCGCGGGAGTCCTGCTGGCGGTCTTCCTCCTCGATCAGCCCTGGTGGGTCGGCATGATCTTCGGCGCCGTCATCATCGTGACCGCGACGATCGGGGACCTGTCCGAATCGATGATCAAGCGCGACATCGGCGTGAAGGACATGAGTTCCTGGCTACCGGGCCACGGTGGTTTCCTCGATCGTCTCGACTCGATCCTGCCGTCTGCACCGGCCGCGTACCTGCTGTTCGTGATCTTCACGTGAGCGTGACGGAAGGTCGCACGGCGACGCGCCGCGACGTGAGCAAGAATGGGACGGTGACCACGCCTCCCTTCCCCAGTGTCCGTCGTGGCCGCGGCTACGATCCCGACGAGGTCGACTCGTTCCTCCGGGATGCCCGTGCCGCGTACGATCTGGATCCCTCCGCCGAACCGGTCCTGACGGCCGATGACATCCGACGGGTCTCGTTCGGGCTCGTCCGGAAGGGCTATTCGACCTCCCACGTCGACGCGGCCCTCGAGCGTCTCGAGGATGCGTTCGCGGTGAGGGAGCGGGAACGGTCCCTCGATGTCGTGGGACGCCGGGCGTGGCTCGCGGAGACGCGCGAGACCGCTCAGGTCCTGCTCAACCGTCTGTCGCGGCCGACGGGGGAGAGGTTCCGGCGTGTCGGCCGCCTCACCCAGGGGTACGACATCGAGGACGTCGATGCTCTCGCGAAGCGCCTGGTGGCCTATTTCGAGACGGGGGCGGCCGTGGATGTGGACGTCGTCCGGACGTCCGTCTTCCGCGCGCAGCGCGGCGGCTATTCCGAGGAGCAGGTGGACCGTGTGCTCGACGCGGTCGTCGACGTGATGCTCGCCGTTCGGTGACCCGCTGAACGCTTTCGTGACATTTCCGTGATCTACGCTAAAATCGGGGGATCGTGGGTAAGCATCAAGCACTCTCAACTCCTGTCCCGGTCGCAGACCGCCGGCGGAACGTCGGTCGTTCCCGAACGCGTTCGCGCAGAAGCCTTCCGCTGACCCTCCTGGGATCCGCGGCGGCCATCGGGTTCATCGCCGTCAATGTGGTCGACCCGTACTCGGGAGCCACGGCGTCGCCGTACTTCCAGATCGTGCCGCGCTACGAGCAGACCGAGGTCCAGTCCCTGGCCCTCTCGGGGGCGTACGACACGACGTTCACGCGTGATGTCTACGACTCGGAGGCCGCTCCGCCGCCCCCGCCTCCTCCTCCGCCCCCCGTGGTGGAGGAAGAGGAGGACGACGAGGACTCCGGTTCCGGCTTCGTCGCTCCGAGCGCCGCCGTCCCCGACCCGGGCACCGCTCAGGCGATCGCCTACGACAAGGTCGCGGCGCGCGGGTGGGGCGAGGACCAGTACTCCTGCCTCGTCGCCCTGTGGAACAAGGAATCGGGTTGGCGGGTCAACGCCCACAACACCAGTTCCGGTGCCTACGGCATTCCCCAGTCGCTGCCCGGCAGCAAGATGGCGAGTGCCGGTGCGGATTGGGCGACCAATCCCGCCACGCAGATCGAGTGGGGTCTCGGCTACATCAGCGGTCGATACGGAACACCGTGCGGGGCCTGGGGACATTCCCAGTCCGTCGGGTGGTACTGATCGGCTGATCCGTCCGTCGTTGCGCCCTGTGCACTGAGGGGAGAGCGTCGGCACCTCCGTGATTCGCCGCTGTCCCTCCCGATCCGACTCGCACCGTGCCGACCGCGTACGATCGATGGAGGACGGGAGCCGAGCGCCATGCCACGCAGTAATCGACCGCGACGATCGGGCGCGGCATCCTCCGGTCGCGAGGAGTCCGATCTGTCCTCGCTCCTCCAGGGATGGAAGCGTACCGAGGTGCGTCGGGGCGTGACGTGGTCCGTGCAGCCGATCTCGACATCGCGCGCACAGAAGGACTACGTCTGCCCCGGGTGCGGCGGGACGATCGATGCCGGCATCGCGCACGTCGTCGCGTGGCGTACGGACGGGCCGCTCGGCGATGCGGCCGACCTCGCGGCTCGCCGCCACTGGCATCTGCACTGCTGGCGGATCGGATGACCGGCCGCACCTGGACGAAAGGACGTCGATGATGGAGATCCGTGGGGGAATCGAGCTGCCCGCGCGTCGAGAGGACATCGAGCTGACGACGGAAGACGGGCTGACCCTCGTCGGAGAGCTCGCGGGTCCCGAGGACGGGAACGCGGTCGCGACTCTCGTGACGTTGCATCCTCTTCCGACGGCCGGCGGATTCATGGATTCGCACGTCCTCCGCAAGGCGGCGGGGCGCCTCCCGGCGCTCGCCTCCCTCAACGTGCTGCGTTTCAACACGCGCGGGACGACATCGCCGCGCGGGACGAGCGACGGCGACTTCGACGGCGGGATCGCCGAACGCGCCGATGTCGCGGCCGCGATGCGATTCGTGACGGAGCGAGGCCTCCCGCACCCCTGGTTCGTCGGATGGTCGTTCGGAACCGAGCTCGCTCTCAAGTACGGGCGGGAGCACCCGGTGGAGGGAGCGATCCTGCTGTCCCCGCCGCTGCATCGTGCGACGGCCGACGAGGTCGCGGCGTGGAACGGCGACGCCAGGCGTCTCATCGTGCTCGTTCCCGAATTCGACGACTACCTCCGTCCCCCCGAGGCGGTCGAGCGCTTCGCGTCGGTGCCCGACGCCGTCCTCATCCCGGTCGAGGGCGGCAAGCACCTCTGGGTGGGGGAGAACCTCACCCGCCGGGTCCTCACCGAGATCGTCGCGGCCGTCAACCCCGACGCGCTCCCGCTCGCGACGACGTGGCCCGACGCCGAATAGGACGCGTCAGGGCGCGGCGCATGAGTGCTCGGCGCGTCAGAGTCCGACGTGTGGGTGGCGGACCCGGCGCAGCCTGCCGCGTCAGAGCTCGTTCTGGCGGGGGATGACGACCTGCTTGATGATGAGCAGGACGGCGGCCGCCGTGGGGATGGCGATGAGGGCGCCGAGGATCCCGAGCAGGGAGCCGCCCGCGAGGGCGGCGATGACGACGACGGCACCGGGGACGGCGACGGCGCGCTTCATGATGTTCGGGCTGAGCACGTAGGCCTCCACCTGCATGTACACGAGGTAGTAGACGGCCGCGATCAGGGCGGTGACGGGTGAACCGAGACCCGGGATGAGGCAGACGAGCGAGATGATGATCGAGCCCGTCAGCGTGCCGACGAGCGGGATGAGGGAGAAGAAGAAGCCGATGCAGGCGAGCACGGGCGGGAACGGCGCGTCGATGATCGACAGCATGATGTAGCTGAGGATCCCGCTGCATGCGGCGATCGTCACCTGGCCCGTGACGTACCGCCCGACCGAGGTCGTGATCTGCTCGGCGAGATCGGCGAAACGCTCACGCTTCGTGGCGGGGACGAGCTGGTAGAGCCCGCGCATGGTGGCGGGCAGCGACGCCGTGAAATAGATCGTGAGGATGAGCACGATGAGGGCGCCGAAGAATCCGGAGCCGATCGCGAACACGACCTGCACGGCACCGCTTCCGATGTTCGTGATGTTGTCGGTGATGAACGACCCGGCTTCGCTGATGATGAGGTCGACGTTGAGGAACGGGAACTGCTCGCGCAGGTTCTCGATGAACTCGTTCGAGGCGACCTGCTGCTGCAGGAGCGGAACGAGTCGCGCGAGGTCGCTGATCTGATCGACGATGATCGGCACGACCATCCAGACGAGGCCGCCGAACAGACAGAGGAGGACGACGACGACGATGACGAGGGCGACCCAGCGGGGGAGTCCGCGGCGCTCGAGCCACGTGACGATGGGGTCGAGCCCGAGCGCCAGGAACAGCGCGGCCCCGATGTAGACGAGGATCGTCTGCAGCGTGACGATCGACAGCAGGATCAGGAGGCCGAGGCCGACACCGAGCGTGCCGACGAGCCCGACGCGGAACGCGTTCTGAATCCTCATCCGCCCTCATTTCGCTCGCGATCCGATCATCCTATGGGCGGCCGGGGCACGGTCCGCGACACGGCGAGAGGGGTGTATCGGGCCGTCCCAGGACGCCCCGGAGGCGGCGCACAGTCTTTATCGGATATTCTGGATCGTCCCGTGTCCGTTGCCGCGCCGTGTCCATACCGCTCGACGTGCCTTTCCGGCCGTCCATCGGCAACGTAGAAGGAGTGTTCGTGCGTTTCGTTCTCGCCATCGCCGCATTCGTCGTCGCCGCGGCGATGATCGTCCTGGGCATCGCCCAGCGGACGGTCTTCCTGCCGCCGTCGACCGTCGCCTCGGAAGGCGTCGTGTCCGGGGGCCTTCCCTACACGCTCGTCAGCGGAGCCGTCCTCAACTCCCGCGAGGGATCTCAGACGGTCACCGCCACAGGGTCGGACACGGTCTTCGTCGCCTACGGCCGCACGAGCGACGTCATGGCCTGGCTCGGCGACAGCGAGTACGCCGAACTCTCCGTCGACGAGGAGACCGGGGAACTCGAGACGACGATCCGGGGCGGAGCCGAGGAGACACCAGACGCCACCCCGGATCCGTCCGAGGGTGCCGCTCCCGAGACCACCGATCCGGGAGCCACCGCGCCCGAGACCGCCGCGCCCGAGACCGCCGCACCCGAGGACGAGGGCGACGCCGAGGCGGAGACCGACGAGGGGGCCGAAGCGGAAGCCGGGTCCGACGCCGATTCGTCGGACGAGACGGTCGACCCCCGCGGTTCCGACCTCTGGTTGAGCGAATACGTCGAGGATCAGGCCGTCATCGCGCCGATCAGCGTCCCGGACGACGTGAGCGTCCTCATCGCCTCCGACGGAGAGCAGGCCGCCCCGGCGACCGTGCGCCTGTCCTGGCCCGTGAGCAACGCCACTCCCTGGGCCGGCCCCCTCATCGCGGGGGGGATCCTGCTTCTCGTGGTCGGACTCGTCCTCTATCTCCTCGGACTGAACCACCTCCGGAAGTCCCGCGGCCCTCGCCGCAAGGGGATCACCGCCGGTCCTGGGCTCGAGCAGACCGCGAAACCGCCGCGCCGCCGCCGCCGGCAGCGCCGCGCCCGAGTGCGCGCGAGCATGCGGGTCGGGATGCCCGTGCTCCTCATCTCCGGCCTTCTTCTGAGCGGCTGTTCGGCCAACTACTGGCCGGACCTGTCCTCCGCCGGACAGACCCCGGAACCCACCGACAGCGCCGCCATCGTCCCCGAGGCGACCGAGGACGCGCCTGCTCCCGCCGTCACGGTTGCCCAGCTCGAGCGCGTCATCTCCCGGATCTCGGCGGTTGCGACCGAGGCCGACGCCGATCGGAACAGCGAACTCGCGGCGACCCGGTTCACCGGTGCCGCTCTGCTCGAGCGTCAGTCGAACTACACCACGCGCGGGAAGGTCTCCGACTACGCGGTGCCGCGGACGATCCCGTCCTCGCCGCTGCTCCTCTCGCTTCCCCAGGCAACGGACGTATGGCCGCGGTCCGTCTTCACCGTCGTCGGCGACCAGGAGGACACCGAGACCCCGCTCATCGCCATGATGCTCCAGCAGGAGACCCCGCGGTCCAGCTACAAGGTCTCCTATGCCGTCGCTCTGGAGCCGAACGCGACCATTCCCGAGTCGGCACCGGCCTCCATCGGAGCGGCGTTCATCCCGCCCGACTCGCCGCTCATGCTCGTCCCTCCCGCCGATCTGGCCGCGCAGTACTCGGACCTGATCGCCAACGGAGCCGAGAGCCAGTTCGCGGCGTCGTTCGCCGAATCGGATCCGTTCCGTGAGCTCATCGCCGCCGACCGGGCGACGAAGCAGGAGCAGCTCCCGTCGACGGCGAACATCGACTTCTCCGTCGGCCCGGGGGAGACCGAACCGATCGGCCTCTCGACGATCTCGTCCGGCGCCATCGTCGCCGTGAGCATGATGGAGAGCGAGACGGTCAAGCCCACCGAGACGGGAGCCGTCGTGAAGCTCCAGGGAGCCGTGGCCGCCATCGTCGGGCTCGAGGAGACGGCGAAGGGGGCCGAGGTCCAATACGCGGATCAGCTCCTGTTCTACGTCCCGCCAGCGGATTCGACCGATCAGGTCGTCCTGCTCGGTTTCAGCCAGTCACTCATCTCTGCGAAGGAACTGCCATGAGCATCCCCATGAACCCGGGAGCGAACCTCCGCGGTGCCGTCGACCTCTCCGGTCTGTCGAGCCGCCAGCCGGCCCCCCAGGCCGCCGGCAGCCGACCGGCGCCGTCGGGCGCCGCACCCGACACCGTCCGCGTCCCGTCGCTCGTGCTCGAGGGGAACGACCAGAACTTCGGCCAGTTCATCGAGTTGTCCTCGCGGGTGCCCGTCGTCGTCGACCTCTACTCCGTTCGCTCGGACGTGAGCGTCGCCCTGAGCCCCGTCCTCGAACGCCTCGTGGGCCAGCACGATGGGCACCTCGTCATCGTGCGCGTCGACATCGACGCGAACCCTCAGCTCGTCCAGGGGCTGCAGGCCACGACGGCACCGACCGTCGTCGTGCTCATCGGCGGGCAGCCGATGCCGCTCTTCCAGGGCGCCGTCCCGGAAGCACAGCTCGCGGACGTGCTCGGTCGCGTCATCGAGGCGGCCGCACAGAGCGGCGTCGCGGGTCAGGTCGTCGTGGACGGCGCCGCGGATCAGCCGGCTCCGGAGCCCGAGCTCCCGCCGCTCCACCAGGAGGCATACGACGCGATCGCCCGACGCGACTACGCGACCGCCATCGCGGCGTACACGAAGCAGATCGCGCAGCAGCCGAACGACAGGGAGGCCGTGGCCGGTCTCGCTCAGGTGAGCCTGCTCGATCGCCTCGACGGCAAGACCGTCGACGCCATGCGCTCCGCCGCGGCCGCCGACGCCACCTCCGTCGACGCCGCCCTCGACGTCGCCGACCTCGATCTCTCCGGCGGTCACGTCACGGACGCCTTCGACCGGCTGCTCGCCCTCTTCCCGACGCTCGACCCCGACGATCGGGACCGAGTGCGTGAGCGGATCCTCCAGTACTTCGAGATCGTCGGTGTCACCGACCCACTCGTCGTCTCGGCGCGTGCCCGGCTGGCCGGCCTGCTCTACTGATCCCGGCGGTGGTGCGGCACGCACCGTCACACGAGGAAGGGGGCGTCCCGACCATGGTCGGGACGCCCCCTTTCTCGGTCGTCCGGCGCCGCACGCGGCGGCACCGGTGCGTCAGCGCCGGCGCTTCAGCCAGAGTCCCGCGAGCGGGGGCAGCGTGATGTCGGCGGAGGCCGGTCGGCCGGCCCACGGCTCGTCGCGTGCCGTGACGCTCCCGAGATTGCCGACACCCGAACCGCCGAAGTCGCCGGCGTCGGAGTTCAGGATCTCGTCCCACACGCCGGCCTGGGGCAGTCCAGCACGGTAGGGACCGACGGTGGCGCCCGAGAAGTTCATGAACACGGCGATCTCGTCTCCGTTCCCGTCGCGTCGGAGGAACGACACGATGTTGTGGGTGGAGTCCCCGCCGTCGAGCCACTCGAAACCGGACGGGTCGTTGTCGAGGGCCCACAGCGCCGGGTTCTCGCGGTAGACGCGGTTGAGCTGCATCACGAGGGAGTGCAGGCCCCGGTGAGCCGGCTGGTCGAGGATCCACCAGTCGAGGTCGCGGGCCTCCGACCACTCGGAGAGCTGACCGAACTCCTGGCCCATGAACAGCAGCTGCTTGCCGGGGTGCGACCACATGAAGGTGAGGTAGGCGCGGAGGTTCGCGAGCTTCTGCCAGTGGTCGCCCGGCATCTTGTTGAGGAGCGACCCCTTGCCGTGCACGACCTCGTCGTGGCTGATCGGCAGGAGGAAGTTCTCGCTGTACGCGTACAGGAACGAGAAGGTGATCTCGCCGTGGTGGTACGTGCGGTGGATCGGATCGTTGGCGATGTACTGGAGCGAATCGTGCATCCAGCCCATGTTCCACTTGAACCCGAACCCGAGCCCGCCCCCGCTCGTCGGCGCCGTGACACCGCCCCAGTTGGTCGACTCCTCGGCGATCATCACGACACCGGGATTCCGGCGGTAAGCGGTCGCGTTCGCCTCCTGCAGGAGGCTGATGGCCTCGAGGTTCTCGTTCCCGCCGTGGATGTTCGGCAGCCACTCGCCGTCTTCACGGGAGTAGTCGAGGTAGAGCATCGACGCGACCGCGTCGACCCGAAGACCATCGACGTGGAACTCCTCGATCCAGTAGAGCGCGTTGGCGACGAGGAAGTTCCGCACCTGCGGGTTCCCGAAGTCGAAGATGAACGTTCCCCAGTCCTTGTGCTCCCCGCGACGGGGGTCCGGGTGCTCGTAGAGTGCCTCGCCGTCGAAGCGGGCGAGGGCCCAGGCGTCGGTCGCGAAGTGTCCGGGCACCCAGTCCATGAGCACGCCGATGCCCGCTTGGTGGAGTCGGTCGATCAGGTACCGCAGGTCGTCGGGAGAACCGAAGCGGCTCGTGGGCGCGTAGTAGCCCGTGATCTGGTAGCCCCAGGAGCCGCCGAAGGGGTGCTCGGCGAGCGGCATGAACTCGACGTGGGTGAACCCGAGCTCAGTGACGTATTCGATCAGGTGATCGGCGAGTTCGCGGTAGCCGAGCCCGAGCCTCCACGAGCCGGCGTGCAGCTCGTAGACACTCATCGCGCCATCGTGCGGGTTCGTGGCGGCGCGCTTCGTCATCCACGCATCGTCGTTCCACGCGTAATGCGATTCGGTGACGATGGAGGCCGTGAGGCCCTCGGTCTCGGCGTGCCGGGCCAGCGGATCGGCCTTCGAGAGCCACTCGCCGTCGCGACCGCGGAGCTGGAACTTGTAGAGCGCGCCGGGGTCGACGCCGGGAACGAAGATCTCCCACACGCCGGAGCCGCCCATCGAGCGCAACGCGTGCCCCTCGCCGTTCCAGTCGTTGAAGGTACCGACGACGCGCACGGCGCTCGCATGGGGCGCCCAGACGCTGAACGAGGTTCCGTACACGGCGCGCTCGGCGGTGCCGAGGGTGCGATGGTGGGCGCCGAGCACGTCCCACAGCCTCTCGTGCCGGCCCTCACCGATGAGGTGGAGGTCGAGCTCGCCGACCGTCGGAGCGAAGGCGTAGGCGTCGTCGGCGATCCAGTCCGGACCGCCCTCGTAGCTCGCCTCGATGCGGTAGGGCTGGTGGCCGGCCACGTGGGCTCCCTGCCAGATCCCGGATCGCACATGGGTGAGTTCCACGCGCGCACCGGAGTCCAGGACCGCAGCGACGCGCGAGGCGACGGGACGACGCGTCCGGATCACCGTGAGCGCGTCCGAGACGCCCTCTGAGGAGACCGGGTGGCTGCCGAGCACGGAGTGGGGATCGTGGTAGGTGCCGGCCGCGACGGCGTCGAGGACGTCGTCGGAGACGTCGGGGAGCGCCACCTTGTCCGGGGCGGATCGCTGGCTCGCGGGGGAGACGTGCTCGACGCTCCCGGCGTCGACGGGCGTGGGCTCCACGGTGTCGGCCGCGTCGAGGGCGCCGTCGGGAGACGGTGTCGACGACGGGGCGTCCGACGGGAGCGGGGGGATGGGGGGAATCGTGCTCACGGTCGGTCCTCCAGGATCTCGAGAATGTGCACAGGGGTGGTGAAGGCGTCCAGGCGGACGTAGTTGTGCTCGCCCCACTCCCAGACGGTGTCGGTGACGACGTCGCGGACGCGGAAGGGGGTGCCGTGGGGAATGCCGAACGCCGTGGAGTCGAGATGCACGACGGTCTCACGGACCGAGTGCGGGTCGACGTTCGCCACGACGATGACGGTGTCGGCCGAACCGGTGGGGGAGAGCTCGGCGCTCAGGTGCTTCGAGTAGACGAGGATGTTGTCGTCGTCGGACGAGTGCAGGCGCAGATTGCGGAGCTGGCCGAGCGCCGGGTGCTCGCGGCGAGCGCGATTGAGCGTGCCGATGAAGAGCCCGAGCGAAGACCCGGCGGCTTCGGCCGCCGCGTAGTCGCGCGGCTTGTACTCGTACTTCTCGTTGTCGATGTTCTCCTCGGAACCCGGACGGGCGACGTTCTCGAACAGTTCGAAGCCCGAGTAGACGCCCCAGAGCGGACCGGCGGTGGCCGCGAGGGCCGCGCGGATCGTGAAGGCGGCCGGTCCGCCGAACTGCAGGTACTCGGTGAGGATGTCGGGGGTGTTGACGAAGAGGTTCGGGCGGTAGTAGTCGGCGGTCTCCGTGGAGATGCTCGTGAAGAACTCCTCGAGCTCCTCGCGGGTGTTGCGCCACGTGAAGTAGGAGTACCCCTGCTGGAAGCCGACCTTCGCGAGGGCTCGCATCATCGCGGGTCGGGTGAACGCCTCGGCGAGGAAGACAACGTCCGGGTCGGTCGCGTTGACCTGCCCGATGAGCCATTCCCAGAACTCGACGGGCTTGGTGTGCGGGTTGTCGACACGGAACGTGCGGACCCCGAGCGACATCCAGTAGCGGACGATGCGCAGGACCTCGGTGCGGATACCCTCCGGATCGTTGTCGAAGTTGATCGGGTAGATGTCCTGGTACTTCTTGGGAGGGTTCTCCGCGTAGGCGATCGTGCCGTCCGGCAGGGTCGTGAACCACTCGGGGTGCTCGGTGACCCAGGGGTGGTCGGGCGACGCCTGCAGGGCGAGGTCGATCGCGACCTCCATACCCAGGTCCACGGCCGACGCGACGAAGGCCTCGAAGTCGGCGACGGAGCCGAGGTCGGGGTGGATGGCGTCGTGACCACCCTCCGCCGATCCGATCGCCCACGGCGAGCCGGGATCGTTCGGGCCCGCGTCGAGCGTGTTGTTCGGTCCCTTGCGGAAGGCGCGACCGATCGGGTGGATCGGCGGGAGGTAGACCACGTCGAAGCCCATGGCGGCGACGGCGGGGAGGCGCTTGGTCGCCGTCGTGAAGTCTCCGGAGATCCAGGAGCCGTCCGGGTTGCGCTTCGCGCCCTCCGATCGGGGGAAGAACTCGTACCACGAGGCGAATCCGGCGCGGGTGCGCTCGACCGTGATGGTGCGCTCGTCCGAGAACGATCGGATCCCCATGAAGGGGTTCTCGCGAGCGATCGCGGCGAGATCCGTGTCGTCGAGGACGGCGCGCCGGGCGTCCGGATCGCTCGACGAGGCCAGGGTCGCGGCGTGCCGTGCGAGAAGGCGTCGCTTCTCCTCGGAGCGCTCCGGATCGGTCGCCGCGGCGTTCAGGAGCTGCTCGCCGATCGTGTACATGAGCTCGACGTCGACGCCCGCATCGATCTTGATCTCGGCGTTGTGGTGCCACGTGGCGAACTCGTCAGCGAACGAGAGGATGCGGAAGGACCAGGCTCCCTCCTCGTCGAGTCGGGCGTCTCCGTACCAGGTGTCCGTTCCAGCGGGGCCGGGGTCCAGGACGACGCTCGACGAGACGCCGGTCGGGGAGGTGAGGAGGGCACGGACACCGATCAGGTCGTGTCCCTCGCGGAAGGCGGTCGCACCGAAGGTGACGACCTCGCCGGCGAAGGCCTTCGCGGGCCACCGTCCGCCCTCGACCTCCGGGGAGATCCCGAGGATAGGCAACCGCCCGATGGTCGCGGTCGCCGAGGTGGTCTGCTGGACCTCCGCGGCGGGCGCCGGGTCCTCCGCCACGGCAGTGCCGGACCCCGGCACCGAGGGGCTCACCGGTTCCGAGACCGCTCGATTCGGCGTCGCCGCCGACTGGACATCGCGTGCGGCCGGAAGACCGGCCTTCTTCTTAGCCACCCTCCGACCGTACCGGGTCGGGCTCCGCAACGGCAGGGGCGCGACGCGGCTGTGGCAGTGGAGTCACGACCCGCTACACTCCGCCTCCTTTCCGGCCAGGCCCGCTCCTCTAAGCTGAGCGCGTGAAGGCCATCCGTCGTTTCGCCGTCCGTCCAGCCCTACCCGAGCGCCTCGCGGCGCTCGAGACCCTCGTGGGGAATCTGCGGTGGGTCTGGCATGAACCGACCATGGCGCTCTTCGCGGACATGGTCCCCGGGAACGGGAACCGTCTCACACGGGATCCCTCCGAACTGTTCGCCTCGCTCTCCCAATCGCGGCTCGACGAACTCGCAGACGACGACCACTTCGTTCGCCGCGTCGAGGACCTTCGAGACGACCTGGAGCGGTATCTCACCGAGCCGCGCTGGTACCAGGGACTCGGCGAGTCCGCACCCCGTTCGATCGCCTACTTCTCGCCGGAGTACGGGATCACGGCCGCGCTGCCCCAGTATTCCGGTGGTCTCGGCATCCTCGCTGGCGACCACGTGAAGAGCGCGTCGGACCTCGGCGTCCCGCTCGTCGCGGTCGGGCTGTTCTACCGGGCCGGTTACTTCAGCCAGTCCCTCTCGTCCGATGGATGGCAGCAGGAGACCTACCCCGTCGTCGACCCGGACGGACTCCCGCTGTCCGTCCTGCGCGACCTCGACGGCACCCCCGTCGATGTGGTGCTCGCCCTCCCGGACGGCCGGTCCCTGAACGCTCGCGTGTGGGTCGCCCACGTGGGGCGGGTCACGCTCCTCCTGCTCGACACCGATGTTCCCGAGAACGAACCGGACCTGTGCCAGGTCACCGACCGGCTCTACGGCGGAGAGGAGGAGCACCGGCTCCGTCAGGAGCTGCTCCTCGGCATCGGAGGGGTCCGGGCGATCAAGCGCTGGAGCGACCTCACCGGGGCGGACATGCCGACGGTGTTCCACACCAACGAGGGGCACGCCGGTTTCCTCGGTCTCGAGCGGATCTCCGATCTCGTCGGAGGCGGCCTGAGTTTCGCCGAGGCCCTCGAGGTGGTCAGGGGCGGGACCGTCTTCACGACGCACACTCCCGTTCCCGCCGGTATCGATCGCTTCGATCCCGAGCTCATCGGCCGGTACTTCTCGACCGAGCTGCTCCCGGGGGTCGAGAGGGCTGACGTCCTCTCGCTCGGCCTCGAGGCCTCGACGAGCGACGGGCGGGATCCGGCCTTCAACATGGCCATCATGGGCTTCCGGCTCGCGCAGCGCGCGAACGGGGTCTCCCAGTTGCACGGCGAGGTCTCCCGCCGGATGTTCTCCTCGCTCTGGCCGGGCTTCGACGAGGACGACATCCCCATCGGCTCCATCACGAACGGCGTTCACCCGGCCACGTGGACGAGCCCCGAGATCGCCGATCTCGCGGAACGCACGTGGGGGACCCGGGATACGACGGCGGTGGAGTGGCGTGACGCCCGCGTATCGGATGCGGACCTGTGGGAGACCAAGCGCCGGCTCCGCGTCGACCTCGTCGAGGACGCTCGACGACGGGTCGGGGCCTCGTGGCTGTCCCAGAACCCGGGTGGTGTCGTGCCCGAGTGGGTGCGCGGGGTGCTCGATCCCGCGCTGTTGACGATCGGGTTCGCGCGGCGGGTGCCCACGTACAAGCGGCTGACGCTCATGCTGCACGACGAGGATCGCCTCCGAGCCCTCCTGCTCGATCCCGAACGCCCGATGCAGATCGTCGTCGCGGGTAAATCCCACCCGGCGGACGACGAGGGCAAGCGCCTCATCCAACAGCTCGTGGAGTTCGCGGCGGAACCGGACGTACGCTCGCGGATCGTCTTCCTCCCCGACTACGACATGGCGATGGCCAAGACGCTCTTCCCCGGCACCGACGTGTGGTTGAACAACCCGCTCCGCCCTCTCGAGGCGTGCGGGACCTCTGGGATGAAGGCGGCGCTCAACGGATCTCTCAACCTCTCGGTCCTCGACGGCTGGTGGGCGGAGTTCGCGGACGGCGACAACGGATGGTCCATCCCGACGGCCGCCGCGAACGTGACGGCGGAGGAACGGGACCGGATCGAGGCCTCCTCGCTCTACGAGCTGCTCGAGCACCACATCGTCCCGAGCTTCTACGACCGTGACGAGTCCGGGGTCCCGCACGGTTGGCTCAAACGGGTACGTCACTCCCTCGCGACCCTGTCACCGGTGCTGAGCGCCGATCGTATGGTGCGGGAGTACGTCGGGGCGCTCTATGTTCCGGCGGCGGGAGCGGCCCGGCGCTTGACCGAGTCGTCGGCCCGGCCGGCACGCGAGCTCGCCGCGTGGAAGGCCCGCGTCGTCGAGGCGTGGCCGCGGGTCGCGATCACGCACGTCGAGTCGGGTGGTCTCGACGTCACCCCGCAGGTCGGGGAGACGCTCCGGCTCCGCGCCTCGGTGTCGCTCGGGGGGACTCGCAGCGTCGGACGTGAGCGTCGAACTGGTCTACGGATCGGGCGCGATGGACGGCGAGCTGACCGACATCTCGACGATGCCGCTGCACCCGGTCGACGCGACGAGTGGTCGAGGGACCGGGGACGGTGGCCTCGTCTACGGTGGCGAATTGCGACTCGAGCACTCCGGGAGCTTCGGGTACACGGTGCGCATCGTGCCCCACCACGTGGACGTCGCGAGCGATGTCGAGATGGGGCTCATCGCGGTCGCGTGACCGGCGCCTCAGCGGTGGGCCGGTCTCACGGGGCGCCGATCGCTCCGATCGTGGCGCGGGTGATCGAGACGAGGTCGGCCGGCGAGAGCTCGACGTCGAATCCGCGTCGACCGCCCGAGACGAAGACCGTGTCGAGGGACATCGCCGTCGCATCGATCGCCGTCCGGTGAGCGTTCCGCTGGCCCAATGGACTGATGCCGCCGGATACGTAGCCCGTGCGGCGCTCGGCGACGACCCTCTCGGCGAGCACAGCACGCTTGGCCCCGAACAGGGCGGCGAGCGCCCCCAGGTCGAGGCGGCCCGCGACGGGCACGATCGCGACGACGATCTCTCCGTCGGCGTCGGCCATCAAGGTCTTGAAGACGCGCTCGGCCGGGACCCCGAGTGCCGCGGCCGCCTCGAGGCCGAACGCGGTCACCGACGGGTCGTGAGCGTAGGCGCGACCGACCCAGCGGACTCCGGCGGCATCGAGGATCCGGGTCGCGGGAGTGGCGGGCACACGCCGGGAGGGACGGTTCACGACACCGCTCGGAAGAGCAGGAAGCAGGTCCCGGGGATCTCGACGCTCTCCCCGGGCGCGTGGGTCGTCTCCTCCGTGAGCGGACGCTCGTCCGCACTCGACCAGAGCAGGTCGTAGCGGTCGACGCCGTGATGCAGCGGCAGCCGGATCGTCGTCGGGTGCTCCATGCCGTGCACCACGAGCAGGATCGTGTTCGGCCCCTCCGACTCGGGTGTCGAGCTCGCGAGGTACTGCAGGGTGCGGTGGTCGGGTCGCGTCCACTCGTCGTCGCTCATGGTCCCGCCGTCGGCGTCGTACCAGTCCATCCTGGTCGCACCCGGTGTGGCCGCTCCCGGCCGGCCGTAGCGGGTGGGACGCAGCGCCGGATTCTCGGCCCGCAGTCGGATGAGGCGAGCGGTGTGCGTGCGCAGGTCGTTCTGCCAGTCGAGCAGGCTGTGACTCATCCACGTGAGTTCGGAGTCGTGGCAGTAGGGATTGTTGTTGCCGCGCTGGGAGCGACCGAATTCGTCGCCAGCCGTGATCATGGGGATGCCCGCCGAGAGGAGAAGCGTGCCGAGGAGGTTCCTCATCGCCTTCCGCCGGGTCGCGAGGATGGCCGGATCCTCCGTGTCGCCCTCGGCGCCGTGGTTGAAGGAGCGGTTGTTGTCGCTGCCGTCGCGATTCGACTCGCCGTTCCCGGCGTTGTGCTTGACGTCGTAGGACACGAGGTCGGCGAGCGTGAATCCATCGTGGGCCGTGACGAAGTTGACCGAGGCGAGGGGGCCGCGCTCGGCGGAGAACGTGTTCGACGAACCGGTGAATCGCGTCGCGAAACCGCCGATGCCGACGGGGGCGTGCTCGGCCCGGCGGGCGTAGTCCACATCGCTCAACCAGAAGTTCCGGACGCGATCCCGGTACCGGTCGTTCCACTCGTGCCAGCCGCCGGTGAAGTTGCCGGTCTGCCATCCGCCCATCCCGGTGTCCCAGGGTTCGGCGATCATCTTGATGCCGGCGAGCTGCGGGTCCTCCACGATGCGGCGCAGGAGCGGGTGATCCCGACGGTATTCGTGCGTCGCGTCCCGCCCGAGGGCCGGTGCGAGGTCGAAGCGGAAGCCGTCCACCTGCAGGTCGTTCGACCAGTAACGCAGCGAGTCGATCACGAGGCGCTGGGCGGCCTCCGTCGCGAAGTTGACGGTGTTGCCGGTGCCGGCGGTGTCGATGTAGTGACCGGCATCGGTCTGCCGGTAGTAGCTCGCATTGTCGAGACCGCGCAGGCTCGTGGTCGGCCCGCCGGGTCCCTCCTCCGCGGTGTGGTTGTAGACCACGTCGAGCACGACCTCGAGTCCGGCCTCGTGCAGGAGCTTGACCATTCCCTTGAACTCCCGGAGCACGGCGGAGGGGCCGTCCGCCTGCGCGCGCTTCGACGCATAGGCCGCGTGAGGAGCGAAGAAGCCGAGGGTGTTGTACCCCCAGTAGTTCGTGAGTCCTTGCTTGATGAGGCGCTGCTCCGACACGAAGGCGTGGATCGGGAGCAGCTCGACGGTCGTGACGCCGAGGTCCTGCAGCGACCGGATGGTCGCGGGATGGGCGAGCCCCGCGTAGCTGCCGCGTAGCTCCTCGGGAATGGCCGGGTCCAGCCGCGTGAGCCCCTTCACGTGGGCCTCGTACACGACCGTGCGGTCGAGCGGCACACGCGGTTTGGGTACGCCGCCGAAGTCGAACTCCGTGTCCGGCACGGCGGAGCGGAACACTCCCGGCTTCCGACGGACGAGTCCCCTGCCCCACGGATCGAGCAGGAACCGGGAGGGATCGAACGCGTGATTCGGTCCGGTGGGACCGTCCGCCCGGAGCGCGTAGCGGGTGCCGACCGTGAGGCTGCGGGTCCGAGCCGCCCAGACGCCGGATCCGACGGGGTGCAACGGGACCGTCTTGACGATCCAGTCGAGGTCGGTGTCGTCGAAGATCACGAGGTCCACGGCCGTGGCATGAGCCGACCAGACGCGGATCTCGCCGCCGCCGGGGGTGAGTCTCACACCGAGGTCGCGGAGGGCGTCGGCGGCTGTCATGCGTTCTACAGTAGGGGGACGGACGTCGTCGGCGTGACGGCTGGGGAGGAGCGGGATCGTGGCGGTGTACCTCGACCATTCCGCGACCACTCCGCTGCGCCCGGAGGCCGCCGCGTCGTGGATCGAGACGGCGTCCTCGATCGGCAACTCCTCTTCCATCCACAGTCATGGCCAGGCGGCCAGGCGCACGCTCGAGGAGGCGCGTGAGGACATCGCCGCGACGCTCGGCGTCGACGGGATCGAGGCCCTCTTCGTCTCCGGCGGGACCGAGGCGATCAATCTCGCCGTCAAGGGCCTGTACTGGTCGCGCAACGATGATGCCGATCGACCCGTCGTCGTCGTCGCGCGCGGCGAGCACCACGCCACGATCGACGCCATCGACTGGCTCGTCGCGCACGAGGGTGCCGAGGCGGCCTGGGTCGATCTGCTGGACGACGGCTCGATCGACACCGTGCACCTGGAGCGCGTTCTCCGCGAGAACGCCGATCGCACGGCGCTCGTGACGGCGATCATCGCGAACAACGAGGTCGGCACCGTCAACCCGGTGGACCGGATCGCGCGGCTCGCCGTGGACGCCCGCGTTCCCCTGCACCTCGACGCCGTGGCCGCATACGGCCACGTCCCCCTCGACCTCCGCGCGCTTCGCGAGGCCTCCGGGGCGTCGGGGGCGATCGGGCCGGTCGCGTTCTCCGTGTCGGCGCACAAGATCGGCGGGCCCCAGGGGATCGGCGTGCTCGCCCTGCACCGGACCGCGACGGTCGAGCCCCTCCAGCACGGTGGCGGACAGCAGCGTCGGCTCCGCTCCGGCACGCAGGACGTGGCGTCGGCCGCCGCGTTCGCGACTGCCGCGCGGCTCGCGGCCTCCGAGATGGACCCCGAGCAGGAGCGGTTGAAGCGGCTGCGGGACCGGCTCGTGGCCGGTGTCCTCGCCCAGGTGCCCGACGTCGTCCTGAACGGTCCGCCCCTGGCAGGCGATCGCCGCCTCGCGAGCAACGCCCACTTCGCGTTCTCCGGGTGCCAGGGCGACTCGATCCTCTTCCTCCTCGACATGGCCGGGATCTCGGTGTCGACGGGGTCGGCGTGTCAGGCGGGGGTGCCGGAACCGTCGCACGTGCTCCTCGCCATGGGTCGTTCCGAGGACGCCGCTCGGTCCGCACTCCGGGTGACGCTCGGCCGCACGACGACGGAGACGGATGTCGACGCGTTCCTCGCCGCGATCCCCGGAGTGATCGTCTCGGCTCGGAGAGCCGGCCTCTCCGAGCGGGACGTGGGGGCCCGCTGACCCAGGGACCTCCGACGGCACCCGGCCGTAGACTGGTACGCATGAAGGTTCTCGCGGCGATGTCCGGTGGTGTCGACTCGGCGGTGGCCGCGGCGCGAGCCGTCGACGCCGGTCACGACGTGGTCGGCGTCCACCTCGCCCTCAGCCGGATGCCCGGTACCTTGCGCACGGGAAGCCGCGGGTGCTGCACGATCGAGGACTCGATGGACGCTCAGCGGGCCGCGAACCTCATCGGAATCCCGTACTACGTCTGGGACTTCTCGGAGCGATTCAAGCTCGACGTCGTCGACGACTTCGTCGCCGAGTACTCGGCGGGACGCACCCCGAACCCCTGCATGCGCTGCAACGAGAAGATCAAGTTCGCCGCCCTGCTCGAGAAGGCCGTCGATCTCGGTTTCGACGCCGTGGCGACCGGTCACTACGCCCGACTCGACCGCTCCTCCTCTGGATCGATCGAGCTCCACCGCGCGAGCGATGAGGCGAAGGATCAGTCCTACGTGCTCGGAGTGCTCACGCGTGAGCAGCTCGAGCACTCGATGTTCCCTCTCGGCGAGACCCCCTCGAAGGCCGTCGTGCGGGCCGAGGCGGCGGCTCGGGGACTGAGCGTCGCGTCGAAGCCCGACAGTCACGACATCTGCTTCATTCCGGACGGCGACACCCGCGGCTGGCTCGCCGAGCGCGTCGGCGCGGAGACGGGTTCCATCCTCGATCGCGAGGGCCGTGTCGTGGGCGACCACGACGGCGCGCACGCATTCACGGTCGGCCAGAGGCGCGGCCTTCGGCTCGGTGTTCCCGCGGACGACGGCAAGCCCCGCTTCGTCCTCGAGGTCCGACCGAAGACGAACGAGGTCGTTGTGGGTCCGAAGGAGGCGCTCGCGATCGCGGAGATCGCGGGGCACCGCTTCACCTGGGCCGGCGATCCGGCCGATGAGACGGGCGAGCCGTTCCGCTGCGACGTGCAGATCCGCGCCCATGCCGATCCCGTTCCCGCGGAGGCGCGAGTCGTGCAGGGTAGCGGCGGCGTCGAGTTCGTCGTCGTCCCCGACGTGCCCCTCGACGGTGTGGCCCCCGGCCAGACGGCGGTCGTGTACCTCGGCACACGAGTGCTCGGTCAGTTCACGATCGACCGCACCGTCAGCGCGGTCCCCGTTGCCGCCGTCGGCTGACGCTCCGACCGCCCGGACGCCACCCCCTGAGCATGTCGGTGGCGCTGCCTAGACTTATCGCGTGAACGCGACAGACTCAACTCCGGACGGCCCCGAGACCTCGACGGACACGGCGGCGATCCCGCCGGCGGACCTCTCTCCCGAGCAGGCGGCCGACGAATCGCAGCGGCTCACCTCGCGTGTCCTCGAGTTGCGCGACGCCTATTACGAGCGCGACGAGGTACTCGTGGACGACGGGCAGTACGACGCGCTGCTGCGTCGGCTCGACGAGATCGAGCGGTTGTTCCCGGCACTGCAGAGCCAGGACAGCCCCACCCAGACGGTCGGCGGTCGCGCCCAGGCCACCCTGTTCGACCCCGTGACCCACCTCGAGCGCATGCTGAGCCTCGACAACGTCTTCTCTCCCGAGGAGTTCGACGTGTGGGCCGGCAAGGTCGTCTCCGCGAGTGGTCGACCCGTCCGCTGGTTGTGCGAGCTCAAGATCGACGGTCTCGCGATCAACCTGCGCTACGAGCGGGGGCGCCTCACGAGTGCGGCGACGCGCGGTGACGGCGTGGTCGGGGAGGACGTCACCGAGAACGTCCGCCGCATGTCGGTCATCCCCACACAGCTCCAGGGCGACGGGCACCCCGAGGTCGTCGAAGTGCGGGGAGAGGTGTTCTTCCCTGTCGAGGCGTTCCGTGCGCTCAACGCCGATCAGGCGGCCGCGGGCGAGCGCGTGTTCGCCAACCCCCGCAACGCGGCGAGCGGTTCGCTGCGGCAGAAGGCAGAAGGCAAGAACGCCAAGGGGCTCGAGCTCATGGGACGGCGGTTGTCGAGCCTCGGGATGCTCGTGCACGGCATCGGCGCGTGGGGGGACCCGCCCGTCGCGAGCCAGTCGGAGATCTACGAGCTGCTCTCCTCCTGGGGCCTGCCGACGTCGACGCACTACGCGGTCGTCGACTCGATCGAGGACGCCGCGGCCTTCATCGTCCGTACCGGCGAGGACCGCCACTCGGTCGAGCACGAGATCGACGGCGTCGTGGTCAAGGTCGACGAGCTCGCCCTCCATGACGAACTCGGGGCCACGAGCCGTGCCCCGCGGTGGGCGATCGCCTATAAGTACCCGCCGGAGCAGGTGAACACGAAGCTCCTCGACATCGTCGTGAGCGTCGGCCGAACGGGCCGCGCCACCCCGTTCGCCGTCATGGAGAAGGTGCGCGTCGCGGGCAGCGAGGTCCGTCAGGCCACGCTGCACAATCAGGACGTCGTCAAGGCCAAGGGTGTGCTGATCGGCGACACCGTCGTGCTGCGGAAGGCCGGCGACGTGATCCCCGAGGTGCTCGGGCCCGTCGTGGAGCTCCGGGACGGGAGCGAGCGCGAATTCGTCATGCCCACCGCGTGCCCCGAATGCGGGACCCCGCTCGCTCCCGCGAAGGAGGGCGATATCGACCTCCGATGCCCCAATGCCCGGAGCTGCCCCGCGCAGGTGCGAGGACGCGTCGAGCACATCGGGTCGCGCGGCTCCCTCGACATCGAGGCGCTCGGAGAGGTGTCGGCGGCGGCGCTCACCCAGCCGATCGTGCCGGAGGAACCGCCACTCACGACCGAGGCCGGCCTCTTCTCACTGACCCTCGCGGACCTGTTCCCGATCGAGGTGGTCGTCCGCGACAACGAGACCGGACTCCCGAAGCTCCGGGAGGACGGTTCGGAGAAGACGGATACGCCGTTCCGACGTCAGCGGAAGAAGACCGACGGTCCCTTCGACCCCGAGTCGGAGGCGTTCTCCGGTTCGGAGACCCACGTCCCCTCGAAGAACGCCGTCGATCTCATCGCGAACCTCGACGCGGCGAAGCAGAAGCCCCTGTGGCGCTTCCTCGTGGGGCTCAGCATCCGCCATGTCGGACCGGTCGCCGCTCGCGCCCTCGCCGATTGGTTCGGCTCCCTCGCGGCGATGCGCTCCGCGACGCGCGAGGAGCTCGCGGCCGTCGAAGGGGTCGGACCGACGATCGCCGACGCCCTCCTGGAGTGGTTCGCCGTGGACTGGCACCAGGAGATCCTCGAACGATGGGCTTCCGACGGCGTGCCCTTCGAGACCCCCGGCCACCCGGGTCCCGGTGCCGCGGCGAACGCGGGCGGCGTGCTCTCGGGCGTCACGGTGGTGGCCACCGGCTCGCTCGACGGCTTCACCCGCGAGGGAGCGCTCGAAGCCATCATCAACGCGGGTGGCAAGGCGGCGTCGAGCGTGTCCAAGAAGACGGACTTCGTCGCGGCGGGGCCGGGAGCCGGATCCAAGCTCGCGAAGGCCGAGACCCTGGGTGTCCGGATCATCGACGCGGAGCAGTTCGCTCTCCTCGTCGCGGAGGGACCGGCTGCTCTCGGTGAGCCGGCGGTCGCCGACGAGCCGTCCTCTGACGTGCCGACCGCTGATGAGCCCGCCTCTGATGAGCCGACCGCTGACGAGGCCGCTGCCGATGAGCCCCTCGTGTCCGATGGGCCGGGCATGTCCGATGGGCCTGCCGTGTCCGATGAGTCGGCCGCCTCGGACGTCGCGTCGGCCGAGGCCGCCGCGACGGGTGGGCCCGGCCGCGAATGAGGCGGTCGGCCACGGCCTAGAATGGGTCGACACCCCGACATCCATCTGACGGAGATCCATGTCCGAAATCTCGGAGGAGCAGGTCGCGCATCTCGCGAACCTCGCCCGCATCGCACTCACACCCGAAGAGATCACGAGCCTCACGACCGAGCTCGATCAGATCGTCGACAGCATCGCGAAGGTGCAGGAGGTGGCGACGCCGGACGTGCCCGCCACGAGCCACCCGGTCCCCCTGCAGAACGTCTTCCGCGACGACGTCGTGGGCCAGACCCTCACGCGTGAGCAGGCGCTCGCGAACGCCCCCGAGCGTACCGAGGACCGCTTCAAGGTCTCGGCGATCCTGGGGGAGGAGCAGTGAGCGAGTTGATCCGCAAGTCCGCGAGCGAGCTCTCCGAGCTCCTGTCCTCCGGCGAGGTCTCGAGCGTCGAGGTCACGCGCGCCCACCTCGATCGCATCGAGGCCGTCGACGGCGAGGTCGCGGCGTTCCTGCACGTGTCGTCCGACGCCCTCGACAACGCCCGATCGATCGACGAGCGCCGCGCCGCCGGCGACGCCCTGGGGCCGCTCGCCGGGATCCCGTTGGCCGTCAAGGACGTGCTCGTCACGACGGACATGCCGTCGACGTCGGGTAGCCGCATCCTCGAGGGCTACATGTCGCCGTTCGATGCGACCGTCGTCGCGAAGTCGCGGGCCGCTGGCCTCGTCCCGATCGGCAAGACCAACATGGACGAGTTCGCGATGGGCTCCTCCACCGAGCACTCCGCGTACGGACCCACCCACAATCCGTGGGATCTCGACCGGATCCCTGGCGGGTCCGGAGGTGGCTCGGCAGCCGCCGTCGCCGCCTTCGAGGCTCCGCTCGCGCTCGGCAGCGACACGGGCGGCTCGATCCGCCAGCCCGCGCACGTCACGGGCACCGTGGGCGTGAAGCCGACCTACGGCGGTGTGAGCCGCTACGGAGCGATCGCCCTCGCGTCCTCCCTCGATCAGGTCGGACCGGTCACGCGTACCGTGCTCGACGCCGGGCTCCTGCACGACGTCATCGGCGGACACGACCCCCTCGACTCCACCTCACTGCGCGACGAATGGCCCTCGATGGCCGCGGCCGCGCGCGAGGGCGCCGCGGGAGGAGCCCTCACCGGGCTCCGCGTCGGCGTCGTCTCGCAGCTGAGCGGCGACGGCTTCCAGGCCGGTGTCCGCCGCCGCTACGAGGAGGCCCTGGCACTCCTCGAGCGCAACGGCGCCGAGCTCGTCGAGGTCAGCGCCCCGCACTTCGAGTACGCGATCGCCGCGTACTACCTGATCCTCCCGGCCGAGGCGTCGTCGAACCTCGCGAAGTTCGACTCGGTACGCTTCGGCATGCGCGTCTCGCCTCCGGGCGGCGGCACCGTCGAGCAGGTCATGTCGGCGACGCGAGAGGCCGGATTCGGTCCCGAGGTGAAGAGGCGCATCATCCTCGGCACCTACGCGCTCAGCGCCGGCTATTACGACGCGTACTACGGCAGCGCCCAGAAGGTGCGTACCCTCATCCAGCGGGACTTCGAGCAGGCCTTCGCCTCGGTCGACGTGCTCGTGAGCCCGAGCGCTCCGACCACGGCCTTCCGCCTCGGCGAGAAGCTCGACGACCCGCTCGCGATGTACCTCAACGACATCGCGACGATCCCGGCGAACCTCGCCGGTGTTCCCGCGATGAGCGTTCCGATCGGTCTCGCGCCGGAGGACGGGCTGCCCGTCGGACTTCAGATCATGGCGCCCGTGCGCGAGGACGCGCGGCTCTACCGAGCCGGCGCCGCGCTCGAGGCTCTGCTCCTCGAGCAGTGGGGACATGGCCTCCTCGCCGAGGCTCCGGAACTGGGAGGCAAGTGATGGCGAAGGATCGCCTGATGGACTTCGACAAGGCGCTCGAGCTGTTCGAGCCCGTCCTCGGTTTCGAGGTGCACGTCGAGCTCAACACGAAGACCAAGATGTTCTCGGCGGCGCCGAACGGCTTCGGAGACGCCCCGAACACGAACGTGTCGCCGGTGTGCCTCGGGCTCCCCGGCTCGCTGCCCGTGGTGAACGAGCAGGCCGTGCGCTACTCGATCAGCCTCGGGCTGGCCCTCGGTTGCAGCATCGCGCCGACGTCCCGTTTCGCGCGGAAGAACTACTTCTACCCCGACCTCGCGAAGAACTACCAGATCTCCCAGTTCGACGAGCCCATCGCCTTCGAGGGCCAGGTGGACGTGGAACTCGCCGATGGCAGCATCCGCACGATCCCGATCGAGCGCGCGCACATGGAGGAGGACGCGGGCAAGCTCACGCACGTCGGCGGTTCGACGGGCCGTATCCAGGGTGCCGAGTACTCGCTCGTCGACTACAACCGCGCAGGCGTCCCGCTCGTCGAGATCGTGACCAAGCCGATCTTCGGTGCCGAACACGACGCGCCCGAGCTCGCGAAGGCGTACGTCTCCACGATCCGTGACATCGTCATCGCCCTCGGCATCTCGGACGCACGCATGGAGCGCGGCAACCTCCGCTGCGACGCCAACGTGTCGCTCCGACCGCGTGGGCAGGAGAAGCTCGGCACTCGCACGGAGACCAAGAACGTCAACTCCCTCCGCTCGGTCGAGCGTGCGGTGCGGTACGAGATCCAGCGTCAGGCCGTCATCCTCTCCGAGGGCGGCTCGATCACTCAGGAGACCCGGCACTGGCACGAGGACACCGGGTCGACCTCCGCCGGGCGGCCGAAGAGCGACGCGGACGACTACCGCTACTTCCCTGAGCCCGACCTGCTGCCCGTGGTCCCGTCGGCCGAGCTGATCGAGGAGCTGCGCGCCGCGTTGCCCGAGGCCCCGGCGATCCGTCGCCGCCGTCTGAAGGAATCGTGGGGCTACACCGATCTCGAGTTCCAGGACGTCGCGAACGGCGGGCTCCTCGTCGAGGTCGAGCAGACCATCGCCGCCGGGGCGACCCCCGCGGCGGCCCGGAAGTGGTGGACGGGTGAGATCTCCCGGCTCGCGAACGCCGCCGGCGTCGAGGCGGTGTCCCTCATCAGCCCGGAGAACGTGGCGGCGCTTGCGCGGCTCGTCGATGACGGCACACTCACCGACAAGCTCGCCCGGCAGGTCCTCGAGGGTGTCATCGCCGGGGAGGGCACTCCCGAGGAGGTCGTCGAGGGGCGTGGACTCGCGGTCGTCTCGGACGACGGCGCCCTCATCGCGGCGATCGACGACGCCCTCGCCGCTCAGCCGGACGTGCTCGCGAAGATCCAGGACGGCAAGGTCCAGGCGGCGGGTGCCGTCATCGGCGCGGTCATGAAGGCGATGCGCGGCCAGGCCGACGCTGCTCGGGTGCGCGAACTGATCCTGGAACGAGCCGGACAGGCCTGATCCGCGCCGCCGGCCGCGAAGCGGTCGAGGTGGTAAGAGGAAGCGCCGCCCACATGGTGGGCGGCGCTTCGTCATATCGCGGGCAATCGTGCGCTCCGTGTCAGCGAGGGTCCCGACCCGTCAGGGCGAGGAGCTGGAACTGCAGTGGGGCGTCCTCCGGGACCGCGACGGGGGCCGCGAAGAGGCCGCTTGCTGTGAGCGTCTCACGCTGAGGGGCGAAGACGGTCCAGACGGCCTCGACGAGGCGTTCGTCGAGCACGTCGTCGTCACCGAGCGCGCGTGCGAGGTCCCAGGTGTGGATGGTGACGTCGGACACCTGCTCGGTCAGGTAATGCAGGGCCGTCACGGTGTCGGACGACAACTGCACGTGCTGGCGTTCGTCGTGGGCCCTCCACGCGAGCGAAGCGCGCTCGTGGTGCCGCTCCCACTCGACGACGAGATCCTCGCCGAGCGGCTCCACGGCGAGGCGTGCCTGGGGGAGCGATCGGCCGTCGAGGAGTGGGGGGACCCACTGCTGCTCCTCGGTCACGTGCGTCACGAGCGCGCGCACGTCCCACTCGGCGTCTGGCGTCGCTGCGCTCCAGTCGCTCACGCGGTGCACCCTCCGGCCGAACTCGTCGCCCGCGATCCGCTGGAACTCCAGCCACTCGTCGTATCCGTACATCGTCGCCTCCTGGTGTCGAGCCTACGCAAGAGCAACGCCGGGCGCGCCACGGCATTCCCCGGCCAGGGAAGGCCGCGACGGCACCGATGTCGGTGGCCGATGGGACAATGGACGCATGGGTCGAGACGACGGCGCGGGACGGCAGATCACCGTCGGTACCGCGGACGATTCCGAGACACCGATCCTCCACATCGACATGGATGCGTTCTTCGCCTCCGTCGAGCTCCTCACCCGGCCGGAGCTGCGCGGTCTGCCCGTCATCATCGGGAATCGCGACGGACGCTCTGTGGTGACGAGCGCCACGTACGAGGCCCGGCGCTTCGGGGTGGGCGCGGCGATGCCCGTGTCGAAGGCGCTGCGCCTGTGCCCTCAGGCCGTCGTCGTCCCTCCGAACTACGCCGCCTATGCGCACTACTCGAGCGAGGTCATGCGCCTGTTCTCCGACGTCACTCCGCTCGTCGAGCAGCTCAGCATCGATGAGGCCTTCCTCGACGTCTCGGGAGCCCGCCGTCTCCTCGGGTCCCCGTCCGAGATCGGATCCCTCCTCCGGCGGCGGATCGAGCACGAGACCGGCCTGACGTGTTCGGTCGGGGTGGCCGCGTCGAAGTTCGTCGCCAAGATGGCCTCGACCCGCGCGAAGCCCGACGGCCTCCTCGTCGTGCCCCGCGCGGACACACTTGCGTTCTTGCACCCTCTGCCGATCCGCACGCTCTGGGGAGTGGGCCCATCAACCGAGGAGTCGCTGCGGCGGCTCGGGCTCGCGACGATCGGCGACATCGCCGATGTGCCGATCGGTGCCCTGCGCAGCGCCGTGGGCAACGCGGGCGCGGCCAAGCTCCAGCAGCTCGCCCGCGGTCTCGATCCCCGTTCCGTCGAGACGACGCGCATCGAGAAGAGCATCGGGCACGAGGTCACGTTCCACGACGACGTCACCGACATCGACCGACTGCGCGTCGAACTACTCCGGCTCGCGGACAAGGTCGCCGTCCGTCTCCGGGAGCGAGGGTGGGTGGCGCGCACGATCGGCCTCAAGGTGAGGTGGTCGGACTTCACCACGCTGTCCCGGTCCCACACCCTCCCCGAGGCGACGTCGGTCGGCCGCCGACTCCACGAAGAAGCGGTCGCCCTGCTCGAGGGACTGCGTCCGCTGCGGCCCGTGCGCCTCATCGGGATCCGGGCCGAGCATCTCGCGCCCGTGGGCGACGGTGCGCTGCTCTGGGATCCGGACGAGGACTGGCGAGAGGCCGAGAACTCGGTCGACGCGGTGCGCAGGAAATTCGGCTCGGCGGCCCTCGCCCCGGCCTCGCTCCTGCGCGAGTCGAAGGGCGGGGCGGCCGGTCCACGCACCGGTTCGTTCCCCGACGATTGACCCTTGGTCGAGCCTGCTCTCCCGGGTAGCGTGGCAGCATGACCAACCCTTCGCTCGACCTCGCAGACCGTTTCCGCACCATCGGAGTCAAGTCCGTCTACGGCGACCCCGTCGACCTCGACGGCTCGACCATCGTCCCCGTCGCCGTGAGCATCTTCGGATTCGGCGCCGGCGAGGGCGAGGGCAACGGCGACGGAGCCGCGGGGGAGAAGACGACGGGCAAGGTCGGCGGGTCGGGCTCTGGCGGCGGCGGCGGCGGGTACGCGTGGCCGGTCGGCGCGTACGTGTCCGAGAGCGGATCGGTCCGCTTCGAACCCAACGTCATCTCGCTCATCGTCGTGAGTGTTCCGCTCATCGCCGTCACCGGTAAGGCGCTCGCCCTCATCATCAAGGCCCTCAAGCGCTGATCCGAGCGCTATAGTCGATGTGAACACGGGAGTCCGGTGAGCCGGGCTGAGAGGAAGGTCCTCAACCTTCGACCGTCGAACCTGATCTGGATCATGCCAGCGCAGGGAGTCTGACATCTCATAACCCGTGCCCTATCCACTCATCGAGAGGGGCACGCAACGTGCACGCATCATCGTCATCCATCGACACCACTCCGGATTCCCGGACCGATCGCTCGACGCGGTGGCGCGTCGTCGACATCGTCATCGCCGCCGTTCTCGGCGTCGCCACCGGCCTGATCTTCTGGCTCTGGAACACCGTCGGGTACCTCTGGTTCCAGACCGCCGACGCCGTCACGCCGGGATTCGGCGGCATCGCCGTGGGGATCTGGCTCATCGGCGGCGTCATCGGCGGGCTCGTGATCCGCAAGCCGGGGGCCGCGCTCCTCGTCGAGCTCATCGGCGCGATCGTCTCGATGCTCGTAGGGAACGTGTGGGGCGTGTCGACGATCTACTCGGGAATCGTGCAGGGACTCGGGGCGGAACTCGTCTTCGCGGCCTTCGCCTACCGCCGGTTCGGGGTGGTCGTCGCGGCTCTCGCGGGTATCGGCGCCGGCGTCGCCGCGTGGACCTTCGAGTTCTTCATCGGCAACATCGAGAAGAGCGCCGAGTTCAATGCCATCTACCTCGCGTCGACGGTCGTGTCGGGAGCCGTCCTCGCCGGAGTGCTCGGTTGGTTCCTCGTCCGCGCTCTGGCGGCAACGGGAGCGCTCAGCCGCTTCGCGGCGGGCAGGGACGCGCGGCGGGAGGTCTGACGATGACGGGCGGCGCCCGCATCACGGCGACCGGGTGGGGCTGGCGGCACGCCGGACGGAAGCGCTCGGCCGTCGCGGACATCACCCTGGACGTGGAGGCGGGGGAGCGGATCCTCCTCCTCGGCGCGTCCGGATCGGGCAAATCGACCCTGCTCGCCGGGCTCGCCGGCCTCCTCGGGGGTGAGGAGGACGGGGAACAGACCGGGGCCCTGGCCATCGACGGTCTGGATGCCCGCGCCGCGCGCGGCCGGGTCGGGCTCGTCCTGCAGGACCCGGACGCCGCTCCCGTGTTCTCGCGAGTGGGTGACGACGTCGCCTTCGGCTGCGAGAATCTCGAGGTCCCCCGCGAGGAGATCTGGCGGCGCGTCCGGCGTTCGCTCGATGCTGTCGGGCTCGCCGTCCCGCTCGACCGCTCGACGTCGGAGCTCTCCGGCGGCGAGAAGCAGCGGCTCGCTCTCGCGGGGGTGCTCGCGATGGAACCCGACGTCGTCCTCCTGGACGAGCCGACCGCCAACCTCGACCCGGCCGGGGTCGCCGACGTGCGCCGGGCGATCGAGGACGCCGTCGTGCCGACCGGTGCGACGCTCGTCGTCGTCGAGCACCGGACGGAGGTCTGGCTCGATCTCATCACGCGCGTCATCGTCTTGGACGCTGGCGGGGGGCTGCTCGCCGACGGATCCCCCGAGCACGTCTTCGCGATCGCCGGTGACGCTCTCGCTGCGGCCGGCGTGTGGGTGCCAGGAGTCCCCATGGCGCTACCGCTCGCCGGTCCGCCGCGCGTCGGCGCCCCCACGACCGCACTGGCCGCCATCGACCTGTCGATCGGTCGGCCCGGTGCCGGGGTGATCCGTCGTGGTGTCGATCTCAGGGTCCCGGAAGCGACGTCGACGGTCGTGGTGGGGCCGAACGGCGCGGGCAAGTCGACCCTCGCCCTGACCCTGGCCGGCCTCCTCCCGGAACGATCGGGGCTCGTGACGGTCTCCGAACAGCTCCGCGCGCGGCGGGGCCGCCGCCCGTCACAGTGGTCGTCGCGCGAGTTGCTCACGCGCATCGGGACCGTCTTCCAGGACCCCGAGCATCAGTTCCTGGCTTCGACCGTGCGGGACGAGCTCGCGATCGGTCCTCGAGCGCTGAAGCTCGGCGAGAGCGAGGCGACGGCGCGCGTCGACGAGCTGCTCGACATCCTCGGACTGACGGACCTCGCGCGGGCCAATCCGTTCACGCTCTCCGGGGGGCAGAAGCGTCGGCTGTCCGTCGGCACCGTGCTCGCCTCCCGTCCGGCCGTGATCATCCTCGACGAGCCGACCTTCGGGCAGGACCGCGTGAGCTGGACGCGACTCGTGGGGCTCCTCCAGGACCTCGTGGGGGAGGGGAGCACGGTCGTCTCCGTCACGCACGACGCCGGGGTCGTTCTCCACCTCGGGCAACAGGTCGTCACGGTGGACGCGCCCGTCGTGCCGGACGGCGACCGGGTGGCGGCATGACCGCACCGCAGCTCGCAACGAGCGCGACGCTCCGCGACGGCGCCTTCCTCGATCGGGTCAATCCCGTGTCGAAGATCATCGCGATGGTGATCCTGTCCGTACCACTCATCGCCACGATCGACTGGGTGAGCGCCGCGGTGGCCGTCACGATCGAACTCGTCCTCCTTCCGCTCTGCGGGCTCGCCCTCGGACCGCTCCTGCGGAGAGCCGCCCCGCTCGCGTTGTTCGCCCCCATCGCGGGTATCAGCATGCTGCTCTATGCCGAGCCGGAGGGGCGTGTGTACGCACAATTCTTGCTGGCCACGGTGAGCGACGGCTCGATCGCCCTCGCGGTCGCCGTCACGCTGCGCGTCTTCGCTCTCGGATTGCCGACGATCCTGCTCTTCTCCCGCGTGGATGCCACGGAGCTTGCGGACGCGCTCGCCCAGGTGGCCCGGCTGCCCGCCCGATTCGTCTTGGGTGTCGTCGCGGGGGTCCGGTTGCTCGGTCTCTTCGTCGACGACTGGCGCAGCATGGGACTCGCCCGGCGCGCACGGGGCGTCGCCGATGTCGGGGTGATCCGGCGGTTCTTCTCCATGGCGTTCCTCCTGCTCGTCTTCGCGGTCCGCCGCGGCTCCAAACTCGCGACGGCGATGGAGGCGAGGGGGTTCGGTGCCCGGCCGACCAGGACCTGGGCACGATCGTCATCGGTGTCCATGTGGGACGGTGTCTTCCTGGTCGGTTGCGCGGGCGTGATGGTCACGGCGCTCGGCGCGGCCATCGCCGCCGGTACGTTCCGATTCGTGGGGTCCTGAGGTGAGCGGGTCGTCCGCCGGGCCGCTCGTCCCCTTCGGCAGCGTGGCGGAGGCGCTCTCCCGTCCGGACGCGGTCGTTCTCATCGACGGGCGCAGCGGCGCCGGCAAGTCGACCTTCGCCGATGCCCTCGTGGCGTCGTGGCCGGGGTCCGTCGAACCCGTCCTCGTGCGGATGGACGACGTGTATCCCGGATGGAGCGGGCTCGACGCGGCGACGCGGCACGTGGGGGCCGAGCTCCTCGGACCCAGGCGGGCCGGACGGGCTGGCCGGTGGCGCCGACACGACTGGCGCACAGGAGGACCGGCCGAGTGGCACGACGTCCCTGCCGGCCGTCCGCTCGTGCTCGAGGGATGCGGTGCATTGTCGAGGTCGAACGCGGCGGCGGCGAACCTCCGGATCTGGCTGGAGGCCGCAGGCGACGTGCGCAAGACGCGCGCGCTCGAGCGGGATGCCGGCGCCTTCGATGCCCACTGGGACATGTGGACCGATCAGATGGAGGCCTTCATCGACCGCGAGGGCCCGATCGCTGTCGCCGACGTCGTCCTGCGCAACGATGACCTGCAGGCGACCCGCTGGCTCGATGAGACGCTGTCCCGACCGCTCGGTGATCGGCGCTGATCGCGCACCGGGTGGTGGCGACTCGCGATCCGCTCAGTCGGTCGTGAGGTCGGCGACGAGCGCCGAGATGATCGGCACGGGGTTCGTCAGGCGCCACAACACGCCGGGATCCTGCAGCCGGGCGTCGAGCTTCAGGGGCGCGGTCTCCGTGCGGCCCCCCGCCGTCACCTCGACGGAACCGACGACCGTTCCTGGGCCCGATGCCTCGACGGGTTCGACCGTGGTCCGCACCAGCGGGGTGCCCAGCGACCAGTGGGGAGCCGACACGGAGGATCCGGCGGAGGCGGTGACGGTCTCTCCCCACGGGGTCTTGATCGACACCAGGGGAGTGCCGACGTCGACGAGCGGCTCGTCCACGACGGCGGTCCGTGCCTGCTCGACGAGCGCGCGGACGGAGGCCTCGAGACTGTCCCAGTCCGCCTGCCGCAGGATCGCACCGTACGCATGGTAGGTCTCGTCGCCGACTTCGACGGAGACGCGGAACAACAGACAGATCCCGGCCGCGTCGGTGTAGCTGCGTGAGACGCCGGTGATCCCGAGCTCGGGCAGATATGTCGTGGTGTTCTCGATCCCGCGGCGGGACGGGAGACCGTCGACCTCGCTCGTGAGGATCGAGTCGATCGCCGGATCCTGCAGGGCGAGAGCCGCGACGACCGAGAGATCCGCGGCGGTGCCGGCGCTCTCCTCCGAGAGGCCGGTCGCGTCCGCGAGGGTGATGTCGTCGAGTCCGTTCTCGGCGAGCCAGGCTCGAGCCGCGACGAGGTACTCGTCGACGGAACCGAAGGCCCACCGGACGAGGGTGTCCGCGTGGTTGTTGCTCGAGCCGAGGAGGAGCGCCTGCAGCATGCCCCGCTCGGTCCACTGGTCGTCGGTGTAGACCGTGACGGTGCGGGCGCCGGCTGCCTGGTAGTCGCGGTATGACAGGAAATCGGCTGAGGTGATCGGGACGACCTCGCCTTCGTCCGAGGCCGCGAGCGGGTGTTCGTCGAGGACGACGAGGGCGGCGATGACCTTCGTGGCCGCCGCCATCGGAACCGGCTCCGTGTCACCCGCGACCGCGAGGGGCGTCCCCTCCACGTCCTCCGTGAGCGCGCTCGCACCGTCCGACGGCAGGACGGGCGCCGATCCCTGGACCGCGGGAGGCGCGATGTCGCTGACCGTCGTCTCCGGCAGGGGGCCGAGAAGCGTCGCGGGACCGTAGAGTCCGACGGCGAGGATCACGAGAGTGCCGGTCGCGACCCCGATGACCCGCCCTACACCCATGAGGGGACCCGTTCTGCCGACATGGCCCCAGGCTAGCCCCCGGTGGTGGGACCGCCCGTCAGCCCCACCCGAGTCGGTGCAATTCGGCGTCGTCGAGGCCGAAGTAGTGCCCGATCTCGTGCACGAGGGTGACGCGCACCTCGGCGCGGAGAGCCTGCTCGTCGTCCACGTGGTGCAGGAGAGGCTCGCGGTAGAGGCTGATCGTGTCCGGGAGCTCGCCGAAACCGTACTGGCCGCGTTCGGTGAGAGCGACCCCGTGGTAGAGGCCGAGGAGATCGAGGGAGCCGTCCTCCGGCCTGTCCTCGACGATGATCGCGACGTTGTCGAGATCGTCCACCATGTCGTCCGGCAGGGTGTCGAAGACCTCCTCGACGAGGGCCTCGAAGTCGTCAGGGGTCATGTCGATCACGAGGCCCCATCGTAGACCGTCGGTCCGCGGTATCCCCGAGGAGTCAGCCGTTGCCCTTGCCCGAGTTGTTCCCCGGTCCGTTGCCGTTGCCGTTGCCCGGGTTCCCGTTTCCATTGCCGGAGTTTCCGTTGCCGGGGTTGCCGGGGGCGAAGGGTTCGGGATCCGGGATCTCCGACGGCGTATCCTCCGGTGGCGTCGTCTCGTCGGGCGTCGTCTCGTCCGGAACCGTGTCGTCGGGGGCTGTGTCGTCCGGGGACGTCGGTGTCGGAGCGGACGGAGCCGGTTCGGTACCGTCGGTCTCGGACGGCGACGTGGTGTCGGTTCCCGTGTCCGTCCCGTCCGTGTCGGGATCGGTGTCCGTGGCGGGGACGGCGTCCGGGGTCGCCGAGGTCTGCCGATCGGACACGAGGGTCGAGACCCCGGAGGAGACGGTGTCGATCGAGGTCAGGAGTACTCCGAGTGTGAGGCCGTCCGTGGCTGTCGACGTCGCGGAACGGTCGGCGACGACCCACGAGGTCAACCCGGCACCGAGCGCGAGGGTGACGGCAGCGATGGCGATCGCGCCGACCACACGACGGGACCTGCGCGGCCGGGACGATGCGGTGCGTCCGACGGCTCTGCGGGTCCGTCGATTCGCCGCGAGCGGGGGTTCGACGGAATTGGAGTCGTCGGCGAGAACGATTCTCTGCGTGATCGAGTCGACGGGAGCGGCGGCGGTCGATTCCATGGCCGACGTCGGGTCGAGCGTGACCGCCTGGACCCCCGCACCGGTCGTCGGGAGAGCGGCTGTCGCGTCGGACACGATCGGCCCGGTGCCCTCCGTGCTGAGGATCCCGCGAGCGGACGCCGCCACCTCGAGCGCGGTCGGACGATCCTCCGGCGTCCGCGAGGTCATCGCAGTGAGCAGCGACTTCCACGCGTATCCGATGTCTCCGGGGATCGTGGGGTCGCGCTGGACCCGAGCGACGAGCGACTCCGCCATGTTTCCGGGGAAGGCGCGCTCGCGGGTGAAGCTCTCGAGGAGCACGAGACCGAGGGAGTAGACATCGCCGGCGGGCGCCGGCGCCACGCCACGGGTCTGCTCGGGGCTGAGGTACGCCGCGGTGCCCATGATTGTGCCCGGAGTCGTCAGCCGTGCGGAGTCCACCAGGTGGGCGATCCCGAAGTCGGCGAGTTTCGCCCGGAATTCTCGGGTCGGGGAGATGGACGGTGCCAGAAGCACGTTCGAGGGCTTGACGTCGCGGTGCACCATTCCGGCCTCATGCACGGCGTGCAGCGCCTCGGCGAGGTCACCGGCCATCGCGGCGACGTCCACCCGGCCGATCGGACCACCGGCGATCCGATCGCGCAACGTCGGACCGTCGACGAGCTCCATCACGAGGAACGCGTCCTGGTCCGCTACGACCCGCGCGTCGTAGAGGGTGACGAGCGACGGGTGGTTGAGCGCTGCGAGGAGTCGCACCTCCATCGCCGCCCGGGAGGCGTGCTTGTCGCCGTCGGAGGCCTCTCCGAACAGCTTCACGGCGACGCCGCGGTCGAGGACCTCGTCCGTAGCGCGGTACACGTTCGCCATGCCGCCCCGGCCGATGAGGCCGTCGAGGCGATAGCGGCCACCCAGGAGGTGACCGGTGAGGGCATCACCCTGAACGTGTCCGACGGTCATCGGTCCTCCTCGCGTGCAGACACGCCGAATGTCTGCTCATCCCAGTCTGGGGGCCGGCGGCCGGGACGAATGGGGCGTTGACAGAGGCCGGTTCGTCGTTTCGGCCCTCGTCGGCGATCTTCCCTCCGCTCAGAACGGCACGGGAGGTTCGGCCGAAATCGACGAAACCCCGTCCGGACGAGCCGGACGGGGTTTCATGAGCGGGTGAGTAACGGGGCTTGAACCCGCGACCTCCTGGACCACAACCAGGCGCTCTGCCAACTGAGCTATACCCACCATGTGCGGTCGTTCCGGGCGGACCCGGAACACGCGACCGAGAAAGATTCTATTACACGTTCGAGGTGTATGCGTGCACGGTGGCCGCTGCGGCCGCTTTGGCGTCGTCGGACGTGGGGCCTGGCAGCGGCACGAACACGACCGAACGGTAGTACGCCAGTTCACGGATGGACTCGAGGATGTCGGCGAGGGCACGGTGCCCTCCGTCCTTCGACGGCGCGTTGAAGTAGGCCCGCGGGTACCAGCGGCGGGCGAGTTCCTTCACGGACGAGACGTCGACGTTGCGGTAGTGCAGGTGGCCGTCGAGTCGCGGCATGAACTTGGCGAGGAACGCCCGATCGGTGCCGATCGAGTTTCCCGCGAGCGGGGCCTTCTGCGCTTCGGGGATGTGCTCGATGACGTACTGCAGGACGCGGAACTCGGCGTCCGCGAGCTCGAGGCCGTCGGGGATCTCGTCGATGAGTCCAGAGGTGGTGTGCATCGTCGTGACGAACTCGCCCATGTTGGCGAGCGCGGCCTCGCTCGGCTTGATCACGACGCTGAGCCCCTCGTCGACGGGCTTGAGGTCGAAGTCGGTGATGACGACGGCGATCTCGACGAGCTCGTCGACCGCGAGGTCGAGTCCCGTCATTTCGCAGTCGATCCAGACGAGGAGGTCGCTACCAGTGGTCATGAAGCGATCCTATCCGCGACCTCCGACGTGGAACCCCGGCGCGGAACCTCGGCGTGGAACCCCGGCGTCGGTGCTCGACCGATCAGCCGGCGCGGGACCCTCCGATTAGGCTGGCCGCATCATGCTCGTCGCCCTCGCCATCGCCCTCCTCGTCAATGCCGCGTACAACGTCATCGTCTGGCCGCGGTTCCTCGCCCGCATCGCGAAGGACCCTCGCGCGCGAGCCGCCGACGGCTCGCGCACGACCTTCTACCGCGTGCACCTGGTCCTGATCGCGATCGCCTTGGTCCTGGCCGCGGTATCGGCCGTCCTGGGCATCGCGGCACTCGTCACGTCGGCCTGATCGGGGCGACCGGCGGATCCGTCTCCGACGCATTCCGTCTCCGGCGGATCGCGCCGGACGGCAGTCCCCCCGGAGGGATTCGAACCCCCGGCCATGCGGGTAGAAACCGCGTGCTCTTCCGCTGAGCTACGGGGGGAGGACCAGAACAGGCTACTACGAGGGCGCGACGGCTCTCCGAGTGCGTACGGGGCCTCTCGGCGCAACCGCGCTCCGGGTGGACTCCGACCGGGTACAGTCGTGGGCGGCGCGCGAACGGCCGCGTCCGTCCGGAACCCTCGGGAGGAATCGGCAGTGGAATCACGAAGCGGCGTGCTCGGTACCGGGCACACGCGGGCGAAGTTCATCCTGATGGGCGAACACTCCGTGGTGTACGGCCGTCCGGCGATCGCCCTTCCGCTTCCCGCCCTGTCGATGGACGTCGAGATCCTTCGAAGCCCGGGCGAGGCACGCATCGAGTCCTCCCTGTTCTCGGGCCTGCTCTCCGAGACACCGGATCAGCTGGCGGGTCCGCTCGCCGCGATCGAGGCGGCCGGTGAGGCGTTCGCCGTGCCCCGTCGGGACCTCTCGGTCGTGATCCGGAGCTCCATCCCGGCAGAACGCGGCCTCGGATCGAGCGCAGCGGCCGCCGGCGCTCTCGTGCACGCGTTCGCCGACGTCGCCGGACGCGCACTGTCGGACCGGGAACACCTCGATCTCGTGCAGGTGGCGGAGCGCGTCGCCCACGGGACCCCGAGCGGGCTCGATGCCGTGGCAACGAATTCTCGGGTACCCGTGATGTTCCGCTCGGGAGAGGCCTCGCCCCTTCCGCTGACCCTCGAGGCCTCGTTCGTCATCGCGGACACGGGGGAGCGCGGCCGCACGCGCGACGCCGTGGCCGCCGTACGCTCGGTCCATGACGCCCGCCCTCGATGGGCCACGGCACGTATCGATCGTCTGGGCGAGCTCGCGGAGGGTGCCGCCGACGACCTGGCGCAGGGATCGGCGGATCGCCTCGGGCAGCGGATGTCCGAGGCGCACGGTCTCCTCTCCGATCTGGGTGTGACCTCCGGCCGCCTCGACGACCTCGTCGCGGCCGCGGCCGCGGCAGGGGCCGCCGGCGCCAAGCTCACGGGGGGCGGGCGCGGCGGATGCATCGTCGCACTCGTCGCGACATCCGGGGAGGCCTCGGCCGTGTCCGCTGCTCTCCGGGAGGCCGGTGCCCACGCGACCTGGACCTACGACACGATGGTGCCCGTCGCATGACCGGCTCGTCGACTGCTGTCGCTCATTCCAACATCGCCCTCATCAAGTACTGGGGGAAGGTCGATTCGCGGCTCGCGATCCCGGCGACGAGCAGCGTATCCCTCACCCTCGACGCCTATCGCACCGAGACGACCGTGGAATGGGGGGCTGAGCAGGACTCCGTCGTCCTCGACGGTGCCGTCCTCAGCGGTGTGCCGGCGGACCGCGTCTCCCGCTTCCTCGATCTCGTCCGGGATCTCGCCGGCCGTTCGGACCACGCCACAGTGGTTTCGCGCAACACGGTGCCGACCGCGGCGGGACTCGCTTCCTCCGCATCGGGGTTCGCCGCCCTCGCGGCGGCCGCGACGTCCGCCGCCGGTCTCACGCTCGCCCCGCGCGACCTCTCGATCCTCGCCCGCAAGGGCTCCGGATCCGCGTCACGCTCCGTCTTCGGGGGGCTCGCCGTCTGGTACGCGGGCACGGACGACCTCTCGTCCTACGCCGAACCGCTCGTGGACCCGGGACTCGATCTCGCGATGGTCGTCGCCGTCGTGAACGCCGGGACGAAGGAGATCTCGAGCCGGGACGCCATGAGACTGACGGCGGAGACTTCGCCGTACTACGACGCGTGGGTGTCCGCCTCCCGTTCGGACTTCTCGTCGATGCTCGATGCGATCGGCGCGGGGGACTTCACGCGGGTCGGCGAGCTCGCGGAATCGAACGCGATGCGGATGCACGCGTCCATGCTCGGCTCGACCCCGCCCGTGACGTACTGGGAGCCCGACAGCGTCCGGTGCCTCCGCCTCGTCCGCGAGCTCCGATCCGCCGGGGCCGAGTGCTACGCCACCATGGATGCCGGACCCAACGTCAAGATCCTCTGCCGTCGCCCGGACCTCGCCACCATCCGGACCGCTGTGGAGGAGCTCGGCGTCGCCGGGGTCACCACGGCGCTCCCGGGACCGGGCGTCCGCATCGATCGGGCGACCGCATGATCGAGGTCTCGGCGCCAGGAAAGCTCTTCATCGCGGGGGAGTACGCCGTCGTCGAACCGGGGTACCCCGCCGTGCTCATCGCGGTCGACCGTTTCGTCACCGTGACACTCGCGGCCGCGGCCACCGGTACCGGCCGGTTGATCTCCGATCAGTTCGGCCACCTCCCCGTCCTCTGGCGACGCGACGGCGACAGGCTCGTGATCGATCGCGACCAGCGGCCGTTCGACTACGTCCTCTCGGCCATCCGCGTCGTCGAGGCGTTCGCCGTCGACTCGGGCCGTCCGCTCGCGTTCTACGACCTCACGATCCGGAGCGAGCTCGATGATCGCTCCGGTCGCAAGTTCGGACTCGGTTCGAGCGCGGCGGTCACCGTGGCGACGGTCACGGCGCTCGACCGGTTCTACGGACTCGGTCTCGACGAGTTGTCGCGATTGAAACTCGCCCTTCTCGCGACCATCGGGGTCAATCCGCTCGCCTCGGGCGGCGACGTGGCCGCGAGCCTCTACGGCGGCTGGATCGCCTTCTCCTCGCCCGACCGCGAGTGGGTCCTCGACCATCACGCCCGCTCCGGTGTGTCGAGTGTCGTCGCCGCCGACTGGCCGGGTCTCTCCATCCGACGGTTGTCCCCGCTGTCGGGCGGACGCCTGGTCGTCGGCTGGACCGGCGAACCGGCCTCGACGGCCCAACTCGTCGACGGCATCCAGCAGCGCAAGCGCCGCGTGGACACCCACTACGAGCAATTCCTCGGCGACAGCAGGGCCTGCGTTGATGCACTCGTCGAGGCGTTCGACTCCGACGACCTCGCGGGCGCACAGGCGCAACTCCACCGGGCGCGGCGACTCCTCGTCCGTCTCGGCGTCAGCATGGGCATGTCGATCGAGACGCCGGAGTTGACGCTCCTCTGCGATTCGGCCGAGTACGTCGGCGCCGCGGCCAAGTCGTCGGGAGCCGGTGGCGGGGACTGCGGGATCGTGCTCGCCGACGAGGCGACCGACCTCGATCCCATGTTCCGGCGGTGGGAGCTCGGCGATATCCGACGACTCTCGCTGCACGTCCACGGCGGTGCCGAACCCGAAACCACGGCGTAACGCGTCGGAGTTAGGCTGGCGGTATGAGTGATCGTCAGAGCGCCATCATTGCCGAACTGGGTTCCGTTCCGGAAATCGATCCCGCCGGGGAGATCGAGGAACGCGTGGCGTTCCTCGTCGAATACGCCACGATCACCTCGGCCTCGGGATTCGTCCTCGGCATCAGCGGGGGACAGGACTCCTCGCTCGCCGGGCGCCTGTGCCAGCTGGCGGTCGAGCGACTGCGGTCCGAGGGGCGGGAAGCGGAGTTCATCGCAGTCCGGCTCCCGTACGGGGTGCAGCACGACGAGGACGATGCTCAGCTCGCCCTCGGCTTCATCTCTCCGGACCGGACCGTGACCTTCAACGTCAAGCGCGGGGTCGACGGCTTCTTCGACGAGTACGCCGATGCCGTGGGAGATCGGATGACCGACTTCACCAAGGGCAACGTCAAGGCACGGGCACGCATGGTCTCCCAGTACGCGATCGCCGGCCAGCGTTCGCTGCTCGTGGTGGGGACGGACCACGCGGCTGAGGCGCTCACCGGGTTCTTCACCAAGTTCGGCGATGGCGGGGCGGACATCCTCCCGCTCAGCGGACTCACGAAGCGACAGGGCAAGGCTCTCCTGCGCCACCTCGACGCTCCCGCGCGGCTCTACGAGAAGGCGCCGACGGCCGATCTTCTCGACGAGACCCCCGGTCAGACGGACGAGGCGAACCTCGGTCTCACCTATCAGGACATCGACGACTACCTGGAGGGGCGCGAGGTGCCCGCCGACGTGGCGGAGGCGATCGAGACCCGCTTCCTCGCCACGCGTCACAAACGCACCGTTCCGGTCACACCGTCCGACGACTGGTGGCGCGCTCCCTCCAACTGACCGGCTGCCATCTCGATCGGCCCTGTCGCTCGGCGAGACCGGAGACGACGATGCCCTCCCGCTCGTGAGCGGGAGGGCATCGTCGTGAGCGAGGTGGGTTCGTCAGGCCGAGCGGTCGTCGTGCAGGCGGGGCTTCTGCGTTGCCGCGATGCGCTGGTCGATGGCCGCGACGTCCTCGATGAGTTTCTGCGTCTGGGTGTCTGTGCGGCTCTCGGCGAGCGAGCGGTCCGACGGGAGCACGCGAGTCGGCGCATCCGCCGACGAGCCGTCGGCGCGGGCGGACTGGGCCGCCGGCGCCGGCGCCGAGTTCGCGTCTGGCGCGGAGCTGTGCGCCTTGTGGTGCTGCTCCGCCACCCAGCCGTCCTGGCGACGGACGAGGTCCCGCTCGGATTCGTCGGTGGTGAAGGACCAGCGCTCGATGTCGTTCTGGAAGAGCCGCTTCGCCTTCGACGGACGGTTCTGCCAATCGATGAGGCGGTCCCGGAACTCGGTGAGGGCCGGCGCGAGCTCGTACCCGAACGTCGCCGAGTTGCGCTTCATCTCGGCGAGCTGGTGAGCGGCCCAGTCGGCTGCGATCGGTGCAGACTTGATCGGCAGCATACGCACGTGGATGTCGGCCTGGCCCACCGCGCGATCGGCAAGCACCTGCTCGCCGGGAGTGAGCGAGTTCCACACGGATGCCTCGGTCGCGGCGTCGATGAACGCGGCGATGGCCGCGGCCTTCTGCTCGCGCTCGCGCTGATCGACCAGGCGGCGCACGGCGGCCTTCGCGATCGAGGCGGAGACGAGGCCGGACACGATGATCGCGAGAACGATCGTGGCAGCCGTGAAGAGAATCGGGCGCGTGTCCGACGCGGTCAGCCACGTCGTGAAGTCATTCCACCAGTCCATGCGCCGAACGTTACCCCCGCGCGGCCCGCCACCGGCGCATTGGCGCGGTGTGTGGCGCGACGCATTGCTGCCCCCCATTCACGTGTGACGTTCCGCAGGCGCCCGTCACCCTCCCGCGCGAAGGCACTCGAGCGCGTCATCGAGCGACCAGAACCGTCCGTGGTCCACGAATCGTGCGTGGGACGACGAGTATCGCTTCGCGAGGTAGACCTCGCCCCCTGCGGTGTCGATCCGCTCGACGCGTCCGACCACCGCGAAGGAGTCGGTCGAGACGCGCCACAGGCGGTCTCCCCGAGCATCGATGCGCAACCGGCCGATCGGAGAACCGACGGTGCTGATGGAGGCGACGGGAACCGGCGCGATGGTGTCGATCATGGCTGATGTCCTTCCTCGTGCGCGGCCGGCCCCGCGATGCTGATGAACGAAACGCTACGGGCGACCACCGACATCGACCCGGCCGAGCAGATCGAGACGCGTCGCGTGCGGACCCGTCGTCCACAGGACGGACCATGGGCGCGGCATCCCCACGACGTCGATCGACCTCCGACGGGTGCGGTCGCGACGCGCATACTCGATGAGCGGTCGTCGCTCCGGCGGACCCGGCATTCGCACCGGGGCGGCGATCGTCCACCGGACGGTGGCACGTCGTGGCGGGTTCGCGGGACGAGAGGGGCGCCGATGGCAGACCGCGTCAGCGTGGGCGGGCACGTCGAGGCAGCACCCCGCATCGTGGTCACGGCGGAGGGACTCGCCGTGGCGAGCTTCTGCGTGCGAACTCGCCCGGAGAACGACTCCCGCATCCGACTTCCCGCCGGATCCGCCCCGGGCCGCGTCCTCGTCACGGCGCTCGGCGATCTCGCCCGCTCCGTGCGCAAGGCCGTCGCAGCCGGGGACCGGGTGGTGGTGAGCGGCGTGCTGGTGTTGCGGGCGCTGGACGACGGCGCGGTCTCCGCCGAGGTCCACGCCGAGGCGATCGGCCTCGACATCCGGGGTTGAGGCTTGTCTCCTAGACTCGGACGAGCACGTCACCGACCGCACAGCGGTCCGACTACAGGGAGCGTCCGTGGGAACCGATCGACTCGACACACGCCGGTTCACCGCGGTCTCCCGGGGACTCCTCACCGCCCTCGGGCTCGCCGCGGTCGTCGTGGTCTCCGGCTGCACGAGCGAACCGCCCGCCGAACCCGAGACGACGAGTCCCGCGCCGGTGGCGACGGAGACGGCGACCGCTGTCGCCCTCGTCCCGGATGGATCGGCCGAGGACAACAAGCCCTTCTTCGACCAGGTCAACTCCGGCGTGGCCGCGAACGCCGATGCCGGTGGGCGCGACTTCGTCGACGCCCTGGTCTCGGCCGGTTTCGACAAGGCCGCGATGGAGGTCACGAACGACGCGACGACCCTCGGTGATCGAGCCGAGTCGATCCAGTTCAGCGTGAGGTGGGGCGACTCCTGTCTGATCGGACAGTTCGGCCCGGCCGTCGACGGCTACCACTCCACCGTGCAACCGGTGCTCGGCACGGGACTCTGCCTCATCGGCGACACCCGCGCCATCGACTGGTAGGGAGCGCCGCCCGCCGAGCCTCACCTAGGATGGAACGGATATGGCCGAATACATCTATTCCATGGTCCGCGCCCGCAAGGCGGTCGGAGACAAGCTCATCCTCGACGACGTCACGATGGCGTTCCTTCCCGGCGCGAAGATCGGCGTCGTCGGTCCGAACGGCGCCGGTAAGTCCACGATCCTCAAGATCATGGCCGGGCTCGACACCCCGAGCAACGGCGAAGCGAAGCTGACCCCCGGGTTCTCGGTGGGCATCCTCATGCAGGAGCCCGAGCTCGACGAGTCGAAGACCGTGCTCGAGAACGTCCAGGAGGGCGTCGGGGAGATCAAGGGCAAGGTCGATCGCTTCAACGAGATCTCCCTCGCGATGGCCGAACCCGATGCCGACTTCGACGCGCTCCTCGCCGAGATGGGAGTCCTCCAGGAGGCCATCGACGCCGCCGACGCGTGGGACCTCGACTCCCAGCTCGAACAGGCGATGGACGCGCTCCGCACGCCCCCTGGTGATGCGAGCGTCGCGAACCTGTCCGGTGGAGAGAAGCGCCGCGTGGCTCTCTGCAAGCTCCTCCTCCAGAAGCCGGATCTGCTCCTGCTCGACGAGCCCACCAACCACCTCGACGCCGAGAGCGTGCTCTGGCTCGAGCAGCACCTGGCCAAGTATCCCGGCGCCGTGCTCGCCGTGACACACGACCGGTACTTCCTCGACCACGTCGCGGAGTGGATCGCCGAGGTCGACCGCGGGCACCTGTACCCCTACGAGGGCAACTACTCGACCTACCTCGAGAAGAAGCAGGAACGCCTCTCCGTCCAGGGCAAGAAGGACGCGAAGCTCGCCAAGCGCCTCTCGTCCGAGCTCGAGTGGGTCCGCTCGAACGCGAAGGGTCGCCAGGCCAAGTCGAAGGCGCGGCTCGCCCGCTACGAGGAGATGGCCTCCGAGGCCGAACGCACCCGCGTCCTCGATTTCGAGGAGATCGTCATCCCCGTCGGCCCCCGCCTCGGCAGCCAGGTCATCGACGCGTCGAAGCTCCAGAAGGGCTTCGGCGACCGCATCCTGATCGACGGACTCACCTTCACGCTCCCGCGGAACGGCATCGTCGGCGTCATCGGCCCGAACGGTGTCGGAAAGACGACGCTCTTCAAGACCATCGTGGGCCTCGAGCCTCTCGACGGCGGCAACCTGAAGGTCGGCGAGACCGTGGACATCTCCTACGTCGACCAGAGCCGTGGGGGCATCGACCCCAACAAGAACCTCTGGGAGGTCGTCTCAGACGGCCAGGACTACATCCAGGTCGGCAAGACCGAGATCCCGTCGCGGGCCTACGTCTCCCAGTTCGGGTTCAAGGGCCCGGACCAGCAGAAGAAGGCCGGGGTGCTCTCCGGTGGTGAGCGCAACCGCCTGAATCTCGCGCTCACGCTCAAGCAGGGCGGCAACCTGCTCCTCCTCGACGAGCCCACCAACGACCTCGACGTTGAGACCCTCGGAAGCCTCGAGAACGCGCTGCTCGAATTCCCCGGCTGCGCCGTGGTCATCACACACGACCGGTGGTTCCTCGACCGCATCGCGACGCACATCCTGTCGTACGAGGGCACCGAGGAGAACCCGGGCAACTGGTACTGGTTCGAGGGCAACTTCGAGGCGTACGAGGAGAACAAGATCGAGCGCCTCGGACCGGACGCGGCCAAGCCGAACCGCTCGGCGTACCGCAAGCTCACCCGCGACTGATGCGGGTCCACGTCCCCGTCCACCTCCGCTGGGGCGACCTCGACGCGTACAACCACGTCAACAACGTCGAGCTCATGCGCCTCCTCGAAGAGGCGCGTGTGCGCGCGTTCTGGCGCAGCGGCGAGGACGAGGACGGCGTCGACCGGGGCATGGCCCTCATCGAAGCCGAGGTGGGGGCCGACACGGTGACGCTCATCGCGAGGCACGAGGTCGTGTACCTCGCGCCCATCGCCTATCGTCGCGCGCCGCTCGACGTGCAACTGTGGATCTCCCACCTCGGGGGCGCGAGCCTCGACGTCTGCTACGACGTCTTCGGCTCGGGGGAGGCCTCTGGAGACCTGTACGCCCGCGCCGTGAGCACCATCGTGCTCCTCGACACGGCGACGAACAGACCGCGCCGGATCACCGACGAGGAGCGCCTCGCCTGGTCGGTCTACCTGGGCGAACCGCTGCAACTCGGACGCTCGCGCTCCTGACGCAGGCCCGCACGCGGAGTGATGCCGCTCACGACGGGATGCGGACCATCCCCTCCTGGGCCACCGTCGCCACGAGCTCGCCGCTCCGCGTGAAGAACGATCCGCGCGAGAGCCCGCGACCGCCGGTCGCGCTCGGCGAGTCCTGGACGTAGAGCAGCCAGTCGTCCACGCGCGCGGGGCGGTGCCACCACATGGCGTGGTCGAGACTCGCGATCTTGGCCCCGGGCGTCGCCCACGGGATGCCGTGGCGACGGAGCACCGGCTCGAGGATGGTGTAGTCGCTCGCGTAGGCGAGCGCCGCCTGGTGGATGAGGGGCGAATCGGGCAGAGGACTCGTTGCGCGCATCCAGACGGCCTGCCGGTCGGTGTGCTCGCCGTCGACACTCAGATAGATCGGCGAGGGCACGTGGCGCATGTCGAACGGACGATCATTCGCCCACGTCTGCGCGATCGGGTGGTCGATGTCGGCGAGCACCTCGGCCGCCGACGGCAGGTCCTCCGGCTGGGGGATGCCCTCCGGGACGAGGTGCTGGTGCTCGAGACCGTCGTCGTGGTCCTGGAACGAGGCGATGAGCGACAGGATCGGGACCCCGTTCTGGTAAGCCTGCGTCCGGCGGGTGGAGAAGGAGCGACCGTCGTGGATACGATCCACCGCGAACGTGATCGGCCTGCTCGCATCCCCGGCGCGCAGGAAGTACCCGTGCATCGAGTGGACCGAGCGGTCCTCGGGTACCGTCCGCATCGAAGCCGTCAGCGATTGCGCGAGCACCTGTCCGCCGTACACGCGGCCGTGCGGCATCCACTGCGACGGACCGGTGAAGATGTCATCGGTCGTGCGAGCTCCTGTGTCGGTGAGGTCCATCGTGCGGAGGAGCGACTCGATCGGGTTCATCAGCGGGCCTCTCTGGACGCCGCGGTGGCGCCGGTCACGTAAGTTTATGAGCACATGAGTACCACCATCACTTTCCCCGACCCCGCGTCCGTCTCCGATCTGCGCACGTTCCTGACACGCGCCGCCCGCGTGGACGACACGGCCGTTCGCCTCGTCCTCGCTGGCGGCGTCCTCGCCCTGTACACGGCGGCGCTGTCGCCCCGCGGCCTCATGGATCGGGGCTTCACGGTATTGGGCCTGCGGACGATGCGGGCCGCCTCGGAGACCGACCTCGACATCGTGGTGCCCGTGCGCGGAGTGCTCGACCGACTGGCGACCCCGGATACGAGCTCGGGGGAGTCCCTCGATCTGGTCCTCCCGGACCAGCGCGTCGGGACCGTCTGGGCCGGCATCTCACCACCGCGATCGGGCTGGCTGCCGGTCGGTGAGGTGCCTGCGGCGGCTCTCGCCGACGCGACGCGGAGCGGGGTCGCCGAGGTGGCCGATTCCGTGCCAACGGCGGCGGGAGACCACATCGTGCATTCCGTCCGCCAGGGCGTCTGGGCACGTCCGATCGCCGGGCGCGACGACCTACCGGCCGGGGCTGCCTTCGCCGCGGACGCCTACGGATTCATCCCCGATGGGGCGGAGTCCGTTCCCATCTTCGCGAGCGGCTCGTGGGTGCGGCTGAGCCCCCGGCGCGGACACGTCCTCGCTCGGCGCAGCGCCCTCTGACGCCGACGACCTACTCGTCGAAGGTGTTGACCATCGCGTGGGCCGCACGCTCGAGATAGGCCCACAGCTCGGCCTCGTGCAGGGGCGACAGGTCGAGGGTGTCGAGCGCCGTCCGCATGTGGAGGAGCCACCGGTCACGGGCGTCCGGGTTCACCTTGAATGGCATGTGCCGCATGCGGAGACGCGGGTGACCGCGCGTCTCGCCGTAGGTCGACGGCCCGCCCCAGTACTGCTCGAGGAAGAGCAGGAGTCGCTCCGCAGCGGGGCCGAGATCCTCCTCCGGGTACATCGGCTTCAGCACCGGGTCTCCCGCGACGCCGCGGTAGAACTCGGTGACGAGCTTCTCGAAGGTCGGCCGTCCGCCGACGTCGTCGTAGAAGGACTTCGCGAGCAGATCATTCATTCGGGGCTCCCGTCTTCCCATCGGTGCCGGCTTTCGGCCGGCGGCCGCGTGGTGGCTTCTTGGTGACGGGCATGTCGACGACGCCGACGGGCTTCGTGCGCGGGGGTCGCGCACCGGAGACGCTCGCCGCTCCATCGAAGCCCTCGAGCACGACGCTCTTGAGCGAGGGCAGCTTGACGTCCATCTCGTCCATCGCTGCCTTCAGGCGCAGCCGAAGCTCGCGCGCGACGTCGTCCTTGGCGCTCGTCCGGGTCTTGATGACGAGACGCACCACGAGCGCGTCGTCCGAGATGCTCTCGAGGCCCCAGGACTCGGGGCGCTCGAGGATGCGAGTGCGCCACTTCGTCTCGCGCGAGAAGGTCGACGCGGTCTCGAGCAGCGTGTCCTGCACCGCGTCGACGTCGACGTCGTAGGGCACGGCGAGATCGACGATCACTCGGGCCCAGCCCTGCGACATGTTTCCGACGCGCAGGATCTCACCGTTCCGGACGAACCAGAGCGTCCCGTTCACGTCGCGGACCTGGGTGATGCGGATCCCGACGGCCTCGACGACACCCGTCGCCGGCCCGAGGTCGACGACGTCTCCGACGCCGAGCTGGTCCTCCATCACCATGAAGAGACCGTTGAGCACGTCCTTGACGATGTTCTGCGCACCGAAACCGAGGCCCGCGCCGAGCGCAGCGGTGAGGAGAGCGAGGGAACCGATGATGCTCTGGTCGATCGTGTTGACGATGAGCACGATCGAGATGACCGACACGACGACGTTGACGATGTTCGAGAGAACCGTGCCGATGGTGCGCGTGCGCTGCACGACCCGCACGGCGGCGAGCGGCGAGACGGACAGCTCCTTCGTGTCATCGGCGTTGTTCTGCCGCTTGACGCCGTTGACGATGCGGTCGACGACGTGTCGGATCACGAGGCGCATCAGCCAGACCGTCGCGAAGGCGAACAGGACGATCAGGGCGATGAGCGCGAGCTTGCCGAGGAAGGTGGCGAAGAAGACGTCCATGGCCGTCTGGATCTCGGTGAGGTTCATTGGTTCAAGACTAGCGACGGCCCCGTCCGGAAACCCTGAACGCCGGGCCCCGAAACGGGACCCGGCGTTCGTTGGAGGGATCGATCAGCGCGCGTCGCGTGCCTGAGCGGCGACCGCCCGTTCGACTCCGGCGAGGTTCTCGACCACGAGGCGGCGGAGCGCCGGGGCCGCGTCCGCGTTGGCGGAGAGCCACGATCGCGTCATGTCGACGAGTCCCTGATCGGCGAGCGCCGACGGGTACATGCCGGCCACGAGGTACTCGGCGATCTTGTAGCTGCGCGACTCCCAGATCTGCTCGATCGAGGCGAAGTACCGCTCCACGAAGGGTCGGAGCACCTCGCTGTCCGCGGCGCGCTGGAAGCCCAGTCCCGTCGTGCGGACGATCGTGTTCGGCAGCTTGTCGGAGCCGAACACCGAGGACCACGCGGCCGCCTTGCCCTCGGACGTCGGGATCGCCGCTCGTGCGTGGGCGGCCGACTGCTGACCCGTCGCCGTGTTGTCCGCCGCGAGCTCGGCGTCGATGAGGTCGCCGTCGGCGCGGCCACCGGCGGCGAGAGCGATGAGGAGCTCCCAGCCGAGGTCGGTGTCGATGTCGAGGCCTTCGAGGGTCTCGGTACGGTCGCGCAGATCCTCGATGACGTCGAGGTGCTCGTCGGCCGATGCGAGTGCCGCGAAGAACTTGACGAACTGGAACTGGGCGTCGCTCCCCGGCTCGGCGTTCCGCGCCAGGGTCCACAGCGTCGACGCGGCCTCGTGGGCCGTCTCCTTCTGCTTCTCCGGAGCCACGTAGGCACCGACGGCGAGCAGCAGCTGGCTGAGCGTCGTGCGGATGGTCGTCGACTCGGTCTCGCTCGCGATGTTGCCGAGCACGAGCGACACGTAGTCGCTCGCCGGCGTCTCCGCGTCGCGGGTCGCGTCCCAGGCCGAACCCCACACGAGCGACCGCGCGAGCGGGCTCTCGATGTCCGAGAGGTGCGCGATCGCCGTGGCGAGCGACACGTCGTCGAGGCGGATCTTGGCGTACGCGAGATCGTCGTCGTTCAGGAGCACGAGGTCGGGTCGCGTCAGTCCGATGAGCTCGGGCACGGGGGACTCGGCGCCGTCGACGTCGATCTCCACGCGGTGCGTGCGTACGAGGCTCTCGCCCTCGAGCGAGTAGAAGCCGATCGCGAGTCGGTGCGGTCGCAACGTCGGGTAATCGGACACGGCCGACTGCTCGACGACGAACGAGGCGATGGCCCCGGCGTCGTCCGTCTCGATCGCGGCACGGAGCGTGTTGACGCCCGCGGTCTCGAGCCACAGCTTCGACCAGGACCGGAGTTCGCGCCCGCTCGTGGCCTCGAGCTCGTCGAGGAGGTCTGTGAGGACCGTGTTGCCGTAGGCGTGTTTCGCGAAGTACGCGGAGACCCCGGCGAGGAAGTCCTCCTGGCCGACCCACGCGACGAGCTGCTTCAGCACGGAGGCGCCCTTGGCGTAGGTGATGCCGTCGAAGTTGACCTGGACGTCCTCGAGGTCGCGGATCTCCGCGACGATCGGGTGTGTCGAGGGCAGCTGGTCCTGCTTGTACGCCCACGACTTCTCCATTGCGGAGAACGTCGTCCATGCCTCGGTCCACTCGGTCGCCTCGGCGACAGCGAGCGTCGAGGCGTACTCGGCGAAGGACTCGTTCAGCCAGAGGTCGTTCCACCACTTCATGGTGACGAGGTCGCCGAACCACATGTGGGCGAGCTCGTGGAGGATCGTGACGACGCGGCGTTCCTTGACGGCGTCCGTCACCTTGGAGCGGAAGACGTAGGTCTCCGTGAAGGTGATCGCTCCGGCGTTCTCCATGGCGCCGGCGTTGAACTCCGGCACGAACAGCTGGTCGTACTTCTCGAACGGGTACGCCATGCCGAAGGCGTTCTCGTAGAACGCGAAGCCCTCGCGGGTCTTGTCGAAGATGTAGTCGGAGTCCACGAAGTCGGCCAGGCTCTTGCGTGCGTAGATGCCGAGGGGGATCGTGCGACCGTCGTTCGAGGTGAGCTCGCTGTGCACGGACACATAGGGTCCCGCGACGATCGCCGTGACGTAGGACGACAGGACCGGCGTGGGAGCGAAGGTCCACGTGCTGACGCCGTCTCCCGCGGGGACCGGCTCGGGGGTGGGGGAGTTGCTCACGACGGCCCACGCCGACGGCGCCGTGACGGTGAAGGAGAACGTCGCCTTGAGGTCGGGCTGCTCGAAGACCGCGAACACCCGGCGAGAGTCGGGAACCTCGAACTGCGAGTACAGGTACACCTCGCCGTCGACGGGGTCGACGAAGCGGTGCAGCCCCTCGCCGGTGTTCGTGTAGAGCGCGTCGGCGACGATGGTGAGTTCGTTCTCCTCGGCGAGGCCGTCGATCGCGATACGCACGCCGTCGCTCACGACGGCAGGGTCGAGCTCGCGTCCGTTGAGCGTGACCGAGTGGACCTGGGCCGTGATGGCGTCGATGAACGTCGATGCTCCAGCGGTGGCCGAGAAGCGGACCGTGGTGGTGCTGAGGAACGTCTCGTCACCGGTGGTGAGGTCGAGCGTGACGTCGTAGCTCGACGTCGACACGATGGCCGCCCGTTCGATCGCTTCGGCGCGGGTGAGGTTCTCTCCGGGCAACAGTGCCTCCTGTGATCTGTATGGATTCTGTCCATCGGCAAGCCTAGTGCGGGCCCTCGCGCCGGAGCCCGGGCGTTAGAGTCGGATCATGACTTCCTCCGATCAGACGAGCGCGCCGGTTTCCGTGGACTTCTGGTTCGATCCGTCCTGCCCCTGGGCATGGATGACCTCCCGGTGGGTCGACGAGGTCGCGCGGCAGCGCCCCCTCGACGTCACCTGGCACATCATGAGCCTCGCCGTCTTGAACGAGGACAAGGACGTCTCGGAGGACTACCGCGCCTTCTTCCCGCGCGCGCTGCGCTACACGCGCCTCGTCTCGGCGGCGAAGGAGCTGCACGGCGACGCGATCGTCAAGCCGCTCTACGACGCTCTCGGCACGCGGATCCACCCGGGCGGCAGCACAGACGTCGACTCGGTGATCGCGGGAGCCCTCGAGGAGGTCGGTCTCGACGCCGACTTCGCGCGTCACGCGGACTCGGACGAATTCGACGGTCCCATGCGGTCAAGCCACGCCGACGGGATCGGACGCGTCGGCCAGGAGGTCGGCACCCCCATCGTGTCGGTCGACGGCGTCGCCTTCTTCGGTCCTGTGATCTCTCCCGCCCCCAAGGGCGACGAAGCGCTCGCGCTGTGGGACGGCATCGTCGCGGCGGCCCGTTACCCCGGATTCTTCGAGCTCAAGCGCACCCGCACGGTCGACCCGATCTTCGACTGAACGGACCTCGTCGATCGCGCGTCGAGGTATTCGCACGACCCTAAACTGGGCGCATGCGCATCCACATCGCCACCGATCACGCCGGACTCGAGTTGTCCCGTCGGCTGCAGGACCACTTGATCCGGGCCGGCCATGAGGTCGTCGATCACGGTCCCACGTCCTACGAGCCGCTCGACGACTACCCCGCGTTCTGCATCGCGGCGGCCGAAGCGGTCGTGCGCGATCAGGCGGCGGGGGTCGACGCGCTCGGAGTGGTCTTCGGCGGTTCGGGTAACGGCGAGCAGATCGCCGCGAACAAGGTCGACGGCATCCGGGCCGCCCTCGTGTGGAACGAGAGCACGGCGCTGCTCGCCCGTCAACACAACGACGCCAATGTGATCTCGATCGGAGCGCGTCAGCACCCCGAGGACGAGGCGATCTCGTTCATCGACGCCTTCATCGCCGAGCCGTTCTCACACGATGAGCGCCACGTGCGGCGCATCGGCCAGATCGCCGCGTACGAGGAGTCGCGCCCCACCGATGCCTGAGGGTCATTCCGTCCACCGCATCGCCCGTCAGTTCGGGCACAACTTCGTCGGTCGCCGGGTGACGGCGTCGTCGCCACAGGGACGGTTCGCGGAGGGAGCGACGGTGCTCGATGGGCGCGAGATGCTCGGTGCCGTCGCCGTGGGCAAGCAGATGTTCCTCGAGTTCGACGGGGGAGTGTTCCTCCGCGTGCACCTGGGGCTCTACGGGGCGTGGGACTTCGCCGGGCGGATCGACACGGATCCGACCATCATGTCGGCCGGTGGGCGGATGGGGCAGACCAATCAGCGCGGCACGGTCCTCCCGGCCGAGGGTCGTTCCGACACGGTCGCCGACGGTGCGTTCGAGGACTCGGTGTCGAGCATCGGAGCTCCCCGTCGATCCCGCGTGCGCATGTCGGAGCAGACGAATGACCTCCCGGAGCAGGAGGGCGAGTCGTTCCCGGCGCCTCCCGTCGGCGCCGTCCGGGTGCGTTTGCTGACGCAGGACGCCGTCGCGGACCTCCGCGGACCGACCGCGTGCGAGCTGCTCGACGCCGTCGGCGTCCAGGCCGTCATCGACCGCTTGGGGCCGGATCCTCTCGTGGACGAGATCGAAACGGGGGAACGGCGCTTCGTCGAACGCGCGGGGAAGCGGGGCGTCGCGATCGGTCTCCTCCTGATGGACCAGTCGGTCGTCAGCGGGATCGGCAACGTGTATCGCGCGGAGCTCCTCTTCCGGGCACGCCTCAACCCGCACACGGCAGGGAAGCTCGTCCCCACGGACACGTTGCGCGCCCTCTGGCGAGACTGGGTGGAGCTGCTTCGGATCGGGGTCGAGACGGGGCAGATGATGACGATGGACGATCTCGACGAGGCCGGCTACCGACGAGCGATGTCGCACCGCGCCGATCGTCACTGGGTGTACAAGCGTGAGGGTCTGCCGTGTCGCGTGTGCGGGACGTCGATCGTCCTCGAGGAGATGGGTGCGCGCAAGCTCTACTGGTGCCCGGTCTGCCAGGCCTGACGAGACCGAGACCCGGCCCGCGCCGGACATGACGAAGGACCCTCCCGGTCATCGGGAGGGTCCTTCGTCATATTCGGAGTGCGGAGAGGTACGACCGACTACTTGCTGATGTGGGCGACGAGGAACCAGCGGTCCTTCTCGAGGCCACGGGCGATCTCGATCGCGACGTCCTGACTCGAGGCGTCGATCTCGCCCAGTTCGTCGACGGCGGCGTGCACGCCCACGAGCGCTGCGTCGATCTGAGCGACGATCTCGGCGATCGTGTTGTCGGACTGCTGGAATCCGGCGGTCAGCGTACCGGTCGTGGTCTTCGACGCGACAGTCGCGAGGCGGGCGTCGATCGGCAGGCCGAGAGCGACGATGCGCTCCGCGGCGAGGTCGGCCCACTCCTGGGCGTGGGCGACGACGTCGTCCAGCAGCTCGTGCACGCCGATGAAGTTCGCTCCGCGCACGTGCCAGTGAGCCTGCTTGCCGTTGACGACGATCGCCGTGAGGTCGATCACGAGGGGGCTGAGGAACTGGGCGACGCCGGCGGCGACGTCGGGGCTGACGGAGGTCTGGGAAACGGTGATATCGGTCATGCTGCTCTCCTTGAGGTCTACTGGGTACAACCGTACGCGTCCCTCGTCATTCCGCAAGCAAGACAAGGCTCGGCTTAGTTGCGTTTGACCTGGGGTTTTCTTCTAAGGCAAGCCTCACCGAAGGGCCAGGAGCGCCGTCCTCGCCGAGCGGATGTCGCGCATCCGCTGCTCGTAGCGGGCGGCGAAGACGATGAGCACCGTTCCTCCGATCCCCGCCCACAGCCACCAGTAGCCGGCCTCGTAGAGCCCCGAGATCCAGGGCCACAGCTGCGCGAGGGCGTGGACGATGACGACGACTCCTCCGATGACGAGCGGAGCCTGCAGACGCCACCACACCCCGATGAGGAGGACGACCACTGCGGCGACACCGACGGCCACCACCCGCCACAGCGTTGTGTCGCCGAAGTCATGCGCGAGGGACGGAAGGAGCAAGAGCACGAGCCCCGGAGCGAGCATCGGCCAGGATCGAGCGTCTGGTCGTCGTCGGAGGGCGAGCGCCCCGGCCACGACGGCGGCGGATCCGAGCGGGACACTCACCCACTCGACGTCTGGAACGGCGCCGAGCATCGCGATGCCCACACCGATGCCCCCGACGACGGACGTGGTCACGGTGATCGATGCGATCCGTTCGGGCCTCGTCGTCGCGACCACCGCGATGGCGCAGATCACGAGCAACCACGGGAGTGCCGACGTGCCTCCGATCTCTCCGCGCAAGACGGCGAGCGCGATGACGATCGCGATGGTGGGGCCCGAGGCGGTCGCTGCGACGTGACCGAGCGCGAGCGACGGACGCAGCCGGGATACGGTGATGGCCCCGCCGAGGAGGGCGACGGAGACGACGGCGAGCAACCACAGCCGTTCGGCCACAGCCTCGTCGCCCGCTCGGAGGGGGTTCGCGAGGGAACCGATCAGGACGGGGGCCGCGACGGCGACGACGGCTCCGAACCATCCGATCGATCGAGCACGCACCGTGGCCGTGTCGCGGACGGCGACGAGGCACACGAGGAGGAGCAGCAGTCCGGCCCCGACGACCAGCTGGCCACGCAGAGAGTCGCCGGTGGTGGATGCGAAGGTGCTGGGGAGGACGGCCACGGTGATGGCCCCGGCCAGGACGGCTTCGGTCCCGAGCAGCCGGGAGGGTGAGGTCGGCGCATGCGAGGAGTCGCGGCGCCGGATGACGAGGGAGACGGAGGCGATGACGAGGAGCAGCCCGGCGACGGGGAGCGAGTAGTACTCGATGGTCTCCTCACCCCGATCGCCGAGGAACCACCAGAGGGCACCCACCGCGAGGAGAGCGCCGAACCACGCGAGGTGACGGCGTGGGTAGCGGTCGCCGATGGGGCGGAACGCCACCAGGACGGGCGCGACGGCGAGGACGAGCAGGGAGAGCGGACCGATCGGGGATCCCTCGATCGCGGTGAGGACGACGACCGCTCCTCCCGTGACGAAGAGGGCGATCTCTGCGGCGAGCGCGACACGGGCCCGGTTCCGGGTGGGCTCCACGGAGGGAGCGGTCCCGCGGCTGGCGTTCGACCGCACCGCACCGACGGCGGCAACGAGCACGAGGACGGTTGCGGCGGCCAGAGTGCCGAGGCCCTCGACAGAGCGCGCGAGGAGCACGGAGAGTTCCGCCGCGAGGATCGCGGTCGTCGGCACGCACGTCGCGGCGGCGATGATGCGCGGCGGCACCGGACGCGATGCGCGCAACCAGGCCCCCTGGGCGACGAGAACGACCGCGGCGAGCGCGACGCGCCAGCCGACGTCCGACCATGCGGTCTGGACGACGGCGACGGCGAGCCAGGCGCCGAGAGTCGCGACCGTCGCGATCGCCGCGGTGACGATCGCGTCGACCCGGGGCACCCGATCGCCGAGCAGAGCGAGGACGACGAGGATCACGGCGCCGACGGCGGCGACCCCAAAGGCGTCGGGGACCCGCGGGGCTGCGGTGCCGATCGTGGCGATCCAGGACGGGGCGACGCCCCCCGCACCGAGGGCGATGAGGGTCGCAGCGATCGACGCGATGACGGGGAGGGGGCGTCCGGGCACGCGCCCGTCCGCGGCGAGGAGGCGCGCAGCCACTGCGGCCAGGACGACGAGTAGCGTGATGATCGGCCAGGCGGCTGAACTCGCGGGAGCGAGGGCCGCACACAGCACGAGTAGACCGATACCGCAGCCGAAAGCGCTCGCCCGCACGACGGCCGGCAGCCGCCGTCGTCTCGCCGTGGCCAGGGACACCGTCGCCCCCACGAGGAGCAGGGCGACCGACGCGAGAGCCCACGGCACGGCGAGGGCGCCGGCCGTGACGGCGATCGCGACGAGGACCACGGGGACCCAGGCGGCGCCCCGCGCGAAAGCGGTCCGGCCGATGATCCGCAGGGCGACCCGTGAGAGGAGCGCGGTCGCGGCCACCCCGAAGGCCGATTCCGCGATCCCGTCGGCTCGCGCGACGAGCGGATCGAGGACTCCCGACCGGAACCACGCCGCGGTCAGTGTGTCCGCGAGAGCGTCGAGGATCACCCAGAGGGGCGGGACGACGGCAAGGGCACCGATCCCGCTCACGATCGCCGCTGCCACACGGAGTGTGGCACGGAGGGCGGACCCCACTCTCCGTGCGATCGCGAGGATGACGGTCGCGCCGAGCACGAGGAGTGTGGGACGCCACGCGTCGTCCGCGGGGGAGCTCGCGCCGAGCGCCGGGGCGGTGGCGAAGGCGAGACCGCTCACCGAGAGGGCGAGCCCGATCGACGCGAGCACCGTCCAGGCAGCGCCGACCGGGGATGTCGAGCGAGGGTGCAGAACGCCGATCACGAGCGACCATGCTGCGGTCGTGATGGTCAGGGCCAGGGGAGCGCCCGCTTCGGTCAACGACGGGAACGCCAGGGCGGCCATGGCGGTCGCGACGGCTCCCGCGACGAGCGATACCGCTCGGAGGACGACGCGCTCGGGGCCGGGTACCCGCGCGGTGCGCTCGAGGGCGATCAGGAGCATCGCGCTCACCGCTCCGAGCATGCCCCGGGTCGAATCGTCCGCGAGGGAGGCCGTCGCCCCCACCACGAGAGAGAACAGACCGACGGGTGCGATGACGGCGGCCGACACCGACGTCGACCGCAATCCGGTGAGCCGGGAGGTCGCGAGCAGCACTCCGATGAGAACCGCGAACGCGATCCCCGTGTAGAGCCAGGCGTCGAGCGCGTCGGCGTCGAACAATCGGTTGAGCCGGATGATCCAGACGTCGAGCAGGAGTAAGACGACTCCGATGACCGCGACCCCCTCGGCCGTCCCGGCCAGGTGACGCGAACGCAGCGCCCAGGCGATGCCGAGTACGACGAGGCTCGCCACCGCGGTGAGGACCGATCGGAGTTCCACGGACGCGACGACGTAGGCGAGGACCGCGAAGAAGATGGCGGCCACGGACACCATGACGACGCCGGCTGTGAGGAGCAGGATCTGACCGGGCGATCGCTTCGCCTCACCGGGATCACGAGGGATGTGACTCGGCGGAGGACCGACGGTCGTGGCCGTCCGCGACTCGGGCTCGGCAGGCCACGCACCAGCGGCCGCGGTATCCGATGCGGCGATCGCTGACGGGTCAGACGCTGACGGGCCAGACGTTGACGTTGCAGACGGCGCAGACGGCGCAGACGGCGGAGCGAACGGCTGTGGGGCGCGGCGGGCGGGGGTGGGCGAGGCCGGGATCGCCGATCGCTCCAGCGCCTCCTGCCGGATTTGCGCGATGATCGTCTGTCGCTCGGACTCGGTGCGCACGATCGAGCGAGCGACCGCGAGGAGTTCGGCGGAGAGCGGTGAGCGGAGATCGAGACCGCAGAATCCGCACACCGCGCCGGGCAGCCGTCGGAAGCACGACGGGCAGAGGGTGGTGTCGACGAGATCCTGGGGCGACGACGGCCAGAATCTCGGCGTCGGGCTGGTCCGAGCGTGCGGCGATTCGGTCATGTCGCACACTCTGCCAGAGGCCCCGGTCGTCGCAGGGGACCGTCCCCCGGATCTGGGGGCGGGTCGTTCTCCCCAGGCCGACCTCCTCTCGTCGGGATGGACGGACTAGCGTTGCGGAATGAGCGAAGAGACCGACGCCGCCAGCCCGCCATTGTCCCTGCCGGGAGTGCCGGCGCCTCGGGTCGCGGAGGACGCCTTCCTCGCGCCGGGCGCCCGGATCGTCGGGAACGTGACAATCGGTGCCGGCGCGAGTGTCTGGTACAACGCGGTGCTCCGCGCGGAACGTGCCCCGATCGAGATCGGAGAACGCAGCAACCTGCAGGACGGCGTCGCGGTGCACGTCGATGCCGGACACGGCGTCTCGATCGGGGTCGGGGTCTCCGTCGGACACAATGCCGTCGTGCACGGCTGTCGGATCGGGGACGGCAGCCTCATCGGCATGGGAGCGGTGGTCCTGAGCGGCGCCGAGATCGGCGAGGAATGCCTCGTCGCCGGGGGAGCCGTCGTGCTCGAGGGGACCGTCGTACCTCCCCGGAGCCTCGTGGCCGGCGTGCCCGCGAGAGTGCGCCGATCGCTCACCGAGGAGGAGGTCGACGGGTTGCGGAGGAACGCTACGACCTATGTCGAGCTGAGTGCGCTCCACCGCGCTGCCTCGGCGGGATAGCCGGCCGAGGAGGCGGTCGAGGGACCGCGACGGTTCGGCTTCCCGCGTGATCCTCGCTAGTATTCCGAGCTGATCCTGCGCGCTCGGTCCGCACGACGAGCGTGGGGAAGCCCTTTTCTCGGAACGACTGACTCACCAGGGAGCCGACACCGTGTCCGACCTGACATTCCATCTCATCGCCCTCGCGATCTACTTCGCCGCCATGATCGGCATCGGCGTCTACGCCTTCCGGCAGACCAAGGACCACGAGGACTACATGCTCGGGGGTCGGAACCTCAGCCCTGGCACCGCAGCGCTCAGCGCGGGCGCGTCCGACATGTCCGGATGGCTCATGCTGGGCCTGCCCGGCGCGATCTTCGTCTCCGGTCTCGTCGAGGCCTGGATCGGTATCGGGCTCCTCATCGGCGCGTACCTCAACTGGCGTTTCGTCGCTCCGCGTCTGCGCGCGTACACGCAAGTGGCGAACAACTCGATCACGGTGCCGAGCTACTTCGAGAACCGGTTGCACGACACGTCACGGTCCCTGCGTCTCGTGAGCGGCGTCGTCGTCCTCGTCTTCTTCACCTTCTACATCTCCTCCGGCATGGTCGCGGGCGGCGTGTTCTTCGAGAGCGCCTTCGACGGCGACTACCTGACCGGGATGCTGCTCGTCGCGGGCGTCACGCTCGCCTACACGCTCTTCGGCGGCTTCCTCGGCGCGACCTTCACCGATGTCGTGCAGGGGCTCATGATGCTCCTCGCCCTCATCGCGATCCCGGTCGTCGCGATCTTCTCGCTCGGCGGCCTCGACGGCGTGAGCGAGGCGATCGTCGCCTCGGGCGTCGATCACGCGGGGCTCATCCCCGAGGATTGGAACTGGGTCGCCGTCGTCGGTATCGTCTCGGCCCTCGGTTGGGGCCTCGGCTATTGCGGTCAGCCGCACATCATCGTGCGATTCATGGCTCTGCGGGACCCGCACTCGGCCATCGCCGGTCGACGCATCGGCATGGGATGGATGCTGCTGTCGATGATCGGTGCGATCGTCTCGGGGATCGTCGGGGTCGCCTACGTACAGCAGAACGGCATCGACATCTCCGATCCCGAGACGATCGTGCTCGTCATGGCGCAGGTGCTGTTCCACCCGCTCGTGAGCGGACTGATCCTCGCGGCCGTGCTCGCCGCGATCATGTCGACGATCTCGAGCCAGCTCATCGTGTGCTCGTCCGCACTCGTGGAGGACCTCTTCATGGTGGTCGCGAAGAGGAAGCCGCAGCCGAAGACGCTCGTCCTCGCCGGTCGCGGAGCGGTCCTCGCCGTCGCCGCCATCGCGTGCGTGCTCGCGATCAGTCCGTCGGACTCGATCCTCGCTCTCGTCGGATTCGCCTGGGCCGGGTTCGGGGCCGCATTCGGTCCGATCATCCTCCTCAGCCTGTTCTGGAAGAAGCTCACGAACTGGGGCGCGCTCGCCGGTATGGTCGCGGGTGCCGCGACCGTGTTCATCTGGGCGAGCCTCGGGACCGAGCTCTACGAGATCATCCCCGGCTTCATCGCCAACCTCGTGATCTCCGTCGTCGTGAGCCTCGCGACGCACCGGGCGGGTACGGAGAAGGAGGCCGAGATCGAGCGCGAGTTCACCGAGACGGGCGCCCTCGCGATCGTCAAGCCGGACGCGGCCGCCGCGAACGAGCGCGGCTAGCGTCGTCCTCGGGGGCTGATGCGGCCGACCCGCGTCAGGCCCCCGAGGCAGATCGTGACCCCGACGACGAATGCGGCACCGAGCCCCGGGCGGCCGAGGAAGAACGCGCAGAGAGCCGCGACGGCGAAGGCGGTGCCGAGGAACGTCCAGAGCGCGCGTGCCCGCGTGCGTCGTCGCTGCTCCCGCTCGTTCATGCCGACACCGCGCTGATCATGCCCACCAGCCTACGGCGATGCCCGAGGCCGATAGGGCGACACCACCGCGATGCGGAGGAGGCGTCGCTTCGCAACAGCTGAACGGTTGCACAGGCTCGGAGATCGGCACAGGCTCGGAGATCGCACAGGCTCGGAGATCGCACAGGCTCGGAGATCGCACAGGCTCGGAGATCGCACAGGCTCGGAGGCGTCGCGCCGGTCCACGAGCCGTGGAATCGCGACCCAACAAGATCGCGAGGAATGGAGGGGCTGACGAGAATCGAACTCGCATCATCTGTTTGGAAGACAGAGGCTTTACCACTAAGCTACAGCCCCGTAATCGACGGGATTCCGTCGAACGGGATTCAATTGTGAAACGTCGACCACGACCTGTTCGGCCGCAGACGCGATGCAACATTACTACATCGACGTGGCCGGTTCGTGCACGCGAGTCCAGGCGCGCGACGCGATTGAGGCTAGACTGCATGAGGTCCATCCGCCCGACGAGAAGCTCCGCGAGGTCGAGTGACCGCCGGCTCGAGACAGCCGGGGCGTAGCTCAGCTTGGTAGAGCGCCCGGTTTGGGACCGGGAGGTCGCAGGTTCGAATCCTGTCGCCCCGACCACGACCACTGACGTCAGATCCATCAAACAGGAGAACGTACCAACGTGAAGACCACCGTCGAAAAGCTCAGCCCGACGCGCGTCAAGCTCGCGATCGCCGTGACGCCGGACGAGCTGAAGCCCAGCATCGACCACGCCTACGGACACATCGCCGAGCAGATCAACGTGCCCGGATTCCGCAAGGGCAAGATCCCGCCGCCCATCATCGACCAGCGCGTCGGCAAGGGCGCCGTGCTCGAGCACGCCGTCAACGAGGGCCTCGACAAGTTCTACCGCGAGGCCGTCACGACCGAGGGCATCCGCACGCTCGGACGCCCCGAGGCCGACATCACCGGATGGCCGAGTGACAAGGACTTCTCGGGCGACCTGCTCGTCACGATCGAGGTCGACGTGCGCCCCGAGGTCGAGGTGCCCGCTCTCGACGAGATCACGATCGAGGTCGAGCCCGCAGCGGTCACCGACGCCGACATCGACGAGGAGCTCGAGCGTCTCCGCACGCGCTTCGGCACGCTCGTGACCGTCGACCGTCCCGCCAAGACCGGCGACTTCGCCCAGATCGACCTCATCGCCACGATCAACGGCGAAGAGGTCGACAACGCCTCCGGCATCTCCTACGAGCTCGGCTCGGGCGAGCTGCTCGAGGGCATCGACGAGGTCCTCGAGTCGCTCACGGCCGGTGAGACCACGACGTTCTCCTCCGACCTCCTCGGTGGCGAGCACGCCGGCGAGACCGCGGAGATCACCGTGACGATCACGGCCGTCAAGGAGCGCGAGCTCCCCGAGGCCGACGACGACTTCGCGCAGATCGCGAGCGAGTTCGACACGATCGCCGAGCTCCGTGGCAGCCTCACCGAACAGGTCGAGCGCCAGAAGGCGTTCGGTCAGGGCAACGAGGCGCGCACCAAGCTCGTCGACGTGCTGCTCGAGAAGGTCGACGTGCCCGTTCCGCCGAAGCTCATCGAGGACGAGGTGCACCGCCACCTCGAGGGCGAGGGTCGTCTCGAGGACGACGCTCACCGTGCCGAGGTGACCGAGTCGAGCGAGAAGACGTTCAAGACGCAGATCCTCTTCGACCAGATCGCCGAGACCGAGAAGGTCCAGGTCAGCCAGGAGGAGCTCACCTCGTACCTGATCCAGGGCGCCGCGCAGTACGGCATGGAGCCCGGCGAGTTCATCAAGGTACTCGACGAGAACGGTCAGATCCCGCAGATGATGGGCGAGGTCGCACGCAACAAGGCGATCGCGATCACCCTCGGCAAGGTCTCGGTCGTCGACACCGACGGCAAGCCCGTCGACCTGAGCGGGTTCATCCCCTCCGACGACGACGAGATCGAAGAGTCCGAAGACGACACCGTCGCGGACGACGCGACCGACGACGAGTCGGCCTCGAAGTAGTCTCGAGATCCACCCGTGAGCGGGCCCTCGACCTCCGGGTCGGCGGCCCGCTTCGTCGTTACCGCGGCGCGATATGCGCCCACGGCGAACACGGCGACCGGCGTGCGTTGCACCCGATAAGTTCGATAACGCAAGCGACAACTGAAACGGAGCGCGACATGGCAGAGCCTCTGATGGCCCAGAGTGTATTCGATCGACTTCTGAGGGACCGGATCATCTGGCTGGGCTCCGAGGTCCGGGATGAGAACGCGAACGAGATCTGCGCGAAGATCTTGCTCCTCGCGGCCGAGGACCCCAAGAAGGACATCTACCTCTACATCAACTCGCCCGGTGGCTCGATCACCGCGGGCATGGCGATCTACGACACGATGCAGTTCGTGCCGAACGACATCGTCACCGTGGGAATCGGCATGGCGGCCTCGATGGGGCAGTTGCTCCTCACGAGCGGGACCAAGGGCAAGCGCTACATCACGCCGAATGCGCGCGTGCTGCTGCACCAGCCGCACGGTGGATTCGGCGGGACGTCGAGCGACATCCAGACGCAGGCGCAGCTCATCATCGACATGAAGAACCGTTTGGCCCAGATCACGGCAGACCAGACGGGCAAGTCGCTCGAGCAGGTCAACGCCGACGGCGACCGGGACCGCTGGTTCACCGCCGAGCAGGCCCTCGAATACGGCTTCGTCGACCACATCCGCGAGTCGGCGACCGAAGTGATCGGCGGCGGCGGCACCGAGGTCGCCGACGGCGGCACCGGAAACCCCGCGGTCTGATCGCCGGCCAGAGAACGAGAGACAGGACGAACCCCATGCAGACCCCCACGTTCGCCGCGGCCGGCCGCTCCATGGAGATGCCGGGAGCGCGCTACATCCTCCCGAGCTTCGAGGAGCGCACCGCCTACGGCTACAAGCGCCAGGACCCCTACGCCAAGCTTTTCGAGGACCGCATCATCTTCCTCGGAGTCCAGGTGGACGACGCGTCGGCCGACGACGTCATGGCCCAGCTCCTCGTCCTCGAGAGCATGGACCCCGATCGCGACATCGTCATGTACATCAACTCGCCTGGTGGCTCGTTCACCGCGATGACGGCGATCTACGACACGATGCAGTACATCCGCCCCCACGTCTCCACGGTCGTTCTCGGCCAGGCGGCATCGGCGGCTGCGGTGCTGACCGCTGCCGGTACGCCCGGCAAGCGCCTCGCGCTCCCGAACGCCCGCATCCTGATCCACCAGCCAGCCGTGGGCGAAGCGGGCCAGGGCCAGGCCTCGGACATCGAGATCCAGGCGGCTGAGATCCTACGCATGCGTACGTGGCTGGAAGAGACGCTCTCGCGTCACTCCAACCGCTCGCAGGAGCAGGTCAACAAGGACATCGACCGGGACAAGATCCTCGGCGCGGCCGAGGCCCTCGAGTACGGCCTCATCGACCAGGTCCTCACGACCCGGAAGAACCCGCTGGCCCTTACCCAGGGCTGATCCCCGGACACCGTCCGGATCCGCTCCACGACGCTGCGCAATCGACCTCGAAAAGCCGAGGCGGTTGCGCAGCGTTGTCGGGGGGAGCGGCTAGGCTGACAGAACAGTACGTACCACCGCGTAAGAGGGAGTGACCGCATGGCTCGGATAGGCGAGAGCGCAGATCTCCTGAAGTGCTCGTTCTGCGGCAAGAGCCAGAAGCAGGTCCAGCAGCTCATCGCGGGGCCCGGCGTCTACATCTGCGACGAGTGCGTCGAACTCTGCAACGAGATCATCGAGGAACGTCTGGCGGAAGCCGGCGAAGAACCGGCCGGTGATTTCGAGCTCCCGAAGCCGAAGGAGATCTTCTCCTTCCTCGAGGAGTACGTCATCGGTCAGATCGCCGCGAAGAAGGCGCTGTCCGTCGCCGTGTACAACCACTACAAGCGTGTCAAGGCGAAGTCGGCCCTCACGAGTGCGGACGCCCTCGGCGACGACATCGAGATCGCCAAGAGCAACATCCTGCTCATCGGTCCCACCGGGTGCGGCAAGACGTATCTCGCTCAGACGCTCGCGAAGCGGCTCAACGTCCCCTTCGCGGTCGCCGATGCCACCGCGCTCACCGAGGCCGGCTACGTGGGCGAGGACGTCGAGAACATCCTCCTCAAGCTCATCCAGGCCGCCGACTACGACGTCAAGCGCGCCGAGAGCGGCATCATCTACATCGACGAGGTCGACAAGATCGCGCGCAAGGCGGAGAACCCCTCCATCACGCGCGACGTCTCGGGCGAGGGTGTGCAGCAGGCCCTCCTCAAGATCCTCGAGGGTACCGTCGCCTCCGTTCCGCCGCAGGGCGGCCGCAAGCACCCGCACCAGGAGTTCATTCAGATCGACACGACGAACGTCCTGTTCATCGTCGCCGGCGCCTTCGCGGGGCTCGAGGAGATCATCTCGGCCCGCGCCGGCAAGAAGGGCATCGGCTTCGGTGCCCCTCTGCACTCGAAGCTCGACGAGATCGACCTCTTCACCGAGGTCCTGCCGGAAGACCTCCACAAGTTCGGCCTCATCCCCGAGTTCATCGGCCGACTTCCCGTCGTGACGACGGTGACGCCGCTCGACCAGCACGCCCTCATGGAAATCCTCACGGTTCCCCGGAATGCGCTCGTCAAGCAGTACCAGCGCATGTTCCAGATCGACGGGGTCGAGCTCGAGTTCGCTCCCGACGCCCTCGAGGCGATCGCCGACCTCGCGGTTCTCCGCAAGACCGGTGCCCGTGGTCTCCGCGCGATCATGGAAGAGGTCCTCGGGCCGATCATGTTCGAGGTGCCGTCGACGGACGAGGTCGCTCGCGTCGTGGTCACCCGGGCGTCCGTGCTCGACAACGCCGCTCCGACGATCGTCCCCCACGCCGAGCGTCGCCAGGAGAAGTCCGCGTAGACCCTGCGCCCCGCCTCCGCGCCGCGCACAGAGAACGGCGCCCCTCCTCCGGGAGGGGCGCCGTTTCGTATGACGGGAACTCGCGTCAGTCCGCGAGCAGCCCGCGACGGGTCAGAAGCGGAGTGATGTCGGCGTCGCGGCCGCGGAACTCGCGGTAGGAAGCGATGGGGTCGGCGGAACCGCCGATGCCGAGCACGTAGCGGCGGAAGCGGTCACCGTTCTCCCGCGTGAGCCCTCCGTTCTCGCGGAACCATTCGACGGTGTCCGCATCGAGCACCTCGCTCCAGATGTATGAGTAGTACCCGGCGTCGTAGCCGCCGGAGAACGTGTGGGCGAAGTAGGTGCTCGCGTACCGAGGCGGAACGGCCGGATCGTCGAGACCCACTCGAGCGAGGGCCTCGGCCTCGAACGTCGCGACATCGGTGATGACGTCGTCGGCGCTCACACGGTGCCAGGCCTGGTCGAGGAGGGCCGCCGCGAGGTACTCGCTCGTGCTGAAGCCCTCGTTGAACGCGGCGGAGGCGTGCAGCTTCTGGACGAGTTCAGCCGGCATCGGCTCCCCCGTCTCGTGGTGCACGGCGTAGCTCTCCAGGATCTCGGGCCACAGCATCCACATCTCGTTCACCTGGCTCGGGAACTCGACGAAGTCGCGATGCACGCTCGTCCCCGAGAATCGGGGGTAGGTGACCTCGGCGAGAAGGCCGTGGAGAGCGTGGCCGAACTCGTGGAAGGCGGTGACGACCTCGTCGTAGCTGAGCAGCGTCGGCTCCCCGGCGGCCGGCCGCGGGACGTTCAAATTGTTCACGACGATCGTCGGGTGGTCGAGCAGCCTGTTCTGTGCGATGAGCGAGTTCATCCACGCGCCCCCGCGCTTCGAGTCCCGCGTGTAGAGGTCGAGGAGGAAGAGGCCGAGTGCGCTGCCGTCCTCGTCAAAGACCTCGAAGACGCGCACGTCGGGGTGGTAGGCGACGAGGTCGGAGCGCTCGGTGAAGGACAGGCCGTAGAGCTTCGAGGCGGCCGTGAAGATGCCGTCGTGGTAGACGCGCTCCGCCTCGAAGTAGGGCCGCATGGCCGCGGTGTCGACGTCGAACCGCTCACGGCGCACGACCTCGGAGAGGAAGGCCCAGTCCCAGCTCTCCACGGTGTCGGCACCGGCGACGCGCTGGAGTTCCGCCTGCTCGGCGCGTGCGTTGCGGGCGGCGGCCGGCGCGAGCCGTTCGAGCATGTCGGCGACGTTCTGCGGATTCTTCGCCGTCTGGTCGGCGGTCACGAAGGAGGCGTGGTCGGGGAATCCCAGGAGTCGGGCGCGCTCGGCGCGGAGTCGCACGATCTCGAGGAGGACGGCGCGGTTGTCGTGCTCGCCTCCGCGAGTTCCCCGCGCTCTCGACGCGGTCATGATGCGCTCGCGGAGCCCCCGGTTCCGGAGCGACGCGAGCGACGGGTGACCTGTGGGGAGGACGAGCGTGATCACGGAGGAATCCTCGAGCCCGCGGTCTCGTGCTGCTCGTTCCGCCGCCGAGATCTCGCCGGCACTCAGACCGTCGAGCTCCGCCGGATCGTCGACGACGACGGCGAGCTCGTTGGTGTCGGCGAGGAGGTTCTTCTCGAACGTTGTCGTGAGTGAGGACAACCGGGTGTTGTACTCGGTCAGCCGCGCCTTGTCCGCAGCGGAGAGGCCGGCTCCCGCCAGGGTGAACTCGGTGTGATAGCGCTCGAGCAGGTAGGCCTGCTCGGCGTCGAGGCCGAGGCCGTCACGGGACGCCCACAGGGTGCGGATCCGCTCGTAGAGCCGGGAATCGAGTCGGATGGAGTCGTCGTGGGCGGCGAGTACGGGTGCGATCCGCTCCTCGATCGCGTTCGTCTCGTCGTTCGAATCCGCCGAGCTCTTGTTGTAGAACACGTGGAGGACGCGGGAGAGGATAGCTCCGGAACGTTCCAGGGCCACCAGGGTGTTCTCGAAATCGGCGGGGGAGTCCTGGGAGGCGATCGCCTCGACCTCGGCCTTCTGCTCCGCGATGCCGCGCTCGATCGCCGGGAGGTAGTGGTCGTCCGTGATGAGCTCGAACGGCGGGAGCTGATAGGGGAGGGTGCTGGGCTGGAAGAAGGGGTTGTCCGATGTCGACATCCCCCCAGACTACGACCTCGTCACACAACGGACCCATCGCCGAACGCCGCCTAGGCTCGGACCATGACTGATGCCCCACAGCGCACCGAGCGGTACACCCATGGACACCACGACAGCGTTCTGCGCGCCCACGCCTGGCGCACCGTGGAGAACTCCGCGTCCTATCTCGTCCCGCACCTGCGCCCCGGGTGCTCCGTCCTCGATGTGGGGAGCGGACCCGGCACGATCACGGTGGACATCGCCCGTCGTGTGGCTCCCGGGCGGGTCGTCGGAATCGACGCCGTGGCCGACGTGGTGGGGCAGGCGACGGCTCTGGCGGATTCCGAAGGGCTCCGGAACGTGGAGTTCGCGACCGGGGACGCCTATGCCCTCGACTTCCCCGACGACTCCTTCGACATCGTCCACGCACACCAGGTCCTCCAGCACCTCGGCGACCCCGTTGCCGCCCTCCGCGAGATGCGCCGCGTCACACGGCCCGGCGGCATCGTGGCCGCTCGCGACGTGATCTACGTCGCCGCTGCGTGGTACCCGCTCCTTCCAGGGCTCGCGGAGTGGATGCGCATCTACCAAGGGGTGGCTCACGCGAACGGCGGCGATCCGAACGCCGGTCGCGCTCTCAAGGCTCTTGCACACGAGGCCGGATTCTCCGACGTGACGAGCACGGCGTCCATCTGGTGCTTCTCCGACCGCGCGGATCGCGAATGGTGGGGCGGCGCCTGGGCCGAGCGCGCTGTCGCGTCGAGCTTCGCTCCACAGTCGATCGAGGCCGGGGTGGCGACCCGCGAGGACCTGGAGGCCGTCTCGGCAGCCTGGACCGAGTGGGTCGGCGACGACGACGCCTGGTTCTCGATGCCCCACGGGGAGATCATCGCGCGGGTCTGATCACGGCGTCACCAGGCGTCGGAGTCGTCTCCATCGGCCTCGTGCACGATCCGGGCGATCCCGGCCTCGATGGTCACGACGGTGCCGTCGTCGAGCGTCGCGATCGGGCGCCCCTCGAGCCAGGTGAGCGTCCACGACGTGCCGGTGCCTCCGGAACCGGCCGCGACCTCGGCCTCGGCGATCGCGGGACGGATCGTCTCCGGAACGGCGGCCGGTGGCGCGTCGCCGAACCCCCATCGCGTACCGAGTTTCATGAGTCGGTCCTGTCCGACTCCGACGGGCTGCTCGCGCGAGCCGGCATCTCGTAGGTGACCCACGTCGTGCGCGCGGCGATCCTGTCGTACACACGCTGCGCCGTCGTGTTGTCCTCCGCCGTGATCCAGGAGACGCCGGAGTGCCCCTCCGCCGCAGCGAGCGAACGGACGTACTCGAGGAGGTCGGTCGCGACGCCGGCCCCGCGAGCGACCTGGTCGACGAAGAGGTCGTCGAGGTAGAGTCCCGTGGTTCCCTCGAGGGGCTGAGCGATCGTCCGCACGTGCGCGAGTCCGATCAGCTCGCCGTCAGCATCCTCCGCGACGAACGCGCGCAGCCCGTGATCGCCGCGCACGATCCACTGCCACGTGCGCACGGAGCGTTCGTCGGAGGTCGGCGTCCGATAGAAGGCGGCGTAGCCCTCGAACAGTGTGAGCCAGCGGAAGAAGTCGTCCTCGCGGGCGGCTCGAATGGTGGTCATGAGGGATCCGTTCAGGCGTCGGTCGGAGCGAGTTCGACTCGCGTGACCGCGAGTTCCCCTCCCTCGACGATGGAGAGGTCCGCGATCCGGCCGACGGCCTTCAGATCGTCGGCGACGGCGCGCAGGCGCTCGGCGGACTCGGCGGGGGCCGCGATCTCGGCGGACGTCACGGGCGTCTTCTGGGAGGCCTTCGCATCGGTCTTCGCGCGGCGGATCGATGTGAGGGCGAGGCTCGCGAGCGCGAGCAGCTCCGGCTCGCCGCCGGCGGCGACCGCGAGCTCGTCCGGCGTGGGCCAGGCCGCGACGTGCACCGACGTGTCGTGCCACCACGACCAGGACTCCTCCGTCGTGTAGGGGATGACGGGGGCGAAGAGACGCAGGAGTACGTCGAGGGCGAGGCGGAGGGCGGCTGCGGCCGACTCCTGTCCCGGGGTGCCCTCGGCGTACGCGCGCTCCTTGACGAGCTCGAGGTAGTCGTCGCAGAACGTCCAGAAGAAGCTCTCCGTGATCTCGAGGGCCCGTGCGTGGTCGTACGCGTCGAGCGCGGCCGTGGCGTCGCCGACCACGCGACGCAGCGTCGCGAGCATGCTGAGGTCGACCGGCTCGGTGACCGTCGCGTTCTCCGATGCCGGGAAGGAGAGGATGAACTTGGACGCGTTCAGGACCTTGATCGCGAGGCGACGGCCGATCTTCACCTGGGTCGGGTTCTGCGGATCGAATCCGGCATCCGTCCCGAGGCGGGCCGATGCCGCCCAGTAGCGGACGGCATCCGAGCCATGCTGCTCGAGGACGCCGGCCGGCGTGATGACGTTGCCTTTCGACTTCGACATCTTCTTGCGGTCGGGGTCGAGGATCCAGCCGGAGAGACCGGCGTGCTCCCACGGCTTCTCCCCGAATTCGAGCGCGGATCGGAGCATCGTCGAGAACAGCCAGGTGCGGATGATGTCCTGTCCCTGGGGGCGCAGCGAGAACGGGAAGACGGCGTTCCAGAGCTCCGGGTCGGTGTCCCACTTGCCCGCGAGCTGCGGAGTGAGCGACGACGTCGCCCACGTGTCCATGATGTCCACCTCGCCGATGAAGCCTCCGGGCACGCCGCGCTGCGACTCCTCGTACCCGTCGGGTGTTTCGCTCGACGGGTCGACGGGCAGAGACTCCATGCTCGGAACGATGGGGGAGTCGTGGACGGGCTCGCCGTCGGCATCGAGGGGGTACCAGAGGGGGATCGGGACACCGAAGAAGCGCTGGCGCGAGATGAGCCAGTCGCCGCTCAGGCCGTTGACCCAGTTCTCGTAGCGCACCCGCATGAAGTCGGGGTGCCACTCGAGCTCGCGGCCGAGCTCGAGGAGGCGGGCCTTGAGGTCCTCGTCGCGGGCCCCGTTGCGGACGTACCACTGGCGAGTCGAGACGATCTCGAGCGGGCGGTCGCCCTTCTCGAAGAACTTCACCGGGTGGGTGATGGCCCGCGGCTCGCCGATGAGGTCGCCGGACTCCTTCAGGAGATCGACGACGGCCTGCTTGGCGCTGAACACGGTCTTGCCCGTGATGGCAGCCCACGCGTCGAGCGCGGCCGGGGAGATCAGCGCATCGGGGGCGTCCGCGATGATCCGGCCGTCGCGACCCACGATGGTCCGGTTGGGGAGGTCGAGCTCGCGCCACCACACCACGTCGGTGACGTCGCCGAAGGTGCAGACCATCGCGATGCCCGCGCCCTTGTCCTTCTGGGCGAGGTGATGGGGGAGCACCGGGACCTCGACGCCGAAGAGCGGTGTCGTCACCGTGGTTCCGAAGTACGGCGCGAAGCGCTCGTCGTCCGGGTGCGCGACGAGAGCGACGCAGGCGGCGAGCAGCTCGGGGCGGGTCGTCTCGATCTCGATCGTGCCGCCGTCCGGGCGATGGAACGCGATCCGGTGATAGGCGGCCGGCTGCTCCTTGTCCTCGAGTTCCGCCTGGGCGACGGCGGTCCGGAACGTGACGTCCCACAGCGTCGGTGCCATCGCCTGATACGCCTCGCCGCGCTCGAGGTTGCGGAGGAACGACTTCTGGCTGATGCGGAGGGAGTCGTGGTCGATCGTGCGGTAGCTCTGCGTCCAGTCGACCGAGAGTCCGAGCGAGCGCCACAGCGCCTCGAACTGCTTCTCGTCCTCCACGGTGAGGCGTTCGCAGAGCTCGATGAAGTTGCGACGGCTCACGGGCACCTGGTCGGCCGCCTTGACGCTCTTGCCCTCGCCGCCGTCATGGGGCGGGACGAAGCCCTCGACGTACGGCAGCGTGGGGTCGCAACGCACGCCGTAGTAGTTCTGGACGCGGCGCTCGGTGGGGAGGCCGTTGTCGTCCCAGCCCATCGGGTAGAAGACGGTGTGCCCGGTCATGCGCTGGTAGCGCGCGATGACGTCGGTGTGGGTGTAGCTGAAGACGTGGCCGATGTGCAGCGAACCGGAGGCCGTGGGCGGCGGCGTGTCGATGGAGTAGACCGATGCATGCCCGCGGGAGATGGCGGCGTCACGATCGAATCGGTAGGTCCCGTCGGTCTCCCAGACGCTTCCCCACTTGTCCTCGAGGCCTTCGAGTGCGGGCTTGTCGGGCAGGGCGTTGCTCATGGAGTCTCCGATTCGATGTGGGCGGCACCGTGTCAACGTGCCTCTTGTGCCCGTCCATCCTACGGGAGGACGCCCGTCATCCGTCCTGCCCGGCCTCGCCGTCCTGACCGGGCAGTCGGGGCACATCGGCCAGCAGCCGCCGCGTGTACGGATGCCGAGGTGCTCGGAACACGGTCTCGACCGGTCCGGTCTCCACGATCTCGCCCTCGTGCATGACGGCGACGCGATCGCTCATGTGCCGGACGACACCCAGATCGTGGGAGATGAAGACGTAGGCGAGACCGCGTCGACGCTGCAGATCGTCGAGGAGGTCGAGCACGCCGGCGGCCACCGTCGCGTCGAGCGCCGAGACGGGTTCGTCGAGGACCAGGACCCGGGGGCCGGCGGCGAGGGCTCGCGCGATCGCGACGCGCTGTCGCTGGCCGCCCGAGAGTGTCGAGGGCGATCGGTCGAGCAGCTCGGGCCCGAGGGCGACGTCGGCGAGGAGCCGCGTCGCGGTCGAGCGACGCGCGGAGGCGACCGTTTCGGACGGGAGGGCGTCGATGAGGACGCCTGCGACCGAGGCGCGGGGGTCGAAGGCGCTCGAGGTGTCCTGAGCGACCGAGCCGACGAGCCGACGGCGTGACCGCCGGCGGCGCTCGGAGACCCCCGACCACGGTTCTCCGTCGAGCCGCACCTCGCCCCGGTCGGGTGTCGCCAGCGCCAGCAGGAGGCGCGCGAGCGTGGTCTTCCCCGAACCCGATTCCCCGACGATGCCGAGTGTCTCGCCCGCGGCGACCGCGAGATCGGCGGCTCGGACCGCGACCGTCGCGTCATCGCCGCGGCCGAACGTCTTGGCGAGGCCGTCCGCCTCGATGAGGGGCCAGGGGGAGGTCGCCACGGTCGTCGATCCGTCCCGGTCGGACGTCGGCTGGGCGATCGCGGGCGACGGCGGTGCGGACAGCGGCGTCCCTCTCGGAACACCGGCGGGCACGGCCCGGACGAGCGCGGTCGTATACGGGTGCCGACCGCCCGCGAGCATCGTCTCGGCGGTCCCCTGGTCGACGACCTCCCCGGCGCGCATGACGATCACCCGATCGGCCAGACGTGAGACGACCCCGAGATCGTGACTGATGAGCAGGAGCGAGCTGCCCGCGTCCCGGAGGTCGCCGAGCAGCCGCAGGATACCCGCCTGGACGGTCATGTCGAGGGCCGTCGTGGGCTCGTCCGCAATGAGGAGTCGCGGTGACGCCGCGATCGCGGAGGCGATGAGGGCGCGCTGGCGGAGACCACCGGACAATTCGTGCGGATACTGGCGGGCACGCAGTTCCGGCCGAGGGATGCCGACCCGTTCGAGCAGTTCCTCGACGGCGATCGTCCGATCCGACCGCGTCGCACCCCCGGCGCGGCGGTGCAGGCGGAGGGGGTCGCCCACCTCGGCGGCGATCCGGCGAAGCGGGTCGAGCGAGACGAGTGCGTCCTGCGAGACGAGTCCGGCCTCGCCACCCCGTAGGCGTCGGAGCGCGCGCTCGTCGGCGGTGAGCACATCGACGCCCGCCAACTCGAGACGGTCGGCCGTGACGGTGGCGCCGGTCCCCGCGAGCCCGAGCACGGACCGGGCCGTCACGCTCTTGCCCGAACCGGACTCGCCGACGATCGCGACGCACTCGCCCTCCGACACGCTGAGGGACACGCCGCGTACGACGCGCGTCCGACCGCCGTCGAACGAGACATCGAGGCCATCGATCCGGAGGAGGGGGCCTGCCGCGGTCATCGCGCCCTCCGCCCGCGAGCGTCGAGCGCTCGGCCGATCGCCGTCGCCGAGAGCGTCGTCGCGACGATCATGAGTCCGGGGAACACCGTCAACCACCACGCCGTCGTGAGATACACCCGCGCCGACGCCAGCATCGCTCCCCACTCGGGCGCCGGCGGCTGGGCTCCGAGGCCGAGGAAGCTCAACGAGGACGCCCAGACGACGGCCTGACCGACGCCCAGCGTCGCGAGGGCGAGCAGGGGCGAGAGCGCGTTGGGCAGGATCGTGCGCACGAGGATGCGGGCCGGGCCGTGCCCGAGGAGTCGTGCCGCCTCGACGTATCCGGACGAACGGACGGTCAGGAGGCTCGTGCGGATGATGCGCGCGTATCCCGGTGCGGTCGAGAGCCCCACGGCGATGGTCGCGGCGACGGGGCCGGGACCGAGCACGAGGATGACGAGGAGCGCCGAGAGGAGGGCGGGGAAGGCGAACAGGACCTCGACCGCACGTCCGACGATGGCGTCGCCGATCCGCCCACCGAAGACGGCGAGGACCCCGAGGAGCAGCGCCGTGACGAGCCCGATGGCCGTCGCGGCGAAGCCGATCACGAGACTCGATCCGGCCCCGTGCACGACGCGTGTGTACACGTCGCGGCCCGATTCGTCGGTGCCGAACCAGTGGGAGAAGGACGGGGGAGAGAACGCGTCGAGGGGAGCGACGGCCGCGGGATCCTGGGGGGCGATCAGCCCGGGAGCGAAGCACGCGAGCGCGAGGAAGGCGGCGAATCCCACGGAGAGGACGACACCGGGCCCGACGCGACGACGGCCGGTCGGGGGTGCGGGGGGCCGGAGCGGGTCGACGCTCCGCCCGTCGACCGCTGTCATCGTCATCGTCCCCCCACCGCCGTCCGCGGATCGACGAGCCTCGTGACGGCGTCGGTGACGAGGGTGAGGATCACGTAGACCAGAGCGGACACCAGCACGACGCCCGTCACGACCGGGATGTCGCGCACGGTGATCGCCGAGAGCAGGGTGCGACCGAGTCCCGGGCGCGCGAAGATCGTCTCGACGACCACGGCTCCACCGATGAGGTATCCGAAGGCCCACGCGGAGAGGCCGAGAGCCGGCAAGGCTGCGTGACGCAGGGCATGACGAACCCGGAGGCCGACCCGCGTCTCGCCCCGGGCGAGGGCGGACGTCGCGAACGGGGCGTCGAGTGCCTCCTGCAGCGATCCCCGCATCACTTGGGCGAGGAATCCCGCGATGGGGACGGCGAGCGTCACGACGGGCAGGACGAGACCGGTGGGCGTTCCCGTCGAGACGGGCGGGAACCACGACAACGCGGTGCTGAAGACGGCGATGAGGATCGTCGCGAGCCAGAAGTGGGGGAGGGCCGACGCGACGATCTCGAGGGTGTCACCGATTCGCGCGGCGATGCGGGATCCCTGCGACTGAGCCAGCGTGAGCCCGATCGCGAGGATCCACGCGACGAGGAGAGCCAGGACGGCGAGCACGAGAGTTCCCGGCACCGCATCGAGGAGGATCGTCGCGACCGGCTGACGCAGGGCGTACGAGCTGCCGAGATCGAGGCGCAGCAGGGAGAGCATCGCGATGCCGTACTGCACGACGAGCGGCTGGTCGAAGCCGAACTGCCGCCTGACCGCCTCGACCGCTTCCTCGGAGGCCTGCGAACCGGGTCCACCGAGCGCAGCCTCGGCCGGGTCACCCGGGACCAGCCGGGTGATGAAGAAGACGAGCGTCGCCGACGCCCAGAGCACGATGAATGCACGCACGACCGACTCGCCGAGCCACCGCAGAGCGGCGGTCCGGCGCGTCGGAGACGAACGGCCGCGGTTCACCCGGTCAGGAGAGCCAGGCGTCGGCGAAGCTCGGGGTCGACACCGTGCCGAGGGCGCGCGCGTCATGGACGTCCGTCGACAGCAGGAAGTGGTTCTGCTGGTCGTAGAGCGGCAGGATGTAGAAGCCCTCGAGCACGTCGGCCTGGGCCTCCTCATAGAGCGACGTACGCTCGGCGTCGTCGACGGTGGCGCTCGCCTCATCGAGGAGGGTATCGATGGCCGGGTCGTCCACCTGGGCGTGGTTCGCGAAGTACCCGCTCGGGGCTGGGGTGATCCCGTCGGAGTGGTACAGGATCCTCAGAACGTCCGGCCCGACCTTCGTGTACGGGGCGCTCACGAGGTCGTACTCGTTGGCGCCGAGCGCCTCGTACCAGCTCGCGAGGTCGAGCAGTTCGAGCTGGACGTCGAAGCCGACCTCGGCCGCGTTCGCCTGCAGCTGCTCGAAGAGCGAGATCTCGGCGGGGATCGACTGGTTGGTGCTGACCGGGAAGGTGAGGGTGAGCCGCTCCCCATCCTTCGTGCGGAAGCCATCGGCGTCCGTCTCGGACCAGCCGGCCTCATCGAGGAGGTCGCCGGCCGCTTCGGGATCGAACGAGAAGAGCGACTCGTCGGAGTATGCCGCCGGTTCGACGCTCGCGAGGGGCGAGGACGAGCGCTCGGCGGTGCCCTGGAAGAGGGAACTCACCGCGTCGTCGACGTTGACGCTGCGGATGAAGGCCTCCCGCACGTTCACGTCGTCGAAGGGAGCCGTGCCCGAGTTGAGCTCGAGGCGGTTCGTGGCGCCGGGTCGGGGCGCGTCGAGCTCGACGAGGCTGTCGGAGCCCTCGGCCTGGACGAGCACATCCGGCTGCACGTTGTCGATGACATCGACCTCACCGCTCTGCAGGGCCGCATAGCGCGAGGCCGAGTCGGGGATGAAACGCCATTCGATCCCGTCGAGGTAGGCCGAGCCGTCGTGACCGGCGTCGGCGGGAGCCGAGGTGTAGTCGTCGTTGCGGACGAGGGTCACGCGGTCCTGCTTCGTCCAGGACTCGACGACGAAGGGCCCGGTGCCGATCGGGCTCTCGCAGTTCTCCTCGATGCCGCGTTCGAGACCGGCGGGCGATTCGATCGCGAGCCACGGCTGGGACAGGGACTCGAGAAGGGCGCTGTCGGGTTCGGAGAGGGTGAAGCGCGCCGTGAGGTCGTCGACCGCTTCCACGGACGTCACCTTCTCGACGGCGAGGTACCCCGTGGACGATTGCGTTGCGGGATCCTGGAGGTGAGCGATGTTCGCCGCGACCGCGTCGGCATCGAGGGGAGTGCCGTCCGTGAACGTCACGCCGTCCGCGAGCGCGAACTCCCAGGTCAGTCCGTCGTCCGACACCGTCCACGAGTCCGCGAGCCACGGAATGATGGCGCCGTCCGCGTCGCGGGAGACGAGGGACTCGAGGAACTGGGTGGCGAGGAGCGCCTGCGGGTAGTTGCCGCCGACGTGCGGATCGAGGCACGTGGGTTCGGCGTCACCGCTCGCGTATGTGAGCGTGCCTCCCTCGGTGGGCCCGGTCGCGGCGGGCTCGGGGTCCGAGCTGCAGGCGCTCAGGGCGAGAGCGGAGATGACCGCCGTCGCGAGGACGGCGGATGAACGGGAGAGCTGGGGGCGCACGGAAGTCCTCGGAACGATGGGGCGATTGATGTACTGAGTACGGAAAGAGTCTACGGGAGGCGCAGGCCGCCAGGTGCACGCCGGTCGATCCGCTGCGGCAGGATGGGGTCATGGGTTCCAGCGAGCGCGAGACACCGGGATCGCACGTCCGCGTCGGTCGGCCGCGGCGTTCGTCTCCCGTGATGCTCGAGGAGTCCGCCGCCGAGCTCTTCCTCGAGCAGGGCTACGACGGCACGACGATCGATCAGATCTCGAGCCGCGCGGGCGTCGCGCGCACGACCTTCTTCAACTACTTCCCGACCAAGGGCGATCTGCTCTGGGTCGAACTGGACGCCGCCGTTCCGCGCCTCGATGACGCCCTCGCCGCCGTGTCGGCGGGCTCATCGGGACTCGGCGCGGTCGAGGAGGCCCTGGCGGTGGTCGCCGACGACATCACCGGGGCTCGCGTGCCCTGGGCCGTGAGCCAACGCGAGCTCATGGGGACGGCCGACGAGCTCCGGGCGACCGGGCTCGCCCGCCTGCTCGCGGTGAGCGAGGTGCTCGAGCGGCACCTGCGGAGGACGGAACCGGCGCTCGGCGACGCGGGTGCCCGCGCCGCATCCGCATCGATCGCCGCCGCGGCGATGGCGGGAGCGTCCCAGTGGATCGAGGAGGGGACGGCGCGGGGCCCCCTCGCCGATCATCTCCGTGGCGCCGTGAGGCCGGTCGTGGACGGCTGGCGGGGCCGGATCGGCGCTATAGACTAGAGGCACACGCATCGATCCGGCCATCACCGGGGAGCATCCGGAAGAACGGGCCGCACGGCCCCGGTAGAACCGGACGGGGCAGGCCCGTCATCGCCGCAGGGGAGAGGTCTGACCGTCCACCCGGACGGAACGGGCAAGCAGGGTGGTACCGCGTCGGAGACGGCGTCCCTGCGGATTCGATCGATCCGCAGGAGTGACATGACCTACCCCCGATCCTCGGCCTCCGAGAACGGCTCCGCCGCAGCCGACGCGTCGGCGTCCGCGCAGGAGCACGCGCCCGGGGCCTCGTTCGGTGTCGTCCCGAACCCCGTCCTGCCTCGCCTCGAGGAAGACGTGCTCGCCTTCTGGAAGGCCGACGGCACATTCGCCGAGTCGATCGCGCGCCGCGAGGGTGCCCCCGAGTGGGTGTTCTACGACGGTCCACCTTTCGCGAACGGCCTCCCGCACTACGGCCACCTCCTCACGGGCTACGCGAAGGACCTCTTCCCCCGCTACCAGACGATGCGCGGCAAGCAGGTCCACCGCCGCTTCGGCTGGGACACCCACGGCCTCCCCGCCGAGCTCGAGGCCATGCGCCAGCTCGGGATCACCACGAAGGACGAGATCGAGGAGATGGGGATCGGCGCCTTCAACGCGAAGGCGCGCGAGTCGGTCCTGGCATACACGGACGAGTGGCAGGACTACGTCACGCGCCAGGCCCGCTGGGTGGACTTCGAGAACGACTACAAGACGCTCGACGTGACCTTCATGGAGAGCGTGATCTGGGCGTTCAAGCAGCTCCACGACAAGGGCCTCGCCTACGAGGGCTACCGCGTACTGCCCTACTGCTGGAACGACGAGACGCCGCTGTCGAACCACGAACTCCGCATGGACGACGACGTCTACACGATGCGCCAGGACCAGTCCGTCACGGTCACGTTCCCCCTGCTGGGCGAGAAGGCCGAGGCTCTCGGCCTCACCGCCGTGAACGCCCTCGCCTGGACGACGACACCCTGGACGCTCCCCACCAACATGGCCCTCGCGGTCGGACCCGAGATCGTCTACGCGGTGCTGCCCGCCGGACCGAACGGTGCCGCCGACGGAAGCGAGGGAGGGGCGGCTCGGTACCTCCTCGCCGAGGACACCGTGGGTTCCTACGCGAAGGACCTCGGCTATGAGAGCGCCGACGAGGCGCTCTCGGCCGTCGAGCGCACCCTCACGGGCGCCGAGCTCGGCGGGGTGCACTACGACCGGTTGTGGGACTACTACGCGGACACCGAGCAGTTCGGCACCCAGAACGCGTGGCAGATCCTCGTCGCCGACTACGTCGCGACGGGCGAGGGCACCGGGATCGTGCATCAGGCCCCCGCCTACGGCGAGGACGACCAGATCGTGTGCGCCGAGGCGGGGATCCCCGTGATCCTGTCGCTCGACGACGCCGGCCGATTCCTCCAGACGGTCCCCGATGTCGCGGGCGAGCGCTGGTTCGACGCGAACAAGCCGCTCACCCAGTCGCTGCGCGCGTCGAGGCGGCTCCTCCAGGTGCGCAGCTACGAGCACAGCTACCCGCACTGCTGGCGCTGCCGGAACCCCCTCATCTACAAGGCCGTGTCGAGCTGGTTCGTCCGTGTGACGGAGATCAAGGACCGCATGGTCGAGCTCAATGAGCAGATCACGTGGGTGCCGGACAACGTCAAGGACGGCCAGTTCGGCAAGTGGCTCGAGAACGCTCGCGACTGGTCGGTCTCGCGCAATCGCTACTGGGGGTCGCCAATCCCCGTGTGGAAGAGCGACGACCCGAACTACCCGCGCGTCGACGTCTACGGCTCCCTCGACGAACTCGAGCGCGATTTCGGCGTGCGGCCCGACGATCTGCACCGTCCGTTCATCGACGAGCTCACGCGCCCGAACCCGGACGATCCGACCGGGCAGAGCACGATGCGCCGCATCGAGGACGTCTTCGACGTGTGGTTCGACTCGGGGTCGATGCCCTACGCCCAGGTGCACTACCCGTTCGAGAACCAGGAGTGGTTCGACTCGCACAACCCGGCGGACTTCATCGTGGAGTACATCGGCCAGACGCGTGGCTGGTTCTACGTCATGCACGTGCTTGCGACCGCGCTCTTCGACCGCCCGGCGTTCTCGAACGTCATCAGCCACGGCATCGTGCTCGGCAGCGACGGCGCCAAGATGTCGAAGAGCCTGCGCAACTACCCGGACGTCTCCGAGGTCTTCGACCGTGACGGCGCCGACGCGATGCGCTGGTTCCTCATGTCGAGTTCGGTGATCCGCGGCGGCAACCTCGTGGTCACCGAGGCGGGTATCCGCGAGGGCGTGCGGCAGTTCATCCTGCCGCTCTGGAACTCCTGGTACTTCTTCGCCCTCTACGCCAACTCGGCGAAGCCGGGCGGGTACGAGGCGCGCTGGAGCACGGAATCGACGGACGTGCTCGACCGCTACATCCTCGCGAAACTGCGGACGGTCGCCGAGGAGGTCACCCGGCACCTCGACGCACTCGACTCGCCTCTCGCGGCGAACGCGCTCCGCGACTTCGCCGACGTCCTCACCAACTGGTACGTGCGACGTTCCCGTGACCGTTTCTGGACGGGTGTGTCGGAGGAGAGCGCCGAGAGCGCCGGAGCGGACGCCTTCGACACGCTCTACACCGTGCTCGAGGTGCTCACGCGCCTCGCAGCCCCGCTCCTCCCGCTCACGACGGAGCGGGTCTGGAAGGACCTCACGGGCGGGCGCAGCGTGCACCTCACCGATTGGCCCGACGTCGAGGCGCTCCCGCAGGACGACGCCCTCGTCACGGCCATGGACGCCGTACGCACGATCACCGGATCCGTCCTCTCGCTCCGCAAGAAGGAAGGGCTGCGCGTGCGCCTCCCGCTCGCCGGTCTCACGGTCGTCACCGGTGGCGTCGACGATCTCGCGCCGTTCGAGGCGATCCTCCGCGACGAGCTCAACGTGAAGTCGGTGTCGATCGAGGCGCTCGACTCGACGAGCGCCGAACGATTCGGTGTGTCGTCCCGCCTCACGGTCAACGCGCGCGCCGCCGGACCGCGGCTGGGCAAGCGCGTGCAGGAGGCCATCAAGGCCTCGAAGTCGGGCGACTGGTCGGAGACCGACGGCGTCGTCGTAGCTGGTGGCATCGAGCTGGAGCCGCACGAGTACGACCTCGTCCTCGAGGCGGCCGACGGATCGGACGGTTCGGCCGTCGCCGTGCTTCCCTCGGGAGGGTTCGTCCTGCTCGACACGCGACTGACGCCCGAGCTCGAGGCCGAGGGTCTTGCGCGCGACGTCATCCGCGCCGTGCAGGACACCCGCAAGGCCGCGGGCTTCGAGGTGAGCGACCGCATCAGCCTGCACCTCGTCTTCTCCGACCGAGAGGACGAGGCCGCCATCGAACGCTGGACGGGGGAGATCGGGCGCGAGACACTCGCGACCGAACTCGTCTCCGGATGGCAGGAGGACGTCGTCGTCCCCGAGAGCGCCGAGCACGTGGCGACCATCACGGCGGGTACCTACGCCAATGTGGGGTCCGTCCGGATCGCCGTGTCGAGGGTCACCGCATCGATGACCGGAGGAGCACGATGACCGAGGATGCAGAGACCGTCTATCAAGCGCTGCTCGGGCGCATCGGCGAGGGTGCTCCGCGTCGTCGACTCGCCCCGACCCGCCGCGTCCTCGAACTGCTCGGGGACCCCCAGTCGGCGTTCCCGATCATCCAGATCGCCGGAACGAACGGCAAGACGAGCACGAGCCGCATCACGGAGAGCATCCTGCGGGCCTACGGACTGCGCACCGGACTCTTCACGAGTCCGCACTTCGTGTCGTTCACCGAGCGGATCTCGATCGACGGAGAGCCGATCTCCGACGAGGCGATCGCTGCCAACTGGGATGACATCCTGCCGTACGTCGAGATGGTCGATGCCGAACTCGAGGCCGCCGACGAGAAGCGACTGACCTTCTTCGAGGTGCTCACCGTGCTCGCCTTCGCGTCCTTCGCCGATGCGCCGGTCGACGTCGCGGTCATCGAGGTGGGGATGGGTGGCGAATGGGATTCGACGAATGCCGCCGATGCCGCCATCGCGGTCTTCACTCCGATCGGGATGGACCACGCCGCCCAGCTCGGCAACACGGTCGCCGAGATCGCGCGGACCAAGGCAGGCATCATCAAGCCGGGGATCACCGCCGTCACGGCACCGCAGTCCGCCGAGGCCCTTGCCGAGATCGAGCGGGCCGCCGAGTTGAGCGAGGCGACCCTCGTGCGTGCCGGGACCGAGTTCGACCTCCTCGACGATCGGGTGGCCGTCGGTGGTCAACTCATCACGGTGCGAGGCCGCGCCGCGACGTACGACGAGCTGTACCTGCCGCTCTACGGAGATCACCAGGGGGTCAATGCCGCGGTCGCGATCGCGGCCGTCGAGAGCTTCCTCGGAGGGGGAGCGATCCCCCTCTCCGCTGAGCCCCTCGGGGACGGCGTCGGAACGGCCACATCTCCCGGACGGCTGCAGCTCGTCGGCACCGATCCGACGATCCTGGTCGACGCGGCACACAACCCGCACGGGGCCGAGGCCCTCGTCGACGCCCTCGGTCGCTACTTCGACGCCGACGAGATCGCGTTCGTCGTCGGCGTGCTCGCCGACAAGGACGCCGCCGGCATCCTCGCGACGCTCTCGCCGATCGCCACGCGTTTCCACCTCACGCAGCCGCAGTCCGATCGCTCGATCCCGTTCGAGGACCTCACGAGTATCGCTCTGGCAGTCGGCGGCGTCGAGGCCGACGGCTATGAGCGGCTCGAGGACGCACTGGAGGACGCCCGCACCTGGGCGGCCGCCGGTGACAAGCGTCTCGTCGTCGTGACCGGGTCGATCGTGCTCGGAGGAGAGGCGGCCGCATTCGCGGACGACCAGGGGTGGAAGCCGTGAGCCTGTCACGATTCAGCGGACGATCGAGCGGACGCCCGCGTTCGGTCCGAGGATCGTTGCTGTCCATCGTGCTCGGGTTCGAGACCATCGTGGTCTTCCTCGGGGCGCTCGTCGCGTTCGGACTCGATGCGCTCGAGCCCACCGTCGCTCTCGTCGGTGGCGGGGTGCTCGTGCTGGTCATGGTCATCACACTCGCTCTCGCGCAGTTCCGGATCGGGGCCGTCATCGGCACGGTGGTGCAAGCCGCTATCGTTGCTAGCGGCTTCCTCGTCCCCGTCATGTTCTTCATCGGGGGAACGTTCGCCGCGACCTGGGTCTACTGCCTCGTCGTGGGGACGCGGATCGACCGGAGGAACGCGGCCACCGACAGCACGGATATCTGAGGAGAAACTCATGGACGTCGAAGAAACCCTCGTCCTCGTCAAGCCCGACGGGGTCGCCCGCAATCTGACTGGTGAGATCCTGCGCCGGATCGAGGCGAAGGGCTACTCGCTCGTCGACATCCGCATGATCGAGCCGGACCGCGCGCTGCTCGCTCAGCACTACGCCGAGCACGAGGGCAAGCCGTTCTACGAGCCCCTCGTCGAGTTCATGCTCTCCGGTCCCGTCGTCGCCCTGCGCGTCGCCGGCAACCGTGTGATCGAGGGATTCCGCTCGCTCGCCGGGACCACGGATCCGACGACGGCCGCGCCCGGCACGATCCGCGGCGACTTCGGCCGTGACTGGGGTCTCGCCGTGCAGCAGAACCTCGTCCACGGTTCGGACAGCCCCGAGTCCGCCTCGCGCGAGCTCGGTCTCTGGTTCGCCTCCTGAGGACACCCCTGCACTGACACGGTGTTGTGCTGACGCAGTCTCCACGACTACGCAGCGCGCCGTCGGAACGGCCCGGATCCCTCGTGGTCCGGGCCGTTCTGTGTGTCCGCCTCCAGCGATCTCGGTGACAGTGAGAGCCTTTGGGGTCAGCAGCCGATGCCGAGGGGGTCGGCGTTGCAGTCGTCGGGGACGATGACGGTGGTGGCGGTGCCGACGTAGATCCTGTCGGTGCTCGTGGCGTTCACCGTGCCGGTGACCGAGGTCCACGCGTCACCGTCGAGCTGGTACTCGACGCTGTAGTCGACGTGTAGGGTCACCGTGACGGTTCCGCGTTCGATGTAGACGTGTGATGTGGCTGTCTCGCTGAATCGGGGGAGGTCGACATCCTCCCAGGTGGAGCCGGCTGTCGTTGTGCTGGTAGTGGTGCCGTCTCCCCAATCCCAGCGGTACGTGTGTGGGGTGAAGCGGACGGTGACCGGATGGTCGAGCAATGTCCCGTCGTGACTGTTGACCGCCGTGTCGGCGATGGCGTTTATCGGGAGTCCGCGGAGTGCCCAACCATCAGGTTCTGTCCGGATAGTTGGTGCGGTGGGGGAGAAGCTCGCGAGGTCCGCGAGGGTGATCGTGGGGACGGGGGAAGCGCCGTAGGTGTCACGGCAGAGTGAGGTTTCGCCGCATCGGAGGCTGTCCTGGATGTCACGGGGGTCCGCGGAGCCGCCATCACCCCGTGTGGCGCCGTCCGAACCGGTGTCGTTCTGCCCTGGTCCCTGATCAGAGCTACCGAACCCTTCGGAACCGGACAGGTCGACCGAGCCGTCCGAGATGCCGGGATCGACGCAGAGCCCCGATGCAGCACCTCCTTCTCCACACGCAGGGTCGTCTGGAAGAGGTGCGCCTTGATGAGGAAGTGCGGCCACGACCAGAAAGGCTATGAGCAGTAGTCGGGTGACGGCCATTGGTCCATTTCCGCAACGAGCAAGGTCAGAGGATCCGTGTCAGCAGGAACGAAGTAGACGATCAACGGAACTCGCAACATTCGCTCAGGCGCGTCGATGGTGCTGCCGTCCGGGCCCCGTACCTCGGTCCTCGAGAGGTCACGGCACAGCGTGATGGCCTCAGCTTTCCCGAGGTCATCTCGTGGTGGATCCTTCGCGAGTTCGACGGTGTCGAAGGACGTCACGCCCGACACACGTTGCTCGGAGAACGCCGGGTCTTGCTCTCTGAGGACCTTGAAATAATCGGCTGTCACGAGAGGTTCGAGTGACTCGATCGGTGCCGTGCCCGACGAGTACCCGTCAAACGCAGCATTGAACGTCGTGAATGCGTCTTCCGCTGCCAGCAGCCTCACGGATTCATCGTCGATCGGTTCCGCCGAAGTCGGCGGATCTTCTGCCGCACCGCATGCTGCCAGGGAGAACAAGAGCACGAACGCGGCGCCCGTTGTAAGTCCACGCAGAATCCAATTCACGTCCCCCATGCCGACGACGATAGGCGGACGGACGAATGCCGCGTTCGCGCCGTCCACAGGCCGCGCCGAACGCCTACCGGGTTGGAGCTGCAGGTGGTCTGGTTCGACTTTTCGTGGTGTGGGTCCATTGCCAGTGGCCCGGACCTCGGACATAGGGGACGCCGTCCGGCATGGACAACTCCCAGGGACCTCTATCGATGCTCTGGTGATGGCCCCAACACAGGAGGACCCCGTTGTCGGTGTGGGTCTTGCCGCCGTCTCGCCAGGGGATCACGTGGTGGACTTCGCACCATCCGGCGGGGGCGGTGCAGCCGGGGATCACGCATCCGCCGTCACGGGCCGCGATCACTCGGCGCTGCGAGGGGGTGAAGCAGCGCTGCACGGACCCGAGGCCGAGCGCCCGGCCTTTGTCGTTGAAGACGATGTGTTGCATGCCGCGGGAGTCGATCATCTTCTCGATGGCTTGGACGGAGATCGGGGTGTCCATGCCG
>NZ_RZGZ01000004.1 GCF_003990045.1 Labedella endophytica | reverse complement strand
CGGCATGGACACCCCGATCTCCGTCCAAGCCATCGAGAAGATGATCGACTCCCGCGGCATGCAACACATCGTCTTCAACGACGAAGGCCGGGCGCTCGCCCTCGTATCCGTGCAGCGCTGCTTCACCCCCTCACAGCGGCGCGTCATCGCGGCCCGTGACGGCGGATGCGTCATCCCCGGCTGCACCGCCCCCGCCGGATGGTGCGAAGTCCACCACGTCATCCCCTGGCGAGACGGCGGCAAGACCCACACCGACAACGGGGTACTCCTGTGTTGGGGGCACCATCAGAGCATCGATAGAGGTCCCTGGGAGCTCTCGATGCCGGACGGAGTCCCGCACGTCCGCGGCCCCGGCCACTGGACGTGGACGCACACGACGAAGAGCCGGACACGACCACCCGACCCGGGAACCGGCTGAGGGGGAGAGCGAAGTTCGCGGGTACGACGACCGGTGATGGCTGCTGCGTTCCGCACGTCGATGCGTCGCCCAGCGCCCACCGCTCACACGTTCCGATCCACACGGGGCGTCCGCGTCGAACACCCCGTCAGCGGGCAGACCTGTCCGCATAAAGTCGGAGGCAGACGTGCGCACCCAGGACACCCAGCAGAAGACCGACGGCGACAGCGGCCGTCGCCGGGGCGACCGACGCACCCCCGGAGCACCGCGCCACCCCTGGGGCTGGGCCGCGATCGTCGGCATCGTCGGCGCCGGCGTCTTCCTCGCCGTCGCCGAGCTGGTCGCGCTCATCGTCGCCCGCAACGGTAGCCCCATCCTCGCCCTCGGTTCGTTCGTCATTGACATCGTCCCGCAGTGGGCGAAGGAGTTCGCGATCGCGACCTTCGGCGAGTACGACAAGATCTTCCTCCTCGTCAGCCTCGGACTCGCGATCGTCGTCGCCGCCGCGATCGGCGGCGTGCTCCAGTACGTCCGCCCGCCATTCGGCGTCATCCTCCTCGCGATCGCGGGCGCCGGCACCACCGTCGCCACCGTCACCCGCGCCGGAGCCACCCCGCTCGCTGCCCTCCCCGGCGTGCTCGGCACGATCGCCGGCGCCATCCTCCTGCACATCCTGGCGGGACGCCTCCGCCGCTGGTACCGCACCGCACACGCGGCGCCGCTCACGAAGGCCCCGGCCGGGACGACGCCCGGCGGGAAGGACGCAACGTCTCCCGCTCGTCTCGACCGCCGCGGGTTCCTCCGGGTGCTCGGGATCACGAGCGCCGGAGCGATCGTCGTCGGCGTCGGTTCGCGCATCGCCAACGCCGCCACCTCCTCCATCACCGCCATCCGCAACGCGGTCACCCTCCCCACCCCGTCCTCGACGGTGGACATCCCCGAGGGCGCCGAGCTCGACATCGACGGCGTCTCCGAGCTCTTCACCCCCAATGCCGACTTCTACCGCGTGGACACGGCCCTCACGGTGCCGAACGTCGACACCTCCACGTGGAGCCTCACCGTCACCGGCATGGTCGACACTCCCGTCACGTTCACGTTCGAGGACATCCTCGCGATGGACCTCCGCGAGTTCGTCATCACCCTCACGTGCGTCTCCAACCAGGTCGGCGGCGGCCTCGTGGGCAACGCCCGCTGGCTCGGCATCCCGGTGCGCGAGATCCTCGCGCAGGCCTCGCCCCAGTCCGGGGCGGACATGGTCCTGAGCACCAGCACCGACGGCTACACCGCGAGCACCCCGCTGTCCTCGCTCACCGACGACGGTCTCGACGCGATCCTCGCGGTGGGCATGAACGGGGAGCCCCTCCCCCTCGAACACGGCTTCCCCGTGCGCATGGTCGTGCCCGGCCTCTACGGATACGTCTCCGCGACCAAGTGGCTCACCGAACTCAAGGTCACGACCTTCGCGCAGGACGAGGCGTATTGGACCCCGCGCGGTTACAGCGCGGAGGCCCCGATCAAGCTCTCCTCCCGCGTCGACACCCCGCGCGTGGGCAAGCCGATCCAGGCCGGACCGGTGAAGATCGCAGGCATGGCGTGGGCCCAGTCCGTGGGCGTCGAGAAGGTCGAAGTGCGGATCGACGAGGGCGAGTGGCAGCCCGCCACGATGTCCACTCCGATCAACGACGACACCTGGGTGCAGTGGTTCCTCGACTGGGAGGCCGACTCCGGCACCCACTACATCACCGTGCGCGCCACCGACAAGGCCGGTCTCCTGCAGGAGGAGGAGCGCGCCACGATCGCACCGAACGGCTCGAGCGGCTGGCAGCGCGTCCTCATCCAGGTCCAGTAGGCCCTCCCGCCTTCGCCCGGCGCTGGGCGGGGGCGGGAGCCCACTCCCCACGGATCTCGGAATGGGAGGATCGGGACATGGCCTCCGTCGTCTCCCTCATCCGCTCGTCCACGCTCACCGACGTCGCCGAATACGCGTACGCGTCCACGGTTCCGGCCGGGTCTCGGCTGGTCTTCCTCGCCGGATCCTGCCCCCTCGACGCCGACGGGAACACCGTCGCCGCCGGTGACTACGCAGGTCAAGCCGCCGCGTGCGTCGCGACCCTCCGCGCGGCCCTCGACGCCGCCGGCGCCAAGATCGAGGATGTCGTGAGCACACGCGTGCTCGTCGCCTCGAACCGCCAGCACGACCTCGTCACAGCGTGGGAGGTCGTCCGTGACGCCTTCGGCCCCCACGACGTGCCGAGCACGCTGATGGGCGTCACCGTTTTGGGCTACGACGACCAGCTCGTGGAGATCGAGGCGACGGCGGCCGTCGCCGACTGAGACGCGAGACGGCCGGACCGCTCGGCACTCGCTCCCTGAGCTGGCCGAAGGGACGTCGATCGCTCTGGTAGGTGACGGCGGGACGGGCCATACTCGGACCCATGAGCGACGCCGACGACGCCACCACCGATACCCCCTCACCCGGACACAGTCCGTCCCCGGGAGTCCTGCCCACGATCCCGATGGACACGACGTCCGACAAGGCCGTGTTGCTCTCCTACCTCCGCGTCCGACGCCGCGATCTTCTGGCGAAACTCGACGGCCTCTCCGAATACGACATCCGCCGGCCCCTCGTCCCGTCGGGCACGAACCTGCTCGGACTCGTGAAGCACGTCGCGAGCTGCGAGCTCGACTACTTCGGCCTCGTCTTCGGGCGTCCCACGCGGTCGCTCCCCTGGCTCGCCGACGATGCGGAGCCCGAGGCCGACATGTGGGCGACGGCGGCGGAAAGCCGCGAGAGCATCGTCGAACTCCACCATTACTCGGCCCGCCTCAGCGACGCGACGATCGAGGAGCTGCCGCTCGACGCCGTGGGGACCGTGCCCTGGTGGCCGACCGAGCGTGCGACGGTGACCCTGCAGCAGATCCTCGTACACATGTGCGTCGAGACCGCCCGTCACGCGGGGCACGCTGACATTCTCCGCGAGCTGCTCGACGGCGCGCTCGGCAACGGAGCGGATGATCCCAACATCGCGGGGCGATCAGGCGACGAATGGGCCGCGCACCGAGCCCGGATCGAAGAAGCGGCCGCCACCTTCCGGTGACGACCGCTCTCCGAGGCAGGGTGTCTAGCGGGCGAGCACGGCCGCCGCGCGCGGGCCGATCTCGAGCGCACCGTGCGCGAGGCCGGACGTGCCGTCCGTCGCGAGGATCACGCGACCGGATACGTCGAGCGTCGCGGCCGACTCACCGAGGTTGACGACGATCGTGAGGTCGCCGCGCTGCTCCCCGCGGTGGATGACGAGCGTGCGGGCGGCCTCGTCGACATCCACCGAGACGCGGCCGAGCCGCGGATCGGTGAGCTCCGGCCGCGCCTTCCGCAACGCGATGAGCGCGCGGTACAACGCCAGCATGCGCGTGTGCTCGGTATCGCTGCGACGCATCGTGTGGCCGGCGACGTGAGCGAACGACCCGTCGGGCACGACCTCCTCGTCCGGGTGCAGCGTCTCGCCGTCCGCGTCGAGGGGCAACGGCCCCTCGGCCGGGTACGGCTCGGCCCAGTCCAGCTTCGACCGAGTGAACGTCTCGGGGTCCTGCGGGTCGGGCACGACGTCCGGGTCCCAGCCCATCTTCTCGAACTCGGCGATGCGCCCCTCGGCGGTCGCCTTCCCGAGCTCGGGCTCGGGGTGCGAGGTGAAGAACTGCCACGGGGTCGACGCCGCCCATTCCTCGCCCATGAAGAGCATCGGCGTGAACGGAGCGGTCAGGGTGAGGAGCGCGGCGATCGCGAGACCGCCATGGTCGACGGTCTCCGTGAGACGGTCGCCCGTGGCACGGTTGCCGATCTGGTCGTGATCCTGGTTGAAGACGACGAGCTTCCACGCGGGCGTGCGCTCGAGGTCGATGGGACGGCCGTGCACGCGGCCGCGGAACGTCGAGAGTCCGCGAGCGTGGAAGAAGCCCTTCTCGAGCACATTCCCGAGCGCGGAGAGCGATGCGAAGTCCTCGTAATAGCCGGTGGTCTCGCCCGATACCGCGACGTGGACGGCGTGGTGGAAGTCGTCGCTCCACTGCGCGTCGAGGCCGAAACCGTTCGCCTCGCGCGAGCGGATGAGGCGCGGATCGTTGAGGTCCGACTCGGCGATGAGGGTGAGCGGGCGACCGACGTGGGCGGACAGCGCGTCCACCTCTTCCGCCATCTCCTCGAGGATGTGCACGGCACGGTGGTCGACGAGAGCGTGGACCGCATCGAGACGGAGACCGTCCACGTGGTAGTCGCGCAGCCACATGAGCGCGTTGTCGATCACGTAGCGGCGCACCTCGTCCGAGTGCTCCCCGTCGAGGTTGAGCGAGGAGCCCCAGGTGTTCGCGTGGCCGTCGTGGAGGTAGGGGCCGAACTGCGGCAGGTAGTTGCCGCTCGGTCCGAGGTGGTTGTGGACCACGTCCTGGATCACGGCGAGGCCGCGCTCGTGGCAGGCCTCCACGAAACGCCGGTACGCGTCCGGTCCGCCGTAGGTCTCCTGCACGGCGTACCAGAGCACGCCGTCGTAACCCCAGTTGTGCGTGCCGTTGAACGCGTTCACGGGCAGCACCTCGACGGCGTCGATCCCGAGCTCCACGAGGTGGTCGAGTCGACCGATCGCGGAGTCGAGCGTTCCCTGCTCGGTGAACGTGCCGATGTGCATCTCGTAGATGACCGCCCCGGGCAACTGCCGACCGGTCCACTGCGTGTCCGACCACTCCCATGCGAGCGCGTCGTCGGTGCGGCTGAGTCCGTGGACCCCGTCGGGCTGCCGGCGCGAGCGGGGGTCGGGAACGGGCGTCTCGGCACCGTCGAGCAGGTAGCCGTAGTCGCGTCGTGCAGGGCCGGGAGCGACGGGCGTCTCGGGGGTCCACCAGCCGTCGCCGTCCTCGCGCATCGGGAGGCGGGCGCCGTCGAGCAGCAGGACGACGGAGGACGCCTTCGGGGCCCAGACGTCGAGGATGGGTCGGGTCATGAGAGGTCTGCTTCCGTGGTCGGAGTGGAGTCGGCCGTGTCGGAGTCGTCCCTGTCGGAGTCGTCCGCGTCGTCGGTGATGATGTCGTCGGAGTCGACGGGTGCGAGGAGGGCGACGGGCAGCAGGTCGAGCAGCTGCGCGACCTCCTCCACGCCGTCGACGCCGCGACCGGTGAGCACGTCGACGTACGCTCCGTCCGGGATGCGTACGGTGGTGTCACCCCAACCGCCGCGGGCCGCGAGGCCGAGCGGGAGCCGGGTGGTGAGCGCGATCGCGCCGCCGTTCTCGCCGTCGCCGTACGCGACCGCGACGAGGTGGTCGGCGGCGGATCCCGTGACCTCGAGCGGCGTGTAGGAGCCGAAGAGATCGGGACGGTCGCGGCGGAGCCGCAGGGCGGACGTCGTGACGAGGAGCTTCGCGGCTCCCGTGTCGTCGATCGTGGGAACGTCGCCGTCGTCGATCGCGGCGAGGATCGCACGGCGCTCGGCGTAGTCCACGGGCCGGCGGTTGTCGGGGTCGACGAGCGACAGGTCCCAGAGCTCGCTGCCCTGGTACACGTCGGGAACACCCGGGCCCGTGAGCTGCAGGAGCTTCGCGCCGAGGGAGTTGCCGCGCCCGGCGTCGAGGACGCGGTCGACGATGCCCTGCACGATCGCGCGGACCTCGGGGCGATCGAGTGTCGCATCGACGAACGCGTGCATCGTCTTCTCGTACTCCTCGTCCGCGGCGGTCCATGCGGTGGAGGTCTCCGCCTCGCGCGACGCCTTCTCGGCGTAGGCGTGGAGGCGCGTGCGGTACTCGGCGAGCGCGTCCTCGTCCGCCAGCACGGCCGTCGTCGGCCAGGAACCGACGATCGCCTGAGCGAGGAGGTTGTCGAAGGGACCGTCCGCGGTTCCGACGGCCGCACGCAGGGCGTCGAGCGCCTCGACCCACTCGGCCGGGATCTCGGCGAGCACGCTGATGCGGGCCCGCACGTCCTCGCTGCGCTTGGTGTCGTGGGTGGAGAGCGTCGTCATGCTGAGCGGCAGGTTCTCGAGCCGGTCGACCTGTCGCGCATGGAAGGTCGCCGCGTCCACGGCGAACTCGTCGGGTTCGGCGCCCACCTCGGTGAGCGTCGTGAGGCGCGTCCACCGGTAGAAGGAGCGGTCTTCGACCCCCTTCGCCATGACCATGCCGGAGGTCTGCTGGAAGCGCTTCGCGACGTCGGTGGTCGCGTCGGAGAGCACGGGGACGAGCGCGTCGATCGTCTCGGCGAGTTCGGGGCGACGGCGACGAGCCGCGTCGGCCGCGGTGTAGAGGTCGTTCAGGCCGTCGTCGTAGGTGTCCGTGGGCGCCTCTCCCTCGACGGGGGCCGCGAGGTAGGAACGGTACGAGGGGAAGCACGCGAGCAGTTCCGCGATCGCCTCGTGCGCGTCGGCAGCCGACCCGACGGACGGGTCGAGCACGTCGGCGGCCTCGCGGGCGAGGCGGGCGACCTCGGATCCGAGGATGCCGTCCGTCACCTCGCGCTTGCCGTCGTGAACCATGTCGGCCCATACGACGGGAGCGGAGAACGACGCGGCGCCCGAGCGGAGACGGGCGTCGAGCGCGTCGAGCGCCTCCTCGCCGGCAGGGTCGACGAAGAGCCGGTCGATCGACGCGAGCGCGTCGTAGCCCGTCGTGCCCTCGGTCTGCCAGTGGGCGGGCATGCGCTCGGCGACACCGCGGTGGCGCGCGAGGATCTTCTCGATGAGCACGTAGGTGCCGCCCGTGGCGTCAGCGAGAGCGTCGAGGTAGGCGCCCGGGTCGCGGAGCCCGTCCGGGTGATCGGCGCGCACGCCGTCGGCGAGGCCGTCGCGGATCCAGCCGACGATCGTCTCGTGCGACTCGGCGAACACCCACGGCACCTCGACGCGGATCGCGGCGAGCGTGTTCACGGCGAAGAAGCGGCGGTAGTTGAGCTCGGAGTCGGCGCGGCGCCAGTTGACGAGTTCGTACGACTGCGCGGCGTGCACCGCGACGGGGTCGGAGTCGACGCCGTTCGGGGCCGTGCCCTCGGCGACGGGGTACTCGGTGTCGTAGTAGTACAGGCGGAGCGCGCCGCCGTCCGTGGTCTTCAGGGTGAGCTTGCCGAGCTCGCCGCCGTCGTCCGCCGGGTCGTCGTCGCCCAGGACGGGGATGCGGAGCTTCCCTCCGCCGAAGTCCCAATCGATGTCGAAGACCTCGGCGTAGCGGGAGTCGCGTCCCTTGTCGAGCACGTCCCACCACCAGATGCTCTGAACCGGGGTGGCGACACCCACGTGGTTCGGCACGATGTCGACGAGCACGCCGAGGTCGTGGGAGCGGGCGGCTGCCGAGAAGGCGCGGAAGGCGTCCTCGCCGCCGCGCTCCGTGTCCACGTGGGAGTGGTCGGTCACGTCGTAGCCGTGCTCCGAACCCTTCTCCGCCTGCAGGATCGGCGACAGGTAGACCCAGTCGGCGCCGAGCGACGCGATGTAGTCGGTGACGTCCGCGGCGTCGGCGAGGTCGAAGCTCTCGCGGATCTGGAGCCGGTAGGTGGAACGCGGCGTCTTCTGCGGGACGGAACGGGGGGTCGAGCGGGGCATGGGTCTCCTCGAGGAGGGTCGGAGGGGCGTGTCGGCCGCGCAAGAGCGGGTGCACTCCCATACTGCCCGCCCGCGCCGTCTCGCGCGGGGACTTGCGCCGACCCGCCCGACCCGTCACCCTCCGCCCCCCGCCCCCCTCCTCCCACCGAAAGGGCTACTCCCGATCGAGGTCACCAGGTGTAGGTGGCGCCCTCGGCGCCTACCTGCCGCCCTCGGGCCGCGCAAACACCGTTGCGGCAGGCGAGCCGGCACGAACCGACAGGCCCGTCCGCTGTAGATTCAATATATTCATTCGAATGCCCCGCGACCGGGGCGATCCGAAGCCGCGGAACGGAGGCGCCCGATGCTCTATCGCCAGGTCTACGACGCGCTGCGGGCGCGCATCCTCGAGGGCCGCTACGCCGTCGGCGACAAGTTGCCGAGCGAGGCGGAGCTCTCCGAGGAGTACTCCGTCAGCTCCATCACCGTGAAGCGGGCGCTCGACCTCCTCCGCACCGACGGCCTCATCGTGCGTCGCCCGCGCCTCGGCACCTTCGTCACGAGCGCGACCCCCACGGGCGCTGCGGCGCCGAGCCCCGCCGCCCGCACCCGCCCCCTCATCGGCTGCGTCGTCACGAACTTCGACGACACCTTCGGCAGCCGCGTCGTCGAGGGGCTCCTCTCCGGCGCGGGCGTCGACGACCCCGTCATCCTCATGCGCTCGATGGGCGACCACGGCCTCGAGGACGCGAGCATCCGCTCCCTCATCGAGTCGGGGGTCGCAGGGCTCGTCCTCCAACCGAGTTCGTCCGAATTCATCCCGCCGGCCGCCCTGGAACTCGTGACGAAGCAGTTCCCCCTCGTGATCCTCGACCGTGTGTTCGACGGCATCCCCGTGTCCGCGGTGCGATCCGACAACCTCTCCGGTGCGATGAGCGCCACCGGTCATCTCTTCGAGCTCGGGCACCGCGCCGTCGGCTTCCTCAGCGCCGCGAGCCACGTCTCGTCGAGCGAGGAACGCCGCAACGGCTGGGTGCACGCCCACGCCGCGTTCCACCACTCGCTCGACGAGACCGCCGAGCTGCGCACGCTCGACTCGACGATCCCCGGCAGCACGACGAGCGCCGAGCAGGACATCGAGCGCCTGCGGGAGTTCGTCGTGGCCCACCCCCACATCACGGCGTATCTCGCGGGCGAGTACAACATCGCGCTGATGCTGCGCGAGGCGTGCCGCCGACTCGGCTTGAGCATCCCCGCCGACATCTCCGTGGTGTGCTTCGACCACCCCGATGCCGCGTTCGACAGCGGACTGTTCCGGTTCACGCACGTCCGCCAGCAGCAGACCGCGATCGGCGAACGCGCCATCGAGGCGGTGCGCGCCCAGATCGCCGCGCCCGGCTCGACCGAGCGGGTCCTCCTCCCGACGGAATTCGTCGAGGGCGCCTCGACGGCCGCGCCGCCGGCCGCCTGACCGCCAGCCCGACCCCGTCCTGGATCCGCCTCGGTTCCCTGCACAGTTGCGTACGCAACCGACTCCTGCGGGTGATATTTCACGCGCGGATGTCAGTTGCGTACGCAACTGCCCCCTCACAACCGGGCGAGGACATGCCGCCGCTCGCCCGGAACCGTCAGACGGCGGCGGAGCGGCGCTCGATCCGCACGCGCTGCTCGAGTGCCATGATCGCGCTCACCTGCGTGGAATACGGGATCGACTCGTCGGTCCTCTCCGACCAATCGTTCGCCGGGCGCAGCCATTCACCGTCGAACGCCGTCTCCCACAGGCGATCGGTGCCGCGCCGCACGAAGTCGTCGAACTCCGCGCGTTCCGGCTCCCCGAGCGCCTCCACGAGTGCACCGAGGTAGCGGTAGAACACACCCTTGAAGAGGCCCTCGTCGCCGCCCTCGCCCTCGTCGCGGAAGACGGACCCGTCGCTCAGTTCCGCGATCGCGATGCGCGCCGTGCGCGTCGCCCGCTCGAGGATCGCCCGGTCGCCGGAGCTGCGCGCGAGCTCCACCGCGGCCCCGATGTAGAGGCCCTGGTTGTAGGTGAACCGCCACTGCGTGTCGACGCGGCCGTCCCCCTCGCGGTTGATGCCGTCCTCGACGAAGCCGTCCGGCCCCACGAGGGTGTCCTCGAGCCACGCGAACGCCGTCGTCGCGAAACCGCGGAAGTCGCGGTCGCCCGCGTCGGCGGCCGGCACGTCGCGCTCGAGGCGGAGTGCGAGGATCACGAGCGGACCGTTCGCAGGCGTGTTCTTGTACGCGAGCTGCTGCTTGCGCCACGCGAGACTCGCTCCCCCGGCGTCGTTCCACCCCTCGGTGATCACGTGGTCCCAGATCGCGACCGCGTCGGCGCGGTACGCGTCGATCCCCGTGGCGTGGTGCAGCCGCAGGATCGCGAGCGCGAACCACAGCATGTCGTCGAAGTAGTCGTTGAAGAGCTGCCCGCCGTTCCGCTCGACGATGTTGCGGTACGTCTCCTCCGCCTGGTCGCGCCACGCGGTGTCACCCGTGCGCTCGAAGGCATCGATGCGGGCATCCATCACGTGGGCGAGCCACCAGTAGTTGAACGTCTCGGGCACGCCCGTCCCGGCGGGGTGACTGTTCTCGATGTACTGCGGCCACTCCGTCCCGAAGAAGTGGGTGAGGCTGCGCTGCGCGACGTCGGCGCGGGCGGACCAGAGGGGCTCCGCGTCGGATGCGGCGGTCGTGGACGGGGTGGCGGTGGTGCTGGTCATGATTCTCCGTTCGGGGAAGGAATGGGATGCAGCGGGGCAGAGCCGAGGCCCCCGGACACCCGCCCGGGGGCCTCGGCCACGTGGATCAGCCGCGGGCGTCCGCGAGGATCTGGTCGCCCTGCTCCTGCGCCTGGTCGAGGGCCTGCTCCGCCGTGATCTCGCCGGCGAGGAACTGCTCGAGCGCCGGGACGAGGGCCTTGCCCTCGACGTCCGAGAAACCTTCGACGCTCGGGCGCACGTCGGCGTACTCGAGGGTCTCGATGAACGCGGCGTAGTGCGGGTCGTCTGTGAAGAACGGGTCGTTGGCCGCCTCGATGTTCGCCGGGATCCAGCCGGAGATCTCACCGAAGCCCACGCCGTTCTCGGGTTGTGTGGTCCACCACTTCATGAACTCCCAGGCGCCCTCGGCGTTCTTCGCACCCTCGGGGATGACGAGTCCGAAGCCGCCCATGTAGGCACCGGTCTGGCCGTCCGGTCCCGCGACGGGCGGGGTGACACCGTACTCGAGGCCGTCGACCTGCTCGAGGGTCGAGAGAGCCCACGGCCCGTCGTACTTCATGGCCATCGTGCCCTCGGCGAACGGGTTCGCGCCCTCGCCGAAGCCCTGCTCGAAGACGCCCTCGTCCATGAGCTCCTGCCAGAACTCGAGCACCTCGAGGCCCTCTGCACTGTTGAACGCGGTCTCGGTCTCGTCCTCGTTGAGGAGCGAACCGCCGGCCTGGGCGAGGTACTGGTTGAACAGTCCCGGGTCGCTCAGGTCGAAGCCGGCACGGGAGAGCGATCCCCCGTCGTTCTCGGTGAGGGCGACGGCGGCCGTCTTGAGCTCGTCCCACGTGGTGGGTGCCTTGACGCCGGCCTCGTCGAGCTGGGTCTGGTTGTAGAAGATGGACCGGTTGTCGACGAGGAGCGGCAGGCCGTAGAGCTCGCCGTCCACCTCCATCTCGCCGAGAGCCGGCTCGTAGAACGCATCGAGGTCCACGGAGTCCTCGGCCACGAAGTCGTCGATCGTCGCGAGCGCACCCTTCGGGGCGTAGAGGGAGGTCTGGTAACGGTCCCACAGCACGACGTCGGGCACCTCGCCGCCGGCGAGCGCGGTGAGGAGCTTCTCTTCCACGAGCTCCTGGGCCACGTAGGAGACCTCGTAGTCGTCCTGCGATTCGTTGAACGCCGCGGCCTGCGCCTCGAGCTGGTCGACCTGCTCGCCGGACCACGAGCCCCACATGACGACCTTCTCGGCGCCGTTCGCGGCGGTGTCGCCGCCGCTCGAGCCGCAGCCCGAGAGCGCTACGACGCTCGCGGTGGCCAGGACGATCCCGGCGATGGTGGTGATCTTCTTCATTGAATGTCTCCTCGGTGTGCTGGTACTGGTTCTGGTGCTGTGTAGGGATGCGGAGTGGAACGGATGGTGGTTCTGGAACGTGTGGGGTGGGCTGTCATTTGCCCCCCGCATGCGCGACGCCCTCGATGATGTAGCGCTGGGCGACGATGAAGACCACGAGGACGGGGAGGCTCGCCACGACCGTGCCGGCCAGGAGGGGGCCGAAGTTCGTCTCGTAGTTGTTCACGAATGACGACAGGCCCACCTGGACGGTCATCATGTCCGGGTCGTTCAGCACGATGAGCGGCCAGAGGAAGTTGTTCCACCCGGCCTGGAAGCTCAGGATCCCGAGTACCGCCATGCCGGCCCGTGCGAGGGGGAAGTAGATCTGCGCGAAGATCCGGAACTCGCTCGCCCCGTCGATCCGCGCGGCCTCACCGAGCTCGTCAGGCAGCGTCTCGAAGAACTGCTTCATGAAGAACACCGCGAAGGCACCGGCGGCATACGGCACGATGACCGCCGCATAGGAGTTGAGCATGCCGAGACCGCCCTGCCCGAGAATGTCGTTCCCGCCCAGCAGCGGGAAGCCCCGGAGGATCAAGAACACCGGGATCATCGTGACGATGCCGGGGATCATGAGCGACGAGAGGAAGAGCGCGAAGACACCGGCCCGCCCGCGGAACTGCAGCTTCGCGAGGGCGTAACCCCCGAGGCTGCCGAAGAACACGTTCGTGACCGCGCCGCCGAGACCCAGGATGAGCGAGTTCACGAAGTAGCGCCCGAAGGGTACGTCCTCGAACACCGACAGATAGTTGTCGATCGTCGGATTGGACGGGATGAGGTTCAAGGCGCCCGCGAGGATCTCGGTCGCCGGCTTGAGGGACGTCGACAGGGTCCAGATCAGCGGCGCGATCGTGATGATGCTGAGGACGGTCACGGCCACGTACCAGACAGCCGTCCCGATCCGCGATCGCGTGCTGCGCGGACGGCTGCGGGGGATGTCCGCGAGGGCCGTCGGTGTGGCGACGGTCTGGGGGCGAGCCTTCGTGGGCTGGCCCCCAGTCGTCGATCCGACCTTGTCCGAGTCGATCGCGGTCATCGCTCACTCACCGCCTTCCGTGTCGAACGGCGCGTTCGGCGCCGCTCCCCCGACTCGCTGCGGGGGGTACTGAGGCGCGCGTTCGCGAGCGAGAACACGATGATGATGACGAAGAGCACGAAGGACAACGCCGACGCGTAGCCCATCTCGAGCGCCCCGAAACCCTTGTTGTAGATGTAGTAGACCATCGTCACGGTCGAGTTGCCGGGGCCGCCCTTCGTCAGCACGTACGCCTGGTCGAAGACCTGGAACGCGCCGATGATGAGCAGGGTCGACACGAGGAACGTCGTCCGCGAGAGCGATGGCAGGGTCACGTAACGGAACTGCTGCCACGCGTTCGCACCGTCGAGCCGAGCCGCCTCGTACAGGTCGCCCGGCACTCCCTGGAGCCCGCCGAGGAAGATGATCATGTTGGCGCCGAAGCCGGCCCACACGCTCATGAGCACGATCGCGGGCATCGCCCACTGCGAGTCGTAGAGCCAGGCCGGACCGTCGATGCCGATCCAACCGAGAGCGACGTTGAGCAGGCCCTTCTGCGGGTTGAGCAGCCAGTACCAGATCGTCGCCGTTGCCACGGTGGACGAGACGACGGGGATGTAGAAGAGCGTGCGGAACAGGCGCACGGCGCCGCGTCGGCGATTGAGCAGCACCGCGGTGCTGAGGGCGATCACGAGGCCGAGCGGCACGTAGAGCAGCGTGTACCAGGCGGTGTTGCGCAGCGCGATCCAGAAGAACGAGTCCTGGAAGATGCGCGTGTAGTTCTCGAAGCCCACCCACGTCCAGTCGCCGACGATCGCGTAGTCGGTGAAGCTGATGACCGCCGCGATGACCATCGGCAGGAGCATGAAGACCGCGAAGAGCGCGAGGGGCACCGCGAGGAAGATCCAGGCATTCCGGCGCATCTGGCGAGCGGTGGGATGCGGGGGGCGTTTCCCGTTCGCGCCCGGGCCACTCCGACGGCCGGGACCGCCGGGCGCACCCGGGGCGACGACGGTGTCGGCCGGCACGGCGCCGGAGGGCAGCGCCCCCGGGGTCGCCGACTGCACGCTCATCGCACTCCCCCGACGGCCGCGGGGTCGCGGTCGAGGGTGCGGAGCCCGGCGACGTCGAGGACGAGTTCGCAGAACATCGCGTTCGCCCAGGAGAACCACGGCCGGGTGAACAGTGAGGGGTCGTCCTTGTGGAACGACTCGTGCATCACTCCGGTGCCGGCATCGGTGCGGAGCAGGGTGTCGATGATGCGCCGCTTCTCGTCCACGTCGGTACTCGTGAGCCCCTCGATGGCGAGCCCGATCGGCCAGATGTACTCCTCCGGGGTGTGCGGGCTGCCCAGCCCGTACGCCGCGGTCCCCGCGAAGAACGTGGGGTTCTCGGGGCTCAGGATGAACGCACGCGTCGCGAGGTACAGCGGATCGTCGGAGGCGCACCAGCCGATCAGCGGGAGCGAGAGGAGGCTCGGCACGTTGGCGTCGTCCATGAGCAGGCGCCCGCCGAGGCCGTCCACCTCGTAGGCGTAGATCGCGCCGTGCGACGCTGTCTCCGTGACCCCATGCGCACGGATGCCCTCCTCGATCTCCTCCCGGAGGGATGCGGCCTCGGCGGCCAACTCCGTGTCGTCGAGCACGTCGATCGCGAGGTGCTCGACGTCCCGCAGCACGGACGCCGCGAAGGCGTTGCCCGGGACGTTGTAGCCGAAGGCGCACGCGTCGTCGCTCGGGCGGAAGGCCGACCACGACATGCCCGTCGGAGCCGTGAGCGAACCGCGGCCCTCACGGACCAGGGTGTCCGTGGAGGGAGCGTCGTGGCGTTCGAAGCGGTAGGTGGAGCGGTTCTCGTGGTCCTGTTCGGTGCGCCACAACTCGATGACCCGACGGACGCCGTCCACGAAGCGCGCGTCGAGGTGGTCCGTGCGACCGGTGACGCGGTGGATGTCGCTCGCGAGCCGCAGCGGGAAGCAGAGGGAGTCGATCTCGTACTTGCGCTCCCAGATGCGCGGCGAGGAATCGGTGATGTCGGCCTGATGGCCGGCCCCGTTCGGTTCCGCATTGAACGCGTTCGCGTAGGGGTCGTGCGCGATGTCGTCGAGCTGGCGGCGGTTGATCGCGACGAGGAGGTCGGCGAGCGCCGGGTGCGCGTCCGCGAAGTGCAGGTAGGGGGCGAGCTGCGTCGTCGAGTCGCGCAGCCACATCGCGGGGATGTCGCCCGTGAGCACGAAGACGGTGCCGTCCGGGAGCGGGGTCATCGTGGCCTCGAGCGTGTCGGCGAAGCAGCGCCGGAACACGGCCGTCGTCCGCTCGTCTGTGCGTTGCGCGACCGTCTCGGTGACCTCACGGACCAAGTCCGCGATCCATCCGCCGTCGGGGGACTGGCTCACTGTGCTCTCCTCGTCGAGTGGGCTCGCGGTCCACCGTTCGAGGGCCGCATCGCCGTCCTCCTATTGTGCATGTTAAATATGTTTGAGCAAGAGGCTGAGTCATATTGGTCCGTATCGCCGGCTGGTCGAATGGGAATCACTTCCCGACTCACCGCGGAACAGAACGGGCTCTTGACCCCGGACGCCACCGAGAGCACACTGAGCATTCAATATACTTTTATTGTTCAAGGAGGAACGATGAAGAAGATCCCTCTGTTCGCCCTCGTGGCTGTCACCGGTGTCGCGCTCGTGGCGCCGCTCCAGGCGCCCGCACCGGCCGCCGCCCTCACATCCACCCAGGCCACCGAGGCCTTCGACGACTTCCTCGACGTGTACTGGGACGATTCGGCCGACTACTTCTACACGTACAGCGATCATCAGATCCATCCGGACCACGCCCACGGGCCGCAAGGCGGGCTCTACACCGACTACTGGTGGGAGGCGCAGCTCTGGGAGATGGTCATGGACCGCTACGAGCGCGCGGGCGACGCGCAGTCCCGCGCCCTCATCGACGACGTCTTCGCGGGCTTCCAGGCGCAGTATCCGGACCCCAGCGAGAACGACTGGAACGACGACATCGGGTGGTGGGCGCGCGGCAGCATCCGTGCGTACGAGCTCACCGGCGACGCCGCCTACCTCGCGGCCGCTGAGGAGTTGTTCGCCTCCATCACCCCGTACGAGGACACCACGTACGGCGGCGGCATCTGGTGGAAGAACGTCGACGTCGGAGACGGGACGCGGAACGAGAAGAACGTCGCCACCAATGCGACAGCGGTCTACACCGCGATGCGCCTCTACGCGGCGACGGGCGACCCCGACTACCGGGCGACGGCCGTCCGCCTCTACGACTGGCTCGACACGAACTTCAACGACGCGGGCCACCTGCGCGACCACGTGGCCGGCACGGGTCAGTACACCGACTGGGACTGGACCTACAACCAGGGCAACTTCGCGGGAGCGGCCCTCGAGCTGTACCTCGACACGGGCTCGGCCGCGTACCTCGACGACGCGACGGATGCCGTCGACTGGGCGGTCGCGAACCTCACCTCATCCGGCACCCTTCTGAACGAGGGCATCGACGACACCGGCGGGTTCAAGGCGATCCTCACCCGCAACATCCGGGCACTCATCGACGAGGGCGGCCAGACGCAGTACGAGCAGTTCCTCACCGACAACGCCTCCCAGGCCGCGAACCACGTGAACTCAGCGGGCATCGGCGGCTACGACTGGACCGCACCGGCGCTCGAGCTCTCGACCACCGCGATCCAGAGCCTCGCGGGGGGTGCGACCGTCGCCATCCTGCAGCAGGCGACGCCCGACGGCTCCACGGGCGTCATCGAGGGTTCCGGCGTCTACGAGGCGGAGAACGCCGTCCGCTCGGGTGTCGACTCGGAGAGTACGGCCGCCGGGAAGAGCGGCCGCGGCTACCTCGCGGGCTGGAACACGAGCGGCACGAGTGTGACGTTCCACGTCAACGTCGTCGACGGCGGCACCTACGCCGTCGATCTCCGGTACGCAGCGGGGGCGGGCGACGCGACGCGGACCGTGAGCGTCGACGGCAGCCCTACGACGACGGTGTCCTTCCCGGGCACGTCCGCCTGGGACGCGTGGGCGAGCGTTCCGACGACGGTCACGCTGTCCCCCGGCCACAACGCGATCACCGTCTCGTACGACGCGGGGAGCGCGAACTACCTCAACCTCGACAGCCTGACCCTCGCGCTGTAGAACGCCCCGCCCACAGGGCTACTCCCGGTCGAGGGCGCCAGGTACACCTGGCGCCCTCGACACTGATGAGTAGCCCTCGGCGCGCAGGCCGGAAGCGCCCGCACACGCATCGGCGGCTCACTCCGACACGCTCAGCGACCGAGAGCTCGACCCGAGCCTCAGGCGGCGGAGCCCTGGCCGCGGCGCTCGGCGATCTCCTGGCCGGAGCGGCGAGCGTGGGCCTCGGCCTGCTGCTTGATCTCGGCGGCCAGCTCGGTGAACTGGTCGAGGGCCGGGTTCACACCCACGAGGGTGAACGGGCGCTCCACGACGCGAAGGTCGAGCCCCCAGACGTCCGCGAACGCGCGACGCAGCCACGGCGTCGAGTGGTCCCAGCCCTCCTTCGGCGTACCGGCGGCGTAGTTGCCGCCGAGCACGGTCACGAGGGTGGCCGGCTTGCCGCGGAGCGCCGTGCCCTGCGGGTCGATCCGCGGGTCCGTGTACGCGAGGTCGAACCAGAGCTTCGCGTGCTGCGACACCCCGTAGTTGTAGAGGGGGATGGCGAAGAGGATCGCGTCGGCGTTCACGAGTTCGTCGGCGAGGGTCGTCCGGAGCGCGATGGCCTCGCGCTGCGCGTCCGTGCGGTCCGCCTCGGGCGTGAAGCCGCCGGTCACGGCGTTCTGCCAGGCCGTCGCCGGGATCGGGTCGGCCGCGAGGTCGCGACGGACCACGGGAGAGGTCGGGTGAGCGGCTGTCCACTCCTTCTCGACGAGATCGGCGAGCTCGCGGCTCGCCGAGGTCTGGGGCATGATGCTGGCATCGAGGCGGAACAGGGTCACGTGAACGTCCAATCGGAGATGTCGGGATCGCTCTGTTTTTCAGAGCGGCTTTGATTACGCTAGCACGATAGAATGGACCCATGGAACCCGACCGCACCGCGCTGCATCAGTGTGACGCCGCGGTCAGCCTCGCGTTCTCGATCCTCGGCAAACGCTGGAACGGCATGATCATCGACACCCTGGGCAACGGCCCGCTCGCCTTCTCGGCGCTCCGCCGGGCCGTCGGTGGGATCAGCGACGCCGTACTCTCCGACCGCCTCTCGGAACTCGCCGAGGCGGCCATCGTCGCTCGCGAAGTCGCACCGGGGCCCCCCGTGTCGGTCACCTACTCCCTCACGGACGCGGGCGCGCGGCTCCGCCCCCTCCTCACGCAGCTGGGTGAATGGGCGACGCAGAACCTGGACTCGGCGCCGCACTGACCGGCGGCGCGCATCGTGCAAGCGCGCATCGCCGACGCACCCGGCCGACTCCCCCGTGCTCCGAGGGCGCCACACACACGTCGAGGGCGCCACCTCTAGGTGGCGCCCTCGATCGGGAGTAGCCCTTTGGGGGGCGAGTCGCGCGGCTAGCGCTCCACGGGCACGTCGGAGATCCACGACGGATCCTCGCCGTGCTCGTACGCGTAGACGCGGGCGTCGGTGCGGGCCTGGTGCCACTCGTCGGCGAGGGCGCGCATCCCCGACTTCGCCTCGAGCCCCGGCACGCGGTGCAGCACGTCGAGCGCGAGCCGGTACCGGTCGAGGTCGTTGAGGTGCACCATGTCGAACGGGGTCGTCGTGGTGCCCTTCTCGATGAAACCGCGCACGTGGATGTTCGCGTGGTTCGTGCGGCGGTACGTGAGCTGGTGCACGAGCGCCGGATAGCCGTGGAACGCGAAGATCACGGGCTTGTCCGTCGTGAAGAGCGCGTCGAACTCGTCGTCCGGTAGTCCGTGCGGGTGATGGTCGGGGTCCTGCAGCTTCATGAGGTCCGTCACGTTCACGACCCGCACGCGGAGCGCGGGCACCCGCTCGCGGAGGAGCGCGACCGCGGCCATCGCCTCGAACGTCGGCACGTCTCCGGCGCACGCGACCACGACGTCCGGCTCGGCCGCGTCATCCTCCGCCGTGCCCGTGCTCGCCCAGTCCCAGGCCCCGATGCCCGCGTCGACGTGGGCCCTGGCCTCGTCGAGGGACAACCAGGCCGGCTGCTCCTGCTTTCCGGCCACGACGACGTTCACGCGGTTCTCCGTGCGGAAGACGTGATCCATCGTCGCGAGCAGCGTGTTCGCGTCCGGCGGGAGGTACACGCGCACGATGTCGGCCTGCTTGTTCACGACGACGTTCAGGAACCCCGGGTCCTGGTGCGAGAAGCCGTTGTGATCCTGCCGCCACACGTGGGAGGAGAGGAGGTACGTGAGGGAGGGGACGGGCTCGCGCCACGCGACCTTCGATGCGCTCTCGAGCCACTTCGCGTGCTGGTTGAACATCGAGTCGACGATGTGCACGAACGCCTCGTACGACGTGATGAGCCCGTGCCGCCCCGTGAGGAGGTAGCCCTCGAGCATGCCCTGCATGAGGTGTTCGCTGAGCGCCTCGATGACACGGCCGTCGGTCGCGAGATTCTCATCCGTGGGCACTGTCGGCAACTGCCAGGCGCGCCCCGTCTCCTCGAACACCGCCTGCAGCCGGTTCGACGCCACCTCGTCGGGACCGAAGAGGCGGAACGTCGTGGGGTTCGCGGCCACGACGTCGCGCAGCCATTCCCCGAACACCCCGGTCGCGCCGGCGAGAGCGGAACCGTGGAGCGTGCCGTCCTCACGCTCGGAGACGACGGCGTGCGGGTCGATCTCGGGGAGGACGAGCGGTTCGACGGTGCCGCCGTTCGTGTGCGGGCTCGCGCTCATGCGCAAGCCGCCGTCGGGGCGGAGCGGTGCGAGCTCGGACACGGGGCGCCCGCGGGAGTCGAAGAGCTCCTCCGGTCGGTAGGAGCGGAGCCACTGCTCCAGCTGAGCGAGGTGCTCGGGGTTGTCGCGCACACCCGAGAGCGGCACCTGGTGCGCGTGGAACGTGTTCTCCACGGGTTTCCCGTCCACCTCGACCGGCCCCGTCCATCCCTTCGGCGTGCGCAGCACGATCATCGGCGGCATCTCCGTGGTGCGCTCGGCGAGCGTCTTCGCGTCGCGAGCGCTCGTCCAGATCCGGCAGATGCGCGCGTACGCCTCGTCCATCGCAGTGGCCATGCGCTCGTGGACGCGCATCGGGTTCTCGCCGTCGAAGCCGCCCGTCACGAGGATCGGCTCGTAGCCGTGCCCGTGGAAGAACTGCACGAGCTGCTCCTCCGGGATCCGCGAGAGGATCGTGGGGTTCGCGATCTTGTAGCCGTTGAGGTTGAGGATCGGGAGCACGGCCCCGTCGCTGCGGGGATCGAGGAACGCGTTGCCCCACCAGCTCGTGGCGAGAGGACCGGTCTCCGCCTCTCCATCGCCGATGACACACGCCACGACGAGTCCCGGGTTGTCGAGCGCCGCCCCGTAGGCGTGCATGAGCGAATAGCCGAGCTCACCGCCCTCGTTGATCGAACCGGGTGTCTCGGGTGCCGCGTGCGACGGGATCCCGCCGGGGAACGAGAACTGGCGCACGAGTTTCTTGAGGCCCGACTCGTCCGCGGTGACCTCGGGGAAGAGCTCGGAGTAGGTGCCGTCGAGCCACGCGTTCGCGACCATCGCGGGACCACCGTGGCCGGGGCCGCACACGTAGACCGTGGGCACGCCGCGGTCCACGATCACGCGGTTGAGGTGCGCGTAGATGAAGCTCAGGGCGGGCGACGTGCCCCAGTGCCCGAGCAGGCGCGGCTTGATGCTCTCCGGTGTGAGCGGCTTCCGCAGCAGCGGGTCGCCCATGAGGTAGATCTGGCCGACGGTCAGGAAATTGGCGGCGCGCCACCACGCGTCGACCGCGGCGAGCGCCTCCGTGCGGCTGTCGTCGCTCGTGTCGTCGCTCATCGGGACGCTGATTCGTCGGCGCCCCCGTCGAGCGACGACCAGTCGATCGCGGCATCGCTCACCATCGGCCCGTGGCCGCCGTCCTCGTCGCTGCCCGATCCACCGCCCGGCGTCGCACCGGGAGTCGCCACGTCGCTGCGGTCCGCGGCGTCGCCTGGCACGGCCGGGTCCGTGGTGTGCTCGACGGGGGCCGCATCCTCCTCCGACTCCACGGCCTCGAACTCCGCGATGAGGTCCCGCGGATCCGTTCCATGGTCGTCGCCGGTCGGACTCGTGCTGCTCTGGTCAGTCATGTCTTCGACGCTAGGCCGCTCCCCCGACACCGCACACGGCCTTGCATTCTCAGCGTCGAGGCTGTCGGAACTCAGGGCAGGGGCGCCCCGCCGCCGAGAGCACCGTCGTCCGTCGATTCGGACCGGTCTGCGGTCGCGGAACCGGTTCCGTCGAAGGCACGCCAGTCGACCGACGCGTCGTCGACCAGGGGGCCTCGGCCGCCGTCGTCAGCCGGCGTCTTCTCCTCGCTCGACCCGTCCGAGCCCGGCTCGTCATCTCCCGGCAGATCCGTGCCGAGACCGTCGTCCCCGAACCCGCCGACGCCGAGGCCGGTCGGCTCGAACTCCGGGTCGACTCCGTCAGGACCGGTATTCGTGTGATCAGTCATGATCCGACGCTACGCCTCATGGTTCACGGCTCTTCGGGGCTTGCGGTGGTTCGGAGACGCGGTCAGCGGACGATGCAGGCCCGGCGCACCCGTCTGTCAGGCTGGGCGGATGAGATCCACGACAGACTCCGCCCTCTGGTCGCGCGCCGACGACGGCACGTCTCCGCTCGTCGTGCTGCTCCACGGGCAGCACGGAACGGAGGAGGATCTCGCGCCGCTGCTCCCGCTCCTGCCGGCCGGCGTCGTCGCCGTATCGCTCCGAGCGCCGTTCGCCGAGGGCGACGGCTTCTCATGGTTCGAGACGGCGGACGGAGTGCGAGAGGCCGCGGCCGAGCACGTCGCTCCGGCCGCGGACGCCCTCCGCGCGTGGATCGATGAGGTCGCCCCGACCGCGGAGCCCGACGCCGACGACCTGCCAGACACGACAGGCCCGTCCGGCCGTGCCCGCCGCCCCGTCGCCGTCGTGGGGTACTCACAGGGCGGTGCCGTCGCCATCCACGTGCTCCGTCGGGCACCGCGGGCGGTCGACACCGCCGTGATCCTCGCGGGCTTCCTCGGCGTCGGCGACGAGCCGGGCGACGACGAGCTCCTCGACGTGCGCCCGCCCGTGTACTGGATGCGCGGGCTGCGCGACGAGAGCATCACCCTCATGGACGTGCAGCGCGTGGCCTACTTCCTGCCCCCGCACTCGACGCTCACGACCGCGGAGCACCCGCTCCTCGGCCACGAGCTGTCCGAGGTGTTCCTCGCGGCCGCCGCGCGCTACCTCGGCGCGTGGGCGGCGGGATTCTCCCGCGATTGATCGTCGCGATCAGGCGATTCCCGGCCGGACGAGGCCGACTTCGTAGGAGAGCACGACGGCCTGTACGCGGTCGCGCACACCCAGCTTGGCGAGTATCCGTCCGACGTGGGTCTTGACGGTCGCTTCCGAGAGGAAGAGCCTCGTCGCGATCTCCGCGTTCGACAAGCCCTCGGCGATGTGGCGCAACACGTCGATCTCGCGCGGCGTCAGTGCTGCGAGCCGCGGGTGCACACCGTCTCCGACGATGGCGCCCGGGGCCGGGAGCACGTCGGCGAACATCTCCAGCATTCTCCGGGTCACGCGGGGAGACACGACGGAGTCCCCGGACGCGACGACGCGGACGGCCGCGGCCAACTCGGCGGGAGTCGCGTCCTTCAGCAGAAAGCCGCTCGCCCCGGCACGCAGGGCCGAGAATGCGTATTCGTCGAGGTCGAAGGTCGTGAGGATCAGCACGCGCACCTCGGGATGCGCCTCGACGATGCTCCGTGTGGCGGTGATGCCGTCCATCCCGGGCATGCGCACGTCCATGAGGACCACATCGGGGCGGAGCGCGAGAGCCTGGTCGACCGCCGACGTGCCGTCGGCGGCCTCACCGACGACGACGATGTCCGGGGCGCTCTCGAGGATGAGCCGGAACCCCATCCGGACGAGTGCCTGATCGTCCACCAGAAGGACCGTGGTCATTCCGTCTCCTCCCCCGCCAACGGGAACGTCGCCCGGACCCGCCACCCGTCTCCGTGGGGACCCGCGTCCACACGACCGCCGAAGACGGTGACGCGTTCGCGCATGCCGATGAGGCCGCGTCCGGACCCGCCGGTCGCGTCGACCGGCATCGTCGCGCCGCGGTCGGTCACGACGATCTCGACCTCGCCGGGTCGGGAGTCGACCACGAGATCGACGCCCCGGGTGCCGGGGGCGTGGCGGAGGACATTCGTGAGCGATTCCTGCACCACCCGGTAGACGGCGAGCTGCAGGCTGACGTCGGCCGACCGGAGCCGGGCGTCGGACAGGTTCGTCGTGCGCACGGGGGTCCCCGCCAGCCGGAATCGGTCGACGAGCGTCGGGAGACCGTCGGCCGACGGGAGCGGGGCGGTGTCCGCGCGCATGTCCTCCTCCGCCCCCTCGGCGGTTCCGAGCTCGGATCCGTCACTGTGGAGCACGCCGAGCACCCGGCGCATGTCGACGAGAGCCGACCGTCCGGTGGTGACGAGCTCGTCGAGCGCCGTCCTCGCTCGGTCCGGCGCCCACTCGAGGGCAACGGACGCACCTCCTCCGAGCGCCACCATGACGGCGATGCTGTGGGCCACGACGTCGTGCATCTCCCGCGCGATCCGCGCACGCTCCGCGGCCTCGGCGAGTCTCGTGCGCTGCTCGTGCTCGCGCGCGACGGCGTTGGCCGCGTCGACGAATCGCTCGACGTGCAGCCTGTTGTTGCGCACGCCCGTCCCCACCGCCACCGAGACGAGCGCGAGGACGAGGACGGGCACGGCGGTCTGGTACCAGACACTGGCCTGGAACAGGACGTCGCTCTCGTCGGCCGGCGCGAGTCCGAGCGAGAGCGCGCCCACCGTGTGCACGATCGGGAAGAGCCGCGCGCTCACGAGCAGAACGGCGACAGCGGCGACGCACGTCACCCAGGCGACGAGCGAGCGACGGGAATCCGCCACCACGTAGAGCGCGAAGGCGAGCCCGAGCTCGAAACCCGACAGCGCTCCGGTGGCGCCGAGGGCGACGACGCCGAGCGCCGCCATCGCGGCCGCGACAGGAACGGGATACCGCCTCCGCAGGAGCAACGCGATCGATCCGGCGACGGCGAGACCGAGGGCCGCGTACTGCATGCGCAGCACCTGCTCACCGCCGAGGTAGGCGTTGAGGCTGTACATCGAGTCGGCGCCGACGCCCATGAGCAGGGACCATCCCGCGAAGCAGGCCACGATCACGGCGTCGATGATGCCGGGACGGCGGACGAGGAGACGACGGAGGGGGCCGCGTCGTCGAGCGTGCAGCTCCGTGAAGACGGGCGTCGCCACCGATCCTGTACTCATTCGCGCTCCGTTCCGCCCTCAGGCGTCTCGACGCCGCAACAGGACGAACGCGACCACGAGGATGTCGACGACCCACGCGACCATTACACCGTAGCCCGCCCACGGCGACAGCAGCGTGAGGTTCGAGGTCGTGATGACCGACCCGACGGCGTCCGATTGAAGCAGCCGGCTCCCGGCGCTCGATGGCAGGTAGGCCGCGAACGCCTGGATCGGCTCCCAGGGGATGACCCCGAGGAGGTTCTCGAGGACGAGCAGGAATCCGAGCACGATCGCGATCCCCGCGGCCGAGCTCCGCACGATGAGGCCGACGCCGAATGCGAGGGCCGTGATCGCGCCGAGGTAGAGCGGCACACCGGCGAGGATGCGCAGGTCGTCCGCGTTCGTGAGATCGATCGACATGCCCGTCGCCGCGAACCACGGCGCACTCGCCGCCCACGAGATCGCGACCGCCACGATCGAGGCCCCCATCGCGGCCAGGACGGTCACGAGGAGCTTCGCGCCGATCGCGGCGATGCGCCCCGGCGTCACCGCGAGAGTGGTGCGGATCTGACCCGACCCGTACTCGCCGGCGATCGCCATGACGCCGAACACGGCGAAGACCAGCTGGGTCAGCGCGGTCCCGGAGGTGACGTAGACCGACGCGACCAGCGAGGCCGAACCGGCCGCCTCCGGCACCTGGGCGATACTCGTCATCCTCGACACCGCGAAGGCGGGCACGAGTACCACTCCGAGGGCGAGGATCGCCCACGACGAGCGGAGCGAACGGAACTTCACCCACTCGCCGGTGACGAGTCGGCCGAAGGTGGCCGGATGCGTCGTCACGCGGGGGGCGGCGGGCAGGCGGGTGAGGGCTGGTGCCGTCATCGGGATCCTCCGGTGGTGCGGTCGTGGGAGACCGGACCCGACGGGTCCGGCCGGGCCGGGTCGGTCGAGTCGACCCGGTCGGTCAGGTCGGACGACGAGCGGTACTCGACCGCGTCCGCGGTGAGCTGCATGTAGGCCTCCTCGAGGGAGACGTGCACGGGGGCGAGTCCATGGAGGACGATGCCCTCGACACTGGCCGCCGCCGCGATGCGCGGCGCATCGATTCCGGTCACCTCGAGGATGCCGCGATCGATCACGACGACGCTCACACCGGGGTGTCGGAGCAGCACGCGCTCGAGCTCGGCTCCCATCGGCGTCGTGACCTGGACCGCCGCTTTCTGCGCCCGTCCGACGACCTCCCTCGTGGGCGCGTCCACGATCACGCGGCCGCGCCCCAGGATGACGAGATGATCCGCCGTGAGAGCCATCTCGCTCATGAGGTGCGAGGACAGGAAGACCGTGCGGCCCTCGGCCGCGAGCCCCCGCAGAAGCGTGCGGACCCACAGCACCCCTTCGGGATCCAGCCCGTTCACGGGTTCGTCGAGGATGAGCGTCTGCGGGTCGCCGAGCAGCGCTGCCGCGATTCCGAGGCGCTGCCCCATCCCGAGCGAGAACGTGCCGACGCGCTTCCGCGCCACCGTCGAGAGCCCCGTGGCCTCGATGACGTCGTGGACGCGGCGGCGCGCGATGCCGTGCGTCGCGGCGAGCGAGAGGAGATGGTTCTCGGCCGACCGGCCGCGGTGCACGGCCTTGGCATCGAGCAAGGCGCCCACCTCGCCGAGGGGTGCGCGGAACCGCGCGTAGGACGTGCCGTTGACGGTCACCGTTCCCGCCGTCGGCCGGTCGAGTCCCATGATCATGCGCATCGTCGTCGACTTGCCGGCACCGTTCGGGCCGAGGAACCCGGTGACGATGCCAGGGCGGATGGTGAACGAGACCCCGTCGACCGCCGTGGCGTCCGGGTATCTCTTGGTCAGGCGTTGCGCTTCGATCATGTGGCCTCCTTGTCGGCTGTTCCGAGCCTAGGAACGCCCGACCGGCGGCGAGACGCCCGTGAGGACCACATCTGCCGGGCCTCGTCGTACGCCGGAAGGATGACCTCGGCGGATCGGCGGCCTCGCACCGTGGCCCGCCGTCAGGCGGGGACGGCGGCGGTCCCCGTCCGACCGGCCTCGGCGGGCGGCAGCATCCGCTTCAAGATCGAGCGCTCGCAGAACGTCCACACGGTCGTCACGACGAGGTAGAGCGCGGCGGCGAGCGGCACGAACAGGGCGATGATCGCCGTCATGAACGGCAGGAAGCTGAGTGTCTTCATCATCCCGGAGAGGTCCGGCACGCCGGGGGTGGGCGTCGCGGCAGGCGGGCCGCCCGGGGTTCCGGGCAGTGGTTCGGCGAGCAGCATGCGCGACAGCTGGGCGACCACGGCGATGACGACCACGATGCCGGCGGCCATCGCGCCGGTCGCGAGGTCGAGCGTTCCCGTGGTGACGAGGCTCGCGAAGCTCTTCCCGAGCGGCATGCCGAGGAGGCTCTCGGTGAGGAGCTCGTTCGGGTGTCCGTTCACCGTGGCGATGATGAAGAGGCCGTAGATCGTCGAGACCACGGGGATCTGCAGCAGCATCGGGAGGCAACCGGCCGTCGGCGAGACCTTCTCGCGCTGGTACAGCTCGAGCGTCTTCTTCTGCAGCGCCTCACGATCCTTGCCGTGCTTCTTCTGCAGGGCGGCGAGCTGCGGGGCGATGCGCTTGCGTGCGTTGGCCGCCTTCACCTGCGAGACGCCGACCGGGATGAGGAGAGCACGGACGGCGAGAGTGACGAGCACCACGGCGAGCGCCGCCGACGCGGTTCCGGCGAACGGGGTGAGCAGCGAGCTGAGGGACATCACGACGCCGTACGCGGCGTCGAGCACGGCCGCGATGGGGCCGAATTCGTAGGGGTTCATGGGTGCGGTGGATCCTGCCTGCGGCCCGGAGGGCACGCGTCATACGAGTGGGGATCGTATGGTCGCGGCGGCTGGGTCCGTCCGGCTGCGCCGCTAGCGGCGGCTCGCGTCACTCCATCAGGAGGCGCGGACGAGCGGAGGGAGGGTCAGCGGGCGGCGACCGGAACGGTCCGGCCCGGGGCTCGCGGACGCGGGTGTCCCTCGGCGGTGGGATCGTCCTGCGTGCGGAGGAACGGCGCGGGCGCCGGCCGGTCCGAGCGTTCCGTGGGAACGCCGTCGAGGAGCGCGGCGATGAGACGCACGACCGCGCGCGTCGCGACGGCGACGCCCCCGGCGAGCACGATGACACCGAGGAGAGCGACGATCGCCGAGACCGACCCCGTGGACGGGGAGATCGACGACGCGATGAACGCGGCGACCGGCGACGTGGACGCGACCGTCTCGAACGCCGCGGCGAAGAACCGCGCGAGCATTTCGAGGAAGGCGATCACCCGCTCAGGCTACCAGCGCCTCCTGAGCGCGCGCCCGTCCCGGCCCCGATCTTCCGCCACACGCTTCGCGACCGACAGAGGGATACACCCGCACCGCACCCCCTCGGACCCTGAGCCCGTCGACGGGAGGCGACCACCTCGAGACGCGACGCGCGTCGACACCGCGACACGCTAAGTGGAGCCCGGCTCAGGGAGCGGCGAGCCCGTCAGACGTGGTCGCGCCAGCTGTGCTGCGGGTCGAAGCCGAGGACCTTCCGCGCCTTGTCGATCGAGAGAAGGGTGTCGTTCTCGCCCAGGTCGCGCACGACGGGCACCTCGGGGAAGACCTCGGCGACGAGCTCGGCGTTCGGGCGCGACATCACGGTGTCGGCCGCCGCGATGATGAAGCGGTCGAAGCCGGGGCCGGCGTTCTCGAGCGCGCGGGCCACGGCCTGGGCGCCGTCGCGGCCGTCGATGTAACCCCACGCGTTCCACTTGCGGGAGCGGGCGTCGGCGTCGAAGGACGGGAACTCGGCGTAGTCCTCCGGGTTCATCACGTTCGAGAACCGCAGCGCGGTGATCGACAGCTCCGGGTCCCAGCGCACGAGCTCGATCGCGAGCTGCTCCTCGAGGTGCTTCACGAGGGAGTAGACGCTCTCGGGCCGCGCCGCGTACTCCTCGTCGATGGGGAGGTAGGGCGGCGGCACGTCGAACGGCAGCCCGAGGACCGTCTCGCTCGACGCGTAGACGATCTTCTTGATGCCGAGGCGGTGCGCGGCCCAGAACACGTGGAACGTGCCGTTCATGTTGTTGTGGAACGTGGCGATGTCGCTCGTAAGGCCCGGCGCGGGGACCGCGCCGAGGTGGACGAGCGCGTCGATGCCCTCGTGCTGGTCGTTGACCCCTGCGATCGCATCGATGACCTGACCGTAGTCGGCCAGGTCCACGCGCACGAAGCCCGCGCCCCGTTCCCCGGACTGGTCCAGGTTGACGACCTCGTGGCCGTCGCCTCGCAGCTTCGCGACGACGGTGCGGCCAAGTTTTCCGGATCCTCCGGTGACGGCGATTCTCATGTGTTCATCCTGTCCTTCGTTCTGACGTCCCGATACCCCCTCAGTTCGCCCCCCCACCCCACGCGCGGCCTCCAACGGATCATCACCTGATGCACTTGAGCGCCTTTCCTGCGGTGCACTGCAAGGAGGACGCTCAAACGCCACATCTGGCGGAGTGTGGGGTGGGGTGGGGGTGGGGGTGGGGGTGGGGGCGGGGTTACTTCGCGCGGGCGGCGACGTGAGCGACGGCTGCGACGGCGAACGCCGTGAGGCCTCCGACGATCGCGGTGGCCGCACCGCGGTGGGCGATCGCCCACGTCTGCGGACTGCCCTCCGTGGCGGTGTCGCTGAAGATGCCGCGCGCCCCGTGATCGCCGAGGACCGGCGAGTAGACGTTGTCCGGCAGCATCGGCTCGGTCTTGTCCGGGGCCTGCTGACCGTCGAAACCGGTCTTCGCGAGGTACGTGTCCATGAACCACGGCGCCACGCGATTGCCGAGCACCGTGAGCACGGTCGAGCCACCCACCCATGTACGACGACGCGGCTTGTCGGCCACGTCGGCGACCGCGCGCGCGCCGACCTCCGGTTCGTAGATCGGCGCGACCGGCTGCGGGTGATCGGGCAGGTGCGAGCGGACCCAGTTGAACTGGATGGTGTTGAGCGCCGGCATGTCCACCGTGGAGAGGCGCACCTTGCTGCCGCTGTGGATGAGCTCCGTCGTGAGCGACTCGGTGAATCCCTGCACGGCGTGCTTCGCCGCGCAGTACGCGGACTGGAGCGGGATCCCGCGGTGCGCGAGCGCCGATCCGATCTGGATGATGTGCCCGCGGTCGCGCGTGCTCATGCGCGACAGCGCCGCGCGGGTGCCGTTGACGAAGCCGAAGTAGTTCACGCTCGTGGCCCGCTCGAAGTCCTCGGGGTCGACCTCGAGGAACTCACCGAAGACACCGACCATGGCGTTGTTCACCCACAGATCGATGGGGCCGAGCTCCGCCTCGACGCGATCGGCGGCCGACTCGACGGCCGCCCGGTCCGCGACGTCGGTGGGGATACCGAGACCGCGGCGGCCCGCGAGATCGATGTCGGCGACGGTTCCCTCGAGGCCGTCCTCGCCGCGGGCGAGAACGGCGACGTCCCAGCCGCGCGCCGCGAGTTCACGCACGATCGCGCGACCGAGACCCGCGGTCCCGCCCGTGACGACGGCGACTCCGCGGCTCACGCTCCGGGCTCGTCGGTGACGGTGGGGTCGCTCGGGTCGTCGATGGTCTCGTTCGGCGCTTCGGTTCCGTCCGATGCTCCGCCGGACGCGGGGTCGCCGGACGCGTCGCTCGTGGACGACGCTTCGGCGTCCGGAGACGCGTCTCCCGATCCGTCGGTCTCCGGAGTCGCGGGCTCGGCCGCGCCGGATTCGGCGGCGATCTGGTCGGCCGGGGCGTCCGCGTAGGCTCCGCCACCGGTGGCATCGGCCGTTTCGGCGGGGGTCGACTCCGCACGCGTGGCGGGAGTCGCCGCTCCGCCGGAGGATGCGCCCGAGTCGGAGGATGCACCCGCGTCGGAGGATGCCGCGGAATCGGAATCAGAATCGGTGTCGGAGCCGCTGTCGGAATCCGACGATCCGCCCTCGACGCCCTCGATGTCGACGCCGACGATGGCTTCGGCGTACTGACGCAGGTCCGGGCCGGGCTCGAAGTCGATGAACTGGTCCTTCAGGCGAGCATTGAGCTCGGCGAAGGCGTCCTCCCACGATCCCGCGGAGTGGGTGGCCGCCACGTCGAGCACGGCCTCGCGCAGGACACGGTCGGAATCCTCGAGGATCTTGGCGCGCGCTTCATCGTTCCAGCGGATGTCGTCCGGGCTGATCGAGCTCATGGTCGCTCCGTTCCGGCGCCGACGTTCGGCACCTCGGATTCCCCACGCTAGGCGCTCGAGCGAATCCGCTCAGCCCCTTGCGCTCCCCCGCTCACCCGCCCGCTCCCGGCCACACTCCCCCGCCCACCCGGTAGAGCGTTTGCGCCGTTTCGCGGCGGTGCACTGCCGCGAAACGGCGCAGACGCTCTACTTCACGGGGTGGTGGTGGGGGAGGAAACGGGTCAGCCGTTCGACTCGGGGGCCTGGTGCTGGATCGGGATGGCGGAGGTGCGCATCGCGATGGACGCCGCGACCGAGTGGTCGGGCTCGACCTCCGGCTCGCTCGCCGCGCGCAGCACCACGAGGGACCGCGCCGCGAGGGTGAGCTTCGCACCGGCGGGCAGGGCAGGACCGTCCACGGCCTCTTCACCCGTGTCGACGACGGCCTCCCACGCGGGGCCGAAGGCCGACGGCGGGATCGTGACCTCGACCGAGTCGACGTCGGCGCTGAAGTACAGGAGGAAGTCGTCGTCCTGGATGGAGTTGCCCCGGCTGTCGCGCTGCCGGATGCTGCCGCCGTTGATGTAGATGCCCACGGTGCGCTGCAGGGCCGCACCCCAGTCCTCCTCCTTCATCTCGAGGCCGTCGGCGTCGAGCCACACGATGTCGGGGAAGGGGTCGCCCTCCTCGCGCTCGTACGGCTTGCCGTCGAAGAAGCCGCCGCGGCGGAACGTCGGGTGCTCGCGACGCAGTCGCGAGACGGCGGCGACGAACTCGATGAGGGGCTCGTCGGCGTCGTCCCAGTGCACCCAGCTGATCTCGCTGTCCTGCGCGTAGGTGTTGTTGTTGCCGTGCTGCGTGCGCCCGAGTTCATCGCCGTGCAGGATCATCGGGATGCCCTGCGAGAGCAGGAGCGTCGCGAGGAAGTTGCGCTGCTGGCGACCACGCAGAGCGAGGATGTCGGGGTCGTCCGTGTCGCCCTCGACGCCGGAGTTCCACGAACGGTTGTGCGATTCGCCGTCGTTGTTGTCCTCGCCGTTGGCGTCGTTGTGCTTCTCGTTGTACGACACGAGGTCGCGCATCGTGAAGCCGTCGTGCGCCGTCACGAAGTTGATCGACGCGAACGGGCGACGGCCCGAGTTCTCGTAGAGGTCGGCGGAACCCGTGATGCGGGCCGCGAACTCGCCGAGCGTCGACGGCTCGCCGCGCCAGTAGTCGCGCACCGTGTCGCGGTACTTCCCGTTCCACTCGGTCCACTGGGGCGGGAAGTTGCCCACCTGGTAGCCACCGGGACCCACGTCCCACGGCTCGGCGATGAGCTTCACCTGCGAGACCACCGGGTCCTGCTGCACGAGCTCGAAGAAGGTCGAGAGGCGGTCGACGTCGTAGAACTCGCGCGCGAGCGTCGAGGCGAGGTCGAAGCGGAACCCGTCCACGCGCATCTCCGTGGCCCAGTAGCGCAGGGAATCCATGAGGAGCTGCAGCGAGTGGGGATGACGCACGTTGAGCGTGTTGCCGGTACCGGTGTAGTCCGTGTAGTACCGCTTGTCGCTCTCCTCGAGGCGGTAGTAGGCCTCGTTGTCGATGCCCTTGAAGCTCAGCGTCGGGCCCATGTGGTTGCCCTCCGCGGTGTGGTTGTAGACCACGTCGAGGATGACCTCGATGCCGGCGGCGTGCATCGCGCGCACCATCGACTTGAACTCCTGCACCTGCTGGCCGAGCTCACCCGTGGCCGAGTAGGTGTTCTGCGGCGCGAAGAAGCCGATGGTGTTGTAGCCCCAGTAGTTGACGAGGCCCTTCTCCTGCAGCGTCGAGTCCTGCACGAACTGGTGCACGGGCATGAGCTCGAGAGCCGTGATGCCGAGCTTCTTGAGGTGGTCGATGACCACGGGGTGGGTGAGGCCGGCGTACGTGCCGCGCTGGTCCTCCGGGATCTCGGGGTGGAGCTGCGTGAGACCCTTCACGTGCGCCTCGTAGATGACCGTCTCGGAGTACGGCGTGTGCGGCTTGCGGTCGCCGGCCCAGTCGAAGAAGGGGTTCACGACGACGCTCAGCATCGAGTGGGGGGCCGAGTCCTCGTCGTTGCGCGAGTCCGGATCGCCGAAGTTGTAGCTGAAGAGGGCGTTGTCCCAGTCGTACTGGCCGTAGGTCGCCTTCGCGTACGGGTCGAGGAGGAGCTTGTTGGGGTTCGCGCGCTTGCCGTTCGCGGGGTCGTACTCGCCGTGCACACGGAAGCCGTAGCGCTGTCCGGGCTGGACGTTGGGGAGATAGCAGTGCCACACGTAGGCGTCGACCTCGATGATCTCGACGCACGTCTCCGCGCCGTTCTCGTCGATCAGGCAGAGCTCGACGCGCTCGGCGGCCTCGCTGTAGATGGCGAAGTTCGTGCCTCCACCGTCGTAGGTGGCTCCGAGGGGATAAGCGGTTCCGGGCCAGGTTTCCACGAGCGACCTCCAGGTCAGGGACGGGGTTCGAGTGCGGGTCGAGCGGATGCGCGCGCACGGACCGTCACGATCGAGCTAGCGCTCTAACGGTAATGGGTCGCGGGCGCACCGAGCGCATCGTGCGCGCTGGTTGACATCGGGAGGCACCGGCGAAGGGCCATGCTCCGGTTGTGGATCCTGCACAGACGCCGCCCGACGGTTGTCGAATCGGATGGTGCACCCTAGCCTGAGACCAGTCATCCCCCAGACCCCGGGATCCGTCGACCGTCACCCGGGCGCTCGCTACGAGGGGAATGACATGAAGACGATCCACTACAACCAGTCTCGATTCGAGACGGCCGATGCGATCGCGAGGGCGGTTCTGGTGTACGCCGAGGCCCTCGCCACGAGGCAGAGGTTCGCCGTGGTGGATATTCCGACCGTCACCCGCACCGGGGTCGAGATCGCGCATCTGCTCATCGGACCGGGCATCCCGATCGCATACACCCCCGCGCTGGACGATCCCGTGCTCGGCGACATTCCACGCGACGAGTTCGCGGGAGACGCCGCCGCAGCCGTCCCGATCGGGCTCGGCGAACTCGACGTGCGACGAGCGGTCCGAGCGCTCACGGAGGGAACGATGCGCGTCCGCGTCCGCATCGCCGCGACACCGCTCGACGGCGAGACACTCCTCGAGGAACCGACCGATCTCGGCGCGGTGTAGAGACTCGGCCCCGCCGGGGGCGGGGCGCCTCAGATGATGAGGCGCCGATCGACGATCTCGCGGGCGACCTCGCCGATCGGTCGCCGCGTCTCGCGAGCGTGCCTGCGGATACGACGGAACGCCTCGTCCATGTCCTCGTCGTGGGTGTAGGCCACGACACCCTTGGCCTGCTCGATCACGATGCGCGAATGGAGCGCGGTCTGCAGCTGCTCGCGCACGGACCGGCTCTCGCGCATCGCGCGGTCCTGCAGGATGCCGATCGTCGCCACGTCGGCGAGCGCCTGGGCGGCGTTGAGGTCGCGCGCCAGGAGATCGGATCCGGCGTTCTCGAACAGGCTGAGCGCTCCGATGCTCTCCTGCCGCAATCGCATGGGCAGGGCGTGCACCCCGGTGAAACCGTTGTCCATGGCCGACTGGCGGAAGCGCGCCCAGTCCGAACCGTCGCGAAGGTCGGGCACGACGACGGCCGCGCCCGTGTGGAACGCGTCCAGGCAGGGTCCCTCGTCGGCTGCGAGCACCATGAGTTCGACCGTGCGGCTCTCGTGGCTGGTCGACGCGACGAGGTCGAGGCGCCCGTCCCCGGCATCGAGGAGGATCGCGGCGGCCGCCACGTCGAAGACCGACTCGCACGTCTCGACGAGCATCTGCAACAGGTCGCCGACGTCGAAGTCGTCGACGAGGGTGTCCGCGAGCCGTGCGAACACCTCGAGCAAGCGGTCCTCCCGCGCGCGCTCCGTCATGTCCTGTCCTCGATGACGGCGCCCGTGACGGAGAACGTGAGGCGTTTCTCGAGGATCTGCTCCGCGATCTCCTCCATGCTCGATCCTGTCGAGAACGCGCGTGCCTGGAGCAGGAGCAGCGCATCGTCGGCGGTCACCCCGAGCTGCGCGATCACGAACCCGGCCGCCTGATGGATCCGGTAGCGCGAGTGCCGGCCGCCTCCGGACACCTCGTCGGCGGCGTCCGGAGTCGACTCGAGTGCACGCCTCAAGACCCGGCGGCCGATCACCCCACCGAAGATCAGCAGGCGACGGATCGCCTCGTCGTCGAGCTCGATCGGGTCGCGGTGGTAGAGGTCGATGGCCCCCACGCGTAGCGTGCCGAGGCTCACGGGCACCGCGAAAAGCGCACCGACGTCGTGCACGCGCACACCTTCCGAGAACCGGGGCCACATGCCGCGGGGGCGATGCCGGAAGTCGGGCTCGAGGATGGGCTCGCCCCGCTCGACGGCGTCCCAGCACGGGCCTTCGCTCATGTCGAACTGGAGCTCGTCGATCCGTCGGATGATCGCGTCGCTCGCCTCGACGGATTCCATCCCGAGCAGCTCGCCGATGGTGGACACGGACGCGCCGGTCACGGGGATGATGCCGAGGATGGGCTCGGTGAGGGACTCGGATCCGCCCGATGGCCGCGACAGGGCGGCGAGGGCGGCGGTGAAGCGTTCTTCGGTCATGCGATCTCCTGATGCCTCGACGGCCGGGGCGGAGGCGGACGTGCGACCACGCTAGCCGATGGACCCGGCCGCCGGAAGTTCAGAAGGGCTTCAGGCGCGCGCGCGTAATGTGATCCTCCGGTTCCGCTCGGAGCCGGCAGCTGGGGGACCGCCCGTTCGGGGCGGTGAACGGGGATGTATGAACACCACGGGGAGACAAGCGCACCGCGCGGGTCACGGCGCGGCGGGAGCCGTCGGCGGACTGGTGGGGCGCGTGCGGCGCTCGCTCGGCGACGGGGTACGCGCATCGAAGGGGCTCTTGCCGGGCGGGCGTCATCTGGCCCTGACGTGGTCGATCACCGACGACTACGGAGGGATGACCGCGGCGATGCTCGCGCGCACGCGTGCATTCGTGCGCCACGGCGGCGTCTCGGTGGACGTTCTCACCCTCGACGAGCAGTCCGACTACGCGGCTCGCGAGGCCCGTCTGCGGGAACGCGGCGAGTTCATCGACGGGATGCGCCTGCTCAACCTGTGGGACTGGTTGCGGACCCATCCCCTCCCTGGTGGGTCCTTGCGACTCGATCGCCATCCGTTCGCTCCGCTGCCCGTCCCACCCGGCGGGTCGGAACCGGGCAGGACGACCGAGGTCCGGCGGGGCGAGACCGTCCTGAGCCGGAGCCTGGTGTCGCCCGAGGGCGAGCGCGTCGTTCAGACGGACCACTACCGACTCGACGGGACCCTGCTCCTGAGCGATCGTCGCGACCCCGAGACGGGTGCCCGGTCCCTCGTCCTGTGCGACGCGTCGGGATCGCCGGCGCGTTCATGGGGGCGCATCTGGCACCTCTACGCCGCGTGGCTCGACCGCCTCACGCGGCGTCGACGGACGTACCTCATCGTGGACAGCAAGACGGTCGCGCCGTTCGTCGCCGAGTACCGGCGCCCGCATGTCACGACCGTGCACCTCGTGCACGCCTCGCATCTCATCGGTTCGGAGCGGCCGCTCGGTCGGCTGCGCGAGTCGCGGAAAAAGGTGTTCGGGAACCTCGACGCGTTCGATGCCGTCGCCGTGCTGAGCGAGCGTCAGCGTTCCGACGTCGAGGCTCTGCTCGGCCGGCACCCCGGTCTCATCGTCGCGCGGAACGTGCGGGAGGGTGTGCTCCTCGACGAGGCGCCCGCCCGGCCCGACGCGGCCGCCGGTGTCATGCTCGCCTCGCTCGAGAAGCGGAAGCGGGTGAGCCACGCCATCCGCGGTATCGCCGGCCAGCACACCCTCGCCGCCGCCCGACCGGGAGCCGGACCGCTCGCGACACTCGACGTGTTCGGCGAGGGGCCGCGCCGCCCACTGCTCGAGGCGGTCGTCGATGAGACCGGCGTCGGGGATTCGGTGCGCCTGCACGGTTTCGACGCGGCCGCGAGGGACCGCCTCGCCACGGCCTCGTTCCTCCTGCTCACGTCGACGTCCGAGGGCTTCCCCCTCGTGTTGCCCGAGGCGCTCGCCGTCGGATGCCTGCCCATCGTCTACGACGTACCGTACGGCCCGGCCGACATCATCCGCTCGGGCTGGAACGGCTTCGTCGTGCCCGCCGGCGACGTCGACGCACTCGCGGGGGCGATCGACCGCCTCGTCACGCTTCCGAGCGAGGAGCTCGATCGGATGCGTCGGAACGCGATCCGCTCCGCCGGTCCGTTCGAACCGGGTGCGGTGACTCGAGCCTGGGCGCGCGACCTCCGAGCGGCGCGGCGGCGGGGGCATCGACGGCGCTGACGGTCTCGTCCACGCGGCGCCGCCCCCGGAGGCGATCGACGAGCAGACCCACTCCCCGACCCGTCGCACGCGCCAGGCGGTGGGAGGGTCGTTCGACGACCGCGAAGAAGCCGGCGGAGATCAGCAGGCTCAGCGGCGCCCCCACGAGACCGACCACCCACCACAGCTGGTCCCCCACCACGAACGCGATGGTCGCGAGCACGGGGACGTGCACGAGGTAGAGGCTGAAGGACACCTTCCCTGCCCATTGCGGGAACCGGGTCGACAGGATCCGCTCGACCCCGGGCGAGCAGATACTGAGCAACACGAGCCCGAGCGCCCCGAGCCCGGCGAGGCCCCACAGCACCTCGGAGACGACGTCACCGGACGGCCACAGCGGCCGGCCGATCCAACTCGCGACGAGGAGCAGCGCGGATACCGTGCCGCCGACGGTCCAGAGCACGGGGCGCGGACGGCGGTGCGCCCACTCGACGATGTCCTCGAGGCGCACGGCGACGAGGGTGCCGAGGAGGAAGACCGGGAGATAGACGAGGGCGTCGAGGGAGAGGACCCGGCCGAGCATCGTGGCGACGACGGACACGGCCCCGACGGCCACGAGCGCCGCAGTGCGGCGGCGGAGCAGCACGGCGATGCCGATCGCCAGGGGCAGGAGCGCCGTGAAGATGAGCTCCCACCGCAGTGACCACAGCGTGTTGACGATGTCGTAGCTCGCCGGCGTGAGGCTCGCCTCCCGCAATAGGGACGAGAGGGTCACGCTCGTCGCGTTCGCGTCGCTGATCCACTCGCCGCTCGACACGCGGGACTCCGGCCGCGGGATGAGCGCGATGAGCGCGACGGCGAAGAGGAGCGCTCCCCACACCGGCACGTAGAGCCGCACGAGGCGGGAGGCGAGGAACGCCGGCCACGAGACGGTTCCTCGCAGGAGGGGCAGCGCAACGACGAGACCGCTCAGGACGAAGAAGACCAGAACGGCCTCCGTGCCGGCGAAGAGCAGCTTGAGCGGCGACTCGGTGACCCCGTTCCAGACCGCCTCGGCCCGGCCCCCTCCGTCGGCGAACGGTCGCGCGATGAGACTCACGTGGTACACGACCACGACGAGCGCCGCGATCCCGCGCACACCGTCGAGGGAGCGCAGTCGCGTCGAGCCCCTCTTCTCGGTGTTCCTCGTTCCCTCCGGCATCCGACGATCGTAAGTCGAGAGCCTGAACGCCCGGAGGGGGTGGCGCTCGCTCGGTATGCGTCCCCGCACCCCGACCTCCCCCTCCCGGGTTTTGCGCACGCAATTACGTTCCGCGGTTGAAATTTCGGCCGCGGAACGCAGTTGCGTGCGCAAAACGGTGGAGCTGAGGCGGGGTGGAGCTGAGGCGGGGTGAAGTGGGGTGCGTCAGCCCGTGAGGGTGATGACGAGGCGGATCGAGAGCGCGAGCACGGAGACGAGTCCGACGATGCCGAGTGCGTTCTGCCACCAGCGGTTGCGCATCTCGCCCATGAGCGAGCGGCGGTTGGCCATGACGATGATGAGCGTCGCGAGGACCGGCGCGATGAGCACCGTGAGCGCTTGCGCGATCACGATGAGCTGCACCGGTGACGACTGGAAGGTCAGGGTCACCGCCACTCCGAACGCGAGGATCGAGGCGCTGATGATCTTCGCCGCGAGAGAGCCGGCCGACGGCCCGCGCCCGAGGGCATCCGAGAGCATCGTGCCCCCGGCCGTGGCGTTCGCGGTCATCGAGGAGAAGGCCGCTCCGAAGAAACCGAGGGCGAAGACGGTCGAGCCGACCTGACCGGCGAGGGGTTCGAAGATCGACGCGAGTTCGACGATCGTTCCGGCGGCCTGTCCGGTCGATCCGAGCACAGCCGCCGCGACCATCATGACGAGGGCCGTCATGATGCCAGGGGCGACGATCCCGGGGATCGTGTCCACCATCGTCACGTCGCGGTACTCCTCTTCCGTGCGCCCGCGTTCCCTGGTGCCGTAGGACGTGTAGAAGGCGGCGTTGATGCTGAAGTTCGTGCCGACGAGCGCGACGATGAGCAGCCAGGACCCCTCGGGGGCGGAGGGGATGAGCCCGGCCGCGGTGTCGATCCAATCGGGGCTCGCGATGAAGGCGCTCACGACGAACGCGATCGCCATCAGGGCCACGACGGTGACGAGGACCTTCTCGATCACCCGGTACACGTGCCGCAACAGGAGGAGACTCGCGACGGCGACCGTGCAGATCACGGTCCACATGACGGGTGAGCCCCCGAAGAGCATCGACAGGCCGAGTCCCGAGCCGACGGCGTTGCCGACCGAGAACATCAGCGTGATGAGGAAGACGCCGACGCCGGCGACGACGCCCCATCCCCGCCCGAGATGATCCTTGATGGACGAGATGAGCGAGACGGGCGACTTGATGCCGAGACGGACGCTCATGTCGGTGAGCACGATCATGAGGATGGTCGAGACGACGATCACCCAGACGAGTGCGTATTGGAATCCGCTTCCGGCTTGGACGGCCGTCGTGAGATTTCCGGGGCCGAATTGCCAGGCGCCCGCGACGAATGCGGGACCGATGAGCAGCAGCCGCTGCCAGAACGAGCGCCGGCGTCGGCTCGCGCCGACGATGGCCTCCATGTTGCCGGTCGAGATGCGGCCGTAGCCGGTGCCGGGGGTGGTCGAGGTGTGACGGGTCTTCGTGCGCTCACTCATGGCGAGCCTCCTTCGTCGGAGTGCGGCAACCGGGCCGCTCCAGTCGTCATTGACATGGGGTGCCGCTCACGCGGCGTCGGTGCGTCCGAGAGGGACCCCTCGGTCGGACCGGATGCGGGACCGGATCGCTCCGGCCCCGCCTGGTCGGATGCTCAGGCGTCGACCGTGACCTTCTCGATCCCGGCCGACACGAAGGCCGCCGCGATCTCCTTGTCCGCTCCATCCGCGAGGGGCAGGAGCGGGGTGCGGACGGTGGCGTGCTCGAGGATACCGCGGTGCACGAGGCCCCACTTGAGGGCGACGGTGCCCTCCATGTGGGAGCCGCGGTGGTACACGTTCTTCGTCACCGGCAGCAGGCGCTCGTGGATCTCGTGCGCCGCCGCGTAGTCCTTGGCCTGACCGGCGGCGATGAGGTCGACGAGCAGCTCGGGCGCGATGTTGCCGTAGCCCACGAGGAGCCCGTCGACGTCGAACATCGTCGGCAGCAGGTACTCGTCATGGCACGAGAGGATCTGGAGCTCCGGGTACGCGGCGCGCAGCGCGGGGATCTCCGTGTACCAACGGCGCATGTTGCGCACGCCGTTCTTCGCGGCGAAGACGCCCTCCTGGCCGGCGATCTCGAGCTGGGTGTCGAGGTCGTAGCTCGCCTTCGTGTTGTCCGGGTACTGGAACAGGATGAGCGGCAGGCCGCTCTCGTCGTAGATGTCCTGGTAGCGGGTCTGCGGGGCGCCCTGCTGGAAACCGAAGCGGAGCCAGCCGTGCGACGGGTAGACGAGACCGGCCGAGGCGCCGGCGTCGACGGCGCGCTTCGCCTCGAGGGCTGCGACCTTGTTCCCCTCACCCGTGATGCCAGCGACGATCGGGATGCGTCCTTCGACGGAGTCGCGGAAGGCTCGGATCACGTCGAGCTGCTCGTCGACGGTGAGGAAGGTGCCCTCACCGGCGTGGCCCAGCACGACGAGGCTCTTGACGCCGTCGATGGATCCGAGCCAGGAGCCTAGCCGCTCGATGGCGGCGAAGTCGATGTCGCCCTCCTCCGTGAAGGGGGTGACGGGTGCGGGGCTGAGACCGCGAAGGTCGATCGTCATGATGTCCTCTCTCCGTTGAGATGTCTGCGTCGAAACTGGTTGCGAACGTTATTAGGAACGTTTTCAGTATTTTGCACGGTGACGCATCGAACGTCAAGACCCCGGCGGGACGAGACCGAGACGGAGCGGAACAGGTACGGGATCGATCAGACGGCGAGCGGGCCGGACGAGGCGCGCGGGATCATCGTCGGCGGGAATACGAGGTGCTGAGACTGCCCCTCGACGAGCATCCGCACCGCCGCCTGAGCGATGAGGTCGAGCGAGGCGCGAACGCTGCTGAGCGGTGTCGGCAGATGACGTGCGAGCGGGATGTCGTTGAAGCCGACCACGGAGAGGTCGCCCGGGACTGTGAGCCCCCGGCGCGCAGCGGCGGCCATCGCTCCGATCGCGGCATGATCGGTCACTGCGAAGATCGCCGTCGGCGCTGCACCTGCGTCGAGGAGATCGCCCGCCGCATCCTCGCCCGCCTCCACGGAGAAGCCGTCTCCGCGCACGAGGTCGCCGCCGAGATCGCATCCGGACTCGCGCAGCCCGTCGAGCGCACCGTCGAGACGGGCGAGCGCGCTCGACGCATATCGCGGTCCGGCGATGATCCCGATCCGGCGGTGCCCGAGGTCCGCGAGGTGCCTCACGGCGAGGTAGCCGCCGAGATGATCGTCCGTCACGACGGATGGGCTCTCGCCGGCCGTGCGCAGCGCGAGCACGTGCGGCACTCCCGCAGCTCGAAGCTCCTCAGCGAATCCGTCGTCCGTGCGCGCTGTGGTCATGATGAGCCCGTCGACTTTGCGCGACAGCAGCGACGCTGCCGCCTTCCGCCCCTGCTCGGGGTCGTCCTGGGTCGTGGCCACCAGGGCCTGCACGTCACGACGACCGCATTCACGCGCGATCTCCTCGTAGAGGATCCCCATCACGGCATCGGACAGCCTCGGGACGAGTACCCCGATCGTGCTCGTGCCCTGGCGGCGGAGGCTCGATGCCGCATAGTCGCGGGTGTAGCCGAGCCGGTCGGCCGCTTCGCGGACGCGGCGGGCATTCGCCGGGGATGACCCCTCGTAGCGCTTGTCGAGCAGACGCGACGCCGTCGACACGCTCACGCCCGCCGCGGCGGCAACCTCACGAAGGGTCACCGCACGCTCGCGCTGCTCCGCGCCCCGATCCTCGTCCGTCACATCGACCCCCTGAGAACGTTCCTGCAACACCGACGTCCTTGCAATGATGGCATGCCACCTCCACCCTGGGTTTTGCGCACGCTCGGGCATTCTGCGGGTGAAATTTCACACGCGTTGCGCAGTTGCGTACGCAAAACGCCGGGAGCATGGCTCAGGCGGCGACGGGGATCACTACTCCGCCGACCGCGCGATACGCGACGGGACGCGGACGGTCACCGTGGTGCCCGTGCCCGGCTCGCTCGCCACGTCGATCGTGCCGCCGTGGGCGGTGACGATCCGCTGGACGATGGAGAGCCCGATGCCGAAGCCGCCGGTCGCCCCGTCTCGAGCCTGCCGCGCCCGGTAGAGCGGATCGAAGATCTGCGCCACCTCGTCGGCGGCCATTCCCACACCCGTGTCCGCGACCGCGAGCTCCACCTGCCCGTCGACCTCGCGCACGGTGAGCGTCGCGGTCCCACCAGGCGGGGTGTACTTCACGGCGTTCGAGAGCAGGTTGTCGATCACCTGGCGGAATCGCGACTCGTCCACGTCCGCGACGACCGGCGGCGCGACGAACGTCGAGACGGTCACCGCGTTCGCCTCGGCCCGGGGCCGGATGTCCTCCACGCTGCGCTCCACGAGACCGGACACATCCGTTCGAGCCGATTCGATCTCCACCTCCGAATCGGGGAGGGCGAGGAGGTCGGCGATGCGGACGAGGAGGAGGTCGGCGTTCCGGCGGATCACCTCGAACTCCCGCTCGATGCCGAGCGACGACACGTCGAGCGAGTCGGAGAGGAGATCGACGTAACCGACGATCGAGGTGAGCGGGGTCCGCAGCTCGTGCGAGACGGAGAGGAGGAAGTCCTCCCGCACCTGCACGGCCTGGGCGAGTTGCGTCACGTCGTGGGCCGTCACGACCGTGCCGAGCCGCGAACCATCGCCGCGGATGACCGCGCGGCTGGAGAGCAGCACGGCGCGCTGCGACCCCGACGGACCGATCCACTCGAGCTCGTTCACGACGTGCTCGCCCCGCAGCGCCCGCGGAATGATCTGCCGGTCGGGCTCGATCGGCGTGAGCCGATCGGGGCCGAACACGAACGTCGCGCTCTCCGTCCCCGGCCCGAACGGCTTGGAGGCGATCCGGAAGATCTCCTCCCCCGCCGGGTTGATGTGGCGGATGTCGCCGTCGGCTCCGTAGAACACGACGCCGACGTCGATCGTGGCCGTGATCGCGGACGTGAGCACCTTCCGGTCCTCGAGCTCGAGTTCGACGGAACCGAGGATGCCCGCGGCCCGTTCCGCCTGGATCGCGTGTCGACGGACCGTGTGGGACACGTAATGGAGCCACACCGCGGCGAGCGCCGCGCACAGGGGGATGACCATCGCGCGTCCCCATTCGACCGCGCTCCCCGGAACCTCTCCGCGCCAGGCGAGGGGAAAGAGAGAGACGAGGAAAGCGCCGGCGACCGCGAGGGGGAGCCCCCACCGGCGGAAGCCGTACCCGAGCCAGAGCACGGGGAACGCGGCGAGCAGGAACGATGGGGGGAGCGAGTCGTAAGCCGTCTCGTGGATGAGAGCGGCACTCACGAGGTCGAGGAGCGGAACGATGACGATCGTCTGGCGTTCCTGCCGTTCCCACGGCACCACCAGAGCGAGCACCGTCGAGACCGCGGCGACGGCGATCCCCGCGACGAACACCGGAGCCCAATAGCCCTCGGGACGCGACACCACCACGAGAGGCGCGATGAGCACGAGCATCACGATGAACGGAGCCTGCCCGCGCAGGAAGAGCTCCCAACGCGCCTGGCGCGTCCGTCCTCGAGCGTGAAGTGGCATCTGGCTCCCCTCAGGAGTCACCACGTCGACCGGATCCTCATCGTTCCGTCGTGGCCCCATCGTAGGGGCGCGGCTCGTCGCGCACGAGCCGCCGCGTCACTCGGAGACGTCGATGAGGACCTTCCCGACCGTGTCGTCCTGGACCGCGCCGTGAGCTGCGGCCGTGTCCGCGAGCGGGAAGCGGTGGAGCCGCAGCCCGTGCTCCTCGCCGACCTCGAGCACGCCCTGCGAAGCGGCCTCCGTCACGTCCTCGGCCCCGGCGGAGAGCGCCTCGGACCCCACGGTGTAGAGCAGGATGAATTGGTAGCGCACGTTCTGGATCATGCTCGGGCGGATCGGCACCTCGACGGTGTCTCCACCGTTGTCCGCGTAGCTCGCGATGGTGGCGCGGGGCGCGATGACGGAGAGGTCGAGCGCGAGGTTGGCGGCGATCGAGACCTCGACCACGAGGTGCACCCCGTCGGGGGCGATCGCGCGGATCTGGTCTGCTGCGTCGTCGTCGCGGTAGTTCACGACATGCAGCGCCCCTGCTGCACGCGCGAGTGCGGCCTTCTCGGGGGAGCTCACCGTGGTGACGACCGTGGCGCTGGCCCAGCGCGCGAGCTGGATCGCCGCGTGGCCGACGGCTCCGGCACCGCCGGAGACGAGCACGACACGACCGTCGAGCGCCCCGGGCGCGAGCCGCGTCGGTCCGTCTTCGGCCACGGTGAGGGCGCGGTGCGCAGTGACGGCCGGCACCCCGAGGCTCGCGCCGATGTCGAAGGAGACGCCGTCGGGCAGCGGCACGACCCGCTCGGCGGGGAGGACCGTGTACTCCTGGGCCGTGCCCGTGGGGCGCTGGTGGGCCGAGAGGTAGGTCCAGACCCGGTCGCCGACGGCGAGGCCCTCGACCCCGTCCCCGATCGCGTCGACCACTCCGGCACCGTCCTGGTTGGGCACGACCTCGCCGAAGGGGAGCTTCTCGCCGGGCCCGCCGCCCGCGCGCGACTTCCAGTCGGTGGGGTTCACGCCCGACACGACGATGCGCACGCGCACCTCGCCGGCCCCGGGTTCCGCGATCTCGCGCTCGACGAGGTGGAGGACGGAGGTGTCCCCCGTCTCGGTGTAGACGACGGCGGACTGGGTCTTCGTTTCGTTGCTCATACCTACGACGCTACGTCCGCTCCCCCACGAACCCAACCCCCTCCCCCCTTCTCCCCTCCCTCCCCACGGCGCTCGTGCGGCTCGAGGGCGCCACGTAGAGGCGGCACCCTCGGGCGGCCACGATGCGCACGACCCGGCGATAGGGTGACGGCATGACGACGGAGTTGACGGACGCGACGGAGTTGGACACGGCCGCACTGGCCGGCAGGGTGGTGCTCCTCGCCGGGGCGACGAGCGATGCGGGACGTGAGGTCACCCGGGCGGCGCAGGCCGCGGGCGGCACGGTCGTCGCGACCGGTCGGGACGAGGAGAAGCTCGCCGCCCTCGCCGACGCGCTACCGGGCGTCGTCACCGAGACGGTGGACCTCACGGACGAGGCCGCGGTCGACGCCCTCGTCGCGCGCGTGCACGACAGCGTCGGCCCCGTGGACGGCGTCCTGCACCTCGTCGGCGGCTTCCGCCGGGGCGACGGCATCCCGGGGCAGTCGGACGCCGATTGGGCCGCCCTCGAGACCTCCCTCACCGCGCTCCGCCACGTGAGCCGCGCGTTCTACCCGGACCTCGTCGCCTCCCCCGCCGGCCGGCTCGCGATCGTCTCGTCGACTTCCGCGCAGAAGCCGCACCGCAATACGGCGAACTATTCCACGGTGAAGGCGGCGAGCGAGACGTGGACCGGGGCCATCGCCTCGGGATTCGATGCCGATGCGCCGGAGACGGCGGCCGCCGTGATCTTCGCGGTGTCGTCCCTCTCGGGACTCGAGCAGGAGCTCGCCAGCCGCTTCGTCGGACTCTGGAGCGCGGAAGCCGCGACGCTCAACGCCTCCCGCCACGTTCTCACCGCCTGAGCAGACCGGGCCGACGAGGCGGCGACCCGGATCAGCCGACTACGGCCGGTGCCGCACGTCCTCCGTGGAGCCCGGGGCGGAACGCGGCACGGGGATCGCCGATCGCGTGATGCGCAGGGCACTCTCGACGCGCTCGCTCCGCACCGGCACGTAGCCGCCCGAGGCCACGAAGCCGCCATCGAAGACGCGCGCGACGATCGATCGCGTCTCGGCGTCGAGCGCGGGATCCTCCACCGAGAGCACGCGGTTGACCGCGTCGACCACGGGCGGGCTCGACAGGGCCGCCATCGCGGTGGACAGCTCGGGGACGAGGGCGTCGGCCTCATGATCGTCGTCGGAACGCGTGCGCATCCGGTCGGCGATGATCGAGGCGGCGAGGAGGAGCTCGACGAGGTCCAGGGCGAGCCGACCCGCCGTCGCGCCGACGCGGGCGTTCTCCGCGGCGACGGAGACGCGGCGCGAGAAGCTCCGCAGCGTCGACTTCGTCAGGATGACGGAGGAGTCGGACGCGGCCTGATCGGGCAGCCCGTTGCGGCGCAGCACGCGACGCGTGACGCTGCTCACCGCGGGGGCCACGTGGGCGCTCCACCACTTCTTCACGACGGGTCCGTGGGTGACGACGACGGCCGTGCCGAGCACGCCGGCCGCGAGGCCGATCGCGCCGACGATGACGGCCGGTCCTCGCAGATCCGCCCTGTCGTAGGCTCCGCCGTTCGTGGCCGAGCCGGTGTCGCCGTTCCGTGTGTCGCTCATCTGGGTCCTCCCGGGAGTCGGCCTCCATCATCCCCCACGAAGCTGCGACCCGACAGGCCGGGGCGGAACGCGCCCACGCCGGGCATGCGGAAGGGGCGCCACGCGAACGTGACGCCCCTTCTCATGCTGCGTGATCACTCACGCGGTGTGCTGCTGAATCAGACCTCGGCGGAGAGGCGACGCTTGCGCACGATCACCGTGGTGGCGATACCACCGGCGATGAGCAGCCAGGCCGCGATGCCGATCGGCATCATGTCCGGGCCACCGGTGACGGCCAGGCCGTCGCCGTTGTCGCCGTCGTCGTCACCCTCGGTGGGGGGCTCGACAGCGGCGGCGCGGACCTCGAACGTCGCCGTGGCGGCGGCGGACGAGACGCCGTTGATCTCCTGCGTGACCGAGATCACGTTGGCGCCCGTGACGACCGAGTCGGCCAGAGCGACCTCCCAGTTGTCACCCGGGAGAGCGGCGGCGTTGAAGTCGCCGGCAGCGTTGGCGAGGGGCACCTCGTCGACGGGCAGTTCGCCCTCGATGTCGGCGGTTCCGACGACCTCACCGTTGACCGAGACGGTCACGGTCGCGCCCTCGATGCCGACACCGGAGGTGGTCTCCGGAGCATCGCTGGCGGGGAAGGAGTCGCCCTCGCCCGGGGTGGAGATGGACGGAGCGACCGGCACGACGGCGAAGCCGGACGAGGCGACCGGCGAGGTCTCCCCTTCGGACGCCTGCGTGGCGGTGACCGTGTAGGCGCCGTAGGAGAGGCTGGTCGCGACCGACCAGGTTCCGTCGGAGCCGACCAGGGCGGTGCCGGTGACGTCACCGTCGAGGGTGACCGTCGCGCCCGGAAGGGCGGTGCCGGAGACGCTCGTGAGCTCGGTCTCGACCGTGGTGCCGTCGGCCGGGGTCTCGATCACCGGAGCGACGAGCGGAGCCGGGACGACCTCGAGGGCGTAGGTGTTGACCTCAGAGGTGTTGAAACCGCTGACGGACTGCACCGAGAAGCCGTAGTTACCCAGCGCCGTGGGAGCGGGGAACGACCAGTTGCCTTCGGCGTTGGTCGGAATGGAGAAGGACTCGCCACCGGTCGGCGTGACGGTGACCGTGGAACCGATGACGCCCGTGCCGCTGATCTGCGCGCCGCGCTCGACCTCGGAACCGTTCGCCGGGGTCACGAGGACGGGGGCGTCGATCTCGAGCATGACGGTGTAGCCGTCGGTCTGCGCGAGACCCGACACCAGGTCGGCGACCCAGATCTCGGTGCCGGGCTGGTTGCCACCGCTGACGAGTCCGACAGCCTTCTCACCCTGGTAGACGGCTCCACCGGAGTCGCCTCCGAGGACCGCCATGGGACCGCCGAAGCCCTTGACGATGTGGTCGTCCCCGTCGTCACCTTCCACGTTGGCCCAGCCGGCGGTGAGGGTGCCGGTCGAGGTGGACTTGCCCGTCGTGCGCCCGCTCTTCGAGACGGGCTGCGTCAGGTCGACCGTGCCGACCGACGTGATCGCGGTGGTGCTCTGCGACAGGTCGCCCGTGGTCGTCCAGTCGGTCACGGCCGGAAGCAGGTCGAGAGCGACGTTGTCGACGTCGATCACGGCGATGTCGACGGAGGTGTCGTTCGTGTCTCCGGGGGTGTTTCCGGGGCCGCCGTACTGGCTGAAGCCGAAGTCACCGATAACCGCGTAGGGGGCTCCGGCGCTGTCGGAGGGTCCGCCACCGGCGGGGTCGCCCGACGGAGTCGACAGAGCCGCGGGGCTGGTCGCACCGACGGCACAGTGTCCTGCCGTGATCACGGCGGGCTCTCCCTCAGGGGTCCAACCGGAGAATCCGGTGGAGCAGGCGCCCAGAAGTTCGCCGGCCTCGACGAGGTAGCCGGCTCCGCCGACCACGTCGGTCGTCGCCATGCTGCTGTAGCCGCCGACGATGGTCTGCACGACCACGTTGTCGTAGGTCGCGTCGAACTCGGCGACCGCGTCGCTGGTTTCCGACGTGCGGATGACGATGTTGCCCTCCGCGTCATGACCGACGGCTTCCACGCCCTCCGTCTCGAGCAGCTCGAACGCGTTCGATTCGAACGTCTCGCCCGAGATGGGTGCATCGGCCGAGGTGGTCTCAGCGAAGGCCGGCGTGGCGAAGAAGCCACCCAGACCGAAGGCCGCGGCCGTGCCGAGCGCGAGCGCTCGCCTCAGACGGGGCGTGGGGGATTGAACGGACACGGATCTCCTATGACTTGTCTTGCATTACTGGTGTTCTGCGACGGCGGACACGAAGCCCAGGCCGGCGAGATCGCTCGGGTAAAGCAACCCTCACATCGACCGTACCGGGATCCACAGACAATGCACACCTCCTTTTGAGGGGGTTCCGATAAAGTTTCGGCATGTCCGGACTCAGCACCTCCACTTTCCGTCGAAACGGACGATTGATCACCGCTTTTCTGATCGGGATCGCCTCCGTTTCCGTCCTGACCGCTTGCGCGGCCGGTTCGACCGCTGGCGGTGAACCCGACCCCGCGGAGGCCATCGTGGGCACCTGGGGATCGACCGCGCAGGGACAGCCGCACCTCGTTTTCGGTGACGACGGCAAGGTCTCGGGAACCGACGGCTGCAACGGCGTCGGCTCGACCTACACCGTCGACGGCGACACGATCACCCTCGCGACCTTCATGAGCACCCAGCGCGCATGCATCGGCGTCGACACCTGGCTCCGCGCCGTCTCCACCGTGCAGCTCGACGGCGACGCCATCATCGTGCGCAACGCCTCCGGAGACGAGATCGGTTCGCTCGACCGCAACGACGGCTGACCGAGCCGACCAGATCCGCTTCTGATCCCAGACATTCGGGTCGGGACGGAGTCCTCCGGGCAGGCGCGTGAGGCCCGCGTCCCCTAGGATTTCTCGGGTGTCCAAAGTCTTGAACAGTCTCCCCGTCGGCGAACGCGTCGGCATCGCCTTCTCCGGTGGTCTCGACACCTCCTGCGCCGTGGCGTGGATGCGTGAGAAGGGGGCCATCCCCTGCACGTACACCGCCGACATCGGCCAGTACGACGAGCCCGACATCGACTCGGTGCCCGGTCGCGCCACGGAGTACGGCGCCGAGGTCGCGCGCCTCGTCGACGCGAAGAGCGCCCTCGTGGAAGAGGGCCTCAACGCCCTCCAGTGCGGGGCGTTCCACATCCGTTCCGGCGGAAAGACGTACTTCAACACCACGCCCCTCGGCCGCGCCGTCACCGGCACGATGCTCGTGCGTGCCATGAAGGAGGACGGCGTCGACATCTGGGGCGACGGCTCCACATACAAGGGCAACGACATCGAGCGGTTCTACCGCTACGGCCTGCTCGCAAACCCCCGCCTGCGCATCTACAAGCCGTGGCTCGACGCCGACTTCGTGACCGAGCTCGGCGGACGCACGGAGATGAGCGAGTGGCTCGTCGCGCGCGGCTTCCCGTACCGCGACTCCGCCGAGAAGGCGTACAGCACGGACGCCAACATCTGGGGCGCCACCCACGAGGCGAAGAGCCTCGAGGAGCTCAGCTCGGGACTCGACCTCGTCCAGCCGATCATGGGCGTCGCCGCCTGGCGCGACGACGTGGAGGTGGCGACCGAGGTCGTCTCCGTGCGCTTCGAGGCCGGACGCCCCGTCGCGATCAACGGTGTCGAGTTCGAGGACGCCGTCGCTCTCGTGCTCGAGGCGAACACGATCGGCGGACGCCACGGTCTCGGAGTCTCCGACCAGATCGAGAACCGCATCATCGAGGCGAAGAGCCGCGGCATCTACGAGGCCCCCGGCATGGCCCTCCTGCACATCGCCTACGAGCGCCTGCTCAACGCGATCCACAACGAGGACACCGTTGCGCAGTACCACGCGGAGGGGCGTCGCCTCGGTCGCCTCATGTACGAGGGCCGCTGGCTCGACCCCCAGTCGCTCATGCTGCGCGAGTCCATCCAACGCTGGGTCGGCTCGGCCGTGACCGGCGAGGTCACGCTGCGCCTGCGCCGCGGAGACGACTACACGATCCTCGACACGACCGGTCCCGCGCTCAGCTACCACCCCGACAAGCTGTCGATGGAGCGCGTCGGCGACTCGGCGTTCGGCCCCGGCGACCGGATCGGTCAGCTCACGATGCGCAACCTCGACATCGCGGACTCGCGTTCGCGCCTCGAGCAGTACGCGGCGGCCGGCATCATCGGCGGCGCCACGGCGGAGCTCGTCGGCTCCCTCGAGGCCGGCGAGGCGCACGAGATCCTCGACCCCGAGTCGCGCCCCGACTCGGCCTCCGATGCGCTCGACCGGGCGACCGACGCGGCCTCCGAGAGCGCCGCGTTCGACTCCGGCACCGACTGACGGGTTCACCCTCGCTCGACGACGATCGCGCCCGACCACCTGGTCGGACGCGATCGTCGTATCCGGCCGTCGGACCAGGGGACTTCTGCCCGTCGCGATCGGCCTCGACAAGCCGATTCGCTCTGTCGTCGATGCGCGCCTCCCTGACAGACTGATCGGCACCGAGCGCTGAACCAGGGGGACACGATGGCCGAAGACGACGACTTCCTCGACGTGATCGCGGCGGAGGTGGCGCAGGATCCGCAGAATCCCGCGCTGCGGGAGGACTTCATCACGCTCCTCCTCGAGAAGGATCCGGACCGCGCGGCGCAGGAGGTGGCTGCGCTCGAGGCCCACGGCGGCGATCCGGCGCGCGTACGCGTGCTGCGCGCCCGCGTCATGGCCGCCCGCTTGCGCGGAGGCGGTGCGCCCTCACCCGCTCGGACGGAGCCCGATCGGACCGTCACCCCCCAACCCGTGCCTGTCGTGCACGAGTCCGAGCAGACCGCCCCGGAGATCGAACAGCCTGGGCTGTGGGACGCCGAACGACCGGCCATCACTCTCTCGGACGTCGCCGGCCTCGCCGATGTCAAGGCCCACCTCGACTCCACGTTCCTCGCGCCGCTCCGCAATCCGGAGCTTGCCGCCGCCTTCGGCCAGAAGCCCGGCGGTTCACTCCTGATGTACGGCCCTCCGGGCTGCGGCAAGACCTTCATTGCGAAGGCGATCGCCGGCGACCTCGGGGCCTCCTTCATCCACGTGACGGTCGCCGACCTGCTCAGCAAGTGGCTCGGCGACAGCGAGAGGGCGATCCAGAGCGTGTTCCGGGACGCGCGCGCCTCGTCCCCGTGTGTGATCTTCTTGGACGAGTTCGACGCCCTCGGCGGCCGGCGCACGTCGGGGGGATCGCAGTCGATGCGCTCGATCGTGACGCAGCTGCTCGAGGAGCTCGACGGCGTCACGAGCGAGAACGACGGCGTCTACTTCCTCGCCGCGACGAACCGTCCGTGGGACATCGATCCCGCCCTGCGCCGCCCCGGCCGCATCGACAAGACGGTCCTCGTCCTGCCGCCCGACGCCGTGGCTCGCGCCGCCATCCTGCAGGGCGACCTGGAAGGGAAACCCGCCGCAGCCGACGTCGACGTCATCGCGGTCGCCGCCGCGACCGAGGGATTCTCCGGTGCCGACATCGCCCAGGTGGCGACGATCGCCCTGCAACAGTCGCTGTCGGCGTCCATGGCCGCCGGCGCGATCGTCCCCGTGACCACGGCGGCGCTCCTCGAGGCGGCGGCCGGCCTCACCCCGTCCACGGCGTCGTGGTTCGACCAGATCGCACCCGTGCTCGAGTACGGCGTGGATGACGGCACGTTCGCGCAGCTCCGCGCCTACCGCGTGACGAACGGCATGCGATGAGCCAGCCGGAGGGGTTCGAGCGCAGGGGGATCGGGCGCGAAAGGATCGATCCTGAGGACCTCGAGCGCACAGCGATCGAACACGATCGCGACCTCGCCTGGGGTCTCTACGACGCGCAACCGCAGCACCCGCAGATCCCCCGGCTGACGCAGAGCGTGCTCGCTCGGGAGCCGAGGTTCACGGGCATGATCATCCTGCTCGCCCTGCACCGCCAGGCGTGCGGCGAGATCGACGAAGCCCGCCGCCTCCTGCATGAACTCGTCGGTCGCCGTGACCGCCAGTACCCCGGCGCCATACGCAAGCTGCGCGACCTCGAATCCTCCCAGTCGAAGTACGCGGAAAGCCTCCGTCTCGGTCGGATCGTCCTGGGTGAGGACCCGGAGGCCGACTGGATGGACCGGATGGAGGTCGCGAGTGCGTCGGCCTATGTCGTCGACCCGGAGACCAGCTGGCGACTGCTCGACGAGGCCGTCGAATTCTGCGCACGAACGGATCCCGATCGGTATGCCGGCGCCCTCGGCCAGCGCGCCACGCGGTTTCTCATCACCGGGGCACCACCGCAGCGTTTCCTCACCGCCGCGGAGGAGGCGGTCCGAGCCGACCCGACCGAGCCGATCATCGCCACGGCCCTGGCCTACGCCTACCTGTTCGACTATCGCCCGTACGAGGCGGCCGACATCCTCGGTCGCGTCCTCCGCGAGGACCCGACGGACGAGGTCGCCCAGGGCGGGATGATCATGGCCAGAGCGTTCATCGACCCCCTCGAAGGCACGGAGTACACGCTCGACGACATCCGCGGGATGGGCATGGGGGAGGTCGCCTGGCGGCTCCTGCGCGACAGCCTCTTCGAGACGGGGATGGACGAGGCGCTGCTCGCTCTCGACGCCGTCCTGCCCGACGACCTCTCCCGGTCTCTCCGCCCGGCCCTCGACAGAGAGGAAGCACGGGCGAGCGGCGGCGACGGAAGACTCCTCGCATGGCACGACGGCCAGCAGCCCGGCACCGGTCACCTCTGGGGCACGGGCGAGCCCTTCCGCCTCCTGACCGGCGACGAGGTCCGCACGATGGACGAGGCGATCGAGGCCGACCCCGAGGCCTGGACGCAGTGGGACGCCGACGGCGAGTACTACACGCAGCTCTTCACGGACGACGCCGGGGGCTACTTCATCGAGGGCACGGCCGGCCGTCTCTACCGCCGCCGTCCGGATCAGGACGACGTCGAGATCGCTCCGAGCCTCACCGACTGGCTCTGGGATCGCGTCGTGGCCTTCGGTGGCGGGGACCCGCGGCCCGGACGGACGACGCCGACCTCCTGACCGCCCCGATGTCGGCGCCGACCTCCATCCGAGGCCCCGCTACGAGGACGAGGTCGGGTCCTGCCGCAGCATCGACAGGTTCGCCAGCGGCGTCCAGGCTCCGATCACCGGGTGGTCGACGGTCACCCCGGCCACGCCGTGCTCGCCCAACGACATCAGCCAGTCGAGGGCGCCGGGCAGGGACACGGCGATGAGTTCCACAGAGGCGTCGGCCGCCACGAGACCGGCGGTCACCGCCGCCGCTTGTGCACGCTCCGGGCTGCTGAAGATGCACACCATGTTCCCCGCCTCCGCCGCAAGAGCGTAGGGGCGCGGGCTGTCTGTGCTGCCCCGATTGATGAGGATCCACTGATCGAGCGCCGCGACGGCCGTCCACAGCCGGATCTGCGGTTCGATCTCGCCCGGTGCGGCCAGGCACTCGGCGTTCAGACGATCCAGGACGGCCGACGGCTCGTCGCTCTGCCCGTTGGTGGTCATGGAGGTCCCCGCGTTTCGTCGGCGGGCCGCGATGTCGACCCACGACGAGGATGGCGGGGACGCGGGACGCGCGCAATGGGCACCGAGTCCCGGTGCGATCCGTGCACGTTTCAGCAGCGGTCGAGCGTGTCCTCGATGACGGCGCGATCGTCCGTGCCGACGGCGAGGCCGTAGCGGTCGAGGACGAACACCCAGCGCGTGACGTACTCGCAGGAGTGGTCCGCGGCCGGCGGGAGCCACTCCCCCGGACCGCTCGAGGACTTCGAGGAGTTGGTGCGGCCGTCCACGGCCAGGAGATTCGCGAGGTCGTTCGCGAACTGCTGGCGCTCGATCTCCGACCAGCCGCTCGCCCCGTGCTGCCAGGCCCAGGCGAGCGGCACGACGTGGTCGATCTGCACCTCCGCGCTCGTGTCCTGGCCGCGTTCGAAGATGATGTTCGTGTCCGTGTAGACGTCCTGCAGCACGCCGGCGACGACGACGCACGAGTTGCCTTCGCGGAGGGTGAGCTGGACGAGGTCGCGGGCGAGAACGTCGTTGCGCTGGTCGCAGCCGTTCCGGTCCACGTCCGCCCAGCGCTGCCCGAACGCGTCACGGTCGTAGCGCAGCGGGGTGCCGCGGTCATCCACCGGTCGGCTCGCGAGGAGCGCCTCGACCGCTGGCACGTCGACGCGCCACGCGGTGTCGCCCGCACCGAGACCGCTCGCGACCGGATCGATGAGACCCGCGTCGACGAGCACCTGCGAAGCCGCGCTCGGTGCGAGATCATGGGCGATCGGGGGAGCCGACGTCGGGGTGGCCGTGCCAGTCGGCGACCGTTCGTGCCGTGTCGCGCCATCTCCACCCGTACCGATGAGGGGCCCCGAGAACGCATATGCGGCGAGGAGAATGAGTGCGACGACCGTCGTCGCGATCGCGCCGCCGCGCGCCGTCGAGCGCTTCCGTCCCGCCATCATGACCCCTTGCCTCGTCCGACCGTCCAGCCTGTCACGACCGCGGAAGCTGTCCGCGCGGGCCTCCGCCGTTATCGGATCGGGAGGCGTCGACGCCAGACGCCGCGCCCTCACTGCCAGGTTCTTGCCAGCTTTTGACCTGCGTTCTGCCAGGAACACACCCCAAACTGGCTGACTTGTGCCCGCCGAGGGCCGTTTCCACCGCGCGATTCCCCGGGATCGCGGCGACGGATCCGAGGTCGTTACCCGAACGACTCCCTCGATGGTCGGGCGCTCACCCGAGCAGCACCCATTACCGATACGCAGACATCCGAACCGAGAAGTCCGGAGCGCGTTCGGCGCCGACCACGCGAGTCGTCAGATTCGCTGGTTCCGTCCGCCGTGCCCGTTCCCCCGACCGAGAAGAACCACACGTAACGCATGCGCCACGAAACTCCCCGCACCACCCTGACCCCCCTCCCCCAGGCATCACGCTCCGCCCTCCGCAAGGCCCGCGGCTCCTCCCGCCGCAAGCGCCTCGCCGTCGCCGCGACCGTCGCCCTCGTGGGACTCACCGCCGGCTCCGGCTTCGCGATCACCGATCGCGTGAGCGCCGAGCAGGCCGCCGTCGTCACGGCCCAGATCGACGAGACGAGCGGCCTCCGCTCCGAGCAGCTCGGCGTCTACGCAGGCGTCGCCACCGCACACGTGGAGAAGAAGGCGGAAGCCGTCATCGTCACGGCGAGCGCCGTCGCGAAGGAGGCCGAGGGCAAGGTCGACGCGACCACCCTCACCACCACGATCGACAAGCTCGACGATTACGAGACTCTCGACACCGACACGGTCGTCGACCTCACACGCCAGGTCATCACGGTCATGAACGACACGCAGGCCGCCGCGAAGGCGTACGACGAGAAGGTCGCGGCCGAGGCCGCTGCCGCCGAGGCCGCCGCGAAGGCAGCCGAGGAACTCGCTCGGGCCAACACGCCGGAGGGCGCGAAGGCGGTGGCTCGCGAGATGGCGGCTTCCGACTACGGCTGGGGCGACAGCCAGTTCTCGTGCCTCAGCAGCCTCTGGCAGAAGGAGTCCGGCTGGTCGTACACCGCCGAGAACGCCTCGAGCGGCGCCTACGGGATCCCCCAGGCTCTCCCCGGCAGCAAGATGGCGACCGTGGCCTCCGACTGGAGGACCAACGCGTCCACCCAGATCGCGTGGGGCCTGTCGTACATCGACCGCGCCTACGGCACGCCGTGCGCCGCCTGGTCGCACTCGCAGTCCGTCAACTGGTACTGATCCCGGTCGTTCCCGGGCGTCGACGCGAATAGTCGCCCGGGGAACGCTGACGCGACATCTCGCGTCCACCCCACAGGTTGGTTCGCGAAAGTGCGGACATCGGCCCCTCTTCACCCCGAGAGAGGGCGGATGTCCGCACTTTCGCGTCGGGCTCGGGGCAGGATGAGCGACCCGATCGGGGGTGGGGCCGCGTCGCGAACAGACGTAGCCTGAGCAGATGAGCCCGGAGCGCGCAGCGGAGGTGCTCGGCGTCGACGTCGGTGCCGAGCCGCACATCGTGACGGGGGCGTTCGCCGCCCGGGCGCGCCGCACGCATCCCGACGTGGACGGCGGCAGCGCAGACGCGTTTCGCGAGGCCGTCGAGGCGCGCAACGTGCTGCTCGGTCGCGACCGGACGCGCGACGGCTTCCGCGCCCGCCAGGAGGCGAGCGCCGGCGCACCCGACGGCTACATCGTCTTCGACGAGGATCCCTCCGGTGCCGCGGGCGGCGGCAGCGGCGTCCGCTCCGACGAGTTCCCGCCCTGGGTGGTCGTGCCCCTGGCCCCGAGCCCCGCGCTCATCGCCGTCGGCACGGGGCTGCTCCTCATCTCCGCGTTCCTCTCGATCTACGACGTGCCCTACACGTGGACGATCGCCGAACCCATCACGCGGTGGGCGATCCTCATCGCGGCCGCCGTCGCCTTCGCCGCCACGGGGCGACGCGGCTTCCTCATCGTCATGCTCGTGTGCGTCGCTGTCTCCCTCGTGGTGGGCGTCGCGATCACGACGATCGGCGGCCTCCTCGGTCTCTTCGTGATGATGCCCGCGATCGTCGCGATCAATTCCGCCGGCTTCGCGCGACGCCGCCGGCGGGCCGCCGGCCGCGGTCGCTGAGCATTCCTCGACCGATCACCTCTCGGTAGGGTGACGCCATGACCTCGACCGCGCCCCGCCGCATCTCCACCACCGGACCCGCCTGGCTGACGTGGATCGGGATCGTGCTCCTCGTCGCCACGGTGGCCATCGCGATCGGGACCGTGAGCCTCTTCGCCTCGCTCCTCCCGACGGGCATCCTGAGTCGCGACGGATCCGTGGGCGACGACGTCGTCGCGTCGGTCGACGCCGGCTCGAGCACGTCGGTGGATCTCGACGGCGACACGTCGTACTCCCTCCTACTCGTGCGTCCGAGTGACGAGTCCTCCGGCGCCCTGACCGGTGATATCGCTCTCATCGCACCCGACGGCACGACCTCCGTCGCGGACCGCGCCCCCGCCGTGAGCACGCGCGTGAACGGCGGGCAGCTCACGGCCGCATCGTTCACGGCCTTCCGCACGACGGACGAGGGCGCCTACACGATCACCGTGCCTGCGGCGACGGACGACGAGCCCACGTCGGTGCTCATCGTGGAGGACGGCGAGACCCTCCCGTTCGTCGGCGGTGTCCTCGGCTCGATCGGTGGCGTCTTCGCCGCCCTCATCACGGGCTTCCTGGGCCTCGGACTCACGATCGGAGGCGGCCTGTGGTGGCGCTCCCGCCGCGCCGCCCGCCGCGCGTCGGCCGCACCCGCATCACCCTCCCCCGGCTCCCCCGCCAGGTAGTGCGTTCGAGCGCGATCGCGCCGGTACACCGCAGGAAAGACGCTCGAACGCCTCAACTGGCGGGAGAGGGGGTGGCGCCGGTCAGTCCCAGTCGCCGTAGTAGGCGGCGAGGCTCGGCTCCGGGGAGCGGAGGCGGCGGGCCACACCGGTCGCCGCGAGAGTGCGCGCAGTGAACGAGGTGTCGCCCCAGCGGCGTGTGCGGGCCAGCACCCTCGCGCTCGTCAGGTCGAGGAGCGGACCGTCGACGTCCGCGATGCGCACCGAACCGTCGGCGCCGACCCCGACACCCTCGAGCAGGGAGCGGACGGGCGCATCCGTCTCGATGCGGACCGGCGCGAGAACGTCGATCCGGTAGGGCACGTCGGCCGGGGGTTCGCCGGCGACGATGCGCGGGTCCGCCATCCCGTCGAACGCACGGGAGTCGCCGACGAACACGCGAGCGGTCGGCAGATGCCGAAGGATGCTGTCCGCCGTGATGATCGCCTGCGTCGACGTCAGCGCGACGGACAGCCGAACCGCGACGTCACCGACGGCCCCTGTCCCAGCCCCCGCCCCGTCGGTGGCACCGGCACCGACGTCGCCATCGGCCCCGATGAGCAGCGCGTGGGGACGCGAGCCGGCGATCGGGATATACCGCTCCATCCGCCGGGTCTCGGCGTTCACGGCGGCCGGATCGCGCTCGCGTCCCCCGGCGTCCGGACCGTTGTGCCACGCGATCGCCGTCGGGACGTGCGCGAAAAGCGCGCCGTGCATCCAGCAGCGCCAGGCCCAGTCCCAGTCCTCACCGCCGTACTCGGTGAAGCTCTCGTCGAAGCCGCCGGTCTCGCGGAAGAAATCCGCGCTGCAGCAGAGCGTCGCGCCGATCAGGTACCGGTAGGAGCGGGCGTCCGCGTGGAAGAGGTTCCCGGATCGCTCGTAGGCGTTCGCGAGCCACGACGGGTCGTCGAAGAGCACCTCGTCGGGAAGGCGGTCGAGCGGCGCGTCCGGTGGCAACGCGGACAGGTCGGCGTGCCGGCGGCGACCGACGGTCACGACGTCGGAGGAGAGCGCGGGCAGGCGGGTGAGCTCCGCGAGGTAGCCGGGCTCGGGCGCGCAATCCGCGTCGAGGAAGCACAGGATGTCGCCGCTCGCCGCCTCGGCCCCGCGGTTGCGCGCGGCGGCCAGGCGGAAGCCCTCGTCCGCCTGGCGCACGAGCACGACATCGTCCGGGACCTCGGGGGCCGTGGCGGAGCCGTCGTCCACGACGACGATCTCGACGAGCTCGCGCGGATACGTCTGGGAACGCAGTGCGGTGAGCGTGCGGCGCAGATCGTCCGCCTGTTCGTAGTGCGCGACGACCACCGACACGCGCGGCGGGTCATCCGGCCATGTTCCGTTCAGCACGCTCCAGTCGTTGCCGACGAGGGGCCGGCCGCTCACGCTCACAACGCCTCCCCCCGCCACGCGGCGAGGTAGGCCGCGGCCGTGTCGTCGAGGTGCGGCCGCGTGCTCGTGCCTGTGGCGAGCACGGTCGACGCCGGATCCGCGTGGGCGCGCGCGATCGCGTCCGCGAGCCCCGAGGGGTCCACGAGGGTGAGCGTGCCCGGGCGCAGCGCGTCCATCTCCTCGGTGTACCGAGTGCGCAACACGAGGGGACGCCGACCGGCCGACACCCACGAATTGATCGAGCCGGATGCGGAGAAGTGCTGATGGGCGACGACCGGGACGGCGACCCGCGCGGCTTCGGTGATGAGCTCGTCGTCGGAGAGGAACCCCGAGACGGTGACGTCCACCCCGAGCGTCGCGCCGAGGGACACGAGCTCCGCCGCGTCGGCCTCGTGGCCGGGGGACGGCGCTCCGAGGGCACGGACCGCGAGCGGCACACCGGCTTCGGCCGTGGCCTCGATCGTCTCGCGGTGCCCCTTGCCCGGGTAGATGTAGCCGAGCACCGCGACGGTCGGATCGGTTGCCGCCCCGGGCTCGCCGGGTGCGCCGGACTCCGCCGCTCCGCTCGCCTCGTCTCGAGCGCTACACCCTTCGCCGAGCGCTACAGAAGGTCGTGTAGCGCTCGGCGGGAGGTGGAGCGCTGGGGATGCGGGAAGAGGGGCGACCACCACGGGGGCGGCCGGACGCAGACCGACCTCGTCGAGGAGCGCGAGCTCGTGGCGGCTGTTGACGATCACGAGCTCCGCCGCTCCGATCACGACGCTGTACGCCGCGATGCGGCGCTCGAAGGCGTGACCGTCGGAGGGCTGCGGCACGTCGTGGAGGGTGACGCTCACTTGACGACCGGCGGCGAGCGCGACGAATCGCGCGGCGGCGTCCTCGGGCGAGCGCGCCCACAGCCGATCCGTGAACTGAGCGTGGATACGCTCGGGAGCCGAGCCGGCACCCCACTCCGACTCCGCAACGCCGAGATCACGGCCCACGAGGCGGGCGATCTCCTCCGCGACCTCGCGGGCGTACCGCGCGACCCCGTGGCGCGGCTCGTCGTGCAGGAGCAGGGCGGGTAGCCGCCCCGCGGGCACGTCCGACGTCGCCGGAGCACCCACCGGCCCGGCCCCGCTCACGCCGACATCACCTGCTCGAGTGCGGCTGCGTGCCGATCCGCGGCGAGCCGCAGCAGGTCCGGGTTGTCCGCGTACCACCGTAGGTGCGCGTCGCGGACCTCGTCCGCGGGCTCGGCCCGACCGCCGAGGTACCAGTGCGGGTCGGGAGCGTCGTCGAGACCCCAGGTCTCGATCACGACCTCTTCGCGCGGCGCGATCACGGACGCCAGCAGCGCTCGGCCGGGATCCGTCACGGTGTCCGCGAGACCCACCTCGGCCCTCACGCGCCGCGCGAGCGTCTCCCACACCGGGTTGCCCGGGTGGTTCAGGGTGCGGAGCAGATCGAAGCGCGGGCGGTCGAAGACATCGGAGATGCGCACGGCTCCGCTGCGGTCCTCGCGCAGGCGCAGCGCAGCAGTGGACTCCTCCGCGATCGCAGCCACCATGTCCGGCCGCAGCCGCGGACGCGCGTTCCCGAGCGCCTCCGCGATCGTGCGGAGGTCGTGGTACGGCGCGATCGGCGGATCCTCGATCGGACGGTCGGGGTGCCGCACGACCACCTGCGCCGGATAGAGCGACCGGTGCCGCACGGCGGGCACGATCACGAGTCGAGCGGTGGACGCGATTCGCTCGCGGACCTGCCGTGTACCCACCGGAAGGTCGCGATAGTCGTCGCGGATCGGCTGGGTGATCACGAGCGACGCTCGACTCAGCAGACGGTCGAGATGCGGGAGGTCGGACGCCTCGAGCTCGTGCACCGGCGGGATCCGCACGGTGGGGAGGTCGGGGCCGTCGATGACGATGCGCAGCGACTCCGCCTGGCAGTTGCCGAGAACCAGTGCGAGGCCCTCCGGGACGGGCGCACCGTAGAACGAAGAGTAGTGGTTCCGCCTCCCCAGGGAAAGGGATGTGCTCTCGGTCACGGGTTCTCCTGTCGTCGGTATATGTTCGCAGAGCGGCACCCCCTCCGGTGCGGCACGGGTACCCCGCCCGTCGAACAGGCTGCCCCGGCCGCAACAGGATCCACTGGATCCGAAGGATTCTGAATGCCCGCACGCCTGCGCCCCGATCGCCCCATCCGGGTGGCCGCGGTGCCCGGGGAGCACCCGTACGTCCGGAGCCTCGTGGAACCGGGGTCGACGACCGTTCGGATGCTCGACGATCCGCCGGCGCGCGACGGGGCGACCGACCGCTGGTGGCCGCCCGCCATGCTCTCGGCCGCCTGGGTCACGACCCACGCCGACGACTTCGACGTGATGCACGTGCACTTCGGCATGGAGTCCTCGACGACTGACGAGCTCGCCGCCGTGCTCGCGGCGCTGGCCGCGGCCGGCAAGCCACTCGTCTACACCGTGCACGATCTCGAGAACCCGCAGCTGACGGACCAGGCGATCCACCGGGAGCACCTCGACCTGCTCGTGCCCGCGGCGGACGCGCTCGTGACCCTCACGTCCGGCGCCCGGGGCGAGATCGACCGCCGCTGGGCACGCTCGGCCCGCGTGATCGGACACCCCCGCGTCGCATCGACGGACGCCCTCGACGCGGCGGCCTCCGGGTCGGTCGGCACGCGAGCCGCGGACGGCACCACGGAAGCGATCGTGATCGTGCACCTGCGCGACCTGCGCCCCAACATCGACGGCCTCGGCACGGTGCGCGCCCTCGCGGCCGCCGCGGACCGGGCGGAGCAGACCTCGCCGTTCCGCGTGATCGTCGACGTGAACGAGAACGTGCGCGACGAGGCCCAGCTCGCCGAGATCGCCTCGATCGTCGACGCGGCGTCCCGCCTGACCCTCCAGCGCCACGCCCGCTACGACGACGCGGCCCTCGCGGCCTCCCTGTCGGCGGCGACGGTCGCCGTGCTGCCCTACCGGTTCGGCACGCACTCCGGGTGGGCCGAGCTCTGCTGGGACCTCGGCGTCCCGGTCGTGACCGCGCCCGTCGGCTTCATCGCCGAGCAGCACCCCGCGGACTCGTTCGTCGTCGACCCGGCCGACGGTGGCAGCGTCGCCGCGGCGCTCGAGACCGCCCTCGCGACCGCGACCGCGCCGGGCTCCCCCGAGCGCCATGAGCTCGTCGAGGCCCGCGAGCAGGAGCGCCGCGTGCAGCGCACCGCGATCACCCGGGAGCACGAGAGCCTCTACCGGGAGGTGCTCCGATGACGCGCCTCGCCACGGGGGCTCCCCTCACGATCGCGGTCATCGCCCCCTTGCGGCACCCCCTCGGCGAACCGCACGCCGGCGGGCTCGAGGCCGCTGTGTACAACCGCATCCGCCTCCTCCGCAGCCGCGGCCACCGCGTGCTCGTCTGCGGAGTGGAGGGGTCGCACCCCGCACCGTCCGCCCCCGCGCTCACCCTGCCCGCCGTACGGTGGGGAGTCGACCGCGGCGCCTCCGACTCCACCTACCCGCCCGGTTATCTCCGACGGGCTGAGCGCGCGCTCGACGAGGCGATGGACTGGATCGCGTTCAACGCGAGCGAGATCGACGTGGTCGACAACCACAGCCTGCACCCGCTGCCCGTCATGCGCGCGAACGACATCGGCGTCCCGATGATGACGACGCTGCACACGCCTCCGCTCGTGCCACTGCTCGAGGGGATCGAGGTCAGCAGTACGCGCCTCATCGCCGTGAGCGAGTACACCGCGAGGCATTGGGAGCAGGCGGGCGTGCGGAACATCACGGTGCAGCACAACATGGTCGACACGGCCACGTGGCGGCTCGGCCCGGGGGGTCCGTCGCTCGCATGGTTCGGCCGGGTCGTGCCCGAGAAGGCACCTCACCTCGCGATCCACGCGGCGAGGCGGCTCGGGATGGGGCTCAACCTCGTGGGCCGGGTCGGCGACGCCGCGTACTTCGACGACGTCATCGCCCCGATGCTCGGTGACGGCATCGTCTACCGGGGCGAGCTGCGGGCGCGCGAACTCGCCCGGCTCGTGGGCCACAGTGCCGCCGCCCTCGTGACCCCGGTGTGGGACGAGCCGTTCGGTCTCGTCGTCGCGGAGGCGCTCGCCACGGGAACGCCCGTCGCGGTGTTCTCCCGCGGTGGTGTCCCGGAAGTGGCGGGGTCGAATCCCGCCGTGCGCCTCGTACCCGGCGGCGACGTGGACGCCCTCGCGGCCGGCGTGGCCTCCCTGGTGCACGCGTCCTCCCCCGCCCTGCGCCGTGCGGCCCGTGCCGACGCGGCCCGCCGCTTCTCGTTCCGGCGGCACGCGTTCGAGCTCGAGGATCTCATGCGCGAGACCATCCAGAGCCCCGTTCCGGCCGAGCGACAGGACCTGCTCGCGTGACGACCGTGCCCGAGGACACCGCCGCGACCTCGACGCCGCGGATCGGCTGGTACGTGCACCACCACGGCCACGGGCACGTGGCCCGGTTCCTGGCCGTGCGTCCGCACGTCGACGCGCACGTCACCGTGTTCAGCAGCATGACCCCACCGTCGCCTCTGCCCGAGCGGACGGACTGGGTGCGCCTGCCGATCGACAATGCGGTGGAGGACCACGACGGCCGCGTGCTCGATCCCTACGCCGCCGAACCGACGGCAGGCGGTCGCCTCCACTGGGCGCCCCTCGGGCACCGGGGTCACCGCGAACGGCTGTCGCTTATCGCCGCCAACGCCGCGTCGCTCGACGCGTTCGTGGTGGACGTCTCGGCCGAGGTCGCCGTGTTCGTGCGCCTGCTCGGCCTGCCGCTCGCGCTGTTCTCGCAGCCCGGACCGCGCACCGACGCGCCCCACCGGCTCGCCTTCGACGTGGCGAACGTCATCATCTGCCCGTGGCCGGAGGGCGCGCACGACCTGTCCGCCTTCGGAGACGCGCAGGCACGGCTCCACACCGTCGGTGGTATCTCGCGGCACGCAGGGCGGGAGCGCGCGGAGGTGGAGCGCGGGTCCGTCCTGCTCCTCGGCGGTATCGGAGAGGCAGCCGAGCGGCCCGCCGTGTGGCACACGCTCACGGCGCGCTTCCCGGACGTGTCCTGGCGGAGCGCCGGGTTCCTCCCCGACACCTTCGCCGACGATCCGTGGGACGCGATCTGTCGGGCGGAGGTCGTGATCTCAGCGGCCGGCCAGAACAGCGTCGCCGACATCGCCGCCGCCGGACGGCCCGCGATCGTCGTGCCGCAGGAGCGGCCCTTCGAGGAGCAGGTCACGACGGCGCGCGCGCTCGAGGGCGACGGCCTCGCCGTATCGCTCGGCTCCTGGCCCGACCCGGATGCGATCGGCGAGGCGCTCGATCGTGCACGCTCGACGGCTCCGCGCTGGGAGTCCTGGCGGGTGGATTCGGCCGCGGTGTCGGCCGCCGAGCTCATCCGCGGGCTCGCACGTCCCGTCGGGGTCGAGGCGTGACGACCGCGATCATCACGCTCGCATCCGCGGCGCGCCTCGATCACCTGCGCCGCCAGGAGGAGTGGATCCGGATCGTCGCACCGGACTGCATCCGTGTCGTCGTGCAATTGGATCCCGAGCCCGACCACGCATTCGGTGGCGACGCCCTGCACGTGCCTCCCGGCGCCGACGGCCTGCGCCTCGCCGCGGGACGGAACCGTGGGGCCGCCGAGGCGATCGCGCGCGGAGCGGACCTGCTCGTGTTCCTCGATGTGGACTGCCTCCCGCACCCGGACATGATCGGGGCGTACGAGCGGTCCGCGGGCCAGGATCGTACGCTGCTCTGCGGACCGGTGACGTACCTGCCGGCGGGGGTCATCCCGGCATCGCCCGCGGAGGCCGACCGCTCGCTCGCTCCGCACGCCGCTCGCCCCGCGCCGACGGCGGGGGCCGTCCAAGCGGCGACCGACGCCGAGTGGGACCTCTTCTGGTCGCTGTCGTTCGCGTGCACCGCGGCAACGTGGGACGCGATCGGCGGCTTCGACGAACGCTACGAGGGCTATGGCGGCGAGGACACCGACTTCGCCCACCGCGCCCGAGCGGCAGGTGCCACCCTGCACTGGGTGGGTGGCGCACATGCGCTCCACCAGTACCACGCCACGTCAAAGCCGCCGTGGCAGCACCTCGACGACATCCTCCGTAACGGACGCCTCTTCGCCTCTACCTGGGGGCGCTGGCCGATGCTCGGCTGGATCGAGGCCTTCGCCGAGGCCGGCGCCGTCGAGAACGTGGACGGCGACTGGCGCCGGGTGCCACCCGCCCGCTGAACCCGCCGAGGCGGGTCGCGACACACCCCGGTTGCCCCCCCTCGACAAGCTCAGGGAGCGAGGGCCTCGAGTGGACGCGAATCGTCGCTCGCGGCGTGTTCGGACGACCGTTCGCGTCCACCCGAGGGGGACGCTTCCGCCGGGTGGACGCAAGCTGTCGTCGGGTGCGCGCGGACGTGACGTTTCGCGTCCACCCGGCGGATCATCCTCGGGGACGAGACGGCGACGACCATGGGCGGACGCGGCGCGGGTACCCCACGAGCGACGATCGGATCATGAACAGCACACGCACCCGCCGCACCACGCTCTCCCTCACCCTCGCAACCACCGCCGTCGCCGCTCTCGCCCTCAGCGGGTGCTCACTCCAGCAGACGCTGCAGAAGGAGTCGTCCGGCACGTACGCCGACAGCGCGGCCCTCTCCGCGGAGTGGGACAAGACCGCGCCGTGGCTCCCTGCCGACGCGACCGACATCTCCGTGCACGAGTCGACCGAGGGCGATCCGGCCAGCCTCCTCGCGACGAGCGACACCGACCTCGACCTGTCGAAGTGCGCCGAGGTCGACCGTCAGTCCGCCCCGACCTTCGCCATCGACGGGGCCCCGGACGCCTACAAGATCGACACGGTCTTCGCGTGCGGCGACTGGGCCGTCGCACCGACCGACGACGGCTGGTACGGCTGGACCCCGAATCACCCCGACGAGAAGGCCGCCTCCCCGGCGCAGTGAGTCGCGGCGCGGTCGCGGCGGCCGCTCTGAATCCGCCAGGATGAGGCCGTGCCGAAGAAACCGCCAGCCGTCATCCGCTTCGTCCTGGAGGCCGACGCCTCGGGCGCACTTATCCAGTCCGAGCACACCATGCCGCTCGACCGGGTGTGGCTCAACGGCGTGCAGCGGTTCTCGAACCTCGCCGTCTTCTACACCCGCGAGTACTCCCCCTCCGAGACGGACAGACTCGATGTGTACCACTTCGCCGGTCACTCGAGCGGGTCCGGGTGGATCGTCCTCGAGGGGTTCACACCGTCCGAACTCGCGGAGACCCGGGATCAGATGCGTCTCCACAGCATCACGGGACGACTCGGTCGCGTCGACCCCGGTGTGGGCGGTTCTTCCGGCTTCATGGCGTACTTCCCGTGGACACCGCGCACTCCGGTCGCCGACCTCGTGGTCGCGATCATCGGGCTCGTCTTCCTCGTCTGCGGGTCGGGCCTGGCCCTCGTCACCGCGGGATTGGCCACCGCGGGGTACGGGTTCGAGCTCGGCGTCGACGACCTGTGGCCGTCGCTCCTCATCATCGTCCTCGGCGTGGGCCTCGGCGGTTTCGGCCTCTGGCGGTACCGGCGCCGACGCTCCTGGTGGGCGGACGCCCGGGGTCTCGCGATCCGCGACTACGGCACGATCCCGGCCTACCTCCGCCGCTGAGCCGCCCAATACGCGCCCCCTGAGCCTGTCGAAGCGGGTGGCGGCAGCCCGTGATCGGCGCCACCGGGGGGCCGAGGGCGTGCAGTTGCGCACGCAACGAACAACCGCGGGTGAAATTTCACCCGCGGTTGTCAGTTGCGTGCGCAAAGCCCAAGGGACAGGCAGTGCGGGGAGGGAGGACCCGTCAGGCCAGGCGGCCCTCCGGCGACTTCGTCTCCGAGGCGTCCGTCTCGGGCAGGTCGCCGAGCGCCTCGTCGATCGCGCTGAGGACGGACGAGTCGAGCTTCACACCGGCCGCGGCCGCGTTCGACTCGATCTGCTCCGGCTTCGACGCACCGACGATCGCACCCGCGACGTTGTCGTTTGCGAGGGTCCACGCCACGGCGAGCTGTGCCATCGTGATGTTCAGGTCGTCGGCGATCGGCTGCAGCTTCTGCACGCGCGAGAGGGTGTCGTCGTTCATGAACCGCTTGATCATGTCCGCACCACCCTTCTCATCCGTCGCACGGCTTCCCTCGGGAAGCTCGGCGCCCGGCTTGTACTTGCCGGTGAGCACGCCCTGAGCGATGGGCGACCAGACGATCTGCGAGATGCCGAGATCGCGGGAGGTCGGAACGACCTTCTCCTCGATGACCCGCCACAGCATCGAGTACTGCGGCTGGTTCGACACCAGCTGGATGCCGAGGTCGTCGGCAAGCTTGTGCGCCTCGGTGAGCTGCTCGGCGGTCCACTCGGACACACCGATGTAGAGGGCCTTGCCCTGACGGACGACCTCCGCGAACGCGGCCATCGTCTCCTCGAGCGGGGTCTCGTAGTCGTAACGGTGCGCCTGGTACAGGTCGACGTAGTCGGTCTGCAGGCGGCTGAGCGACTCGTCGATCGAGTGCCGGATGTGCTTGCGGGAGAGGCCGGTGTCGTTGTGCTTCATCGGTCCGGTCGGGAAGTAGACCTTCGTGAAGATCTCGATGCCGGCGCGCCGTTCGTCCTTGAGGGCCTCGCCGAGCACGGTCTCCGCCGCGCCGTTGGCGTAGCCGTCCGCCGTGTCGAACGTGGTGATGCCCACGTCGAGGGCCGCCCGCACCGACTTCGTGGCGATGTCGTTCTCCACCTGGGAGCCGTGGGTGAGCCAGTTGCCGTAGATGATCTCTGAGATCTTGAGTCCGCTGTTGCCGAGGTATCGGAATTCCATGGGTTCAACGCTAGACCCGCAACATGTACGCGCATCCGGGTTGTGCGGGCGGAGTGTGCTCGCTACGGGGCGCAAGCAGACGACAGGACGGGCCCCGCAGTTCTCACTGCGGGGCCCGCCCTGTCGTTCCGCGCGGTTCGCCGATCAGCCCTGCTGGTGCGGGCGGCGGCGCAGCAGCCCGAGCGCCAGTCCGAGGAGGACGAGGCCGAGACCGGCGACCGCGACCGTCAACACATCGCCACCCGTCACGGCGAGGTCCGGGCCGGGAGCCGGTGCGGGGGCCGGGGCCGGCGCCTCGTCGTCGTCACCGGGAACCGGCGGCGCGACGGGAGCGGCCGCGTAGGTGATCGTGACGGTCGCGGTGGTGATGTTCCCCGCGACGTCGCTGACCTCGTAGGTGATGGGCGTGGGGTCGCCCGCGAAGCCGTCCTCCGGGGTGAACGTGATCGCACCCGTGATCGGGTCGACCGTCCACGTGCCCTCGCCTTCGACGACGAGCTCCGTCACCGGGTTGCCGCCGGCGTCGATGATGACGACCGTGGTCGGGTCGATCTCGCCGAGGTCGTTGCCGGTCACACCGACCGTCACGGACGTGCCCAGCGGGTTGTCGAGCGACGCGTCGTCGGCGGCCTTCGGGATGAATGTCACCATCACGTCGGCGATTGTGATGTTGCCCGCGACGTCGCTGACCTCGTAGGAGATCGGCATCGGGTTGCCCGAGAAGCCGCCCTCCGGGGTGAACGTGATGTCACCCGTCTCCGGGTCGACCGTCCAGGTACCCTCACCCTCGACGACGAGCTCCGTCGCGGTGTTGCCGTCCGCGTCGATGATGCCGACCGTGGTCGGGTCGATCTCGCCGAGGTCGTTGCCGGTCACACCGACCGTCACGGGAGCGCCCTGCGGGTTGTTCAGCGACTCGTCATCCGCGGCTTCGGGCACATAGGTGACGACGACATCCGCGGTCGCCACGTTGCCGAGCGTGTCGGAGATCTCGTACGTGACCGGCGTCGGGTTGCCCGAGAAGCCGTCCTCCGGGGTGAAGGTGATCGCACCCGTGGTCGGGTCGACCGTCCAGGTTCCCTCCCCCGTGACGACGAGTTCGGCGACGGGGTCACCCGCGTCGTTCCGGATGCCGACGGTGGTCGGGTCGATCTCACCGAGGTCGTTGGCGACGACGTCGACCGTGACCGGGGTGCCCAGCGCGTTGTTCAGGCTCTCGTCGTCGGCGGCCTCGGGAGCGTACGCCACCGTGACCTCGGCGGTCGCGGTGTTGCCGCGGTCGTCGGACACCTCGTAGGTGATCGGCGTCGGGTTTCCGGAGAAGCCGTCCTCCGGAGTGAACGTGATCGCGCCCGTCTCCGGGTCCACCGTCCACGTGCCCTCGCCCGGAACCTCGAGCTCGGTGACGGTGCTGTCGCCGTCGACGATGCGCACAGTGGTCGGGTCGAGGTCGCCGGTGTCGTTGCCGATCACGCCGACCGTGACGGGGGCGCCCAGCACATTGTCGAGATCCTCGTCGTCGTTCGCGACGGGGGCCGCCAGAGGCGTCGAGGTGAAGGTGCACGAGACATCGTTGACGCCGTCGGGAACCGTGAAGGAGCCGCTACTGCCGGTCCCGGATGTGATGACGGTCCCGGTCGCGGGGTCGATGCACGTCCACACCGTCTCGTAGTTGTCCAGGTCGGTGCTGCCGGCCGGGGTCTGCTCGACCGTGTAGGTCTCACCGGGGAGGATGAGGAGCGGGCCGACGGTCTCGGACGTCTCCGTTCCCGTCGTCGTGCCGGTGTTGCCGGTGCTGATGCCTCCGCCGCCGATCGACACCGTGAACTGGTCGTCCGGGTTGAAGCGACCGTCGGGCAGCTCCGTGGTCACGGACGCGGTGAACGGAACCGCGTTCGTTGCGAGGTCCGTGATGCCGATGGTGAGGTTTCGTCGTTCGAGGATCGCGCCGGTGATCGGGTTGACCTGAAGGAAGCCGTTGGCGCCGCTGCCCGCGATGTACATGTAGCCGTCGTCCGCGAAGGCCATTGAGTTGAGGGCTGTGCCCGCGTCGTCGATGACGGGTCCGACCGTCGTGGCCGTCACCTCCCCACCCGCTGCGAGCTGTTCCGCGTCGACGCGGTACACCTGGGCGGCGGTCGCGCTGCTCGAGACGACGTAGAGGTTTCCCCGGCTGTCGAAGGCGACGTCTCCGTTGCCGCCGGGTGCGTTCGGTGCGGTAACGGTGAGGAGGTCCGTCGACGCGGAGTTCGTAGCCGGGTCGTAGGTGGCGAAGGTGAACGTCGACCCGTCGGACTGTCCGCCGAAGTAGAACAGCCCGGAGACGGGGTCGACACCACCCATCGTGTTGGCGACGGTCACGCCGTCACGAGACGTGGTCTCCCACGCCTCGGTGGACGCCGTGTACTCGAAGATCGTGCTGGTGTTCGTCAGCATGAGCGTGCCGCCATCGCCCGAGAGACCGATCTGGTTGAGCCCCGTCGCACCGTTCGGTGCGGTGAGCACGGCGGTGGTCTCGCCGGTCACGCGGTCCAGCGCGACGATCTCCGACGAGTTCGACTGCGTGGCGATCATGTCCGAGGGCGAGAACGGGTCGGCAGCGAAGGCGACCTGCGGGAGGCCGACGACGGTGCCGCACGTCAGGGCCGTGGCGACACCCACCGCTGCGAGCCTCGGGAGCGCGCGGCTCGGCGGACGGGGATTTTCTGACGATCGCACGGACGATCCTTTCACGGTGAGACGACTGCCCCTCGGGGCGATGGAACCCTGCAGGGAGTGCGGAGCGCCCTCAGCTAACAGTCCGCAGCGAGCCCGATGAGGCGGAACGGGCACCGGCCACCCCGTCTGCGGCGTACTCCACCCGCCGAGTCCCCCGAGAGGGGCACGCTTCAACCCCGCACGGCGTGGGGGGTGATGCCGGCCAGGGGGCACGGGGCACTCGCGCCGCACGGGCAGAGGGGATGACGGAGACGGGTGACGGCGGTCGGGAACTCCCTCATCGAGTACCTAGCATGTCCGAGGGCCCGGCGGCCGAGTATCTCGCCGACCGAGACATCGAGGACCGAACCGAGGGAGTGCGCACCACCGTGCGAATCGGAGACGACGAGGACGCGAACACTGTCGACGCGAACATCGCCGGGCCGGACGAGCTCGTCCGACGGATGCAGGACCGGGCGTCGACCGTCGGCTGGCCGGAGGCCACGGACCTGATCGGGCGGCATTGGGACGAGCTCATGGTCGTCGCACCTCAGGAGCTCCTCTCGGCGATCCGTTCCCTTCCGGGCGACGCCATCCTCGAGAAGCCGGGACTCGTCGTCGCGGCCAACTACCTGCAGCGTGTTCTCAGCGACGGCGACACGAGCCGCTTCTCCCACGATGCGCGCCTGGACCACCTCGCGTCGGCCGCCGACGCCTCGCTCACGCAACGTCTGATCCTCCTGACGGGCCAGGTATCCACCGCCCGCAGCGCGGGCGCGACGTCCGGTGTGATGGCCATCGTCGCGTCGGCTCGTAAGATACTCGCGAGCAGCACCCCGGAGGAACGGGCGGAGATCGCCCTGACGCTCCCCCACCTCCGACTGCAGTGGGCCCGCGCCATGGAGGCGAACGACGAACCGGGCGCCGCCGCCGAGTACGAGAGCGCGTACGAGCTCGCCCAGCTCACGGGGCAGCGCTTCCTCGCGCGACGGGCGGCATCGCACCTCGCCTGGCTCTACGCAGCCCAGGGGCAGCTGACCCCGGCCGAGTCCTGGATCGAACGCGCCGACCGCCTCGAGCCGAACGCGCGCTACGACGCCCCTCTCTACCTCGCTCGCGCGCTCGTCAAGCTGGATCGCAACGACTTCCAGGGAGCGGCCGCCGAGCAGACTCGACTGACCGTCGTGCCCGTGGGAGAGTATTGGGCCGCGGCACTGTGGGTCGCCCTGCTCGCCGCTCGGACCCCGGCGGAGGCGGCCCCGCTGCACGCGCATCTGGAGCACGAGGTCGATCGCCACTCCGAGGGCGAACGGACCGCTCCGGCGGATGCCCGCTACCTACAGGCCGCTCGACTCCGTCTGTCCATCCTCCGACCGGGCTCGGCCCACGCCGTGCGCCTGACCGATCCCGCGACGAGCATCGAGCACCTCACCGTCGCCACCGAGGCGCTGCACGCCGGCGCCTTCAAGCAGGCCGCGTCGCACAGCGCGAAAGCGCTCGAGCACACGCGGACGCCCCGCGGCCTCGCGGGCGGCCTCCTCGTGCGAGCCTCCGCTCTCGACAGCCTGAAGAAGACCGCCTACGCGGTCGACACCGCACTGCAGGCGCAAGCGGTGATCGACTCGGCCCGCCTGTACTCGCCGTACCGATTGCTCCCGACCGGCGCGCTCGACCGTCTCGCGAGCAGGATGCCGAGCGACGTCGGCGAGCGCATCCTCAGCCTGGCGCACGGTGAGCGATCCCCTGAGCTCGCAGCGCTCACGCCCCGTCAGACCGAGATCCTCCGCGCCCTCATGACCGACCGGCCCCTCACCGAGGTCGCCGCGAGCCTGTACATCAGCGTCAACACCCTCAAGAGCGCCCTGACCAACATCTATACGATGCTCGGGGTGCGAACGCGTCATCAGGCGGCGGACTACGCACGGCGGGCGGGCCTTCGCTGAAGCCCGGCGTGTTCCGATTCGGAGCGGAAGCTCGAGTCAGGAGTGCGGAAAGGGCGGGCCGGTTTCGCGGCCGGCCCGCCCCGTGAACGCTTCAGGATCGCTCACGCACGGCCGACGCACCGGCCCTCTCCGATTCTGTCCGGGCGCAGGCCCGTCGGCACAGCTCAGACGGGGTGGTTCCCTGTCGCCGAGGGGTGGTTCGTCGACCGAGGACCGCGGCGGCGGGCGATCGCGGCCGCGACGAGCCGCCACCCCACGAGGAGGAGACCGAGCGTCAGCGTCGTGACGACGATGAACGCCGTCGCGGTCCCCTGGCCGCTCGCGAGGCGGAGGAGCAGGCCTCCGACTACCGTCGTGATCCAGATCACCACTCCGCTGCGGAGCGGAGCGACGGGTCGCCGCCAGGCCCGGGCGATCCCCCAGCCCACGGCGAGCGCGACGAGGAACGGCCACGCCGTCTGGGCGAGACCGAGGCCGCCCGGGCCGAGGATGTCTCCGTCGTCGTGCGTGCGCCGGCCGATCGCCGCGAAGGCGACGACGAGCACGAGGTCGAGCGCGAAGAATGTCGCAACGACCCGGCCGCGGGGCCGATCCTCGCTCACAGCTCCGTCACCGTCCCGTCCTCGACGCGCCAGTGACGCCCAACGACGTGCGGCGCTACCGTGTCCGTGCTCACAGCTCCGTCACCGTCCCGTCCTCGACGCGCCAGTGACGGTCGAGACGCACGGTGTCGAGCATGCGGCGGTCGTGCGTCACGAGGAGGAGGGTGCCGTCGTAGGAGTCCAGCGCCTGCTCGAGCTGTTCGATCGCCGCGAGGTCGAGGTGGTTCGTGGGCTCGTCGAGCACGAGCACGTTGACGCCGCGCGCCTGCAGGAGCGCGAGTCCCGCACGCGTGCGCTCCCCCGGCGACAGCTCGTCGACCGGGCGGGAGACGTGGTCGGCCTTGAGTCCGAACTTCGCGAGCAGCGTGCGCACCTCGGCCTGCGGCCAGTCCGGCAGGATCGCCTCGACGGCGTCGGCGAGCGGGCGTTCGCCGGTGAGCTGGGCGCGCGCCTGATCGATCTCGCCGATCGCGACGCTCGATCCGAGCGAGGCCGCGCCGTCGTCCGGCGCCTGACGCCCGAGCAGTCCGCGCAGGAGCGTCGACTTGCCCGCCCCGTTCGGACCGGTGATGCCGATGCGGTCGCCGCCGTTCACCTGCACAGACACGGGGCCGAGCACGAACTCGCTCGTCCCCGGGTCACCCTGCCGGAACACGGCGCCGCTCAGGGTGGAGACGACGGCACTGGAACGCGGCGCCTCACCGATCGTGAACTCGAGCTTCCACTCCTTGCGTGGCTCGTCCACCTCGTCGAGGCGCGCGATCCGACTCTCCATCTGGCGCACCTTCTGCGCCTGCTTCTCGCTCGACTCGACCGACGCCTTGCGCCGGATCTTGTCGTTGTCCGGGGCCTTCTTCATCGCGTTGCGCACGCCCTGGCTCGACCACTCGCGCTGCGTGCGGGCGCGGCCCACGAGGTCTGCCTTCTTGTCCGCGAACTCGTCGTACGCCTCGCGCGCGTGCCGGCGGGCGGTCTCGCGCTCCTCGAGGTACGCGTCGTAGCCGCCCCCGAAGACGCGGTTGGACGACTGCGCGAGGTCGAGCTCGAGCACCGTCGTGACGCAGCGCGTGAGGAACTCGCGGTCGTGGCTCACGAGCACGACGCCGCCGCGCTGCTCGCGCACGAAGCGCTCGAGGCGGTCCAAGCCGTCGAGGTCGAGGTCGTTCGTCGGCTCGTCGAGGAGGACCACGTCGAAGCGGCTGAGGAGCAGCGCCGCGAGACCGACCCGCGCCGCCTGGCCGCCGCTCAGGGACGTCATCGCGCTGTCGGGACCGACGGCGCCGCCACTAGCCAGGCCGAGGTCGTCGAGCACGACGGGCAGACGCTCGTCGAGGTCCGCCGCGCCGCTCGCGAGCCAGCGGTCGAGCGCCGCGGAGTACGCGTCGTTCGGGTCCACTCCGGCGGGCGCCGCGTCCGGATCGGCGAGGTACGCCGCCGTCGCGTCCATGTCGGCCGTCGCTTGCGTGCAGCCGGTCCGGCGACCGACGTACTGCACGACGGTCTCGCCGGGCACGCGTTCGTGCTCCTGCGGCAGCCAGCCGACGAACGCGTCACCCGGGTTGAGGGTGATCGAACCGGCCTGCGGCTCGTCGACCCCGGCGAGCAGGCGCAGCAACGTGGACTTGCCCGCACCGTTCGCTCCCACGACGCCGACGACATCGCCCGGGGCGACGGTGAGGTCGAGTCCGTCGAACAGCGTGCGGTGGCCGTACCCGCCGGCGAGGCCCTTGGCCACGAGAGAAGCGCTCATCCGTCCATTCTCTCGCGGCGGCGAGTGCGGTCCGATCAGTGCGCGGGTGGATGCTCGCTCGGTGCGGCCGCCTCGCGCGCATCAGCAGATCGCTGCTCCTTCTCGCGGGCGTCGCGGATTCCTCCCGCGACCGCCGCTCGGACGACGCAGTAGAGGGTGTAGAACCCGACGGCGGCGAAGACGACAGTCAGAGCGAGACTCGAGAGCGGATCCATCACTCCAGGCTGTCAACTCGAGACCGGCACCGCAAGACACGTGCCGGCCACGTCCGTCCACGCACCGCCCGGCACGGTCAGCGACGTGTCGCCGGGTCCCTCCAACCCTCGACGCGCTCCGCCCACCGCTCCAGTTCGGCGAGCATCTCGCGCAGACGCTCGGGCTCGGAATCGGCTCGGTTGTCGCGCTCCGTGGGGTCGTCCCTGAGGTTGTACAGGGCGAGCGGCTCGGCGACGGGCACCCCCATGCTCTCGCACGCGTCGCGGACGATCTTCCAGTCGCCGCATCGCCCGGACAGCTGACCCTCGTACTCCCAGAACACCCAACGGTCCTCGGCGGCGGAACCGGCAGCGAGCGCGTCGAGGAGCGAGACCCCGTCGTGGTCGGGCGGCGAGGAGCCGGGGCCCCGCGCCGGACCCGCGCCGGCACCGTCGACGATGTCGAGCAGGGTAGGGACGAGGTCCATCATCACGCCGACGGAGCTGTTCACCGATCCGGACGGCAGACCGGCCGGCCACGACATGATCCCCGGCACGCGCACCCCTCCCTCGAAGAGCGACCCCTTGTACCCCCGCAGCCCGCCGGCCGATCCTCCCGCGTAGGCGATCTCCTCTCCGCCGAGCCAGTTGCGGTCCTCGATCGACGGCCCGTTGTCCGACGACACGAACACCACGGTGTTCTCCCGGAGGCCCAACCGTTCCAGCGTGGCGACGATGTGCGCGACCCCGTCGTCCATGGCCTTGATCATCGCCGCCATCATCTGCCGGTCTCGCGGCAGATGCGCGAACTGGAGCATGTACTCCTCCGGCGCGTGCAGCGGGTAGTGAGGGGCATTGAACGGGACGAAGCAGAGGAAGGGCGCACCGGCATTCCTCTCGACGAACGCGGCCGCCTCGCGCGCGATCAGAGTCGTAAGGTACTCGCCGTTGCGCCACACCTCCTCCTCGCCCTCCCAGAGATCGTGCACGGGATCGTTCTCGCCCCAGTAGAAGATGTGCGAGTAGTAGTCCACGCACCCAGCGAGGAACCCGAAGTGCTCGTCGAAGCCGAACCTCTGCGGGCTCGACGAGGGGTCGACGCCGAGGTGCCATTTCCCGAACACGCCCGTCGCGTATCCGCGATCGCGCAGCTCGTCCGCGAGCGAACGCTGCGGAGGCAGTCCCACCGTCCGCCGGGCACCGCCGAGGATGGATTCCACGCCGGCGTGCGCCGGATAGCGACCGGTGAGGAGCGACGCGCGTGACGGCGAGCAGACCGGGGAATTCGAGTACCAGTTGTCGAGGCGCACTCCTGTTCGAGCCAGCTCGTCGATCGCGGGGGTGTCGAGGTCGTCGGCTCCGAAGCTTCCGAGGTCGCCCCAGCCGAGGTCGTCGGCGTAGATGATCACGATGTTCGGTCGGGCGCGGTCGCCGTCCGTCGGTTCCTGCATCGAGGTCACTCCTTCACGCTGCCCGCAGCCATGCCGGCGACGAGTCTCTTCTGGATGGTGGTGAAGAGGACGATCGTCGGCACGGCGGCCACGACGGATGCGGCCATGACGACCCCCCAGTCGGTCGCGTACTCGCCGAAGAAGCCCGACAGTCCCACCTGTACTGTCTTCTTCGTCTCGTCCGTCATGAGTACACCGGCGAAGAGGAACTCCTCCCAGCTGGCGATGAACGACGTGACCGTGACCGTGACGATCCCCGGCCAGGCGATGGGCATGATGACCCGGAAGATGACGGAGACAGTGGAGCAGCCGTCGATCCGGGCAGCCTCGTCGAGCCCGTGAGGGATGGTGTTGAAGTAGCCCATCATCAGGTAGATCGCGAGCGGCAGGGTCATCGCGACATACACGACCGTCAGACCGACATAGGAGTTGAGCAGGCCGAGCTGCGAGAACACGAGATAGATCGGCGTGATGAGGACGACGAAGGGGAGGAGCTGGGTGGCGACGACAGCAAGCAGCACGGGCCCGCGGAATCGGAACCGGAACCGCGAGAGGGCGTAGGCCGCCACGCTCGCGATGACGACCGTGATGGCCGTGCTGACGAGCGCCACGACGAGGCTGTTCACGATGTAGAGCCCGAAGTTCGAACCCGCGAAGAGTCGGCGGTAGGAGTCGAAGCCGAGCCCGTCGAAGACGGTGCCCCACTCGAGCGCCCCCGTCAGGGCCCGCTCCGGCCGCAGCGACGTGAAGATCATCCAGAACACCGGGAACACGATAAGGGCGAGCACGATGAAGAGCGGCACGAGCAGGAGCAGATCGGACGGCCGTCTCGTTCCCGCGTCCCTTCTCTTCCTCATCCTGCCGGTGGACGCCGCGCGGGTTCGAGGGGCACCGGGAAGCGCGTCGACAGTCTGCGCGGTCATCGTTCGTCCTTCCCGACGGTGTTCGACGCTCGCAGATAGACCACGGCGAAGACGGCCATGACCGCCGTCATGACGATGCCGATCGCCGCGCCGCCGCCCAGGTCGTTACCGATGAAGGCGGTCGAGTAGAGCTGTGTCGCGAGCACCTGCGTGTACGTCCCCGGCCCCCCGCCCGTGGCGAGCCAGACGTAGACGAAGTTGTTGAAGGTCGCGATCACGGTCATGAGGATGACGACCGTGATGACCGGGCGGAGATTCGGGAGGGTCACGTTGAGGAACTGCTGCCAGCGTCCCGCCGAATCGAGCTGGGCGGCCTCGTACTGCTCCTTCGGGATGGACTGGAGACCGGCCATGAGGACGATCACCACGAAGGGCAGCTCTCGCCACACGATGATGGCGTCGACCGCGAACCAGACGGTGCTCGTCTGCGCGAGGAACGGCACGCCCTGGTCGAGGAGCCCGAGCGACACGAGGGTCTGATTGATGACCCCGGTGTTGCCGTCGAGCATCCAGCGCCAGGCGGCGACGGCGACGACCGGCGGCACCATCCACGGCACGAGGACGAGCGTGCGGGCGAGTCCGCGCACTCGCCAACGTTCCAGGATGGCGCTCTGGAGGACGACGGCGAGCGCGAGCCCGAACACGAGCCGCACGACGACCGTCACGCCCGTGAGCCAGAACGCCGTATTGAAGGCGGCCGACCCCGTCGCCGGATTCGTGAAGAGGGCGACGAAGTTGTCCCCTCCCGCCCAGGTCGCGTCTCCCGGTGATTGGTACGGCGTGAGCTCTTGGAACGCGAGCACCGTGTTGTACACGGCGGGGAAGAGGAAGAGCGCCGCCATCACGAGGAGCGCGGGGAACATGAGCAGGTATGGCTCGCGTCGAGCGGCACGCCGGCCGCCGTTGCGCTCCGACCGCCTCCCCCGTCGCGGATCGACCGACCGAGCCGGGGCGCTGTCCGTCACCATGTCGAGTTCGACCGTCATCGGCTCATCCTCCGATGCCGGACTCGATGCCCGCGAGGATCGCCTCGGCCGCCGTCTGGCTGTCCGACTGGCCGGAGTAGACGGCCGAGAACTGCTGGACGACGAGTTGCTGGATGGTGGCGAGCGGCATGTCCGACCCGATGTACTTGCCGAAGGCGACGGAGTGCGGGAGCTGCTCGGTGTAGCCGACCTCCGACTCGGGGACATCGATATCGGTGAGGGTCGCCTTCGACGCGGGGTACTGCTGGTACGTCTCGAACGTGGTCGCGCTCGTCAGGTACTTCACGACCTCCCACGCCTCCTCGGGGTGCTCCGTGTTGCGGTTGATGCCCAACGCCCGACCGCCGAGGTGCGTCGATCCGTCGGTGAGGCCGCCGGGCATCGGAGCCGTCATGAGCTCGGCGTCGCTCGCGGATTCGATGGCGCGGAACGACTGCGGGGGTTCGTAGGACATGGCGCAGGACCCGTCGGAGAGGGCCCCGGCGATCTGCGGGTCGGCGTAGTCGGCGATGGCGATGTTGGAGGTCGACGACGCACCGGAGGAGAACATCTCGGAGAAGTAGTCGATCGTCGACGCGAGGTCGGAGCTCGAGACGCCGGTGGTCCACTCGTCGCCGTCCTGCTCGACGAGGTTCCAGCCGTGATCCCACAGGTAGTAGTTGATGGGGAACCACTGCGCCGACGTCGGCGCGCTCGAGGCCGCGAAGCAGAAGCCCTGCACCACGCCGTCGCTGTCGTCGGAGATCGTCTGGGCCGCGTCGGCCAAGTCCTCCCACGTGCTCGGGGTCTCGTCGATCCCGTACTCGTCGAGCACCGCCGGGTTGTACACGAGAGCCATCGTGTCCGCCGTCCACGGGATACCCCACGTGGTGTCGTCGATCGTCGTCATGTCGGTGGCGAGGAAATCGTCGTACGCCTGGTCGAGGGGGTCGGAGGCCATCAGATCGTCGAGGGGGAGGAGGATGTTCGGGTTGGCCAGCAGGGCGACGTTCGCGTATCCCATCTGCTGGATGTCGGGGCCGGAGCCCGAGTTCGCCTCGCGTGCGAATTGCTGGGGGTTGTCCGGGCTGAGCGTCTCGAGCGTCACCTGGATGTCGGGGTTGTCGGCATTCCACGTGTCGATGGCCGTCTGGAGCCCTTCGACCTGGTTGGCCGGGTCGAACTGTCGGAACACGAGCTCGACCGTTCCACCCTCCGAGCCACCGGACGAGGCCGAGCACCCGCCGAGTGACACGACGATCCCGACCGCTACCGCGGTGGCGATGACAGATTTCTTCATCCGAACTTCTCCTTTGACGTCTGGACGTGCCCGGGCGTTCTTCGATCGCCCACGGCCTTGTTTACACTATGCAAATAAGTGGCGTCAAGGGATCGGAGACGACGCACCGGCCGGATATCGCCGGCGGTCCGTCACCCGGTGGAGGCCTCCTGTGGCGGGACGGTCGGTGCGCGCAGGGCGGTGAGATAGCCGATGGGGTCGCGGTAGTACGCATCGAGGCAGAGCGCCGCGGACGCCGGGGTGGGCGTGCTGTCGCCGAACCCGGCGATGCGCACCGGGAGGTCCAGATCGCCCCCGTGGTCGCTGCGAACAGAGAGTCCCGAGCGGAACGCCTCGAGGAACCCCGGACGCCGCGTCTGTGGTCCCGCGAGCAGCAGGAGTGAGGGATTCTCGAAGTCGATGAGCAGGCCGACGGCCTCGCCGAGGAGGCGCGCCCGCTCGTCGAGGAGCCCGAGCACCCCGTCGTCATCACTCGCGACCAGGTCGTCCATCGTCACGCCCGCGCCCGCGAGGCCGAGGGCGACCGCGTCGTCGCGGACCGCACGGTCGGTTACGAGCCATTGGGCACAGTGCCGTCGTCCGCACGAGCAGGTGCGCGTCGACTCGCCGGAGACCGGAAGGTGGTCGATCGACCCGGCGGCCCCGCGCGGACCGCGGCGGATGATGCCGGCGTCGACGGACGCCGCGCCGAGGACGTCGCCGACGTAGATCTGGAGGAAGTCCCCGACGTCGCGCGCGGAACCGAACATCATCTCGCTCAGGGCCATCCCGCGCACCATGTGGTCGAACAGCACCGGCAGGTGGAGCCGCTCCGCGATCATCGTGACGAGCGGCACGTCCGACCATCCGAGGGGCGTGTACCGCACCACGACTCCGGACTCCGTGTCGACCCAGCCTCCGATACTCGCCCCCACCCCGATCACCTCGGCGTCCGGAGCATGCTCCGCGAGCATCTCGCGGGCGACCTGGCACACGTCGTCGACGAGGCCGGCCGGCTCCGTGGTGACATGCAACCGCTTCCGCTCCTGCAGGATGCGCCCGCGCACGTCCACTAGGCCGATACGCGTGAGCGTCACGCCCACATGGATCGACACGACGACGCGATCTTCCGCGCGCACGTCGATCGGAATCATCGGTCGACCGAAGGACCGGATCGGCTCCCCTTCGACGACGATGCCCATGTCGATGAGCTTGGCCGTGGCACGCGTGACCGTGGCGCGCGTCAGGCCCGTGCGCTCAGCGACCTCGGTCCGCGCGATCGGGCCGTCGCGCAGGAGCGAGCGCACGACCGTCGCCGCATTCACGCGGCCGATGTCGCCGACACTCCCTACGACGGCACTCTCCGCGAACATGCGTCGTGTCTAGCACACTCCGAGAATCAGACCAGGTGCTCGACGGCGCACGCGTCGCTACGCTCGATCCATGGAACGACGCGACGACGCTTCCCCGACCCCCTCCCCCACCGACACGATCCGCACCGTGTGGGTGAGCGGCTCCTCCGGGCGGCTCGGTCGCGAGGTCGTCCGCCAGCTCCGCGACGGCGGGTTCTCCGTGCTAGAGGCCGACATCGTCGGCGAGAACGCCGTCGACCTGCTCGAACCCGCGGCGGTCGCGGCCTCGATGGTGGGCGCCGACGCGATCATCCACTGCGCCGCCATCCCGAGCCCCGGCGGGATCGACCCGGCCGAGCTCGTGCACATCAATTCGCTCACGTGCTTCAACGCGCTCGAACAGGCGTGGCTCGCGGGCGTCGGTATGGCCGTGCTCGCGTCGAGCGGATCCATCTACGGCACCGCGTGGGCGGGCGAGTGGGCCCCGGAACCGGTGCGGTACGACGCCGTGCCCGTGGACGAGAACACACCGCTCGTCTACGTGGACCCGTACGCGCTCACGAAGGACGTCACCGAGGCCGCCGGCCGCATGTTCCACCGGCGCGGCATGACGGTGACGGCGCTCCGCTTCCACTGGATCGCCACGGCGGAGCAGGCCCGCGCCATGGCCGACGGCGAGGGCGGCGACGCCCGTACGAACGATCTGTGGGGGTACGTGGACCTGCGCGACGCCGCTCGCGCGAGCATCCTCTCCCTCGCTCCGACCCCCGAGCATCGCGGCTACGAGGCGCTCGTCATCGCCGCCGCCGACACCGCCTCGCACACCACGACCGCCGAGCTGCTCGACCGCCACCTTCCCGCTGCGGAGCGCCGCCGCGAGGTCGCCGGCACGGCCGGACTGTTCGACTGCTCGCGCGCGGCCGCGACCATCGACTGGCGTCCGGAGAACGGTTGGCGATCCGAGTGAGGCGCATCCGCCGCCGCGCGGTAGCGTGACGGAGTGAGTCACGCCCCCACACCCGCCGACGCCGATCGCGCGAGCGCCGCAATCGGCCCCGCCGCCGATCCGGACGCCGCAGCCCTCGACGCATCCGACCCCCTCGCGCCCCTCCGCGACCGCTTCGTGCAGGGCGGCGACGTGGTGGCGTACCTCGACGGCAACTCGCTCGGGCGTCCGCTCACCCGCACCGCCGAACGCCTACCGTCGTTCGTGCGCGAGCAGTGGGGCGAGGGGCTCATCCGCTCGTGGGACGAGGAGTGGATGGAGCTGCCGTTCACGCTCGGCGATGCGCTAGGAGCGGCGGCCCTGGGCGCGGCCCCCGGGCAGACGATCGTGGCGGACTCCACCACCGTGCTCCTCTACAAGCTCATGCGCGCCGCCCTCACCGCGCGACCCGATCGCCGGCGCATCGTGCTCGACGACGACAACTTCCCCACCGACCGCTTCCTGCTCGAGGGCATCGCACGCGAGGACGGGCTCGAGCTCGACGTCATCACCGTGGACCGCACGCGCGGTGTCTCGGCGGAGCAGCTCGCGGCCGTGCTGTCCGACGACACCGCGCTCGTCGTGCTCAGCCACGTCGCCTACCGCAGCGGCCACCTCGCCGACATGCGCGAGCTCACGCGACTCGCCCAGGAATCCGGCGCCCTCGTGCTCTGGGACCTCTGCCACTCCGCCGGCGTCGTGCCCACGGAGCTCGACGCGTGGGGCGTCGACCTCGCGGTGGGCTGCTCGTACAAGTACCTCAACGGCGGACCGGGCGCCCCGGCCTTCGCCTACGTTCGCCACGAGCTGCAGGGCACGATCGAGCAGCCGATCCAGGGCTGGATGGGGGCGGCCGACGTGTTCGCGATGGCGGAGACGTACCGGCCGGCGGACGGGATGCGCCGTTTCCTCAGCGGCACCCCTCCCGTGCTCGGCATGCAGCCGATCGTCGACATGGTGGAGCTCGTCGCCGAGGCGGGCATCGACGCGATCCGTGCGAAGTCCGTCGCCCTCACGGAGTACACGATCCGACTCGTCGACGAGGTGCTCGCGCCCCTCGGCGTCGCCGTCGCCTCCCCACGCGACTCCGACGAACGCGGCAGCCACGTCACCGTCACGCACCCGCGGTTCCGCGAGGTCACCGCCGCGCTCTGGAAGCGTGGCGTGATCCCCGACTTCCGCTCCCCCGACGGCCTGCGCATCGGGCTCTCGCCCCTGTCGACGTCGTTCGCCGAGGTGCGTCTCGGGATCGACGCGATCCGCGATGAGCTCGATCTCGCATCCCGCCGCGACGACGCGGCGACGGTCGGCTAGCGCCCGTGCCCACGACCCGTCGCCGACCGGCGATCTTCCGCCCCGTCCGTCCCGCTCAACTCATCGCGCTCGCATTCGCCGTCGTGCTCGCGATCGGCACCGCGCTCCTGTCGCTCCCGATCGCCGTGCATGGCCGCTCGGCGACGTTCATCGAGGCCCTCTTCACCGCCACGAGCGCCCTGTGCGTGACCGGCCACATCATCGTCGACACGCCGAACTTCTGGTCGCCCTTCGGTCAGGTCGTCATCCTCGTGCTCATCCAGATCGGCGGGTTCGGCGTCATGTCGCTCGCGACGCTGCTCGGCCTGCTCGTCGCGCGGCGGCTGGGGCTGCGCACACGTTTGACCGCGGTGAGCGAGACCCACACCGTCGCCGTCGGCGACGTGCGTCGGGTGCTCAAGGGCGTCGCCCTCATCACGCTCACGACGCAGGGAATCGTCGCCCTCATCCTCGCCGGGCGGTGGATGATCGGCTACGACAAGGGGCTCGGCGAGGCGCTCTGGCTCGGCGTCTTCCACGCCGTGTCCTCCTTCAACAACGCGGGCTTCGCCCTCTTCAGCGACAACCTCATGGGCTTCGTCGCCGATCCCTGGATCTGCCTGCCCATCTGCGCCGCCATCATCCTCGGCGGTCTCGGCTTCCCCGTCATCATGGAGCTGAGGAAGCGGATCCGCATCCCGCGGTCGTGGACGCTCAACACCGTCACGGTGATCGTCGGTTCGCTCGTGCTGCTGATCGTCGGCTCCGTCGTGCTCACGATCCTCGAGTGGTCGAACCCGGCGACGCTCGGCGCCCTCGACCCGCCGGGCCGGTTGTTGGCCGGATTCACGTCGGCGGTCATGCCCCGGACGGCCGGGTTCAACTCCATCGACATCTCGCAGATGCATCCGGCGAGCTGGGTCGTCACCGACATCCTCATGTTCATCGGCGGCGGGCCGGCGGGCACCGCCGGTGGGCTCAAGATCACGACCTTCGCCGTGCTGTTCTTCATCATCGTCGCGGAGCTGCGGGGCGACGTGGCCGTCAACATGTTCGGCAAGCGCCTGCCCCGCTCGACTCACCGCGAGGCCCTCACCGTCGCGCTGCTGTCCGTCGCCCTCGTCGTCGCGTCGACGCTCGCGATCATGCTCATGACGGGCCTCGACCTCGACCGCGTGCTCTTCGAGGTGATCTCGGCGTTCGCGACGGTGGGCCTCTCCACGGGCATCACCGCGAGCCTGCCGCCGGCGGCGCAGGGGATCCTCATCGCGCTCATGTTCATCGGTCGCCTCGGGCCCGTCGCCCTCGGTTCCGCTCTCGCCCTGTCCACCCAGAAACGTCAGTACGAACTCCCGAAGGAGCGTCCGATCATTGGATAATTTCTCCCTGCTCAGAGGCCGTCGCAAGCAGGACGGCAGCGCCACCTCCGTCGCCGTGATCGGCCTCGGCCGCTTCGGCGGGTCCCTCGCATCGGAGCTCGCCCGCTCCGGCACCGAGGTGCTCGGCGTCGATGCCGACGAGGACACCGTCCAGGGCCTCAACGGCGTGCTCACCCACGTGGTTCGAGCCGACTCGACGCGCCAGGCCGCCCTCGACCAGCTCGGCGTCGCGGACTTCGATCGCGTCGTCGTGGGTATCGGCTCGGACATCCAGGCGAGCATCCTCACGTGCTCGCTGCTCAAGCGCATGGGCGTGCGGTCGATCTGGGCGAAGGCGATCAGCGAGCAGCACGGGCTCATCCTCGAGCAGCTCGGCATCGACCACGTGATCTACCCCGAGGCCGACATGGGGCGGCGGGTCGCCCACCTCGTGCGCGGCTCGATGCTCGACTACGTGGAGTTCGACGAGGACCTCGTGGTGGCGAAGACCGTGGCACCCCGCGAGATCGTGGGGAAGTCGCTCGAGGAATCGGCCGTGCGTCGCAAGCACGGCATCACGATCGTGAAGATCAAGGGCGCCGACGGTCGCTGGCACTCCGCGGGGGCCACGTCGGTGGTCGCAGAGGGCGACACCCTCATCGTCATCGGCCCGGTCGAGCGCACGGAACGCTTCGCCGCCCTCCTCTGACCGCTCCCTCCGCCTCTCTCTCCCGTCCGCCTCTCACTCCCGTCCGCCTCTCACTCCCGTCCGCCTCGCCCCTCCCTCCGCCGGCAGCCCCCCTCGCCACCGTCTCCTCCTCCGCCGCGAAGTGCGGACTCTTGTCCCCTTGTCCGCCGAAGTGCGGACTTTCGTCCCCTCACTCACGGATCGAGGGACGAAAGTCCGCACTTCGCGGAAGGGTTGGGAGGCGAAGGAGCGCGGTCGGGACGGGCCGGTCAGGAGAGGGTGCTGAGGATGACGAGGTCGCCGTCGACGAAGCGGACGGCGTCGAGGTCGGGCACGACGACGTCGGGACGGCTGCCGTCGCTCCAGGGTTCGAGCGCCCCCGCGCCGATTCCGACGACCCAGCCGACACCGGCGGCGCGGCCCGCGGCGATTCCCGCCGGGGCGTCCTCGAACACGACGCACTCGGCCACCGGAACACCCGCGTGCTCGGCGCCGCGCAGATACGGCTGCGGGTCGGGCTTGCCGCGGTCCACGTCCTCGGCCGTGACGAGGCGCTCGGGCAACGTGATGCCGGCCGAGTTCAGCCGCGCGAGCGCCAGCTCCCGCGGCCCGGACGTCACCGCCACCCACCGCCCCACGGGCAGCGAATCCGTGAGCGCGACGGCCCCGGGGATCGCGCCGGTTCCGTCCACCGTCTCCATCTCGCTCCGCAGGAGATCCTCGAAAGCCCGCTCGACCACATCGGGCGCGACGAGCTCGGCGATCGTATCCATCGCACGACGCCCGTGTTGCATGTCGCGCTCCATGTCGAAGTCCGGCTTGTAGGTCGTCGCCCACGTCTTCCATGCGGCCTCCGCCGAGGCGAGAGAGTCGACGAGCACGCCGTCGCAGTCGAAGAGCAGGGCGGACGGGCGGCACAGGACACGATGGGACATCCCCTCATCCTGTCGCATCGGCGGTCAGAGGAGGTTCGGGTTGTGGGCGCGCGAGCCGTCGCTATGGATGCGCTGACAGTCGCCTGGCAACGCAACCAAGCGGAGGGACAACTCCGCCCCGTCCCGCTGGACTGAAACGGTAGAGGTCCCTCGATGACGCGGGCCGCCATTGCCAGTCCCTTCGAAAGAGGTCACGACATGACGACCCCCACCACCGAATCCCGCGCGAACCGTGACGAGCTCGGCCCTCTCACGGCCGACCGCTCCCCGGCCGTCCCCTCCGGCCCGGGCCCCAGCACCTCCCTCGGCCTGCTCCTGCTCCGCCTCGTGCTCGGCGCGGTCTTCATCGCGCACGGCGTGCAGAAGGTGTGGATCAACGGCATCCCCGCTACCCAGGAGGGCTTCGCCGGCATGGGCGTTCCGGCCCCCGAGGTGATGGCGATCGTCGTCGCGGCGCTCGATATCGGCGGAGGCGCGCTCCTCGTCCTGGGCCTCGGCACCCGCATCGTCGGCGTGCTGCTCGCCGTGAACATGGTCGTCGCGATGGTGCTCGTGCACCTCCCCGCCGGCTTCTTCGCCACCGACGGCGGCTACGAGTTCGTCCTCACCCTCGCGGTCGCCTCCCTCGCGCTCGCGCTCACGGGCCCCGGCCGCTTCGCGATCGACGCCGCCTTCCGCCGCCGGAACCGCTAGCTGCCCCCGAGAGTCACCGTCCCGCAGGTCCCCCCCGACCCTCCTCTCGCGGAAGTGCGCACTTTCGCCCCCTGATCACGCGAAAAGGGGGCGAAGTCCGCACTTCCGCGAGAGGAGGGTCGGGATAACCGGGGTTTGGCGTCATGATTCCCTCGCTTCTGCATCTTCCATGGTGAGCGCCACTCACGATCGGCGCGATCGGATGGGGGCCCAGCAATGGGAGACACGGAAGCAGAGGACGACATGGTGACTGCAGGACTTCTCGACGGGGTCGACATCGATGAGCGGATCTTCTCGGGCGGCCCGATGATCCGCGGACACGTCGAGGTGATCACGACGATCGAGTCGCACCGGTCCATCCGCGTGTGGTGCGACTGCGAGATCGGCGAGGACCACGAGTTCCGCCGCCCCCGCACGCGCTGACCGCACCTGGGCGGGACTCGGAGCGCCGTCGCCGGTGCATACGCACGAATGGAATAATCGCGGGCCTTCCGACGCTGCATCAGGCATGACACGCATCGGCTTCCTCTCGTTCGGGCACTGGCACCCGGGACCCGGCTCGCGGACCCGCACGGGCGGCGACGCCCTCCTCCAGTCGATCGACCTCGCGGTCGCGGCGGAGGAGCTCGGCATCGACGGCGCCTACTTCCGTGTGCACCACTTCGCACGGCAGCTCGCCGCGCCGTTCCCGCTGCTCTCGGCGGTCGGCGCGAAGACGAGCCGCATCGAGATCGGCACCGGCGTCATCGACATGCGCTACGAGAACCCGCTCTACATGGCGGAGGATGCGGCCGTCGCCGACCTCATCGCCGGCGGCAGGCTGCAGCTCGGCGTGAGCCGGGGATCACCCGAGACCGCGGTGAACGGCTACGAGTCCTTCGGCTACGTGCCGGCGGACGGCGAGACCGACACCGACCTCGCCCACCAGCACACGTCGATCTTCCGCGAGGCGATCGCCGGTGCCGGGATGGCGCGCTCGAACGCGCAGATGACCGGAGTCGAGCAGCCGCTCGCGATCCAGCCGCAATCGCCGGGGCTCTCCGACCGCATCTGGTGGGGCGCCGGTTCGCGCGCCACCGCGGTGTGGACGGCGAAGCAGGGCATGAACCTCATGTCCTCAACTCTCCTCACGGAGGACACGGGCGTGCCGTTCGACGAGCTCCAGGCCGAGCAGATCGCTCTGTTCCGCGCGGCGTGGGCCGAGGCCGGCTGGAAGCGCGAACCGCGCGTCTCCGTGAGCCGCAGCATCCTCCCGATCGTCAACGACGAGGACCGCGCCTACTTCGGCCTCCGCGCGCAGGCCGACTCGAAGGACCAGGTCGGCTATCTCGACGCGAACACGCTCGCGCGCTTCGGCCGCAGCTTCATCGGCGAACCCGACAAGATCGCCGAGGAACTCGCGAAGGACGCCGCCGTGCAGGCGGCGGACACCGTGCTCCTCACCGTGCCGAACCAGCTCGGCGTCGCGTACAACACGCACCTGCTCGAGACGGTCGCGAAGCACGTGGCCCCCGCGATCGGCTGGACGCCTAACCTGTAGCGGCACGCACGAATCTCGGGGACGCCCTGGGCCGCCGCTACAGTCGCAGGATGACGTTCGTGGAGCCACCGCAGCCGCCCGCCGGCCAGTACTCGCAGGGGCAGGGCCCACAGGGACGGTACCCGCAGGGGCAGTACCCGCAGGCGCACCCGCAGCAGACGGCACCCATGCCCCCGGGACGCGTCGTCGACGTCACGATGTCGATCGTCATCCTGGTGTGCGCGGCCCTCGTGCTCGTTGTGCCCGTGGGCATCGCCCTGTTCTTCGGACTGATGTCCTCGAGTTCGTGCACCACCTTCGACGGCGGCTGCGGCACCAGTGCCGGGTGGGCGGTCGCCGTCATCGGCTCGGTCGCGATCTTCGTCGCCACGATCGCCGTGACGACCGTCCGGCTGCGCCGGCGGCGGACGGCGTGGTGGATCGCGCTCGTCGGCAGCATCGCGGCCATAGCCATCTGGATCCTCGGGAGCGTCCTCGCGTCGGCCGGCTCGGCGTGAGCAAGACCACGGGCCTCGGCGACCAGGTGGTCACAGCAGTGACGGGTGTTCCGACGCCCCGAGGGTGACCGGCCCCGGTGCAGTGCCGCCGGTACCGCGCCCTCAGTCGCGACGGGCCGACACGAGATGTTCCACGGTGGGTGCCGACCGCGAGAGAGTGCGGGCCGCATCGACGATCTCGGTGTCGTAGCCGGTGGTCCGGGAGTGGTGCTGGCTGAGGTGCTCCTGCCAGGAACCGACACGGAACACCTCGACGAGGAACCCTGGACGCTCACGATCGTCGTAGAGGTCCCAGCTGCGCGCGCCCGTGCGCCGCCGGCTCCCCTCGACACGCTGCATCAGCTCGATGAACCGCTCACGGTCCGCGTCATCGATCTCGTACCGCACGAACACGAGCGTGGCACTGTCGGCGTCGGGCTCTCGAGACGCCGCGGCGGGCGCTTGGGTTCCGCCGCCCTCCGTGTCGTCGTCCGTTCCGGGAGCCACGACGGGCGGGACATCGGTGAGGGGGACGGGCACGACGGCCCGCGCCTTGTCCGCCGACGACAGGAGGGGGCGGACCAGGAGGACGAACGCGGTCACCACGACGAGGCCACCGGCCCACGCCATCGTCGGCACGGTGCCGACGGCCCCGCCGAGCGCACCGAGCACGGCGGAACCGACCGCCGTGCCGCCGAAGAGCACCATCTGGTACACCGACAGGCCGCGCGTGCGGACCCATACCGGCAGGAACGACTGGACGGTGCCGTTCAGGGTGGCGATGACGCCGATCCACGCGACACCCACGACGACGAGGATCGGCAGCGAGATCCACAGCGATGAGGACAGCGCCGTCGCGGTGATGCCGATCCCGTACACGGCGCTCGAGATCATGACGAGCCGGTTCACGCCGAGCCGTGCGCGCGCCCGGGGGATGATCACGGCACCGCCGACGGACCCGATCCCCAGCGCGGTGAGGAGGATGCCGTAACCATTCGAGTCGAGGCCGAGGCTCCCGCTCGCGAACACCGGGAGGAGTGCCCACAGGGCGTTCGCCGGGAGGATGAAGAGGAGGAGCTGCAGGTAGATGCGTCGCACGACCCGCGCGTGCAGCACGTAGCGGAGTCCGGCCCGCGTCGCCGAGAAGAACGGCTCGCGATCGACAACTGGCCGCTTGTAGCCGCGCCACAGGATGAGGACGAGGAGGAACCCGGCGAAGCTCACTGCGTTGAGCGCGAAGACGAAGGGAATCCCGAGCGACGCGATGAGGACCCCGGCGAGCGCCGGTCCGATCGCGCGCGCGATGTTCACGGCGATCGACGACAACGACGCGGCGTCGGCGATGAGAGCCCGTGGCACGATCTCGGGGACGATCGCCTGGTACGCCGGCAGTTGCAGCGCCGACGCCGTGCCGAGTACGAACGTGAGAGCGAGGAGGAGGACGGGCGTCATCAGCCCTGACGCGGTGAGGACGACGAGGCTGAGCGCCACGAGCGCCTGTCCGCTCTGGACGACGATGAGCAGCACGCGCCGGTTCGCGAACTCGCCGAGCACGCCGGCGGGGATGCCGAACAGCAGGACGGGCGCCGCTGCGGCCGTCGAGACGAGGGCGATGATCGCGGGAGAGGCGTTCACCTCCACGAGGAACCACTGCGCCCCGACGGTCTGCATCCAGCTGCCGATGTTGCTCACGAGGCCCGCGAGCCACAGCCACCGGAAGATCGTCACGCTGAGCGGCGCGAACGCCCCACCGGGATGGGAGGGGGCCTGAGCCGGTGTGAGCGCGGGGCCCGGCTCGGAGGTCGTCGAGCCGTTCGGAGCGGCCGGGCTCGTCACTCGCCGCCCTCCGCGGTGTTCGGGAGCTCCTGGCGCACGCAGAAGAGGTTCCCGAAGGGATCGATGAGCTGGCAGAGCCGCTCTCCCGTGGACACCGTCTTCGGCCCACGGTGCGCAACGGCGCCGTGCGCGATCCATTCCGCCGCGACACCGTCGACGTCCGGGACATCCCAGTACGCCGCGACACCGGCCGGCCCACGATCGTCGAACTCGTCGACGCCGTGGATCGTGAGTCGCACCCCGTTCACGTCGAAGGCGGCGAGCCGCTCCGTCATCACGGCCGGTGAGCGCCGGAGTCGCGCGGCGTACCACGCGACGGCCACCGGCACGTCGTCGACGAAATAGAAGACGTTGCCGACGGGACCGAGCTCGAGGGGAGCTTCAGACCCTCGCGGCGACGCCGTGTCAGCAGGGGGATCGGTCGCTCTCATGGGGCACCCTCTCGTCCGGTGGGGAATCGACATGATCAGTGTGGCCCCCCGAGGCCCGACTCCGATAGCGATCGCCGCCACCACGATCCGCAGCGCCGCTGCCGACCGAGGAGACGGGCGCCACCGCGATCCGACGGGACCTTCGACCCGGGTGCAGCCGCACGCGCCGGCGTAGCGTTCGGAGCAGTCACCGCCTCGGCTTCGACCGGGCGGATACCCGCTTTCGAACCGAAGGGGCATCCCATGAAGGCAGCACGTTTCCACGCCCGTGACGACATCCGCATCGAGGACATCCCCGAGCCCGAGCTGCGCGAGGGGGCCGTCGCGATCGACGTCGCCTGGTGCGGCATCTGCGGCACGGACCTGCACGAATACCTCGAGGGCCCCATCTTCATCCCGGCCCCCGACCACCCGCACCCGCTGTCCCACGAAGAGGCTCCCGTCACCATGGGGCACGAGTTCTCCGGAACCGTCACCGCGCTGGGCGCGGGCGTCGACGACCTCACGGTGGGCGAGTCCGTCGTCGTCGAGCCGTACTTCGTCTGCGGAGAGTGCGCTCCGTGCCTCGCCGGCAACTACCACCTCTGCACCCGTATGGGCTTCATCGGCCTCGCCGGCGGGGGCGGCGGCCTGTCGGAGAAGGTCGTCGTGGACCGCCGCTGGGTGCACCCGGTAGGCGACATCCCCCTCGACCAGGCCGCGCTCATCGAGCCGCTCTCTGTGGGGCACCATGCCGTCGTGCGGTCCGGAGCGAAGGCGGGCGACGTCGCGCTCGTCGGCGGTGCCGGACCGATCGGCCTGCTCACCGCCGCGGTGCTGAAGGCCGAGGGCGTCACCGTCATCATGTCGGAGCTGAGCGGAGCGCGGAAGGCGAAGGCGCTCGACACCGGGGTCGCCGACCACGTCGTCGACCCGAGCTCCGAGGACCTGCAGGCCCGCGTGATGGAGATCACGAACGGCGTCGGCGTCGACGTCGCGTTCGAGTGCACGAGCGTGAACGTCGTGCTCGACGCGCTCTTCGACGCGGTCAAGCCGGCCGGCGTGATCGTCAACGTGTCCATCTGGAGCAAGCCGGCACAGATCGACATGCAGAAGCTCGTCCTCAAGGAGATCGACCTGCGAGGGACCATCGCCTACGTGCGCGACCACCCCGCGACCATCAAGCTGGTTCAGGACGGCAAGGTCGACCTCGCGCCGTTCATCACGGGGCGCATCGCCCTCGACGACCTGATCAGCGAAGGCTTCGACACCCTCATCCACCACAACGAGACCGCGGTGAAGATCCTCGTCCACCCCTGAGGCACGGCGTCCGCGTCCGGACGCATGCCGTCCGGACGCACGACCACCATCCCCGAGGCGGGGGGAGGCTCCCCTCGCCCCGGGCGCGCCCCGCCGATAGCGTTGCCGCATGACCCAGCCGAACACCGGCCCACCCGCGCCGTGGCCGACTCCCGCCGGGCCGCCCGCCCCACGCGAGCCGCATCCTCCACGCGCCTCGGGTGGCCGGACCGCCGACGTGATCGTCTCCGTACTCCTCATGGTCGGCGGCGTCATCGTCTTCGGGTCGCTCGCCTTCCTGCCCCTGTTCATCGCCGCCTTCGCGGACAGCTGCACGGCCGAGAGCTGCGACGCGGACCTCATGATGACGGGCGCGTACGTGGGACTGATCGCACCGCCGCTCCTCTTCCTCGCCGCCGTGATCTGGGGGCTCATCCGTCTCGCTCGACGCAAGACGGCCTGGTGGGTCGTCGCCGCCGGAGGTGTCGTCGCCGCGATCGCATCGGGTATCGCCTTCGGTCTCCTCTACGCCGGAATCGCGTAGGCGCGGACGGAGCCCCGACCGGGTCCCCCGCTACAGTCGCACCATGACGACGACACCGCCGCTGCCGCCGGAAGACCGGTCTCCCGCGAGCGAGCGATCCACCGATGCGCCGGCGAACTGGCCGGTCCCGCCTCCTCCCGCGCGCCCCCGCGCATCGGGCGCACGCATCGCCGATGTGACCGCGTCGATCCTCCTCGTCATCGCGGGCGTGTTCGTCTTCGGGTTGCTCGCGTTCATGAGCGTGTTCCTCGTGATGGCGTCGGACGGTTGCTACGACGACCGATGCAACACCGACCTCATGTCGGTGGGGTGGCTCATCGCGATGCTCGTGCCCCCGGCCGTCTTCGTCGCGGCGATCGTCTGGACACTCATCCGCATCGCGCGCCGGAAGCTGGCGTGGTGGGTGCCCCTCGCCGGGGCCGCCGTGGCCGGGAGCGCGTGGGGCATCGGTGTCGCGATGATCGAGGCGAGCCTCAACCGGTGAGCGAGCCCATCTGACCCTCACCGGCGCTCAGACGAGCCGTACGCGGCGGGTCAGACGTCGATCTCGAGGCTCGGCGTGAGGGACCGCGAGACGCACGGGTACATCGTCGCCGAGTGCTCGTCGCTCGTGAGGGAGTCGCGGTGCTCGGGTTCGCCGCCCAGCACGGTGACCGCGCACGAGCCGCAGACGCCGCGCAGACACGACCCGGGCACGGCCACTCCCGCGATCTCGAGCGCCTTCAGCATCGAGAGCTCGGCCGGCACGTCGACCGTGACCTCGGAGCGGACGCATCGCACGGTGAACGGTTCGTTCGGCCGGGTCACTCCGATCTTCGGCTCGAATCGTTCGAGGTGCAGCCCGCCGCGCGGCCATGCGGCCATCGCCTCCTCGACGGCGTCCGTGAAGCGGGCGGGACCACAGCAGTACACGGCGGTTCCCGGCCGCGGCTCGGCGAGGAACTGCGCTAGATCGAGACGACCGGCTCGATCGGGTGCGTTGACGGTCACGCGATCGCCGAGGGCGTCGAGCTCCGCCTGGAACGGGAACTGTGCGCCGTCACGCACGGCGTAATTCAGCGACCAGTGCGCACCGCGCTCCGCGAGCGCCCTGGCCATCGGGAGGATCGGCGTGATACCGATTCCGGCGGCGAGAAGGAGGTAGCGCTCGGACGAGAGGAGAGGGAAGAGGTTCCGCGGGGTGCCCGCGTGGACCGTACGGCCGACACGGAGGTAGTCGTGCACGTACATCGACGCTCCACGCGAGAACTCCTCGCGGAGGACCGCGATCCGGTAGGTGCTGCGGTCGGCGGGGTCACCGCACAGGGAGTACTGACGCTGTTGCCGTGTCACGAGCTGCACGTCGATATGCGCGCCGGGCTCCCACGGCGGGAGCGGCTCTCCACGCGGACCGGCGAGCTCGATGCTCACGATGTCCGTCGATTCGCGGACCATCCGCGTCACGACGAGCGGACGCAGCCCTGTTCTGCTCGGCACCTCAGTAGAGCGTCTTGTACGCGCCGGTCATGGCGTCGTCGATCACCTGGGCGACGCCCGGCGCGTACCCGGAGGCCTCGGCCCAGATCGTCCCGGAGCTCGGCACCTCAGCGGCGAGATCCTGCATCTCGGGGTCCCAGAGACCCGACCGCACGAGCGCTCGCCCGCAGTGCAGGTACACCTCGTCGATCGTGATCACGGTGGCGAGGGACGGGGTCACGTGATCCTGCTCGAGCATGGCCAGAAGCCCCGGATCGTCCGTGACGTAGGCGGTGCCGTTGATGCGCAGCGTCTCGGTCATCCCCGGCACGAAGCACACGAGACCGACGTGCCCGTTGTCGAGGATGTTCCGGAACGAATCGGCGAGCTTGTTGCCGAGCCGGTCGGGCAGGACGATGGTCTTCTCGTCGAGCGCGCGCACGAAGCCCGGGTAGTCGCCCCGGGGAGAGCAGTCGGCGTTGCCGTCGCCGTCGGACGTGGCGAGGCAGAGGAACGGCGAGTGGGCGAGGAACGCGAGGCAATTGCGGTCGAGATGATCGAGGATCTTGTCCGTCGTGGCCTGGTCGGGATGGCCCAGCCGCTCGCGCAGGCCGGCTTCGTCGAGCCGTCGGAAGTCGTTCTTCACGAGCATCGTCCTCCCGGGGTTCCGTCGGATGCGCGGAGCACACCGATCGTCCGTTCCAGCGTAGACAGGGATGCGCCCGGCCACCATGTGGCGACGACCACGGGATATCGAGCGATCTGTGTGGGCGGCACAACGGCGGGAGGTTGGGAAGCGGAATCGTCTCCACACGACGCCGGACAACGGTCGCGTCAAGCTCACCGTGGGATCCGTCTCCTCCCCGTACTCTGAGGAACGAGCCGCCCATCGGCGTGCGCTCGCTCACTTCCTACCGCGACCCACCGACACGGAAGGCCGCCCTCATGGCCCCTGATAACCACATCGACGACCCCGACCAGATCCCCGAGAGCCACGCCGAGGCCGAGGAGCGGATCAAGCAGGACGCGATCGCCGACGGCCAGCTGCCGGACGACGCGGCCGACGACGACGACCGGGTCGATCCCGACGCTCCGGGGGCAGGAGACGTCGTGTTCTCCGACGCCGCGGCAGCGGACGAGGAGTCGAGTGATTCCCAGGCGGCGAGCACGGACACGCAGTCGCCCGACGGAACCGCGAACGACGACACGGCGAGCGACGAGGCTGCGGCCGACGACGCTGCGGGTGACGACGCGACGGGCGACGACGCGCCCTCCAACGAGGCGACCGCCGACATCAGAGGTCCGATCGAGGACGCCGACGCGGACGATGAGGAGATCACGACCCCGCCGGCCCCCGAGCAGCAGCGCCTGCTCGCCGCCGTGATCTACAACCCGATCAAGGTCGATCTCGAGGCGCTGCAGAACGCCGTCGAGCGCGAGGAGCAGGGCGCGGGCTGGGAGGAGACCCTCTGGTTCGAGACCTCCGTGGAGGACCCGGGCGGCGACGTCACGAAGCAGGCCCTCGAGGCCGGGGCGACCATGCTCATCGCCGCGGGCGGCGACGGCACGGTCCGCGCTGTCGCCGAGGCGATGCACGACAGTGAGGCGCGACTCGCGCTCCTCCCCTCGGGCACCGGGAACCTGCTCGCGCGCAACCTGAACCTCACGCTCGACGACATGTCGTGGGCGCTCAACGTGGCGTTCAACGGCACCGACCGTCCCATGGACATCGCGCTCATCGATATCGAGCGCGAGAACGGGGACGTCGACAGGGCCGCGTTCCTCATCATGGCCGGCGTGGGACTCGACGCGAAGATGCTCGCGAACACCGACGACGAGCTCAAGAAGAAGGTCGGCTGGCTCGCCTACGTGAAGGCGATCTTCACGGCCCTCCGCGACAAGAACCAGCTACGGCTGCGCTACTCCGTCGACGGCAACGAGACGCGGTCCCTGCGGGCGCACACGATCATCGTCGGCAACACGGGCACGCTGCAGGCCAACGTCCTGCTCCTCCCCGACGCTGTGATCGACGACGGCTACTTCGAGATCGTGCTGCTGCGCCCCGAGGGCGTGCTCGGCTGGATCCAGATCTTCGTGAAGATCATCTGGGAGAACGGCGTGCTGCGGCGCAGCAAGGTCGGCCGACTCATGATGAGCAAGGAGGTCGACGCCCTCAACTACGTGAAGGGCCGCAAGCTCGTGGTGCGGTTCCGCCGGCCCGAGCTGATCGAGCTCGACGGAGACGACTTCGGCAAGGCCGCGGCGTTCAACGCCCGCGTCCGCCCGGGCGGCCTCTCGGTCCGCGTCCCCGACGACGCCGCCTGACCCGCCCTCTCCCTCTCCCTCCCCCTCCCCCAGAGGGCTAGTCCCGAGCGAGGGCGCCACCTAGAGGTGGCGCCCTCGCTGCATACATGGCGCCCTCGGCGTCGTCAGCCCGCGCGGAGCGGGGACGGCGTCCGCATGACCGAGAGCCGCACGACCGCGTCGGCGCGCGCGGAGGCGGCCTCGATGCGCACGGCGTTCGCCTCGTCGGGGCCGAGCGCCCACTCCCGGGCGTCCTCCGCGCTCTTTCCGAAGGCGATGTGGCGCGCGATCAGGCGTTCGCGGCGCAGGTCCTCATCCACCGCGAGGTGGTACCGCACGTCGAGCACGTCACCGAGTTCACCCCACGGCTCCTCATCGAACAGCAGGTAGTTGCCCTCCGTGATCACGATCCGCGCGCGCGGAGGCACCGCGATGGCGGACCCATAGGACTCCTCGATCTCCCGCACGAAGCGCGGCGCGTAGACGGTCACATCGCCCGCCGCGCGGCAGCGCTCTAGCAGCGCGACGTACCCGTGGGCGTCGAAGGTGTCGGGTGCGCCCTTGCGGTTTCGACGCCCGAGGATCTCGAGCTTCTCGTTCGCGAGATGGAATCCGTCCATGGGCACGAGCGCGGCGTCGGTGCCGAATGCGTCCATCAGGAGCGCGGCCACGGTGGACTTCCCTGATCCCGGCGACCCGGCGAGGCCGACCATCAGCCGGCCGGATCGAGCCGCGAGACGGGACCGGATGTCTGCGGCGAGCGCCTCGACCCCCTGGAGGATCGACTGCCCCGCGCCCCTGGGCACCGTCACGTCACCCTGGCTCATGAGTGCTCCCTCCCGAGATACTTCGCGGTGTGTTCCTTCCCGACGGTAGCGGCAACCCCGTCAAGAGGGGTCGTGACAGTCGGCCTCCGCCGGGGTCCAATGGAAGAGAACCCGCAGACGGACCTCGTTCGGCCACTCGGACGTCGCGGGTTCGGGGGTGCGAAAGAACGGCTCGCGCCCGGAGGCGAAACGCTCCAGCGGGGAGTGGTCTCCGGGCCTCGGTCTTCTTCTCGCCCGATCAGCTCCTCGCCCGGGCAGCCCTGTCCGGCCCAGGCGCCCCGCCGGCCCACACGCCCCTGAGGGAACCGCCTCAGTCCGCGACCACCCCGCTGACGTAGACCCAGCGCCCGTCCTCGCGCACGAATCGGCTGTTCTCGTGCTGGACCCCGCGGCCGTCCGCCGTGCGGAAGATCGCCTCGAACTCCACGGTGCCCTCGTCGTCGAACGGCCCGCCCGCCGAGTGCCCGAGGATGAGCAGCCGCAACCACCGCACGTCGGCGTCGAGGTGGAGCCGTGGCGGGCGCGTGGTCGGATGCCACGTGGCGAGCAGGTAGCGGGCGTCGTGCAGGACGAACGCGGTGAAGCGCGAGCGCATGAGGCGCTCCGCCGTGGGTGCGACCGCCTCCCCGCGATGGAGGGGGCCGCAGCAGGTGCCGTAGGTGTCGCCGCTCCCGCAGGGGCAACGCTCGTCGTCGTTCACGTCCCGCACGCTACCACCGTCGCGTTCCCCCTCCTCCGGGCTCGTCATCCCACGGCACCACATGCGGTTCGAGGGCGCCAGGTAGAGGTGTAGCCCTCGAGCCGCACTAGCGCCTCAGCCGAGGCGGCGCCACGTTCCGCCGTCGCGCTCCGTGACGGTCGAGTGGCCCACACGCACCACCTCGGCCGTGCTCGACACGACGAAACGCGCCACCTGCAACGCAAGCTCGGCGTCCTCCACCGTGAAGCGCACTGTCAACCGCGCCTCGCCCCGGACGACATCGACGTTCGACGATTCCAGCACGGCGACCTCGCGCGCCGCCTCCTCCGCCCGCGGTTGCACCTGCTCGGGCGCGACACCCGGCATCAACGCACCCACGGTCATCGTCACGCGGAAGGAAGGCACGATCCGACGCTACCCGCTCGATGACAGCGGGTGGTCGACGGCAGCGGGTGCTCGATGACAGCGGGTGGTCGCTGACAGCGGGTGGTCGCTGGCAGCGGGTGGTCCTAGGCTCGAATCACTGTGAGCACCACTCCCCCGAACCCCGAGCCGACACGAGCATCGACACCGCCCGACGCCCGCACCGGCATCCTCGCCGGAGGACTCGCCCTCACGACCGTCGGCACGTGCGCACTCATCACCCTCGCGGCCTTCGAATCCCTCGCCGTCACCACGATCATGCCCGTCGTCAGCGACGAGCTCGGCGGCGCCTCCCTCTACTCCCTCGCTTTTGCCGCGCCCATCGCGTCGAGCGTCGTCGGGATGGTGGGCGCCGGCATCTGGGCCGATCGACGCGGCCCGGCGCGACCGCTGGTCGCCGCGATCGTGGTGTTCACGATCGGCCTCATCGTGGCCGGACTGGCGCTCGCGATGCCCGCGCTCGTCGCCGGTCGCTTCGTGCAGGGATTCGGGTCGGGCGCGATGACGGTGTCGATCTACGTGCTCGTCGCGAAGCTCTACCCGCCGCCGCTGCACCCGAAGATCTTCGCGGCCTTCGCGGCCGCGTGGGTCGTGCCGTCGCTCGTCGGCCCGCTCGTCGCGGGGATCGTCGCGGACACCGCGGGCTGGCGCTGGGTGTTCCTCGGGGTCGTCGCGCTCGTCGCCGCCGCGGGTGTCCTCGTGGCGCCCGCGCTCCGGTCGCTCGGGCGCAATGCCGGGGAACCGGAGCTGCCGAACGACGACGGCGCGGTCGCCGCGCCCGGGACGCGCCGACCACTCGGCGCCACCACTCGGCTCGGCCTGAGCGCGGCCGTCGCGGTCGCGGTCGTGACCCTGAGCCTGAGCGCGGAGCTGCCGGACGCCACGCGGTGGTTCGCGGGAGCGGCAGCACTCGTCGCCATCGCGGTGCTCGTGCGCCCGCTGCTCCCGCCGGGGACGTTCACCGCACGACGCGGCCTCCCGTCGGCCGTACTCCTCCGCGGCCTCATCGCCGCGACGTTCTTCACAACCGAGGTCTACCTCCCCCTCCTCCTCCACGACCGCTACGGACTCCCGCCGTGGTTGTCCGGTGTCACCCTCACGGCCGGGGCCATCGCCTGGGCGAGCGGTTCGGCGATCCAGGGTCGCGCGGGCGATTCCGTGCCCCACCGGGTCTTCATGCGAGTGGGCGGATCGCTCCTGTTCGCCGGCACCGTCGTGCAGGTCGTCACGGCGGCGTTCATGCTGCACCCGGTCGTCGCCGTGATCGGCTGGTTCCTCGCCGGCGCCGGCATGGGACTCATGTTCCCGCGCATCACGACGATCGTCCTCGCTTCCTCGGACCGCGGCGAGGAGGGACGGAACACGTCGGCGTTATCGCTGTCGGAGGCCGTGGGCGCGAGCGTCTCCCTCGCCCTCTCCGGCCTGGTGTTCACCCTCATGACGGCGGCCTCGCCGGTGGGACCGGTCATCAGCGTCGGGACGTTCCCCGGCCAGTTCGTCCTCGACGACGGCACCTCGGTGGCCCCGTTCGTCGCGACCCTCGGGTACACCGCCGTCGTCGCCCTCATCGCTCTCGCGGTGGCGTTCGTCGTGGGCCTGCCGTCGAAGCGGGAGGCGCGGGACGCGCGGAGCTGAGCCGATCCGCGGTGCTCACGGAGACGGCTCCGCGTACTCGGTCCCGCGGGAGCAGCTCAGTGAGGCCGGCTCGATGGAGCCGACGGTGGCGACCCCGCGTCGGGGCCCGACGCGCAGGGTCGAGTCAGCGCGGCCAGGACGGATCGATGCGGGCAGGGCCTGCGCCCTCGCCGAAGAGCGCTCGAGCCGACGCGATCTCGTCGTCGGAGACGACCTCACCGCCGTCGGCGCCGTGAGCCCGCAGGCCCGTCTCCGCGGGCCGCACCGCCGGCGAGGTGGATCCGGTCCCGCCGTGCGCGCGAAGGGCCGCGAAGAGATACCCCGCGAGCGCTCCGAGCAGCACGGCCACCACGACGAGGATCGCGGAGGCCGCGGTCACGGCATCGTCGTCGTCGGAGATCGCGAGGACAGCCACGATGATCGCTCCCACGAGCGCCGCGGACGCACCGATGGCCAGCACCCGCACGCCGGTGCGCGCGAGCCGCGCCGCCGGGTCGCCCCCGATCGAGCGACGAGAACCGTCGGTGATCGGCGCGGGCGAGGGGTCGGAAGCGGGAGACTGCACCGGTTCACGGTAGCAGCGCGCGGACGCTTCGTCCCGCCGCCATCACGCGGCACGCCACCAGTCCTGGGCGTGGCGGCGCGCCGGGTCTACAGTTGCCGCCATGGGACGACTCCTCTACTCCACGATCGCCTCGCTCGACGGGTACATCACCGATGCCGACGGGGAATTCGACTGGGCCGAACCGGACCCCGAGGTGCACGCCTTCATCAACGACCTCGAGCGCCCCGTCGGCACCTACCTCTACGGGCGGCGTACCTACGAGGTGATGGCGTACTGGGAGACGGCGGCGCTCGACCCCGCTTCCGAGCCGGAGGGTCCGGACGCGGAGCGTGCGGCCGTCGCGCTCGACTACGCGGAGCTGTGGCGAGCGGCGGAGAAGGTCGTCTACTCCACATCGCTCGAGGAGGTGTCGACGGCCCGCACCCGGCTCGAGCGCACCTTCGACCCCGACGCGGTGCGCGCGCTCGTCGCCGCGTCGGACACCGATGTGGGGCTCGGCGGAGCGATGCTCGCCGCCGAGGCGATGCGGGCGGGACTCGTCGACGAGTACCACGTGTTCACGTTCCCCGTCATCGTGGGAGGCGGCACCCCGCACTACCCCGCCGGCGTGCGCGCGAATCTGCAGCTACTCGAATCACGCACGTTCGCGAGCGGCGTCGTCTACGCACGTTACGCGGTGCGTGAGGTGGCGCCGTAGGGGGTGTCCTTGGTTCGTGTCCTCGGATGCTCGACCCGAGGGCGCCTGTTCGCTGCCGAGGGCGGTAGGTAGAAGTGGCGCCCCCGCTCGGGAGTAGCCCTTTCGGGATTCGACAGGAGGCGGTCAGGCGGGAGGGGGGTCGTGGCGGGGGTCGCCGTTGTCGATGTCCTCCGGGTTCGGCAGGGTGCGGAGGAAGCGGAAGAACACGAGCGCCGCGATCGTCGCCAGCCCCCCTCCCACGATGAACGGCACCGTGAGATCGATGCGGCCGAGCGCGCCTCCGATGACCGAACCGAGCGGCATCGAGCCCCACAGCACCGTGCGCCACGAGCCGTGCACGCGTCCCAGTAAGCGACTCGGGATCACGCTCTGCCGCAGCGACATCACGTGCACGTTCCACACGAGCACCGCGGCGGACGACACGAAGTAGCCAACGCCGGCTGCCCACAGCGTGGGGACGAGCCCGATGAAGAGGAACGACGCGGTGGAGATCACGTTCGCCACGGCCATCGCCGTTCCCGCTCCCCACAGGTCCTTGAGCCGCTGAGCGACGAGCGAACCGAGGATGCCGCCGATCGCGCCCGTGAGCATGAAGAGCCCGAAGAACGCCTCGGGCAGGGCGAGCCGGTCGAGCAGGTACAGCACGAAGCTCGCCGTGGCGGCGCTGTAGCAGAGCCCGATGAAGGTGCTGAGCGCGAGCAAGGTCGTGAGCATGCGGCTCGCGAGGATGAAGCGGAATCCGTCCGCGAACTGGTGGTGCCACGCCGCTCGCGGTTGCGAGGCCGCCGCCTGCAGGTGCGTGCCCGCGGCGGCGCGCGGCAGGAGGACCGCGAGCACGACGGCCCCCGCGTAGACGAGGGCGTTCGCGCCGAGCGGGATGAGGACGGAGACCGCGAAGAGGGCGGACGTGAACGGGCCGGACAGGAAGTTCTGCACCACGAGCTCGCCCGCCTCGATGCGCGAGTTGGCGCGCGGCAGGCTCCGCCGGTCGACGATCGACGGCACGACCGCGCGGATGGCACCGTCGTAGACGGTCTCGCCGATGCCGTAGAGGAAGATCGCTACGTACAACCACCAGATGGTGAGGGAGTCCGTCGCCGCGAGGGCCACGAGCCCGCCGGCGAGGACCGCTCGGCCACCGTTCGCGAGGGCGAGAGCGGTGCGCCGGTCGATCCGGTCGATGATGATGCCGGCCGGCACCGCGAACAGCAGCCACGGCAGCATCGCGAGAGCGGCGATGCCCGAGATGAGGAGCGGGTCGTCGGTGAGACGGACGGCGAGGAGCGGAGCGGCCGTGCGCGCGATACCGTCGCCGAGGCTCGACGCCAGGTTCGACGTGAAGAGGTTGCCGAACGCAGGACCGAGCCCGGGCTTGCGCCCCCTCACCACCTCGACCCGGCGAAGGGGATACTCCCGAGCGAGGGCGCCACTCCGACGTGGCGCCCTCGAGCGATGCTGGCGCCCTCGGGAGCAATCCCGCGGCCACTGTGCGCGGCACCCCTCAATGTCGCACTACCAGCGTTCGTGCACGGCGGCACGGAAGTACTCGTCGTACAGGTCGCTCACAGAGGAGAGGAAGCCCTCGCTGAGCGGTGCGATGCTGCCGGCGGCGGCGTTCGCCTCGGCCTGCTCCACCGAGCGGGCGCCCGGAATGACGGAGCTGACCCCGGGCTGCTGCGCGACCCAGGCGAGCGCGACCTGCGCCGTGCTGTACTCGCCCGAGCCGGGCTCGCCGTCGGGGCCCGCGAGGGGCTCGCCCGCGACGAGGGCGGCGAAGTCCTGGGCGGCGGCCACACCGCGCTCGAAGTCGACACCCGCGAAGGTCTCGCCCACGTCGAACGCGTCACCCGAGCGGTTGTAGTTCCGGTGGTCGTTCTCGGCGAAGGTCGTCTCCGTCGTGTACTTGCCGCTGAGCAGGCCCGAGGCGAGCGGGACGCGCGCGATGATGCCGACGCCGGCCTCGGCGGCGGCAGGGAGCACGCGGTCGAGAGGCTTGAGACGGAACGCGTTGAGGATGATCTGCACGGTGGCCGTGCCCGGGCGGGCGATGGCGGCGAGCGCCTCGTCGGTGGTCTCGACGCTCACGCCGTAGTGGCGGATGGCGCCCTCTTCCACGAGGGTGTCGAGCGCGTCGTACACGGCGTCGGAGCTGAAGACGGGGGTGGGCGGGCAGTGCAGCTGCACGAGGTCGAGGGTGTCGACCCCGAGGTTGCGACGCGACCGGTCCGTCCACGCGCGGAAGTTGTCGAGGGTGTAGTTCTCGGGGACCTGGTCCACGCGGCGCCCCATCTTCGTGGCGACGGTGATGCCGTGGCCCGGGTTCTGAGCGAGGTAACGGCCGATGAGGGTTTCGCTGCGACCGTCGCCGTAGACGTCGGCCGTGTCGAAGAAGGTGACACCCGACTGTACGGAGGCGTCGAGTACCGCGAGGGCGTCCGCCTCGGAGACGTCACCCCAGTCCGCTCCGAGCTGCCATGTGCCGAGTCCGATGACGGAGACGGTCGCTCCGGTGCGACCGAGAATGCGCTTGTCCATGATGTTCAGCGTAGGCGCAGCGGGTGACAGCGCCGAACCCTTGACCGGGCTGCGGTCAGGCTACGTTCCCGCGTCTCGCCTCGGTCACTCGGTCGCGCCGTCGCCTCCGAGACGCTGCAGCTTCTGCGTCTCGCGCGGCAGTGTTTGGCGAGCGCGGCAGCAATTGCTGCAGCGCTCAGCAGAACCTGCAGCGCGCCGACGTCGGGCGCGAAGTGAATCCTCGCCTCAGAGCGGAGCCCCTCAGGGCGGAGTTCAGCTCGCGGGCGCCACCGCGGCGTCGGTGAGGCGGAGGAACGCGCTGAGTTCGGCGAGCGCCGCCGGCGTGTGCGGCAGGTAGTCGGTGAGCGCGGGGCTGTGCACCACGTACGCGGCCCACTTGGCGCGTGAGACGGCCACGTTGAGCCGGTTCTTCATGAGCAGGAACGACATGCCGCGCGGCACCTCGGTGGGCGAGGACGCGGCGAGCGACAGGATCGCGATCACCGCCTCCTGACCCTGGAATTTGTCGACGGTGCCCACGCGCACCCCGGTGAGTCCCGCGGTGTCGAGCGCCTCATGGACCGCGGCCACGTGGGCGTTGAACGGGCACACCACGATGACGTCGGACTGCTCGAGCGGGTGACGGTCGAGCGGTTTCCCATCGTGGAGGGCGCCGGGGTCGGTCCATCCGAGTCCGAGGACACCGCGCACGATGTCGACGACGGCCGCGGCCTCCTCCGACGAATGCGTCGCGTTGCCCTCGTGCGCCACGGGCACCACGTGCACGCCGGGGGCGAGACCGTCGAGGTGGCGGTGGGCCGTCGACGGGGCAGATCGCAGCTGCCCGGCATAGGAGAGGTCGGAGATGGCGGCGGTGACGGCGGGGTCCATGCGCCAGCTCTGCGCGAGGAAGTACCCGATCTCGGCGGGGAGCACGTCGGCACCGTCGGCCACGAAGCCGAGGGCCGAGGTGTCGATGGGTTCCGGGTGGATGCCCTGCGTGACCTGCGGCAGCTGCTGGGGATCGCCGAGGAGCAGGAGGTTGCGGGCGGCGACGCTCGCGGCGATCGTGGGGGCGAGGGAGAACTGCCCGGCCTCCTCCACCACGAGCAGGTCGAGCTGGCGGCGGCCGAAGCGGTCGGTGTTGCTGAAGTCCCACGCGGTGCCGCCGATGACGTACCCCGTGCCCGCCGCGGTGCGCTCCGCCGCGTAGGCGAGGTGGCCGCTCTTCGGGAGCACGGTGAACGCGCGCTCGGCCTCGTCGGGGCCGACGCTCGCACTGGTTGAAGAAGCACTGAGCGACTTCGCCACGAGCTGCGGGCTGAGCCCGTTGTTCACGAGTCCGGTGAGGAGGTGCTCCACGGCGGCGTGCGACTGCGCGACGACGCCGACGGCCCACCCGTGTTCGCGCACGAGATCGGCGATGACGTGGGTGGCCACGTAGGTCTTCCCCGTGCCGGGGGGACCCTGGACGGCGACGTACGACTGGTCGAGATCGAGCAGGCTCGCGACGATGTCGGGCACCGTGCGGGCCGCACCGTCGTCGCCGAGCGAGTGGCGCAGCGGCGATCCGCTGACCGTGCGCGGGGCACGGCGGCGGAGGATGTCGACCACGGGGTCCGCTGGCCAGGAGGCGGAGGCGAGGTCCATGCCCGGGTGCAGCACGTTCGCGGTTGCCGCGAACGCATCGAGGATGGCGTTGCCCCAGTGCTCGATCGCGGTGGCCTGCGCACCGGCGCGGGGCGGAGCCCCCGGCGTGAGGGCCACAGGGGCGTCGTCGTATGGATCGCGACCGCCGCGGAGCCCTTCCTCGATGAGGAGAGTGCCCTCGTCGTCGTTCTCGAGCACGCGGATTCCCGTCCACGACCGCGCACCCGGCGTGCCGCCCGGGTTCGAGAACGGCGCCGGCACGTCGTAGAGCGCGTTGAGCTCACTCCCCGCCTTGAGGGAGCTGCCGGGGGCGGGCGTGCCGTGGAGGCGGAGCACACGGCGGTCCGTACGCTGCTTTCCCTCGCGGTACCAGTCGCGCACGACCTCGACGGAGTCCACGACGAACACGTCGCGCACGTCGGCCCACTCGTCGACGGGAGCGGACAGGCGAGTGAAGTGCTCCTGCCAGAAGACCTTCTGCTCGCGCCGGTGGTAGTCGATGGCCGCGGCCGCGAGCGCGAGCGCCGCGTGGTCCGCATCGCGTTCCGGGTCGAGCGGATCGCCCGCGAGCCGCGTGAGCTCGGCGTGGAGCGGCGACGGCTCGGCGACGGCGAGCTCGCCGACCTCGACCACGGGGGCACCCGGCTCGACACCGACCGCTCGTGCGAGCGAGAGGAGGTAGTCGCGCAATCGCACGGTGGACACGCAGTCGTAGCGGTTGTAATCACCGATCTCCGCGAGCTCGGCGGCGCCGCGCTCGCGGACGGCCGGATCGGGCGATGCCGCGAGCTCCCGAGCGTGCGCGTAGGCCTCGATGGAGGCGGCGCCGTCCTTCACGTCGCTCTCGCGGTGCTCCTCCCCCATGTAGAGCGGCTCGAGCTTCTTGATCGAATACGAGCGGGAGCCCACCCGCACGGCGGCGCGCACCACGGGGTAGAGGTCGACGAGTACGCCCTCGCGGAGCAGCTGGTCCACTTCCTCTTCCCCCGTGCCGTGGCGGGCGGCGAGTGCGAGGAGGTGCGTGCGCTCGTACGCGGCGTAGTGGTAGATGTGCAGCCCGGGGAAGCGTGCGCGGCGCTCGGCGATCCAGTCGAGGAAGCCGCGCAGTGCCTCGCGTTCCGCGGCGAAGTCGTGGGCCCACCAGGCCGTGAACTTCTCGTCGACGTCGACGAGTCCGAAGAGGTAGTCGAGGCCCCAGCGGGTGCCGACGGGGTGGCCGGGGCTGCCCTCGGTGTAGAGCGGGTCCCCCTCGAAATCGAAGAAGACGTCTCCCGGATCGGGCACCGGCAGGTGCGCGATCGGGTCGGTACTGATGAGCCGCACGGGAGGTGCACCGCCGTCGGACGGTGCCTGCAGCTGCAGCTCCGCCTGCTCGCGCAGGCCCTCGAGAGTGGCCGTGGCGATGCCCTCGACCGGCTCCGTGCGCGCGGCCAGTTCGTCGATCGTCGTGACGCGGGCCGCGCGCAGTCGCTCGCGCTGCGTCAGGCGTACGCGCGCGACGAGGAGCACGTCGCGGCGTTCCTGGATCTCGCGCTCGCAATCGGCGCAGCGTCCGTCGATCGTGTAGCGCGGGTCGTCCCAGCGCACGGGCTCGGTGTCGTCGAGACGCTCCTGCACGATGCGCACGAGCCGGTTGCGGCGGCGACGGTACACGGGGAGGATGTCGGCCACGAGGTGGGTGCTCACGGTGCCGTCGCCGAGGATCACGTCGACCTCGTCATCGACCGGGATGCCTTCGTTCGAGAGCTGTTCGACGTACGCGGCGAGCTGCAGCAGCGCCGGCACCTTGGCCGACCGCGCGAGCTTCGTGTCCTGCACGCGGTATCGGGCCGGTTTGTCCTCCGTCGCGGGCACGCGCACGATGAAGTCGGCGAAGCCCACGAACGAGCCGTCGAAGAAGACGGCCTGGAACACGAGGGGAGCCCCGTCGCGGAACGCCTGCATCGTTTCGCGATGCGCCTGCTCCATGGCCGCGCGATCGCGCACGTCGGGCCGCTCGAATTCACGGACCGCATCGCCGAACTCCGCACGGTACTGCTCGAGCACGCGCAGCTCGTGCTCGTCGCCGAGGGCCGAGGAGCGCGCGTACATCGGGTCGTCGTCCACCGTGGCCTCGACCCGGCCGAGCTTGGCGTCGATCGACCGGAGGAACGCGAACTCGCACTTCGAGGCGGCCGTGAGGTCGCTCGCGCTCGTGATCGGGGTGACGCCATCGAGGAGGTACATGCTGATGAGGCTAGCCGCGACCACCGACGGTCACGGGCCGGGATGCGCCGCAGGGGACGACACACGCGACACCGCCCTGTGGACGACGAACGCCGAGAACGCACCCGACCGGGCGCGGGGGTCTGGACGCGACGGTACCCGAGGCGGCACAGTCGTCTCATGACGATCGATACGAACAGGATCGACCCCGCCGTGCCGCCGAGCGGACCGGGCTGCGTCGAGTGCGACGAGACCGGTTCGTGGTGGTTCCACCTTCGCCGGTGCGCCGCGTGCGGCCACGTCGGCTGCTGCGACGACTCGCTGAATCGCCACGCGACGGCGCACTACCGATCCACCGCGCATCGGGTCATGCAGAGCTTCGAGCCCGGCGAGGACTGGTTCTGGGACTACGGCACCGAGTCGATGGCGGCCGGTCCGCGACTCGCCGATCCGCAGAGCCATCCCGTCGATCAGACGGTGCCCGGTCCCGCGGAGCGGCTCCCCACGAACTGGCTGGACATCCTGAACGGGCGGGAGTGACGCGGAAGTCGATCGATCGTCCCCCGGGTCACGCCGTGTCGGCTGCGAGCACCGTCTTCACGAGCGTCGCGACCGCCTCGCGGCCGGCGCGGTTGGCGCCGATCGTGGACTGGGACGGCCCGAAGCCGATGAGGTGCACGCGCGGTTCGGCGACCACGCGCGTGCCCTCCAACTGGATGCCGCCGAGGGGTCCGCGCAGGTCGAGCGGATCGAGGTGCTCGAGCGCGGCGGTGAAGCCGGTGGCCCAGAGGATCGCGTCCACCTCGGTGAAGGAGCCGTCGGCCTCGCGCACGCCCGTGGGTTCGATGGCCGTGAACATCGGGCGCCGCGCGAGTGCCCCGCGGTCCCGGGCGGCGAGGGCGTAGTCCGTCCAGATGAGCCCCGTGTAGGAGACGACGCTGCCCGCGAGGCGCCCCGCCTCGACGTCGGCCGTGACCTTCGCGATCGTGTCGCGACCCGACGTCTCCGGCAGGAAGTCGCCCTCCAGGAACACCGGCTCGCGCCGCGTGAACCAGAAGGTCTGCGCGACGCGCGAGATCTCCTCGAGCTGCTGCACCGCGGAGATCCCGCCGCCCACGATCGCGACGCGCTGCCCGTCAAACTCGTCGGCCGAGACGTAGTCGCGGGTGTGGAGCTGGCGGCCACGGAACGTGTCCGCGCCGGGGTACGCGGGCAGCCGTGGACTCGTCCACGTGCCGGTCGCATTGATCACGGCGCGCGTGCGCCACGTCCCCTCGCGATCCGTCTCCACGAGCAGGTCGCCGGCCGGATCGTCATCCGCGCGGCGCACCGCGTCCACACTCACGGGGCGCAGGATCGGGAAGCCGAACTCCCTCTCGTAGGCGGCGAAGTAGGCCGGCACGGCGTCGCGCGACGCATCCGTGTCATCGATGGGTGGCTTCGGGAGGCCCGGCAGGTCGAAGATCCCGTTGACCGTGGCCATGCGCAGCGACTCCCAGCGGTGCTGCCAGGCGCCGCCGGGCGCGGGGTTCGCGTCGAGCACCACGAACGTGCGCGCATCGGGTGTCGCGGGTTCCAGTGCGGAGGTGAATCCGCGGCGCCGGAGATGGAACGCCGCGGAGAGCCCGGCCTGTCCCGCGCCGATCACGACGACGGTCGCGATGCGGTCCATGGTGCCTCCCGTGCGGGCGATTGCGCCAGGGGAACGAACGTCGGCGACACTGGGAAGAACTCGACACGCGTCGGTGTTATTTCCATTCGTACGCATGGAAATGGACCGATGGTCCCGGAGGAGGAGCACGCATGAGCATGGAACGACCCGACGAGCCCCGCACGATCGGCATCCTCGGCGCCGGCAAGGTGGGCACGATCCTCGCGCGCCTCGCGGTCGAGGCCGGGTATCGCGTGCTCATCTCCGGGTCCGGCACGCCGGACAAGATCCGCCTCATCGTGGGCGTGCTCGCGCCGGGATCCGAGGCCGTCTGGAGCGCGGAAGCCGCGCGCGACGCCGACGTGGTCGTGCTCGCGCTGCCCCTCGGCAAGCTGCCGAGCGTTCCTGTCGCCGAGCTCGACGGGAAGGTCGTCATCGACGCCATGAACTACTGGTGGGAGGTCGACGGCATCCGCGACGACCTCACCGACCCTCGGGTCTCCACGAGCGAGCGCGTGCAGGCGTTCCTGCCCGGCTCGCGCATCGTGAAGGCCTTCAACCACATGGGCTACCACGACCTCGATGAGGGTCCGAAGCCCACGGGAGCCGACGGTCGCAAGGCGATCGCCGTGGCCGGGGACGACGCGGAGGCGGTCGCGATCGTGAACGACATCGTCGATCGACTCGGCTTCGACCCCGTCGCGGCCGGCTCACTCCGAGACAGCATCCGCCTCGAACCGCACGCCGAGGCCTTCGGGGCCAACGAGGACGCCGCGACGATCGCCACGATGATGGCCCGCTTCGCGGACACCCCGCGCGGCCGCGAGGTCGCCGCCGCCCGCGCCTCCTCCTGACGCCCGGCCCGCTCCTCCCTCCTCCCTCCCCCCTTCCCGTCGCGAAAGTGCGGACTTCCGCCCCCCGAACGCCCGATTCGGGGGCAAAAGTCCGCACTTCGACGGGAGAGGGTCCACGATGAGTGGAGCGAAGCCAACTCGGGAGAAGCTCGAACGGGATTCAGGCGAAGAAGAAGGACGTCCCAGTGCGGTCTGACAGCATCGAGCGCTCGACGCAAGCGCGCATCGGCTACGTCGTGAAGGTCTACCCGCGGTTCTCGGAGACGTTCATCGTCACGGAACTGCTCGCGCGGGAGGCCGCCGGCGAGGACATCACGATCTTCGCCCTGCAGCGCTCCGACGACCCGCGGTTCCACCCGGAGCTCGCCCGCGTGGCCGCCGAGGTGAACTACGCGCCGCAGACGACCCGGCCGTCCGCACTCTGGGACGTGCTCAGGGAGGCGGCTCGGCTCCCGTCGCTGTCCTCGGCGATCGGACGCGAGCTCGACGAGCTCCTCGCGGTCGAGGTCGACGACGCCGTGCAGGCCGTGTGGTTGGCGCAGCGCGTGATCGTCGATGGCATCACCCACCTGCACGCCCACTTCGCGACCTCGGCGACTACGGTCGCGCGCCTCGCGAGCCGCCTGACCGGTGTCCCGTACTCCTTCACCGCCCACGCGAAGGACCTCTTCCACGAGTCGGTGCAGACCGAGCACCTGCGAGGCAAAGTGGCGGGTGCCTCCTACGTCGCGACGGTGAGCGCCTATAACGTGCGGTACCTCGAGGGCCTCCTTCCCGAGCTGGTCGAGCGCATTCACCTCGTGCACAACGGCCTCGAGCTCGATCGCTTCCCGTTCCGTCGGCCGACGACGCCCGGTGAGACCCTGCGCCTCGTCGCAGTGGGTCGGCTCGTCGAGAAGAAGGGCTTCGAGGTGCTCATCGACGCCGTAGCGCTGCTCCGGCACCGCGGGGTCCGCGTCACCCTCGAGCTCGCCGGGGGCGGCGAACGCGCCGAGTCCCTCGCCGAACGCGTCCGCGCCCGGGGACTCGAGGACGTCGTCGACCTCCTCGGCCCCATTCCGCAGGACGAGGTGGCACGCCTCCTCCGCTCCGCCGACGCATTCGTCGTTCCGTGCGTCGTGGGCGAGGACGGCAACGTCGATGGGCTGCCGACGGTGCTGCTCGAAGCGATGGCGGTCGGCGTCCCGTGCGTCTCGACCTCCGTCACAGGGATTCCCGAGGTCGTCATCGACGGCGAGACGGGCCTCCTGTGCGAACCGGGCGACATCGCGGCGCTCGCCGACACCATCATGCGCCTCACCGACGGCTCCGTCGACACGGCGGCCCTCGCGCTCGGCGCCCGTGCGCTCGTCGAGCGTCAGTTCGACTCCGGCCGGCTCGCCGCCCACCTCCGCGAGCTCACCGATGCTGCCTCGGCCGATGGTCGGGTGACGCGCGCGCGGCGGAGCCACGCGGTCGTCGGCGGCCCGCTCGGCGACGAATCGCGTCACCTCCCGGAAGGAAAAGAGACACGGGGCGTCGGTAGGCTGAACGCATGAGCGACGCCCTGTTCGACAGCCTGTTCGCAGCTCTCGAGGCGAGCCCCGAGAACGTCGAGCTCCGCGTGCAGGTCGCCCGACTCCTGCTCGACCGAGGACGACTCGACGAGGCCGTCACCCAGGCCGCGACGGCCCTCGCCCGCGAGCCCGGGAACGGCGAGGCGATGTCCGTCCTCACGCAGGCCACGGGCGCGATGCGCACCCCGCCGGCTGGCAGTGCGCGCGACGCGAACGACACCGCGCAGGACCAGGACGACCGCCGCGACGCCTCCGCAGACACGAGCGACGCCATCTCATCGAATCTCCAGGAACCGCGCGACGAGTTCAGCAGGGCGGCCGAGGCCCCTGAGGCCCGCGATCACGATTCCTTCGACTGGACCCGCGCGGAGAGCGAGCTCGGAGCATCCGCCGTCCCGCCGCCCTACGTCGCGTCCACGCCCGACCCCGAATCGACCGACGAGATGCCCATCACCCCCGGCGGCGACACCGCAGCTCCTGTCGTCGACGAGTACCAGAGCACCGTGACGCTCGCCGACGTCGGCGGTCTCGAGGACGTGAAGCGGCGCCTGCGCGAGAGCTTCCTCGAACCCATGAAGCACCCCGAGCTCGCGAAGGCGTTCGGCAAGAACCTCCGTGGCGGCCTCATCCTCTACGGCCCTCCCGGCTGCGGCAAGACGTACATGGCGCGCGCGATCGCCGGCGAGCTCGGTGCCCGGTTCCTCACCGCGAGCCTCGCCGACATCCTCGGCACCCACTTCGGCGAGACGGAGAAGAACCTGCGCGCGCTCTTCGAGCACGCCCGCAGCCTGACCCCCGCCGTGCTCTTCCTCGACGAGATCGACGCGATCGGAGCGAAGCGCTCGAGCATCGGCACCGGCTGGTCGGGCATGCGCGCGATGGTCGACCAGCTGCTCATGGAGCTCGATTCGATGGTCGGGGACAATGACGGCCTCTTCGTGCTCGCCGCGACGAACAGCCCGTGGGAGGTGGACCCGGCGCTCATGCGCCCCGGCCGCTTCGACCGCATGCTCCTCGTTCTCCCGCCCGACGCGCCCGCGCGCGAGGCCATCCTGCGTATGCACCTCGACCGTCGGCCCGTCGCCGGCATCGACCTCGGGGAGCTCATCCGCAGCACGGACGGCTTCTCGGGCGCCGACCTCGAGCATCTCGTTTCCTCCGCCGCTGAGCAGGCCATGCTCCGTTCGATCCAGTCGGGTGAGGTGCAGCCCATCGGCATGGACGAGCTGCGCCACGTGCTGAGCGAGATCCGGCCGTCCACCGGGCCGTGGCTGTCGGGGGCGAAGAACGTCGTCGCATTCGCGAACACCGACGGCCGCTACGACGACCTGGCCGAGTTCCTCGAGTCGCGCGGCATCCGCTAGGACGTGTCCGAGCACGTCCAGGGCGTCGTCTATCGCGCCGAATCCTTCCTCTCCGTCGGGCAGGTCGATCGCGCCGAGACGCTCTTGCGCACCGAACTCGCCCAGCGCCCGGACGATGGCGCGCTCCTGCTCTCGTTGGCGAAGGTCTCGGAGGCCCGCCGACGGTGGCCGGAGGTCGTCACGACCGCGACCGCGGCCCTCGAGGCGAACCCCAACTCGCTCCAGGCCCGCCTCATGATCGCGTGGGCCGCCTACCAGGTGGGCGACCGGCCCCTCATGAAACAACACCTCGACGTGGTGCTCCACTACCAGCCGGAACAGCCGACGGCGCTCATGTACCTCGCGCTCCACGCGTCGGTCGACAAGTCCACGGCCGGCAAGGAGCGCACGCGTGCGATCGTGCGGCAGTCGCTCGCGCTCGGCGGCGGTGACCCCTGGTACACGGTCCTCGCCGCGAAGATCGAGGTGTTCACCGGGCGACCGGCCGAGGCGCGGCGCCTCGTCGACGACGGTCTCGCCCAGGATCCGACGAACACGCAGCTACTCACCCTGAAGTCCGAGCTGGCCCGGGATCCCGACGAGTCGATCGACATCGTGAGCGGACTCCTCGCGACCTCGCCGGCCGACCTCGCGCTGCGCATGCGTTTCGAATCCCTCGTGACGACCCGCCGCCGCGCGATGCTCGTGATGCTGTGGCTCGGCCCGGCCCTCGCAGCCCTCGGCACGGCGCTCGTGACGGACTACCGCATCGGATGGATGGTCGGCGTGGCCGCCGCGTCGTTCTCGGTGTGGGCCACCCAGTACAAGAGCTATCAGGCGCTTCCGCCCGGGTATCGCGCCGAACTCGACTCGAAGGCGCCCTGGCGGGTGGCGACGCGCTGGGGCGGACGCACCGCCGCGATCTTCGGCGTGTTCGGGGGCGTCCTCCTCGCCACAGGTCTCGCCCCGGCGGCCTGGGCCCTCGTGGTCGCGACGTTCGGTTGGGTCGTGACGCGCATCGCCACGTTCTCCCGAGAACGCGCGGTGGCGACCTCGGCGGACGCGGAACACGATCTCCTGAGCGAGGGTGGACCGGCGGCACCGGGCCTCGATCAGGGCGCGCCGAAGCCGCTCGGCCGGTACACGCTCGCCCTGTCGCGCAACCGCTGGGCCCGCGCCACGACGACGCCGCTCCTGCTCATCCCCTTCTGCATCGTCGGCCTCATCCCGCCCGATGCACCGGACGAGTCGAGCACGGCGCGCGCGGCCCTCGGCGTGATCGCCGGCATCGTCGGGCTCGTATGCCTCGTCGAGGCGTCCTTCTGGACGCGAGTCCCCGGCAACCAGGCCGCCACCGCCTGGCGCGCGTTCCGCCTCGTCGTCCCGGGCATCCTGCTCACGATCATGCTGCTGTGCGGCGTCGCCTTCCTCACCGTCGCGACGGCGTCGTGGGCCTCCGGCCAACCCGCCCCGACCATCGGTGACGACTCGGACCCGGCCCCCGCCACCATCCCGCCGGACTACTTCGACGACCTGAACTCGCCACCTCCGACGATCGACATCCCGGACTTCGACATCCCCTCGATCCCACCCCTCGACATCCCTCCGACCGCCCCGGAAGGGTGACGGGCGCGCTCACCACCGCAGCAGTACGCTCGGGACAGGAGGGACCATGTCGGATCGACCACCGAGCACCGCGCCCACTGCTGTCAGCTCGACGCACGCCCCCTTCTGGTCGGTGATCCGCCGAGCTCTCCTCTGGGGCGCGGCCTGCGGGGCCGTCCTCGCCGTGGCCGTGAGCATCGCCTCCACCCCGCTCGCCGCCGTCCTCTTCCCCGTCTACCTCGTCGCGGGCGCCGTGGTCGGTCTCCTCGGATCGTTCGCCGGGATCCTCGTGGCGCTCGGCGCATGGTCCGCCCTGCGAGCCACCAGGTGCGGCGTGCGAGTCCGCGCTATCGGGGCGGCGGCCGTCGCCGCGATCGCCGTGCCGCTCCTGTGGGCCTGGGCTCTCCTGGCCTTCCTGTCACCCACCAATCCCGACGGAGCCTCGGCGGTACTCGTGGCCGCGGTTGCGGCTGCGTCGATCGTGATCGCGACGCTTCTGTGCCGCCGGTTCCTCGGCACGAAGGCGGTGTCGGGATGACGGAGATCGACTTCGTGGGCGGCGTGAAGCGCTCCCGGTACCCGTGGGACGCGATCGTCGTCCGATCTCTCGCATGGGGTTTCGCGGCCGGGAACATCGCCGGAGCGCTCGGCATCGCCATCCTCGGTTTCAACTTCCTGAGCGCGCTGGCCGTCAGCGCGTTCGTCGGCGGGTTGATCGGTCTCGGTAGCGCACTCGCGGGCCTCCTCATCGGCTCGGCGATCTGGGGACTCCTGGGGCTCTTCGACGTCGACATCCCGCGGCGCGCGAGCATCGCGACCGTCGTGCCACCCGTCCTGCTGACAGCCATCTGGTTCGTCCTGGTCATTACAAGCGGTTTCGCAGCCGAGCTCGTCGTTCACACCGTGCTCACGTCGCTCGTCATCGTCGTCACAGCCGTCGTCCTCCCGTGGCGGATGCGTCGCCGGTTCCTCGCCGCGATCGCGGCGGATCCGGGCCGCATCGCGCGCGACCCTCCTGATGCGGTACCCCCGAGCCGACGGCGGTCGCGACGCTCTCCGGCACGTCGGACACCAGAGGACTGAGGCGCGGTCGCAAGCTCGCCGATCGCGGATACGCTGACTTCAAACGATTGAAGTCTGGATTCAAACGTTTGAATAACTTAGCGTCGGGTCATCGCACTCGATGAGGAGTCCCTATGAGCGAAACCGTCGGCACAGCCGCCGCCCCCGCCCCGTCCATCACGAACCCCCGCCCCTTCGGCCTGCGGGACAAGATCGGTTACCTGTTCGGCGACCTCGGGAACGACTTCACGTTCCTCCTCGCCTCCGCCTATCTCCTGGTCTTCTACACGAACGTCGCCGGACTCGAGGCCGCGCACGTCGGACTGATCTTCCTCGGCGCCCGACTGCTCGACGCCTTCACCGACGTGTTCTGGGGTCGCTTCCTCGACAAGCACACGCCCTCGAAGGCCGGCCGGTTCCGCGTGTGGATCGCTCGCGCCGCCATTCCCCTCGCCGTCGTGAGCGCCCTGCTCTACGTGCCGTTCATCGGCGACTGGGACTACGGCATGAAGCTCGGCTACGCCGCCGTCACCTACCTCCTCTGGGGTTCGGTCTTCTACACGATGGTGAACATCTCCTACGGCTCGCTCGCCTCGGTGATGAGCCAGAACCCGGTCGAGCGCGCGTCACTCTCCGTGTTCCGCGCGTTCGGCGCCAACGTCGCCGGCCTGTTCGTCGCCCTCGTGCCGCCGCTGTTCCTCTACGCGACGGTCGACGGCGTCTCCCAGGTCGTGCCCTCGGCGTTCTTCATCACGGGCGTGGTGTTCTCCCTCGCCGCCCTCGTCTTCTACCTCGTCTGCTACACGAACGTGCGGGAACGCGTCCAGGCCGTGCCCACGCAGGAGAAGCGCAGCTTCCTGCGGCTGCTCCGCTCGCTCGTCGGCAACCGCGCGCTCCTCGGGCTCATGGCGGGGAACATCGTGCTCATGCTCGCGTCGCTCCTCGTGGCGTCGACAGCTGCCTACCTGTGGCTCAGCTACTTCAACAACGGAGCGCTGTCGGGCCCGGCTCAACTGGCCGGCTTCCTCCCGGCGCTCCTCCTCGCCCCCTTCGCGACCCGGCTCGCTCGGCGCTTCGGGAAGAAGGAGATCATCGTCGCCGGGATGTTCTTCGCATCGGCCGTCCTCCTCGTCCTCGCCGTCATCCAAGTGACGTCGCCATGGGTGTTCATCGTCGTCACGTCGCTCGGCGGGTTCGGAATGGGGCTCTACACGCTGCTCGTGTGGGCGGTCATCGGCGACGTGATCGATCACGAAGAGGTCCGCAGCGGCGAGCGCGACGACGGTACCGTCTACGCGCTCAACACGTGGGCCCGCAAGCTCGGCCTCGCGCTCGCGGGCGGTGTCGCCGGGTTCGCCCTCACGGCGATCGGCTTCCAGTCGGGCGTTCCGACCCAGACGCAGGAGACCATCGACGGGATCTACCTGCTGTCCACGCTCGTTCCCGGAATCCTCTACGGTCTCGCAGGACTCATCATCCTCGTCGTCTACCCTCTGAACCGGAGCCGCGTCGCCGCGAACGTCGCCGAGCTGAAGGCACGGCGCGGCGAGGAGGTATGAGGACGATGGCTCGACCGACGCTGAAGGACATCGCCGCGCGGGCGGGGGTGTCGGTGTCCACCGTCTCGTACGCGCTCAACGAGCAGAGCACCATGCCGCTGAGCGACGCGACGAAGGCGACCATCCGGCGCATCGCGCGCGAGATCGGCTACGTGCCGAACGGGCTCGCACGGTCTCTTCAGGCCCGGTCGAGCCAGACCATCGGGTTCCTCCTCGACAAGCCCGTCTCGACTCCCCGCTACGCCGCGATCGTGCAGGGCATGATCTCGGGACTCGCCGAGCGCGGGTTCAGCCTCTCGCTCCTGAACAAGGCGCCGGCATCGCAGTGGGTCGATGCGGTGCGCGGTTACCGGCTCGACGGCCTCGTCTTCATCGGCCATGACGACCACGAGGTGCCGACCGAGCTCGCCGAACCGGTCGCGGAACACGGCATCCCGTTCGTCGCGCTCGACTGCGGGGCGTACGAGGAGGAGCGACCGTACTCCACGGTGGACTTCGACTACGGCACCGGCGTGGAGATCGTGCTCGCCGAGCTCGAGCGACGCGGCATCCGCATCGTGTACTACGTGCGGCCGGAGCTGGTCTCGCGATCCGAGCGGATCCGGGAGCGGGCCGTGATCGACGGGCTCAGTCGGCGACCCCACATGGCGTTGCGGGTCGTCAACACCGGGATCACGACGGAGAGGCTGCGCGACTTCGACACCCACAAGGAAGACATGGCCTCCTACCCCGTGGAGCTCGCCCAGCGCGTCGAGCGCACTCTCCGCGAGGACGGTGCGGACCCGTCGGTGACGGCCCTCGTCTGTTCGTGGGGCGCCGACGTGGAACCGGTCTTCAGCACCGCCCGGCGTCGCGACGACCGCTTCACGATCGGTTCGCTCGCCGCCGGCATCCTGTCACCCGCTCTGTGGCCGAACCTCGTCTATTCGCGTCTCCCCCTCGACGAGGCGGGCCGCGAGTGCGCGCGTCTCATCGTGGCCGAGACGGAGAGTCCCGACGCCCACGAGCATCTGCTCCTCCCACCCGCCCTCGACGCCGCCTCCTGACGCGTCCGTCCCGATCCCACCCGAGGTCGCTCCTCTCGCGCCGTCGGACCACCTGAAAGTAGGCACCATGACTCGCCCGAACATCATCTTCGTCATGTCAGACGACCACGCGGCCCACGCGATCTCCGCGTACGGCAGCCGGGTCAACAGCACCCCGCACCTCGACCGCATCGCCGCGGGCGGGATGCGCATGGACGCCGTGTTCTGCACCAACTCCATCTGCTCGCCTTCGCGGGCGTCGATCCTGACCGGAACGTACTCGCACGTGAACGGCGTCTCATCGATCTGGACCGAGATGGACTACCGCGTGCCGACCTTCATCGACGTGCTGCGGAACAGCGGCTACCGCACGGCCCTCTTCGGCAAGTGGCACCTCGGCGAGCAGGAGGTGTCGGAACCGCGCGGCTTCGACGACTGGAAGGTCTTCCCCGGCCAGGGCGACTACGTCGACCCCGAGATGATCGCTCCCGAGGGCCGCGCGATCGAGAAGGGGTACGCGACCGACATCGTGACGGATCTCTCCCTCGACTGGATCGACGGGCTCGACGCCGACGACCCGTTCTGCCTCCTCGTGCACCACAAGGCACCGCACCGCCCGTGGGTGCCGGACGAGAAGCACAAGCACCTCTACGCCGACGGCTCGATCCCGGAGCCCGAGACGTTCTTCGACGACTACGAGACCCGCAGCAAGGCGGTGCGCGGCGTGCACATGACGATCGCCGACGACATGGGCGCGGACGACCTCAAGATGGAGGTTCCCGAGCACCTCCGCGGCGAGGAGAACCGCGAGGCGCGCATGCGCTGGAAGTACCAGATCTACATGCGCGACTACCTGCAGTGCATCCAGTCGATCGACGACAACGTCGGACGCATGCTCGATCACCTCGAGGAGAAGGGTCTCGCCGAGAACACGCTCATCGTCTACACCTCCGACCAGGGATTCTTCCTGGGCGACCACGGCTGGTTCGACAAGCGGCTCATGTTCGACCAGTCGCTGCAGATGCCGATGCTCATGCGCTGGCCCGCGCAGATCGAGGCGGGGTCGCGCAGCGAGGCCATCATCACGAACGTCGACTTCGCGGCGACCTTCCTCGACGCGTGCGGCATCGAGGCGGACGACGCCCTGCCCACGTCCCAGGGGCGCAGCTTCCTCCCCCTGCTCCGCGGCGAGTCGGTCGAGGACTGGCCGGACGCGGCGTACTACCGCTACTGGGAGCACGACGACCCCATCCACGGGGCCCCCGCGCATTACGGCATCCGCACGCGTGACTACAAGCTCATCTACTACTACGGCGCCGGGCTCGGTGTACCCGGTGCCTCCGAGCGCGTCTTCGAGCCGGAGTGGGAGCTGTACGACCTCCGTGCCGACCCCACCGAGGTGCGCAATGTGGCCGACGACCCGGCGTACGCCGCGATCAAGGCCGACATGGAGACGAAGCTCGCGGAGTACCAGGAGCGCTATTCGGACGAGCCGTACCGTGGCGAGGACACACCCCGACCGGAATGGGGACCCTACGACAAGGAGTTGTTCGCTCGCGTCGAGGAGTATGTGAAGGCGATCCGCGCGAGCAGCTAGCCGGCTGTGGGGAGCTCGCCGCGCGGCGAGCTCCCCACCGTCAGGCCGACGATCAGCGTCCGGGCGTCACGACGCTCTTCATACTCCCCGGCTCCCGGCCGGCGGTGAGGGCGGCTTCGACGTCGTCGAGGCCGAAGCGACCCGTCACGAGAGCGTCGAGGTCGACGCGACCGTCGGCGAGCATCGCGATCGCGGTGGGCCACGTATTGGCGTAGCGGAACACACCCGTGATCGTCAGTTCGCGGTTCTGCAGGAGGTTGACGGGGATCTCGAGGTCGTCGGCGCCGAGCCCGACGAGCACGACCCGTCCGGCGGGGCGCACGGCCGCGATCCCGGATCGGATGGCGGGACCGGCTCCCGACGCGTCGATGAACGCGTCGACGCCGAGTCCGGAGAGGTCCTCCCCGGCGACGTGGGTGTGGGTCGCGCCGTGCTCTGCGGCGAAAGCGAGTCGCTCCTCCGCGATATCGGACACGTGGACCTCACTCGCCCCGAAGGCCCTGGCGACCTGCGCGGCGATGACGCCGATCGGGCCGGCGCCCGCGATGAGTACGCGATGACCGGGCGCGATCGCCGCCTTCTGCGACGCCCAGATACCGACGGACAACGGCTCGATTAGCGCCGCGGCGTCATCGGAGATCGTGTCGGGCACGTCGTGCGCGAAGTCGTGATCGATGAGGGCGAACTCCGCGAAGGCGCCATCGATCGGAGGGGTCGCGTAGAACTCCATGTCGGGGCAGAGGTTGTACCGCCCGGCCTTGCACTCCGCACACTGGCGGCACGGCTTCTGCGGTTCGATCGACACGCGACGGCCGATTCGATCCGGATCGACCTCGGACCCGACGGCGACGATCGTGCCGGAGGCCTCGTGCCCGAGTACGAGCGGCCCGTCCACGACGAACGGGCCGATGCGGCCGTGCTCGAAGTAGTGTGTGTCGCTTCCGCACACGCCAACGGAGGCGATGCGGACGAGGACCTCCCGGGGCCCAGGCGTCGGCACGGACCGCTCCGTGAGGGACAGGCTGTGGGCGGCGTCGAGGGTGGAGACCCGCATGGTGGCGGGCAGGCCCCGCCCGCTCGTCTCGGTCATGGTGGTGTTCGTCATCGCCAGTCCTTTCCCCAGGTGGCCGTTGTCATGGAACTCGAAGCGCGCCACGAGGCGATGGCCTTCTCGAGGCGGTGCCGCGTGTCCCGGTACTCCTCGTGCGCCCAGAGGTTGTGCTCCTCGAACGGGTCGGCGTCGAGGTCGAACAGCTGGCCCTCGTCGTAGTCGATGAACTCGACGAGCTTGAATCGCTCGTCGCGCACCATCGTCATGAGCGCCGTCTCGGTGAGGATGAAGTCGCGCGCATGCTCCGAGAACACGTACCGTCGGCCCGTCCATTCTTCGCCGTCGAGTGCGGGGACGAGCGATTCCGCCTCCATCCATTCGGGGGCCGTGAGGCCGGCGAGCTCGAGGAGCGTCGGGGCGAAGTCCATGAGGGAGATGAGCCCGTCGAGCTGCTGGTCCGCCGCCACCCTGCCGGGACCCCAGATGATGCCGGGGACGTGCACGCTCGGCTCGTACATCGTCCACTTCTGCGAGTGCCCGTGGTCGTTGAGGGCGTCGCCGTGGTCGGAGGTGAAGACGATGATCGTGTCGTCGAGCACACCGCGCTCGTCGAGGGCGTCGATGAGTCCGCCGACCTGCTCGTCGATCAGAGAGACGTTCGCGAAGTAGTGGCGACGCTGACGGTCGAGCTGCTCCCTCGTGGGGTCCGCGAGCTGCACGATCGCGTCGTGGTCGTTCGCCTGGTGGTGTTCGCGCAGCTTCTTCAACGGCGTCGGCTGGGAGTCGAGATCCGCCTGGGTGCGCTTCGCCTCCGGCATCGCCCGGTCGCGGTACGCGTCGAGGTGCGCGGACGTCGGGTCGTACGGGGGGTGCGGGCCGGGGAAACCGATCTGCAGGAAGAACGGATCGTCGTGACCCGGATACGTGTCGAGCCAGTGGCGGGCGAGGTTGCCGACGAAGTTGTCGGCGTGCAGGTCGTCCGGAAGCTGCCACTCGAACGCTCCGAGACGCTCGGCGTAATCGGGGAGCGTCCGGTACGTGACCCTGCTGGGCTTCTCGTGTCCGCGGATCCAGATCGCCTTGTCCCATTGGTCGAGGAAGTAGGGCAGGTTGGGGTGCGCCCTGTCCTTGTTCTCGATCACGTGCCGCTCGTGGAAACCGACCGGCGCCTCGTAGGGGTAGGTGTGCATCTTGCCGATGCTCGTGCACCGATACCCGGACTCCGCGAGGAGCTCGACCCACGAGTGCGACCATTTGTCGTCGTTCCGCAAGACGCCGGAGCTGTGCGGGTAGAGGCCCGTGAAGAGGCTCGCTCGTGACGGCGCGCACGACGGCGAGGCGACGTACGTGTTCGTGAACGCCGTGCCCTCCCTCACCAGCCGATCGAGGTGGGGCGTGTCCACGTGGTCGTGGCCGAGCGCCGCGATCGAATCGAACCGCTGCTGGTCCGTCATGATCAGGACGATGTTCGGGCGCTTCCGCTGCGGGCTCACGACCGGACCTGCTTCGCGCGTCGCGTGGTGATCGAGGCGGTGTCGCTCAGGTCGACCTTCGAGTTGTCCGACACCAGGAGCACGCAGATCCCGCTGATCACACACATCGCCACGAGGTAGATGACGGCGGGCCAGAAGGACCCCAAGAAAGCGGACGTGAGTGCCACGGCGATCACCGGCGTGGGCGCGCCGCCGATGAGGGACGAGCTCTGGTAGACCACGCCGAGACCGGTGTAACGCATCCGGGTTCCGAACATCTCGGCGAAGAACGCACCCTGGATGGAGAACATCATGCCGGTGCCGATGGCGTGCACCGCGACGATGATGAGCCAGGTCGTGAGCGGCTGGTTCAGCTGCAGGATCGGGAAGTAGGCCAGTCCACCGACGGCGCAGATCGCGATACCCGTGAGGTAGACGGGTCGACGTCCGACCCGATCGGACCAGGCGCCGAAGAGAGGGAGGAGGAAGATCTGCACGGCGGCCGAGATCGTGAAGCCCACCAGGATGAGGGCGCTCGGGAGGCCGAGGTAGGTCGTCACGAACGAGATCGCGAAGACGTTGATGATGTTGTAGGTCACGGCGTCGGCCATGCGCGCGCCGATCCCGAGGAGGAGGTTCCGCCAGCTCTCACGAATGAGGGAGAAGAACGGGATACTGCGCACCTCGTCGGCGTCGGCCGTGAAGGCGGGTGTCTCCGGCAGCGAGCGGCGGATGAGGAAGGCCGCGATGACGAAGATGCCGCTGATGAGGAACGGGACGCGCCAGCCCCAGGACATGAACTGCTCCTCGGGGAGCAACTGCATGAGACTGAAGATGCCGGTGGAGACGAGGAGACCGGCCGGGGTGCCCATCTGGTGGAAGCTGCCCATGAGCCCGCGTCGACCCGTCGGCGCGTTCTCGAGGGCCACGAGGGACCCCCCTCCGAACTCTCCGCCGATGCCGAACCCCTGGACGAGTCGAGCAAGGAGCAGGAGGACGACCGCCCAGACCCCGATCTGCTCGTATCCCGGGAGGAGCCCGATGCCGAAGGTGCAGATACCGATCAGGAGCACGGTGAGGATCAGCATGTTCTTGCGGCCGATGCGGTCGCCGAAGTGGCCGAAGACGACGGCTCCGAGCGGGCGCATCAGGAATCCGGCGGCGAAGGAGCCGAAGGACTGGAGGAGCGAGACCGTCGGGTCCGCCTCCGGGAAGAAGATCTGAGGGAAGACGAGCGCTGCGGCCGTGCCGTAGAGGTAGAAGTCGTACCACTCGATGAAGGCGCCGGCGAAGGCGGCGCTCACCGCCTTGCGCGGTGAGGGTGCCGTCGGACTCGTCTCTGAGCGCGATGCGGCGGGGCTGGATGACGCCATTGTGCGGGGCCCTTTCATAGGAGGTCGTGGCAAGGACGCTCATATGTGAATGCGTCTTTGCTCGTTCGTGGAGTGAACGTAGCGCGGCGAGCGAGTCGATCACAAATGGAATTCTCCAATTCGCACATCTGAGCGATAATGGGAGTCCCGCTGCCCTGGAGGTCTCCATTTCCCGTTCGCCGACAGACGCCCGCCGTCCGTCCGCTGACCCGGACCAGATGCTCCGGGTTGCACGGTCGTACTTCCTCGACGACGTCTCCAAGGTGACCATCGCACAACGCGAGGGCCTCAGCCGGTGGCAGGTCGCGCGCATCCTCGACGACGCCCGTCGCGTCGGCCTCGTCCGAATCACCGTCGGCGACCCATCCGACACCGACCGCACCCTGTCGGATGCCGTGAGTGCGGCTCTCGGCGTCTCCGAGACGATCGTCGTCGGCCGCTCTCGGCGCCTCGGGCTCGAGCCTTCACTGGACTCCATCGGCTCGGCCCTCGCGCAATTCCTCGCGCGGACCGTGCGCGAAGGAGACGCCATCGGCCTCACCTGGAGCCGGGCCATCGAGGCCATGGTGACCCACCTCGCGGAGCTCGAGCCGTGTGACGTCGTGCAACTCGCCGGCGCCGTCACCCTCACCGGGGACCGGCTCGGCTCGGTCGAGATCATCCGCCAGGTGGCCCGACTATCGCGCGGGACCGCCTATCCGATCTACGCGCCGATCGTGGTCGACTCCGCAGCGACGCGCCGGTCCCTCGAGGAGCAGCCGGAGATCGCCTCGTGCCTCGACCGCGCATCGCGCCTCGATCTCGCCGTCGTGTCCGTCGGAACCTGGTCGTCGGACGGTTCGGCCCTGTACGGTCTCGTACCGGCGGCGCTCGCCGGAGACATCGCGCGAGCCGGGGCGGTCGGGGAGATCACCGGACGCGTATTCGGGGCCGACGGGCGCCTCGTGAGCTCGGCGTTCGACGAGCGGGTGATCGGTATCAGCGCGGCGCAGCTGCGTGCTGTGCCGCACATCGTGGCGACGAGCTACGGCCCGCACCGAGCCGATGCCACCATCGCGGCGGCACGGGCCGGCTACATCACGACCCTCATCATCGACGCGCCGCTCGCCGAGGCGATCCTCGATCGCCTCGACGAGCGACAGGCGCCCGGTAGACAATCGACTGAACGACGACGGAGCACCGATCCGCGTGGAGAGTGACGGCATGGATTCGACGCACGACGACCACGGGGACGACGCACGGCCGGCAGCGGACGGAGCGATCGCGGATGCGCCCGAGCGCGGGGCCGCGCACAATGCGCACACCGCGGCGGAGCCGACCGGTGATGGCGGGCACGGCGCGAGTTGCTGCGCCCCGACCGGTCGCGACGCCTTCCTCTCGGCTCCCACTCCCGTCGCGCTGGGCCTGCCCGCCCGGGACGTCTCGGGTGACGCCCGTCACCTCGTGGAGCAGGTCCGGGTGCCGGCGCAGACCTTCCGCATGGGCGACGGTCGGGGCGACGAGAACCGCGGCGACGGCGAGACACCCGTCCACGAGGTGACCCTCGAGTCCTTCGGGATCGACGCGACGAGCGTGACGAACGACGACTTCGCTCGATTCGTCGACGCCACCGGCTACCGCACGGAGGCGGAGACGTGGGGGTTCTCCGCGGTCTTCCACCTGGCGATCGCGGCCCCGGCCGAGGACGTCATGGGCGCCCCCGCCGGAACACCGTGGTGGCGCGGGGTGAAGGGTGCCGACTGGCGGCACCCCGGCGGGCGCGACTCCGACATCGTCGGCCTGGGCGACCACCCCGTGGTGCACATCAGCTGGAACGACGCCGAGGCGTATTGCGCCTGGGCCGGCCGTTCGTTGCCGACCGAGGCGCAGTGGGAGGCCGCCTCGCGCGGCGGTCTCGACGGAGCGCGATTCCCGTGGGGCGACGACCCGCACGGCGACGACTCCGTCCCCGATCCCACCCCGAAGCCGCGGGACGGCACCCCGTGGCGGATGAACATCTGGCAGGGCGTCTTCCCTACCGAGAACACCCTCGAGGACGGCTTCCTCACGACGGCCCCCGTCCGCTCCTTCGAGCCGAACGCGTACGGGCTCTGGCAGACGATCGGCAACGTGTGGGAGTGGTGCGCCGATTGGTGGCACCCGGGTTACTACGGCGTCTCGCCCCTCATCGACCCACGCGGTCCGGAGCGGGGACAGGTGCGGGTGATGCGGGGAGGCTCGTACCTCTGCCACGATTCGTACTGCAACCGGTACCGTAACGCGGCCCGCTCCTCGAACACCCCCGACTCCTCGATGGGCAACGGCGGCTTCCGTACTGTCGACCGCCGCGACGACAGCCCGATCGGAGCACCGGTATGACCGACAGCGACCGCCGGTTCCCCCGCAGCGTCTATCGCCACGGAGATGAACCCGACGCCCGGTTCTCCCTCGCGAACGAGCGCACGTTCCTCGCATGGATCCGCACATCCCTCGCCCTGCTCGCGGGTGGGGTGGCCCTCGAGACGCTCGGGCTCGGGTTGCAGCCGGACCTCCGATTGGCGGCGTCCGTCCTCCTCATCGTGACGGGGATCCTCACTCCGATCCAAGCCTGGCTCGGATGGACGAGATCCGAGCGGGCGCTGCGGATGAACCGGCCGCTCCCGGCTGCGCATCTCGCTCTCCCGCTCGGCATCGTCGTCATCGTCGTGGGTGTCCTCGTACTTTTGGGCATCGTCCTCGCGTGAGCGGCGGGCTGGACGGGACAGCGCCCGGAGAGGAATTCGACGATCGGGGCGCTCGTCCCTTCGATCCCGGTCTCCAGCCCGAGCGCACCGCGCTCGCGTGGCGACGCACCGCGCTCGCCCTCGTCGTCGCGGCCGTCGTGGGGATCCGGGTGCTCCCCACGCTGCTCGGGGATTGGGCGATGATCCCCGCCGGCGCCGGACTCGTCCTCGCCGTGATCGTCCTGCTCGCGTCGCACCGTCGTTACCGGGAGCACCACGTGAGGCTGACCACGTCCACGTCCGACCGGATCGCGCTCCCGGACGGAGCGCTCCCGGCGCTGGTGGCCGCCACGACCCTCGCCGCCGGGATCGCGTGCGCCGTGGTCGTCGTCGTGCTCGCGCTCGGCGTCTGAGCAGAGATCAGGTCGCGGCGGCCACAGCGGGTCCCGGTATCGTCGAAGCCATGCCCACCCGCTACCCCACCGCCGTCTACGCGTTCGTCCGCCGAGGCGAGGTGGGGGACGAATTCCGCCTCACGATCGCGACGAACACGGGCCGCGAGCTCGACGAGTGGGTCGTCTACGCGCGTGACTTCGACGCCGCTGCGCGGGCCGACGTGGAGCGACGCCTCGACGAGGCCGGCCTCCGCCACGGGGCCTTCCAGGGCAACGTGCGCTCCGGCTGGCGCGCGAGCGTGCAGCCGCTCGCCGTGGACCCGGCGGCCGCGCAGGACTGACGCCGCCTTCCGGCGGGTCCGGTCTATGGACGGACCGGCAGGCCGCCGAGCCCCGGCGCGACGAGCCCGAAGACGATGGCCGCGACTTCCGCGGGCGATCGGTCGTCGGTGTCCACCGTCACCTCGTTCCACGGTCCCTCGCCGATCGTCAACGCGAGCTGCTCGTGCCGGGCGAGGTGCCAGTCGAGCGCCGCGGCGCGCTCCGGCGTGTAGCGCTCGCGGAGCCGCTGCTCGGCGACAGGAGCCGAGGCGGCGAGGTGAATGATGCGCAAGCGACGTCCGAACACCCCCTCGTACCGTTCCCTGTCCTCGTCAGAGGCGATCACGCCGGCGACGATCGGGGTCCGCGGTCCGACGCGCTCGTAGTTCTCCCAAACCGCCCGCATGTTCTGCGCTTCGGTGACCACGTTTCGTGGGTCGTCCTCGGCGGGCGGCCACGACCGGTGGAACCAGTCCACGTCGAACAGGCTGAACGGCATCCCCTCCGCCGCGAAGGCGTCCGCCAGATGATCGAGCACCGAGGACTTCCCCACCCCGTACGACCCGTTGAGGAAGACACCGACGTCCGCTGCTGACATCCCTCCACGCTAGACGGCCGCGCGGATCCGGGCGAACGGAGGCGACGACCTCGAGGCGGTCACCACCCTTCGGCAAGCTCGGGGACCGCGATGGTGACGTCCGCAGGGCACCTCACCACCCGGTCGCTGAGCAGCGCCCGCCCTCCGCCTGTCGAAGGGTCGAAGCGTGCCGCGGGAGACCGGGAGAGGCCGGGGTCAGCACCTGACACGGTCATTCGGACCCACCGAGTGGACGCGAATCGTCGTCTCCGTGCTCTCCAGACGACACATCGCGTCCACCCGATCCGAGCTACCCAACCGGGTGGACGCGAATGGTCGCCTCCCGGAGTCGGAGGCGACGATTCGCGTCCACTCGAGCTACTGGCCGAGGGGCGGAGGCGGCCGAGCGGATTAAAGGGCCGGGGGCGGGGACCGGGACTCAGTAGGCGATGTGTCCCTCGCGGTCGAAGAACTGGCCCGTGGGCCCGTCCGCCTCGACGAGCGCCATCGAGACCATCGCATCGGTCCCCTCGGTGACCGTCTGCGGCCCCGAGTGCCCGTTCAGGTCCGTTGCGGTGTAGCCGGGGTCGACCGCGTTCACGCGCATGCCGGGCAGGTTCTTCGCGTACTGCACGGTGAGTGCGACGACCGCCGCCTTCGACGCGACGTACGGGACGGTCATGACGTGGCTCTCGATCCGCGCGTCGTCGAGGAGGAAGCGCGGGAACCCGAGCCCGCTCGCGACGTTCACGATCACCGGGTTCGCGGAATCGCGGAGGAGCGGCAGCGCCGCTTGCGAGACGCGCACGACGCCCGTGACGTTGGTCGCGAAGACGTCGTCGGTCGCCGCCGTCGTGAGGTCGTCGAGCGACTGGGCCGTGCCCGAGATGCCCGCATTGTTGATGAGCACGTCGAGGGCGGGGAGCTGAGCGATCGCGGCGGCGACGGAGGCGTCGTCGGTCACGTCGAGCTGCACGGCGTGGGCGCCGAGTTCACGAGCGGCGTCGCCCGCGGCGAGATCGCGCATACCCGCGTAGACGGTGTGGCCGTCGGCGATGAGACGACGGGTGGCTTCGAGGCCGAGGCCCTTGTTGGCTCCGGTGATGAGGATGGTTCGTGCGGTGTTCGTTGTCATGTCCTGAGCGTGCGCCCGATCCGGCGAGCGCCCCAGGTATCGCCTAACGGTGGGACTGCCGATACCACCCTGTGCCTCGGCGGCGAGCGCATACTGAACGAATGGATCGGCAGAGCGAGTTCGCAACGGTGCTGCGCACGTCGCGCGACCGCGTGACCCCGCAGCAGGTGGGCATGCCGGCCGGCATCGGGCGGCGAACGCCCGGGCTGCGCCGCGAGGAGCTCTCCGCACTCGCGGGGGTGAGCGTCGACTACATCGTGCGTCTCGAGCAGGGCCGCGCGACGAACCCGTCCGCGCAGACTCTCACCGCCCTGGCGCGGGCGCTGCGGCTGAGCGACGAGGAACGCGACCATCTCTTCCGCGCGGCCGGCGCTCCCGTCCCCTCCGCCCGCGTCGCGTCCCGGCACGTGCCGCCGGGAGTACAGCGCATCGTCGATCGGCTCGGCGATTCCCCCGTCGCCGTGCTGACCGCGGCGTGGGACATCGTGTCGTGGAACCCGCTGTGGGCGGCCCTCTTCGGCGACCCGACCCTACTCGCAGCCGACGAGGCCAACGTGGCGTGGCGGTACTTCATGCAGGGCCCGGGCATCACCGAGTTCGACGACGCCCACCACGAAGCATTCACCTCCGACCTCGCCTCGGACCTCCGCCGCGCGGCGGGCCTGTACCCGGAGGACACCCGCATCGCGGACCTCGTCCGGTGCTTGCGCCGCGACTCCCCCGCCTTCGAGGAAGCCTGGCGGACGGCGACCGTTTCGGCCCACGTGTCGAGCCGGAAGACGGTGCACTCCCCGGTGATCGGCCCGATCGAACTCGATTGCGACGTGCTCACGGCGCCCGGCGCGGACCTCCGCATCGTCGTCTACACGGCGGTCCCCGGCTCGCCCGCCGAGGCGAGCCTCGACCTCCTCCGCGTTACGGGCGTGCAGGCGATGGAGTCCCCCGCCCGCTGAGGTGGTCACCACCCCTCCCCGGAATCCGGCGTCGAGGTCGACGTGACGCGGCCCACCACTCCCTAGGCTGAAGCGCATGCGCACCTTCTACCCCGCGATCGAACCGTACGACTCCGGCCTGCTCGACGTGGGCGACGGACAGCAGCTGTACTGGGAGGTGTCGGGCAACCCGGACGGCAAGCCCGTCGTGTTCCTGCACGGCGGCCCCGGCGGCGGGACGAATCCGAATCAGCGTCGCGTCTTCGACCCGGCGACGTACCGCATCGTGCTCTTCGATCAGCGCGGTTGCGGGAAGAGCCTCCCGCACGCGAGCGAGAACGGCGACCTCAGCGCGAACACCACCTGGCACTCGGTCGCCGACATCGAGCGGTTGCGCGAGATGCTCGGCGTCGATGTGTGGCAGGTCTTCGGCGGCTCCTGGGGCAGCACCCTCGCCCTCGCCTACGCGGAGACGCACCCCGAGCGTGTGACCGAGCTCGTGCTCCGCGGCATCTTCACGCTGCGGAAGACGGAGCTCGACTGGTTCTACGAGGGCGGCGCCGGCGCGATGCTGCCCGACAATTGGGAGGGCTTCGTCGCCCCCGTTCCCGAGGACGAGCGTCACTCCCTCATCGCCGCGTACCACCGGCTGCTCAACGACCCGGACCCCGCCGTGCACGGACCGGCCGCCGTGGCGTGGTCCACGTGGGAGGCCTCCGCGATCACGCTCCTCCCCCGCGAGGACCTCATCGCGACCTTCTCGGAGCCGTCCTACGCCCTCGCCTTTGCGCGCATCGAGAACCACTACTTCGTGAACAAGGGGTGGATGGAGGACGGGCAGCTCATCCGCGACGCGTCGCGCCTCCGCGACATCCCCGCCGTGATCGTGCAGGGCCGCTACGACCTCTGCACCCCGCCGTTCACGGCGTGGGACCTGCACCGCGCATGGCCCGAGGCGGAGATGCGCATGATCCCCGACGCGGGCCACGCCTTCGACGAGCCCGGCATCCTCGACGCCCTCATCGAGGCGACGGACCGTTTCGCGGACCGGTGACACCCGACGCGTAGTCCCTTAGCCTGGCGGCATGAGCGCGAACGAGCTGAGCTTCTCGACCACGATCGGCGTCGACGTGAAGGGGGAGACGTGGAGCTGCGTCGAGATCCCCGACTCCGCGGCCTTCTTCGGCTCGGGGAAGAGTGCCCGCGTGGACGCGACGATCGATGGCGTGACGCTCGAGAACGTGGGCGCGATGCCGACCGGAACGGGCGGCCACATGGTGTCCCTCAGCGCGAAGGTACGCGCGAAGCTCGGCAAGGACATCGGCGACCCGGTCGACGTCACCGTCACCAAGCGCTGACGGCGATGCGCCGCTGCCCGTCGAAGGGACACGATCCGAGACGGCCGCGACACGCTTCGACAAGCTCAGCGACCGAAGGCCGGTGCTCCTACGGGCGGTACTGCTCGCGCGGGGCGGCTGGACGCTTGTGCGAGGAGAGCATCGGGCCGGTGTTCTTGCCGCCGAGACCGGCCAACACGGCGAGCACCGCGGTGACGCTGCGGCCCGCGATACGTCCGACGAGGCGGACCGAGCGACCGACCCACGGCTTTCGAGGCGGCGTTCCCATATCTGAATGATGGGTGCCGGAGCGATCACACGCAAGAGCCCGGCCTCCCCCGAGGGGCGGCCGGGCTCAGCGAGCGGTGGCCGGGCTCAGTGAGACGCGTCGGCGCCGTCTGCCCGCTGCGTCACGGGCTCGCGCGTGTAGTAGTCGATGAGTCCGCCGTCGTCGTCGGTCAGCATCGGCTGGTCGAAGTTGCCGGGCAGGTACATCGGCGTGACGAGGTACGACTCGCGCTCGCGTGTGGGCCGCGCCCAGCGCACGCCGTTGGCGAGCACGCGCTGCACGCCGGGGTGGTGGTAGACCGGGTAGACCTCGTCGCCGGGGCTGAAGTAGAACACCCGCCCGTAGCCGCGACGGTAGGTGATGCCGCTACGGAACACCTCACCGCCGGTGAACGTACTCAGGAAGATGAGCTCGTCGGGGTCGGGGATGTCGAAGAACTCGCCGTACATCTCCTGACCGGGGATGACGAGCGGCTGGGGCACGCCTTCCGCGATGGGGTGGCGCGGCGAGACCGTCCACACGAGCTCGCGGTCGGAGCCGTCGTTGCGCCACCGCAGGCTGCACGTGGTGCCCATGAGGCGGCGGAAGATCTTCGAGTGATGGCCGGAGTGCAGCACGATGATGCCCATCCCCTCGAGAACGTGGCGCTGGATGCGCTCGACGACCTCGTCCGACACCTCCTCGTGTGCCGTGTGCCCCCACCAGAGCAGCACGTCGGTCGCGGCGAGGGTCTCCTCGGTCATCCCGTGCTCGGGGTCGTCGAGCACGCGGGTGTCCACGACGACCTCGTCGCCGAGGAGGTCGCGGAGGCCGCCAGCGATCGTCGCGTGCATCCCGTCCGGGTAGATGCCGCGCACCACGGGGTTGATCTGCTCGTGGCGGTTCTCCCCCCAGACGGTCACGCGGATGGGGGCGGGTGTGCCGCTCGGAGCGGTCGCGGTGGTGGAATCGGTCATCGGGCGCCTCCCGACGCGATCAGGGCCGGGGTCGATCCCCAGGCCGGGGTGGTGATGCCGGCGGCGGCGCTCGTCCAGGAGCGCAACACGTCGGCGATGTCGGCGCTTCGCTCGGCCACGATGGCCTGAGCGAGCGACTCTTCGAGGAGTCCTGCGAGCACGACGCGGTCGCCGCCGAGCTCCGTGCTGCGGATGGCACCCTCGACCATCGCGAGACTGAGCACGTTGGCGCGCACCTCGTTCTGCGGGGTCGCGCCGCTGCGGAGGGCCGCGACGAACTCGGCGAGCGAGCCCGCGATCCCCTCCGGGGTGTCCTGCGCCTCCGGGACGGAACCCCTCTCCTCAGAAACGGACCCGGCCGCCTCGAGGCGCACGACGTCCTCGCCGTCCCACGACGCGGCCCCGTTCTCGCCGTACACACGCCAGTCCGCGTTGAACGACGTCTGCAGTCCGGGCGTGCAGCGGCTTCCCGCATACGCGAAGCGTGCACCGGAGGCGAGCTCGAAGTCGGCGGTCGCCGCGGCATCGCCGTCGAACCAGCTCCACGGCGGGTTCCACGACGTGCAGCGGACGGCGACGGGTTCGTCGCCCGTGACGTAGCGCAGCTGGTCGAAGTGATGCACCGACATGTCGACGAGCAGGGGGTGCGCCATGCGCTCCCGGAACCCGGGCTCGTGGTCCTCGTGGAAGAAGTCCGCGCTCACAGCGGCGAGCGCGCCGAGCCGTCCCACGACCTCGCGGAACACCGCGAGGTGCGGGAAGTAGCGCCGGGACTGGCTCACCATGAGCAGCTCGCCGGTGATGTCGGCGAGCGCCACCTGGCGGAGCGCCTCGGCGACGGTCGGGGCGAGCGGCTTCTCGCACAGCACGGGGAGTCCGGCCCGCATGGCCTCCTCGTTCACGACGCCGTGGGCCTGCGGCACGGTCACGTTGATGACCGCCTCCGCGCCCGAGAGCCGGGCCACGTCGGCGACGGACGCCCCGATGACGACGTCGTCGAGACCGATGGACGCAGCCGTGGTCCGCGCGAGCTCGAGGTCGAGATCGACGATGCCAACGGGCACGGCGATCTCCGAGGTCGCGAGCATCCGCAGCCACTCCCCGCCCATGGCCCCGGCGCCCACGACGACGACCGGCAGTCGGCCGGCGGACGCGGGAGACACCGACGCCGTTCCGGCCGTCATCCCTTGACCGCCCCGCCGAGGCTCGACCGCAGCAGGTGCTTGCGGACGAAGATGTAGAGCACGGCCGGCGGCACCAGGTAGACGATCGCGCTCGCGGCGAGCAGACCCCAGTCCACCTGGTTGTACTCGCTGAAGGCGCGGAAGAGTCCGATCGACAGCGGGTAGAGCTCCGTGCTCTGCAGCAGCACGAGCGGTGTGAGGAAGTCGCCCCACACGTTCATGAAGCTGAGCATCGCGGCGGCACCGAGGCCGGGGCCGACGAGGGGCAGCACGATCCGCCAGATCGCCTGCAACCGCGAGTTGCCGTCCATCCACGCGGCCTCCTCGAGCTCGATCGGCACGGCCGAGATCGTGCCGGCGAGCAGCCAGAGGGTGACGGGGAGCTGGAAGGCGGCCTCCACGATGATCAGACCGATGAGGGAGTTGGACAGCCCGATGTTGACCATGATCAGGTACAGCGCGACGATCGTCGCCGGCGCCGGGACCACGCGGATCAGCAGGATGCCGAACATGAAGGCACGTCGGCCACGGAACCGGAACCGGGCGAGGGCGTAGCCGCCCGCGAGCCCGAGGGCGAGGTTGATCGCGGTCGCCGTCACCGAGATGATCAGGCTGTTCACGAGCAGCAGGGGGGTGCCGCGGTTGGTGAAGAACTGGATGAAGTTCTCGAACGACGGCGCGGGGAGCTGCACGTTCGGCCCGGCGTTCGCGTCGACCGCGCTGAGCACGACCCAGGCGAACGGCACGAGGCAGAAGATGGCCAGCAGGCCGATCAGCACGTAGCCGAGCGTGCGCTGCACCTTGTCGAGCGTGGACAGCGGACGGCGCCGGGGCTTCGGCGGTTTCCGGGAGGCCCCGGTCGGGACGGTCGGTGCTGTGACGGTCGCCATGTCACACCTCCACTTTCGCGAGTCGCACGTAGACGATCCCGAGGATCAGGACGATGACGAGCAGGATGATGGATGCCGCGCTTCCGATGCCGATCTGCGAGAACTGGAGCGCGCGCTCGTAGATGTAGATCGCGGCGATGCGGGTCTGCCCGCCGGGTCCGCCCTGGGTGAGGAAGTAGACGAGGCCGAAGACACCGACGGTGCTGATCGTGGTGAGCAGGAGGTAGAGGAACACCGGTCCGCGGATGAGCGGGAGCGTGACGTGCCGGAACACCTGGAGGGCACTGGCTCCGTCGATCCGCGCGGCCTCGATGAGCTCGGCCGGCACGTCCTCGAGGGCCGCCTGGAACATGATCATGGCGAAGGCCACACCGCGCCAGATGTTCACGATGATGATCGATGTGAGCGGTACGACCTGCAGCCAGTCGGTCGGGTCGGCGCCGAACAGCCCGGTGAGCCGGTTGAGCGTGCCCTCGGAGTTGTTCGACAGGACGCTCGCCCAGGCGAGCGACGCCACGACCTCTGGCACGATCATCGGCATGAGCACGGCCGCGCCGAAGAGGCCCTTGCCGCGCAACCAGGGGCGGCTCAGGAGGATGGCGGCGACCATGCCGAGCACGGTCTGCCCGATGATCGCCGAGAAGAACGTGAACGTGGCCGTCTGACCGAGCGAGTTGAGGAAGTCGCCGTTGGTCAGCAGGTACGCGAAGTTGTCGAGTCCGACGAACTGCGGGTCACGGGCGGCGAAGCCCGTGAGCTGTGTGTTCGTGAGGGACAGGTAGATGCTGTACACCGCCGGCAGGACGATGAAGAGCGTGATGAGGACCACGCTCGGACCGAGCAGGAGCGCGATCAGCGGGCCGTTGCGCTGGCGACGCCGCTTCGGCAGCGGCCGGGTGGCCGCTGCCGAAACGGGTGCGTCGAGGGTCGACGTCACTCTTTCACCAGGTTCGGTCCGAGGAGCTCGGTCGCGTCGGCCACGAAGGCCTCGTAGGCCTCCTGGCCGTCCGCATCTCCGGTGAGGATGAGCTCCGTCGCCGAGGCGACCGCCTGGGCGATCTGGTCGGAGCCGTCACCCGTGGGGACGAAGACGCTCGTCTCCTGGTCGACACCCGCCTGGAGCAGCTCGGGCTCGTCGGCGTACGGTGCCACGTCGGTGATATCGTCGCGCGGCGATGCGGCACCCGAGGCGACGAGCTGCTCCGCGAGCGGCGTGCCGGTCGTGAGGTACTGCATGAGGAGCATCGCCTCCTCCTTGTGCTCGGAGGACTCGGGGATCGTGTACACGCCACCGAGGTTCAGCCAGCCGAACGGGTCGTCGCCGTCGCGCAGGCCGGGGAACTGCCACGTGGAGACCTTCTCGGTGAGGTCCGGGATGGGCGTCGCGCCCTCGGGGCCCCAGTCGAACTTCCAGCCCCAGGTGCCCTGTGCGGCCACCTGGATCTCGCCGGCGGGGAACTTCTCGTACTTCGTTGGCTGCCACGGGTTGGGGTTCAGCAGGTCCTGGACGGGGAGGAGGTCCTCCTCGGCGAGGTCGGCGTAGAGGTCGAAGACCGCCTCCCATCCGGGGCTCTCGAGGTCCCAACGACCGGTCTCGGGGTCGTAGTAGTCCTGGTCCGTGCCGCCGAGGAGGGGCTGGAAGCCCTCGTTCCACGTGCCGCCACCCCACGCCGATCCGGCGGGGAGGACGATCGGGGTGTCACCCGTCGCGTCGCGCACCTCGACGAGTCGGTCGATGAGCTCGTCCCACGTCTGCGGCTGGCTTGTCTCGACGCCGAGGTCCGTGAGGACGTCCTCGCGGTAGAAGAGGTTGAGCACGCCGGAGGTGTTGAGGAGCGAGTAGATCTGGCCGTCCTGGCGGACCGACGCGTCCTTGAACTGCGGGTACCAGTGGTCCCAGCCGTCCCAGTCGTCAAGGTACTCGTCGAGCGGCGCGAGGTAGCCGGCACCGGCGAAGCCGGGGACGAGGCTGTCGCCCATGTCGATCACGTCGGGCGCCTCGCCCGCGATGAACTGCTGGGTGATCTTGGTCTTGAACTGCTCGTCGTTCAGCTGGTCGGCGATGAGCTCGACGTTGATGTCCCGCCCCTGCTCCTTCATCTCGGCCTCGAAGCCGGGGATCAGGCTCTCGACGATGTCGATGCGGGTCTGCTGGTACTCCATGATCGTGATCGTGACGGGACCGTCGCTGCCCTCGTCGCCGGCGGAGCAGGCGGTGAGCCCGGCCGCGGCGACCAGCGTGGTCAGTCCCACGGCGATCGCTCGGTTGCGCTTCATTGCGGTACCTCTCTGCGCTCCGCTCCCGTGGGCTTCCTCGCCCGCTGTGATGAATTGGATGCGCCGGTTTGTTAAGACATTGCGAGAGTAGATCAAAATGATTACGGTTTCAAGCATGATCGACGAAGCTCGCCCGGCCGTTCCGCGCCCGGAGTATCCGCGCCCCCAATTCCGCCGCGAACGCTGGATGACGCTCAACGGCGAGTGGGAGTTCGAGATCGATCGCAGCGATTCGGGGCGCGAACGCGGGCTCCTCGACCGGCCCCTCTCCGAGCGGATCACCGTGCCGTTCGCGCCCGAATCCGAGCTCTCGGGGATCCACGACATCGACTTCATGACGGCCGTCTGGTACCGCCGCGCGGTCGACATTCCCGACGAATGGGCGGGTGAGCGTGTCCTCCTCCACTTCGGCGCCGTGGATCACGACACGACCGTGTGGGTGGACGGGACCGAGGTCGGCCGGCACCGCGGCGGCTTCTCGAGCTTCACCTTCGACATCACCTCCCGCGTGACGGCCGGGGAGTCCGCCGAGATCGTGGTGCGCGCGCGGGACCCGCGTTCCGGCCCGCAGGCGCGGGGGAAGCAGTCGACGGTCTACGCCAACGCGGTGACCGAGTACACCCGGACCACCGGCATCTGGCAGACCGTCTGGCTGGAGCCGGTGCCCCCCGTCGCGCTCGGACGTCCGCGGATCACGCCGAACGTCGCCGCCTCGTCCTTCCTGTTCGAGCTGCCGCTCTCCGCCAACCGCCCGGGTACGCGGATCCGCGTGGCCGTGTCCGACGCCGACGGCGAGGTCGCCCGCGGCAGCGTGCGCGCAGACCTCGACCTCGCACCGTCCGTGCAGATCGCCCTCCCGAGCGATCGCGTGCGCCTGTGGAGCGTCACCGATCCGCACCTCTACGACGTCGAGATCGTGCTGGAGGACGCCGACGGCCGCGCGCTCGACACCGTCGCGAGCTACGCCGGTCTCCGGAGCGTGAGCATCGACGGCCGCGGGTTCCTCATCAACGGCGAGCGCGTGTTCCAGCGCCTCGTCCTCGACCAGGGCCTCTACCGCGACGGCATCCTCACCGCGCCCGACGACGACGCCCTCGTGCGGGACATCCTCCTGTCGCAGGCCGCGGGATTCAACGGAGCGCGCCTCCACCAGAAGGTGTTCGAGGAACGGTTCCTCTATCACGCGGACCGACTCGGGTACCTCGTGTGGGGCGAGTTCGCCGACTGGGGCGCCCGCGTTCCCGGGGCTCCGGAGGAGTGGCAGCAGCCCACCTCGTCCTTCATCACGCAGTGGGTCGAGGTGCTCGAACGGGACTACTCGCACCCGAGCATCATCGGCTGGTGCCCGCTCAACGAGACGTTCCAGTTCATCGACGATCGCATCAGCGTGCTCGACGACGTCACTCGCGCGATGTTCCTCGCGACGAAGGGGTTCGACCGGTCCCGCCCGACCCTCGACGCCTCGGGTTACTCGCACCGGGTCGTGGAGACGGAGATCTGGGACTCGCACAGCTACGAGCAGGACCCCGCGGAGTTCGCCCGCATGATGGCGCCGATCGCGCACGGTGAGCCGTACACGAACAGGGAGGGCGATCGCGAGACGCCGCCGCGCGACACCCCGCCGTGGTCCGTGGAGTACCGCGGCCAGCCGTACTTCTGCAGCGAATTCGGTGGCATCTGGTGGAACGCATCACCGGACGCGGCCCGCGACGAGGCGGGATCCTGGGGCTATGGCGGTCGCCCCCGTTCGGTCGAGGAATTCCACGAGCGCTTCGACGGCCTCGTCTCCGTCCTCCTCGACGACCCCGAGATGTTCGGCTACTGCTACACCCAGCTGACCGACGTGTTCCAGGAGCAGAACGGCATCTACACGTTCGATCGGGACGAGAAGTTCGACATGGAACGCATCCGCGCCGTGCAGACACGACCGGCCGCATTCGAGGACGGTCGCGACCGCCCGTGCCTAGGATCGACCACATGAAACGTCGCACCGCTTCGGGAATGCCGGCCATGGCCGACGTCGCCGCGCTCGCGAACGTGTCGGTCCCCACCGTCTCCCGTGTGGTGCAAGGGACCGTTCCGGTCAGCGAGGAGAAGCGGAAGCGCGTGCTCGCCGCGATCGAGGAGCTGGACTATCGCCCGAGCGCCACGGCCCGGGCGCTCGCACATGGCACGTCGACGATCGTCGGGGTGTTCGCCGCGCAGGCGAGCGCCTACGGCTACGCAGCGACGATCGAGGGGATCCACGACGAGGCGCGACGGAACGGGTGGACTGTGGCGGTCGGCCTCTTGGACGCAGGTCCCGACGGCGAGATCACCGACGTGCAGCGCGCGCTCGACCCGATCCTCACCCAGCGCCTCGTCGGAGCGATCGTGATCGGTTTCGATCCCATCGCGTTCGACACGATCGAGATCCTCCGGCGACGCCACCGCGTCGTGATCGCGGCCGGCTCGCTCGTGGACGTGGCGGGGATCGATCAGGTGCACCTCGACGACTATGCCGGCGCCTACGAGGCGACCACACGACTGCTCGAACTCGGGCACGAGACGGTGCACCACGTGGCCGTGCCCGGATCGCAACAGAAGACCGGGCGGTCCGGGGGTTGGCGCGCCGCGCTCGCCGACGCGGGGCTGTCGACGATTCCCGACCCGTGGCACGTGTCCTGGGATCCGGCCGACGCGCGCGACGTGGGTCTCGCGATGCCGACGGATGGGTCGGTCACCGCGGTGCTGTGCGGCAACGACCAGATCGCGATCGGCCTCATGCGCGGCATGGGCGAGCGGGGCATCCGAGTGCCGGACGACGTGAGCGTGATCGGCTTCGACGACCACCCGCTCGGCCGGATGCTGACGCCCTCGCTCTCGACGGTGCGGCTCGACTTCACTGCGCTGGGTGAACGCGCTGTGGCGATGCTCGCCGCGGAGAGCCCGACCCCTTCGATCGTGGCGGTCGACCCGACCCTGCACATCCGGGAGTCCGTGCGCCCCGTGGGAAGGGCCTAGGCGACGGGGTCGAGCTCGAGGTCGTCGAGCGTCACGGCCGCGCCGCCCACGGGCACGAGGTCGGCCGGGCACTCGACGGCGCTCCGCGTGAAGACCTGACTGGTCGAGTCGATGGCGTAGGAGGCGCAGACGTACGCGTTCGCCGCATCGGCCGAGACCGGGCCGCCGGCCCGGGTAAGTGCCGACACGAAGACGTCCACGGTGAGGAGGTCGTCGCCGACCTCGTGCGCATACGGGAACGGGGCGGTCGTCACACCGCCGGCGGTGTCGCTCGCGAGCACGACGGCTCCGACCTCGTTCGCGGGATCCAGCTGGAACCACAGCGACGACGGCGCGGGGCGCGACCACATGATGCGGTCCATGCGACTCTCGAGGGTGTCGAGTTGCGAGGCGAGGTCGTCGAGCGCGGTCGGCTCGGCCGATTTCTCCGCGGACGCGCACGCACTGAGGCCGAGGACGCCGAGCGAGGCCACCACGACCGTCGCGCTCACGGCTCGCCACATCGATTTCATCCCTCTCACCGTACGAGAGGCGCGCGACGCCTGGCCACTCCTCGCACGGACTCGCACGTCTTGCCCAGGCTCTCGTGGCGTGTGGCGCGTGGCGCGCGGCGCGCGGCGCGCGGCGCGGCTCCCGTCCCCGGGTCGCCACGACGTCCGGCTCCGACTCCGGCTCCGGCCTCGACGTGACCGAGGGCGGACGCACGACCCCGGGCGACGTCAACCGCAGCGCACGCCGTCCCGAGCGGCAAGCCAGGTGTCGACCGGATCGATCACGAGATGCGGGGCACGACGGGCCCACAGGAAATGGTCGCGAGCGCCCGCGGCCACGGTCATCCGCTCAGCGGTGCCGGGCAGGCGGCGAGCCAGGGTGTCCACCGATTCCGGAGTGATGAGCGGGTCGCCGTCGATCGTCACGAGAAGGATCGGAGGGGTGATCGTGGAGAGCAGGCTCTCGTAGTCGGTCGGGTCGCCGACGAGCCTGTAGCGTCCCGTGCGAGCCTCGAAGGCCCAGTCGCGCATGAGCAGTCGCGGCTGCCGCCCACCGAACCCGAGCCGGTGGCCCGGCCAGTACCCGAGAGCCGCTGAGGACATCCGTACCGTCGCGATCTCGGCGGCCCTGCGCCATCGAGCGACGAGCGGAGCGGAGCGGTGCAGGGCGCTCGACCCCGTGGCGATCGTGACCACGGCGCGGGGGCTGATCGCGCCCGACGCCGTCGCGAGCACGGCCAGCTGTCCGCCGAGACTGTGCCCGACAGCGACCGCGCCCTCCTCGAGCGCCGGAAGGGAGAACACCGCTGGCAGGTCATGGCGCACCAGCTCGCCGTATCCGAACGGCTGCCGTCGGAGGTCGTCCACGGGTGTTGCGGGCATGCCACGAAGCTCCACGCCGAACACGTGGCGCCTGCGAGCCGCCCACTCCGTGAAGAGGGGGAGGTAGTACGCCAGAGGAACGCCCAGCGCCGGCAGGAACACGATGGGCGCCCGCCCTCGCGCGGGCTCGCCGTACTCGTGGACGACGAGGAGGCCGGGAGATTCGGACGCGACGTGGTGGACCCGTGTCGAGGCGCTCATTCGCCCGAGCGTACTGACCCCACGGCTCCCACCCTGATTCTCGTCGGTTCCCCACAAGTCGCGAGCGGGACACCGTGCCCGAGGCGCGGGCGAGCGACCATACCGGGTACGCGACCCCGTCGCGTCGCGCGCGAGTGAACCGAGGGCTGCCGTTCCTCCGAGCAGGTCGGTGTCCGACGCTCCTAGACTCGCCTCATGCCCCCGTCCGCCACCGGTCGCGCGCCCCACCCGGCGCGGATCGACGAGCGCTGCCGCGTGACCGACCGGCTCGGCGCGCGCCACGGCCGCCTCTACTTCGCACTGCAGGCACTCGCCGGGCTCGCGTGGTGGATCGCCGTGTTCACCGTGCCCGCGGTGCGCGACGCGACCCTCGGCCGGATCGACCCCGTGGTGATGGCCGCGCTCGATATCCCGCTCTTCGTCGTAGCCTCCGCCCTCGCCGCGTTCGGCCTGCGGTGGGCGGTGTGGGTCGCGGGGCCGTGGACGGTGCTCGTGACCGTCGGCATGGTCGCCTACGCGACCGCGACGGGCCTCGCCGGCTGGGGCGCCGTGCTCATGATCGCGGCCGCCGCGGGCAGCGTCGCCGCCGCGATGCTCGTCCTCCTCGGTCGGTTGCCGGCGGAGTGGATCATCGCGGGGCCGTTCGCGTTCCGCGTCGCGCGCCCCGGTTCGACGGGCGACCACGTGCGGCGGACGGGTGCGCAAATCGTCCTGTTCTGGGGGCTGTTCCTCGTGGTGTTCCCCCTCGTGATCGTGTTCCTCGAGCGGCGGTGGCAGCTCGACGTCGACGTGCCCGTCGCGGTGCCGATCCTCGGGGGCGTACTGCTCGCCGCGGCGAGCGCACTCGGGATCTGGTCGGCGATCACCATGTCCACGATCGGCGAGGGAACGCCCCTCCCGAGTGCGACGGCGCGGAACCTCGTGATCGCCGGTCCCTACCGGTTCGTGCGGAACCCGATGGCCGTCGCGGGCATCGCGCAGGGCGCAGCGGTCGGTCTCGTGGCGGGTTCGTGGCTCGTCGTGATCTACGCCGTGGCCGGGTCGTTCGTGTGGAACGAACTCGTGCGCCCCATCGAGGAGGCCGACCTCGAGGCCCGCTTCGGCGCCGAGTACGGCGCCTACCGGGATCGCGTGGCCTGCTGGGTGCCGCGCCGGCCGCACAGGGTGTGATCGCGGACGCCGGCATGCCGTTCGAGCATGTGTGAGGCGGTCCGGAGTGAGTTCGGGTCTCGCTCGCGGACCGCCCCGCCGCCGGTTCGGGTCCGGCAGAGAAGCCGAGGGAGACGGCCCGTACTCCCTGACCGAACCCACGCTACCGAGGGCGAGGAATCCTCGCGTTCGGCCTTGACAAGCCCGGTGCGCGTCAGGTTCATTCTGCGACCCGTTCGGGCTCAGTTCACCTGATCCGCTCCACGCCACCCGGAGAGGTCGGGGTCGTCGTGCATCAGCTCCCAGAAGTCGTCGAGCATCTCCGAATCGAACGCGTGGGCGGTGACCGGCGTGCGCATCCGGGCGCTCTCGTCCGCGAGACGGCGGGCTGCGCTGCGCACAGTGAACGGGTCGAGGTCATCATCGGTCCCGGAGGAGGACCCGATGTTCTCGGGCTCCGCAACACGGTCGAAGACGACGTCCATGGACGACACCCGGTCGAGCGCGGTGGACACGAGCGGGATCCCCGGACCGATGAGGAGCCGGGCGGTCCCGGCCCCGTTCTCCGAGGCGGTCGGGATCTCGGCGACGGCGAATCGACCGCCGATCGAGAGCGCCTCCGCGTAGTCGACGAGCGCGATCGCAACGGCGTCGGCCGTCCGTAGATGTGCGAGTCCGTAGTGGATGACGTGCATAGTGGTACCCCCTTGAGCATTGACGCGCGCAGGTGCGCGCTTCCCAAGGTCCGGGGGAAGTATCTCCACCGTAGGTCGCGCTCGCCGCCCCGAACAAGGGCTGGACCCTGTGCGGCATCCGTGCAGGCGGAGGCCGGCGGGCTCGGTGCATGCCTCCGCGTGGTGGCCTCGGCTCGTCGATGCGAGTACCGTGTTGCGCGTCGGAGCGCGCGTCATCGCCGCCTCCGCCCCGGGAGGGAGACGCATCGTGGCCGGTCATCGCATCTTCGGCACCCCGTTCGCCGCCATCTATCCGCACTACATCGCGAAGGCGGAGCGGAAGGGCCACACGGCCGACGAGATCGACCACGTCATCTCGTGGCTCACGGGTTACGACGAGGCAGGCCTCAAGCGCACCCTCGACGACGAGGTCACCCTCGAGCAGTTCTTCGACGACGCCCCAGCTCTGAACCCGAACGCGTCCCTCATCACGGGCACGATCTGCGGCATCCGCGTGCAGGAGGTGGAGGACCCGCTCATGCAGAAGATCCGCTACATGGACCTGCTCGTCGACGAGGTGGCGCGCGGCAAGAAGATGACCTCGATTCTGCGGGGGTCTTGACGAGTCACTTGTTTTTTGCAAGTGTGTGGTCATCCGCTCCACTCATGAATGGGAGACCACGATGGCCCAGATGTTCGTCAACCTGCCGGTGACCGACCTGGAACGCGCGAAGGCGTTCTACACGGCCGTCGGATTCCCCGTGAACCCGGTCTTCAGCGACCACAACGCCGCGTGCGTGGTGGTGGAGGAGGGCCAGAACTACTTCATGCTCCTCACGCGCGACTTCTTCCAGTCGTTCACGGAGCGCCCCATCGGGGATCCGTCCGAGACGGTCTCCGCGCTCACCGCGATCTTCCTCGACTCCCGCGAGGCCGTCGACGCCGTCGCCGAGAAGGGACTCGCCGCGGGTGGCAGCGAGAACCACCCGGTCGCCGACTACGGCTTCATGATGCAGCGTCAGCTGACGGACCCCGACGGCAACATCGTCGAGTTCGGCTGGATGGACCCGCGTGCCGTCGAGATCGGTCCCGAGGCGTTCGCGGCCGAGCAGGGCTGAGGCGCCCGTGGCAGCGCGCGACTACGGGCAGTACGGGGGCATCACGCAGGCCCTCGAGTTCGTCGGCGAGCGCTGGGCGCTGCTCATCATCCGCGACCTGCTCGTGGGGCCGCGTCGCTACGGCGAACTCGCGGCGGGGCTCCCCCGCATCCCCACGAACGTGCTCGCGGCGCGACTCAAGGAGCTGCAGGCGGCCGGCGTGATCCGGCGAGCGCCGCGGTCGCGTGTGATCGTCTACGAGCTCACGGACTACGGGCGCGAGCTCGAGCCCGTCGTGCTCGCGCTCGGCGCATGGGGCTTCAAGGCGATGGGCGAACCGCGCGACGAGCAGATCATCACACCGGACTCGCTCACGATGGACCTCCGCACCGCGTTCCGGCCCCAGGTCGCCGCTGCGCTGCCGCCCACCGCGTACGCGGCGCGGCTCGTCTCCGCGTCCGAGGCGGGCGCGGGACCCACCGAGTTGCTCATCCGGGTGCGCGGGTCCGAGCTGGACGTGACCCGGGAGAGCGGGACCGTCGACCTGTCCTTCGCCGCGGGCGCCGGACTGCACCGGCTCCTCTCGGGCGAGCTGCGAGCCGACCGGGCGATCGCGACGGGTGCCGTCGAGCTGCTCGAGGGGCCGCGGACGCTGCTCGACCGGTTCGCGGAGACGTTCAACCTCGCGGCCTGAACCGGCCCCCCTGGGCGGCGGGTCGTGCACCGCGAACGGCGGGTCAGCCCGCGCGCTTCGCCTTCACATAGGCGACGAGCGCATTGGCGTGGCCGTGACCCAGCGCGTGCTCGGTCTTCAGCCAGGCGACCGCCTCCATGTGGGTGCCGCCCTCGTCGAGGCGTGTGGACACGAGGTCGAGCCACTCCTGGATCGGCTTCCCGTAGGTCTTCTCGATGCTCGCGAAGTACGAGGCGGGTCCCTTCGGCTTGGAGCCGTCGGGGCGCGGTTCGGGGGCGAGGACACGATCGGCTGTCATGGCCACAGAGTAGCGAGGGCGAGGGCCGACACGCGTGGGAGAACCGACGGTTCAATCGGCTCCATTACACTGCCGCTCAACCACGAGGGGGCACATGATCCACGACGACGTCCACGCCGAACGGGCCGTCATGGCCCGGCTGCGGGCCTCCGTCCCTCTGCTCGGACCGAGTGAGCGCCGCGTCGCCGAGGTGGTCATCAGTCGACCGGCCGACGTCGTCGACTGGTCCACCCTCGAGCTCGCGGCCGCCGCGGAGACCTCGCCCGCCACCGTCGTCCGGGCGTGCCAGAACCTGGGCTTCCGCGGGTTCCAGCACCTCCGCCTCGAGATCGCCCGTGCGGTGCCCGGCGCGCCCGGCGCCCGTAGCGCACGAGGTGACGGCGTCTTCGCGGAGGCGATCGACGCCCTCCAGCTCGGGAGCGCGAGCGTGGAGCCGTCGGCGGTGATGGACGCGGTCCGCGGACTCGCGGCGGCTCGGCGCATCGTGCTCGTGGGGAACGGATTCTCGTCCCCACCCCTGCAGGACACGGCCATGCGGTTGAGCGCGCTCGGCCGGTCGGTGGAGGCGCCCGTCGACGTGCTGGCGCAGCAGTTCGCGGTGCACTCGATGTCCCCCGGCGACGTGTGCCTCGCGCTCAGCTATTCGGGAGCGAACAGCAGCACGCTCGCGGCGGCGCGCGCGGCGGCCGATCGGGGCGCGACGGTCGTGCTCATCACGAGCTTCGCCCGCTCCCCGATCGCGCGGGCCGCGGACGTGGTGATCGCGACGGGACCGTCGAACCGCGCCCACGGCGTGGATCCGTTCCTCAGCCGGTTGAGTCATCTCGTGGTGCTGCACCAGCTGATCACCGAACTCGCGCGCGACGAGGCCTCCGACAGCACCGTCGCGGCCCTGCGCGGAGTGGTCGCGGACGCTCTGGCCGACGAGGCCTGAGCCCCGAGAGCGAGGACGCCCGCCCGACGATCGGTGCGGGTTGTCAGCGCAGCTCTTCCGGGATCTTGATTCCCGACCATTCTGTGGACAGCAGTTGTCGAGCGTTTTGGGCTGCTCCCACGCGGCGAGCGTCCTGCTGGTCAGAATCGATTGTTCGGGGGAAGATCGCCGGTGTGTCGCTGTCGCTCGACGCGGGAGGCGCGCTCAGGCGTGAGGCTTGATGCGCACGAAGGCGCGCGAGGATGCGTCCGAGCCGTTGATCTGCCACGTCACCAGGTCCACCTCGCCGGCGATCTGTTGGAGCGGCAGGTCGATGTGGTCCCCGACGCGGGGCACTCCCGAGGTGATGGTCTCGTAGATCAACCTGTTGACCTGGTCGACGAACGCCACGTTGTAGTCTCCTGCTCCCATGGCGCTAGCCAACCACACTGCCAGCAGGTCGATCCCCTCGCGAGCGTTCTCGTCGCGTACGTCGCGATGTAACGCTCCGTTCACCGAGAGACCGCACGCTGATCTGGAACGGCGTTTCATGCGAGACGAAACTCCGTTCCGGATCAGACGAGGACTCATGCGCGCACTCCAGGTGGACGGGACGTTCAATGCACGGGCGTTCGGCGCGCTCCGCTCACCGTGGCTCGTGCGCTCGGGCAGCCTCGACCGGTTGAGCACCGACGGCGAGGCCGCGCTCCGCGACCTCGGCGTCACGCTCGTGGTCGACCTGCGTGAGGACGGCGAGCGACCCGAAGTCGCGCACGGCCTCGAGGTGCGCAGCATCCCGCTATACCGCGCCACCGACGGCGTGCCCCTCACGGGAACACTCGAGGGCGTCTACGAGCTGCTCCTGCGTACGCGCGGCGCGGAACTCGCCGCGGCCGTCGCCGTCATCGCCGGCGCCGAGGGCGCGATCCTCGTTCACTGCACCGCGGGGAAGGACCGCACCGGACTCGTCGTGGCGCTCGCCCTCCTCGCCGGCGGAGCGCCCCGCGACATGGTGCTCTCCGATTACGCCGCGTCCGGCCCGAGTGTGGCGCCCGCCCGCATGGAGGCCGTCACGGCGCTGCTCGCGGAGCTCACGCTCGACGACGCCCAACGCGCCGACGCCCTCCGCCTGCACCTCGACAGCCCGCGCGAGGCGCTCGAACACGCCCTCGCCGTGCTCGACGAGCTCGGGGGACCCCGGCGCTTCCTCTCCGAACACGGACTCACCGACGGGCAGTTCCGCGTCCTCGCAGACAGAGTGGCGGCCCTCGCATGAGCATCGACAACGGGCGCCTCACGATCCTGCACGTGAGCGACGTCCACGCCACGGACGACGGGCTCCTCTACGACACGATCGACGGCATCGGCCGTCTCGAACTCGTGGGCTCCTACGCGCGCTCCGCCGGCATCACGCCGGAGGCCGTGATCGTCACGGGCGACCTCGCCCAGCGCGGGCACACCTCCGTCTACCGCGATCTCGAACGCGCCCTGCACCGGCTCGAAGACGCGGTGAACGCTCCGGTGCTGACGGTGCTCGGCAACCACGACGACCGCGACGCCGCTCGCGTGCTCTCGGGTCACGCTGAGAGCCACTACCGCGTGGTCGAGCTCGGTCCCCTGCGCATCGTGCTGCTCGACTCGAGCGCCGGATCGATCGACGCCGAGCAGCTCGACTGGCTGCGCGACACCGTCAGCCGGCCATACGGGCAGGGCACCGTGGTCGCTCTCCACCACGCACCCCTCGGCTCTCCCCTGCCCACGCTCGCGAAGTCGGGGCTGCGCAACCCGCGGGAGCTCACCGCGGCCCTCGCCGGGAGCGACACCCGCATCGTTCTCGCCGGCCACTTTCACCACCCCATGGCGGCGGTCGTCGACGGCCTGCAGGTGTCCGTCGGCCCGTCGCTCGCCTACCACCAGGTGATGAACGCGGGACCCGACGCCGTGAGCGGCCACGACTCGGCGATGTTCTCGCTCGTGCACCTCACGGACGGCGGCGTCAGCACGACCTCCGTGAGCATGTCCACGCCGGAACCGCTCTTCACCGCGCCGTCCGCACGCGCCCGGGCGCGCTCCTCCACGATTCTCTCCTCCTAGCCTCACCCTCCCCCCCAGAACAGAAGGAACCCATGTCCCGCACCGCCACGTACACCGCCATCCCGGCGCTCGCCCTCAGCGCCCTGCTCCTCGCCGGCTGCACGAGCGCCGCGCCCGAGACCGAGAGCTCGGCCGAGGCCTCCACGCTCACCGTCTACACGTCGGAGCCGCAGGAGAAGATCGACGCGATGGTCGAGCTCTTCAACGAGTCGCACCCGGAGGTGACGGTGGAGGTCTTCCGCGCCGGCACCGGTGACCTCACCGCCCGCATCGAGTCCGAGCGCGCGAGCGGAGACGTGCAGGCCGACGTGCTGCTCGCCGCGGACTCCGGAACCTTCGAGGACTACGCCGCCGAGGACCTCCTCCTCGAGTACAGCCCGGCCGACGTCGACGCGCTCAACCCCGACGTCGTCGATCCCGAGGGCTTCTACACCGGCACCCGCATCATCCCCACCGTCATCGCCTACAACACCGGCCTCGTGGACACCCCGCCCACCTCGTGGGCCGACCTGACGGACGCGCAGTACGCGGACCAGATCGTCATGCCCAACCCGGACGTCTCCGGTGCCGCCGCGTACAACGCCGCCGTGTGGCTCGACGAGCCCGCGCTCGGTGAGTCGTGGATGACGGACCTCGCCGCCAACAACCCGGTCATCGCCGAGAGCAACGGACCGGTGTCGCAGGCCGTCGCGAGCGGCACGCAACCCGTCGGCATCGTCGTCGACTACCTTGTCCGCGAACTCGCCGCGGCCGGCTCCCCCGTCGAGGTGGCCTACCCGAGCGAGGGCGTGCCGTACGTGTCGCAGCCCGTCGGCATCTTCTCCGCAACGGACGTGCCGGACGCCGCCGAGGCGTTCGTCGACTTCCTCGTGAGCTCCGAGGGACAGACCCTCGCGGTGGAGCAGTCCTACCTGCCCGTACGCAACGACGTCGGCTCGCCCGAGGGTGCTCCCGAGCTCGACGACATCGAGATGCTGTCCCCCGACCTCGAGACCATCCGCTCCACCCAGGACGAGGCTGTCGCGAAGTTCAATGAGCTCTTCAACTAAGACGCTCCCCGTGGGCCCGGTCCGATCGGACCGGGCCCACTCCCGCGCGCCGCGCATGCGACGGGACGGCGCCGACGCGGTGCGGCTCGTGCTGTGGCTCATCATCGCCGCGCTCGTGCTCGTACCGCTCGTCGCGATCGTCGTGCTCGCGGCGGGCGACAACCGCTTCGGGCTGCTCCTCGAGGGCGACGTGCTCGAGGCGGGTATCAACAGCATCGTCTCCGCGCTCGCGTCGGGCCTCGGTGCCGTGCTGCTCGGCACCGCGTTCGCGCTGCTGCTCGAGCGCACCGACCTCCGCGGGCGGCGGGCGCTGCGCCTCATCGCGCTCAGCCCGCTGCTCGTCCCGCCGTTCGTGGGCGCGATCGCCTGGATCGGTGTCGCCGGTCCGGTGAGTCCGGTCAACCGCGCCTGGAGCGACGCGTTCGGTTCGCCGCTCTGGTCGATCTACGGCGGGGACGGTGTGATCTTCCTGCTCATCGTGCACAGCTATCCGATCGCCATGCTGATCGTGACGGCGGCGCTCCGCCGCATCCCCACGGACCTCGAGCAGGCCGCCCGGATCTCCGGAGCCTCCGCCACGGGCGCGCTCGCCACGGTGACCCTGCCACTCCTCCGGCCCGCGATGCTCTCGTCGTTCGTGCTCGTGAGCGTCGGCAACCTCGCCGACTTCGGTATCCCGTCGATCGTCGGCACCCCCGAGCAGTACGTGACGCTCTCGACGCTCGTCTACCGCTACATCCAGTCGGGAACGGTCGACGATCCGCTCTCCGTCGTGGCGACCGTGGGGGTCGTGCTCCTCGTTCTGGCGATCCTCGGCCTCGTCGCCGACACCGTTCTCGGGCGGCGACGGTGGGAGCTCGACGCCTCGACGACGCCGCCCGCGCGACTGCGCCTCGGTCGCGCTCGGCCCCTCGTCGGCACCCTCACCTGGCTGGTCGTGTCGGCGCTCACGGTGCTGCCGCTGCTCGCCCTCGTGAGCCAGTCGCTGCTGCCGGCGCCCGGGGTGCCGTTGACCGCGGAGAACGTCTCGCTCGACAACTTCTCGCGCGTGCTGTCCTCCCCGATCGTCACCGAGGGCGCGGCGAACTCCCTCATGCTCGCGGTGCTCGCTGGCCTCATCTGCGGGATCGTCGGTCTCGCGATCGGCACCGTCACCACACGGACACGAGCACGCGACAACGCCGCGCTCTCCGCCGTGGCGCTCTTCCCGCAGGCGATCCCCGGCCTCGTCATCGCGGTGGCATGGCTCGTGATCGCGCCGCACATCGGCCTCTTCAACACACCGTGGCTGATCCTGTGCGCCTACGTGACGTCGTTCCTCGCGCTCGTCGTGCAGTCCGTCGCCGCACCGCTGCGCTCCATCCCGCTCGTCGCGGAGGAGGCGGCGCGCATCTCGGGGGCGACGCGGTTGCGCGCGCTCTTCGACATCTCGTGGCGGCTCGCGCTGCCGGCCGCGCTCTCGGGCGCCGTGCTCGTGGCGCTCACCGCCGTGCGGGAGCTGACGCTCTCGGTGCTCCTGCTCTCGCCCGGATCGCAGACCCTCGGGGTCGCGATCTTCAACCTGCAGCAGGCCGGCGCGTACAACGCGGCCTCCACTCTCTCCCTCCTCGTCACGGTCGTGGGGCTCGTCGGACTCGGTCTCGCCGGCCGCTCGACGCGCTGACCCGCCCACTCCCTGTTCCGCCGCCCGTTCCGCCGAAAGGATCGTCATGGCCTCCGTCACCCTCTCCTCCCTCCACCTGCAGTACCCGTCGGGTGCCGTGGGGCTCGAGGACATCGACCTGACCGTCGGCCACGGTGAGTTCGTCGCCCTCGTGGGCGCGTCAGGTTCGGGGAAGACGACGCTGCTGCGCACCGTCGCGGGGTTCCTCTCGCCCACGTCCGGCACCGTGCGGCTGGGCGATCGGGTCGTGGCGGGCGACGGCGTCTTCGTGCCCGCCGAGAGCCGCCACCTCGGCATGGTCTTCCAGCAGCACGCCGTGTGGCCGCACATGAACGTGGCGCGGAACGTGGAGTACCCGCTGCGGCGAGCGCGCGTCGGCCGCGCCGAGCGCACCGAGCGGGTCGAGCGCATGCTCGAGCTCGTGGGACTCGGCGGCTACGCGAAGCGGGATCCGGCGACGCTCTCGGGCGGGCAGCGGCAGCGCGTGGCACTCGCGCGCGCCCTCGTCGCGGAGCCCTCGGTGCTCCTTCTCGACGAGGCGCTCTCGGCGCTCGACGAGCCGCTCCGTGATCGGCTGCGCCTCGAGCTGCAGTCGCTCACGCGATCGCTCGGCCTCACCGTGCTGCACGTGACGCACGATCGCGACGAGGCGCTCGCCCTCGCCGACCGCGTCGTCGTGCTCGACGGCGGCCGGATCCAGCAGATCGGGACGCCGCCAGAGCTCGTCAGCGAACCGGCGTCGGCCGCCGTGGCGCGGTTCCTCTCCGACGCGACCGTCGTCGCCGGCACCCGCACGGCGACCGGATTCCGGGCGGACGGGTTCCCCGTCGACGTTCCCGCGGCGCTCCTGAGCGGGGCCGCGACCGGGGACGTCGAGGTGGCGATCCTGCCGGAGGACGTGGATCTCGTGGCGCCGGGGCCGGCGGCTGATGGTGTTGCTGCTTCGGCCGGACCGGGCGCCGAGTCCGCGGTGGTGGTGTCCTCTCTCTACGGGCGGTCCGGCAACGACGTGATCCTCGACTGGGGCGGACTCACTCTCCGCAGTCGCACTGCGGACCACCGGCCCGTCGTCGGCGAGCGGGTCGGCGTGTCGATCCGTCGGGCGCTCGTGTTCCCGTCCGCCGGCGCCGCGGTCCCGTCCGCCGCGCCTGCAGCCGGCGCCCGCGTATGACGCGGCTCGCCCTCGTGCGACACGGCCGCACCGCGTGGAACTCGGCGCGCCTCATCCAGGGCCGCACCGACAACCCGATCGATGAGGAGGGCGCGGAGCAGCTCCGCGCCGCCGCTCGGTCGCTGTCGTCTGCGTCGTTCGAGCGCATCGTGACCTCGCCGCTGCGGCGCGCGGTCGAGAGCGCGCAGATCGTCGCCGAGATGACCGGGCTGCCGCTCGCCCCCGCCGACCCGGAACTGATCGAGCGCGACTACGGCGTCGCGGAGGGCCTGCCCGTCGCCGAGGCGCACGAGCGCTGGCCCGAGGGTGGCTACCCGGGCGCCGAGCCGCTCGACCGCCTCGGCGAGCGGGCACGGGACGCGCTCCGCCGGATCGCGGCTCTGCCGGGCGACTCGATCGTCGTGAGCCACGGGGCGTTCCTGCGGGCGGGTGTCGTCGCGCTCACGGGAACCCCGCACCCACGCATCGAGAACGGCGAGGTCGTGTGGGTCGAGGTGGATGGGGCGAGTCGAGCGGCCGCACGGGCGCGTGGACCACGGTCCTGACGTCGTCGACGACGGTCACGATTCGGGGTGCCGCGTGGCGCCGGGGCGCGCGGCGGCTTACCGTTGGAGCATGAGGTTCCACCGAGCATCCCGCGTATCCGCCGCGTCCGTCCTGGGCGTGTTCCTGCTGGGCGCGGTGCTCACCGGTTGCGCACCGGAGCCGGGACCATCGACGGAGACCGACCCGCCCGCGACGTCGTCCGGAACACCCACCCCGTCGGCGACCGCCGGCCCGGACGACGACGACGGCCCCTCGATCCTGCAGGTGCCCGAGGTGACAGACAACGAGATCGCGCGAGCGCTCTTCTCGATCCCCGATGACACTCCGACGTCGCCGAACACGATCGAGGATGCCGTGGTTTCCGGGGAGCCCCTGCTTCTCGAGGGTGCCTGCATCGGTGAGAGTGCGCGGTACCAGATCCGGTCCGCGGTGCCGGATGATGCGGGCACCGACGATTCAGGTGCGGACGACTCGGGTGCGGGCGACGATACGGCCGAGGGTTCCGACGCCGCCGAGGGCGCCGACGACGCGGAGGCCGGAGAGGTTCTCCGTACGGGGATCCTCCGCTGCAACGAGGCCCTCTACACGGAGCTCAGCCTGATGGTGGACGGACCCGTGCAGCTGTCGTTCGTGGCGACCGACGACATCGACGAGGGCTGGCTGGTGCTGACGCGCACCGGCGAGACGGAGTAGCGCAGGACCAATCGCTACGCGGGCACCGCGCAGTTGAGGTCGTAGTCCGACTGCAGTCCATCCGGATCGCCGCCCGCAGCCGCGTCGAGATCGCGCATCGGCGCGAGGCTATCGCTCGTGGACTCGTCCGTCTCGACGAGGCCGCGGAGGTACTCGATCGCGTCGACCGCCTCGGGCGACTGCTTGTCCTCGAGCACCAGCCACTCGCCCTTCCACGCACACATCACCTGGTGGTGGGCGACGGATTCGCCGAAGCCCTCCTCGTACCCCTGCTCCTCGTCGCCGAGATCGCTCTCCCGGGGCGGCTGCAGTTCCGCACCCGCGGGCAGCTCGAGCGTCGCGACGTGCGCCTCCCACTCCGCGAGCATCCCGTCGAAGTCGACCGTCCCGATCTCGGGGCACGCCGTGTTCGTCGCCCCCTCGGAGCACGCGAACACGTCTGCGTCCGGCACGGGCGAGCCATAGGAGCAGCCGGCGAGCGCGACGGCGGCCGCGATGGCGAGAGGGGCGAAGAGCGAGCGGCGCATGGCTAGGACGATAGCGGCCCAGCGCGCGAATCGCTTCCGGCCCTGTTCGCTTTCGGCTATATTGCAATACATGACACCTCCCGCTCCCGACGTCAGCTCGCAGCTGCGCAAGGGCGTGGTGGAGTACTGCATTCTCGGGTTGCTGTCGCGGGAGCCGATGTACGGGTGGCAGCTGTCGGAGACGCTCGTGCGGTCGGGGCTCATCGCGAGCATCGGCACGCTCTACCCGGTGCTCGCACGGCTTCGTGAGCGGGGGCTCGTCACGACGTTCGAGGACGCGACCGGCACCGGCCCCGTGCGGAAGTACTACCGCCTCACCGGTTCGGGCGAGGAACTACTCGCCAACTTCCGCGATCAGTGGCCCACGTTCTCCCTCACCGTCGGATCGATGATCCGCGGCGAGGACCCCGACCTCCCCACCGACCCCGCTTCCGACTCACCACTAGACCCTCCGCTCGAAGGGACCACTCCCGATGCCTGACTTCTCCCCCGCCGCCGACACCTACCTGGCGCGCCTGTCCTCGGAGCTCCGCGACGTGCGCGAGCCCCTCCGCAACGACATCTGGGCGGGCATCGCCGAGGAGCTCGACGGCCTTACCGACGCGGACGCCCGCGGTCGCATCGCCACTCTCGGCGACCCCGCGTTCATCGCCCGTGCGGCCGTGGAAGCCGGTGACGGTCGACCCGATCCCGACACCGGCCAGCCCAGTTACGTGACCGTCGTAGAAAGGATCCCGCTCTCCGAGTCGCCGAAGTTCGCCGTCGCGGCCGCGATCACGCTCGGCATCGGCGGGTTCGTGATCCCGTTCCTCGGCTACTTGGTCGGCGTCGCGCTCGTGTGGACATCGACGCTCTGGACACGGGGCGAGAAGGCGATCGCGACGATCGGGCCGTTCGTGATCACGGTACTGGCGGCGTTCATCACACACTGGATCGGGGTCGCCGACTCGAGCTCGGAAACCGAGGTCCTCCGGATCCCCGTGTTCTTCGACTTCGCGTGGACGAGCGTGATCGGGGTGTCGCTGCTGAGCATCGTCGCGATGGGGTGGCTGTTGGTGCGGTTGCGGCGGCGGTAGCCGGCTCGCCACGCGGCTTCTCGGTGGACAACGACGAGCGACCGAGCGCGTGGCACCCGGTCGCTCGTCGTCTCTGCGTCAGCAGGGCGGGTCGTCCTCAGACGCCGCCGTCGCGGTCCTCGGCGGCCGGCGCGTTCTGACTGGCCTGCTGGTCCCAGCTGTAGGTGACCTGGACGTTCTCTCCTACGACGTGGCTCTTCGTCGCACGATAAACGTCGATCATCTCCTTCGTGTCGACGGCGGCGATCTGCTCCACGACATCCTCATACCCGCCATCGATGCTCGGGCGATCCTCGGTCTGGCCGTCGAACGGCCCGCCCTCGAAGATCGCGGTGTAGGTCTCGCCGGGCTGCATCTGTCGATCCGATGTCATCGTGTCGTCCTCTTTCTCGTCGTTGTTGCTCAGGTCCGACGCTACTCGCCCTCGGAGGGCCGGGCATCGGTGGCGTCGACGATCCCGGCGACGATCCGCTCCCCCACCGCGTCGACGTCGAGCGTCGTGACGACGCGTGTGCGCCCCTCGCCCGGCGAGTGGGTGCTGCATCCCTCGCGTTCCCCGTCGCCGATCTCGACGTGACCGGGGGCCGTCACCTCGAACAGGTCGGGAGCCACGAGGGTGAGCACCGTGACGGGGTCGTGAGGCACGTTCCAGGTCTCGTCCCAGAACGCCCACCACTGCTCGATCTCGGCACGGATGAGCTCGCCGAGCTCGCCGGCCTGCGCGATCCGCTCGAGCTGCTCCGCCCGGATGTCGATGCGGCGGGTCACCTCCAGGCCCGTGATCGTGATGGGCATGCCGGAGTCGAAGACGATCCGCGCCGCGACGGCGTCCGACCGGAGGTTGTGTTCCGGCGTGCCGTCGGCGAAGTCTCCGCCCATGACCCAGAGATGACGGACGGACTCGGCGAAGCGGGGTTCCGCGGTGAGCGCGGCCGCGATGTTCGTGAGGGGTCCGATCGCGATCACGTCGATCTCGCCGGGGGCGGCGAGCACGGTGTCGACGAGGTAGCGCACGGCCTCGTCCGAGTCGTAGGTCTCGGCCTCGAGGTCGGGGTAGAGGGCGCCCTCATGGCCGGCCCACCACACCTCCCGTCCGGACAACGGCTCGCGGACACCCGCGTGCACGGGCACTCCAGCCCCCGCCATCCCCAGGACGCGGTGGGCGAGTCGGGCCCGCAAAGCGGTGTCCCCGTAGACCGTCGTGACACCGACGAGCTCCACCGACGGCGTGCCGAGGAGGAGCACCAGGGCCATGAGGTCGTCGACGTCGCTGCCGATGTCGGTGTCGAGGATGACGCGGTGCGGGGTGTTCATGGTGTCTCTTTCGGTCGAGATCATTTCATCCCCGACGTGGTCACGGACTGGATGAAGTAGCGCTGGAAGCTGAGGATGATGATGAGGGGGATGAGGACGAGGACCATCGACGCCGCGAAGAGCACTCCGTAGTCCACCTGGAACTGACCCTGCAGATTCGACAGGGCGACGGGTCCGAGGATGTGCTCCCGGTCGGTGCCCATGAGCAGCGGCCACACGTACGCCTGCCATTGGAAGAGGAAGAGCATGAGGCCGGCCCCGATGAGGGCTGGACGCGAGAGCGGCAGGTAGATGCGCGTGAACACGCCCCACCAGCCGAGCCCGTCGAGTCGCGCGGCCTCCACGAGCTCCTCGGGGATGGCGAGGAAGAAGGTGCGCAGCAGGAAGATCGCCATCCCGTTTCCGATACCCGGGAGGATCAGCCCGACGAAGGTGTTCTGCAGGTTCCAGTCCCGGAACATGTCGGAGAGCGGGATCGCAATGGCGTCGAACGGGATGAGGAACGTGAGGATGACCACGGAGAAGAGCAGGCCCTGGCCGCGGAACCGGAACGCGGAGAGCCCGAACGCCGCCGTCGCGCAGACCGCGAGCCCCGCGAGGACGGTCACGACACTGACGATGAGCGAGTTGAGGATCGCCCGCGACAGGTCAGTGTCGAGCAGCGCGGTGTAGTTGTCGAGCGTCGGCGTGAGCGTGAAGAACGTCTGCCACTGCAGCGGGTTGAGGTAGCGGAACGTCTCGGAGCCCGGCCGCAGCGAGTTGACGAACGACCACCACAGCGGAGCGAAGAACGCGATCCCCGCGACGGCCGCGAGCAGGGTCGTGCCGATGAAGAGCACGGAGCGGCGGGTGCTCGGGCGACGTCGGCCCGAGTGTCGCTGGCTCGAGCGGCGCTGGACTGAGCTTCGGCGGGGAGCGGAAACGGTCATATCAGTCCTCCGTCCGGAGCAGGCGGAACTGGAGCGCGACGATGACGATGGTGATCAGCACGAGGATGACGACCTCGGCCTGAGCCTTGTTCACGTCCGCGAACGTGTAGGCGCGCGTGAAGATGTCGTACATCAGGAGGTTCGTCGATCCGTTCGGTCCGCCCTTGGTGAGGATCTGGACGGGGGCGAAGATGAGGAAGTTCGACACGGTGTCCGCGACGAGCACGAAGGCCAGCGGCCTCCGCACCAGCGGGAACGTGATCGTCCAGAGCTGCCGCCACGCGGACGCGCCATCGAGGGATGCGGCCTCGTAGTACTCGCCCGGCACGTCGTTGATGCCCGCGATGAGGAACATCATCCAGTAGCCGACGCCGATCCACGACAGCAGCACGATGATCGACATGAGCGACTGTTCCGGCGATGTGAGGAACGACTGCGGCGGGATCCCGAACACGGCGAGGATCCCGTTGCCCAGGCCGTCGGGCCGGTAGATGACGCTCCAGATCACCGCGGAGACCGCGGGCGGAACGGCGATCGGCAGGATGACGAGCGAGCGCCAGAACCGCGAGCCCGCCGCCTTCCGCGTGAACAGCACCGCGAGCAGGAACGCCGCGGCCACCTGCAGCGGGTTGACGATCACGGTGAACAGCAGTGTCACGGTGATCGAGTTCTGGAAGTCGGGGTTGGCGAACAGCTCGAGGTAGTTGCCGAGACCGACGAAGGTGGTGCCGCTGAGCAGGCTCTCGCGGTAGAGGCTGTCGACGAGGGCCACACCGGCGGGCGCGAGCCGCAGCACGATGAGCGCGATGAGGGCCGGCAGGAGGAAGAGGAGCGCGACCGGGGCCGGCCCCCTCATCCACGAGCGGGCGCCCCGGGAGCGGGCGCGGCGATTCGCCGTGCCCGCTCCGCGCGCGAGGGAGGTCATCGCAGCTGGCTCCAGGCGTCCTCGATCTGCTGCTGAGCCTGCGTGAGCCGCTCCATGGCGTCCGAACCGTTCCGGATGTCCGCGATCGCCGCGTTGATGATCGACTCGAACTGGACGTAGCCGATCGAGACGGGACGGGCGACGGCGGTGTTCTCGATCTCGTAGGTGATGAGGTCCGCTGCACCGGCGCTGTTGTCGCCGCCGAGCGCTTCGAGCTTCGGCAGGTACTCGGCTGCGGCCTCCGTGTTGGCGGGGATGATGGTCTGCGTCTCGGTGGAGGCGAGGTTTCCCGCGGCGTCGAGCGCGACGAACTCGAGGAAGGTGCGCGCCGCATCCTTGTTCGTCGACGCGGTGTTCACGCCCCACGACCAGGAGCCGGTGGGGGTGACGGCTTCGCCACCGTCGAAGGACGGGTGCGGGGCGATCCCCCACGCGAAGTCGGCGTCGGCGAAGCCGCCGATGTCCCACGGGCCGCCGACGAAGAACGCCGTCTTCTGGTCGGTGAACACGGCACTCGTCTGGAACCCGCCGACGCCCCGCGGCGACAGTCCGGACTCGAAGGTCCCCCCGTACCACTCCATGGCCTCGACCCAGCCGTCGGTGGTCACGTCCGCGGTGAGCATGTCGTCACCGGTGATGCCCGAGCCGCCGCCGAGCGACTCGATGAGGGGCTGCAGCTGGTAGTAGGCCTCGGCCTGCTCGAGCAGGAGGCCGGATTCGATTCCCGCGGCCTGCGCCTGGGCGCCCGCCTCGGCGACCTGCTCCCACGTCCACCGCTCGTCCGGGTTCAGGGAGGGGGCCTCGATGCCCGCGGCGTCGAGGATGTCCTTGTTGTAGAAGAGCATCTGGGTGGAGTTCCACACCGGCAGCGCGTACATCGTGCCGTCGTAGATGTTGATGTCGAACTGCGCAGCGGACGTGGCCGCCTTCGCCTCGTCCTCGAGGTCGCTCAGGTCTTCGAGGAAGCCCTGCGCCGCGATCTGCGCCAGGTTCGGCTGGTCGACAGCGAACACGTCGATGGTGTCGTCCTTCGCCGAGAGCCGCTGCTGCAGCGTCGTCGCGTAGGTGTCGAAGGGCACCTGGGTGTAGTCAACGGTGATGTCCGGGTACGCCGCCTCGAACGCGTCGATCACCGGGGCGAACACCGCCGGGTCTTCGGGGCCCACGAAGGACACGGCGCCGGAGCCGTCGCCCGACGAGCCCGACGAATCCGCGGAACCCGCGCAACCCGTGAGGGCGAGTGCTGCGGCGATCACGCCGGCGGTGATGGTGGTCGGTCGTCTCATGGTGCGTCTCCTTCGAACCCCCGCCGAGCGGCGTCATCTACGCGGTTAGATGAACCGCTTAGACGGCACTTTAGTGCGGTGAACGCCGGGAAAACAACTATTCTTGGGGTTTAATCGTCCGCTACAGTCAGTTGATCTAAGCGGATAGAGGGAGAGAGTCGATGACGACAGCGCGGGATGTGGCTCAGCGTGCCGGCACGTCGACCGCGGTCGTCAGCTACGTGGTGAACAACGGGCCGCGCAACGTGTCGCCGGCCACCCGCGAACGCGTTCTCCAGGCCGCGCGCGAGCTCGACTACCGCCCCAACGCTCTCGCCCGCGCCCTCAGCCACGGCCGGACGTCGTCCGTGGGTCTCGTGGTGCCCGACATCGCGAACCGCTTCTTCGGCGAACTCGCGCGCGCGCTCGAGGAGGCGGCAGCCGCTCACGGCGACCTGCTCCTCATCGGCGACTCCGGTCTCGACCCCGAGCGGGAGCGCTCGACCATTACGGCCTTCGTCGACCGTCGCGTCGACGCGGTCGTGCTCGTCTCCGTCCACGACACCCCCGACCTCGAGCCGCTGCAGCAGGCCGGCATCCCTGTGGTCCTCCTGCACCCCGTCCCGGATTCCGTGCCTGCGTCGTCGATCTCGATCGACTACGAGGAGGCGGCCTATGCAGCCGCAACGCACCTCGTGGAACACGGCTACACCTCGATCGCGCTCCTCAACGGCCCGGCGGACGCCGCCGGTTCACGCCAGCACCGCAACGGCGTGCACCGCGCAACGGACGCGGCCGGGGTGGCGATCACGGAGGTGAGCAGCGGAATCGCCCGCGCCCAAGCCGCCCAGGTCATGCTCGATCTCCTCGCCCGCCCCGATCACCCCCGGGCCGTCTACTGCGCCACGGACGAGCAGGCCTACGGCGTGCTGTTCGCCTGCCACCGGCTCGGCCTCTCCGTACCCGAGCAGGTCGCCGTCACAGGGTTCGACGGCACCGAGCACTCCGCCTACTCCCTCCCTCCCCTCACCACCGTGCGCCAGCCGATCCACGACATCGCCCGCCGCGCCCTCGACATGGTGCGGGGCGGGGAATCCGCGGGGTCGCGTCACGAGACCGTGGGGTTCGAGCTCGTGGTTCGGGAGTCGTGCGGGGCGCACGCGGAGCGGTAGGGGTCGCGGCCGTCGGGCGTTGTGCCCGATCGTCAGACGGACGTGCTGATCGTGAAGACGCCGGTGATGGCCGACGCGATGGCGGCGATCAGGGAGACGACGCGGAGGACGCGGTGACGTGAGTTCGGGGTGTGCAGGATCCACGCGGCGCCGCCGAACAGCAGGGCTGTGAAGAGGAATGGGACGCCGAGCGGGATGCCGAGGGTCTGCGCTATCCAGCCCGTCAGGTCCGCCGGCGGGAAGCGGATGCAGGTGACGAGGATGCCGAGGGTGAACAGGGCAACTGCCGGCCCCGGTCCCCGAGTTCCCGCGCGTCGCATCGCGGTGTCGGCGTGTTCCATATGTCGACGATAGGGAGGCGTCGTCGTCTCAGTCAACGGACCGCCTCCCTCTCGTGACCATGGCGAGCGAACCAGAGCCTGCTCAGCGCTTCCGCCAATCAAGCGCCGAAAACGGGATGTACGCCTCGACGATGAGAATGTCCGCCGTCGCACACAGTGCCCACGCACCGATCCCGACGTCAGTCGCAGGCGATCCCGTCGCCGTCGCGGTCGAGGTCGTAGATGTCCGAGCCGACAATGCGGACGGGGCCATCGACGTACGCCGGGCCGTTGCCCGAGCCTCCGGCGCAGTCGACGTCAGAGGCGATCGGCACACATGCTCCGGAGTAGTTGGAGTCGCAGTCACCGGCCGGCGCAGGCGGGGGTGCGGCGACCTTTGCCTTGGATCCCACTGAGATGACCTCGTTGACCGGTGCGACCGTGACGCTCTCCGCGACGGCGGTGCGTGAGATCTCGACGCCGTCCTCAGAGGTCACCTCGAACACGATTGTCTTGGTGCCGTTCGCACCGGCCGTGGACACCCGTTGGACTCCCGCATCCATGCTCGGGTCGTCAATCGTCGACGACGTGTACGGGATCGGCTCGGTCACCTCGACCCGTTCGACCATCACCTCGGGGGTCGGAGTGGGTGTGGGCGTCTGGGCCTCGGCGTCGACGAGCGTGCGGACACTGGCGTTCGTGTTCCCTGCGTCGTCGGCGGACGACGAGCAACCGCTCGCGAGGAGCCCCACGGACATCGCGAGGGCGGCGAGCGGAAGGGCGATCCGCAAGCGGGTCAAACGCGGCGAGCGGGAGGATTTCGGGTACGACGAAAGAACGAGGTTCGGGTTCATGGGGGGGCTTTCGAACGGGGTGCCGACATCGGTGTCGGCTGCAGGGAACCCCAGCGTGACAGATGTTGTGAGGAGCGCTCAGGTCCCAGTTCGAGGGGCAGGCGGGGGCGGTGGCAGACCGGACGTGGGCACGTCGTTTTCTCTCCATTCATGTCCTTACCCAAGCTTTTAGGCTAAAGCTTGAGTAAGATGACTTCATGACCAGCGAAAGGGACGACACCGTCGCTCCAGCGGCCTGGCCTGTCACACGCGTCGAAGCGCACTCGTGGTCGCGCTCGGGACACGAGGTCGGATCGCGACGACGTCTCCGGGCGGCCTCCGGGCCCTACGAGGCGGCCGTACCGCCGTTCATCGCCGAGCAGGACGTCTCCCTGCCAGCCGAGCTGATCGCCGCTTCGGAAGATGCCAGCCGAGAACTCACGCGGTTCGACACCGAGGCCGGGACGCTGGCGGCACCGTTCGCCTCGATCCTGCTCCGCACAGAGAGCGCATCGAGCTCCGAGGTGGAGAACCTCACCTCGAGTGCGAAGCAGGTCGCTCTCGCTCAGATCGGCGACGAGACGTCCGAGAATGCGCGCTTGGTCGTGGGCAATGTCGCCGCGATGGAGGCTGCCATCTCGCTCGCCGACCACCTCGACGCGAACGCGATCCTCACGATGCATCGAGCGCTGCTCGAGAAGTCGAACCCGGACATTGTTGGCCGGTGGCGGGACGAGCAGGTGTGGATCGGCGGGGGCTCCGTCTCCTCTCATAACGTGACCTTCATCCCTCCTCATCAGGATCGGGTCTCCGCGTTGATGGACGACGTGATGAGCTTCGCCCGTCGCGCTGATCTGCCCGTCATGGCGCAGCTCGCCATCGCGCACGCGCAATTCGAGACGATCCACCCCTTCCCCGATGGCAATGGCAGAACAGGGCGCGCGCTCGTGCAGGCGATGCTGCGCGCCAGCGGCGTGACGAGGAACGTGACCGTACCCGTATCGGCGGGACTGCTCGGCGACACCGAGGGGTACTTCCGGGCGCTGACCGCCTACCGTCAGGGCGACGTACGCCCGATCATCGAAGCGATGTCAGAGGCGGCCTTCGCGGCGATCCGCAACGGCCGCCTCCTCGAGAAGGACATCACCGAGATCGCGGCACGCTGGGATTCCGCGGTGCGGGCGCGCAGCCACTCCTCCGTGCACGGTCTCAAGAACCTGCTGCTGCGCCAACCCGTCGTCACGGTGAAGCTCGTCGCTCGAGAACTGGGAGTGAGCGAACCTGCCGCGGACAGTTCCGTGAGGAAGCTGGTCGACGCGGGCGTCCTGACGCAGGCGACCGCTGGCCGCCGCAATCGTCATTGGCAAGCCGGGGAGGTACTGGGGGCGCTGGATGCGTTCGGGGCACGGGCGCGGAGGAGGCGGGCGGGCGGGCGGGCGGGAGTTGGTCCAGACTCGGAGATAGCGGGACGAAATGCCGGAGGCCCCTCTGGCGAGGTCGCGCTTCTCAGCTGCGGGCCGCCGAGGGGCCGAGGGGGTCGGTCCTAAGGCTTACGAACGAAGGATTCGTGATCCACACGATGAGGTGGCGGGTACTTCAGTCACATCTCGCGAGCTGCTGGTCGGAGTCAAGTCGGACATGTTCGGGCGACACCGCTGGGATGTGGATCGCTGCGCACCGTGCCCAGAATTATCGCGCCAATAGGGTCTGACCAGGCTCGGGGACGGCAGCGACTACTACGGTGGGATGTGCGTCGGGACGACCCCGCCGATGCAGCAAGGAGATACTAAGTGGCGCTCGCGTCCGTCAACCCCGACCACCTCACGCAGCGTCAGTTGGAGCAGTCACTTTGGAGCGCGGCCAACGCGCTCCGCGGACCGGTAGATCCTGGTGATTTCAAGGCGTTCGTTTTCCCCGTGCTGTTCTACAAGTGGATCAGCGACGTCCACGACTACTACCACGCCGAAGCGCTCGATGATCTTGGCGATGGCTGGTCTCAGGCTCAGGAAGATGAGGAGTATCAGACGTTCGTCATACCTGCCGGCGCACACTGGGAGGACACGTATGACGTCACCAAGAATTCAGGCACGAAGCTGAACAAGGCTCTTGTCGCCGTTCAAGAAGCGAACCCGGGCAAGCTTGCTGGCGTCTTCGGGGATGTGAACTGGTCGAATCAAGAGCGGATTCCGCAACAGGCGTTGCGCTCGCTCATGCAGGTGTTTGACAAGCTCACTCTCGACCCCGCCCATGTTTCCGGCGACATGCTCGGGTCCGCGTATGAGTACCTATTACGAGAATTTGCCGAGGCTTCAGGGAAGAAGGCCGGCGAGTTCTTCACACCTCGCCACGTCGTGCACCTGTTGGTCAAGATTCTCGACCCGCAACCCGGCGATTCAGTTTGCGACCCCGCCTGCGGCTCCGCCGGCATGCTCGTAGAAACCGTCGAAGCGGTGAAACTGAATGATGGTAATCCGCGGTCGCTCAACCTCTACGGCCAGGAGCAAAACCTCACCACCGCGGGGATCGCGCGGATGAACCTATATCTGCACGGCGTGGAGGACTTCGAGATTAAGCGTGGCGACACGTTCCGCGAGCCCAAGCTGCTGGATGAGTCGGGCAAACTCCGGAAATTTGACGTCGTGATCGCCAATCCACCGTTTTCGTTGGACAGCTGGCCGGCGGAAACGTGGGCGAAAGACCCACATAAGCGCGCCCTCGGCGGCATCGTTCCGCCGACGAAGAACGGTGATTGGGCCTGGATCCAGCACATGCTCTCGGTCATGGACCCCGGCACGGGACGTGTAGGAGTAGTTATGCCCCATGGCGTTCTCTTCCGCAGCGGCCGCGAGGCCGAACTCCGAGAGTGGGTCATCGAACAAGACAAGCTGGAAGCCGTCATCGGCCTACCGAACAACCTGTTCTATTCGACCACCATCCCAGTCAGCCTGCTGATCTTCCGCGCCAAGAAAAGCACCAAACGCAAGGATCACGTCCTATTCGTCGATGCTCGTGCGCGATTCAGGTCCGCGAAGAATCAAAACACCCTTGGCGCCGATGATGTCAACGCGATAGACGCGGCCTACAAGCGAGGCGAAGACGTCGATGGTGAGGGGAAGATCTCCCTCGAACTTGTGCATCGTGACACGATCCGTGGGCACGGATACAACCTGAATATCGGACGCTATATCCAGACGGAGACTCTAGCTGAAGCAGACGTCGACGCCGCTTTGGCTTCCTTGCGTGAGGCGCAGGAGGCTACGGATGCCGCACGTACTGCATTGGACCTGCGACTTCGGGCGGCCGGCTTCGATGCGTGACGGGTGGCAGAAAGTCAGGCTGGGCGACGTTGCGATTCGCCGATCTGATTTCACGCCGGTGCTTGCCAACGAGCTCTATCGCGTAGTCGGGGTGCAGCGGAGCGGCTGGGGGCTGATGGATCGCCACCCTGTGCGCGGAGACTCAATGAAGTTTGACAAGCTCATGGAACTTCGTCGCGATGACCTGGTCTACCGCACGATCACTGCGTTCGAGGCTCCCAGCACCGTAGTCATGTCCGACTTCGAGGGCGCCTTCGTCACTCCCCAAACATTCCCCGTATATACCCTCGACCGATCAAGGTTGTTGCCCCTCTACATGGGCCTTCTGACAACCTCGCCTGTATTCCACGAGGAGATGGCGTCGCGGTGCGTCGGCACGGTGCTTCGACGCAAGACACTGAGCAAGTCGGCGTTCGAATCCATCCCGCTCACACTCCCGTGTCTCTCTGACCAACACCGGATGGTTGACCTGATCACAGCTATCGACGACGCGGTCAAAGCGGCAGAGGTCGAGGCGGATGCGGCATTCGCCCTCCTCGAATCGGCGCGAGATCTATTGATATGGGGTCACCATCCATCGCTATCCTCGCTGAGTACCAAGGCAAGTATCGCTGGAAAGCTAGTAAACCCGACCGACGGTGAATACTGTGAGCTTCCCCATATCGGAACCGAGCGCATCCGATCCGGGACTGGCGATCTCGTGGGCGTGGTGACAGCCAAGGAAGACGCCGTTACCAGTGGGAAGTTCCTCCACGAAGCAGGAACTGTTGTTTACTCGAAGATTCGGCCGAACTTGAGGAAGGTCGCGGTGCCGGACTGGCGAGGGCTGTGCAGCGCGGATGCCTACCCGATGCTCCCGATCGGGGACGGCAACGTCAGCTTCCTACGTCACCTGCTTTTGACGCGGCACTTTACTGACCAAGCGGTAGCTCGGTCAGGGCGAACGAAGATGCCCAAGGTCAATCGAGCCGAGCTCATGTCAATCCAGGTACCTGACATCGCGAGCCAAGAGCAAGACTCGATCGCTCGGACGCTTGACGCGATCGACCTCGACAGAGTCGCTACCAGCGCCGCGGCCAGCGCGCTCCGAACTCTGCGCTCCAACCTACTTACAGTGCTGTTGTCCGGGGAGCACGAGATCCCGGCGAGTTATGACAAGTTCCGGAACCTCAACGAGGAGGCGGCCACATGACCGGCTATACCGAGAAAGGGACCGTCCAGGCCGCGCTACTTGACCTGCTCAGCGGTGCCGGCTGGACATACGTGGCTGGGAAGGAGCTTCCCCGCACCTCGCAAGAGGTCTTCGTCGAGTCTGACCTCCGCGGCGCGATCGAACGTTTGAACCCGGGGCTGGTGGGCAGGACTGATGCTGTTCTAGCGAAGGTGCGCCAGGTGGCTCTGTCAGCTTCATCCGAAGGTCTCATGGCGGCCAACGAGGAGTTCACGCAGCTCCTGCGAGGTGGTGGAACGGTGCTTATGCCTGACACCAACCATGACGAGCCCTTCCGATTGATCGACTTTGAAGATCCGGCAAACAACACGCTGCTGGTCTCGGACGAGGTCACCTACCTGGGTGCTCGGTTTGACGTGGTGCTGTGGGTCAACGGCATTCCGATCGTGGTCGGCGAGACAAAGACCCCGGTGTCCATGATCAAGGGCTGGAAGGACGGCGCAAAGGATATCTACGCGGCCTACGAGGAGAGTCAGCCGGCGTTCTTCGCGTCGAATCTGCTGTCGTTCGCGACCGAGGGCAAAGACTTCCGCTACGCCGGGGTCCGGACCCCTCTGGATCACTGGCAGCGGTGGGGTTCAAGCGCGGTATCCGCGACGATCGAGGGATGGGAGCGCGTCGAGATGAGCGTCGCGGGTCTTCTCGCTCCACGGGTGGCGCTAAACCTTATCGAGCATTATGCGATTTACGATCGGCAGTCCGATGACGGCGTTGTGCGCACAATCAAGCTGCTGCCGCGGTATTTCCAGTACGAATCGGTAGAAAAGATCATCTCCCGTGCCACAAGTGAAACGGGAGCTCGGGGTCTCCTCTATCACACCCAGGGATCAGGGAAGACGCTCACGATGTCGTGGGTGGCCACCCGGCTTTACTTTGATCAGCGGATGCACAACCCGACAATCGTTGCCGTCGCCGACCGGACACAGTTGGTCACGCAGACTTTCTCCCAGTTCACCTCGGCGGGGGTTCCAGAGCCAGTTAAGGCACAGACTACGGCAGCACTGCAGACGGCCCTGCGCACAGGCGAGCGAGGAATCATCGCCACCACGGTGCACAAGTTCGCCGGTGCTGGCATTCTCACCGAGCGGGCGAACGTGATCTTGCTGGTCGACGAGGCTCATCGGACGCAGGAGGGGTCTCTCGGCAGAGACATGAGAGCAGCACTGCCTAACGCGCATCGGTTCGGATTCACCGGCACACCGATCGCTGACTTGGATCGCAACTCTTATCGGCTGTTCGGCGACGAGCGCGATCCCGGGTGGGCATTGGACACCTACGATTCGGATAGGTCCATCGCAGACGGAACGACAGTGCCGATGAGGGTAGTACCCCGGCCTGTGCGGTTCGAGGTGGCGAAAGAAGAGTTAGACGCCGCTTTCGACACTCTTGCGGAGGAGGAAGAGCTCAGCGATCAGCAGAAGGAGGTCTTTTCGCGCAGAGTCGCCAACGCTCGTGCAATCTTCCACAATCCCGAGCGGATCCGGAAGATCGCCGCTGACATAGTCGCCCACTTCTACGCTTCGATAGACCCGCACGGCATGAAAGCGCAGGTCATTGTCGCCGACCAGGAACTGTGTATCCTCTACGACCAAGCCTTGCGGAATGCGCTGGCCGGGAGCGGCCGTGACGACCAGGTCGCTGTGGTGATCTCCGCGACAGGCAAGGCCAATTTCGAGCCCTTCAAGCTATCCGAGGGCGAGGAGGAGGCTCTACTGGATCGATTCCGCGATGGGACCGACCGGCTGAAGTTCCTCGTCGTAACTGCAAAGCTCGGGACTGGATTTAACGCGCCCATCGAGGGTGTGCTGTACCTGGATAAGCCCATGAGGCTGCATACGTTGTTCCAGGCGATCACCCGGACTAACAGGCCCTGGCGCAATCCTCGGAGCGGGTTCGTCAAACGCTTCGGCACAATCGTGGACTATGTCGGTCTCGGCGGAGCGTTCGCGCGCGCGATTGCTCCCACCAATCCCGAGCACGCGCAGCGGCAGATCGAGACGCACGGCCTATTGGTGAGCCTGGACACGGCGCTGCGCGAGATGCGCCGCCGTTTCGTAGGAATTCACCGAGACGGTTCGATGGACTCGCTGCAATCGGCGCTGGAGCGCCTGCCACGGAACAGCGAGGACCGTGCTGAGTTCCGCGCTGAATACTTGTACGCGCAAGGGCTGTGGGAGACAATCGCGCCAGACGCGCAACTTTCGGACTGGGAGCCGGACTACCGATGGTACGCGCAGGTCTACGCGGCCATCCCTAGCGAGGGTGACGAGGACGACATCTTGTGGGAGCGGTTGGGCCCGAAGACCCGACAGCTGGTGCACGAGCACATGCGCAACGTGCGCGTTGATGACGGCAACATGGCCGTGGTGATTACCGACGCGGAGACGATCCGGAAGATGACCGACACCGGTCAGTTGCCGCCGGTTCCGACTGAGTACGTGGGCCGCTCGGCGCAAGAGATCGTTGACGGCCTCACCGCGCGGATTCGAAGAAAGCTCGAAGGCGGCGGAGCGAACAGAGAGACCTACAGTTCGATCGCCGAACGCCTAGACCAGCTCCGGCAGCGGGTTATCTCGGACGCAGATGACTCAATCGCCTGGTTGACGAAACTCTTCGAGGTCGCAACCGATCTGAAGGCTGCCGAAGCGGCCGACGATGACGGAGTGCTCGACGATCTACCGAATCCGCAGGTCGGGATGCTCACCCGCATATTCGAGGAACATACCCCGGCCGGTATGACCGTGATGGTCAGTCAGATCGCGACCGAAGTCGACACGCTCGTGCGCCACGCTGTGCACGAAAGGTGGACGACCAAAGAGTCTTCGATGAAAGCTGTGAAGCGCGAGTTGAATGCGCTGTTCAAGAGATATCAGCTGCCGCGCACCGGCGAGCCTATGAACTCTGCCTGGCGATTTATCCTCAAGCACTACTAATAAGAGAGAGCATCGCGCCGTTCAGACTCTCGGCGCTCTCCCGTATCGGTTGCCATCTGATGGCTCAGGGTTTCCAGGTCTTGATGTCGACATCATTCCTGACTTTGGGTCGGTTGCTGCACGCCCCGGTTGCGGCGCACGTATTCCATCGCGCTGGCGATTGCGCCTTGGGCACCGACGTCGGCACCGAGAGTTGAGCGACGAGATCCGGCGGGTTCGCGTTCATGTAGGTGGTGAGCGCCGCGGTCGTGAGGTCGAGGAGCGGCGGCATCGAGGTCCGCCGAGCACGGCGCCGATGCGGCGAGGCGGTCCGCCATCCGGTCGAGCACGTCGAGCGCGACCGGGTCCGGCCGTTTTGAAGACGCCGCGGGGGCCCCGAGCTGGTCGACGGGGTGCTGCGCGGGCTGGTTTTCGGTATCGTGCCGGCCGCGAGCTGCTGGCGTACCCAGTTTCGCAGCACCGCACCGACGCCGAACGTGGAACCGACGCCGTCGACGAGAAGGAGAACAAAAAGCGACTCGGGGTTGTCTACAGCGACAATGTTGTCCTGCAGTACGTCCGCAACATCTACTCGGTGCTACTGACGGGGCACGTTCGTCTATGTCTGCGATCCGGGACTGCGGGAGCACTTGCGGGGTCGATTCATCCCCGGGTTCCCCGGCTCGATCCATTCCGAATAGGCAGACCGCAGACACGGGAACAGAACGAGCGTTGCCTGATGCAAGAAGCGCCCGCAGTCAGATCGATGATCCGACTGCGGGCGCTCCTTATTGAAGACCTAGCTGACGCGCACGATGACACCGTCGCCGAATCCGAAGAGCGTCGAGAGTTCGACGAGCTCGAGCTGCTGTCCTGCGGGGACGTCGAAGTAGAGGACACCCTCGGTGGAGAGTCCTGGGTTGACGTCGGCGAGGTAGATGTCGTCACCGAACGAGCTCGTCAACGTGTCAGCCTCGTACGAGGACTCACCGATGAAACCCTTCACATCACCGCCTGAGATTGAGATGGGCTCGGAGGAGCCGTTCGAAACAGACAGCTTCACTTCACAGAACTCGCCCGATGCGTCTGCGTCGAATGGAGCCTCACCGGCCGAAGCCAGGCCGCACGTCATGCCCGTGACAGTGAATGACACGCCATCATCGTTCACAACCGCGTCGCCGATGACGGCCTCGGATGGCGCCTCGGGCTCACTGTCACTTCCCTGCGTCGGCTCCTCCACCGATGACCCCACGCTAGGGGCAGAGCCGGCCTCATCGATCGCGTCTCCGACCGCGAAGAGGGTCGCCGTCAACGCGACGATGATGGCGATGATCCATGCGACCGGAGCAATGACGATCGCCGCAATCGACGTCCCCTTCTTCTGGTCTTTACGCGTGAGGCCGATGATCGCCAGCACGATAGCGACGACCGCGGGGAGCCAAGCGATGAAAGAGGTGGGCGGGATGACAGCAAACACGAAGGCCACGATTGCAACGATGAGAGCAATGAGCCCGATGGTGTTCTTTGCCTTCGGTGTAGGCGTTGCGGGCTGAGTCGGGTAGGAAAAAGGCTGTCCAGCCGGCGGGGCGTACGTCACGAGTTACTCCAGGTATGTAATTTTCGGGTCGTGCACAAAACGTGTGCAATCCTCAGTATTTCCTATGCGTGAGCATTGAATCTTCCCCCCGTTCTGGTGGCGGCGCCAACCGCCACCAGAGGACCGGGTGCCGACCCCCGCAATCCAGACGGAGCATCGAAAGCTGCTTTCGGAGGACGAGTCCTCTTAGGTCTCGGAGTCCCGCAATCGACCCCGACCGCTTTCCGCTCTTGAGAGACTTAACCCCATGCCCCAAGAGGTCACCCTCCTCCCCCTCCAGCGCCCGGCCGACGACGACGCCCTGGTCACGTTCATCAGCTCGCACGAGTACCCGTTTCACATGTCGGCACGGCCCACAGCGGACGACGTTCGTTCGCGAATCGCGGCTGGATCCTTCGACGGTCCCGACAACGCGTCCTATTGGGTGCATGTGGACGGGCAACAGATCGGGGTCGCGACGCTCCAGGATCTCGAGGACGACGCTCCCCTGTTCGACCTCCGGCTTGCGACCGACGCCCGGGGTCGAGGGTTTGGGGAGCTGGTCCTGCGGTCCCTGACGCATGAGGTGTTCGAACGCTTCCCCGTTGTGAATCGGTTCGAGGGGCAGACGCGCGAGGACAACATCCCGATGCGGCGAACCTTCCTCCGCGCCGGGTGGGTGAAAGAGGCGCACTATCGCGACGGATGGCCCGTCGCCGGCGCGGATCCCGTGGCGTCCGTCGCCTATGCGATCCTGCGCCGCGATTGGGAGTCCGGCGAGACGACTCCCGTCCCCTGGCACGATGAGCCAGCTCCGAGGGTCGACGGGCTCACCGGCTCATCCATACACCCATAGGTCCGAGTCCCGACACTCCGCCAGACTGACGTAATGACCGATTCGTCCGCGCGCACGCTCATCCGACGTCACGCCCGGTGGGTGGTGAGCCTGCTCGCGGCTCCCGCCATCTACTTCGGCGGGGCCTACATCGTGACCCTGCTGAGCGGGACGGATCACATGGGCCTGGCTCTCCTCGGCCTCGTCATGATCGCCGTCACCTTCATCGGCCCCGTCATCGCGTTCATCATCTCCCTGCGCGCGGGCATCAAGGTGCTCCGCGCATGGGCGCTCCGGCGTCGGCACGCGAAAGGGAAGTTCACTCCGGCCGAATCGTTGCAACGTCAGGCGTGGAGCGACGCCGAGCACCTCCTCGCCGCTCTGTCCCGACGAGAGGCGCCGGCGACGATCCGCGTCTGGGATCTCGTGCCGAACCAGGGCGAGGTCTTCTTCTACGACGTCCCCTCGTCGTATGCCCGCTACTACGGCCGAGACGTCACCTACTCGCAGTCGAGCGGTTTCGCCTTCGGTCACCCCGCTTTCGTCCTTGCGGCCGTGGGTGCGTCGGCCATCGGCAACGTCTCTCGGCGATCTCAGGCCGAGGCCATGGCGCGCGAGCAGTGGCGCGAGCACCAGGGCGTCCGGCTCGTGGTCTCGAACCAGCGGCTGCTATGCCAGGTCGGTGGCCAGTGGTTGAGCTTCTACTACTCGGCGATCACGGCCCTCTACCCGGAGACGGAGCAGTGGACGCTGGTCTGCCAGTTCGACTCCACATCGCCCCTCATGCTGCGAGGCGAGTACGTGCCATCGGCATCTCTCATCACGACGCTCATGACCCATGGGGTTGAGGCGCTCGAGGAGCACCCGAGCCTCGCGCGACTCCGCAGCCGGGCCGGCGCAACCGAGCGGTCGACATCGCCCGATCTCCCGGGTGTCACCGACCACGAGTGATGTGAGCGGCTACGTCGCCATTGGGCCCGTGCCTGACCTCCGATGACGAGCCGTTGCACCCAGGATGAGGCGGTGCTCCGCGCTCAGCCCCGCGGGACGTCGGGCACTGCCCTCGACTGCACCTGAGCTGCCCGTCGGACCGAACCTTCGTGCACCATCACGAGCAGGAACTTCCGCCACCACGGCTCGCCCACAAGCAATGGACTGTCTGCGAGCTGCACAGCAGCGACGACGATGCTGGTTACGGCTGCAACGACGACGTACAGGGGAGCAGCGAACGGAGCGTCCTACACGCGGGTGGATGCGCCCACGACGAACACGGCCGATACCAGCACCACGGACACCGTCGCTCGCGCCGTCCGATGCGACATCACGAGACCGACCGCAACGGCAAGGAGGAGCGCGAGCACATACGCACCCTCAGGTCGGCCCGCGATATCAGCGATCATGACGGGTCCTTTCGAGCTGTCGGATACTCCGAGCGTCGCGTCGGAATACGACGGAGAGCTCCACCACCCGAGACGCTAGCAGTCCCTATGTAGATGCGGAGTAGGTCAAAGAGGGGACAACCATCTCAAAACCCCGCGTGCTAGGTTTCAAACAGACTGAAAGGTACCCAAATGAGTATTGGGCAGAGCAACCTGCAGAACGATATCGCCAAGCTCGACGAACCGGGGATCGGTCTCGCGCTCATCGGTCTGGTGCTGTCGGTGGTGATCCCGCCGCTCGGTCTGATCGTGAGCGTGTCGAGCTATCGCACTGCAAAACGATCCGGCGGCCCCGGCACCGTCGCGTGGTGGGGGATCTGGATCGGCGCGATCTTCACGGCGATGTTGGCGTTTGTGATGATTGCGAGTTTGATCGGCGGGCTTCTCGCGCGGTAGGGCCTCAGCGGGAGGATGGGAACGAGCCCTTCGATAGGCTCAGGGCGCGGGTGGTTGCGTTCGTTTGCGGGAGTCGGGGGTACGGGTGTTGCGACCCTTCGACAAGCTCAGGGACGGCGCGGGCGTCTCCGAGGGCGAGCTCAGGGAGCCGCGGGCCCCGTCGACATATCGATCGACAGCGCGTTGCGGCGCACATATTCCATCGCGCTCGCGATCGCGCCCTGGGCGACGATGTCGGCGCCGAGGGTCGAGGCCACGAGCTCCGGCGGATCCGCGTTCATGTAGCCGGCGAGCGCCGCGGTCGTGAGGTCGAGGAGCGGCGGCATCGACGGGGCGAGGGCGCCGGCGAAGACGATGCGTTCCACGTCGAGCAGTCCGCCGAGCACGGCGCCGATGCGGGCGAGGCGGTCCGCCATCCGGTCGAGCATGTCGAGCGCGACCGGGTCGCCCGCGGCGGCCGCCTCGAAAACGGCACGGGCTCCGAGCTTGTCGACGGGCAGCTGCGCGAGCGGGCTGGCGGCGGGGATCGTGCCGGCCGCGTGATGCTCCCGCGCCCAGTCGCGCAGGACCGCGCCGACTCCGAGCGTAGAACCGACGCCGTCGACGAGGTCGAGCAGGTGGAGCTCGCCCGCCTGGCCGCGACCGCGAACGAGGCGACCGTCGATCACGTAACCGGCGCCGAAGCGCTCCCCGCTCACGATCGTGATGTACGACTCGAGGCCGACGCCCGCGCCGATCCTGCCCTCGGCGAGTGCCGCGAGGTTCGCGTCGTTGTCCACGATCACCGGGCAGCCGCGGTCGGCGATCCGCTCGGCGATCCGGGGGTTCACGCGCTGCCAGAACGGGTCGCGCTCGGGCGACAGCCCCTGCGTATCCACGGGCGCCGGGATGCCGATCGCGAGGCACAGCACGGTCGCTGATCCAGCGCCAGCAAGCGCCTCGTTGATCCCCGCGTCGATCGCCGCGATCCGTTCGTCACCGGCCGCTTCCGGGTCCACCACGCGCTGCGACCGCGCGACCTCCCGCCCCCGCAGGTCGGTGACGACCGCGGTGATCGAGTGCGCGCCGGCGTCGACGCCCACGAGCAGGCCGGCGTCCTCTCGGAGCGCATACCGGCGGGCGGGCCTGCCCTTGCGGTATTCGGCCCCGGACAGCCGGGAGTCGTCGAGCTCCGCGAGCCACCCCAGCTCGATGAGCTCGTCGCACAGCGCGATCGCCGTGGACCGGGCGAGGCCCGTGGCCCCGATCACGTCGGTCGCGGTGAAGGCGGGGACGGACCACGCGGTGTCGAGCACGGCGGCGACGTTCGCGGAGCGCGGGCCCACGCCCACCGCTCGGCCCGTCGTCAACGTCGTCGTCGCACTCATGATCGCCAAGAGTATCCCCGCGCCGCACCCGCCGTGTCCACCCTGCGGCTCCCGTGCGACACCGGTCCGCACCCGAAACACCCATGCCGCACCCGCCCGACACGCACCCCGCACCCACCCCGCACCCACCTCCACCCACCCTGACAACCCACCGCAACGAACCCCCTGCGTAACCGATCGATCACGACCGGCTCACAACCCTCTTGACCCGGACCGGGTCCGATATAGAGTGTTCCGTGAGAGTTGATTCACTCACACTATTTATTGGTGCTCCAACGACGGACACCGACGGAAGGACAACGATGTCTAGACGATTGACGGGGGCTCTGCGCGTGGCGGCGGGAGCGGTAGGACTCACCCTGACCGCCGCCATCCTCACCGGATGCTCCGCGAGCGGCACGCAAGACGTGCACTTCACGTTCAACAAGCGTGAAGCGATCACGTTCATGGAGCAGACGGTCGCCGACTACAACGCCTCGCAGGACGAGTACAACGTGGTCATGGACACCTCGGGAGTCGACCCGATCTCTGCGAGCTTCGTCCGCGGCAATCCGCCGGACCTCATGCTCGCCAACTACAACCACGAGGTCTCCCGCTTCGTGCAGCGCTGCGTGCTCGAGGATCTCTCCGAGACGGACGCGGCTGCGACGATCCGTGACGAGTTCCAGCCGCTCCTCGACCAGTTCGGCACCTGCCCCGGTCGCACGACGGCTCTCCCCTACTCGGTGATGGCCGCCTCCGTCATCTACAACAAGACGATCTTCGAGGAGAACGGCCTCGAGGTCCCCACCACGTGGAGCGAGCTGCTCGAGGTCGGTGACACCCTCAAGGCCAACGACATCAACCCGTTCTACGGCACCTTCGCCGACGCGTGGACCGTCAACCAGGGCTGGTTCGACTACACCCTCGGCGGCGCGATCGACGTGCAGTCCTTCTACGACACCATGGCGGAGCAGGGCACCGAGGTCGGCCCCGACTCGGAGGTGTCCTTCGAGAAGGACTTCCTCGAGCCCATCGAGAAGATGCAGCTGCTCGCGAGCGAGTACACGCAGCCGGGTGCGGGCAGCCGCCTCTACGACGTCGGCAACGTCGCCTTCGCCAACGGCGAGGCGGCCATGTACATGCAGGGCCCCTGGGCTCTCAGCCAGATCGAGATCACGAACCCCGACCTCGAGCTCGGCACCTTCCCGCTGCCGATGACGGAGGACCCCGCCGACCTCAAGGTGCGCGTCAACATGGACCTCGTCACCATGATCCCCGAGGAGGCCTCCAACAAGGAGGGCGCCTTCGACTTCATGGAGTACCTGTTCCAGCCCGACATCATCCAGGCGTACAACGAGTCCCAGCTCGGCTTCGTGCCGACGAAGGACGGCGAGGCTCCGAGCGATCCCCGCGTCGAGGGAATGATCCCCTACTACGACGCCGGCGCGTTCTACCAGGGTCCCGGCATCCTCAACCCGCGGGCGATCCCCACGGAGAACTACGCGCAGGCCCTCGTGCTCGGCACCAACGCCGAGTCGATGCTGCGCACCATGGACGCCGACTGGGCGCGCATCGCGTTCCGCCAACCGGCCGTATCGAGCGAGGAGGGGAACTGATGACCGCCACGAAGAGCATCGTCACCGGCAGCGGAACGGGCGCCAAGGCGCCGCGCAGCCGACGGAAGATCGACCCGATCTACTACTTCTTCCTCTTCCCCGCCGTGCTGCTGTTCACGCTCGCGATCACCGTCCCGGGCATCATCGGCATCTTCTTCAGCCTCACCGACTCCATCGGGATCGGGCAGTGGGAGTTCACCGGCTTCACGAACTACGTCGCCGCGTTCAGCGACCCGGCGATCCTCTCGAGCTTCCTTTTCACCTTCGGGTTCGCGCTCGTCACGGTGATCGTGGTCAACGTCATCGCGTTCATGCTCGCGGTGGGACTCACGTCGAAGATCCGCTTCAAGATGGGCCTGCGGGCGATCTTCGTGATCCCCATGGTCGTCTCGGGCATCATCATCGCGTACGTCTTCCAGTTCCTCTTCCAGAACTCGTTGCCCGCAGCGGGCGGGGCACTCGGCATCCCGTTCCTCGAGACGAGCATCCTGGCGAACCCGGACCTCGCGTGGCTCGGCATCGTGATCGTCACGGCCTGGCAGTCGATCCCCGGAACGCTCCTCATCTACATCGCGGGGCTCCTCTCGATCCCCGGTGACGTCTACGAGGCGGCCTCCATCGACGGCGCCAACAGTCGGCAGCAACTGTTCGGCATCACGCTGCCGCTCGTCGCGGGCTACGTGGTGATCAACGTGATCCTGGGCTTCAAGAACTACCTGAACGCCTACGACATCATCGTCGGTCTCACCGGCGGTGGCCCCGGCACCTCCACGCGAAGCATCTCGATGACCATCATCCGCGGCTTCCAGACGGGCGACTACGCCTACCAGATGGCGACGGCGACGCTGTTCTTCATCATCACGATCATCATCGCCGTCTTGCAGCTCTCGGTGACGCGCGGAAGGAGCAACATCTGATGTCTACGATTCCTCTCAACCCGGACACCACCGCCAAGAAGGCGACCTCCGGCGCGGACACCGGTTCCACCCGTTCCATCACCACGGGCGGGGGCACGCCTCCGATGAAGGGGCGGAAGTCGGGCCGCTGGTCGACCACCGTCATCCTCATCCTGTGCGCCGTCACGGTGCTGCTGCCGCTCTACGTCACCATCTCGATGGCGTTCAAGACGAGCGGCCAGGCGGTGGATGGCAACGCGTTCTCGCTGCCGGCGCCGTTCAGCATTGACGGTTTCGTGCAGGCGTGGGAGCTCACCCGCTTCCCCGTGGGCTTCGCGATGTCGTTCATCGTGACGGCGGGAACGGTGATCTTCACGATCATCCTCGCGTCGTTCGCCTCGTATGCGATCGTGCGGAACTGGGACCACCGGCTCTTCCGGTACTCCTTCTTCTACCTGCTCGGTGCGATGTTCATCCCATTCCCCGTGGTGGCGTTGCCGCAGATCCAGCTCACCGGACGGTTCGGGCTCGACAACCCGCTCGGCGTCATCCTGCTCGCGACGATGTTCCAGTTGAGCTTCAGCGTGCTGCTGTTCACGGCGTTCCTGCGCTCGATCCCGATCGAGCTCGAGGAGAGCGCGCGGATCGACGGAGCGACGACGTGGCAGACGTTCTGGAAGCTGATCTTCCCGCTGCTCGCCCCCATGAGCGCCACGGTGGGCATCTTCGCCTTCCTCTACGCGTGGAACGACTTCATGATGCCGTCGCTGATCATCTCCGATGCGGACATGCAGACACTCCCGGTGCGGCAGAACCTGTTCCAGTCGCAGTTCTCGAGCGACTACAACGTCGCGTTCGCCTCGTACCTGATGGCGATGGCCCCGGCGATCATCGCCTACCTCTTCGCCCAGCGTTGGGTGATGGAGGGCGTGACCCAGGGCGCCCTCAAGGGCTGACCCGTACCACCGCGATTCGACGGCCGCCGCGGCTCCCGCGGCGGCCGTCGCCACGACCGGGGCCGGGCTTCCCGCCAGGCTTTCCCTCTTCTCTCCCCCGCTCCAACCGCCCGCTCCAGACCTCCCGCACGACAGAAAGGGTCCCTCCTCCATGACCGACGCACTTGCCACGGAGACCCCCCGCACCGACCCCGCCATCTGGTGGCGCCAGGCCGCGGTCTACCAGATCTACCCGCGCAGCTTCGCGGACGCGAACGGCGACGGCCTCGGCGACATCCCGGGCATCGTCTCGCGCGCCGACTACCTCGCCGAGCTCGGCGTGGACGCGGTGTGGCTGAGCCCGTTCTACCCCTCGGCCCTCGCCGACGGCGGCTACGACGTGGCCGACTACCGCAACGTCGACCCGCGTCTCGGCACCCTCGAGGACTTCGACCGCATGGTCGCGGCCCTCCACGAGCGCGGCATCAAGGTGATCGTCGACATCGTGCCGAACCACAGCTCCGACCAGCACGTCTGGTTCCAGGAGGCGCTCGAGGCCGGGCGCGGTTCGGCGGCGCGCGAGCGCTACATCTTCCGCGAGGGTGCCGGCGACAACGGCGAGCTGCCGCCCACCGACTGGGGCGCCGCGTTCGGCGGCCCCGCGTGGGAGCGCGTGGCGGACGGCCAGTGGTACCTCCACAGCTTCGCCACCGAGCAGCCCGACTTCAACTGGGACCACCCGGAGGTGCGGGAGGACTTCCTCACCACGCTGCGATTCTGGTCCGACCGGGGCGTGGACGGGTTCCGCATCGACGTGGCGCACATGCTCACGAAGGACCTCTCGGAGCCGCTCCCCAGCCGCGCCGAGCTCGAGGGCATGCCGCAGGACGGCACCCACCCCCTCAGCGACCGCGACGACGTCCACGAGGTGTACGCCGAGTGGCGGAAGGTCTTCAACGAGTACGACCCGCCGCGCACCGCCGTGGCCGAGGCCTGGGTGAGCAGCCCGGAGCGTCGCGCGCGCTACGCCTCCGCCGAAGGGCTCGGGCAAGCGTTCAACTTCGACCTGCTCGTCGCCGACTTCGACGCCACGCAGTTCCGCTCGATCATCACGGAGAACCTCGAGCAGTCGGCGTCGTCCGGATCGTCGACCACGTGGGTGTTGTCGAACCACGACGTCACCCGCCACGCCACCCGCTACGGCCTGCCCGCGCTCGAGGGCTCGCCCGAGAAGCAGGGCGTCGCGTGGGTGAAGGCCGGCGGGCCCGCCGACTGGGTGGACCGGGAGCGGGGCCTCCGCCGTGCCCGCGCCGCCACCCTGCTGCTGCTCGGACTGCCGGGAAGCACCTACCTCTACCAGGGTGAGGAGCTCGGGCTGCACGAGGTCGCGCAGATCCCCGCGGACCAGCGCCAGGACCCCTCGTTCTTCCGCGGTGCGGACTTCGACGGCCTCGGCCGCGACGGTTGCCGCGTGCCGATCCCGTGGACCGCGTCCGGCCCGTCGTTCGGCTTCGGCACCGGCGACGCGCACCTGCCGCAGCCGGCGTGGTTCGCGGAGTACGCCGCGGACGTGGAGGCGGCTGATCCCGACTCCACGCTGTCCCTGTACCGCGAGGCGCTCCGCCTCCGTCGCCTGCTGCAGGCGGGCGAACAGCTCGAGTGGACCGAGACCGGCCGTGACGACGTGCTGAGCTTCGCCCGCCCGAACGGCTGGCGCGTCGTGACGAACTTCGGCACGGCCCCGTTCGACCTGGGCGCGGATGCTGACCACGTCGCACTCGGCCCGGTCTCGGACGGCGCCCTCCCGGGCGAGTCCACCGTCTGGATCGCCCCCGCCGCCCTCGTCCGCTGACGACCCCGCGGTCGAACCACCCGGTCGCTGAGCCTGTCGAAGCGCGTCTCCCTCCCGGAGACCCGACATCCTTCGACAGGCTCAGGGACCGACGAGCACCATGTCCATCAGGACCAAGGGCTGCCGTTCCAGTGACGCGGCCTCATCACGGACGGGTGTGAATCCCACGCTCCTCCAGAACCCGATGCCCTCCGTGTTCGCGAGATCGGGATCGACCGTCAGCCGTTGCCACCCGCGCACCTCTCGGGCCCGCTCGGCGAGGAGCGACACCACTGAGCGCCCGACTCCGTGGCCTCGCCCGCTTGGAAGCAGGATGAGGTCCATCCCTCCGGCTCCATCGTCGTCGGCATGGAGGATCGCGAGACCAGCGGGTGACGCGTCGACCTCCACGATGAAGCACTCAACCTCGGGGAGGCGGCCGCCCGCGTACTTCGCGGCGATCACGTCGGGAGTCAACGGGGCCGGTCCGCCCCAGCCGTCGAAGGACGGATCATCGAACAACCGCAGCAGCGCGGGCATCGAGTCCGCATCCGTCGGAACGAGCTCGATCCGCTTTCCGGCCATGCCTTGATGATCCCACCCCCGACCGTCGCGTTACTGACCGCTCGGTCGCTGAGCCTGTCGAAGCGCGTCTCCGTCTCGGGGACCCGGCATCCGTCGACAGGCGCTCCAGGTCAAGCGCGATCATGCGCTCCGTCGGATCCGCCCGTTTCGCATGCGAAACGAGCGGCGGTCGCCCTAGACGGTGGCGCTGCAGCCCTCGCCGCCACCGCTGCCCTTCGGCAAGCGGAGGTCGATCGTGCCCGATACGGACGCATCGGTCAGCAGGGCGGCGAGCGCGTCGCACGGCGCCGGCGCGGCCTCGTCGATCACGCCGTTGATCTCGATCGAGTCCCCGGAGTCGATGATCTCCACGAGCCCGACCCCGTTGGCGAGCGCGTCGGTGACGAGGGACTGCAGCAGCGCGCCCCGGCCGTCGACCACCGTCAGCACCTCCACGCTCCACTCCACGCCCCCCGTGCTGATGTACCGGTGCGCTTCGTCCACGACATCGGGCGCCAGCGACGTGGCCGGCCCGTAAGCCTCGTCGACGCCCTCCGGACCGGCCACCTGGCACAGGACCGTGAGCTCCGACTCCTTCTCCACCGACACCTCGGTGCTGATGGTCCCGCACGGCGAGCTCTGGGCGAGGTTGACCGCCCGCGCGATCTCCGTGGCCGGGAATGCATCGGTCACGGTGACGGATCCGGAGTAGTCGTCGGCGTCGCGCTGGAGCGAAATTCCGATGAGGGTGACCTCGGGGCGCTCGTCGCCGAGCACGGCATCGATCCGAGGACCCAGGTCGCCCACGAGGGCCGCGACGGTGTCCGCGTCCGCGGTCTCGCTGTAGGTGAGGTCCACCTTCACCTCCATACCCGAGTCGCCGGACTCCTCGGCGATGGAGACCTCGGCCGGACCGCCCTCGGCCTTCACCGCGGCGGCCAACTCCTTGAGGGTGGCGGGCTCCGCGTTCGACTCGGACCCGGAAGGCTCGGACGCGCAGCCGGCGAGGATGAGCATCGCGGCGGCGGCGATCACGGACAGGCGGGTGGCGGGACGGGAACGGCGCATGAGGCCATTCGAGCACGGCTACCGGACCGGGGCCAGGGCAGACGTGCCCACTCCCCTCGGGTTGGGGGTGCAGTGGCGCGACGGTTGGCGGCGATCGATCCCCTCCAATGGGGTCGCGCGCGGTTCCTCGCCGCGCCCCTATGCTCACGATGTGAGTCCCCGATCCGCCGCCCCCACCCGCACCTGGCCGCACGTTCTCGCGGCGGTGCCCGAGGCTGCACCGCTCGGCGGGCTCACCGCCGCGCCGGAGCCGGCGGCCTCTGCGATCACCGCCCTCGCGCGGACGACGAAACGCGACGACGAGACACCCGCAGATCTCCTCGCGGCGATCGAGTACGAGGTGTCGGAGCCGGCCACGCGGACCGCGCTCGACGCGATGCGGGCGTGGCGTGACGAACAGCGGAGGGAGCGGGAGCGGCTCGACGAGCTGGCACCGGTCGACGACCGGCCGTGGCTCGAGCAGGTGATCGACCGGCTCTGGACCGCGACTCCCGCCGTCCCTCTCGCCTTCGCCCTCCAGCCGATGAACCCCGGCACCACGTTCGACGTCCTCGTCGCGATCGGTGCCGCCGGGGCGGTGCTCGCCGCGGGCCGGGTCGCAGCGGTCCAGGCCGGGCGGACCCGGAAGCTCCCCGAGTGGCGCGGGCTGCTCCTCGTGATCGCGTTCGCGATGCTCGCCGCGCCCGCCGTCACGCTCGGCCGTATCGCCGTTGCGGGCGATTCCCTCACGCACGGACCCGTCACGACAGCGTCGCTCGTGGTGCAGGCCGTGGCCGGACTGCTCGTCGTCGCCCTCGCACTTCGGGCCCCACGGGCGGCCGAGCACGCGGCCCGGCGCCGCGAGCAGCGTGCGAGCGACCCGCGTGCGCCCGCCGATCCGCGCGGCGACTTCTCCGACGACGTCGAGGATCGGATGGACGCTCTCGACGCGGCCGTCGCCGAGCTCGCCCCCGACCGCCTCCGCTCCGCCCTCATGGGTCGCGATTCGGGCATCGCGCGCGGCTCCCGCGCCACGGTGGTCGACGCGATCTGCGTGCTCTTCGAACGCGACCAGATCGATGCCGACGAGGCGGAGTGGATGCTGCGCGAGGCGCTGGCGGAACGATGATCCGGCGCTGTCGTTTCGTCCTCACGCTCACCGTGGCCGCGACGATCGCGCTGAGCGGCTGTGCAGCCGGCGGGGAATCGGGAGCGGCCTCGACCCCGTCGCCCACGCCGACGGCCGCGTGCCCGCGTCTCGACGACGTGCCCGACGCAGAGCGCGACTGCGCCGTCTACGACCCGGACGCCGCGATGGCGGAGAACGAGCGCTACCGCGAGCAGATGCCGGTCGACCCGGCGACGCAAGCGGATCTCGATTCCTACGTCGAGCCCGCTCGCGCCGCCCTCGAGGCCCTCGCCCCGCCCGCCTCGGTGGAGGATGTGATCGCCGCCCTCGCGAGCGTCGGGCTGGACGAGTCATCCATCCAGACGTCCGACCACGGCACGGGCATCGCGTTCGGCGCCCTCGCCTCCGGCGGCTGCGTCACGGGATCCGTCTCTTTGGACGGCGCGGTCACGGTGCAGGCGGGCGGCCTCATCATGGACGGAGGCTGCCTCGCGGCCGACGGCCACTAGGGCTCCCGCCGCTCAGCCGGCGAACATCGCGTACCGCTCGGCAGGGTCGAGGTGCATGTGCGCCTTTAGCTGCACCGTCATGGCGTCTCCGAGGATCTCGATCGCGCCCGCCTCGAGTCCGTCGAGCGCTGTGGCGACGAGGGTTTCCGGTGCGGTCTTCGGCGCGTCCATGCCAGCCGCCATGTCGGTGTCGATGAGCGCCATAAGGAGGCCGGCGACCTGCGTCCCCTGCCGGGCGAGTAGCGCGCGCGTTCCCTCGGTGAGGCTGAATGCGGCAGCCTTCGACATCCCGTACGACGTCGCACCCGGAGCCGCGAACCACGCGATGGCGGAGAGCACGTTGAGGATCGCGCCGCCGCCGTTCGCGGCGAGCACGGGAGCGAAGGCACGGGTGGTGTTGAGCGGTCCGAAGGCGTTCGTCTCGAGCTCGCGGCGGATGGTGTCCATGTCACCACCGATGAGGTCGGCACCCAACGACACTCCGGCGTTGTTGATGAGGATCGTCACGTCGGTCGCCCGCTCGGCGATCGCGCGCACCTGGCCTTCGTCCGTCACGTCGAGCGCCACGGCCTCGACGCCGTCCGCGGTGATGGAGGCGGCGTCGCGAGCGGTCGCGTAGATCTTCGCCGCGCCGCGCTCCTTGAGCTGGCGGACGAACTCCGCTCCGATGCCGCGATTCGCGCCGGTGACGAGAACGACCGAGTCCTTGATCTGCATGATGGATGCCTTTCTGTAGCGATCACTAGGTAATGAAATGTGACCGTAACACATTTCCTAGTGATCGTTATAGAATGGACGGACCATGGCAGGCAGACCCAGATCCTTCGACCGGAACACCGCGATCCTCGTCGCGATGGAACAGTTCTGGCGCGACGGGTACGAGGCCACGACGGTCGCGAAGCTCACCGAGGCGATGGGCATCACCCCGCCGAGCCTGTACGCCGCATTCGGCGACAAGGATCAGCTCTTCCACGCGGCCGCCGCCTGCTACGTCGACGCGATGACCGTCGGTCTAGAGGCCGCCCTCGCCGAGCCGACCGCGTTCGAAGCGATCCGGCAGATGCTCTACAGCTCGGGCGAGGCGCACACCGATGCGGGCACTCCTGCGGGCTGCTTCCTCACGCTCGAACCCCGGATGGCCCCTCAGCGCGAGGCGCTGCGCCAGCGGTTCGCGGAGCGGATCACCCAGGGCATCACCGAGGGCGACGTCCTGCCCGGCACCGACGCGGAGCAGCTCGCGGCCTACGTGATGGCCGTGCACACCGGCATGGCCGCCCGCGCCCGCGACGGCGGCACGACCGCCGAGGTGCTCGCGATCGCGGAGATGGGCCTCCAGGCCCTCACGCCGAACCTCGTCTCCACGGCCTCCTAGGCCGCGGGCACCTGGCCGGACTAGCCTGGCGGGCATGGCGATCGCGACGCAGCCCACCGGCGAGGACGTCGTGGCTTTCCTCGACGCCGTGCCCGACGAGCGGCGCCGCGCCGAGGGGCATGTGGTCCGCGAGCTGATGGAACGCGTCACAGGCGAACCCGCGGTGATGTGGGGCGCCTCGATGGTGGGTTTCGGTTCGCGCCCGTATACGAACACGACGGGCACGAACGAGTGGTTCGTCGTGGGCTTCTCCCCGCGCAAGGCGGCCCTCACCATCTACGGGATCCACGACGGCTACGGCCCCGAGAATCCGATCCTTGCCGACCTCGGCCCGCACACCACGGGAGTCGGCTGCGTCTACGTGAAACGCCTCGCTGCACTCGATCTCTCCGTGCTCGAACGCCTCGTCCGCGACGCCTGGACGGCCGCGCCGACCGCCGCCGACCCCTCCCGCTGACCACCGACCCCCGCCAGGTATAGCGTTTGCGCGGATATGAGGCGGCATACTGCCTCAAATCCGCGCAAACGCACTACTTCGAGGGGGCGGGGGGGGTGAGGGGGCGGGGAGCGGGGTGCGAGGGGCGACGCTCAGTGAAGGGTGCCGGCGTCCACACCGTCGACGAGCACAGCGCGGTAGATCGCGCCCTGGAAGCGGTTCTTGACCACCTCCTGGTACTCCTCGCCGAGATACCAGTCCTTCGCGGCTGCCGCGTCGGGGAAGGCGAGGATGACGACGCCCTCGACCGGCGGCCCCTCGAGGACCTCGTGTCGGCCGTAGTCGACGAGGGCCTGCACATCGTGAGTCGCGAGCGTTCCGTCGGCGCGTTCCATGTAGCGGTCGAGCGCCTGCTGATCGATGGTGCTCTCGCGCTGGAACACGATGTACGCGGTCATGTCTCGGTCCTCCGTCGTTCGGTTCGTGAAGCGTAGGGAATCCGGCTACGAGTGGCGCCCGGGCACGTCGACGGTGTCGCCGACGACGTCGATCACGACCTTGCCGCGCAATCCGTACGCCCGCCGGTTCTCGAGGATCTCGTGAGCCTCGCCCACGCGTGCCAGCGGCAGCGTCGCACCGATCACGGGCTTCACGAGCCCTCGCTCGATCAGCGCGGTGAGCGCGTCGAGCTTGCCGCTGTTCTGTCGGGTGAAGACGAAATGGTAGGCGGCGTTCTTACCCCATGCCTCGATGAGGTTCTGAGGCTCCGAGATGTCGACGATGGTGACGACGCGCCCGCCGTCGGCGAGCGTCAGAGGGCTCCGGGTCAGCGTGTCGCCGCCGATGGTGTCGAGGACGACGTCGACTCCCTCACCACCCGTCAGCTCGGAGACGGCGTCCACGTAGTCGGCCGACGCGAAGTCGATCGCCTCATCCGCTCCGAGCGTGCGCACGAACTCGTGGTCCGCCGCTTTCGCCGTGGTGATCACCCGCGCGCCCATCGCCTTGGCCACTTGGATGGCGATCGAGCCGACACCGCCGGCGCCGCCGTGGATCAGAATCGTCTCCCCCACGGTGAGCTGCGCCCGCGTGACGAGGGACTCCCAGACCGTCCCGCCGACGAGCGTCAGGCTCGCCGCCTCGAGGTGGGTGAGGTTCTCCGGCTTCCGGCCGACGAGCTCGACGTCGGCGACGTGCTGCTCGGCATACGAACCGGCGCCGCCGAAGATCTTCGGCGTGTAGTAGACCTCTTCTCCGACGCGGAACTCGGTCACATCGTTCCCGATCTCCTCGATCACGCCGGAGATGTCGTGCCCGGTGATCGCCGGGAGCGGTACGTCGTCCGAGTAGTCCCCGCGGCGGATCTGGACGTCGAGCGGGTTGATGGCGGTCGCGTGGACGCGCACCCGCACCTGCGTGGGCCCGACCGTCGGCACGGGGACGTCGCGCAGTTCGAACGCGTCGGCGCCGCCGAAACGGCTCAGGACGACGGCCTTCATGGTGTCAGTGATGATCGTTTTCCTTTTCTGACGGTGCGGGCTGCCGCTACGCGCGGGGGAGGACGAAGGCCGCGATGAGCGCGTTGGTGAGGATCGCCGTCATCGTGCGGGTGACGGCCTCCGATGCGGCGGCCGCACCCCAGTCGCCGCGCTCGATCGCCTTGGCACGCGTGTAGACGTCACCGCTCCACGGGATCTCGTTGTGGAACTGCGGAAGCGTCCCGCTCGCGGAGAGGAGCGCGATGCTCGCGGCGGTCCGGACATCGGGTGTCTCACCGTCCGTGAGGACCGCGCGCACGCGCTCGATCAGACCGGCACGACGGTCGCTGCCGAGGGTGAGCTTCGTCGACGGGAAGATACCGAGCGTCTTGCCCTGCTCGCGCGTGATGTCGCCACGCTCGACGAGACGGTCGAGTACAGGAGCGCGGAGGTCCGGACCGATCGCCGCGAGTACCGTCTGCACGTCGCGCGGCTTCGGCGAGATGTACGCGAGCCCGGGTGCGAGCAGCTCGTCGGGCGCGGTCGTGGCGTCGAGGGCGTAGACACGGTTCGTGAGCGCGCCCTCCTTGCGCACCTCGATGCGCTCCTGGATCGTCAGATCGCCGAGCGCCGCTCCGGCCAACACGTAGAAGAGGATGTTCTCCCCCGCGATCGAACCCGAGTCGGGCTGGAAGAGAAGAAGCATCAGGTCCTCGACGAGGAGGTGCTCACCGAGAGCCGGGGCGGCGGCTCCCTCGGCACGGGGGGCGGGCTGATCCGTCATCTGTTCTCTCCTTCGTCGTGAGCACCGTGGTTCGGCGTACCGGTCTGCCCGGCGCTCGTCGCATCCACCTGTTCGCGGGCCATCACGCTCGCTCTCCCGAGGACGTCCAGTTGAGCCTCGTTGTACAGCTCGATCATGGTTTCCACGAATGTCTCGCCCGTCACACGTTGAGGCTTCGACATATGACCGTTCGGTTCCAGGAGCCAGGGGTAGTCGGTGATGTGCTGAGCGATCACCGGCGCGAACAGTTCGGCGATGCGCTGCCGGGTCTCGTCGTCCGCGTCCGCTTCGAGCGCCTCGAACTCCGCACTGCCATCATCGGACTCGTTCTCGACCATCGTGCGCAGATCCCCCATGGCCTCGTCGTCATAGAGCTGCTCGTAGACGAGCATGAGCGATCGCTCACGAGCGGAAAGCCGCTTGGCGACGTCCTCGAATCCCGGCGGGACGTCCGTCCCCGTCGAGCCGTCGAGGATCGCGCGGATCTCCGCCCGCGCACGCTGCAGCCGCTCGATACTCGCGGCGAGGTCGGCGTCGATCGCGAGGAGCGCTCCGGCCGGTGATTCGCCGCCGAAGCCGACCGTCTCGATCTGCGACAGCGGGACGCCGAGGTCGCGGAGTCGCCTGATCTGCAGAAGCCGGACGAGGTGCCGTGCTCCGTACTGCTTGTAGCCGTTCGACATCCGGTCGGGCTCCTCGAGCAACCCCGAGCGGTGATAATGACGCACCGTGTTGACGGTCGTCCCCGCGAGTTCCGCGAGCTCGCTCGTGCTCCAGGGCATCGGTCATCCTCTTCCGCTCGCACTACGGCCGCGTCTCGGTCGCTACAGACAAGGCAATTCAAGACCGTGTTCCCGGAACAGGGTCAAGAACGGGCACTCTCGGGGCAACGCGTCGTCGCCACTCGCCGTTCTTCGCCACGACGATGAGCGAGCTCACACGGGCGGCGCGGAAGCGATCGAGAACAGGGCACGGCAGGCAGCCCGGGGTCCCCATCGCTAGAGCCGACCGCCTGCTCCTTCATTCTCCGGCGGTCCGGTCGGCTGCGGGGGCGGCACCTACCGAGCGATCGGTGCTGCTCCGACGTGCACTTGACCATGTTCCAAGAACACGGCCTTGACTCGGTTTCGTCGAGTGGAGCGACTGCTCCGCACATCGGAATCTGAGGAGACGGACAACCATGGACGACCCCTGCGACGGGCTGCAGAGCGCAGTCGACCAGGTGCCAGTGCTCACGCAGCTCCTCATCGCCGCGTCGGGCGCACTCGCGCTCCTCGGCCGGTGAAGACCCTGGATCGCCGGCGGCGTTGGTCTCTCCTCACCGCAGGAACCCTCGCGCTCCTCCTGCTGACGGCTGCCGGCGTCACCGCACTGTTCCAGCTCGGCCTTCCGATGGCGAGCGGCGACAACGACAGCACCCACGTCTACCACGACGCGGACGGCGACTGGCTTCCCTACCAGGTGCACGTCCCTCCGCAATACGACGGCTCCACCCCGCTGCCCGTGATGATGGCCCTGCACGGCTGCGCCATGACAGGCTTCGGCTGGAACTCGATGGAGCGCACGACACAGTTCGACGCTCTCGCCGACCGCGAAGGGTTCATCGTCGTCTATCCCAGCCAGCGTCCCTTCGCGAGCGCCATCAACTGCTGGAACTCAGGCGATCCCGAGAACCAGCAGCGCGGTAGCGGCGAGCCGGCGCTCCTCGCCGGTATCGCAGGCGAGGTCGTCGAGACCTACGGCGCCGACGCGTCGCGGGTGCACGTGTCGGGCGCTTCGTCGGGGGCCGGCACCGCCGTCATCCTGGGTGCCACATACCCTGACGTCTTTGCAACGGTGACGTCGGTCGCGGGGGGCGAGTACGGACTCAACCGGGTGGACCCGGAGAACCCCGACGACACTCCGCCGGTGGAGACCGCCCGGCAGGCATGGGCTCAGATGGCCGATCGGCAGCGTCTCGTGCCACTGCTCGTCATCCAGGGCGGCCAGGACGAGGTGGTCCCCGAGCTCGTCGGCGGCCGTCTCGTCGAGCAGTGGAGCGCGGTCGCCGACCTCATCGACGATGGGCTCCTCAACAGCAGTCTCGAGCTCACGAGCGAGACGACGTCGACGCCCGCACACGATGGCCGCCACGCGTTCGAGCGCACCGTCTACACCACCGCCGACGGCGGCACCCTCATCGAGCACTACCTCGTCCCGGCGATGGCACACGCGTGGCCCGGCCCCGAGGGCGAAGGCGAATACACCGATCAGGCAGGGCCGGATGCCTCCGAGATCGCCTGGGGATTCGCCGAGCAGCACAGCCTGTTCGGGTGACTCGAGACACCCGACGACGGTCGGCACGATCTGCGCGGTCGTCTCATAGAGGATTCAGTCGGGGGTTCTTCTCTTCTCGGTGTTTGGACGGGGCGACGACTACTGCGAGCAGATCGCCGTGTCGAGGAAGGCCCGCAGGCGCGCTTCGCCCTCGGCGGTCGTCGCATTCCGTGTGACGACGATCGCGGCGGACCGCCCGTCCTCCGTGGCCGCTACCCGCGATTGGGTGCCCGGCACGTCGCCGCCGTGACCCCACGCGGTCACGCCGCAGCTGAGGTCGAAGGAGATGAGCCCGAGACCGTACCGAGCACCCTCCCACAGGCCGGTGGTCGGGATCGTCGTCTGCATCTCTGCGAGGAGGTCTGCGGGAACGACGTCGCCCTGCGCGAGCGCCGCGTAGAAGGCCGTGAGGTCGCTGGTGGTCGAGACCATCGCACCGGCGGTGAAGCCCCACGACGGGTCGAAGTCCGTGTAGTCGAGGGACTCACCGTCCACCGGGATGTAGCTGTGCGGGTGCTTTCCGCGGATCACCTGTTCGCCCTGGTCGGGCATGTAGGTGTCGTCGAGCCCGAGCGGGGCGAGGATGCGCTCGTGGACCACCTCGCTGAAGGGCCGCCCGGCGACCGCCTCGACGATGAGGCCCGCGAGGATGTAGTGGGTGTTGCTGTAGGAGAACGCCTCCCCCGGGGCGCCGGTCACCGGCTCCGTCAGTGCGATGTCGAGGGCGGAGCGCGGCGAGATGTAGCGGTGCTGCCACTCGACGATGTTCGCGAAGACGTCGTCGTCCAGATCCGGCAGCCCAGCGGTGTGCTGGAGCAGCTGACGGACGGTGACGTCTGCGCCCGTCACCTCGGGGTGGTCGAGCACACCCGGCAGATACGACTCGACCGTGGCATCGAGATCGATCTCTCCCTCGGCGACGAGCTGGAGCACGACGGCGGCGGTGAAGGTCTTCGTGTTGCTCCCGATCCGGAGGCTGCTGTCGCGGCTGACCTTCGTGGAGGTGCCGAGCTCGACAACCCCCGCGGCGTAGGTGCGGGTCTTGCCGCGCTCGTCGGTGGTGGCGGCGAATGCGGCCGGCCAATCGTCGAGCCGCATCGTCTCGGCAAGGGCGGCTCGGACCGGGTCGTGCCCGCTCGCGGCCTCTGGGGCCGGCGGGGCGAGTGCGAGCCCGGCGAGCAGCGCCGCTGCCCCGGTCGTGGCGATGAGAGCACTGCGGATCGTCATGGGTCCTCCTCGGACGGGGCTGTATGCGCTCCGGTAGCGCCTGGTCGATCACACTCCGTGTTCCCGCCACACGGTCAAGAGGCCCTACCTGCCACTTGACCCTGTTCCCAGGACACGGGGTTCCATGGAGCAGGACGTCACCCACCGAGAGGAAGGCACGCGATGCACAACGTGATCCGGGGCCGGATGACGCATGAGTACGACGGCGAACTCGTCGTCTTCCGCATGGGCCTGCGCGTGAACCGCTGGAGGCGTCCCGACCTCTGGCTCCCGCCCTATCGAGCGATGACACGCATGCTCCGTGAGCTGCAAGCGGACCCCGACTCCGGGCTTCTCGGAGCCGCCACACACGTCGATCGGAACGGGCCGTCCCAGACTCAGTACTGGTCGTCGCTCGACGAGCTGTACGCCTACGCGGCCGACGCATCGGCGTCGCACCGCGCGGCCTGGAACATCTTCTCCCGCACGACGCGGAGGTCCGGCGGCGCCGTCGGCGTCTGGCACGAGACCTTCCTCGTCGACCGCGCCGAGAGCCTGTACGTCACGACGCCCGTGATGGGTCTGGCTCGTGCGACGTCGATCGTCTCGGCGGGACACGGGGAGGGCGGCGGCGGTGAGCGCATCGGCGCAGACGAGACGCGCGCTCCCGCATCCGCCGCGTCATCGAGCCCAGACGCGGAGGCGGTCCGCTGATGCGCGCCCTCCGAACCCTCGGCACGGTCCTCCTCGCGATCGGCTTCACGATGCTCGCCGTGGCCGTCCTCATCCGCGACCCCACGGCGCTCGACGCCAACATCGGCGCGGGCGCACTGTCCCTCGTCGGCATCCCGCTCGGCGCGGTCGGCCTCGTGCTCGTCGTCGTGACCGCCGTCGTCCTCCGGGTACGACGGTTGGGCTGAGATCCGCTCGATCGCAAGACCATGCCACCGGACGACATCGGGCCATCCACGCTCGGAATGGCAGTGCATGAATTGGTCGATCGTCGAGGTCGACGGCACGTTCTACGCCTGGAACACGGCGGCCGAGAACGACGGCACCGACGCCGGCGGCTAGCTGAGGAACCCGCCGAAGAGAAGCGAGACCATCATCGCGACGATGACCGAGTTGAAGCCGAAGGCGACCAGCACGTTCGCGCGCACGAGTCGCCACGCTGCCGGTGAGAGCATCTCGGCCGGCGTCGTCGCGGCCATGGACGAGACCAGCGAGGCGAGCGTGAGGTAGTCGGGGAAGCGCGCCGGGCCGGGGAGCGAGAACCGGAAATGCTCCGTCTCGCTCGTCCTGGCCGCGAGCCGCATGTAGCTGAGGGCGAAGGAGAACATCATCTGGGTCCAGGATGCGGCGACGGTGAGGAAGGTCAACGCGACGTAGATGGGCTCTTCGCGCATGACCGGTTGCTGCGCGATGAAGATCGTCACGAACACCGCCACGACGGCACCAGACATAGCGGTGTCTGCGACGCCGGCGGCTCCCAGCGTGCGGGTGAAGACGTTGCGATGGTCGCGCTCGTCGATGAGCGCCGACCGCCGGAGCGGTTCCGAGTCGAGCCGCACATAGGTGCGCGCACTCCAAGCAACGTAGATGACCGTGTAGGCCGGCCAGTAGACGAGGTAGAGGAGGGTGACGATCTGTCGACCGTCGTTCGGGTCGAGAGCGACCCCCGTCGTGAGCGCGAGGAGCGGGAGCGTTCCGACCACGACGAGCGATGACACCAGGAAGCTGATGAGCGAGCGGCTGCGATCCGAGCGGACCTTCGGTCCCCCGTGTCGCGTCATGTTCTTCAGCGAACACCATGTGCCAGGAACATGGTCAAGACGCTCGCTGAGATGCGGCGACGCCCGTCACTCGGCGCCCGTGGCCCGCAGGACGATTGCGAGGATCGGCAGGGCCAGGTTGTTGACCGAGTGCACGATGACGGCCGGCCAGATCGATCCACTCCGTCGCATGACCTCGGCGGCGACGAGGCCGACGACGAAGGCGGACGGTAGCGCGAGGTTGATCCCGTGGAAGAGCGCGAAGATGATCGAGCTCCCCACGACGCCGACGAGCGGCCCGTACCGGAGAAGGGCGTTCGTGATGACACCCCGGAACAGGAACTCCTCGCCGATCGGCGTCAGTACGGCGAGGAAGAGGAACGTCAGGACGAGGGGCAGCAGTCCACCCCCAGCGGCGTCGTAGTACGAACCCTGCGGGTCCTCGAGCGCTCCGGCGACGGCGCTCACGACGGTGTTGACGAGCCCCTTCAGGACGAAGGCGACGATGCCGAAGACGATTCCGAGGAGGATCCAGCGGCCCGAGGTGCGCCGGATGGCGAACGCCTGCAGGGGCCGGCGCCGGGTGAGGACGGCGCCGCCGAAACCGATGAGCCCGGCCACTCCGGCCGCCGCCGCGAGGATGAGCCCCCAGACGACGGGATCGGCCGAGACCGTATCCGGAGCGACGACGAGGAGGAGCACGACAGCCGCCCCGAGGGCGAGGCCCACGAGGACCTCGGGCCACCCGGGCCTGAGAGGCGACGAAGTCACGGCGATGGGTCCGGTGCCCGTCATCGAGCGCCCCTGAGGCGACAAGCAAGCCTGACGACTCGACCGAGCACTCTCAGCGGTGGCCCGGCGTGCGTATCGTCCCGGTACTCCGTGTGCGGATCGCCACCACGATGACGGCGACGACGACGAGGGGAATCGGGATGAGTACGGTCAGATCGATCGCTGCGGCCGAGCGGTCGGTCGCGACAGTGGGGTCGATCTGGAGTGCAGCGTCGATGGCGAACTGAGTGGCGTTGTACAGGGCGTGCAGCACGATCGCGATCTCGAGTCCGCCCGAACGCCAGGTGATCCACGCGGTGCCGACCGCGAAGACGATGTACCACAGGTTCAGCAGGCCGCTGGTGGAGACGTGGACGCTCGCAAAGAGCACGCTGGAGACGATGATGGCGAGCAGAAGACCAAGCCGGGGATTCCGCGTCCAACTGCCAACGACTCGGAAGATCAGGCCGCGGAAGCCGTACTCCTCGCCTGCGGCTTGGAAGGGCGTGAGGAATAGAGCGGTGGACACGAGGAGCAGTGTGTCGTGCCAGCCCCACGTCGTCTGCGGCAACGGGGTCACGTAGTAGACGATCTGGACGACGGCGATCACCGGCAGAAGGACCACGAGGGCGCGACCCAGCAGGTCGAAGCGAAGATGCCCCAGCACCGACGACAGCGACCCGCCGCGGACGCCGTAGAGCCAGCGCTGTATCAGCATGCTCCACGGGATCAGGAGCGCCACCGCGAAGGCGCCGGCGGCGTTCACAAGGGGGGTGTATCCGGCGCGGGGCTCCGTGCCGATCGCCGTGTCGATCAGGGTCGCGCCGATGGCGAACGCGAAGATGAACACCTGCATGCCGAGCAGGAGGAGGGCGATCGCGAGGATGCCTCGTCCGATCCGCCGTTTATCGCTGACGAGAACCCGGTGGTACTCAACGGGGGTGGCGGGATGATCCATTGCAGCTCTTTTCCTCCGGATGGGGCCCGTCGGCTGGACGGCCGGCCGGGATGCGCGCAAGTCGACACCTGACGCGCATGAAGTCAAGAGCGTGTTCCTACCACCGAGTCAAGAGGAGTGCGACACGGCGGATTGCCACCTCGAAACACGGGGTGGCGGGCTCGCCGACGGCTCGCCGGCTTCACCGGTCGAGGAATTCAATCCCGACCGTTGGCTGGTCTTTGATCGACGTTCAGAAGCCGAGGCCGTCGAGGAGCCAGTTGTAGCGAAGACGGAGGGCTCGCTCGGACGCTCCGATGCCGGCGAGGACTCCAAGTGTCACGTTCAGCCACACGGGAAGGTGAATCGGGGATTCGAAGCGCCCGATGCGTTCGACGACGGGCGGGATCTGCAGAACCGGCTCGATGAGCTGAAGCCCATTCACGATGACGCCCGCGAGGAGCAGAACGATGGAGACGGCTCCAATCCATCGACTTGCGCTCGGATGGGTGCGCGCGAAACGCATACGACGCCCCACGGCGGACCGGGGCTCCGGTGTCAGGGGCGTCGCGATGCCGTTCGGTGTGACGTAGTGAGCTCGCTTCAAGCCGGCGGCGCCGTACGCAACGTCGATGACCCCGCCTTCCACAGGGAATTCAGCGGGAAGTTCAGCTCGCAAGAGCTGCCGCCCGTCGAGGTAGACGTAGGCCATCCCGAAGTCTCCCGATTGCTTTCCGGAAGACCTCACATCGAGGGCGTAGGCGCTCCGACGGGTGCCGGTGAGTTCGACGGTGACGTAGAACAGTTGACGGCCGTTGAGCAGATGCCACCAGCGGAACGGCTCGAGAACACTTTCGTCTCCTGGGGCGACGCGCCTTGCCCGTCCACAGTGCACGATGTCTCCTCGGATCGATCGGGCGTCGGACGCGTCGTTACCCGCGCGCATGGCTCAGTGCACACCATGTTCCTACCACCGGGTCAACAACGGGACGGTCCGGTGAGCGATCGGTCGGTCGCCACAGACGAGAAGGAGCCGTGCGTTCCTTGACCCGGTGCTGGGGACAGGGTGTGGGATGGTTCCATGAAAACGAGCGATGACGGTCACTGGTTCACACGATGCGGACGCAGCGCACAGGAGTGGCTGCTCCGCAATCCAGGTTCGGCCCTCACCCAGGTCGCAATGGACGCCGTGATCGGGGCAGGAGGAGTTCCGGTCCGCGTCGTCGGCGTCGACGAGCGCTCAGAGGCGCACTACCTCGCTCCGGCAGACAGCGCCTATCTTGCGGAGCTGCGCGCCGCCGGATTCGCGAGCGGCGAACGGTGACCCTTCTCCGCTCTCGGACGGTCACTGTTCTGAGTTCTCTCCACCGGCCGCGCCGCGAAGGGGTGCTCTGATCTGCAGACGAAGAGTTCGATCTGTTCGATACTTCTCTCGAGTTCGTCGTCGATCGCGCTGAGCGCCTCCTCCGACGCGAGCAACTGAGAGCGGCATACTGCCTCATGCGTCCTTTGCTGTGGCATTCCTCCGCAGGTCGCGTGCGTACTCGATGGCGAGCAGACTTGCCCGGCCGAGCACTTCCAGCTGAGCCGGGTTGTACAGCTCCACCAGCATGTCCACCCACGTCTGCGAATCGACGCTGCCGCTCTTCGCGAGCCGGGGGGCAGAATCCTCCAGCCAGGGGAAATCGACGAGATTCTGCGCCTGCGTCCGAGCGAGCTGCTCGATGAGACGCTCCTTCGTCGCCACATCAGCATCCGCGGGCAGAGCGTCGATCTCCGCATCCAGCGCTTCGTCGTGCGCCTCGGCCATCTGCTTGACGTCGGACAACGCGTCCTCGTCGTAGACCTGCGTGTAGATGTGGATCACCGACCGGTCCGCGTCCGACAGTCGGGAGGCCAGGGACTCGAAGCCGACAGGAGAGTGTGCCGGTGCGCCGTGCCGGTGGATCGCTGCAATGTCCTCCCGCGCTTTTTCCAGGCGTTCCGTCTCCACGTGGAGTTCGACGTCGAGCGCGCGCAGCGAAGCCTCTGCGGATTTCGTGCCCGAGAGAACCTCCTTGACCTCCGTCAGAGGAACCCCGAGGGCGGCTAAGCGCCGAATGCGCAGAAGAGTTTCGACGTGCCGCTCGTCGTATTGCTTGTAGCCGTTCTCGTGGCGATCGGGCTCTTCGAGAAGTCCGATCTGGTGGTAGTGACGAACCGTGTTCAAGGTCGTCCCCGCCAGTTCGGCGACCTCCCGCGTACTCCACGGCATGAACGTTCCTCTCTTCGTTGCCAGGAGCGTGCGCAATGCAGCTCCGATACGACGCACCATATGGCATCCGAGGGGCTGGAAGGCCATTCTCATCGCCTACGGCTGACCCGGATCGAGACGAGCGTTCATTGTTTCGACGATGACTGACATCGATCATGTGGCCCGTCCCCGACAGGAACGCCTGTCTACACGGCGTGGTTCAGCGACCAGTCGTCGAAGCTGAAACCGGGCGACACGAGACAGCTCACCAACGCCTCGGACGCGCGGGGCAGGGTACGTTGCCAGACGCCGGCCGGCACGAGTCCCTGAGCTCGCTGTCCGGCCGCTTCGTCGGCGCCCAAGAGGAGCACGTCCGTGTTCACGGGTTCGGCCCCGGATCCACCAAGTTGCAGCGCTACCTCGCCCGGTCCGTGCCACAACCAGATCTCGTCACTGGTCACGGCATGCCAGGCGGAAGCCTCGCCCGGCGGCAGGAGGAAGTAGATCAGCGTCGCGGCGGGGCGATCTCCGGCTTCGGTGTGCACGGGGTCCGCCGACCTCCAGGTCTCTCGATACCAGCCGCCCTCCGGGTGAGGCTCGAGTTGCAACGCGGCCGCACGTGGAGGAACGTCCAGCCACTCGATGATCTCCCCACCGACCGTACGACGTGCGACCTTCTCGTCCGTCATCTATTTCCTTCTCCGGTGCGTGTTATCGGTCGTGCTCTCAGTGGGCTCGGCCCGCCTCTTCACACGCTTCGAGTCGGTTTCACGTGAACGTGGTGTTCACCGGGAATGCGTTCGGGAGAGGGTCGTCCTCGAGGGGGCCGAGTATCAGCGTGACGGCGGCGATCGTTCACGACGTCGTTTCGGGGGCGTTCTCCTGCGTTCGCGACCGCTTTCTCCGCTCCACGAGCCAGACCATGACCACGACGGCGACGTTCATCACCATGAGGATGAGGAGCCCGGGGCCGGGGCCGGCACCCACGGATCGGTCGAGTGATGTCGACTCGCCTCCCGTGAACAAGGGGTTCACGATGCCCACGAGCACGTTGTTCGCGACGTGGAAGGCCATCGCGGCTTCCAGCCCGCCGCTGATCAGACCTATGGCGGCCGTGCACGCTGAGAAGACGAACAGGTAGGCGAGCAGCCACGGGTCCAGCGTCACATGGATCAGCGCGAAGAGCACGCCCGAAAGGAGGATGCCGAACGCGACAGCGACGCGGGTGTTACGGAACCAGGAACCGGCTGCGGGGATCAGCGCTCCGCGGAATGCGATCTCTTCGCCGGCGGACTGCAGGGGAGTGGCGACGAGGTTGACGAGGATGATGGCAATCGTCGTCCCTCCGACGGCGAATGACCCCCATCCCAGCGAGTCCGGTGCGATCAGCAGGGTCGCGACGATGCTCAGACCGACGAGGACGGCAGAGCCGAGCAGGTAGGTGCCGATACGGCGCCAGTCGAACCTGCGGGTGTGGCTGAATACCGCTCGCCACGACACCTTCGCCATGGCGGCGACCAGCATGGTCATGAGTACGGCGGTGATGGCGGTGCTGATGCCCGATGCGGCGATCGTGAGCGGGGTGAGCGCGGGTTTGTTCGGATCGGCGGGACCCTCGATCGCGATCGGTATCTGGAAGACGATGATCTGCGCGAGGAAAAGCGTCACCGGGATGGCGATGAGAACGATGAGCGACTTCCAGCGAGCCATCCGGAAGTGGACGCCGAAGGGGCGGTCCGGAAGGGTACCGGGGAGCGCCGAGTCCAGGGATCGAGTTTCGGTTGTCATGCCATAACCTCACACCCTGTGGCTAGCACATAGTCAAATGCACGCACTGGCCGGTCACCGAGGGCGCCCGTGCGCCTTCCCGAAGGGCGACGACGGACTCAGTCGTCGTCGAGCGTGCGGTAGAGGACCACCTCGCCGCGCGCGCGCTCGGCACCCTCGAGCATCCTCGCGATGTCGGCGTAGCCGTAGAGCGCTGCGAGCTCGCGCGGCGTGACACCGGCGTGCGTCCGGAGGTGAAGCGCAGCACCGGCCTCGACGAGCGCGCGCGCCGCATCGCGATGGCCGTGCCAGACCGCATCGTGAAGCGCGGTGAGCCCGTTGTACGCACCTTGCGCGTCGATCTCGAGCGCCGCCGCCGACGGCGATCCCGTCAGGATACGGATCACTCCGTCATGCCCGCCGTACGCCGCCTCGTGCGCGGGGGTAGCCCCCATGAGCCCGTTGATCGTGCGCACGTCGGCACCCGCGTCGAGGAGGAGCCGCACGATGCGCTCGTGGCCGTCGCGCGCCGCGAGCCCGAGGGGTGTGTAGTCGTCGTCGGGACTGCCGGCGAGCGGGAGACGCTCGTCGGGGTCGGCGCCGCGCGACAGGAGCCGCCTCACCTCCTCCGTCGCCCCGGCGAGGACCGCCGCGGAGAGTTCGCGAGCGCGGAGCCGATCGGTGATGCGCCGCTCGGCCGACCGGATGAGTCCGGCGATGTCCGAGAGCCCGTCACCGTCGGCGAGGTCGAGCGCCGTCTGCTGGAAGTGGTTCAGCGGGGTGAGCCGCGCTCCGCGCTCGATGAGGACCATGACGGCGGCGACGCTCTTATGCTGCACGGCGTCCATGAGCGGTGTGTGTCCCAGCACGGGAGACTGCTGGTCGATGAAGGCGCCGTGATCGAGGAGTTGCGCGACGATCTCGCCGTCGCCCGACTGGGCGGCTTTGTGGAGCGCTGTCGCCCCCATACTCGGCTCGACGGCGAGGACGTTCGCGCCGGCGGCGAGGAGCGCCGCGACGCTCTCGCGCTGGCCGAGGCCCGCCGCAACCATGAGTGGAGTGAAACCGTCAGGGCCGGCATGGTGCACGTCCGCTCTCTCACGGATCGCTCGAACGGCGCCGCGGGTGTCCCCGGCCCGGATCGCCCGGAGCAGCGTCACCACCATCGCTCCTCGGACCAGTCGAGATGCTCGAGGAACCCGAGGATCGCCTCATTCAGTCGACTCGGGGCTTCCTGATGGATCCAATGCCCCACTCCCTCGAGTCGGATCTGGTCGACGAGGCCCGGTTGCGCGTGACGCAGTTCGGAGAGCGTCGGCGTCTCGGGATGGAAGAAGCGGCTCAGGCCGTCGTCGGCACCCCAGATGTAGAGGGACGGCTGGGTGATGACGACGTTTCGGAACGCGGCGGTGAGATCGAAGCTCGCCTGGACCGCCCGATAGTGGTTGAGGCCGCCGCGAAAGCCGCTTCGCCCGATCGCGCCGACCAGGCGATCGAGGTACTCGGGATCGATCCAGGCGGGCGCCGGATCGGGGGCGGGGCGCAGCATCGACCGGCGCGCATCGATGGGGTCCCACCCCTCCCCGGGGTCCGGGCTCGCCGAGAGCCAGTAGAGGATGCTCGCGACGGTGTCGGCCGTCGGCGGGAAGTCCGAATCGGCGTCGTCCCGGAGCATGTCGAGTGCGTAGTACCGGTCGCCGAGACCCTCGGCGCGCAACGCGTCCCAGTGGCTCATCTCACCACGTGGAGCGAAGGGGATGCTCATACTGACGATGGCGCGAACCCGGTCGGGCCGCATCACGGCGGCGCGCTGCGCGTGATCGGCTCCCCAGTCGTGACCGACAATGACCGCCGCCTCGATGTCGAGCGTGTCGAGGACCGCGATCAGATCACCCACCGTGTGGAGCGAGGTGTAAAGGGCGGGATCGACCGGGGCGGAACTCGCTCCGTGCCCCCGCATGTCGAGGGCGACGGCACGGTAGCCCGCGCGCGCAACGGCCAGCATCTGCGACCTCCACGTGTCCGCGGTCTCCGGGAACCCGTGGCAGAAGAGCACGGCGGGCCCGCTCCCCTGTTCGATCACGCGAAGCGTGACGTCCCCGTTCGCGACGACCCTCTCGGTGAGGGGGAACGCGTCCGTCCCGACGCTGCTCGATGTCATCCTCGTCCTCCTGTGCTCGACGATCAGGGTGCGCAGGCGATCCCACACCGTGTGCCGGGGACAGGGTCAAGTCCCTCTCAGCCGCGCGAGGATGCGCCCGGCCAGTCCGACGTCCTTTCCGGGACCGGCCGGGGCCGTCGCGCTTGACCCTGTGGCGGGAACCGGGTGTGGGATCGGAGCGACAACGCGGCAGGAGCGAATACCGATGACATCGAAGCGAACCGAGAACGGCACGACCACGCGTCGCGCCGTCGTCACGGGCGGGACCGGAGGACTCGGATTTCACGTGGCCCGCCGCCTGCACGAACATGGCTTCGACGTGACCTCCTCCGCCATCACGACCGCGACGATCGACGGCGCGCCGAGGTACGACGACGTCGATGAGGCCGGCGAGTACGCCGGTATGGCAGTGATGGGCCGTGCCAAACTCGCGCATCTGGCGTACAACCAGGACCTGGCACGCGAGCTCGGACCGTCCGGGATCACGGTGCTCGCCGTCGACCCCTCGTTCCACGGCCGATCAGGACTGCTCCTTGGGCCCGACGGCACGCCGTCTCGCGACCTGCTGCACGTCCTGACGCCCGAAATCGCCGCGTCGGTGCGATCGTTGACGAAGCGCGTGCTGGCGAGCACCGCCTGAGAAGGGGAGTCGCGATGCATCCGTTCATGGACAAGGTCATGCCCGAGGCCTGGCAGGCCGCTGTCGCCTTCGCGACGGCCGTCGCCGCGGAGGCCGAGCGTCACGGGCTCACGGCGCAGGAGTCCGAGCTGATCAAACTCCGCGCCTCGCAGTTGGACGGGTGTGCGTTCTGCCTCGACCTGCACTCCCGCAAGGCGCGGGACGCCGGCGTCAGCCAGCAGAAGCTCGATCTGTTGCCGGCGTGGCGGGAGACCGACCTGTTCGACGACCGGGAACAGGCGGTGCTGGCCGTCGCGGAAGCGGCGACCGCGCTCCCTCTTTCAGAGGAGTCGGCCGCCGATCTCTTCGGCGCGCGGACCGTTCTGGGCGATGAGACGTTCGTCGCCGCCGAATGGATTGCCGCCACGATCAACGCCTTCAACCGGATCTCGATCCTCAGCGGACATCCGGTGCGCCCCCGCGGCACGTGACCCTCGTGCACGTGGGCGCGATCGTCGGGACGCTCCTGGCGCGCGGGACTCGCCCGAGGTATCGAGTGATTTGACCCTGTCGCGACGACACGGTGTGCGGTGGGTGCGGCTCTCTCGCCACACTCCCGAAAGGACGTCATCGATGAACCTCAACGGTGCGACAGCACTCGTGACCGGAACCAGTCGCGGGTTGGGACGCAGTCTGGCCCTCGAACTCGTACGACGGGGAGCGACGGTCTACGCGACGGCCAGACAGCCCGACGACGTGGACGTCCCCGGCTCCACCGTCCTTCGGCTCGACATCACCGACAAGCGGTCGGTCGCCGAGGCGGCCGCCGTGGCGACGGACGTCGACCTCCTGGTCAACAACGCGGCGCTGACGGCGATCGCCAATCTCGTCGATGGCGACCTGGACGTGATCCGGAAGCTCATGGACTCGCACTTCTTCGGCACCCTCGCCATGGTCCGAGCCTTCGCCCCCGTTCTCGCTCGGAACGGCGGCGGGGCCATCCTCAACGTGCTGTCGTCGACGGCATGGACGTCGGTCCACGGCAATTCCGCCCTCGCCGCCGCGAAGTCGGCCGAGTGGGGACTGACGAACGGCGTGCGCGTCGAACTCGCCCCTCAGGGCACCCACGTCGCCGCGTTCCTACCGACCCTCGTCGGGTCGGACACGCTCACCGACGCGCTGCGGAGCGCCGGCCTCGTCCTTCCCGACGACGTCATGACGGACCCCGCGGAGCTCGCGGCACTGGCGCTCGACGGGCTCGAAGCGGACGAACTGGAGATCGTCGATCCCCTGGGCGCCGAGGCGAAGGCCTCCCTGTCCGGTCCGCCGCGGGCACTCGATCTCGCATCGCTCGCCCGGTCCTGATCGTGGTGGTTCCTCGCCGCACTTGACCCTGTCCTCACCACAGGGTGTGAGATCGGAGTGACGACTCGCCTGCACGAGGGCCTTCCCGTGCCCGCGAGCGTCACGAAGGAGAGCCGGCATGACCTCGATCGCGGACGAGTCGCGCCGAGCGGGTGAATCGGATCCCGGAACGGCTGGAACGCGCGTCGGACTGAAGAGGATGCGACCGCGCGACCCGGCTGAGCCGCATCGCTCGGCGACTCCCCTCGAGCTGTTCTTCGATCTCGTCTTCGTCGTCTCGATCGCGATCGCGTCGCGGAACCTGCACCACTTCGAATCCGAGGGGCACATCGCCGACGGCGTCGGGCCGTATCTCATGGTCTTCTTCGCCATCTGGTGGGCCTGGATGAACTTCACCTGGTTCGCGACGTCGTTCGACACCGACGACTGGCTCTATCGCCTGGCGACGATCCTGCAGATGGGCGGGGCCCTCCTCGTCGCGGCGGGCGCGGAAGCGGCGATGATCGATGGCGAGTTCGGTCTCACGATCGTCGGCTACGTCGTGATGCGACTCGTGATGGTGGGGCAGTGGTTCCGCGCCGCCGCCGGTTCGCCCTCCCATCGGCGGGCGGCGCTCCGCTATGCCGGGGGCATCGCGAGCGTGCAGGTGTTGTGGGTCGTCTGGTGGCTCACCGTTCCCGACGGGGCCCGGGTACCGGGTCTCATCGTGCTCGTGGCGGCCGAACTCGCCGTCCCCGTCTGGGCGGAGCGCGCCACCGCGACCCCCTCGCATCCTCATCACATCACCGAGCGCTACGGACTCTTCACGATCATCCTGCTGGGTGAGTCGATCCTCGCGTCCGCCAACGCACTCATCGACGCCCTCCACCACAGCGAGGAGATCGGCCCGCTCGTGACCATCGCCGTGACGGGCCTCGCACTCGCGGGGGGCATGTGGTGGGTGTACTTCTCCCGCCCTCAGCATGAACGGCTCGCGACAGGGGGCGGCTCGCTCGCCTTCGCCTACGTGCACTACATCATCTTCGCCGCGGCCGGCGCCTTCTCCGCGGGCATCGAGGTCGCGATCGACCGCGACACCCATCAGACCGACCTGGACGGTGTCGCCGCCGCCGCGACCACGACCGTCCCCGTCGCGCTGTTCGTCCTGGGGATCTGGCTTCTCGCCCTGCGGTCCAGCCTTCCGCGATGGGCGAACATCGCCGTACCGATTCTCGCGGTCGCCATCGGGCTTGCGGCCCTCTCGCCCTACACCCTCGTCGTGGCCGCCGTCGTGATGATCGCGATCGTCGTCATGCTCGAGGCGACTCGGCCGACGGCGCCCCGGTGAGGCGCCCGTCGGCCGGGAGCGATTCAAATCTGATTCGTGCCGCCGTCGACGTAGAGGTTGGCCCCCACGACGTAACTGCTCTCCTCCGACGCGAGGAAGGCGACGACGGCCGCGGCCTCGTCGGGACGCCCCATGCGACCCTTCGGCACCGTCGCGACGACCAGCTCCTCCATGGCTCGAGCGGTCTCCTCGTCGCCGAAGGCGGCGGTGCCACCCGGCGTCTCGATCCACGCCGGCGACACGACGTTCACCCGGATGCCGCGGCCTTTGAGTTCCACGGACCAGGTCCGGGCGAAGGATCGGACCGCGGCCTTCGATGCCGCATAGGCGCCGAACGCGTCCATCCCCCGGTCGGCCGCGGTCGAGCCGATCAGGACGATCGCTGCACCGTCGTTGAGCAGCGGCAGCGCCTTCTGCACGGTGAAGAACGTTCCTCGCACGTTGACCGCGAAGGTCTCGTCGAGGTGTTCCTCGGTGGTCTGCTCGAGGGACATGAACGACCCGGTCGCCGCGTTCGCCACGAGTACGTCGACACCCCGTCCGCGGGCTCGCACGTCGGCGTAGAGCCGATCGAGGTCCGCGAGCGCGGCGACGTCGCCGACGACCGTGGCGGCCCGCTCGGGGCCGATCGTTCGAACCGCCGCCATCAGTTCGGCTTCTCGTCGTCCCGTGATGAAGACGAACGCGCCCTCGTCCGCCAGCCGCCTCGCGGACGCCAGGCCGATCCCGCTGCTGCCGCCCGTGACGACCGCCGTCTTTCCATCCAACCGACCCATCGTGGGTCTCCTCTCTTCCGTGGCCACACCGGCCACAGTCGATAGTGCTCGGCCTTCACCCTGCGATCCATCACGTGGAGACCGCCATTGTTTACCGATCGTCCAGAAAGGACCGCACATGCTCGGATACCGGGACCCCGTCGCCGACGCGATCGGCCTCCTGCGCCCTCGTACGATCGTCGGCCCGAGCCTCCTCGCCACGGGCGACTGGGGGCTGCGATTCGGCAGGTTCACCCATGTGAGGATCGGCGGCCTCGTCCGCGGCTCCTGCTGGCTGATGCTCGACGGGCATGAGCCCGTGCTCCTGCAGGAGGGTGACACCTTCATGCTCGGGAACCCGCCGGCCTACGCCCTCGCCAGCTCACCCGACGTGGAGACCCGCGAAGCCGCGACGGTCTGGGCGACAGCGGAGGACGGCCTCGTGCGGATCGGTCGCGATCCCGGAGACGACGATGTCTACCTCTGCGTGGGACATATCGAATTCGACGACGCGAATGCGGCTCTCCTCACCGACTTCCTACCGCCCCTCCTGGTGGTGCGAGCATCGGATCCGGACGGTTCGCGGCTCGCGCAGCTGATCGACCTTCTGGCCGTCGAGGTGGGCATCGACGCGCCGGGGAGCCCACTCGTCGAGAACCACCTCGCGCAGATCCTCCTCGTGCACCTGCTGCGCGTCCACGCCGCTCGGACCGACCAGCCCTCCGGCTGGCTCGGCGCGCTCGGCGCCGGCGGCATCAGCGAAGCCCTGCGTGCGATCCACGCGGACGTCGCGCACTCGTGGACGCTCCAGGAGCTGGCGGACATCAGTCACCTGTCGCGGTCCGCGTTCGCGGAGTCGTTCCGGCGCCACGTCGGCATTCCTCCGCTCGAGTACGTCACTGGCTGGCGGATGAGCCTCGCCCGCGACGCCCTCGCTCGCGACACCCTGTCCATCGCGGACCTCGCCGTGGCGACCGGCTATCGATCGGAGAGCGCCTTCAGCACGGCATTCCGCCGTGTGGTCGGCCGCTCACCCGCCCGGTTCCGGGGCGACGCACGCCGCACCGTCTGAGATCCTGCCCCGTCCGAGCCGCCCGTCTGTCAGTCGCGCTCCGATGCGCGACGGCGGCGTTCCCGGAGCCAGACCATGACGAGCGCCGCGAGACGGCCGAAGGGTCGGCTCCCGTCGAGAGGAGCGAGGACGGGACCGGGGCGGACAGTGCCGGCCCCGCGCGGGTCGGTCAGGGGCGACGGGTCGTGCTGGTCGCCCCTGAGAGCGTTCACGGGTCTCCTGTGGCCCTCTCGTGGGGTGAGGATCGTCTGGATGAATCGGTTGGCAGGCGGAGGCGTGCGGTGGTTGCCGGCCGCTTTCACGAGCGAACGACGATCGGTCGGGTTCTGCATGACGGTCTTCTTTCTCGAAGCGAGGTCGTGGAGATGAGGGCTGCTGGCGGGCGGCACTAGATGCCGAGCCCGTCGAGCAGCCAGTTGTAGCGGATCCGCAAGGCGCGTTCCGTCGCGCCCGCGGCAGCGAGCAGGCCGAGGGTCACGTTGAGCCAGATCGGAAGGTGGACGGGGGATTCGTAGCGCCCGACGGCCTCGAGGATGGGCGGGATCTGCAGGATCGGCTCGAGGAGCTGGAGCACGTTGAGGACGGCGCCCACGAGGAGGACCACGACGGAGACGAGTCCGACCCTGCTGCTCGCGACGGGGTGAGTCCGCGCGAAGTCCATCCGTCGACCGACGGGCGACCTCGGGTCGGGCACGAGCAGGGACTCCCCGGTCGCGGTCACGTAGTGCACCCGCTTGAGTCCCGCGGCGCCCTCGGCCACCTCGATCACACCGCCCTCGACCGGGATCCTCGCGGGGAGTCGTGATCTGGCGACCTGCCGCGACTCGAGGTAGAGGTGGGCCACCTTGTCGTCCTCGCCGTTCCGCACGTCGAGCGCGTAGTGGTTGCGTCCGCCGCCCGGGCGATCGACGTCGAGGTAGAACAGGTGGCGTCCCGTGAACAGCTGCCACCACCGGAAGCGCCCGAGGGCACGTCCGTCGCCGGGTTTCACGCGGCGCGGGAACCGGATGCGGGACACGTGCTCTCCTCTCGTGAGCGACCAACACGGTGCTCGGGTAACGGAGACAGACACTCTCAGAGCGTGCTCGTACGGTGTATTGCTGAGAACCATCCGATGAGGTCGACGCGTCAGCCGCCCGTCACGAACGCCGAGACGCGCTCGATCGGCGAGTACTCGCCGAGCAGCTCACGGACCCGCGGGACGACCTCGCGCCCGTAGAGTTCGATCGAACGCGCGCCGTGCTCCCACGGCAGAGGAGCGAGCGCGTACTTCAGGTCGAAGCGGCTCAGATTGAGGGTGCGCACGCACTCCGCGATCTTCGTCGCGACGGTTTCGGGCGAGCCGATCATGAGCGCCCCCGTCTCGATCTCGTTGCGATACGACTCGGGCGTCGGTGCGCGGGAACCGCGCTCCCCGGCGGCCCGCGTCATCGTCGTCCTCCACGCCGGCCAGAACACCTCCGCCGCCTCGGCATCGGTCTCGGCCACGTGTCCGATCGCGTGCTGGCCGACGGGCAGTTGCGGATGACCGAACTGAGCGAGCGCCCGATAGAACAAGTCGACATGGCCCGCGAATCGCGAGGGACTCCCGCCGATGATCGCGATCATGAGCGGGAGGTTGTAGCGTGCCGCACGGACGACCGAGTCCGGGCTGCCGCCGACGCCGACCCACGTCGGGAGCGAGCCTCCCTCGACACGCGGATACAGGGTCTGGGCACCGAGTGCCGCGCGGGTGCTGCCGGACCACGTCACGGGCTGTTCGCGCATCAGTCGTACCCAGAGGTCGAGGTTCTCGTCGAACAGGCGCTCGTAGTCCGTCAGGTCGAAACCGAAGAGGGGGAAGGAGTCGATCGTCGACGCACGGCCCACGACGAGCTCCGCCCGACCGTCGGAGATGGCATCGAGCGTCGAGTACTGGTGGAAGACGCGAACGGGGTCCTGCGTCGACAAGACCGTCACGCTCGTCCCGAGGAGTATCCGGGAGGTCCGGCCGGCGATCGCCGCCAGGATCACGGGCGGAGCGGAGTCCAGCATGTCCGACCGGTAGTGCTCGCCGACGCTGAAGAAGTCGAGGCCCACTGCCTCGGCGAGAACACCATGATCGACCGTACGTCGAAGGGTCTCCGCATCGCTCAGCACGCGACCCGACAGATCGGTCATCGCGTCTGCGAACGTGTCGACTCCGAACTGAACCGTGGGTGTGGACATGGCCGCTCCTCTCGTGTCGCCCCCGGATCGGTGACCGGGTCGGTACCGGCAGTGGACACCATGTCGTAGCGACCGAGTCAACACTCGGCATCGCGATCGGCGTCCGCGAACAGGGAGGCAGGGTCCGGAGGCTTCGACCCGCGGACGATCGCGCCGATCTCCGAGCGGGCACGCCCCAGCCGCTCCATCGTCTCCGCGATGTCGGCATCGATCGCGCTCAGCGCCTCCGTCGCCGCACTACCGGGGGCGGTCACCTCCTCGATCCGGTCGAGAGGTACACCCAGGTCGCGAAGGCGTCTGATCCGGATGAGGCGCACGAGGTGTCGGACCTGGTACTGCTTGTAGCCGTTGCTCGTCCGATCCGGCTCGTCGAGGAGCCCGACCCGGTGGTAGTGACGCACGGCGTTGAGCGTCGTGCCGGCGAGCTCGGCGAGCTCTCGCGTACTCCACGGCATCTCGATCGTCCTCCTCGAACGCAACGCCCGGGGAGAGGCCGGTGCGCATCGTGGAACTACTCAAGACCCTGTTCCCACCACGAGGTCAAGTCACGCCGACCGGAACGGACTCAGGCGCGAGATCGTCCCGACATCGGGGGAAGGCCGAGGTGCGTGCGGAGTGCCGTCGTCGTGTCGTCGATCTCGTCGAGCTGTACGTCCGTGAACGCATCGACGAAGATGCCCTTGACCGCCTCGAGGTGGGGGATCATGCTCGCTCGGAACGCGCGAGCGCCCTCGCCCGTGAGGACGACACGCGATCCGCGAGCGTCCTCGTCGTGCCGCTCACGCCGGACGAGTCCGCGCTTCTCCATCCGCCCGAGGTGCCCCGACATCCGGCTGCGCTCCCATTCGATGATGGCGGCGAGTTCGGAGGAGCGGAGCGCCGAGCCGTCCGCTTCACTGAGGGCGAGCAGCACCTTGTAGTCGCCGTCGGAGAGGTTCGAGTCGGCCTGCAATCTCGCCTGCACGCGCGCTCGAAGGATCTCGGCCGTCTGAATGTAGGCGCGCCACACGGCAAACTGCTCGCTCGTGGGGAGCGCGTCACGACGGGATGCGGCCACCGTTCCTCCTGTTGTTGACACGTGAATTACTTCTGACATGATTTACATGTCAATTACACACCCTTCGCTCGTCGGCCCCGTCAGCGGCCGATGCATGGCGAGACCAGAACTGCACGGAGAGGTGGATCACGATGATCGGCGCCGCGGAGATCGAGTTCGGCACCATCGGAATCCTCGGCGCAGGGAAGGCCGGAACCGCCATCGCGCGGCTCGCACTCGCCGCGGGGCACCCCGTGCTGATCGCGGGATCGGGCGACCCTCGACGGATCGCCCTGTCCACCGACGTGCTCACGCCCGGCGCCGAGGCGGTGCGCCCCACAGAGGCCGCCGAACAGGCGGATCTCGTGGTCCTCGCGATTCCTCTCAGCAAGTACTGGTCGCTCCCGGCGAGCCGACTGGTCGGGAAGCTCGTCGTCGACGCCATGAACCACTGGCATGAGGTCGACGGCGACCGAGACACCGTGCTCGAATCGGGTATCACCTCGAGCGAGGCCGTCCAGCAGTTCCTCCTCGGGGCCCGCGTGGTCAAGGCGCTCAACCACATGGGCTACCACGACCTCGAGAACGAGGCACGCGCCCGCGGAGCGGCCGGGCGGAAGGCTATCGCGATTGCGGGCGACGCGCGCGCGGACATCGCCGTCGTGTCGCGGTTCGTCGACGGACTGGGTTTCGATCCATTGACCATCGGCCCTCTGTCCGTCGGTGCTCGCCTGGAACCCGGCTCCCCCGCCTTCGGAGCGAATGAGGGCATCGATGAGCTGAGGCGTCTCACTCGCCTCGGTGATCCAGCGTCCGCCGCGACCCTGACCGACTGGAACGTAGCGTGACCGGGCCGGTGACCCTGTTTCCTCCCCTCCCGTGCTCCCCGGGCTTCGGCCTGGAGTAGGGGCTCTACTGCGGCAGGTGGTCGCGGAGTTGGCGCCTCGACGTGATCCCGAGCTTCGGGAAGATGTTCCTCAAGTGGGCCTCGATGGTCCGAGTGCTGAGGAACAGCTGGGCGCCGACCTCCCTCGACGTCGCTCCAGCCGCCACGAGGCGGGCGATCTGGAGCTCGTGCTCCGTGAGAGCGCCGGACGACGGGGCCGATCGGGCTCGCGGCTGCTCTCCGGTGGCACGGAGCTCGCGCGCGGCGCGCGCTGCGAAGGCGACCGCGCCGCTGTCCGCCAACGTGTCGTGGGCGATGCGGAGCTGTTTTCGAGCGTCCAGGCGACGCCCCTCCCGGCGCAGCCATTCGCCGTACACGAGGTGGGCGCGGGCCAGATGGAGGACCATGCGGCCACGGCTCAGCCGGTCGATCGCTTCCCGGTACAGGGCGTCGGCCTCCGCTCCGTGAGCGAGGAGGGCGCCGGACCCGGCGGCGAGACCGAGGCCCCACTCGGTCCCGCTCGCCTCGGCGCGCTCTCGGAGCGCTGCGAGCGCCGACATCGCGAGCGCCGACTGATCCGAGCGCGTCGCGCCCTCGATGAATTCGGGGAGCGCGAGACTCGTATTGGACAGCTCGTCGGACAGACATGCCCGCGCTGCCGCGTCCGCCGCAGCCCCATACTCGCCGAGCCCGTTGCGCAGCACCGCATTCGCGTAGTGCGCGAGGGAGAGTTCGGCACCGACGACCGTACCGGCGCCGTCCCCGGCCTCACCCAGGCGAAGTTCGTCGATCGCCTCCCCATCCCCCTGCCACGCGGCGACGAAGATCCGACCGTATCGGAGCGGCACCGCGCCCGTCGCGCGGGTGATGGCGGCGCTCGCGTCCGCCAACTCCGCCGCTCGGGCGAGGTCGCCGCGGAGGACCGTCACGGCGGAGAGGCCCACGAGGGCGGCGGGCAGGATCGAGAGCGAACCGGTGTCACGTGCGATCCGTACGTTGCGGGAGGCGACGTCGAACATCGACTCCTCGTCGAATACGCCTGCAGCCACCCCACTGGGGAGCCAGAGCCAGCGGCGACCCTCGTTCGACGCCGGTGCCGTCGGGGCCTCAACGCTCGCACCGGCGTCGAGGGGGGACGGTGGCCTTTCCTCCCGGAGCGCGGCGAGTGCGCGGCGGAGGATCGGAACGGCCTCGCCGAAGCCGGTCGTGAAGGCCGTGACCAGTCCGTCGAGGAGCAGATCGGCGGCGCTCGGTGGACCGACCAGCGCGGGCGCGGCCCGAGCGGCCCGAGCGACCTCCATCACCCCGGTGCCCACGACCAGCGCGGCATCGAGGGCGCTCAAGTAGGTCTCGCGGGCTTGCCGAGCCCCGAGCACGGTGAAAGTCTCGGCGACCTCCAGCAGCATCCTCGGGGCATCCGGGTCATTGGTCAGGTGCAGTCCGATCCGAGCGCGGAGCAGGTCGCGCCGCGCGCGCTGCAGAGTGTCGAGCGGTCCGACCGACGCCTCGGACAGCAGTTCCAGGGCCACCTCGGACGCTCCCGCGTCGTGCTTCGCATAGGCGGCGGCGAGGGCACGCTCCGCCCTTCGCGCGGCGTCCGGGGTGAGTTCCATCGATCGCTCGAGGAACGCCGCCGCGGCCGCGAGTCCGCCGCGCGCTCGCGTCCGCCCGGCGGAACGCTCGAGTTCGGATGCGACCGCTTCGTCCGTGCCCAGGACGGCCTGCGCGCGGTGCCAGGCGCGTCGATCGGCGTGCGCGATCGGATCGGTCGCGTCAGCGAGCACCCCATGCGCTCGGCGCCGGTCGCCCGGGGTGGCGGCACGGTACACGGCCGATCGGACGAGCGGATGCCGGAAACGTACGCGCGAACCGACGTCGAGCAGCCCCGACGCCTCTGCCGGTTCCACCGCCTCGGGAGCCACCCCGAACAACGCCGCGGCGCGCTGCAGCAGCGCGACGTCCCCCGTCGGATCCGCCGCCGCGAGCAGAAGCATCGACTGCGTCTCCCGCGGCAGGTCGCCCGACCGGCGGCGGAAGCCCTCCTCGACGCGCCGCGGGACGAGTTGCGTGTTGGGGAGCCCGAATCCGCCGGCGAGCGCCGCGCTCGACGGCAGTTCGAGGAGGGCCAGCGGATTGCCGCGGGCCTCGGCGAGGATGCGGTCGCGGACGTCTCCGTCCATCGGGGCCTGGACGGAGGCGCCGAGCAAGGTCCGCGCGTCCGTCTCGCCGAGGCCCGTCAGCCGCAACTCGGGAACGAGCCCGACGAAGGGATCGTCCGGCGCGAGGTCGGAGCCGTCCTCGCTCCGGATCGCGAAGACGATCAGCACCCCCTCGGCCTCCAGCCGTCGGGCGACGAAGGCCAGGACGTCGGCGGACGCCTGATCCAGCCACTGCGCGTCGTCGACGAGCGTGATGAGCGGCTGTCCCGCGGCGGCCTCCGCCAGCAGACCGAGGACGGCGAGTCCCACGAGGAACCGGTCGGGCGGTGCACCGGCGCGCAGTCCGAAGGCGACGCCGAGTGCGACCTGCTGCACGTCCGGCAGCTCCGGCAGGCCGCCGAGGCGATCGGCGCACAGCCGTTGGAGCCCGGCGAAGGCGAACTGGGTCTCCGCCTCGATCCCCGCACACTCGATCGCCTGGAACCCTCCCGCGATCGCCTCGTCACGGGCCTGCTCGAGGAGGGCGGTCTTCCCGATGCCCGCCTCGCCGCGCACGACGAGGACCCCGCTGCGTCCGCGACGTGCGTCGGACAACAGGCGCGCGACCACCTCGCGTTCATCGCGTCGGCCAAGGAACCCTGTCAGTGACACTCCTGCCCATGGGAGGAGCGGAAGGAATGCCGCTCCGAGGCGATTGTCACGCATCCCGCCGACCACCGCCACTTCGGTGCCCGCCGACCCGGTGCTGGGGAGATAGGTGGAACATACCGACGCGAGCCGCACGCCCCTGTCCGACCCTGGTATCCAGGCCACACCCGGAGGAACACGATGCCCTGGAGCACGAGCGAGATCGCCGATCTGGCGAACGTGACGGTCAACACCGTCCGGTACTATCATTCGGTCGGCCTGCTCGACCTGCCCGAGCGCGACACGAACGGCTACAAGCGCTACACGGCCCGGCACCTCGTGTGCCTCGTGCGGATCCGACGGCTGACGGAACTCGGCGTGCCGCTCGCGAGCATCGAGCAGGTGGGGTCGTCCGGCCCCGAGGCGCAGGAGGAGCTCCGCGCGGTCGACGCCGTCCTCGCGGCGGACCTCGCGAAGCTCCGCCGGTCGCGGGAGGACATCGCGGCCATCCTGCACGACCAGGCGCCCATCGATACGCCGCGGGGATTCGAGTCCGTCGCCGCGCGGTTGTCTCCGGCGGATCGTGCGGTGCTGCACGTCGTCACGCGGCTCGCCGACGATGATGAGGCGGTGGCGAGCCTGCGAGACACGATCTCGCGCGGGTCGATCATTGCCGCCGAGGAGTTCGCCGCGCTGCGTGCCGACGCGAGTGAGCGGAGCCGCGAGCGCGTCGCCGAGCGGTTCGCCGCCGAGTCCAGTCGCTGGCGATCCATCGATGACCTCGCGTCCCTCGCCTCCGGGCGGCGACCCAGGAGAAGCCCGACAGAGACGCGCCGGATCATCGCCGACACGTTCCTCGAGGTTTACAACCCGGCCCAACGCGACGTCGTCGAGCGCGTGACGGCCCGCAGCGACGAGCTGATCCCGTCGCTCCGTGAGGCCACGAGCGCCTCCTGAGGCCGAGCCCGGGTATCACGCGACGGGGTCGCCGTCACCTTGACACTGTTCCTGCCACATCGTGTCCACTTGCAGAGCCCGCCCATCGGGCAGCTTCACGACGACCCCCGACACCGCCGAAGAATGGACCCCCGTGATTGAAGCCCACTCTCTGACCAAGCGATACGGATCGAAGACGGCCGTCGACGGCATCGACTTCTCAGTAGCCGCCGGACGGGTGACGGGTTTTCTCGGCCCGAACGGCGCAGGCAAGTCGACCACCATGCGGATGATCGTCGGGCTCGATCGTCCGACATCGGGAACGGTCACGATCAACGGGGTGTCGTACGCCACGTTCCGCGCGCCCCTGCACGAGGTCGGCGTGCTCCTCGATGCGAAGGCCGTGCACCCCGGGCGGAGCGCCCGCAACCATCTGAGGGCCCTGGCGGCGACGCACCGGATCCGACCGGCTCGCGTCGATGAGGTCATCGGGCTCACCGGCCTCGATTCCGTCGCCGACAAACGAGTGAACGGTTTTTCACTCGGTATGGGGCAGCGCCTCGGACTCGCGGCGGCGCTGCTGGGCGACCCAGCGACGCTGATACTCGACGAGCCGGTCAATGGACTCGACCCCGAGGGCGTCATGTGGGTTCGTCAGCTCGCTCGCGGGCTTGCTGCGGAGGGCCGCACCGTATTTCTCTCTTCACACCTGATGAGCGAGATGGCGCAGACTGCCGAACACCTGATCGTCCTCGGACGAGGGCGGGTACTCGCCGACGCGCCGGTGAGCGAGATCCTCGCGAAGGCCTCCGATGACTCGGTGCTCGTACGAGCGAGCGACGCAGACCGGCTCAACGCTCTTCTCGTCGACCACGGCGGGGTCGTCGCACACGTCGAAACCGGCCAGCTGTCGGTCCGAGGCATAGCTGCGCCGCGGATCGCCGAGCTCGCCGCCGCCGCCGAGAGCCTCGTCATCCACGAACTCACCCCGGTCTCGAAGTCGCTCGAAGAGGCCTACATGCAATTGACCCGTGACGAGGTCGAGTACCCGGCCTCTCAGACCCGTTCGGAGAAGCGATGAGCACGGCAACGTCCCTCTCGACGACCAATCGAAACGATCTCAGTCACCTGGGGATCATCCAATCCGAATGGATCAAACTGCGCAGCCTCCGCTCGACCTGGTGGACGTTTGCCATCCTGTTCGTGATCACCGTCGGGGTGGGCATCCAGATGTCCTCCTCGACGAGCTTCGCGTGGCTCGACGGCGGGCTCTCTCAGACCGGTATGCAGGCCGCCGGCGTGAATGCCGTGATCATCGGCACCGATATCAATGTGCTCGTCGTGAGCGTGCTGGGTGTACTCGTGATTGCCAGCGAATACAGCACGGGGATGATTCGGTCCACTTTTACGACCGTTCCGCAACGCGTTCCCGCCCTCCTCGCAAAGTCCCTGGTACTCGCCATCGGCACCTTCCTGGTTGTCGCGCTGGCTGTGGCGATCACGATCCCGATCTCTATCGGCCTGCTTGCCGGTAACGGCATAGATGTCCGCCTCGACGACCCGCATTATTGGCGCGCGATGATCGGGAGCATCTGCTATCTCGTGCTGATCGGGCTCATGGCTTTTGGAATCGGGGCGATCCTCCGCAGTATCGCCGGTGGCATTGCCGTGGCACTGGGTCTCGTGTTCGTCGCGCCGCTCGCGCTCGGCCTGGTGGGTGGTAGTTCGGCACCGCAGATCTGGTTGCAGAACTTCGTGGCGCTGTTGCCCTTCAACCTCGGCCGCGCCCTTACCGCCCATCCGGGGTACGCCGACTTCGCCTCGCCGGGTGTGCCATTGCAGCGGCCGGAGGGGCTCTGGGTGCTCGAACCCTGGCAGGGAGCACTCGGGCTCGTGATGTGGGTGGTGGTGGTGTTCACCGCGGCGATAGTGCTGCTGAAGCGTCGCGATGCGTGAGACACGAGCGAGCCCACGAGATGGATCCCGAGGCGCCGGCCGAATCGGACAAGGTGCACGGAAGACGATCGACCGCCCTTGACCATGTGGTGGCCACACGGTGTTCGATGAGGTGAAATCCAGTTCGAAACGCACGCGGCGCTGACCGCAGGAACGGAAACACAGAGTGGTGGACAGATCATGGAGCGACGAGCAGGGGCTACGTCAGTCCTCGAGTGGACGCAGATGGAGTCGCGCCGTCGCCAGGAGGCCTAACCGTGGGTGACGAGCAGAACATAACGGTCGAGGAAAACCACGACGCGGAGCGATTCGAGGTGTTCATCGATGAGGATGAGGCGGGGTTAGCGGTCTACGAGCAGCGCGGCAACGTGCGCAGATTCACGCACACTGTCATCTTCCCGCAGTTCGGACACCGCGGCCTGGGGGGCCTGCTCGCACGAACTGCACTGGGTGATGCTCGAGCTCGGGGATACGAGGTCGTCCCGCTCTGTCCGTTCTTCGCCGCGTACATCCGCGAGCACCGAGAGTGGCTCGACATCGTCCAGCCGGCTTTCCGTCGAAAGTTGGAGAAGACGCTGTGACTGAACCGTCTGCTCCTGTGCCCGGTGCCCGCGAGTACCGGGCCCCGGACATCACAGTCGAGTACGACAGTGCTCGGTGCGTCCACTTCGCCGAGTGCACTCGCGGCCTGCCGTCGGTATTCGACGTTTCGCAGAGGCCGTGGATCCAGCCCGGAAACGCGGCGGCGAGCACAGTCGCTGAAGTGGTTGAACGCTGCCCGTCCGGCGCCCTCCACTACGTTCTCCCCGGGCAAGCGGAGGCTCCGACCGTCCCAACGACCATCACTCAGACCGCCATTGGACAGATCATCATCCGGGGCGACCTCCGACTCACTGACGGATCTGGAGCGATGTCCCGTGAGGAGACGCGCATGAGTGCATGCGGATGCGGTGCATCTACGAGACGGCCATTCTGCGACAAGAGTTGCAGCAGCACCGCCTAAGCCTGAAGGGGTGTGCTTCCGACACTCGGTTCCCCTCGCCAGCCGAATGTGCGGTGCGGAGCTGTTGACACAGTCGCAGCCCCATACGAACGGCCAGACTTCGTCCAGAACGAGGAGATCTGAACGACATGAACCATCCTGAATCCGCCATTCGCCTCCGAGACGCGATCGCCACGCGAGACCCCGCCGTTATCGCCGCGTGTTTTTCCGAGGATTACGTCACGATCGCTCCGCAGAACCCATCTCTGTCCTTCACAGGCCGCGACACGGTGCTCCGCAACTGGACGGCGATCATCGCTCGGATGCCCGATATCACTGCAGCGATCCTCCGATCGTCAGTGAACGGTGAGGACATCTGGACGGAATGGGATATGCGGGGGACCGTCAGCGACGGTGGCCCGGACGCCCTGGTCGGCACCGCCATTTGGAGTACCGACGAGGGAGGTCTCATCTCGGAGTCCCGCTTCTACCTCGCACCGGTGAATCGGAACGCGCCGAGAGCCTTCTAGACCGAGACTGCTTCCGTGAGGCGGAGCGGGACGTGGAAGCCGTCGACCGTGCTGTTGACCTTGTGCCCACCACAGGGTCTTCACTAGGACGTGCCGGACGTATCACCGAGGAGAGGGTTCGCCATGACCACGCAACGACAGCGCGTCGCCATCGTCACCGGCGCGGGAAGCGCGCAGGGCATCGGGTTCGCGGCGGCAAGTCTGCTCGGCGCCCAGGGACGTCGTGTGGTCATCACGTCCACGACCGACCGCATCGTCGAGCGGGTCGAGGAACTGCGCGCCGTCGGCATCCGAGCGGAGGGCGTGATCGCCGACCTCACTCATCAGGCCGGCGTCGACGCCGTCGTCGCGACCGCGACGGACGCGTTCGGCGGTGTCGACATCCTCGTCAACAACGCCGGGATGTCGTCCGTCTCCGAGTGGTTCGGGTCCGGCCCCGTCGACGCGTTGTCCCTCGACCATTGGCGCGCCTCCCTCGATCGGAACCTCACCACGATGTTCCTCGTCACCCGCGCGGTCGCCCCTCTCATGCAAGCGGCCGGTTACGGGCGCATCGTCAACGTGTCGTCGGTGTCGGGTCCCGTGGCCGCCTATCCCGGAGACGTCGCCTATCACGCGGCGAAGGCCGGCGTCGTCGGGCTCACCCGAGCGACCGCGATCGACATGGCGGCGGCGGGCATCACGGTGAACGCCGTCGCCCCGGGGTGGATCGACACGTCCTCGGCCTCCGATCGCGAGCGGGCGATGGGCGCGGCGACACCCGTCGGCCGGTCCGGCACCCCGGACGAGGTCGCGCACACCATCGCCTTCCTCGCCGACGACGGCGCCTCGTACATCTCGGGGCAGCTCATCACCGTCGACGGCGCCAACTCCATCAGCGAGGAGCGCGGGCGTTAGAGACACCGCCCACGCGCTTCGGAACACCCACCAACCGTTCGGAGAAACGATGCCCACCTCCCTTCCCACCGTCGTCCTGGTCCACGGCGCGTTCGCCGAGTCGTCCAGTTGGAACGAGGTGATCGAACGCCTGCAGGCCGCTGGCGTGCCCGTGATCGCCGCCGCCAACCCGCTGCGCAGCCTCGACGGCGACGCATCCTCCGTTCGCAGCCTGATCAGCTCCATCGACGGGCCCGTCGTCGCCGTCGGTCACTCCTACGGAGGCGCCGTCATCTCGAACGCCGCGACGGGTCTCGAGAACGTCGGGGCGCTCGTCTTCGTCGCCGCCTTCGCGCCCGAGGTGGGTGAGACGATCGGCGACCTGTCGGGGAAGTTCCCCGGCAGCACTCTCGGCGAGACGCTTCACGCCGTCGAGCTCAGCGATGGAACGACCGACTTCTTCATCCAGCCGGAGCGCTACCGGGCACAGTTCGCAGCCGACGTCGCCGAGGAGCGGGCCCGCCTCGACGCCGCCACCCAACGTCCGCTCAACACCGAAGCGCTCAACGGGCGCGCATCCGAGCCGGCGTGGCGATCGATTCCCTCGTTCTTCGTGTTCTCCTCGGGGGACCGGAACATCCCCGTCGAGGCGCTCCGGTTCATGGCCGAGCGCGCTGCGGCGGTCGAGGCGATCGAGATCCCCGACGCCTCGCACGCACTGCCCGTCTCGCAGCCTGCCGTTGTGGCCGACCTCATCCTCCGCGCGGTCGAGTCCGTCCGGGCGACGACGGACTGACTCGTGGCCGACTCACGGTCGAGCCGTCGTCCGATGAGACGCGCTTCGGGAGTGGGAACGTGACGCTCGCCACTCCGGAGTTCCACCTGGGAGTGGCCGGCGTCGCGTCGACCCTCCTCGGCACGTTCATCGTCGGGGTGTTCTTCTACATCGACTCCGACCAGCACCGCGCCCTCTCCGCGACGGTCGCCGCCGACCGCTACCGGCGGTCGGCGATCCGGTGGGTGTTCGCCGCCTACGGCGTCCCCGTCCTCGTGCCGCTCGCTCTCGCCGGAGCCGGGCCGGTGTGGGGCACCGTAGCGTTCATCCTCTTCGGGGCGGTCCTGCTCGCGGCGACCGTCGATACCGGCCGGAGGATCTCGATGACCGGAGGATCGGGGTCGTCGCCGATCCTCATCGTCAACGAATGGGCGACGACCACAGCGGTCGTCGCCTCGATGGTCCTTCCGTGGCTGGGAGGAGGGTGGCTGCCGTCACCCGAGGACTTCACGCCCTCGCTCCTGCTTCTCGTCGCCGCCGGGTTCTCGAGCACCGCAGCCCTCGTCATGGCTCAATTCGACGAATCGATCGGAACGCCTGGTGCGCCCGATCGGCCGAACCCGTCGAGACCGCACCGGCGATCGGGGGCCCGACCAGGCAGGCTGAACCGCTGAGACTCTCCCGCTGCGGACGACGTTCGCAGCGCATCGTGACGATCGCGGCCGCGGAGCTCCGTGCCGCGGTCTTCGACGTCATCGAGCACATCGGGATCACCGGGGTCGTCGGGGTGCTGCGCAACGGCGATGGACCGACGATCCTGCTGCGCGCCGACATGGACGCGTTGCCTGTGGTCGAGGACACCGGTCTCCACTACGCGAGCACCACATCCGACATCATGCACGCGTGCGGGCACGACGTGCACGTCGCGTGCCTGGTCGGGGCCGTCCGCGAACTCATGGCGACCCGAGCGGACTGGCGGGGGCACCGGACCCGACGATCGATCCCGCCGAATCGTTCCCCGTGACCGTCAACGAGCCGACCGCCACGGAACGCACGATGGCCGCCTTCCGGTCCGTTTTCGGCGACGCGTCAGTCATCGACCCCGGCCCGGTCTCCGGGAGCGAGGATGTCGGCCTGCTCGCCACCGCCGCGAACGCCCCGCTCGTCTACTGGATCCTCGGCGGCGCGGACGCGGAGACCTACCTTGCGGCCGCTGCGGCCGGGACGATCGATCGCGACATCCCGTCGAACCACTCGCCCCACTTCGCTCCCGTGATCCAGCCGACACTCGACCGCGGGGTCGCCGCTCTCGTCGCCGCCTCCCGCGAGTGGCTGCGGCCGTGAGTCAGCCGCGCCGTTCCCCCGACGCCACCACGGTCAGGTCCGCTTCCGCGCCCCGTACATGAGCCGCCGCAGCAGCGTCTCGGCGGGTCCGCGGATGCCGCGGCTTTCCATCACGGCGGCGAGCGCCACGGTGATCGCCCAGACGAGCACGGCGTAGAGGGCGACCGACCAGCTCGAGAGGTGGGCGCCGAGGCCGAGACCCCACGCGGCGAGCACCGGCCCCCAGGCGAGCGACTGGAAGAGGTATCCGCTCATGGAGCGGCGACCGAGCGCGCCGATCCATCGCACGGGCGCGATCGTGATCGCGGATCGCACCGACAGGCGGTGCGCGATGAGCCCGAAGAGCGCCGCGTACCCGATCCCCGCGAACGTTCCCGCGAACAGGTGCACGTTCACGAGGGTCCCGTCGGGCGCGATCTCCACGACGCCGGTGTGCTGCAGCGCGAGGACCACTCCGGTGCCCCAGCCGAGCAGGATGCCCCAGAACGCGAGCCTGCGCAGGAGCGGGAGGTGGCGGCTGGGCTCGTCGAGGATGCGGCGCCGCGACGCGAGGTTTCCCGCGAGGAACGCGGTCGGGAGCGCGAGACCGACGAAGCTGCCGAAGACCACGGCGAACCAGGCGGGGATGCGGGCGAGGGCGGCCAGCAGGTAGTTCGGTTCGGCGATGCTGAGCCGCTGGAGGTCGGAGGCCATCGCCTCCGGCACGAGGCCGAGGCCGTACGAGACGGCATTGAGGGCCGCAACGGCGGCGCCGACCGCGAGCAGGACCACGATCCAGACCACGAGGGTCTTGTCGCTGCGTCGGAAGAACAGCGGCATCAGGACGAGTCCGATGACCCCGTAGGCGCCGATGATGTCGCCCTGCCAGAGCAGGATCCCGTGGACCGCACCGAAGACGATCATCCACAGGTGACGGCGACGCAACAGGCGACGCGCGTCGGCGGGCTCGGCGCCCGAGCGCACCTGTCGCGCGTACATCTGACCGATGCCGTAGGCGAAGAGGAATCCGAACATCGTGTACACCCGGGCGTCCACCACGATGAGCGTGACCGCTTGGGCGATCCGGTCCGCGAGCCCGCCGTCGACGGGGTGCAGACCCACGGCTCCCACGGGCGCCACGTAGAGGAAGTAGGGCACATGGGCCAGCGCGATCAGCAGCAGCATCATGCCGCGCGCGAGGTCGGGGGCGGCGGAGCGCTCGGAGAGCGGCGTCGGTCGTGGGGCGCGCTCGGGCGCCTGACGGTCTGACGCAGGAGGCGTGGCCAGGGGGCCTGTTGTGACGCGCGAGTCGTCGGTCATGTCGTTCCTCTTTCGTGAGATGTGGGGAGGGGGGACAGGGTCATTGCCAGCCCGGGATGAGGAGCGGCCACCCCATCGAGTCGGTGAGGACCAGGAAGGTGACGCGCGTTCTTGATCTCCGCTTCGAGGTCGTGGGCCGCCGCGCGTGCGTTCGACGTCTTCCACCTCACGCTGCGTTCCAGGAACACGGTCAAGTCGGTCAGGCCGACGCAGCACGGAAGCCGCCGATGGCCGGGGTCACAGGGCGCACGCGAGCTCGCCGGCGGGCAGCTCCGCCTCGATCAGTAGGCGGATGTCTGTCATCGGGGTCTCCTGTGTTCGCGAGCGGAAGCGTGTGCATCGGCGTCGAGGCGACGTGCGCGAGTCGATCCAAGACCATGCCGTCGCGTCATGCTCAAGCCGCCCTTGACCCTGTTGCGAGAACAGGGGCTGTACTTCTCCTCAGATGCTCGCGCGGACCCTCGATGGGGCCTGCTTCCCGTCGAGCGAGGACGCCGGATCAGAAGGAGAGACAGACCGTGGACAACCCGTACGAATGGCTGCAGAGCGCGATCGACCAGGTGCCGGAGTTCCTGCAGCCGGTCATCGTCGCCCTCGCGGGAATGGTGCCCTACATCGAGGGAGAGGGCGCGGCGGCCTTCGGCATCCTCGCGGGCCTCCACCCGGTCGTCGCCGCGATCGCGGGGGCCGCCGGCAACATCCTCTGCGTCATCGCCGTGGTCCTCCTCGGTTCGCGCATCCGCGGGGCGATCGTCTCGCGTCGGGCCGGGCGGTCGCGGACCATTGGGGAGCAGCCAGCGAGCACGCACACCCCGCTCGTGGCGGATCGACCCGTCGTCGCCGCTCCGCTCGACGCGTCCGCCGCCGCCGCGACGACCTCGACCACCGCGATGCCCGTCATCACCAACCAGGGCGTCCGTTCCGAGACCGCGGTCGCCCCCAATGGACCCGCCGAGGAGCACGGTGAGAAGCCGAGCCGTGGAGCGAAGGGGCGAGCGAAGCTCCGCCGCTGGATGGTGAAGTTCGGCGTTCCGGGCGCGAGCCTCCTCGCGCCCCTCGCACTGCCGACCATGCTCACCGCAGCCTTCTTCGTGAGCTCGGGCGTGCGCAAGGAGTGGGTCATCCTCTGGCAGGTCGTCGCGATCGTCCTGTGGACGACCCTCATCGCCGTCGCCGCGACGGGTGCGCTCGCCGCCCTCGGCTGGTGACGCACTGTTCGCTACACACCACATGAGGCGTTTGGCGAGGTGCGACCGCGGCGCGTACGGCATGCTGATGCCATGGGTCGGTCGCCGGTGTACGTGGAGACGACCATCCGCGCGCCGATCGAGCGCGTGTGGGAGTTGACGCAGGACCCGATCCTTCACGCGCGATGGGACCTGCGCTTCAGTCGCATCGAACCGCTGCCCGAGCGTCTGGAGTCCGGCGGGTACCGCTTCCGGTACGAGCGGAGTCTCCTTCTGCACACGATCGTCGGCACCGGGACGTCGCTCGGCGAGCGCGAAGCGGCGGACGGCACCCGCACCTCCGCCCTCCGCTTCGACACGGACGACCGCCTCTCCCCGCTCGGCGAGGGGCGCGGATACTGGCGCTACACGCCCGTCGACGGCGGGACGCGCTTCGTGACGGGCTTCGACTACGAACCCGGGTGGGGATCCACGCTCGATCGACTCGTCCTGCGGAAAGCCGTCGGATGGATGACGGCGTGGAGCTTCGACCGATTGCGGATCTGGGCCGAGACCGGCGTGGAACCGGAACGCTGGCCGCCTCTCTCGGCCCTCGTCGTCTGGCGGACGGACCGGCCGCGTGCGTCCCGCTGCATCCGAACCCACCCCACCCGGGGCGACGCGATGCGCGACAGCCCCGAGACACTCTCGCGCCTGGAGGCACCGTGACCGCGACGACGTCCTTGTTCGCCCAGGCGATGGGTGCCGACTTCGAACGCCTGCACCCGATGCTGCAGAAGCGATTCGGGGTCGGACTCGATGCGGGCTACGCGTGTGTGGGGTCCGGCACGATCACGCGCATCCGCCGCGGGCCGTGGTGGACGGTGCCGTTCCTGCAGTTCGGCCGTCTCCGCAACATCCTCGTCGCGGAGGTCGGCGAGAACGTCCCGTTCACCGTCGAGAACTACCCGTACCGCGATCCGTTCGGTCGGGAGACGGTCACCTTCGTCCGCGAATACCGGGCGAGGCCGTCGGGCCGTCCCGCACGATTCGACGCGACGATGATCCTCCACGACGGCCGGATCGTGGACTACCTCGGCACCCACCAGCATCTCGCGGTCGACCTGGACCTGAGCGTCGATCCCGACGGTGCGCTCCGACTCCGATCGGGCGTGCAACGGTTCCACGAGGGGCCGGCCTCGTTCCGCTTTCCCATGATAGCGAGCGGCTACGCGGAACTCGTGGAGTCGTACGACGACGCCGCGGAGTGCTTCCGCATCCGCCTCGAGGTGCGGAATCGTGTGTGCGGTTTCCTCTTCGGCTACGAGGGCACGTTCATGTGCGAGTTCCCGCCGGCCACGGACGCGCCCACGCGCCTCAAACCGCGCCGCCACGAGCGCCGCGCCTGAGCGCGGGGGAGACGCGAGCGGTCGTTGGGCCTGTCGAACCATGCCGCGGAAGTCTCGGGTCACCACCCTTCGACAAGCTCAGGGACCGATCGCACTCGCGCGACAGGCCCAGGAACCGGGGGAACCGGTCGCTGAGCCTGTCGAAGCGTGATACGGGAGACCGCGCTCGTGACCTAGAGGTCGACCTTGGCGTTGTCGCCCTCGAGCGCCTCGCCCGTGACCTTCGACTTCACGAAGCTCAGGACCGAGGCGACCTTTCCGCCGGGGCTGTCCCAGTACTCGGCGCTGTCGGCGGAGAACCTCAGCAGCGTCACGTTCGGGTCGGTGGGTCCGTCCGGGAACCACGCCTCGACGGCAGGGTTCCAGAGGTCCTTCAGCTTGGCGGTGTCCTCGACGACCGCTCCGGTGCCGGAGAGCGACACCCACGAATCGTTCGAGGAGAGCGAGACGCCCGCGCTCGGGTTGATGTCGAGATGCGTCACCGCGGAGGCGTTCCGGCCGATGATGAACCAGAGGTCACCGTCGAACTCGCGCTCCTGCACGGTGAGGGGGTGGGCGACGAGCTTGCCCTGCTCGTCGATGGTCGTGAACATGGCGAAGCGGAAGTCCTTGAGGAGTTCGGCGACCTTCGCGGTGCCGTCAGTGGTGTCAGTCACGGTAGATCCTTTCGATCGGTCGATCCGCGGCGCCCGATCGGGGCGTCGACGGCCTGATGTTCGCAGCCTACGACCGGGCCCTGTCCTGATGCCCGGATCGACGGGGGCATTGCTTCCGCCCCATCCATCTGCTCTCGCAAACGGTTTCGAGCCGTCGCGGCGCCCTACCGGGCCAGCAACTCGCGGATCGCGGCCGCGACGACCGCGGGCGATTCCTCCGCCATGAAGTGGCCGGCGTCGAGGATCCGGTGGTCGAGGTCGGGGGCCCACGCACCCCAGAGGGCCGCGCCGTCGTAGCCGAGCTGCGCGCCCCAGTCCTGCTGCATCACGGCCACCGGCATCGTCAGTGTCCGCCCGGCGTCGCGGTCCTCCCGGTCGTGTCGCACGTCGATGCCGGCTGACGCGCGGTAGTCCGCGACGATCGACCACACCGCCTCGCGCGACGCCCGCAGGTACTCCGCCCGGTACTCGGACGGGATCGCGTCCGGCCGCGACACCCAGCCGTCGAGGAAGGAGGCGAAGAACGCGTCGGCCGTCGCCTCGATCATGGGCTCCGGAACGCCGACGGGCTGTGCCATGAGATAGAGGTGCCACGCCACCTTCGCGTCCACGCCGCGGAGGATCTCCCACATGTCGAGCGTCGGGAGCACGTCGAGCGTCAGCAGGTGGGTGACGGTGGTGGGGTGATCGAGGGCGGCGCGCATCGCGACGAGGGCACCGCGGTCGTGGCCGGCGAGCGCGAACCGGTCGTGGCCGAGGGCTGCAGCCACCGTGACGACGTCCGCCGCCATCGTGCGCTTGGAGTACGTGTGCTCGTCGGCCTCGGCGGGCTTGGCGCTCGCACCGTAGCCGCGGAGATCCGGCACGATCACAGTGTGGTCGGCGGCGAGGTCGGCCGCGACGTGACGCCACATGAGGTGCGTCTGCGGGAAGCCGTGGAGGAGCACGACGGCGGGGCCGGATCCCGCCACGGCGACATTGAGCTCGACGGGCGCGGCATCTGTGCCACTCTCGCCGCTCCCGCTGCTCTCGCTACTGGCCGGCACGGCGATGCGGTGGTACTCGAATCCGGGGAGGGTGATGGTCATCTCTTGTCCTTTCGTCCACAGGTGAGTCCACCCTCCACGGGTCCGATCAGCGCTCGATCAGCGCGTCGGTGGCAGGGGTTAGCGTGTGTGCATGAGCGACCTCCGCATCCGCATCCTCGGCCCCATCGAGGCAGAACGCGGCGGGCGCGCCCTGCCCATCACGAAGCCGCGGCTACGGGAGCTGCTCGGCATCCTCGTCGCGGCGCACGGCCGCGTCGTGTCGACGAACGCCCTCATCGACGACCTGTGGGACGGCGACCCGCCACCCGGAGCGGTGGGGGCCGTCCGCACGTTCGTGGGCGAGCTTCGACGGGCTCTGGAGCCCGATCGGGCTGCAGGCGCGCCTCCCTCCGAGCTCGTAACCGTGGTCGACGGTTACGCGTTCCGCGTCCCGGAGCGCGCCGTCGACGCGTGGAGCGTCGGCCACGCACCGTCGGCGGCGTCGGCGCAGCCGCCCGACCGGGCCGACGATCTCCTCACCGAGGCCCTCCTCGAGTGGCGCGGATCGGCGTTCGAGGAGTTCGCCGATCGTGCGTGGGCCGCCCCGGCTCGCGCGAACATCGCGTCCCTCCGCACGCGCATGGTCGAGCAGCTCGCGGAGGCGCGCATCGCCAGGGGCCGTCCCGACACGGCGGTCCCCCTGCTCGACGGTTTCCTCGTCGAGCAGCCGTGGAACGAGGAGGCCTGGCGACTCCTCGCTCTCGCCCTCCACCGCGACGGCCGAACGACCCAGGCCTTCCGCGTGCTGTCGGAGGCCCGGGAGCGGCTCGAGCGCGCATTCGGGATCGACGCGAGCTCGGCCGTCGAGACGCTCTTCCATCGCTTGAGCATCCAGGACCCCTCGCTCGACGCCGACCCGGCGCTGCGGTCCACGGCCGATGCCCTCGCGCGATCGAGCACTCGCGCGCAGCTCGAGTCCTCGGGCCCCGTGCTCACGAGCATCGCCGTGTCCGGTGACATCGCCGTGGCGCGCGTGCAGCGACTCTCGGCCATCGACGCGGCGGAGGAGCTCGGCGACCCTCTGCTCGTCGCACAGGTCACGGGCTCCTTCGAGGCCCCGGGCATCTGGACGCGCTCCGACGACGAGGAGCACGCGGCCCGGATCGTCGCCGCCGCGGAACGGGCCCTCGACCGGTTGCCACCCGACGCACCCGATCGGGTGCGGGCACGGCTGCTCGCCACGATCGCGATGGAGTCGCGCGGCACGGCGGACCGACGGGAGGAAGCCCAGGAGGCGGAGTCCCTCTCGTTGATCGTCGAGGACCCCCTCCTTCAGTGCCTCGCCCAGAGTTCGCTCGCCATGCAGACCTTCTGGCGCACCGGACTGGCGGTGGAACGCAGCGACCTGGGCTCCGACATCACCCACGCGGGTGCGCAGTCCGCCGGCATCACGTGGGAGATCACCGGGCTCTTCATCCAGCTGCAGGCGAGCTGCGCGCTCGACGACATCGCGCAGGCTCGCCGCCATGCCGATGCGATCGACGCGCTCGCGGGGCTGCACGAGCGCACCTTGGCATCCGTCTTCACGGGGTGGTTCCGGTGGACGTTCGAGGGCGCCGCGACGCGCCCCCCGCCCACCGGGCGGATGCCCGGGTTCGAGGAGGGGATCGAGGCCCTCGACGACGTCACCCGCGCGCTCCGCTCGGGACGTGCACTCCCACCGGTCGACCCCGGATCCTACGCGCCGTGGGTGCAGCCCCTGCTGCTGGCGCACTCGGGTCGGCGCCAGGAGGCGCTCTCGGCACTACGGGAGGCGCCCGACCCGCCGAAGGGTCTCCTCCTCGAGGTGCTCTGGTGCCTGCTCGCCGAGGCCGCGATCGACCTCGACGATGCGGAGGCGGCCCGGCGCTGCGTGCAGGCCCTCGCTCCCGCCCGCGGCGAGCGCGCGGCCGGAAGCGCCGTCATCGACCTGGGCCCGATCGCCGCCGTGCTCGACCGCCTCACCCCGGTGGCCGGGTCCGCGGGGGCGGACGCGGCGACGAACCTCACGCCGCCCAGTGTGCCGGTCGCTCGAGGATCGGGGGGATGAGCGTCGCCGCGTCACCCATCGCCGCGGTCAGCTGCGGCTGCGTCACGAAGAGGGCGGTCGAGAGATCGGCACCTCGCACGTCGGTGTCGCGCAGATCCGCCCCGATGAGATCCGCGGACCGCAGATCCGCGCCGTGGAGGTCGGCCGCGATCAGGTAGCTGCCGCGCAGGTTCACTCCCCGGAGGTCGGTGCCGGCCAGCCGCGCACCCATGAGGTCCGCCCGCGGGCCGACCCTCTTGATCCGCTTCCCACTCGGCGAGGAGGCGCGCACCGCTGCGCTCACCCGCCCGAGGAGCTCGACGACCGCGTCGCGGTGGGAGTGCACGTCCGCCGCGAGGATCTCCTCGGGCGCTCCGTCGGCGATGCGCTCCGTCCGTTCGAGCACGTCGAGCACCTCAACGCCCAGCGCCGCATGAGCCGGGCCCGTCGACAGCGCGACGGCCTCGTTCAGGTACCAGAGCAGTTCGTGCACCTCCCGCATCACCGGGAACACGGCGAACATCGACGCGCGCGTGGCCGGGTCGTCACGCCAGCTCACGCCATCGAAGGTGCCCTGTGCCACCTTCTGCCCGGCGCCGAAGCACTCGAACACGGTGCAGCCGCGGAACCCGCTCGACCGCAGGCGCGCGTGGATGCCGCACCCGAAGTCCTCCTGCAGGTTCACGCACGGCTCGCCCGCGTCCTTGTCGATCGCGAAGTCCGACGACCGCGAGAACGACAGCGCGACGCAGCACAGGCCGAAACAGGACGCGCAATCGGAGCGCAGCAGCTGCCGTCGGTCGCCGCGCGCGGGCACAGCGACCGGCTCGGCGTCGTGCGCCTGCGCCCCGCTCGTGTCCACCATCCGACGACCCCGTCGCGCGCGGGTCAGCGCGCGGCGGCCTCCGCTGCGAACACTCGACCGAGCTCGTCCTCGCCGAGCGCGGCGCCGGAGCCGTCGCACGCCGAACCGCCCACGGCGTGACGCGTCATCCGGCCGCCGGACTCGTTGATCTGCGCGTCGTGCAGCTCGCCGCACGACGGACACATCGCCCCGACGGTGCGCCGACCCACCTGGCGGCCACCACCGGCGCACTGCATTCCGCGCACGGTGTGGCCGGCCAGGAGCGTGAGACCGCCGGTCGACGAGGTGCCCACGAGCTCGCGGCACACCGGGCACCGCATCGTCGACGCGTCGCTGAGGTTGAGCGCCGCCTGCGCGGGCTTCTTCACGCGAGGCGTCGCGGGTTCGCGCGGCGTCGATGTGGAGGAGGTGGACCGCTTCGCCTGGCGCTTCGCCGGAGCGGCCACGCGCGGAGCGAGTCCCGATCCGCGGCACATCGTGCCCTGACGGCGGTGGTCGAGGACACGGCCCTCGGCGACATCCACGGTCTGACGGCAGATGGCACAAATGCCGGGGGTGGAACTGGACATGACGATCCTTCGGCGAGAAAGCGGGGTGGGGTGGCACGTGCGGCGACTCGACGCGCGCCCGTGGGGCGTCGAGCGTGCGCGGGCACGTACGTCCAGGGTAACCCGGATCGCCGGACGGCAGGCGCGAGGTCGGGACGGCCCCGGCCGTCCCGGTGGCCCGGCGCGACCGCGCGGTCCGCCGGTCCCCCTCCGCCCGCGGACCGCACGAACACCCCACCCCACGCCGCTCCTAGCGGTGGATCGCCACCTCGCGCGGCTGCGCCGGACCGGCTTGGGTCACGCCGGCGAGCGCCACGGCACCCTGGCCGCGCCGGGCCAGTCGTCGCTTCTCCCGCTCGTCGGCCGCGAGCTCGAGCAGTCGCGAGACCGTCGACAGCTGATCGCGCCCCAGCTGTCTGGCGATGTCGGGTATCCCGAGGCCCGCCGATGCGGCCGATAGCAGCGTGCGCTGCTCGGTCTCGGTCCACGGCTGACCGAAGCGGCGAGCGCTCGGATCCAGGACGGGCTCGAGGGCGCCGAAGACCCGACGGGCGAGCTCCACGAGGACGGAGCAGCTCTCGACTCCGAACTCGGCCGCGAGCTCGTCCACGCGGAAACCGGTGGACAGCAGCTCGACCATCTCGTCGCTGTCGGCCTGCGCCCAGTCGGACGACGACAGCTGCCACGGCACGACGTCGGTCGCGGGCATGAGGTCGTCGTCGATCACGATGAGCGACCCGTGGCGAACCGGTCGCGTCCTCCCGGTCGTCCCCCGATCGACGCCGGCGCCCGACAGCGCGACGACGAACGCCCCGTGAGCGAGCGCGCCGTTCTCCTCTGCGGCATCATCCCGCCCGAACGTGTCCGTCCCGGTCCGGGCGGCGGTCCGCTCGTCCGGTCCGGCGAGCCGCTCACCCGCGAGGGATCGGTCTGCCGCGACGGAGCGCCGTTCGAACCGCTGGGCGATCACGAGCGCAATGGCCACGACGAGGGACGCGGCCCCCAGGATGACGAGGACGGAGAGCACCTCGGCGGCGCTCGCGTCGAAGCCCAGTGCGCTGAAAGCGTCCACGCCCGTCACCATGCCGTCGTCGCGGTGGCCGTCCGACGGCCGTCGCGGATGAGACGGGAGACCACGTCGAGTTGGTCTCGGCCGAGGCGGGCGGCGGTCTCGGAGAGGCAGGCTCCGTGCACGACAGACTCGGCGCCGGACAACTCGGATGCTCTCCACGGTCGACCGGTGCGTGGGCAGGTCGGGTCGACCACCGGGTCGACCGCCCCGTAAAGACGCCGCGCGAGCTCGGCCACGAGGACGCGATCGTCGACACGCATCTCGGCCGCGAGCGCACGCAGGTCGGTCCCCAGGTGGACGAGGGCGACGAGACCGTCGCTCTCCTCGCGAGTCCACGCCTTCGAGGCGTCGTAGCCGAGGACCTGGGCGGAGAACTCCGGGACGACCGTCGGGCGCCACGGGTGCGACTGGTGGACGGACGGGATGCTCGGATCGACGATGCGCCGGACGGCGTCGGCGCTCACCGTGCGGGCGCTCGATTCGACGGACGGCGCATCCGGTGGGGTGCCGAGTGCCGTGCCCAGGGCGACGAGGAGCTCGGACTGGGCTGCCTCCGCCGGTGCGGGCTCGGCGAACAGCTCGACGAGGCGCTCGACGCGCGGCGATCGGGCGACCAAGCGGGCGTAACGACGCTCGAGGACGGCCGACACCAGCGTCACGAGGGCGATGGCGCCCAGCACGATGCCGACGGGAAGAAGAAGAGTGGATACGGGTGAATCCATTGCGTTACCTCTCTCGGGTGAAAGGATGCTCCTTCACCGTACAATCGGGCACAACCTGAGCGCGCCTCCCCTTTCAGGTGTCCTCTAAAAGGGGGACAAGCTCTGGTCCCCGGCGGACGCCCCACCACGCCGCGCGCGCCACGGACCCGCGGCGGGCCCAACGGGCCTTCCGCTTCGCTAGTGTTTCCCTCGATGACCTCCCTCGTCCTACGCTCCGTCCGTCGCCCCGGTGAGACCGATCTCCTCGATGTCCGCATCCGGGACGGCGTCGTCGAGAGCATCACGGCCTCCGGCTCCGTTTCCGCCTCCGGCGTCCCGGCCGAGCCCGGCTCCGTGGAGGAGATCGACGCCGGTGGGCGATTCCTCATCCCCGGGCTCTGGGACGAGCACGCCCACATCACGACCTGGGCGCTCACCGCGAAGCGCGTCGACCTGTCCGCGGCGGACTCGGCGGCGGCCACACTCGCCCTCATCGCCGGGTTCCCCACCGACACCGCCTCCCCGGGCAACATCCTCGTGGGCGTCGGTTTCCGCGACGCCGTCTGGGGGGACGAGCCCTCCCTGCGGGCGATCGACGAGGCGATGGGCGACCGACCAACCGTGCTCGTGAGCCACGACCTGCACTGCGTCTGGATGAACTCGCTCGCCGCCACGACATTCGGCGTCTCCCTCGCGGAGGACGGTCTCCTGCGCGAGGACGACGCGTTCGAGATCACGCAAGCGCTCGCCGATCTCCCCGACACCCTGATCGACGCGTGGGTCGCGGAGGCGGCGGCCGGCGCCGCGGCCCGCGGCGTCGTGGGCGTCGTTGACCTCGAGATGGCCTGGAACCGCGACGGGTGGCTGCGCCGCTTCGGCGGTGGCTTCCGCACCTTCCGCGTGGACGTGGGTGTGTACGCGGAACACCTCGACCTCGCGATCGCGGAGGGCCTCCGCACGGGCGAGCCGATCTCGGACGCCTCCGCCGACCTCCTGCGCACCGGTCCGCTCAAGGTCCTCATCGACGGCTCGCTCAACACCCGCACCGCCTATTGCGTCGACGCGTACCCGAACGGCGGGCACGGCATGCTCACGGTGACGGAGGAGGAACTCGTCGCGCTGCTCGAGCGCGCGACGGCCGCCGGCTTCACCCCGGCCGTGCACGCGATCGGCGACGCCGCGAACCGGATCGCCCTGAATGCGTACGAGCGGGTCGGGGTGGCCGGCCGCGTCGAGCACGCGCAGTTCCTGCGCCCCGAGGAGGTCGCGCGCTTCGGTGCCCTCGGGGTGACCGCGAGCGTCCAGCCCGAGCACGCCCTCGACGACCGCGATGCGGCCGAGCTCAACTGGCCGGGCCAGACGGACCGCGCATTCCCCCTGCGTTCCCTGCGCGAGGCGGGTGCGACGCTCGCCTTCGGATCGGACGCCCCCGTCGCCCCGCTCGACCCGTGGATCACGATGTCCGCCGCGACCGCACGGGCCCGCGACGACGGCCGCGAGCCGTGGCACCCCGAGCAGGCGGTCTCGCGCCGCGACGCCCTGACCGCCTCGTCCCGGGGGCGCACCGAGGTGGCGGTGGGCGACGTCGCCGACATCGTGCTCCTCGACGCCGATCCGCTCGAGGTCGACGACGACGTGTTCCGCCGTATGCCCGTGGCGGCGACCCTGCTGGCGGGCCGCTTCACCTTCCGCTCCGACGCGTTGTAGCGGACGGCGGCGCAGCCGCGTTCAGCCGTAGTGGTCCTCGCCGCGGGCCGCCTTCTCCACGACGTCGGCGATCCGCGCCGCACGCACCGCTGGCGTCTTGATGGTGCCGAGCCGGAAGTAGATGCGGAACCGGGCGACCGCCGACAGCCCGGCGATGAACGCGGCGGCCTCGGGGTTCGCATCGAGCGCCGCCTGCAGGTCGGGCGGTGCGACGGCGTCCTTCTGCCGGTATGCCGCGTCCCAGCGGCCGTCGGCCTTCGCCCGCTCGATCTCGGCGAGCCCGCCGGGTCGCATCCGCCCCTCCTCGACGAGGCGCGCGACGTGCTCGCGATTGATCTGCGACCACGGGCTGTTCTTCCGCCGCGGCGTGAACGCCTGGAGCGTGTAGTCCTCGTCGAAGCGTCCGGCCTGTCCGTCGATCCAGCCGTAGCAGAGGGCGACGTCGAGCGCCTCCGACCAGGTGATCCCGGGAGCCTGTGAGTTCTTCTTGCGCAGCTTCAGTCGGACGCCGCCGTCATCCGGCGACGCGGCCAGATACTTCTCCCACTGCTCGATCGTGAGGTCGAGGATGGGCTTGTCCGCGAAGCTCACCATGGCGCTCATCCTACGAGCGAGCCCCGACACCCGCACCCGCCGGTCTGCGCCCGGTCGTGTTCGACGCACCGCGGGACCCGGGCGGTGTCGAACCGCGTGTGGACGTCACGACCGCGACCGCCACGGACGCCAGCACGAGGACGAGCCCGAGTATCTGAGTGAGGGAGAGGGTCTCACCCGCCACGGTGAGTCCGATACCGAGGGCGACGATCGGGCTGAGCAGACCCAGGAAGGCCGGGATGCGGGTGGGCAGGATCGCGATGCCGCGGAACCAGAGCACGTAGGCGAGGGCGGTGCCGACGACCGCGAGGTAGACGTGGCCGAGGATCGCGGCGATGCCCGGTACCGCGGTGGGCAGCGGCTCCATCACGGCGGTGGCCACGGCGAGGACGAGCCCACCGGCGAGGAGTTGCCAGGACGTCGTCGCGATCGGAGCGTGGGACCCGGCCCAGCGCTTCGCGAGGATGGTCCCGACTCCCATCGATGCGGCGCCGCCGAGTGCCGCCCCGACCCCGAGCGCGTCGAGCCCCGCGTGCGCCTGCAGCACGATGAGGCCCACACCCACCACCCCGGCCACGCCGGCGCCCAGGATGAGGGTGTTGATGCGCTCTCCGAGGAACCGCGCGCCGAGGACGGCGACGAGCAGGGGCTGGACCCCGCCGATCACGGCGGCCACACCACCCGGGAGGCGATCGGCCGCCACGAAGAGGCACCCGAAGAACACCGCGATGTTGAGTGTGCCGAGGACCACGGACTTCCACCACCAGGCGCCGCGCGGACGGCGGCGAGCGATCGCGAGCAGGATCAGCCCGGCGGGCAGGGCGCGCAGTGTGGCCGTGAGCAACGGGTGACCCGGCTCGAAGACGGTCGACGCCGTGATGTAGGTCGTTCCCCACAGCGCGGGCGCGAGGGCGGTGAGGAGGATGACGAGAGTCCTGTTGCTAAGCACTTAGCTATAGTAGCTCAGTGCTTAGCGATATGATCGGGTGATGGATCACGTCGACCACATCCTCGCGCAATGGGCGATCGAACGACCCGATCTGGACGTGGCGCCGATGGGCGTCATCGGCCGACTCAGCCGGGCCGTCGCCCGCGTGCAGTCGCAGCTCGATGCGACCTTCACCCGTCACGGCATCGACTCCGGCACCTTCGACGTGCTCGCGACGCTCACACGCCAAGGCGCTCCCTATCGGATCACGCCGGCGCAGCTCGCGGAGGACGCGATGGTCACGTCGAGCGCCGTCGCGCAGCGCCTCAACCGACTCGAAGCCCTCGGCCTCATCCGGCGACTCCCCCACCCGGAGGACCGGCGGGGAAAGCTCGTCGAGCTCACGTCCGCGGGCGCCGAACTCGTGGACAGCGTGCTCCCCGACCACCTCGCCACCGAAGAGGATCTCCTCTCCTCCCTCAGCGCCGAGGAGCGCCGAACCCTCGCGTCGCTCCTCGGCCGCGTGGGCTCGACGACTGGCTGACGCGCCTGACCGCCCCCTATCCTGTCGAGCACCGAATCGGCCCCGGGGAGAACATGAGCAGCGAGTCGCACACCGGCGGTGAGCGGCGTGCGACGACGCGCGCCGAACTCCTGACGATGCAGCGTGCGACGCTCGCCGGGCTGACGAACCGGCGGTGGGCGGTGCGACGGCTCGGGCCGCCGATCATCGCGAGTATCGCACTTCTCGCGGCCGGTCTCACAGGGGACGACGGCGGTCCGAATCCCGTCCGGATCGCTGTGTTCGGCGCGATCCTGGCGGTGTGGGTCTGGATCCTCCGACGTCACGTCACGACCTCGGGGCGCCTCGAGGCCGAACGGCGCGACTGGTCGATGCGCGACCGCACCGAGGCCGCGCGCGCACTCCCACCGGGCGACCTCGGCCCCCGCCTCGCGACGATCTGGGACGCCCGAGACAGCGCCGATCTCGAGGTCGTGGCCCGGAATGTCGGCCTCGGTCGGCTCGGTGCCCTCTCCGGGTGGCGTCCGATCGTCTCGATGGTCATCGGACTGATGACGGCGATCCTCGCCTCTATCTCCGTCTTCGACACCCTCCGTGAACCGGGAGAGGTGACCGGCCGTGTCATGGCGATCGTGGCCTCCGGGATCGTGGCGGTGTCGGGGATCGCCCTCTCCTGCACGTCCGGGCATGAGTACTGGCGACGACAGCTCGCGTGGAACCGGACAGCGCTCGATCGTCAGGCGTATCTGCTGCGGCGACGGGCGCTCGGCGGACCCGAGAGCGCCCCGGAGCCGGAACTCCCCCGCTGGGCGCGCCCCCTCGCGGCGGCCGTCATCGTAGCGGCCGTCGTGTTCGTCCTCGCCCGCTCGGCCGCCGCCAATCCGGTGGTGCTCGTGGTCGCCCTCGCCGTCCTCATGGTCGTGGCACTCGCGGTGGCCGTGGCGGTCGCCCGGGCGCAGCGCCTCCACGTCGAACCGATGCGCTCGGGCGGAGTAGACGTGCTGTCGTCTGGTCCCCGGTTCGTGCGGGTCGACACGACACGGGACACCATCGAGATCCACGACGTGAGCGGCGAGGCCGCCTCGGTGACCATCCCCATCAGCGACATCCGGCACGTCGGCTCGTCGCCTTCGGTCTACCCGTGGGTTCCGGGACCCGTGGTCCTCGTCACGGACGACGAGCCGGTGATACTGGCCGGCCGCCGAGCGGGAGCGATCGGCGCTCAGGTCTCCGCGTTGCTCGCGGACCGGAGGAGGTGAACGCTCGGCCGGTCAGTCGTCGAAGCGGACGGCGCTCGGGCCCGACGTGGCATCGGCCGGGGTGACGGGCTCACCCGTCTCGGGTGCCACCGCGGATCCGGGGAGCGCGTCGGCAGCGTCGGCCGACACATCGGTCGATGCGGCTTCCGCGTCGGCGATCTCGTTCTGCGGGAGCGCAGCAGCCGGCACGTCTTCGGGCACATAGACGCCGATCGGGTCGACGCGCGCGGGTTCGCCGCTCTTCGACGGGGCGGCCCCGTCCGGCACGATGTCCTCGGCGGCCACGGGAGTGACGGCGGGCACGTAGGCCCCCTCGGGCTCGTAGGCGCCGGCGACGCCGTAGGCGCTCGCTCCCTCGTAAGCGGCGGAGCCGCCGGTCGCGGGGGTGGCCGTGTAGGCATCGTCGCCGCTGTATGTCGCGACGCCGTGGAACACCTCGTCGGGACGGTACGCCTCGACGCCCTCGAACACCGCCGAGCCGACGTCCGCGATGGGTGCGCGATCGACGTCCGCTCCGACCTCGGTCGCGATCGGTGCCGGGGTGGCGGCCGGTGCCTGGGTGGGCTCGTCCTTCTCGTGTGCATCCGTCATACGTCCAGGCTTGCACAGCCGTCACGTGCACTCCAGGGGGTGCGACGACGCGCCGCCCCGATCAGAGGGACCGCATTGTGGACGACAGGTCGCGTTCCGTAGAGGGGCCCTCCGACGAGCTCGGCGAGGGCGCCACGACGAGGTGGCGCCCTCGAGCCGCACGTGCGCCCCAAGGCTGAGCCCGCGCAAACGACGACGACCGCCGTGCGACGCCCCGGGTATGGGAGTCGCACAACGGTCGTCGTCAGACCGGCTACGGCGGACTGCACAGGTCCGCTCGGCCGGTGGCGTCTGGCACGGACGCACCCGTGCCAGACGCGAGTGCCGACCGGCTCCCCCGAGCCGGACGACACGCAAGAGGTCACGCGCCGCGCGCGATGTCCTCTCGAGCCGTGTTCTCACGCACAGTGAGCTGCGCGATCTCGAAGCCGAGCTGGATGGCTCCCACGCGCGCACCCTTGAGGCTGCGACGGGCGATGGCCACATCGTCCTCGGTCACGTCCCAGGGGAAATCGTCGCCGAGGTAGGCGATCTGCTCGGCGGGGAGGCGGTTGAGGAGGCGGTCGGCCTTCTGGACGGTCTCCCAGATGGTGTCTTCGTCGATTCGGGTGATCATTTTGTTCGGGCTTTCTTTCGGGTTCACTGCGAGAGAGCACGACCGCTGGGATTCATGACGCGGGAACGTCGAGAAAATCGCAGCATCGGTCGTAATGGCGGCTCAAAGCCGCCACACCCCCGGTGAATTCGGGTACACGCCAGGCTGGGTCGGCCTGCAGGGGTGTCGGGAGGGCATCGTGCAACGGTCGGATCGAGATTCGGGTTCGATCTTCCGAGAGGGTGGTTCAGCGGAGCGCTACCACCGCCACGGACGGTTCGGCGCTCTGACGCACATGGATTGAGAAAACGGATCGACGCTCGCTGAGCGGGCACGCCGACGGTTCTACTTCATCGATTCGGGTAATCAATTCAGTACTTTCTATTCGGGTAAATCCAATACAACGGGAAAGTAAACGACGCGAGTAGCCCCCGTACTGGGGTCACCCTCGAAAAGGGGACAATCCGCGCGAGTCGCTATCGGGGTGACGACGACGCCGACGAATGCTCACCCGCCCGTGGTCTCACGCCGTATCGCTGAGAGGATCGACGGCGAGGCGCGCATCCTCGTCCTCGGCCAGGCGGGCGAGCCGCCGCCCCACCTCGATCGCGCGCACCCGAGGGCCGATGAGGTGTGTTCGAGCGACGGCGACGTCGCTGTCCGTGACGGCCCACGGGAACGCGTCCCCGAGGTGCGCGATCTGGTGCGCCGGGAGCAGACCCAGAATGCGATCCGCCTTCATCACGCACACCCAGGTCGCCTCGTCGTCGATGAGCGCGATCAATCGGAGCCTCCTTGCGATTCGTGACGCCCCTGCGCGCCCGAATCGGGTAGCGGAGCGATCCCCCTTCTCCCATCTGTACCCTATTCGGGGGGTGCCGCGAGGGATTCTCCGGAAACTGTGTAGAGATCTCAGGATCTCCTCAGACACCGGGCCGCGCGGGGCCGACGATCACTCGGAGAGCGACGCCACCCGGGCACGGAGCTGCTCGGCGGTGAGACGGCTCACGGCCTCACCGTCGATCAGGAGGGTCGGTGTGCTCGTGATCCCGGCCTCCGACGCCGCCGTCGTATTCTGTCGGATCCAGTTCTCGTACGTCCCGTCCTCGATGCAGTCGAGCGCATCGGTGTTCGAGACGCCGAGACCCTCGACGAACTCGCGCAGGTCGGTGTTCCGCCACCCGTCCGACCTCCCGTCGTGTCGCTCGAAGAGCGCCTCGTGCACCGTCAGCCACGACGACGGCTCGTCGACCGCGACGCACGCAGCCGCGCTGCCCGCACGCACGCCGTAGTTCGTCACGATCTGCACGGGGGTCATCTCGAACGCGATCGAGCCGTCCGCGACGAGGTCCGTGATCGTCGAGCCGATCTCTGCTTCGTACTCCTGGAAGTGGGGGCAGGAGTAGTCCTCGACGAGTCCCACCGTCACAGGTGCGTCGTCGGCACCGATGCGGATCCGGGACTCGTCGATCGAGAACGGCGTCTCCGCTCCGTCGACCGAGACGGTCGCCGTCGCGTCGGGGATCGTGAGCTCGCTCGATCCCCGGCTCGCGTTGTAGACGGCGAAGGCGCCGCCGGCGACGACCGCGATGATCACCGCGATGATGCCCGCCTGGATGAGCGCGCGACGGCGTGCGGCCGCCTTCAGTTCGGCGCGGCGCTGTTCGTTCGCCTTCTCTCGGATCTCGCGCATGCGGGCGGATTCGTTCTTCTTCGTGCTGGCCATCGGGAGGTTCCTATCGAGGGGGAGGTGATCAGGAGTGCTCGGGGCCGCGTGGGCCGGGTCCATCGGAGGCGGCATCGCGTTCGCCGAGACGCGAGAGCCGGTCGTTGTAGGCGGTGAGCTCGGCCTCGCCATCGCGATCGGCCCGGCGGTCGTAGCGCTTCGCCGCCCGCTCGTCGCTCCGGACCCACTGCGCCACGATCGCGAGCGCCACGAGCACCGCGGGGATCTCGCCGGTGCTCCAGGCGACCCCGCCGCCCACCTTCTGGTCGGCGAGCAGAGCGGCGGTGTCCGCGTAGCCGAGGCCGGTCCACCACGGATGCGCGAGCACGGTGGCGCTCGACATGATCGCGAGACCGAAGAACGCATGGAAAGCGAGCGTCGCGAGCAGGAGCAGCAGCCGCAGCACGTACGTGGGCCGCTGCGGCCCGGGGTCGACCCCGATGAGGACCCAGAAGAACAGGTAGCCCGTGGCGAGGAAGTGCACGGTCATGACCACGTGCCCCTCGTGCGCGAACATCGCCCATTCGAACCAGCCCGTGAAGTAGAAGGCCACGAGGCTGCCCGCGAAGAGCACGCCGGCGACGGCCGGGTACGACAGCACCCGCAGGTACCGGGAGTGCACCACGGCGAGCATCCATTCGCGCAGGCCCCGCCCACCGTCACTGCGCACCGGGAGCACCCGCAGGGCGAGGAGGACCGGTCCGCCGAGCACGAGGAGGGGCGGCACCACCATCATGAGCGTCATGTGCTGGATCATGTGGGTGCTGAAGTGCACCTGGCCGTAGACGGCGGGTCCACCGGAGGTCGCCCACAGCAGCGCGGCGCAACCGGCCACCCAGGCCACGGTCCGGCCGAGCGGCCACGCGTCGCCGCGAGCGCGCAGTCGGAGCACGGACCGCACGTAGAAGACCGCCCCGACGACCGAGGCGGCCGCCCACACCCAGTCGATGTGCCACTCGGTGAACATGCGCAGCGGCGTCACGTCGGGCGGGTACTCGAAGCCGAGCAGTCGGCGTCGCGCGTCGCCGACGATGGGCTCCTGCGACACCGGGGGCTCGCTCCGCGACACGGCGACGGACGCGCCCATCGCGATCGCCATGACGACGACCTCCGCCACGGCCAAGCGGATGAAGGGCCCCCTCCGGCCCGGTTCCGCGTCCAGGCGGGGGATGACGCGACGCCGATGCCACGCCCCCGCCAGTCCGAGGAGGACGAGCGCCGACGCCTTCACGAGGATGAGCATCCCGTACGGGGCGAGCAGGTCCGCGGGGCCGGAGAGCCGCAACGACGCGTTGACGATGCCCGAGAACGCGACGGCTCCGAAGGCCCAGCCCGCGAGCACGGAGTAGCGCGCGACCACCCGTCCGATCTCGGATCCGACCCTCCGCCGCAGCAGGATCACCGCCACGAGTCCGCCCGCCCACGCGGTCACGCCCACGAGGTGCACGGCGAGGCTGTTCACCGCGTTGCCGTGCTCGTCGGAGCCGGCCGCGTGGCCGGAGAGGGCGAGTGGGAGCAGCGCGACCACGGTGATGGCCGTCGCGGCGGCGATCCAGGCCACCCGCCGCGTGAGGAACAGGATGTGGAGAACCACGACCACGCAGGCGAGCGAGACGAGCAGCGTCTGGCCGATCTCCAGCTCCGTCGCCACGAAGAGGAACGTGCGGGCGAACGTCGGCGAGTCGAGCGGGGCACCGATGGTGTTGGCGGCGGTGAAGACGAACACCACGAGCCCCGACGCGAGCCAGGCCGTGCCGGCCCAGCGCGCGATCCGCACCGCCCACCACTGCGAGAACGAGGCGACGCCCGGGACGATCTCCTGCCCGGGCAGGAGGAAGGTGGCCGCGAGGAGCGCGCCGATCGTGAGCGCGGCGGACGCGTCGTGCAGCACGCGTGCCACGGGCAGGCCGATCGAGACGAGGGGGCCCGGGTCCCCGAGGCCGCTCGAGGGGAAGAGGTCACCCGTGGCGGTGAGGGCCACGAGCATGACGACGACCGCGAGCGGCACCGAGGCCAGCATGATCGCCTCGGGGGCGCGGACGCGCGGCACCCAGGGGGCCGGGGGTGACGGGTCGGGGCGTGCCGGGTCCGGGGGTGACGAGTCCGGGGCCGATGGGTCCAGCGCCGACGGGTCGGGCGCCGTGGATCCGGAGAGGGTCGAAGGGTCGGTGGATGGATTCGTTGCGTCGGCCACGAGGTGTGGCTCCTCCCGTGCAGCGCCGATCGCGCTGCGGAATCCCCTCCGCGCGCGCCGGCGACGACGTGCGGCGGAGGGACTGATGGAGACGTCGACGAGGAGGCGCGTGAGCGCGCGCATCGATACGGTCGGCCGGCACTGCAGCACGAACAAGGAGAAGACTCCTCGTCAGCGCGTCACGAGCTCACGGCGATCACACCGACGAGCGGCGGAGCCGGCTCGGGGACGTCGGGGATCAGGCGATCGACAGAGGGGGAGGCCCGCGCCGACTGATGGTGCCGACGGAACGAGTCGCTGCCCGGACCCGACGGACCACGCGGGCGAGCGGGGCACGCGTCGGACCGGAGGCGGCCGGGATCAGGACGAGCGTGAGCCGCGCGACGAAGTCGGCGACGAAACGGGCGATGTCCCCGAGCCTCGAGAGGATCACGTCCGCGTGACGAAGTGCGGCGATGGTCGCGCTCGCGGCCACGACGTGCGCGACCCACATGACCGGGCTCGTGTGGCCGGCGGCGTGATCGGGCGGCCCCGCGGTGGTGAGCGCGACGCTCCCGTGGTGCGATGCCTGATCGGTCGCCGACACGCCGCCCGATGCGCCGAGCACGAAGAGCGTGTGGAAGAGGACCTGGCTGATCACGACGGACAGCGACAGTCGCACGAGGCCGAGGCGCCGGCCGGCGAGCGCCACGCAGACGAGCACCGAGAGCACGAGCGGGAGCACGACGCCGACCACGCCGGGCACGACCCCGCCGCCGGAGACGTGGGACAGCAGTGCGACGAAGGTCGAGAAGCTCGCGGCGACGAGCCCGGCGAGGACCCGGCTCACGCGACTCGTCGACATGCGTCCATTCTCGCAGACGTGCGCCAGGGCCGATTCGGCCGCTCCGGGAGGGCGATCCCGCCCGTCGCGGCCGCCTGACGCGTGTTCCGTCCCGTCAGTCGCCGCGGACGAGCACGTTCTCGGACACCGCGGTCCACCCGTCGGGCACCGGCATGCCGTCGGGCTGGAGGCGGTAGGTGCTTCCGGCTCCCGACATCTCGAGCGGGCCGGCATCACCGCCGCAACTGACGATCCACTCCGTCTCGTTCGGGTAGGCAAACAGGCACATCGTCGCCGTCTCCGCGCCGACTCCGAGCCACAGTGGCGTTCCGTCGTCGTCGCCCGCGTACCGAAGCGTCGACTCGTCGACGTTGTCGAGCGCGTAGTCGGGCAGCTCGGGGAGTGCCGGGCTGTCGGCCGCGGGCTCGGCGTCGATCACCGCGTACCCGCCGGGGCTTGCGCACCCGGCGAGCGCCGCCGCCATCACGAGACCGAGTCCGGCTGTGAGCCCCACTCGTCGCATCCGCCTCATCCCGCCCGTCCGCTCCATCACACCCGTCCGCCTCATTCCGAGAGTCCACGTCATCCCGCGAGTCTGGCGCTATCCCCCGTCGCGCTCAAGACCCCGTCCCTGCCCGACCCGCCGCACTCCACAGCCCACACCCGCAGATGCAGATGCAGATGCGCACGCAACTGCGTTGCGCGCGTGAAGTTTCACCCGCGGAAGGTTTTTGCGTACGCAGACACTCCCCGGCGCCGTGCGCGGATGCCGGTGGGCCGCCGGTCGCGGAGCGATTAGCGCTGGAGCGGGCGGAGGGCGTCGCGCGGCGGAAAGGGCAGGTCGTAGAAGAGCTGGGGTGCCGACATGTCGCCCCAGTCGTCCTTCTTCACCCGGATCCGGCGCGACGACACCTCGGCGAGACGCACGCGCAACCACGCCCCGCTCTCGAGCCGCAGCTCGTAAGGGTCGGCGAGGTAGCCGATGCCGAGTTCCTCGAGCAGCTCCTCCGCGTCGAGCCAGTCGAGGGCGGCGGATCGCTCGCGGCCGAGGAGGTCGATCACGACGAAGCCGTCGCCATCCGGGCGCATCCACCCGAGGAGTTCGCCGTCGATCCCGCGACGGTGCTCGATCCAGTCCTCCGGCATGCCGGAAGCCTACGGCTCACGGCACCGCTTCGCGCTCGTGTGACGCTCACGCTCGCAGGCACGCTCAGCCCAGTGCCAGCGGACCGCGCCCGCCCCGTCCTTTCCTATCGTCGGGTTTTTGCGCACGCGACTGGGTTCTGCGGGTGAAATTCCACCCGCGACGAGACGTTGCGTGCGCAACGGCGGGGTCGTCAGGCGTCGGTGCGGGCCGCCTCGGCCGTGATGCGGCGGGCCATGCCCGCGAAGATGACGCCGTGGAACGGCAGGATCGCGAACCAGTAGAGCCGGCCCGCGAGGCCAGCGGGGAAGAACACCGCACGCTGGCGGTAGCTCGTGCCCGCACCGTCCGGCTCCACGCTCAGCTCGAGCCAGGCGAGTCCCGGAACCTTCATCTCGGCGCGGAGGCGGAGGAAGTGGCCGCGGTCGAGCTTCTCCACGCGCCACCAGTCGAGCGCCTCGCCGATGTTGAGCCGGGTGGGGTGGCGGCGTCCGCGGCGGAGCCCCACGCCGCCGACTGCTTTGTCCATCCAGCCGCGCACCGCCCACGCCAGCGGGAACGAGTACCAGCCGTTCTCGCCGCCGATCCCCTCGATCACGGCCCACACCCGGTCGGGCGACGCGTCGGTCTTCCGCGTGCGGTCGTCGGTGAAGACGGTGTGGCCCGACCAGTCGGGGTCGCTCGGCAGAGGGTCGCTCGGGGCGTCGGCGACCGAGGCGTCCTGCCAACTCGTCTCGACGGATCCGTCGCGCACCTTGTTGAGCGCGAGTCGAACGGCCCGCCGGTAGCCTGTGAGTCCGCCATCGGGTTCCGGGATGTACGTGTCGATGTCGTGCTCGCGCACGACGCATTCGTGCTGGAGGGACTCGACGAGCGGCATCGCGAGGCTGCGCGGGATCGGCGTCACGAGGTTCACCCAGTGCGAGGCGAGCCGGGGGGTCAGCACGGGGAGCGGCGCGATGGGCCGCTGCGGCAGGCCCGCTTCCACGGCGTAGCCGTTCATCATCTGGCCGTAGCGCAGCACGTCGGGGCCGCCGATGTCGAACGTGCGGTTCACGTCGTCGGGAAGTTCCGCCGAGCCGATCAGGTAGTGCATGACGTCGCGCACGGCGATCGGCTGGATCTTGTTGCGCACCCAGCGCGGCGCCGGCATGTACGGCAGCACCTCGGTGAGGTGGCGCACCATCTCGAACGACGCGGATCCCGATCCGATCACGACGCCCGCCTGCAGCACCGCCGTCGGCACACCCGAGGCGAGGAGGATCTCGCCCACCTCGGTGCGCGACTGCAGGTGGCGGGAGAGCGTCGCGTCGTCCGGGTGGAGGCCGCCGAGGTAGACGAGCCGCGACACCCCAGCGGCCTTCGCCACGCGCGCGACGTTCTCGGCCGAGCGTCGCTCGGAGTCCTCGAAGGCGTTCTTCCCGTGCGACCCGGTCATGGAGTGAACGAGGTAGTAGGCGATGTCCACACCGTCGAACGCCGCCTCGAGCGAATCCTCGTCGAGCAGGTCGCCGCGCACGATCTCCACGTCGCCGGCCCACGGCACGTCGCGCAAGCGATCGGGGTTACGCGCGAGGACACGGACACGGTAGCCGGCGTCGAGCAGACGCGGGGCAAGGCGCCCGCCGATGTAACCGGTCGCGCCGGTGACGAGCACGAGTTTGCGGGTATCGGGAGTGTCCATGCTCCGACGCTACGTCTCCCGCCTGAACGCCGTTCCCCGTTGCGCACCCCGCCCACCCGCGGTACCCGCAGCGCCCGCCGCTGGTCACGCGTCACGCGTCACGACCATCCGCGACCAAGAACGGTCGAGTCCCATGAAGGAGGGCGTTCGTGCCGATACGCGGCGGTATGGCGCCACATATCGGCGCAAACGCTCCACCTCGTGGGGCGGGATGGCGGCGGCTGTGGCGGGGCGGGGCGGGGGAGGGTGTGGCGGGGGGCGAGGTCAGTGGGAGGAGCGGTCGGCCTCGCGGACGAGTTCCTCCGCGGTGAGACCGAGGAACGATGCGACGAGGAGGAGCTCTGCCGTGTCGAACGGGATCTTGCCGTTCACGCGGTCGTAGGTGGCGGTGCGGCCGAGCTGGAGCACGTCCATGAGCGCGGCTGCACGGATCCGACGGCGCGCGAGTTCCGCGCGCACCGTCGCTGCGACGTTCTCCGACCAGGTGCTTCGACTGTCCGCCATACCATCAGCGTACCCATAAAGATACGCATCCCCAGTTGTCGAGGCCTTTTCTGTGGAGGAGGCCGCCGCACGGGTACTCTGAACCCATGGGGAGAGTGGAAATCGGCGTCGCCGCCGCATTCGCGTACGAAGTGGCGCGTGAATTCGACGTGCTCCGGACCAAGCGGGGATTGACCCACGCGGCCCTCCTCGAGAAGCTCACGATCTCGCGCAACTACTACTACAAGCGGCTGCGCGGGGAGCTCCCCCTCAATCTCAACGACGTCGCCGAGCTCGCCGCCGCCCTCGGCACCACGCCGGGCGCCGTGCTCGGCCGCGCGGAGCGCTCCATCCGGAAGTCCGGCCGCGCCCTCACCGATGTCAGCGGTGCCCTCGATACTGATGTGGACGGTCTCCCCATGGCCGCGCTCGATCGTCCGGGTTTCGAAGCGCAGCAGGAGTCCGAGCAGCACGACAGCTGAGCCCGGGCGCACGTCCGGGCCACCGGACGGGGGACCATGGGCGCACGCGTCGACACACGACGGCAGAACGACGACCGGTCCGATCGGTCCGATCGGCCGGGCATCTCGGGGCCGACGGAGCACGACCACCAGCCGCATGACGACCGCAGGGACGTCGGCGGCGGACACGTCCCGGTCGATCCACGGGACCGCGCCATCCACGAGCTGATCCGGCGGCTCGGGGTGCGCGTGGAGTACCGCACGGACCTGCCGCCCGGTCGCCTCGGCGCCTACCTCGACGACTCGCGTCGCATCCTCGTCCGCGCCGGCCTCTCCGCTCCCCTCGAGCGCGAGACCCTGCACCACGAGTACGTGCACGCGAGGTATCGCGACCGTGGAACCGGTGCCGCCGCCGAACGGAGGGCCGAGCGCGAGTGCGCCCGCATGCTCATCGACGACGAGGCCTACGCCGCGGCCGAACGCGCGGGACTCTCACCGCTCGGCATCGCGCGCCAGCTCGATGTCCCGCTCGCCGTCGTGGCCGTGTTCCACCGGGAGATCCTCGCCGGCCGACTACCCGACCCGCGGCTGCGGCACCGGGTGGGTCAGACCTCGTAGCGCACGACCGCCTGCAGTCGCGTGCGCACGTCGAAGAGCTCGTTGCCGCCGATCGGGTCGACGCCCGACGGGCCCGTGCGCAGCAGCTGCGGGAGGCGCGAGCGCGTCACGATGAACGCGGCGGGCTTGCGCATCCGGTCGATCTCGACGAGTCCTTCGTCGAGCGCCTCGTCGGGGACCACGACGACGACCCCGGTGATCTTGACCCGGGCGGATCGGCCGAGCTCGCGCGACGCGCGGACGAGCGAACGCACGGGCTGCTCGTCGGTCGTGACATCGATGGGGACGAGCTCGCCGCGGTGGATCCGCACCGGCACGCCGAAGTCCTCCGAGCAGATCGCATAGAGGCCGGTCGGACCGAGCACGACGTGGTCGATCTTCCGCTCCCCGCCGCCCACGTGCACGTCATGCCACACGGTGAAGGCCATACCGAGGGCCGAGACCTGACGTGCCGTGGCCTCCTCGGCGAGGGCCTCGGCGAGCGCCCGACGGATCTCCACGGGCGCCCGGCGCACGAGCGCCGGGTCGTACGGATCCTCGGGTTCCGCGCCCCGACCGGCCCACTCGCGGATGAGCCGCAGGTACGCCTCGCGCGCGGCACCACCCGGATGTCCGTAGGAGCGCGCGCGGGGGCGGGAGTTGTCGGCGCGGGAGCGGTGGGACGGAGCGGACCAGCCGGTGCCCTCCGCGGTGGACTCGGTGTGGGAGCTCTCTCCGCGGTCGTACGCCGCGCGGGATCCGGCGTCCCCCACGCGCTCCCACGCCCGCTGCACGGCCGTGAACTCGAGCGCGTCGCCGCCGGTGTCCGGGTGCGTCTCGCGGAGTCGGCGTCGGTAGGCCTTGCGGAGTTCGTCGGCCGAGGCGGACGGGCTCACGCCGAGGACGTCGTAGGGAGAGGCGGAGGCCGGTGAATCGGTCATCCGCGTGCGTCCTCTCTCGTGGGCCGCGCCGATGGCGCGGTTCGTCTGGGAAAGGATAGCCGAGGCGGCCTGACAGCCCGCCGAACACGTCAGCCCAGGTGGAGGGCGAGCCACGCGGGCAGGTGCGCGAACGCCACCCAGACGCCACCCGCGACGGCGGCGAGACCGGCGGTGCGCCAGAGGAAGCGGAGTCGTCGGGCGGCGGTGGACTCGCGTTCGAGTCGAGCGACGAGCAGGGCGGCGGCGGACCTCCCGTCCTCGGCGGGGTCCGGGGACCCGCTCCCCGCGTCGATCGAGGCCGCGATCCGTGTGGCCACGGCCTCGACGACCACAGCATCGAGCGCGGGCGGAAGCGACACCAGCCACTCGCGGAGCACGCGCGCATCGCGCACGTCCACGGAGCGCGTGCGGGCACCGATGCGCACCCCGCGCGCGCCCGCCACAGCCACGACGCCGCGCACCGCGACGCTCGGAGGAAGAGCGCGCCCCGCGAGCTGGGCGGTCCGGCGCGCCGCCGACACGGCCGGACGGGCGAAGGGGATGCGTTCACCGCGAGCGAGCAGGTAGTCCTCAGCGACGAACACCCGGTCGCCTCCGACGAAGCAGGTCGTGACGGCGAAGAGCCCGGGGGGACCGATCACCACGTGATCGAGGTCGCCGCTCGCTCCGGGCGCCGGGATCGAGTGCAACACGATCCACCCGTCGGGGAGCGAGTCGAGCTCCCGGCCCACGATCCGCTCGCCCATCGCGGCTTCGAACGCCTCCCGCTCGGGCGCGCCCACCGGGGAGCCGCCGAACGCCCGCCGCACGAGCGACGGAGGGACGGATCCCGCACGAGCCACGGCCGCGCGGTCGATACACACCTGGCCTGGACGTCGCCGTTCCGCACGACGCAGGGCGTCCAGCCCCGGCGCATCAGCGCCCGGGGCGACGATCACCTCGGTCATGGGACTCCCTCCACGGCCTCGGCCGGGCTCGGACCGTCCGAGCCTATGGCCGCCGCCCGGCCCCCGACGAGCCCTCCGGTGACCCCAATAGGGGAGAGGACGCCACCCCTCTTCTAGTGGGACGGGTGGGCCTCCGTGCGCAATGCGTCTTGACAGCCGTCGGCGGGTCGAGGAGGTTGAGGGGAGCGCCATCGCGGCGCGACCGATCGGAGGGGGACCCGTGGCTTCGAGCATCTTCGTGAACATGGCCGTCGCCGATGTGTCCCGCTCGCGGGCCTTCTTCGAGGCCGTCGGCTGGCGGGTCAACGAGCAGTTCACCGACGCGTCGTCCCTCTGCCTCGTGGTCGCCGACACCGTGTTCGTGATGCTGCACACGCACGAGCGCTTCGCGTCCTACACGGGCAAGACGATCGCGGACACCCGCGACACGATCGAGACGATCCTCGCCGTGGGCGTCGAGTCCCGCGCGGAGGTCGACCGCGTCATCGATCAGGCCCTCGTGGCCGGAGGACGATCCGCCCGCGACCCGGAGGACCACGGCTTCATGTACGCGCGCAGCTTCCACGATCTCGACGGGCACCTCTGGGAGGTCCTCTGGATGGCCCCGGACGGGGACTGAATAGGCCCATCCGGCCGTCTGGGCGCATACTGACAGGGAGGGCTCTGCACGTCGCCGATGGCGACCCGTGACCGCACCGCACGGCGCACCGGTCCCTCGCCTCGGCCCATGGCCCACGGGCGGAACACCATCGACTCGCGATGTCCCCCTCAGGACGTCGATCACGCGACAGGAAGCGACACGGATGACGAGAGACACGACCGACGAGAACGGCACCCCGGCGACGAGCTTCCACGCGCTGCGCGGCATCGACGCCGACGCTCCCGGCCCGTCCTTCGCCGAGACCCCCGAGCTCGTCCTCGTGTCCACCGGCACCCGACGCCCCCGCTTCGAGCGCGAGGGCATCGTGCGCCGCAAGGGCGAGTACGCACTCGTCGCCGGCCACCTCACGCCTCACGAATCCATGGTCGAGGACCTCGTCGCCGTGCGGGAGGTGCTCGACGCCGCCGGCATCGACTTCCTCCTCGTACGCGGGGACAACGACCGACCCGTGCTCGCCGTCGACATCAAGAGGCGGAAGGCGATCGAACGCGCCCTCTCGGAGGCGTTCGCCGAGGAGCCGTTCTACTCGGCCCCCTACGTTCCCGCCGCTCAGCACGACGACGCCCTCGAGACCGACGGCCGCCCCGTCCTCATCGCCGACGGCCGACTCACGGACGACTCGTCGCACGCCATCTTCCGGGTGTACCGACCACGCATCGAACCGATCGGTCGGCTGCGTTACGGTCCCGACACCGCCTTCCAGCTCGAGCTGTGGCGCTTCGGCGACGACACGATCACCGCGCCCACCGAGAACGCGCTCATGCGGCGCACCCTGCCGCGCTCCGAGGCCGTCGAGGAGGAGGTCATCGTCTACGGGCGCTCATGGCCGACCCTCGAGAGCATGTTCGCGGAGCTCGCGAGCGACGTCACGTTCGACATCGACCTCGTCTTCTCGTGGGTCGACGGTTCGTCCATCGAGTTCCAGCGCCAGCGCGCGAAGCGCATGAAGAGCTACGTCGTGGGCGACGGCGACGACTCCGAGGCGCGATTCCGTCAGATCGACGAGCTCAAGTACGCGCTGCGCAGCGTCTACATGTTCGCTCCCTGGGTGCGGAACATCTACATCGCGACGGACTCCCCGAAGCCCGAGTGGCTCGCCGATCACCCGCGCGTCACGATCATGCCGAGCGAGGCGTTCTTCGAGGACATGGACGCGCTGCCCACCCACAACTCCCACGCCGTGGAGAGCCAGCTGCACAAGATCCCGGGCATCGCCGAACACTTCCTCTACTCCAACGACGACATGTTCTTCGGGCGCCCCGTGCAGCCGAACCTGTTCTTCTCGCCCGGTGGCATCACGAAGTTCGTGGAGGCGAAGACCCGCATCGGCCTGGGCGACTCCAACCCCGCCCGGAGCGGCTTCGAGAACGCCGCTCGCGTCAACCGACGCCTCCTGCGTGAGCGCTTCGGCAAGGTCACGACGCGCCACCTCGAGCACTGCGCCGCGCCCCTGCGCCGCAGCGTGATGGAGGAGCTCGAGGCCGATTTCCCCGAGGACTTCGAGCGCACCTCGCACAGCCAGTTCCGCTCGGCGACGGACATCTCGGTGACGAACTCGCTGTACCACTACTACGCGCTCATGCGCGGATCGGCGGTCGTGCAGACGAACGCCAAGGTCATGTACGTCGAGACGACGCTGAAGAGCGCACTGCGTCAGATGAAGAAGCTCCTGAAGCGTCGCGATCAGGACATGTTCTGCCTCAACGACGGCAGCAAGCCCGAGATCTCGGTGGAGAAGCGCACGAAGGCCGTCACCGAGTTCCTCGAGCGCTACTTCCCGGTCGTCGCGCCGTGGGAGAAGGGTTACGCCGGCACCGCCGCGGACGACGCGGCCGCGACGGCCTCCGCCTCCACCCTCGCCTAGCGGCCCTCGGCGCCCGCGTCAGGCGAGGGAGAGCGCGAGGCCGTCGAGGATGTCGTGCTCGCTCGTGACGACCGAGCCGATGCCCCCGCCGATCGCGGCACCCTCGGTGCGGACGCGGCGGAGCACCTCGGCCCAGATCATCGCGCCCGCCGGCACGACGTCGACCCGACCCGGGTGGATGTACGCGCGGGCGGCGCGCTCGGCGCGCGGCATGACGGAGAGCTCGTCGCACGCCGTCAGCACCGCCTCGAGACTCAGCTCCGATCCGTCGATGGCCGCGGAGTCGTAGCGCTCGAGTCCGAGCGCGTGCGCCGTGACCGTCGTGATCGTGCCGGCGACACCCACGATCGTCGCCGTGCGCGACACGTCGACCGTGCGCAGCGCCTCGTCGAGGGCCGCGCGCACGTCGCGCCGTGCCGCCTCGACCTCGTCGGACGTCGGCGGGTCGGAGTGTACATGCCGCTCCGTCATCCGCACGGACCCCACGTCCATCGAGAACGCGGAGACGAGCTCGTCCGCACCGAGCACGAGCTCCGTCGATCCGCCGCCGAGGTCGACGACGAGTGTGAGACCGTCGCGCTCCGGCGCGGTGCTCGCCGCTCCTACGAACGACAGCCCGGCCTCCTCGTCACCCGTGATGACCTCGGGGGCGACGCCGACGATCTCGGTGATGCGACGGATGAACTCGTCGCGGTTCGAGGCGTCGCGGGTCGCCGACGTCGCGGCGAAACGCACGTGCTCACGCTCCACTCCGTGCTCCCGGCACAGGGCCGCGAAGCGCTCCGCCGACGCGAAGGTGCGCTCGAGCGCCTCGTCGTCGAACCGCCCGGTGCGGTCAACGCCCTGCCCGAGACGCACGACGTCGAGTTCGCGCACCACGTCGACGAGCCGGCCGTCGACCACATCGGCGATGAGCAGACGGAGCGAGTTGGTGCCGCAGTCGTAGGCGGCCACGCGCGTTGAGGGTTCCGGTGTCATACCCTCGACGCTACCGCTCCCGGCCCGCCGCCCGTCGCGCCCTCCTCCCACGCTTTTGCGTGCGCAAGTCCATTCCGCGGGTGAAACTTCACCCGCAGAACGCCATTGCGTACGCAAAAACGAGGAGAGGAGAGGAGAGGAGAGGAGAGGAGAGGAGGAGAAGAGAGGGAGAGAAGAGAGGGAGTCCGTGCAGGCTTCCCGCTCAGATCGCGGCGAAGCGGTCGTCCGTCTCCTCGAGCACGCGGAGGATGTTGCCACCGGCCAGCGCCCGGAGGTCCGCCGTCGACCATCCCCGCCTCTGCAACTCCCGCGCGAGTACGGGGTACTGGGACACGTCACGCACGTCACCGGGAAAGGTCGGTGTTCCGTCGTAGTCGCCGCCGAGACCGATGTGGTCCACCCCGGCCACGTCGCGCGCGTGCTCCACGTGGTCCGCGATGTGGGAGACGGTCACCACGGGCTCCGGGCCCGTCTCTCCCGCTGCATGCCATTCGGCGTACTCCGCGGAGATGAACATCGGCACGAATGTGTTCATGACGACCCCGCCGTTGCCGGCGAGACGCTCCAACACGTGATCGGGCACATTCCGCGGGTGGTCGTTGAGGGCCGCGACGGACGAGTGGCTGAAGATCACGGGAGCGGTGGCGACGTCGAGCACGTCCGACATCGTCGCGGCGCTCACGTGGGAGAGATCGACGAGCATGCCGATGCGCTCCATCTCCGCCACCACCTCCCGGCCGCGGTCGTTGAGGCCGCCGTGCGTGTGCTGCCCGAGCGCCGAGTCCGCCCAGGGGGTGTCGGCGTTGTGCGTGAGCGTCATGTAGCGGACGCCGAGGCGGGCGAAGGTCCGCAGGATCGCGAGATCGTTCCCGATCGAGTGTCCGCCCTCGGCCCCGAGTAGTGACCCGATGCGGCCCGAGCCGATGGCCGAGCGGACGTCCGCCGCGCTGCGAGCGAGCAGGAGATCGTCCGGATACCGCGCCACCAGACGGTGCACGAGATCGATCTGCTGCAGCGTCGTCCGGACCGGATCGGGTTCGTCGATGTGGACGTACACGGACCAGAACTGGCCCACGACACCGCCGGTGCGGAGCTTCGGCAGATCCGTGTGCAGGGTCGACTCTTCGCCGTCGATCCCCTCGATGCTCGACCCTCGCGATCGCCGGCACTCCCACGGGAGGTCGTTGTGGCCGTCGATGACGGGGAAGTCGAGCTCGTCGGGAAAATCGATCATGATCTGTGAACCCTAGGCCCCCCGCCCGGATCGGACGATCAGGCTGGCGGGTGGGTCAGCGGGCGGCGATCCCGAAGATGTTCCAGGACGCGGTCAGCGCCTCACCTGGCTCGAGCACGTCGAGGTCGACGCCCGAGTTGAAGGCGTCGGGCGGGCACGTCATGGGTTCCACGGCCAGACCGATGCGGTGCACGGGCAGGCCGGGCTTGTCGGCGGTGTGCACCTGCACCCACGGGCACGCCGTTCCCCACCGCATGCCCACTCCGGAACCGTCGGCCGTCGTGACGCGCACGACGGCGTCGCCGTCGGCATCCGAACGCGTCAGATCGGCGAAGGCGTGGTCGATCTCCGTCGAGCCGATGCGGCGAGCGGAGCGGAAGTCGAACTCGGTGAGCTCGTCGACGCCCACCACGGGGCCCGGCATCATCCGCTCGCCCTCGACGGTGAGCACGCGGGCCGCCGGAAGCTCGAGGTCCCAGTCGTCCACGAGTCCCGCGCCCGCCACGAGGTACGGGTGGGGCCCGAGGCCGGCGGGAGCACGCGTCGGGCCGATGTTCGTCGCGGTGACCACGGTCTCGAGACCGTCGGAGCCGAGGCGGTAGCTCACGTCGACGCGGATGCGGAACGGGTAGCCCGACTGCGCCTCGACGACGGCGGCGAGGTCGACGCTCGACGCGTCGGAGCGCTCGATGGAGAAGTCCAACCAGGCGGCGAGGCCATGCAGTGCGTGTCCCCGCTCCGGCTCGGTGAGCGAGAGGAGGAGGTCCTCGTCGTCGAAGCGGTAACGTCCGTCCGTCACGCGGTTCGGCCACGGCGCGAGCGTGGCGCCCCGGAAGGCCGGGCGCACCTCGTCCGCGCCGAACGGCACCACGAGATCGCGGTCGTCGAGGGTGAGCGCGCGGAGGGTGGCCCCGATGCTCGCGACGTGCGCGACGTAGCCGTGCGCCTCGATCACGATCTGCTCGCCGGAGATCGGACGATCCGAGACCGTCTGATCCGAGGTCGTGTGGGTCGAGGTCGTGTGGTTCGAGGTCGTGTGGCCCTCGGTGCCGTTCGCCGCCATCGGTGCTCCTTCGCAACACGTGCCCACCGGCCGTTCCGGGGCACACCGCTCGACGTTAGCGCGACTCGAGCGCGCCGGCGCCCCCACCCACCGTGAGGTAGCCCGTTTGCGCGCTTTCATGCCACCCGGGTGGCATGAAAGCGCGCAAAAGGGCTACCTGGCACGGCCGGGTCAGACGAGACGAGACGGAGCGAGACGAGACGCGACGAGATGGAGCGGGACGACACGAGGCGAGACGGAGCGCCACGCGGTGAGGGCGTCAGGAGACGCCGGCGTGCTCCGGCTCGCGCGTGGGGACGGTGAACGGCTCCTCGATCGGCACGACCGCGGCGCGCGACGCTTCGCGGATGCGGATCTTCGACGCGGCGAGGCGGCGAGCGCTCTCCTCCGGGGCCACGTCGTCGAGGGCCACGAACGAGCCGAGCGGCACGACCGAGTGGAGCACGGTGTTCTCGTACACGTGCACGAGGTTGAAGGCGCGGGCGCCGTCGCGCGGTCGCGTCCCGCCGACCGGCACGTTGAGGTCTTGGGTGTAGCACGTGGCCGAGGCCACCGAGACGGGGATCCCCGCGAACGTCGCCGTGGAGGAGTAGTGAAGGTGGCCGGCGATGATCGATCGCACATCGGTCCCCTCGAGCACCTCGGCGAGCCCGGACTGGTCGCGCAATTCCACGCTCGCGGCGAGATCGAGCACGCTCGGTACGGGCGGGTGGTGCATCGCGAGGATCGTGCCGTGCGGCGCGGCCTCGGAGAGCTCCTCTGCGAGCCAGTCGAGCTGCTCGGACGAGACCTCGCCGTGGTGGAAGCCGGGGACGGTGGAGTCGAGCGTGATGATGCGCAGGCCGTTCACGTCGTAGACGCGGTCGACGGGACGCATCGTGGGGACCTCGCCGAACAGGCGCGACCGGAAGGACGCGCGGTCGTCGTGGTTGCCCATCACCCAGATGACCTCGCAGCCGAGGCGCTCGGCCACCGGCTCGACGATCGCGCGGAGGGCCTCGTAGGCCTCGGGCTCGCCCTTGTCGGCGAGGTCTCCCGTGAAGACGATGGCCTCCGGTCGTCCGCCCGACGCCTCGAACTCGGCGAAGAGGTTCCGGAGGTGCTCGGCGCTGTCGACCGAGTCGTAGAGGCCACGCGAGCCGGCGAGCAGGTGCGTGTCACTGATGTGGAGGATGAAATGATCCGGTCGAGGATACTCGGCCACGCGGGAGTCCACAGGGATTCCGTTCTGTCGGGGATGCCGTTCGGTGGTTCACGTTACCCTTGCGCCCCCCGGGGGCGGGGAGAAATCCCGCTGAACTTCTGGACAACTCTCAAGAACCACCGTTTCCACACCCGGACGTGGGACAGTGCCGCAGATCAGGCGGGGAGGAGTACGCCCACGACTCCGCCGATGAGGCGGGGAAGAGCGCGTTGCCAGGGATCAGGCGGGGAGGAGGAGTCCCCGACACCGCCGATGAGGCGCGGAAGAGCGCATAGCCGAGGATCAGGCGGGGAGGAGGAGTCCGTCGGCGATGAGGCGGCGCGCGTCGGGCAGCGTCTCCGCCAGCAGCGCGTCCTCGTCGGCCTCGAGCAGCTGCGCGATCGCCGCGACGATCGCGCCGACGGAGAGGGTCCCATCGCTCGCGCCGACGAGGGCGGCGAGCGCCGTGCCCGCCGAGATCGCCCGGCGGAACCCCTGACCCTGGCGGAGCAGGATGGCCGTGGGTTCGTCCTGTCCCGGCACGAAGTGGTGCTCGATCGTCACGTCGGACGCGACCACGAGGGCGAGCGAGGCGAGCTCGTCGTCGGTGAGCGCTGCCACCCCATCGACCGCCGCGACCACCCGCGCGACGTGGGTTCCGAGCCCCGCGGTCTCGAGCGAACCGGTGACGCGCTCGAGACGCACGACCGGTATCCGATCGTCGACCGGGCGGTGGAGGGTCACGAACCCGAAGCCCACCCCGGTGACACCGCGCTCGGCGAAGTCGTCGAGCCACGCGTTCGAGAGCCGGTCGAAGTCCGGTGTGCCCGGGCGCGTGCCGCCGTCTCGGATCCACGTCTCGGCGTAGAACGCGGGGTCGAGGTGCTCGCGCTCCACGACCCACGCGTCGAGGCCGAGGCCCTCGACCCACCTACCGACGCGCGACAGCCCGTCGGAGGCGCGCGTGTACTCCCAGTTGCCGAGCATCTGGGCGGTCCCACCCGGGAGCAGGTGCTCGGCGCACCCGCGCACGACCGCCTCCACGAGGGCGTCTCCCACCAGGCCGCCGTCGCGGTACTCGTAGAGCGGAACGCCGTCCGAGCGCGGTGTGATGACGAAGGGCGGGTTGGTCACGATGCGGTCGAACCGTTCGCCGGCGACGGGGTCGAAGAGACTCCCGAGGCGCACCTCGATCGTCGTGATCCCGTTCAGGCGGGCGTTGGCGCGCGCGAGATCGACGGCCCGCTCCGAGATGTCGGTCGCGACGACCCGGTCGGCCGTCCGCGAGGCGTGCAGGGCCTGGATCCCGCAACCCGTCCCGAGGTCGAGCACCGATCCGACCCGCGTCGGCACGGTGATGCCGGCGAGCGTGAGGGACGCGCCGCCCACCCCGAGCACGTGGTCCTCGGGCAGGGCACCGCCCACGGCGCGCTCCCCGAGATCGGACAGGATCCACCAGTGACCGTCCCCGGCGTCGTCGGTGAACGCGTACGGGTGCACGTCGAGGGCCGCGGTCCACGACTGCGGCGCGGTCCCGGCCGGTCGGCCGGTGTCGGAGTCGGTGTCGGTGTCGGAGACGGACAGCAACCGGAGCTCGCGCGCGCCGTCCGCTCCGAGCGACGGGAACGCCCGGTCGACGTCGGTCCGGCCGACGACCCGTGCGAGCAGGAAGAGGTCGATGAGCACGTCGAGGGCGTCGCGGTCACCGCGATCCCGGCGCTCGTCGAGGACGCGCGCCGCCGGCACCGTGTGCTCACGACCGAGGGCCTCCTCTGCGGCCGGACCGAGGCGCACGGCGACCGCGTCGGTCGAGTACCCGCCCGCGTCGAGGTCGGAGCGCAGCAGGTCGATGAGGGCGTCTTTCACCCCCTCATTCAATCGCACGGGTGAAGACCGGCCACGCGCTGGGACGCAGGATGGAACGAGACGACGGAAAGGACGTGCCCATGATCTCGATCGTCTTCGCCTCGGACGCTGAGCTCGTGCGACAACTCGTCGCGGTGCTCGCCGTCGCGAGCGTCGTCGTCGCCGCCCTCCTCGCGCACGCCGGGCGTGGGGGCCGCGTCGTCGCCGGCGGTGCAGCCGTACTCGGACTGATCGTCGTGCTCGGCCTCACTCTCAGCCCCGTCGGTGGGCTCGAGGGCGACGGCTGCGCCACCGACGCGAGTTCCCCGCTCGACGACGTGCCGAACGTCCTGCTGTTCTTCGTCCCCGTGCTCTTCGCGGTCGTGGCCACGCGTCGGCCCCTCACCATGCTCCTCGCGGGGCCAGCGGTGTCCGTGGCGATCGAGTTCGCACAGGACGTACTCCCGGAACTCGGCCGGAGGTGCGATGTGAACGATGTGCTCGCGAACTCGGCGGGCGCCGCCGGCGGCGTGCTCATGGGCGCGATCATCCTCCTGACGACGTTCATCGGGCGGCGCGGTCGAGGCGCTCCGGTCGGGACCGTGGCATCCGCTGCGACGCGCGCGGAGGCCGCGCAGGAACGGGAGCTTCACAGGCTCCGTTGACGAGGTCCACAGCGTGCGTCGCATCCGGACCCTCTCGCGGATGGCGGGGGTATCGTGGATGACTCGAACGGCGACACGCGCACGGAACGGGGACATGATGGTCGAGCAGGACATCGCGCGACTGCGCGAGTTCGCGCGCGACGAACTCGACGTGCTCATCGAACACCGCAGCCGTCAGGGCGAGGACCCCTGGGACTTCCTCCCCGACATGCCGACCGTCGACGAACTCGTCGTCCTGTCGCTGCGCGACGACGCCCTCGACGATCGCGGCCTCACGGCCGAGTACGTCCTCACGCGGCTCGCGGCCCGGTCCACGCGGTCGGACGCAGAGGAGCACCGTCGGGCGCTCGAGCGAATCGACGCCGACATCATCCGCTCGATCGGCATCGCCTACCCCGCCCTCACCCGCACCGCCTGGATGATGCTCGGCCGATTCGATCTCGGGGACGGCCCCGACCAGCCGGCACCCTGACCCCGGCCGCGCACTCCGCTCGCGTCCCTCCCAGGTCCCGGACGGCCCTGCCCGTAGAATCACTGGATCAGGCCGCAGAGAACGGCGCTGCATCACTCACATGAACTCACGCCTTCTGAAGAGCCTCCTGCGCTCCCTCCCCGCGACGGCTCTCGTCCTGGCGATGCCGTTCGTCGCGGCGCCCGCGCTCGCTCTCGAGGTATCGGCGACCGAGGCGTCGGCGACCGAGGTGTCGGTGACCGGCGGCGTCGTGCGGACCGCGACGGACGACGAAGCCGACACCGCCACGACCGACGAACCGACGGTCTCCATCCAGATCGACAGCGAATCGGCGTCCGTCGAGGGCGACGAGCCGCTGTCGCTCGTCGTCACGATCGACAACACGACGGACACCGATCTCGATGCGGGTCGGATCGTGCTCACGGGCGGATCGACGACGATCGGCTCCCGCGCCACCCTGCACGCCCACCTCGACGGCAGCGATCCCCTGCCGACCCCCGTCGATCTCGTCGACGTCGCCGTCCCCCCGATCACCGCCGGGTCGAACTACACCTCGAACGCCGTCCTCGTGCCGAACGACCGGCTCTCGATGCCGCCGGACTACGGTGCCGTCCCGCTCACCGCCGCGTTCGAATCGGGCGCGACGACGATCGCGGCCCACGACACGTACATCGCGGCGGCCGCGGCGCCGACGAACTCGATCGAGCTCGCGATCGCGATACCCGTGACGGCTCCGACGGGGCAGAACGGCCTCATCAGCTCCGAGTCCCTCGCCACCTACACGGCACCGAGTGGTGTGCTCACGCGTCAGCTCGACGGCGCGGCGGGCCGCGACGTCGCCCTCGGGGTCGATCCGATGATCATCGCGTCGATCCGCGTGCTCGGGGCGGCGGCACCCGCGAGCGCCACGGCGTGGCTCGATCGGCTGGCTGACGTGCCGAACGAGACGTTCCCGCTCCAGTTCGCCGACGCGGACGGCGCCGTCCAAGCGGCGTCCGGGCTCGACGCGCTGCTCGAGCCGTCGTCCGTGCAATTCGCCCTCCCCGCCGACTACACCCCGGCCGTGCCCACCGAGACACCGACGCCCGACCCCTCCGGGACACCGACGCCCGCCCCGACCGAGGACGACACGATCCCGACCGTCGACGAGCTGACGGCGTTCGAGTGGACGATGGACGACCTCCTCTGGCCTGCCGAGGGCACCGTCACGGCGTCGGATCTCGACATGTTCGCCGCCAGCGGCGTGACGGATACGATCCTCGGCTCCAGCAACGTCGCCGACGCGACCGCCTACCCGGCGGCCTCGACGGTCGGGGAGCGCGGCGCCCTCGTCGCGGACGACGACATCTCCTCGGCCCTTCGCATCGCCGCGACGGCCGTCACGGCTGGCGACGGGGCCGACGCGATCGCCGACATCTCCGCCGAGCTCGCGGTGACGGCCCGCGAGCAGGGCGCCACCGGCCGCACCGTGCTCGCGACCCTCGACCGTGGCTGGCCCCCGACCGCGTCTCGACTCGGCGACGCCCTCCAAGCCGTCTCGAACCTGCCCACCGTGAACCCGGTGGACCTCTCGGACGTCCGGGCGGAGGAGCGTATCGACGTGACGCTCGCCGACATCGAACCCGACTCCTCGCGCACGAGCGCCGTCTCCCTGCTCATGGACCGCGAGGCGCGGCTCCGGGAGTTCTCGGCCGTCCTCACGACGCCGGAACTGCTCACCGGTCGCGAGCGCGTGCAGATCCTGACGCTGCTCTCGGTGGACTGGATGGACACGGGCGAGGAATGGACCGAGGCGCTCGTGGCGCACAGCGAGCAGACGAGCGAGCTGCTGGGATCCGTGTCGATCCTGAACTCCAGCGACGTGCTCCTCGTCGGTAACGAGAGCGCGATCCCGTTCGGGGTCCGCAACGACTCCCCGTACGACGTCCAGGTCTTGATCGACGCCACCCCCTCGAACATCCGGCTCGACGTGGGCGACCCGCAGGTCGTGGAAGTCGCCGCGGGGTCCCGGCAGACGGTGCGCGTGCCCGTCACGGCGCAGCTCGGCAACGGCGACGTCGGGCTGACTGTGACCCTGTCGTCCGTCTCCGGGGTCCGCGTCGGCGAGCCCGTGACCGCGACCGTCGCCGTGCGGGCCGACTGGGAGGGCATCGGGGCGGTCATCGCCGTACTGCTCGTGGTCGGGATGCTCGTCGCGGGTGTCGTCCGGACGATCCTCCGACGCCGCGCGCGTCTGGCGGAAGCCGCGGAGAAGAAGGCGTCGTCCGACGCACCCGACAGCGACAACACCGACAGCAACGGCAACATCGAGGAGCGTTCGTGACCACCGGAGACGGCCCGTCCATCGGGCGCGCGAGCGCGTTCCTCGCCTCCGGCACCATGGTGTCGCGCATCCTCGGGTTCGTCATGGCGATCCTGCTCGCGCAGACCGTCGGAGCGATCGGGTTCAGCGGTGACGCCTTCGCCCTCGCGAACCGTCTGCCGAACAACCTCTACGCCCTCGTCGCCGGAGGCGTCGTGAGCGCCATCCTCGTCCCGTCGATCGTGCGAGCCATCGTGGGCGAGGACCGCGGTCGCGCGTACGTGAACAAGCTCCTCACGCTCGGCATGGTCATCCTGCTCGCGGCCACGATCATCGCCGTCGCGGCGGCGCCCGTCCTCGTGCGGCTCTACGGCCAGACGATGCCGCAGGACCAGTTCGACCTCGCCGTGACGTTCGCCTACTGGTGCCTCCCCCAGGTGTTCTTCTACGGCCTGTACGCCCTCCTCGGCGAGGTGCTCAACGCTCACAAGCTCTTCGGCCCGTTCACGTGGGCGCCCGTCTTCAACAACATCGTCGCGATCTCGGGTCTCCTCGCCTTCGGTGCGCTCTTCGGTGCCGACCCCACGGGCGAGCGCTCCGTCACGTCGTGGAGCGCCCCGATGGTCGCGGTGCTCGCGGGCTCGGCGACGCTCGGCATCGCCGTGCAGGCCGTCGTGCTGTTCTTCTTCTGGAAGAAGGTGGGACTGCGCTTCCGCCCGGACTTCGGCTGGCGAGGGATCGGTCTCGCGCAGACCGGGAAGATGGCCGGTTGGACGCTCGCGATGATCGGCGCGACGCTCGTCGCCGGCATCGTGCAGACCAACGTGACGATGCTCGCGTCGGGTGGCGAGGCGGCCACGGCCGCCCTGCAGTACGCGTGGCTCATCTTCATGCTGCCCCACAGCGTCATCGCCGTCTCGGTGGCGACCGCCTACTTCACACGGATGGCGGAGCACGCCCACGCGAACCGGACCGCGGAGCTGAAGGCGGACGTGTCGTCGGCGACGCGTCAGATCAGCCTCCTCATCGTGCTCGCCGCGGCCGTCATCGGCGCGTGCGCGATGCCGTTCGCGAGCCTCTTCACCGGCACCTCCTCCGACGCCGGCGCTCTCGCGGGCCCCCTCGTCGCCTACGTCGCCGGGCTCGTGCCGTTCACGATCCTCTTCGTGCTGCAGCGCACCTTCTACGCGCTCGGCGACACCCGCACGCCCTTCTTCTTCACGGTCGCGCAGGTCATCGTCTTCTCCGGCCTCGCGCTCGCGTGCGGTTTCCTCCTGCCGGACGACCTCATCGGCATCGGCGTCGCCGCATCCATCTCGCTCGCGGGTACCGTGCAGATGCTGCTCGCGTTCGTGCTGCTACGTCGGAAGCTCGGCGGGCTCGACGTGGCCCCGGTCATCCGCGCGATCGTCGTCTACGTGGTCGCGGCGATCCCGTCCCTCGCCGCGGGCCTCGGCACGGCGTGGCTGCTCGGCGCGTGGGTCGACGGCGGCTTCGCGACCACGACCGTGTTCGGCGCCCTCGTCTCGATGATCGTCATCGGCTCCGTGATGGCCGCCGTGTACTTCGCGCTCCTCATCGTGATGCGCTCGCCCGACCTCCGCGCGGCCCTCGCCCCGATCATCCGCCGCTTCCGCCGCCGCTGAGCGGGGACTGACCAGCCGACTGCGGTCAGTCCGCGCGCGGCCATTCCCTCGTGAGGTACGCCTCGACGGCCCGACTCCGGAACGAGGAGGGCTTCCCGTGGTCAGGCCGATGAATTCATCGCGCGACGACGCCGGTGATGCATTCATCGAACGGGCCGAGCCGGCTCTCGCCGCTTCACCGCCCCTCCAGAGCGACCGGCCACTGCCCCCCTTACTCGATGAACCGGATCGGGGTGTCGGCGATGTGCAGCCCGGACGATCGGATGATGTCCTCGATCGCCGCGTGGTGCTCGAGCGGTGCGACGACCTGCACCTCCTCGGTTCCGTCACTCGCCGCGCCGCCGCCGTCGGCCCAGAAACTCCGTACCGCGTAGACATCGTCGAGTTCGGTGAGCAGCGCGAGGTACCGGTCGCTCTCACCGGGCTGGACGGCGATGATGAGGCTCGCCGAATTGATCTCCACGACGTCGTCCGATCCGAGACCGGCTGCGGCGAGCAGGTCGTCGGCGTGCTCGACGACCGGCAGGAGGTGGGTGAACCCGGCGGTGACCTCCTCGACCTCGACGAGCGCGAATCGGTCGTCCTCCCAGATCGCCGGCTGAATCGCGAGGCCCGGAGCGACCCGGTCGAGCTCGTCGACCATACGCGCCACGTCGAAGCCGAATTCGGGGCACCGCGCACCGTCGACGACCGTGGTCCGTTCCTCCGGGTCGGTGTGCACCGACACCTCGGTCGCCGCGGCCGTCCTCACGGTGATCGACCACGTCATGGGGTCGGGATAGTCGGTCGCACAGGCCGCCTCGAGCACGCCGGGGAGTCCGGTCTGGTCGACCGCGACGGACATCCACGACGTCGGGTTCGAGAACGCGGGTGCCTCGACCCACCGCTCGTTGTCGACGCTCACGACGCCGGGGAGATCCTCCACCTCCGCCTCGAAGGCGTCGAACTGCTGACACGGACGATCGAAGTGCGTCTCGTCGACCATCCACCCGAACAGCACGACGACGCCCGCCAGGCATCCCACGATCGCGAGGACCACGACCGCCGGCCCGACGCGCTTCGCGACCGGAGGGCGGCCGGGACCCCCACCCGCCGGCGCGAGATCCGTTCGTTCCGTGAGCGTCTTCGGCATCGGATCGCCTCCTGACAGAGCCTGCCGTCCTCATCTGCCTCGAAGGTACTCCGCGCGGACCGCGCTCGCCCGCCGAGGTGTCCGAACAGCAGGCGAACAGTCACCGCCGGATCAGCCGTCGGTGATTCTGATCACCCGCCGGTCGGCATCGACAGGGCGGCCGTCTCCGTGTCATAGGTCGTGATCGCCCACACCGGCCGGTCGCCCCGGCTCGACCTCCCGCCCTCAGGCGATGTCGGCCGTGAGGGACGCGACATGCGCTGCGGTCTCTTCTCGATCCGCCGGGCGACCGGGAATGCCCGGGCGACGCTGCCACGGCCGCGGCCCGTCGGCGCGGCGGTACTCGACACCGCGCGCGTTCAGGCGGCCGAGGTGGGCCGTGAGGCGCGGCTCGAACTCCTCGAAGTCGCGCTCGCCGCCGGTCCAGAGCGCCTCGGCGAGCGCACACAGCCGCGGGAAGGCCAGGTAGTCGAGGGTGCGCGGGGAGTCGGCGTGTTCGCTCCACAGATTGCCCTGGCCGCCGAGCACGTGCGCCGCCTGCTCCGCGGTCAGCTCCGCGGGGATCGGATCGAAGGCGTACACGTCGGCGACGGTCGTGACCGTCGCCACGGGGATGGGCTCGTCGGGACCGTCGGCCTGGCGGTAGTCGAGGTACACCGTGTCCTCCGGGCACATGATCACGTCGTGCCCGGCCCGAGCCGCCGCGACCGCTCCGGCCCGGCCGCGCCACGACAGCACGGTGGCACCGGGGGCGAGCCCGCCCTCGAGGATCTCGTCCCACCCGAACAGTCGGCGGCCGCGGGAGGTGAGGTGCTCGTCGATGCGGCCGATGAACCAGCTCTGCAGTGCGTGCTCGTCGGCGAGGCCGCGCTCGCGCATGAGCTCCTGCGTGCGCGGGTCGGCCCGCCACTGGTCCTTCGGGCACTCGTCGCCGCCCACGTGGATGAAGGGGGAGGGGAACAGTTCGACGACCTCGTCGAACACGTTGCGGAAGAACTCGATCGTGCTCTCCTCCACGTTGAAGACGTTCGTATTGATGCCCCACTCCGTCCACGGCTGGAGCCGTTCCGTGGTGACACCCAGCTCCGGGTAGGCGGCGATGGCGGCCTGCGCGTGGCCGGGCAGCTCGATCTCCGGCACGACCGTCACTCCGCGCGCCGTCGCATAGGCGACGATCTCCCGGATGTCGTCCTGCGTGTAGAAGCCACCGTGGGGGCGTCCGTCCATCGTCGCGGTGGGTCCGGCGCCGACCTGAGACTCCGGTCGCCACCCGCCGACCTCCGTGAGCAGCGGGTACCGGCGGATCTCGATCCGCCAGCCCTGGTCATCGGTCAGGTGGAGGTGGAGCGTGTTGAGACGGTGCATGGCGAGCAGGTCGATGAAGCGCAGCACCTCGCGCGTCGGCACGAAGTGCCGGGCCACGTCGAGCATCGCGCCGCGCCAGCCGAATGCCGGGGCGTCCTCGACGAGCACCGCGGGGGCCGTCCACGCGACGCCGGACACGGTGGCCGCGCGGTAGACGGCGTCCGGGAGCAGCTGAAGGAACGACTGCGCCCCCCAGTAGCCGCCCCGGTCGCCAGCGGCCGAGATGACCACACCCGTCGGCTCCACCTCGAGCCGGTAGCCCTCCTCCGCGAGGGAGGGGTCCACGGCGAAACGGATCGTGGGCGCTTCGTCGTCCGTCGCCGCGTCGAGCGCGAGACCCGTCGAGGTCGTGAGGACGCTACGCAGGAATGCCGCGGGTCCCCGCAGCTCGCCGTCGGCTGCGATGCGTGTATCGCCCGTCACCTCGAAGACACCGGAACGGGATTCGAGACGCGTGGGGCGGGGGACGAGAGCGATCATGGTGTTCCTTTCGGCCGACGGGAGGTCGGGTTCGCGAGTGCAGGATGACGCCGTTGTTTCGTTGTTGTTACACCCAGTGAACCGGTCTTGACATTTGTTCGCAAGCCTTCTTTACTAAACCAACCACCGAGCAACGGCGCGAGGTCGCGGCCACAACCGCAGTGTGTCATCTCGCCGCCCGGATCGGGAACGCAGTCGATCCACCCCGAACATCACCGTCTGTTCCATCACAGAGGAGAACACAGTGGCCATCAAGAAAATCGCGGTCGTCGGCGCCTTCAGCGTCGCGAGCCTGCTCGTCCTGTCCGCCTGCTCGAGCGGCGGAGGCTCCGACGGAGCGTCGGGCGGCGGTGACGAGACCATCACCGTCTGGGCGATGGACGGGGACTACACCCCGGAGACGCTCGACGCCATCAACGCCGAGTTCACCGAGGCCACGGGCGCCGAGGTCGACGTGCAGGTGCAGACCTGGGACGGCATCACGACGAAGATCTCGACGGCCCTCGCCACCAACACGCCACCCGATATCCTCGACGTCGGCAACACCCAGGTCGCGAGCTACGCGGCCAACGGCGGTCTCCTCGACCTGACCGATCAGGCGGATGACCTCGCGCAGGGTCATACCTGGCTCGACGGCCTCGTCGATCCCGCGACGATCGACGGCCAGCTCTACGCCGTCCCCGGATTCGCCGGTGCGCGCGCCGTCATCTACAACAAGCAGATGTGGGCCGACGCTGGCGTGACCGCCGTGCCCACCACGTACGAGGAGCTCACGGCCGCCCTCGACAAGGTGAAGGCGGCGAACGCCGACACCTCCGACTTCTCGGCCTTCTATCTGCCCGGCCAGTACTGGTTCGGCGGGCTGCAGTTCGTATGGGACGCCGGCGGAGAGATCGCGGAGCAGGACGGCGACGAGTGGACCTCCGGCTTCGGAAGCCCCGAAGCGATCGAGGGACTCGAGGCGTTCAAGGAGTTCCAGACGAGCTACTCGTCGGCCGCCTCGGCGACCCTCAACACCCTGGAGCCCAACCAGAACCAGATCTTCGCGGACGGCAAGACCTCGGCGATCCTCAACACGAACGTCTCCGGCATCCTCACGGCCAACCCGGAGATGACCGAGGACGACCTCGGTACCTTCCCGATGCCGGGCCTCTCCGGTGACACGCAGCCGGTCATGCTCGGCGGCTCGAACTGGGCCATCCCGGCCAAGTCGCAGAACTCCGAGCTCGCGCTCGAATGGGTGAAGATCGCGGCGAGCCCCGAGATCCAGGAGGACTACGTCTACGGCGTCGACGGCTGGATCCCGAACAGCTCCGAGGGCATCGAGGCCGCCCAGGCCACCCTGAGCGACGTGAAGAAGGGCTTCTTCGACGCCGCCCTCAACTCCAAGGCCACCCCGCCGAACCCCAACTGGACGACCATCGAGAGCAACAAGGACGTCGAGGGCCTCTTCTCCTCGATCGCATCCGGCTCCCAGAGCGTCGAGGACGCCGCCGAGTCCTTCGACACGGCAGCGGACCAGACCCTCAACGGCGAGTAGCGCCCGCCGGGCATCGGTGCCGCGCACAGCGCGCGGTACCGATGCCCCCCTCCGACGCTCGAAAGGCGAACCCATGGTCACCTCGCTCGCGCCCGCACCGCCTCGTCGTCCCGCGGGATCGCCCCGCGGTCGGCTCCCCCGATCGACGCGCCCGTCCCTCGCGCCGCTGTGGCTCCTGTCGCCGGCCGGCCTCGTGCTCCTGTGCGTGACGATCGCGCCCATCGTCTTCCTCGTCTACATCTCGTTCACCGACTACGACCAGCGCACGCTCTTCACGGGCGAGTACTCGGTGGTCGGAGTCGACCAGTACGCGGCGATCCTGTCGGACTCCGAGTTCTGGCTCTCGCTCCTGCGCACCGTGGTCTTCACGGCGACGCTCGTCGGAGGCAGCGTGCTCATCGGCGCCGGCATGTCCCACCTCATGACGCGGCTGCCCACGGTGATGCGCTACGTCGTCACCGTCGTCCTCATCCTCGCCTGGGCCATGCCCAACGTCGCGTCGTCGCTCATCTGGAAGTGGTTGTTCCAGCCGCAGTACGGAGTGGTGAACTGGCTCGTGACGCAGACGGGCGTCGTCGGCGACATCACGAGCGTCAACTGGGCCGCGGACCCGCAACTGGCCTGGGTCTGCATCTGGCTGCTCGTCGTCTGGCAGGCCGTGCCCTTCATCGCCCTCACGCTCTACGCGGCGGAGACGCAGGTGCCGCTCGAACGCAAGGAGGCGGCCCGCCTCGACGGCGCCTCCGAGTTCTCCGTCTACCGCGTCGTGGTCCTCCCCGCGCTCAAGCCCACGATGCTCCTCGTCACGATGCTCTCGATCATCTGGGACTTCAACGTCTTCAACCAGATCTGGCTCGTCTCCGCCGGAGGACCCGACCGAGCGACGTCGACCCTCGGCGTGTTCACCTACACCACGGCGTTCTCCGGCAACGTGCAGATCGGTGCGGGCTCGGCGATCGCCGTCGCCTCTACCGCGATCCTGCTCGTGCTGAGCGTGCTCTACATCCGCAACCTCGTTCGCTCCGGGGAGGAGCTGTGACCATGACGACCTCGACCCCCTCCACCACGCGATCGGCCGCGGCGCGCCCGGCCGATCGCGCCGCCGGAGCGAGCCGCTCCCGATCACACGTCTCGCGGCGCCTGCGCCGGATCCCGTGGATCAGCTGCGCGATCGCCGCGGTGTTCTGCGTGCTGTGGGCGTTCCCCGTCTACTGGATGGTCAACACGGCGTTCAAACCGCAGTCGGAGATGCTCAGCTCCACTCCGCACTTCCTGCCGCAGAACCCCACGCTCGACAACTTCTTCCGGGCGGTCGGTCAGGGCAACTTCCTCGTGTACCTGCAGAACTCGGTCATCGTCGTGGCGGGGGCCGTGATCTTCTCGATCGTGCTCGGTCTCTTCGCCGCCGCCGCACTCTCGCGCTTCCGGTTCCGCGGGCGGCGCACCATCATGGTGTTCCTCCTCATCGTGCAGATGCTCCCGGGCACGGCCTTGCTCATCCCGCAGTTCCTCATCTTCAACTCGCTTAATCTGCTCGACACCTACTGGGGGCTCATGTTCGCGTACGTCGCGGGAGTGCTGCCTTTCTCCATCTGGGTCATGCGCGGATTCTTCCTGGCGATCCCCGTGGAGCTCGACGAGGCCGCCCGCATCGACGGAGCATCCACCTGGCAGGTCCTCACGAAGATCCTCTTCCCGCTCGTGATGCCCGGGATCATCGCGAGCAGCGTGTTCGCGTTCATCGCGAGCTGGAACGACTACATCATCGCGTACACGTTCATGAAGGATCAGGCCCACTACACGCTGCCCGTCTGGCTGGCCTCGTTCAGCACGGCGTCCGGCGGCCAGATCGGCACCGACTACGGCGGACAGATGGCCGGGGCGACCCTCTTCTCCATCCCCGTCGTCGTGTTCTTCATGATCATCCAGCGCAACCTCGTCTCCGGCATGTCCGCCGGGGCGGTCAAGGGCTGATCCGTCAGCCCAGGGATGACTGGGGCCGTAGTGTTCTCCGGCGGCCGGAGACGCCCGGTCCGATTCCACGTTCTTCGGATAACGTCACAGACAGAGACAGGAGGGTCCGCATGGCGCAGCTTCGCGTGACGGGCAAGGCGCTGCCGACGCACAACCGGCAGAACAACCGTTCGCTGATCCTTCAGCACCTCTTCCACGACGGCGAGATGAGTCGGGCGGACCTGGCACGAGCCACCGGACTCACCCCGGTGACGGTGTCCGATCTCGTGAGCGAGCTGCGCTCGGAGGGGCTCCTCCTCGATCTCGGCCGTCGCGTCGACGCGCGCATCGGCAAGCCGGCCACGCTCATCAACCTCGATGAGAACTCGCACCACATCGTGAGCCTCAACCTGTCTGGCGAGGACGTGCTGACCGGTGCCATCACGAACATGCGCGGCGAGATCCTCGAGCGTCGCTCGGTGGCGCTCGCCGGTTCGGTGGGAGAGGACGCCATCTCGAAGGCCGTCGGCCTCGTGGGCGAGCTCATCGCCGCGTCCGACGTGCGGGTCCTCGGCATCGGCGTCGGCACCCCGGGTGTCGTCGACCGGGACGGTGTCGTGCGCGAGGCGCCGAACCTCGGGTGGGTCGACCTCGACCTCCGCGCGTCCTTCGGGGAGCACTTCGACGTCCCCGTGCACGTCTCGAACGACGCCAACGCGGCGGCCCTCGCCGTCCACACGTTCCACGAGGGCGCCGGCACGAATCTCATGCTCGTGATGTTCGGTGACGGAGTAGGAGCCGGCCTCATCATCGGCGGCTCCCTCGTCGAGGGCGACCAGTTCACCGCCGGAGAGATCGGTCACGTCGTCATCGACGAGGACGGCGAGCTCTGCACGTGCGGTCAGCGCGGCTGTCTCGAGGTGGCGATCTCGGTGTCTCACCTCGCACCCCGCGTCGCCGACGCCGGTCCGGATCGCCGCGAGGCGATCCTCCGCGAGGCCGGACACGCTCTCGGCGGCGCGCTCGCGCCGATCATCGCGGTTCTGGGTGTCAACACGGTGATCCTGGCGGGACCGGAGGACTACGTCGCCGGACCGATGCTCACCGAGGCACGGAGCACCATCGAGAGGCGCACGCTGGAATCGGTCACGAGGGACCTCCGCATGAGCGCAGCAGTCGACAGCGACGACCTGGTCCTGCAGGGTGCAACGGCCCTCGTCCTCACGGCCGAACTCGGGATCTCCTGAGTCGGCACGGCACCGTTTAGTGTGTTTATAAGGTTTACTAACTATATGGTCGAGCTCCTTCGAGCGTCCGACCGCTAGGCGATGGGACCCTTGGGCTCCATCACGACGACGAAGAAGGAGCTGGCCCGTGAGGATCGGTATCGACATCGGCGGCACGAAGACCGACGCCGTCATCGTCGACGACTCCTTGGTCGTCCGCCAGCACCTGCGGCGTCCGACCGGCCGGGGCAACGTCGCGGTCGTCGACGGCGCCGAACGGATCGTGCGCGATCTGCTCGACGGTGTGGGCGCCACGACGGGTGAGGTCGAGCAGATCGGCGTGGGCATCCCCGGTGTCGTCGACGAGCTCACCGGGCGCGTGCGCCACGCGGTGAACATCGGTGTCGCGGAGCTCGAACTCGCCGCGATCCTGGGCGCTCGCCTGTCGATCCCCGTCGTGGTCGGGAACGACGTCAACGCCGCGGCCCTCGGTGCCTCCCACCTGCTCGACCTCCACGTCCCCACCGCCTTCCTCAACCTCGGCACCGGACTCGCGGCCGGACTCGTCGTCGATGGCCGGGTCTGGCGCGGTGCGCGAGGCGGAGCCGGAGAGATCGGACACATCCCCGTGGATCCCTCCGGGGCGCTGTGCCCGTGCGGTCAGCGCGGCTGCCTCGAGACCATGGCGTCCGGTTCCGCGCTTGCACGGCTCTGGCCGACGGATGCGGCCCTCCCCGCCGTGGATCTCTTCGAGCGCGCAGAGGCCGGACAGCAGAACGCCGTCGCGGTCCGCGAGACGGTCGTGACCGGGGTCGCGTCGGCCGTGCGCGTGCTCCTGCTGTCCACGGACGTGGAGACCGTCATCATCGGCGGGGGACTCAGCAATCTCGGAGAGCGCCTCATGCGCCCCCTGCGGGAGACGTTCGAGCGGTGGGGGCGCACGTCCCCCTTCCTCGACTCGCTCGACCTGAGCTCGCGCGTGCGCCTGCTCCCACCGGAGTCGCCGGCGGCCGCCCTCGGCGCCGCCCTCCTCGACCTCCGGCCCCTCGCCTCCGCGATCTGAGCTCGGACCCACGGGCCTCACGAACACGCCGGCCGGCCAGGGCCGATAGCCCCTGAACGCACCGGCCTCAACACCGTCCGAGACACCCAGACGGCGGGAATAGCCCGGACCTACAATGGGTTCCACCAGGCGACACGTCAAACGAGGAGTTTCGAGTGCGCAACGTCATCATCATCGGTTCCGGCCCAGCGGGTTACACCGCGGCCATCTACGCGGCACGCGCCGGGCTCGAGCCTGTCCTGCTCGCGAGCTCGGTCGAGGCGGGCGGCGATCTCATGAACACCACCGAGATCGAGAACTTCCCCGGCTTCCCCGACGCCGTCATGGGCCCGGAGCTCATGGCCAAGTTCCAGGAGCAGGCCGAGAAGTTCGGCACGGAGGTCATCCTCGATGACGTCACCGAGCTCGACCTGCGCGGTGAGACCAAAACCATCAAGACCGGTTATTCCGGCGACTTCGAGGGCCGCACGGTCATCTTCGCCACGGGTTCGGCCTACCGCAAGCTCGGTATAGGCGACGAGGACCGGCTCTCCGGTCGCGGCGTCTCCTGGTGCGCCACGTGCGACGGCTTCTTCTTCAAGGGCAAGGAGATCGCGGTCGTGGGCGGCGGCGACTCCGCCATGGAGGAGGCCACCTTCCTCACGCGCTTCGCGTCCAAGGTCTACGTGATCCACCGCCGTGACTCGCTCAAGGCGTCGAAGATCATGCAGGACCGCGCGTTCACGAACGAGAAGATCGAGTTCGTCTGGAACTCCGAGGTCGCCGGCATCGTCGGGGACAACGCCGTCGAAGGCGTCGTCCTCCGCGACACGGTCGACGGTACCGAGCGTCAGCTCGCGATCGGCGGCCTCTTCGTGGCCATCGGGAACGACCCGCGCACCCACCTCATCCACGGTCAGCTCGATCTCACGGACGAGGGCACGATCGCGGTGGACGGCCGCTCGTCGCGCACCAACCTGCCGGGCGTGTTCGCCGCGGGCGACGTCATCGACCCCCACTACCGCCAGGCCATCACGGCCGCCGGTTCGGGAACGGTCGCGGCGCTCGACGCCGAGCACTACCTGTCGGCCCTCGACGACGCGGCGAAGCTCGACGAGGAGGGCGAAACAGCGGAAGCCGACGCCCTCATCGCCTCCGCCTAGCAGCCCACCCGATCCACCCTTCCGCTTCCCGAGCATCAATAAGGAGTACACATGTCAGCACGTGCAGTGGACCAGGCCTCATTCGAGGCAGAGGTCCTGAAGAGCGACAAGCCCGTCCTCGTCGACTTCTGGGCGGAATGGTGCGGCCCGTGCCGCATGGTCTCCCCGATCCTCGACCAGATCGCCGCGGAGAACGCCGACAAGCTCGACATCGTCAAGGTGAACGTCGACGAGAACCCGCAGCTCGCGATGGAGTACCAGATCGTCTCCATCCCCGCGATGAAGGTGTTCCAGAACGGTGAGGTCATCCAGACGGTCATCGGCGCGAAGCCGAAGGCCGCCCTCGAGGCCGACCTGGCCGCCGTCCTGGCGTAACCGACACCTCGAGAGGCCCGTCCGGTTACGCCGGGCGGGCCTTTCGCGTACCCGGCGTTTCGACCCCTCTCGGACTCCCCCGATAGCATTCGTACAGACGAGAACGGAAACGCAACGTGTCAGACCAGAGCATCTCCCGCTCACCGGGCAACAATCTCGACCCCTGGTATGCGAACTACGCCGAACGCACCTCCGGCCTGTCGGCCAGCGAGGTCCGCGCCCTCTTCGCCGTCGCGAGCCGGCCCGAGGTGGTCTCCCTCGCGGGCGGTATGCCGTTCGTGTCCGCTCTCCCGGCCGAACTCATCACGGGATCGCTCGAGAAGGTCATGCGCGAGCAGGGCGGAATGGCCCTCCAGTACGGCTCGGGCGCCGGCCAGCCGGCCCTCCGCGAGCAGATCCTCGAGGTCATGGCGCTCGAGGGAATCCGGGGCACCGTCGACAACGTCGTGACGACGACCGGGTCGCAGCAGGCCCTCGATCTCGTCACGAAGCTCTTCATCGATCCGGGCGACGTGATCCTCGCCGAGGCGCCCAGCTACGTCGGCGCGATCGGCGTCTTCCGCTCCTACCAGGCGAACGTCGTGCACGTCGCGATGGACGACGACGGACTCAACCCCGACGCGCTGCGCGAGACGATCGCCCACCTGCGCGGCCAGGGTCGACGGATCAAGTTCCTCTACACGATCCCCAACTTCCACAATCCGGCCGGTGTCACCATGTCCGCCGCGCGCCGCCCCGAGATCCTCGAGATCTGCCGGCGGAACGAGATCCTCGTGCTCGAGGACAACCCGTACGGTCTGCTGCACTTCGAGGAGAAGGCTCCCGACGCTCTGCGTTCGATCGACGAGGACGGCGTGATCTACCTCGGATCGTTCTCGAAGACGCTCGCGCCCGGGTTCCGCGTGGGTTGGGCGCTCGCACCGCACGCGATCCGCGAGAAGCTCATCCTCGCCGCGGAGTCCGCGATCCTCTCCCCGAGCGCGTTCAGCCAGCTGACAGTGTCGGAGTACCTCCGGTCCACGGACTGGAAGGCGCAGATCGACACGTTCCGCGGCGTCTACAAGCAGCGCAAGGAGGCCATGGTCGCGGCCCTCGAGGAGTACCTGCCGGATCTGTCGTGGACGGACCCCAACGGCGGCTTCTACGTATGGCTGACCTTGCCGGACCGGCTCGATTCGAAGCAGATGCTGCCGCGGGCCGTGAAGGAGCTCGTCGCCTACACGCCGGGCACCGCGTTCTTCGCGGACGGCCGAGGGCGCCACGCGATGCGGTTGTCGTTCTGCTATCCCACGCCCGAGAGTATCCGCGTGGGGATCCGTCGCCTCGCCACCGTCATCAACGGCGAGCTCGACCTTCTCGACACCTTCGCCGGGACCGGGCCGCTGCAGATCGCCTCGCGCGAGATCCACGTGTCCTCACCGCCCCCGAACATCTCCTGACCAGCCCCGCCGACCGAGAGAGATCACGTACATGACCGACAGTCGGAAGCTCACCATCGCCGTCCTCGCGGGCGGAATCTCCCACGAACGCGACGTGTCGTTGCGCTCGGGGCGTCGTGTCGCGGACGAACTGACCGAGGCGGGGCACACGGCCGTTCTTCGTGATCCCGGCGCCGGCATCCTCGACTGGATCGTGGAGACGGCTCCGGACGTCGTGTGGCCGGCGCTGCACGGAGCCAGCGGCGAAGACGGTGCCCTCCAGGCCCTCCTGCGAGGGCGGGGTATCGCCTACGTCGGTTCGCACCCCGAGGCGGCGATCCTCGCGTGGTCGAAGCCCACCGCGAAGGCGCTCGTGGCGCGTGAAGGTATCGCGACGCCGGAATGGCTCGCCCTTCCGCGTGAGACCTTCACGGAACTCGGTGCCGGTGCGGTGCTCGGCGAGGTCGCGCGGACGATCGGCATGCCCGCCGTCGTGAAGCCCTCGCAGGGAGGTTCCGCGCAGGGCGTCTCGATCATCGACGACGCCTCGCAGCTCCCGCGTGCCATGGTCGACGCCTACACCTATTCCGACGTCGCCCTCATCGAGCGCAAGGTCGAGGGTACCGAGCTCGCGGTCACGGTCGTCGACACGGGAGACGGACCCCGGGCGCTGCCGGCCGTCGAGATCCAGCCCCTGTCGGGCGTCTACAGCTTCGAGGCCCGCTACAACGCCGGCGAGACGACGTTCTACGCCCCCGCTCGGGTCTCGGACGAGATCGCGGAAGCGGCCGGGCGCACGGCCGTGGCCGTGCACGAGCTGCTCGGACTCCGGCACATCTCGCGCATCGACCTCATCGTCGACGCGGAGGGTGTCGCCTGGTTCCTCGAGGCCAACATGCTTCCCGGCCTCACGGAGACGTCCCTCGCGCCGCTCGCGATCGAGGCCGCCGGGCTCGAGCTCTCCGACCTCTACGCGCAGCTCGCTGCCACCGCCATCGATCCGAGCTGACGAACGCGAGCGGTCTCAGATCTCGTCGACCCGGGTCGCAGCTCGGCTGAACGCGCGGTGGGGTCGTCTGGAGAACAGGTCTACCCGACCGCGACGCGCAGTGACTGCGCTCAACCCCGATGCGGGAGCCCGCCACCGCGCGACGACACATGCGGCTCGTACCCACGTACTCGCTGTGCCTGTCGAAGCGCGCCGACCGCCTCCGGACCGAACCCGCACGCCCGCTGAGCCTGTCGAAGCACGCCGACCGCCTCCGGACCGCGACCGGTCCTGTGGCGCTCCCGAGGGGCGACGCCTCCCACCCGCGAACCGGCTCCCTCGGGGCTCGCGGGGGGCGTCGCTGAGCCTCGGTGGTCTCCCTCGATCGAGGGATCAGAGGTGCTCAGCCGGGCTGATCAGCCACCGTAACCGGGCTCACCGAGTTCGCCCAGGATGCGGTTCAGGTCGGCGATCGTTGCGAACTCGATGCTGATCTGGCCCTTCTTCGCGCCGAGGATGATCTTCACGCGGGTGTTGAGCCGGTCTCCCAGGTGCTCCCCGACCTCGTCGAGGTGTCCGCGTCGACCACCGGGCAATGGCGTGGCACGCTTCGCCGGGGCGGACAGTTGCGCTGCGGCCGCCTCGGCGGCACGCACGGAGAGGTCCTCGTTGACGATCTTGTCGGCGAGGCGCTTCATCGACTCGGGGTCACCGGTCGACAGGATCGCTCGAGCGTGGCCGGCCGACAGAACACCGGCCGCGACGCGCAACTGCACCGCTCCCGGCAGCTTCAGCAGACGCAGGGTGTTTGAGATCTGCGGCCGGGATCGGCCGATGCGCGTGGCGAGCTCCTCTTGCGTGATCCCGAAGTCCGCGAGCAGCTGCTGGTACGCCGACGCCTCCTCGAGAGGATTCAACTGCGCGCGGTGGAGGTTCTCGAGGAGCGCGTCGCGCAGCATGTCCTCATCGGCCGTTTCGCGGACGATCGCCGGAATCGTTGTGAGCCCGGCTTCCTTCGACGCGCGAAGTCGTCGCTCCCCCATGATGAGTTCGTAGGTGTCCGAGTCGGCGATCGCACGCACGACGATGGGCTGCAGTACTCCGAACTCGCGGATCGAGTGGACCAGCTCGGCGAGGGCGTCCTCGTCGAAGACGGTTCGCGGCTGAGCCGCGTTCGGCACGATGCTGTGCGGGTCGAGCGACGCGAGGCGCGCTCCGGGAACGGCCACGAGATCATCGCCGTCGGCCTCGGGCGCCGCATCCGTAGAGGGGGCCGAGGCGTCTGCGGCCGCCTGAGCTGCCTCCGCACCGCGCTTCGCTGCGGATGCGCCGGGGAAGAAGACATCCACGGGTCGCTCGGCCTGGTCCGTCTGGGTGGGAATGAGGGCGCCGATGCCCCGGCCGAGGCCTGTCCGCTTCGTTGCCATTACGCCTGTGCTTCCTTGTCGTGCTCGTTCGTCGCAGCGCGCCGCGCGATCTCCGCCGCGGCCTCCAGGTAGGAGATGGCGCCGACACCGGTGGGGTCGTAGCTGATGACCGTCTGACCGAAGCTCGGTGCCTCGGATATACGGACCGACCGGGGGATCACCGTCGTCAGAACCCGGTCCGTGAAGTGGGAGCGCACGTCATCGGCCACCTGATTGGCGAGGTTCGTACGGCCGTCGAACATCGTCAGGAGGATCGTGGTGAGGGCCAACGTGGGGTTCAGATGCTTCTGGATGAGCTCGATGCTGCCGAGGAGCTGGCTCAAGCCTTCGAGAGCGTAGTACTCGCATTGGATCGGAATGAACACCTCGCGCGCAGCGACGAAGGCGTTGATGGTGAGCAGTCCGAGCGACGGTGGGCAGTCGATGAGGACGTAGTGCCAGGTCTCCTCGGAGGAGGAGAGGAAGTCGTCCAGAGCGGTGCGGAGCCGGTGCTCCCGCGCGACCTGCGACACCAATTCGATCTCGGCGCCGGCGAGATGGATCGTCGACGGCGCGCAGAAGAGCGATTCGTGTTCAGGACTGCTCTGCACGACATCCGCGAGCGGGAAATCGTCGATGAGAACGTCGTAGACGCTCGGAATATCAGCGGTGTGCTCCACACCGAGAGCCGTCGACGCGTTCCCCTGAGGATCGAGGTCGATGACCAGGACGCGAGCCCCTGCCTTCGCGAACGCGGCCGCCATATTCACGGTGGTCGTGGTCTTTCCCACGCCACCCTTTTGGTTCGAGACGGTGAAGATACGTGTGCGATCAGGAAGTGGAGAATTCATCGTTTGGAGCGCCCGACGGCGAGAGGTGAGGTTGGCGATCTCCCGTGCGAGGGGGGTCGAGACGTCGAACCGGTCCGTCTCCATGTCACTCCCTCTTCTAGCCGATGTTTCACGTGAAACATCGAGCTGGCCGTTCCCGCTCTCGACTCACAATCACGTTGCCACCGACTTCGGAAGGTCGGACTGGCGTGAAGCGCACGCGCCGTCATGTCGAAGATGCCCATGATGATCGTGGCCGCATTGCGGGTGAGATTGTCAGTCTAGGCGTTGCCCGTCCTCGGTCAAAGTCGAGTTTCACGGGCGGGGGGTTATCCACAGAACCTGTGGATAACGGTGGACAACTCCGCCGCGACGATCGCTAGATCGGCTACACATCCCTGCAAACACGCGGATTATGGCCGTCCTCCACAGTGTTAATGGAATTGTGGATATCTTGAGTTATCCACCGACAGGTGGTCGGACGTCGACGCTTTCGGTGCCGGTCTCGCGCCATGTCGGAGCGACCGTTTCACGTGAAACATCGCCCGCCCGGGGGCGGATAGTCACACGGGGCGAGGGTGGGCAGTGACGATGTAGCCCCTCGGGCATGATCCACCACCGACGCCCCAGACGCGCCCGTTCGACGACGGATCCTCACCGGCAGCGGGTGCTCGTCGGCAGATCGCTGCCGACCGGACTCCTCCCTCTCCCCCGACTCTCCTCTCTTGCCGTCGGATTCCCGACTGGGATACGCGACGAAGTAGGCGACGCACCACGTTCGTCGGATCCGCGGGTGCGGAGATCAGGCGCCATCTCCAGAACAGGACCTCCTGGCTCCAACCCTCACACGGCGAATCGGAGGATCGATAGCGCGAACCACGTCGGATGGACCCTCGTCACGCCGACGCGGCATGCCGCACGGCGATCCATCGCAGCGCTGCGTTGCCCAGCACTCTCGTAACGAGCGGATCGCGTGCGCACTCTGCCGCCAATCCGTCCACCGAGTCGGTGCTGACCCTCGATACCTGCATCTCTTCGCTCGCCCCGGACGAGTACGAGTCAGGATCGCCCGACATGGTGATTGGACCGCAACACCATCGGGGGGGCGACCAATGAGGAACGACCCGCGACCACCGGGTGGGTCGATCCCGGACTCCAGCAGCCTGCGCATACAAGACGATCACATGTGCCGTCACCCTCACCACACTAGGACCACATGCCGGCACCGACTCTGAGGCGTGACGTACCGCGTTTCACGTGAAACATCTCGCGCTGGTGCTCTCCCCTGGCTGCGCGGCGACCGATCGCTCCGGCAAGACGACCGACGTTGGATGCACATGATGGCGATAGAGGGCTCGGATCCGCCCCGCGTGCGCGAGCTCGACCCCGATCTCGTTCGCTGAGAAGCATCCTGCGGGGTTGCGGCCAATCTGAACGGCCGACGGACGAACCTTGCCCACCGCAGAATCGCTCTCACAGCATCCGTTGTGGGCCTGTTCGACCCCCACGCGCATCGGTCTCGCATCCCGTTCTCCATAGACGGTTGCACCCACACCCGCAACGGCGAGTCAGACGGACTCCCTGTCGCCATAGCTGCTGGTCGTTGACACACCGGCAACCATCCACTGCGATTCGTCGAGCCGGCGCGCAGGAGCGTCGACCACCCCGTCGGTCGTGCCCCACACGTCTTTCAACCCAGCGATGTTTCACGTGAAACATCGACAGACACCGAGATCGCCCTCGTGTTCAGCTACCCGAAGACTGGCGGGCCGCGCGAACGGTACCGCGCACGACTCGCGTCACGTCTTCCAGGACACCCTCGCCGAGAATCTCGACGGCGACGTCCGTGACGCGATACTTCTTCAACTGCTTCTCAGCCGCCGCGATCTCCTTCTCGGCGGAGATTCCCTTCATGAGAACCAGCTCGCCGCCATCACGCAGCAGTGGGGCTGTCAAAGGCAGCAGCGTTCGCAGCGCACTCACGGCACGTGCCGTCACCTGATCCAGGGGAGTGTCGAGCACTACATCCTCCGCGCGCGACCGAAGCACGGTCACGTTCCCCAGCGCCAACTCCTCGGCCTGCTCGGACAACCAGGCCACGCGTCGCTCCATCGGCTCGATGAGGATGAAGTCGACGTCCGGACGAATGATGGCGAGCACCAGTCCCGGTAGACCGGCGCCCGTGCCGATGTCACCGACACGGCCGGGACGGAGAAGCGGCGCCATGATGGCGCTGTTCAGGATGTGCCTCGTCCACAGCCTCGGCGGCTCGAGCGGTCCGATGAGGCCTCGTTCCTCACCATGCGCGCCCAGGTTCGCGGAGAATGCGCGCAGCACGTCGATCCGGTCTCCCGCCAGATCCGCAGCGACGGCCGGCTCGTCCTCAATGATGACGTCGGCCATCAGACGATCTCCCGGCTACGACGCCGCCGGAATGTTTCACGTGAAACGGTGCTCACGAGCGGGTGATCACCGTGTGACGATCACGTCCCTCACCCTGCGATTCGGATGTGAAGCCGCGCTCGGACACGAGGTCATGGACGAGCTTCCGCTCATAGCTCGACATCGGGGGGAGAGCGGCATCCGCCGCGCCCTCTTCGATCCGCGCAACCGCCGCGTCGACGAGCTGGGCGAGTTCGGCCTGACGGGCATCACGCGATCCTCCGATGTCGAGGATCAGGCGTGAGAAGGAACCGTTGTTGTTCTGCACGACAAGACGGACGAGCTCCTGCAGGGCGCCGACGACCTCGGGCTTCGCGAGGACACTCAGGTCATCCTGCTCGTCCGATGTCACGGAGATATACGCCCGACCGTTGCGTACATCGATCTCGAGATCTCCGTCGAGATCGCAGATGTCGAGGAACTCCTCGATGTAGTCCGCGGCGATCTCGCCCTCTTCTTCGAGCTGCTCCACCGTGGGGTTGTCCCGCCGGGGCTGATCCGTGGCGTCTCGATCCAAAACGTCCGACATCGTTCTACTTTCCGCTCGTTGCGGGGCCGGATTCCGGGGCCCCGGGTCGCTTGGCCTGGCCGCTCTTCTTGGCGCGGTTCTTGCCCACGGGCTGCTGGCGCTGCGTCGGCTTCTTCTCCTGAATGACGACCGTGCCGGCACCGTCCGTGGTGTCCTTCACCTCGAGCTTGCCCTTTCGAGCGAGGCGCGCCTCGCGCTCCTTGGCCGCTTCGGTGCCAGGCATCGGCATGTTCCGGATGATGATGAACTGCTGGATCATCGTCCAGATGTTGCTGGTGAGCCAGTAGAACATGACACCCAGCGGGAATGCGAAGCCGGAGAACAGGAAGACGAAGGGGAGCAAGTACAGCAGGATGCGCTGCTGACGGAACATGGGGGAGGCCTTGGTCTCCTCCGAGATGTTCTTCGAAACGATCTGTAGCTGCGTGATGAACTGCGACGACGTCATGAGAACGACCATGACTGCGGCGATCACCATGACACCGACTTCACCCTCACCCATCGCGGTGGAGAAGCTCATGTGGAGAGGGGCCCCGAAGAGGCTCGCGCTGCCGAACTGCTGGGCGAGCTCCTCGTTGAGCGGACCCACACCGGTCTTGGAGTGCTGAGCGTCGTTGAGTACCGAGAAGAGCGCGAAGAAGATCGGCATCTGCACGAGCAACGGGAGGCAGGACCCCAGGGGGTTCGTGCCGGCGTTCTTGTAGACCGCCATGGTCTCGCGGCTCATCGCCTCGCGAGACAGCTGGTCGCGCTTGCCCCGGTACTTGTCCTGGATCTTCTTCAGCTGGGGAGCCACCTCCAGCATCTTCCGCTGGTTCTTGATCTGCTTCACGAAGAGCGGGATCAGGAGAGCGCGCACCACGAGGACGAGGCCCACGATGGACAGCACCCAGGTGAGACCGGCCTCCGGGTCGAGGCCCGCAAGCGAGAGCAGCGAGTGCCACCCGGTGAGCAGGAGCTCGACCACCCATTTGAGGGGCCAGAGAATGATAGACAACGGATCCATGTTTTGATCAGCCCTTTCGGTGGCTGGAGGGAAGAACGAAACCGGGTTGCGTCACGACGTACCGGAAGGAGCGCTTGACGCGGATCTCATCGAATCCGCCCTCGGCCCACGGATGGCACCGCAGCAGACGGCGGGCGCCGAAGAAGGTGCCGATCGTGAGCCCGTGCATCTGGATGGACTGCAGGGTGTATGAGGAGCACGACGGGTAGTACCGGCAGACGTCCCCGTACAGAGGAGACACCACACGTCGGTAGACGATGAGGAGCGCGATCGCCAGATTGCGCGGCAGGAGGAGCAGCGCGTCGACGATGATGCGGAGAACGTGGCCGACCATCGCCCATGACGGTCGGGACTGCACGTGCACCGTGGCGGTCATCGCGACCTCACCGGCGTGGCGATGGCCCGGTCGACCTCGGCGGCCAACTCCGCGTACGTCGCGGTGGCGGCTCGGGGAAGTGCACGAATCACGATGTTCGTCCCCTCGTTGGTCCCGGTCAGAGCGGAGAATGAGGCCGCCTTGAGTCGACGCCTCACCGTGTTGCGCACGACGGCGTTTCCGACCGTCTTCGCGACGATGAACCCGAATCGTGGCTGACCACCATTCGGGTTCATCGAGATGTAGCTCACCGTGTTCCCAGCGACGACGCGCCGACCTCGTCGGACGACCGCACGATAATCAGCACCCGTCACGATGCGATTCACTTTCGCAAGCATCGTCGAGCGCCGAAGACCGGGAACCGGAACGCGATTACGCGGAGAGTTCGGTGCGACCCTTGCGACGACGCGCCGCGAGGATCGAGCGGCCCGCACGGGTGCGCATACGCAGACGGAAGCCGTGCACCTTGGCGCGGCGGCGGTTGTTCGGCTGGAACGTTCTCTTGCTCATGGCTTCTCTCCTGGTGGATGATCCGCATGCCGCGGGTACGTGCGGCAGGGAAAGCTCGGTGCCCGAGGGCAGGCGTCAACTGATTAAAACTACGGCTTCTCGGCGCGTCGGTCAAACCGGGTCGGTCGCCGGCGCGGTATGCACAGGACTTCGACAGCCCCTGGCTCGACCGTGGTCACGCCACGTAGGGTGTGTTTTGCCTCATTCCCCGGTTCTGGTTACCGTGTTCAGGCAGTTATCCACAGGCCTCGACGCCGGCGCGGGGACCCTCGCGACGATGACGATTCCATTCTCGGCGGGTGTTCGACGCCTGAACGACTCATCTTCTATACGACCGGCATATCCAGAACGTGCCGACGACCCTCGGGGGCATCACATGGCGGACGACCAGCACGACATCGCACAGCGCTGGCAGCGGGTCCTCGACATCCTGTCGACGGACGATCGCATCACCGCACCGCTCCACGGATTCTTGGGGCTCGTCGTTCCCAAGGGCGTCATGGGCGGCACCTTCTATCTCGAGGTCCCGAACGACTTCACGGCCGGTCAGCTCAACCAGCGCATGAGGGCGGCGATCCTCGCGGCCCTCTCTGCGACGGAGCACGAGCACGGCGCCCACACCTTCGCCGTGGTCGTGAACCCGGAGATCATCGACAGCGAGCTCGAGCCGCCGTTCGAGCCGTCGACCCCCGCACCAGCGCCGGCCGCGAATGAGCAACCGACGGCCGTACCCGGGGCGTACACGGAACAGACCGCGACCATCACGCCGATCACCGACCAGGTGCTGCCCGCCCGACAGAACGACACCCGCCTCAACGCCAAGTACTCGTTCGACAGTTTCGTCATCGGCCAGTCCAACCGGTTCGCCCACGCCGCGGCCGTCGCGGTCGCCGAGGCGCCGGCCAAGGCCTACAACCCGCTTTTCGTCTACGGCGAGTCCGGCCTCGGAAAGACCCACCTCCTCCACGCGATCGGCCACTACGCGATGTCGCTCTACCCCGGCATCCGGGTGCGGTACGTCTCGAGCGAGGAGTTCACCAACGACTTCATCAACTCGATCGCCAACAACCGCGGCGCCGCGTTCCAGGCCCGGTACCGCGACATCGATATCCTCCTCATCGACGACATCCAGTTCCTGCAGAACAAGGCGGAGACGCAGGAGGCGTTCTTCCACACGTTCAACACGCTCCACGACCACAACAAGCAGGTGGTCATCACGAGCGACCTGCCGCCGAAGCACCTCACGGGCTTCGAGGACCGCATGCGGTCGCGCTTCGAGTGGGGCCTCATCACCGATGTGCAGACCCCCGACCTCGAGACGCGCATCGCGATCCTCCGGAAGAAGACGCAGAGCGAACGCCTCCAGATCCCCGACGAAGTGCTCGAGTTCATCGCGTCGAAGGTCTCCTCGAACATTCGGGAACTCGAAGGCACGCTCATCCGCGTGACGGCGTTCGCGAGCCTCAACCGCACCCCCGTCGACATGGCTCTCGTCCAGACGGTGCTGAAGGACCTCATCACCCTCGACGACGACAACGTCATCTCGCCCGTCGACATCATCAACACCACGGCCGCCTACTTCAAGCTCTCCGTCGAGGACCTCTACGGATCGAGCCGGTCGCAGGCCGTGGCCATCGCGCGGCAGATCGCCATGTACCTCTGTCGCGAGCTCACCAACCTCTCCCTCCCGAAGATCGGTCAGCTCTTCGGCAATCGTGATCACACGACCGTCATGTACGCCAACAAGAAGATCTCCGACCTCATGCAGGAACGACGCTCCATCTACAACCAGGTCACCGAGCTCACGAGCCGCATCAAGCAGGGCAACCGCTAGGCGCCCTGTCCGATCGGCCAGCCGCTCGCGCAGGGTGACGAGGCCGCCGTTCTTCCATACGACGCGCTCGTCGACGTCGTCCTCCAGACCACACGGTCGCCGAGCGAGTCGACGCCTGTCGCGGTAGACCATGGTCGGGACCTTTCGACACGCTCGGGGACCGATCGAAGGCCTTCGCGAGTCGCTCCAGCTCGCGGGACCGGCTCAGCCGACGGACTTCGCAACCGTTAGGGGATGTCGATCCGAGCCCGTGCGCCCCTCGACGCGCCGTCTCACGACGTCTCGAGCCGCGTCGACACTCGAATTCGATCGACATCGCCTCGACGACGAATCGCCCGGGATCGGCCGACGATGTGCGCCCCCTGGTGCGCGTGTTGACAGCGGTGGGTCGGATGGCCACAATACGACTCTGCACAGTGTGGATAACCTGTGGAAACTCACCCGTTAAAGGTCGGGCTTAATGTTGAAACTCGAGCCCAGCTTGTGAACAACAGGTTTTCCTCCTCGGGATCCCGCCGATGTCTCGCCGCTGAATCCCACATCGACCGCACAACTCACACGGTTGTAGTTCCCTACGGCGGATTGGGCTCAACCGAGTTATCCACAGTCTCCACAGGCGTTAAGACCGTTAAGAGTTAATTAATCTCATCCTCGATCCGCCAACCTTCTGATCGGCTCGGACCCGACGCCTCGGGGGTCGGCACGACGTGGTCGTGGCCCGCGGTCCCTCTGCGGATAGCATGGTCCTGTTCAGTGCCCTTCAGGACAGAGGTGACAAGTGCGGTTCAGCGTCAATCGAGATGTGTTCAGCGAAGCTGTGTCCTTTGCAGTCAAGCTCCTCCCTCAGAGGACCACACTTCCGATCCTCAGCGGTGTCCTCGTCGAGTCCTCCGCCGACGGCCTCACCCTCTCGAGCTTCGACTACGAGGTCTCCGCCCAGACCACGATCGCCGCCGAGATCGCTGAAGAGGGGTCGATCCTCGTCTCCGGGCGGCTGCTCGCAGACATCGCGTCCCGCCTCCCCAACGCTCCGGTGGAGTTCAGCACCGAGGACAACCGCATCTCGGTCTCCTGCGGTTCCGCGAACTTCACGCTTCTCTCGATGCCGGTCGAGGAGTACCCGACCATCCCGCAGGTGAGCGGCGAGCAGGGTCTCGTCCCCGCCGAGGAGTTCGCCACCGCGATCGCCCAGGTCGCGCTCGCCGCATCGCGTGACGATGTGACCCCCGTGATCACCGGCGTGCAGCTCGAGGTCACCGGCACGAAGATCAGCCTCGTAGCGACCGACCGCTACCGCGTCGCGGTCCGCGAGATCGAGTGGGACGGCGGCGACGACGCGGCCCCCACACTCAGCGCACTCGTTCCCGCCCGCACCCTGCAGGAGGTCGGCAAGACCTTCGGCCACAGCGGAACCATCCGCGTGTCGTTCACGAGCAAGGACGACCGCGAGATCATCGCGTTCTCGGCCGACAACAAGACCGTCACGTCGTTGCTCATCAAGGGGTCCTTCCCGCCCGTGCGGCGCTTGTTCCCCGAGCAGGTCGACAACCACGCGGTGATCAACACGGCCGAGCTCATCGAATCGGTCCGTCGCGTCTCTCTCGTGCTCGAGCGCGAGGCCGCCTTGCGATTCAGCTTCTCGATCGACGGTCTCACGATGGAGGCGATCGGTTCGGAGCACGCACAGGCGTCCGAAGCCATCGATGCGCTCCTCACCGGCGAGGACATCGTGCTCTCGCTCAAGCCGTCCTTCCTGATCGACGGCCTCAACGCCGTGCGCAGCGAATTCGTCCGCTTCTCCTTCACCAAATCGGAGAACACCAACAAGCCCGGTCCCATGCTGATCACGAGCCAGTCCTCGAAGGATCAGCCGGGGGCCGACAGCTTCAAGTACCTGCTGCAGCCGAACCTGTTGCTGCGCTGAGAGGAACACATTCGTCATGAGCGATCTGCACATCGGACTCATCGGTCTCGGCCGGATGGGCGGCAACATGCGCACACGACTGCGCGCCGCCGGCATCGAGGTCACCGGATACGACCGTGACCCCGACGTCACCGACGTCGCCTCCGTCGAGGAACTCGTCGCCGCGCTTCCCGCTCCGCGGACCGTGTGGGTCATGGTCCCCGCCGGCCCCATCACCGATTCCGTCGTCACGGAGCTCGGCGGGTTGCTCGACGCCGGCGACCTCATCATCGACGGTGGCAACACCCGCTTCTCGGACGACGTCCGTCGGGCCACGTCCCTCGCCGCCTCCGGTATCGACTACATGGACGTCGGTGTCTCCGGCGGCGTGTGGGGCGTCGACAACGGCTACGGCCTCATGGTCGGCGGTCCGGACGAGCAGGTCGCTCGCGTGATGCCGGTCTTCGACGCGCTGCGTCCCGAGGGTCCCCGCGAAGAGGGCTTCGTCCACGTCGGTCCCGTCGGTGCCGGCCACTACGCCAAGATGGTGCACAACGGCATCGAGTACGCGCTCATGCAGGCCTACGCCGAGGGCTACGAACTGCTCGAGAAGCGCGACGACCTGATCAAGGACGTGCCCGGCACCTTCAAGGCCTGGCAGCGCGGCACGGTCGTCCGGTCCTGGCTCCTCGAACTCCTCGTCCGTGCGCTCGAGCAGGACCCGGAGCTCGGCGACATCGACGGCTACGTCGAGGACTCGGGTGAGGGTCGTTGGACCATCGAGGAAGCGATCGACAACGCGGTTCCGGTGCCCACGATCTCCGCTTCCATCTTCGCCCGCTTCGTCTCTCGCCAGGAGGACTCGCCGGCCATGAAGGCCGTCGCCGCCCTGCGCAACCAGTTCGGTGGACATGCCGTCAAGAAGGCCGACGACTGATCCGTTGATCATGCGGCCTCGTCCAACGCTCAGGCGACTCGCGGCGGCGTCCATCGCCGCGGTACTCGCGATGGGTCTCGCGGGGTGCGGCGACGTGAACGCGGGTACCGGCGCGATCGAGAAGCTCGAGGCCGTTGTCGGACGGTGGGACGAGACCGTCGGCGTCGATTCGGCCGGCCACAACGACCTCCCCTGGGCGGGGACGGCCGAAGCGACGGTCATCGTCGAGGAGGACACCGAGCCCGCACGGGTCGCCGAGATGGCTGGTGAACTCGCGGACTTCCTCGACGACTCCGAGGGCGGCACGGCCAGATGGATGTTCCTCGATCTCCAGATCGGTGAATTCCGGATGGGCGTCTCGACCGACGGCGATCGGCGATCAGGTCGCCTCGACCTCCTGGATGCGGTGCGTTCGGACGAGCGTGTGGAGGGCGGTTTCGTCGTCTCCGCGGACGAGACCCTCGCTCGGGTCGACGACGATTCCGTCGCCACCGACGATGCCGCCGTGTCGCTCCCCGCGGAGGGCGCGGAGCGCAGTCTGCGCATCCTGGTCGCGAACGACGTCCCCCTCGACGAGGCGTTCTCGTTCGCACGGACGGCGGCGGTGCAGGCACCGGAACTCGACGACCTGGCCGTCGTCGCGCAACACGTCGACGGGCGATCGGCCGTGACCGACTCCGAGGGAACCGCCGGGGGGACATCGCGATCCGCGCCGCCGACGGCGAGCCTCGGCTTCGCGGCCGCGATAGCGGCAGCCTCCGACGTGATGTCCGTCGTGGCCACGTCCGACTCGTTGAGCGTGCGGCTGTCTCGTGCCGCCGACGTCGACGCGGTGCGCGCCACGTTCGAGCGGCAGGCGGTGGGCGTGGGCATCGGTCTCGAGGTGGCCGGCGGGATCGTGACCGACGACGGCACCGCGGACTCCGCCGCGATCGCCGTGGCCGGCGCGCTCGACGGCGCCGCCGGTGTCACGTCGGTGTTCGTATCGCGATCATCGATCGAGGTCGTCGTGGAGGAGATGGCGACCGTGCCCTCCGCTGTCGGGATCCTGAGCGGGGAGCCGGAGGTGTCCGCCCTCGAGGACATCACGATCAGGACGTCGCCCTACTCCGATCGCCGAGTGTCGATGACGACCGGCCCCGACGGAGTCGCCGCGCTCGGCGAGCTCGCCGACGCCGCTGGCGATGAGCCGACGATCACTCTGCTCGGTTCCGACCCGTCCGGCGTCCGCATCGAGGTCGACGACACCTCGGTGGAATCGCTCACGTCCCTCTTCTCCGCGATCCGGCCCGTGCTCGACGACGGGAGCGTCTTCTCGATCCGCGGCGACGACGTCGACGGCGCCCAGTACGCCCAGAACTTCACGGTGGCCGACGACATCGTCATCGACGTACCCGAGGGCTCGACCGCCGGTACCGCGGACTTCGCCGTGCGGGTACGAGCGGCGTGGGCGGCCTCCGCCTGATCCACGCGCCGAGGGCGTAGCCTGGCGGAATCGTGGACATCAGCGCACTCCGACATTTCCTGGCCGTCGCGGCCGAAGGCCACTATTCGCGAGCCGCCAATCGCGAACACGTCTCCCGCGCCACGATCGAGGCGTCGATCGCCTCGCTCGAGGCCGAGATCGGGCGGGCGATCGTCGAGGAGCACGAGGACGGCGTGTCCGTGACGGAGGAGGGACAGATCTTCCTCGAGGAGGCCGCCGCGCGCGTCTCGAACGCACCGGCGGAGCCCGTCAACCGTGGCGGGAAGGCCAAGGCCTCCAAGGGCAAGGGCCGCGCTCCCGTGGTGAAGGGCGAACCGAAACCCTTCAAGAAGCGTCAGGGTCGCTGACCGACTCGACCGTCTCGCGAGCCGGTGAAGGGCGAAACATGTATTCGGGACCCTTCGAGAAGCGTCAGGGTCGCTGACCGACTCGACCGTCTCGCGAGCCGGTGAAGGGCGAAAGATGTATCCGGGACCGTTCGAGAAGCGTCAGGGTCGCTGAAGGTCGAGCCTCGGCGGTACCCGGGAACTCGGGTGATGTCGCCCCCGGCGGCTATCGTGGCACGGTGATCGTTAAGCATCTGAGCCTCGGGGACTACCGCAATTACGCGGCAGCCGACGTGCCGATGCAGCCGGGTGCCAACCTCTTCGTGGGGCGCAACGGTCAGGGCAAGACGAACCTCGTCGAATCGCTCGGGTATCTCTCGACGCTCGGGTCCCACCGGGTCTCGAGCGATCAGGCGCTCATCCGCGCGGGCGCCGATTCCGCGGTGATCCGGGCGCGACTGGAGCACGACGGTCGCGAGCTCCTCGCGGAGGTTCAGATCAACCGGTCGTCGGCGAATCGTGCGCAGATCAACCGGTCGCAGATCAAACCGCGCGAATTGCCGCGGTACTTCTCGAGCGTGCTCTTCGCTCCCGAGGACCTCGGCATCGTGCGGGGGGACCCGTCGGCCCGTCGGCGGTTCATCGATCAACTCATCGTCCTGCGATCACCGCGGATGTCCGGGGTGCTCGCGGACTACGACCGAGTCTTGCGGCAGCGGAACACGCTCCTCAAATCGGCGCGATCGACGGGTCTGAAGGAATCGCAGCTCACGACGCTCGAGATCTGGGACGACAAGCTCGTGACGCTCGGGAGCGAGATCATCGTCGTCCGCGGCGCACTCGTGGCCGCCCTCGGGGCCCCCGTGGCCGCGGCCTACTCGGCAGTGGTCGGCGACGACCACCGCCCGACCCTCTCTCCTGTCCTCTCGGTGTCCGGATCCGACGCCGAGGAGCCCGAGTCGGGAGTGCGTGGCGAACAGGAGGCCCGGGCGGACGCCGTCGTGCCGACGACCGCCGCCCAGGCCGCCGACGCGTTCCGCACCGCGCTCGCCGCACGCCGCCGCGCGGAGCTGGACCGCGGGATCACGCTCGTCGGCCCTCACCGCGACGACGTGGCCTTCGGCCTGAACGGACTGCCCGTGAAGGGCTACGCGAGCCACGGCGAGTCGTGGTCCTTCGCCCTCGCGCTCAAGCTCGGCGCGGCGGAACTGCTGCGCGCGGAGTCCTCGCTCGGCGATCCGGTCCTCATCCTCGACGACGTCTTCGCCGAGCTCGACCAGGGACGGCGTCGTCGTCTCGCCGAGGCGATCGCCGGATTCGAGCAGGTGCTCATCACGGCCGCCGTGCTCGACGACGTCCCCGAGACCCTCACGGCGCACACCGTGCACATCCACGCCGGCGAGGTCGTCGATGGCTGACCAGGTGGCGGGATCCGGCGCGGACGAGGACGCCGAGCTGTCGGAGGCCTCCCGCGTCTACCTCCGGTTCCGGGAGATCTTCACGGGAACCCGGTCGAGACCGCCCGGCTCGCGCCGGTCGCGCGACGCCGACGAGAGCGTGCCCTTCGGCTTCGGTCGCGACCCCAAGGGACTCGGCGACGTGGTGGGCGCACTCACCGCGAGCCTCGGGTGGGACTCCCCGCTCGCCCAGTCGGAGCTCATGGACCGCTGGGCGGAGCTCGCCGGGGAGGAGACCGCGAAACACTCGTCCCCCGTGGGCATCGAGGACGGATTGCTCACGGTCCAGTGCGCGTCGACGGCGTGGGCCACCCAGTTGCGGCTCATGCGCACGGAGATCATGTCGCACATCGCGACGAGGTTTCCCGACGCGGGCATCTCGAACATCCGGTTTCTGGGGCCAGACGTCCCTTCCTGGAAAAGGGGTCCCAGATCGGTTCAGGGGCGGGGCGTGCGCGATACCTACGGTTAGCCGGACAAATACGGTCAACAGAGCAGAAAAAACCGCGCAGACGGGCGAATGGCGCTCGCGAGAGGGCCGTCTCTTGGTAGAATGGTGGCGCAATCCACCCCACGGTTTGGAGTCCAATTCCATATGTCATCGGAACCGAGCAACACCACTGACGGCAACGACTACGGCGCAAGTCAGATCCAGGTTCTCGAGGGCCTCGAAGCAGTCCGCAAGCGACCCGGTATGTACATCGGGTCCACCGGACCGCGCGGTCTCCACCACCTCGTATACGAGATCGTGGACAACTCCGTCGATGAGGCGCTCGCCGGTTACTGCGACAAGATCTCGGTGACCATCCTCGAGTCGGGCGGCGTCCGCGTCGTCGACAACGGTCGCGGGATCCCCGTCGACATCCACCCGGTGGAGAAGAAGTCGACCGTCGAGGTCGTCCTCACCATCCTCCACGCCGGTGGAAAGTTCGGCGGCGGCGGATACGCGGTCTCCGGAGGTCTGCACGGCGTCGGTTCGTCCGTCGTGAACGCGCTCTCGAGCAAGCTCGAGGTCGAGGTGCGTCGCCAGGGTGCGGTGTACACGCAGCGGTACCACAACGGCGTTCCCGAGGCCCCACTGGCAAAGGGCGGCGAATCGGACGTGACCGGGACCACGATCACCTTCTGGCCGAACAACGAGATCTTCGAGTCGGTCGAATTCGACTACGAGACGCTCCGCACGCGCTTCCAGCAGATGGCCTTCCTCAACAAGGGACTGCGCATCGAGCTCACCGACGAGCGCACCTCGCGGGGCGAGATCCAGGACGTCGCCGGCGAGATCGACGAGGCGGCGCACGAGAAGGGCCGAGAAGACGTCTTCCTCTACGAGCGCGGGCTCGTCGACTACGTCGAGTACCTCAACACGGCCAAGCGCGCCGACATCGTCGGCGGCGAGATCATCTCGTTCGAGTCGGAGGACACCGAGCGCAAGATCGCGCTCGAGGTCGCGATGCAGTGGACCACGGCGTACACCGAGAGCGTGCACACCTACGCGAACACCATCAACACCCACGAGGGCGGAACGCACGAGGAGGGGTTCCGAGCGGCGCTCACCCTGCTCGTGAACAAGTACGCGAAGGCGAACAACATCCTCAAGGAGAAGGACGACAACCTCTCCGGGGAGGATGTCCGCGAGGGCCTCACGGCCGTCGTCTCCATCAAGCTCGGCGAACCGCAGTTCGAGGGCCAGACGAAGACCAAGCTCGGCAACACCGAGGCGAAGTCGTTTGTGCAGAAGGTCGTCGGCGATCAGCTCGGTGACTGGTTCGAGCGCAATCCGGTGCAGGCCAAGGAGATCATCCGGAAGTCGATCCAGGCGGCGACCGTGCGCATGGCTGCGCGCAAGGCGCGCGAGACGGCCCGTCGCAAGGGACTCCTCGAGGGCGGGGGCATGCCCGGCAAGCTCAAGGACTGCCAGTCGAAGGATCCCTCGATCTCCGAGATCTTCATCGTGGAGGGCGACTCGGCCGGCGGTTCCGCCACCCAGGGCCGCAACCCGATGACCCAGGCGATCCTGCCGCTGCGCGGCAAGATCCTCAACGTGGAGAAGGCTCGACTCGACCGCGCCATGGGCAACGCCGAGGTCCAGGCCATGATCACGGCGTTCGGCGCCGGCATCGGCGAGGACTTCAACACCGACAAGGCGCGGTACCACAAGATCGTGCTCATGGCCGATGCCGACGTGGACGGGCAGCACATCACGACGCTGCTCCTCACGCTCATCTTCCGGTACATGCGGCCGCTCATCGACCTCGGCTACGTGTACCTCGCGCAGCCGCCGCTCTACCGCATCAAGTGGTCGAATGCTCCCCACGACTACGTGTTCAGCGACATCGAGCGCGACGCCGTGATGGCCGACGGTCTCAAGAACGGTCGTCGCATCCCGAAGGACAACGGGATCCAGCGCTACAAGGGTCTCGGCGAGATGGACTACAAGGAGCTGTGGGAGACCACGATGAACCCGGACACGCGCACGCTCCTCCAGGTGACGCTCGACGACGCGGCCGCGGCCGACGAGATCTTCTCGACCCTCATGGGAGAGGACGTCGAGAGCCGTCGCTCCTTCATCCAGAAGAACGCGAAGGACGTCCGCTTCCTCGACATCTAGCGAGGCACCGTACGACGACGATCCACGGTCACTGAGCCCCGCGAAGTGACGACGACGGCAGGAACAAAGGCACATGGCAGACGAAGACATCACCCCGGACGAGACCTCGACCGAGGCGGTCGGGCCGCACGGCAAGATCGACCAGGTCGACCTCCAGCTGGAGATGCAGCGCTCGTACCTCGACTACGCCATGAGCGTCATCGTCGGTCGCGCCCTCCCCGAGGTGCGCGACGGATTGAAGCCCGTGCACCGCCGTGTGATCTACGCGATGTACGACGGCGGCTACCGTCCGGACAAGGCGTTCTCGAAGTGCGCGCGTGTGGTCGGCGACGTGATGGGTCAGTTCCACCCCCACGGCGACACGGCCATCTACGACGCGCTCGTCCGACTCGTGCAGCCGTGGAGCCTGCGTTACCCGCTCGCGCTCGGCCAGGGCAACTTCGGCTCGCCCGGCAACGACGGCGCGGCCGCCCCCCGTTACACCGAGACGAAGATGGCCCCCCTCGCGCTCGAGATGGTGCGCGACATCGACGAGGACACCGTCGACTTCGGCGACAACTACGACGGTCGAACGCAAGAGCCGCTCGTCCTCCCCGCGCGGTTCCCGAACCTCCTCGTCAACGGTTCCGTCGGCATCGCCGTGGGAATGGCCACGAACATCCCGCCCCACAACCTGCGCGAGGTATCGGAGGGTGCCCTGTGGCACCTCGCCCACCCCGAGGCGTCTCGCGAGGAGCTCCTCGAGGCGCTCATGCAGCGCATCAAGGGCCCGGACTTCCCCACCGGTGCGCAGATCCTCGGCACCAAGGGCATCCAGGACGCCTACCTGACCGGCCGTGGCTCGATCACGATGCGTGCCGTCGTGAGCGTCGAGGAGATCCAGGGCCGCACGTCGCTCGTCATCACGGAGCTGCCGTACCAGGTCAACCCCGACAACCTCGCCATCAAGATCGCCGACCTCGTCAAGGACGGCAAGATCGGCGGCATCGCCGACATCAACGACGAGACGTCGGGTCGTACGGGTCAGCGCCTCGTCATCACGCTCAAGCGCGACGCGGTCGCGAAGGTCGTGCTCAACAACCTCTACAAGCACACGCAGCTGCAGGAGAACTTCGGCGCGAACATGCTCGCGATCGTCGACGGCGTTCCGCGCACGCTCGCGCTCGACGGTTTCATCTCGGCGTGGGTCGCGCACCAGATCGAGGTCATCGTCCGGCGCACGGAGTTCCGCCTCAAGAAGGCGGAAGCGGACGCGCACATCCAGCGCGGCTACGTGCTCGCGCTCGACGCCCTCGACGAGGTCATCGCACTCATCCGGCGCTCCCCCGACGTGGAGGAGGCCCGCACCGGCCTCATGGAGCTGCTCGGTGTCGACCAGCTCCAGGCCGACGCCATCCTCGCGATGCAGTTGCGCCGCCTCGCCGCACTCGAGCGCCAGAAGATCATCGATCGTCTCGCCGAGCTCGAGATCGAGATCGCCGGATTCAAGGCGATCCTCGCGAGCCCCGAGATGCAGCGCACGATCGTGTCCGACGAGCTCACCGAGATCGTCGACCGGTTCGGCGACGACCGCCGCACGGAGATCATGTTCGGCTTCGACGGTGACATGTCGATGGAGGACCTGATCCCCGAGGAGGAGATGGTCGTCACCGTCACCCGCGGTGGATACATCAAGCGCACGCGCAGCGACAACTACCGCCAGCAGCACCGCGGCGGCAAGGGCGTCAAGGGTGCGCAGCTGCGCGCCGACGACGTCGTCGACCACTTCTTCGTGACGACCACGCACCACTGGTTGCTCTTCTTCACCGACAAGGGCCGCGTGTACCGCGCGAAGGCCTACGAGGTGCAGGAGGCCGGCCGCGACGCGAAGGGTCAGCACGTCGCGAACCTGCTCGCGCTGCAGCCGGACGAGCAGATCGCGCAGATCCTCGACATCCGCGACTACGAGACGTCGCGCTACCTCGTGCTCGCCACGCGCAACGGTCTCACGAAGAAGACGATGCTCACGGAGTACGACACGAACCGTTCCGGAGGCATCATCGCGATCAACCTGCGCGAGGGCGACGAGCTCGTCTCGGCGCTGCTCGTGGAGGAGGACAGCGACATGCTGCTCGTCTCCCGCCACGGCATGTCGATCCGTTTCACCGCGAACGACGACACGCTGCGACCCATGGGCCGTTCGACGTCCGGCGTCATCGGGATGCACTTCCGCGGCGATGACGAGCTGCTCTCGGCGTCGGTCCTCCCGCCCGAGGGCACGGCCGCCTCGGTGTTCGTGGTGACCGAGGGTGGTTTCGCGAAGCGCACCGCGGTCGACCAGTACCGGCTCCAGGGTCGCGGCGGAATCGGCATCAAGGTCGCGAAGCTGAGCGAGGATCGCGGAAACCTCGCGGGCGCGCTCATCGCCGGTGACGACGATGAGGTGCTCGTGGTTCTTGCCAGTGGCAAGGTGGTACGCTCTGCGGTGGCCGAAGTCCCTCTCAAGGGACGTGACACGATGGGCGTGGTGTTCGCCCGTTTCGCGGACGACGACCGCATCATCGCGCTTGCAAAGAACAGCGACCGCAATCTCGCCGTCGAGGTGGCCGCGGACTCGGAAGAGGCCGTGATCACCGAGAGCGCCGAGACCACCGTCGCCGACAAGGAAGAGCAGGAATGAGTACCGTCGCAGACAAACTCGCGAAGAAGTCGGCTAAGAAGCCGTCGAGCAAGCAGGTCCGACTGAAGCTCGTCTACGTCGACTTCTGGTCGGCCGTGAAGCTCTCCTTCCTCCTCGCCATCGCCGTCGCGATCATCACGATCGTGGCCGCGTTCCTCATCTACACGGTCATCGACCGCACGGGTGTGCTCGATAGCATCAACGGTCTCTACCAGGCCGTCGCCGGCGAGGGAGACGACCTCACCGCCCTCTTCGGGCTCAACCGCATCATGGGCTTCGCTCTCGTGGCCGCTGTGCTCAACCTGATCGTCGTGACGGCGCTCGGCGCCCTGAGCGCGGCGCTCTACAACCTGAGCGTGAAGATCACCGGCGGCGTGCTCGTCGGCTTCACCAACAACTGACACTCGACGTCGGTTCGTGGGCCGATTGGGATTAGCCGAACAATTCAGGTAATCTCTACTTCGGTCCACCCACGGGGATATAGCTCAGGCGGTTAGAGCGCTTCGCTGATAACGAAGAGGTCCGAGGTTCAAGTCCTCGTATCCCCACTCCGTTCATGAGAGTCAAAACCACTGCGGTCAACTGATTCGCGGCGGTTCTGTTTTCGGAACGCGGGGCCTTAGCTCAGTTGGTAGAGCGCCTGCTTTGCAAGCAGGATGTCGGGAGTTCGATTCTCCCAGGCTCCACTCTGTTAGCCGACCAGTTGCCGCGGCGCGATTGGCGCACGTCGTTCTCCTCAGCATTCACTGGGACGATACATCGGTGGATCTCCTCCTCAAGGCGGTTGTCTGCGCGTGGCTTCCGTGGTCGACTGAATGCGGAGGCCTGATTCCATGAGTGAACCGACCGCACCACCTGAACGAAGCGCACCCCCCGTCGGCAGTGTCGTACGCCTATGGCACGGCTGGGTCGAGACCGTGCACCGGTCCGAGTACATCGAGTACATGGACCGCGCCGGCATGTCCGGCTACCGCGAGACGCCCGGCAATCTCGGCGCGTACATCATGTCGCGCGACCACGAGGACGGGCGCTCGACGATCGTCACCGTGTCCTACTGGGAGTCGTTCGACGCGATCCGCGCCTTCGCCGGCGACGAGATCGATCGCGCGCGCTTCGAACCCGAGGAGGAACAGTACCTCGTGGACCGCGAGTGGATCGTGACCCACTTCACCGTCGGCGCCTGAGTACCACAATCCTTTCGATAGCACGGCGGACGTGGGTGCTCTCGAAGGATTATGGTGCCGGCGTGGCGGTGAGCAGCGAGCGCGCGGTGTCGCGCGCGAGCTCGAACGGGCGTGAGAACGTCTCCATGCCGACGGTCACGATTGCGCCCTCGTAGAGCAGCATCAGCAGACGCGCCAGGCTCTCGGGATCCGGCGCGCCCGCCTCGAGGCAGAGGTCGGCGAACGTCTCGAGCAGCCAGGTCTTCTGACGTGCCACCTCAGGGAACACCGGGTGGCCGTCGTGCCCGTCCCCGATCTCGGCGCGCGCGTTGATGGCGCTGCATCCTTTCGAACTGTTCTCGAACGACCACGCGATCGCCGCATCGAAGACGGCGAGCACCCGATCCACGCCGGGCTCCGGGTGAGCGGTGAGGTGCGTGGCGAGGTTCTCCCGCCACCGGGCGTCGCGGTGCTGCAGGTACGACACGACGAGTTGCTCCTTCGAGCCGAACCGGTCGTAGAGGGTCTTCTTCGTGACGCCCGCGGCCTCGGCGATGGTGTCGACACCGACGGCGTGGATGCCGCGCTCGTAGAACAGCGCCGATGCGGCGTCGAGGACGCGTCGCGCGGCCGGAGTGAGATCGGGGAGAACGGGAGTCGGCGAGGGCATGACAAAAGTATACCGTTCTGTATAGTGAGCGGTATGAGTAAACAGATCGGTATACATCGCGTTCTCCTCACGGCCACGGCGGGCGCCGGCTTCATCTTGGCGTGGAGCTCCGGTTTCGTGATCCCCGCGATGATGCCGACGGAGGTGCACTGGATCACGCTCCTCGTCTGGCGCTTCGTCCCGCTCGCCGTGCTCCTCGTGGCCATCGCGATCGCCACGGGGCGGGCGCGCGGCGTCACCCGAAACGAGGTGCGCGGTCAGGCGCTCATCGGTCTCTTCGCCCAGACCGGGTACTGCGTGTTCGTCTACGCGGCGATCGGCTCGGGCGTCGCGGTCGGCACCACCGCTCTCGTCGACGCCATCCAGCCGCTCCTCGTCGCCACCCTGGTCGGGCCGCTCCTCGGGCTGCGGGTCCGTGGCGCCCAGTGGGCCGGGTTGATCGTCGGGGCGGGGGGCGTCGCCCTCGTCGTGAGCACGCACCTCGGATCGTCGACGGCCCCGCTCGCCGCCTACGGACTACCCGCTCTCGCGATGGCCTGCCTCGTGGCCGGCACGTTCCTGCAACGGCGATCCGAGAGCACGACCCCGGTCATCGTCGTCCTCACCATCCATGTGACTGTCACCGCGATCGTCTGCCTCGTCCTCGCCGTCGTGACGGGAACGCTCGTTCCCCCGACGACCGCGAGCTTCTGGTTGTCGGCGCTCCTTGCAGCCGTCTTCCCCACGCTGGCGGCCTACGGTCTCTACTGGTGGCTGCTGCGTCGCATCGGGATCACCGCGCTCAACGCGCTCCTGTTCCTCATCGCCCCGGCCACGGCGATCGCCGGCTGGGCGCTGCTCGGAGAGCCGATGACGGTCATCACCCTCGCCGGGTTCGCGCTCTGCGGGGCGGGGGTCGCCGCGGTTCTCGTGAGCGAGGCCCGGTCGGCGACACCGGATGCAGGACAAGGCGCCTCGTCACCCGAGGCGACCGTGAGCGCGGGCTGAACCGGATCGAGGTCAGCGGGTGACGGTCCGGGCGCCGACGCGGCGGGCGAGGGCTGCGCCCGCCTCCTCCAGGGACTCGACCGTGTCGTCGAAGGCCCGGTCACGACCGACCAGACCGACGAGGTCGACGGCGTCGAGGAACGCCGACGTGTCGGCATCGATGGAACCCGCGACGAGCAGGACACGGCCCGGTGCGAGGGACGCGACGTGCGCCGCGACCTTGCCGCCCGCCGTCTGGCCGTCGAAGCGGCCCTCTCCGGTGATGACGATGTCGGCGTCCGCCGCGGCCGCGTCCAGCCCGAGCTCCAGGGCCACGGCACGCGAACCCGCCTCCATCGAAGCCCCCCATTGCAGGAGCGCCCACCCTGTGCCACCGGCGGCGCCGGAACCGGGTGTCGCCGGGTCGACCGTGCCGAGTGCGGCGAAGCGCGCCAGGTTCTGCTCGAGCACGGGGATGTCGTCCGCGTCCGCACCCTTCTGCGGGCCGAAGACGGCGGCCGCGCCGGCCGGACCGAGGAGGGGATTCGAGACGTCGCTCAGGACGACGACCCCGCCGTCGGGAATCGGGCGGGCGTCCGTCAGGTCGAGGGCCGCGACCTCCGCGAGCCCGGCGTTCCCCGGACCGATCGCGTCGCCCTCGGCATCCACGATGCGGGCACCGAGGGCGGCGAGCATCCCGGCCCCTCCGTCCGTCGATGCACTGCTGCCGATGCCGACGAGGATGCGTCGCGCTCCCCCGTCGAGGGCGGCGGCGATCACCTCGCCGAGCGCGAACGTGCCCGCCTCGAACGGAGCGCCGGTGCTCCAGAGCTCGATACCGCAGGAGGAGGCCAGTTCGACGACGGCGGTGCCGTCGGGGAGCTCGAGCCAGGTGCTCGTCGCCGGTCCCTCAGGCCCCTCGACCTCGACATCGTGGCGTCGGGCGTCTGGCCAAGCCGTCGCGAAACCATCGACGGTGCCCTCGCCCCCGTCGGCCATGGGCACGAGCACGAGTTCGTCGTCCGGTCGGACCGAACGCCACCCGGAGGCCAGGGAGGAGGCGACGCGGTCGGCTGTCGCGGTGCCTTTGAAGGAATCGGGGGCGATGACGACACGCATGCACCCATCATGTCGGGACCTTCCGTCCGGGGGAACCTGGTTGCGCCGGTCGACACCGAGTTGTGACGCGGACCGCGGAGTGTCTGCCACAGTCGAGGGCGGACGTCGACCCCTTCATCGGCGGCGGGATCGCTCGCAGGATGGAACCATGACCTCTCCCGATCACGATGGACCCGATGCCGCGCACCTCCGACCCGAGGGGGTCGACGATGCCACGGTGACGGCACTCGGCAAGCTCTCCGAAGCGCTCGAGGTGGCCGAGCACGCGCGCGGGCTGTTGTACGGCTTCCATCGCCTGACGGGCATGGCCGACCTCACCCTCGGCGAGGCGGCGGACGCGTTCCGCGAGGCGGGTCACACCGACCTTGCCGACCGCATCGATCGCGAGCTCGTCGGCCGGAACGTGATCGAGGGCCGGTGGACCTTCCAGATCGTGGAGGACTACGACGACGGCTACTACGCCGCCTTCAAGGCGACGGAGCGCGACGCGCGCGAACAGCTCGCGAGCGGCAAGCGGCACCTCTTCGAGGCCGAGATGAAGGAGGACCGCCGCACGCACGGCCGTCGCCACCACGAGGCCGTCCCGGCCGACTCCCCCGACGAGTGAGCCTGCACGCGTAACCTGGCGAACCGGTTACGCGCCTTTCTTGCTGCCGGTCTTCTTCCGTGTGGACTCGACGCTGCGCTTGAGGGCCTCCATGAGGTCGATGACCTCGCCGTCGCCCTCCTCGTCCTCGGTCTTCCCGAAGGTGGCCTCGGTGTCGATCGTGTCGCCCTGCTCGATCTTCGCCTGGATGAGCGTGCGCAGCTGCTGCTGGTACTCGTCCGTGAACTTCGACGGTTCGAAGTCGGACTCGAAGCTCGACACGAGCTGCCCCGCCATGTCGAGCTCGCGCTTGGCGATCTTGACCTCGTCGTCGAGCGACGGGAACGCGGCCTCGCGCACCTCGTCGTCCCAGAGCAGGGTCTGAAGCACGAGCACGTCGTCGCGCACGCGGAGGGCGGCGAGGCGCGTCTTGCTCCGGAGCGCGAACTGCACGATCGCGGTACGTTCGGTGGACTCGAGCGTCCGCCGCAGGAGCACGTAGGACTTGATCGACTTCGAATCCGGCTCGAGGTAGTAGCTGCGATCGAGCATGATCGGATCGATCTGGTCCGTCGGCACGAACTCCACGACGTCGATCTCCTTGCTCCGCTCCTCCGGCAGGCTCCCGATGTCGTCCTTCGACAGGATCACGGTGTTCTCGCCGTCGTCGTAGGCCTTGTCGATGTGCTCGTACGCGACCTTCTTGCCGCAGATCTCGCAGTGCCGCTCGTACCGGATGCGGCCGCCGTCGGCGTCGTGCACCTGGTGGAGGGAGACGTCATGGTCCTCCGTGGCGGAATACAGCTTCACGGGCACGTTCACGAGACCGAACGTGATCGAGCCCTTCCAGATGGACCTCATGAACACAGTAAACACCGATGGGGGCCGAGAACCGAGGGCTTGACGGTATTGCGACCCGCAGGCCTATCGTGAGGCATGGCGTCGAGTGGAACTTCCGGGGCGGGTGGCCCGCAGCTCGTCGACATCGAGGGGCGGCGGCTTCGACTCACCAACCTCGACAAGGTGCTCTACCCGGAGACGGGGACGACGAAGGCCGACGTCATCCGGTATTACGCGGAGATCGCGCGGCACCTCCTCCCCTACGTCCGGGATCGGCCGGCCACCCGGAAGCGGTGGGTCCATGGCGTCGGGTCGGCGGACAACCCCGGCGAGGTCTTTTTCCAGAAGAACCTCGACGCATCGACGCCGGACTGGGTCGCGCGCGTGGACATCGAGCACAGCGACCACCACAACGCCTATCCGCTCGTGAACGATGCGGCGACCCTCGTGTGGTTCGCGCAGATCGCGAGCCTCGAGATCCACGTGCCCCAGTGGCGCGTGGACGCCCACGGGGGGCGTCGGAATCCGGACCGGCTCGTGCTCGACCTCGATCCAGGGCCGGGCACGGGATTGGAGGAGTGCGTCGCCGTGGCTTCGAGTGCGCGCGCCTTCCTGCAGGGCATGGGTCTCGACCCGATGCCCGTGACGAGCGGCAGCAAGGGCATCCATCTGTACGCGGCCCTCGACGGTGCCCAGAGCAGCGACGTCGTATCCGAGGTGGCTCACGAGCTCGCGCGGGTCCTCGAGGCGGACCACCCCGACCTCGTCGTGAGCGACATGAAGAAGTCCAAGCGCGCGGGCAAGGTCCTCGTCGACTGGAGCCAGAACAGCGGCGCGAAGACGACTATCGCTCCGTACTCGCTCCGGGGCCGGTCGCGGCCCACCGTCGCGGTGCCGCGCACGTGGGAGGAGCTCGGCGATCCCGATCTGCGTCAGCTCGACTACACCGAGGTCCTCGAGCGCATGGCCGACACCCTCGACCCGCTGCGAGCCATCCTAGGAGACGCGGACGCCGCCCCTGCGTCTCCGGATCGGCTCACGGTGTACCGGTCGAAGAGGGACGGTACGAAGACGCCGGAACCCGTGCCCGAGGAGAGTCCGGCGGCGGGGAACGACGACACCTTCGTCGTACAGGACCACCACGCGCGGCGGCACCACCACGACTTTCGGCTCGAGCGCGACGGGGTACTCGTGTCGTGGGCCGTGCCGAAGGGGGTGCCGGCGCTCGGCGAGCGGAACCGGCTCGCCGTGCAGACGGAGGACCACCCGCTCGACTACGCGAGCTTCGAGGGACGCATCCCGAAGGGCGAATACGGCGCCGGGACCGTCACGATCTGGGACGCCGGCACGTACGTGACGGAGAAGTGGCGGGACGACGAGATCATCGTCACCCTCACCGGTCGGACGGACGGCGGCCTCGGGGTGCGCGCGAAGCTCGCACTCATCCGGACCTCCGCGGGCGGCGACCCCAAGAACTGGCTCATGCACCGGATGGAACTCGAGGGCACGTACACGGCCCCGGTCGAGTCCGGGTCCGCGGCCGATTCCGGGTCCGATTCCGGGCCCGGAGAGCCGACGGCCACAGAACCGGAGACGGACGGACGGAAACCGGCCCGTGATCCGGCCGGGGATGCGGCGCCGAGCCGGCGTCGCGTCGGCGGGTCGACCCGCTCGTCCGGGCGTCTCCCTGCACCCATGCTCGCCACGCGCGGCACGAGCGACGACCTCACGGACGGCGCGTGGGCGTTCGAGATGAAGTGGGACGGCATCCGCTGCCTCGCGCGCGTGGACGGCGGGACGGTGTCCCTCGGATCGCGGAACGGCCAGGACCTCACGTCCGCGTTCCCCGACGTCGCGACCGCGCTCGCCGGAGCGTTCCCGTCCGATGTCGTGCTCGACGCGGAGATCGTGGCGCTCGAGCAGGGGCGGCCCTCGTTCTCGCTCCTGCAGAACCGGCTCGGACTCACGAAGGAGGCCGACGTCGCGCGAGCGGTCGCTCGCATCCCCGCGACGGTCATGGTGTTCGACGTGATCGAGCGGGACGGTGAGGATCTGTCGAAGCAGCCGTACACGGAGAGGCGAGAGGCGCTCGACGTGCTCGTCGCGTCCCGGACAGGAACGGCGGGCGGAACGGCGGTGGTGCAGATCCCGCCGGCGTTCGAGGGTGACGCGGACGACGCAGTGTCCACGTCGAAGCGACTCGGACTGGAGGGTGTCGTCGCGAAGCGCATCGACTCCCCGTACCGGGCGGGCCGCCGCTCGCGCGATTGGATCAAGCTCGTGCACGAGCGCACGCAGGAGGTCGTCATCGTGGGCTGGCGCCCGGGGAACAACGCGCTCGCGGCGTCGCTCGGGTCCCTCCTCGTCGCCGTACCGGGCGACGATGGCGAGCTCGTCTACGCGGGCCGCGTGGGGACGGGATTCACCGATTCCGCCCGGCGACGGCTCCGCGCGGACCTCGATGGTCGGTCGCGGAAAACACCACCGGTCGACGTGCCGCGCCCCGACGCCAACGACGCGGAGTGGGCGCGCGCGGACCTCGTCGGCGAAGTGACCTTCGCGGAGTGGACGCCGAGCGGGCGCCTCCGCCACCCCGTCTGGCGCGGCCTCCGCCCCGACAAGTCTCCCTCCGACGTCACCCGCGACGACGGTCCCTGAGCGCGTCACGACCCGTGGTCTTCCGGGGCACGCTTCGACAGGCTCAGCGAGCGGGTGGTGAGACGTCCGTGTTCGTCAGGTTTCGTCCCCCGAGAGTGCCGAAGGGTGGTGACCATCCTCGATCGAGAGAGACAACGCTAGCCTGGCGGGATGCGGGCTGGGGAGGCGGACATCGACGGGGTCGTCGCGCGATTGCGGGCGGCGGGCTGCGTCTTCGCCGAGGATGAGGCGCGATTGCTCGTCGAGGCCGCGGGGTCCGGGGTGGATCTCGACCGTCTCGTGGAGCGCCGGGTCGGCGGCTCTCCACTCGAGCAGATCCTCGGGTGGGCCGAGTTCCGCGGGCTCCGGCTCTCGGTCGAACCCGGCGTCTTCGTTCCGCGGCGGCGCTCCGGTCTGCTCGTCGATCTCGCACTCGGTGCCGTGCGTCCCGGGTCCGTGGTCCTCGATCTCTGCTGCGGCGTCGGCGCGCTCGCCGCCGCCATCGAAGGGGAAGTCGACCACGGGGTCGACGTTTTCGCGGCGGACATCGACCCCGCGGCGGTGCGCTGCGCTCGCCGGAACGTCTCTCGAGACGAGCGCGTGTTCGAGGGCGACCTCTTCGGGGCGCTGCCGGTTCATCTCCGGGGCCGCATCGACGTGATCGCCGTGAACGCGCCCTACGTGCCGACGGACGAGATCCGTCACATGCCACCCGAGGCGCGCGACTTCGAGGCGCGCGTGGCCCTCGACGGGGGCGGCGACGGCCTCGACATGCATCGTCGTGTGGCCGCGGAGGTCGTCGACTGGCTCACGCCGGGCGGGCTCCTCTTCATCGAGACGAGCTCTGTTCAGGCGGAACGCACGCGCGCCCTGTTCGCGGATAGCGGCTTCGACGCTCGGATCCAGACGGACGACCACCTCGACGCCACGGCGGTCGCCGCGCGCGCCCCGGCCCACCGCTCCTGACACCGACCGCTACCGATTCAGCCGACCGCTACACGATTCGTGCAGCGGTCGGCTGAATCGCCGGTGCGTCAGCGGCGGGCGGCGTACTGCTCGCGTACGACGGCCACGGGGCGCGGGGCGAGTTCCGCGACCGTCGATACGGTCCAGTCGGGCGCCGTGCCGAGCGCGACCCACGCGGCCTGGCGGGCGGCGCCGTCGGCGACGTACTCTCCCGGCTCCGGCACCACGATCGGCACGTCGAAGATCGTCGAGGCGATCTCCCGCACCGCCGGGTTGAGCGCCGCACCACCGATGAGGAGCACACGCGTCGCATCCACACCGAGAGCGCGGTGCGCGTCGAGGCCGTCGGCGAGACCGCACAGCATGCCCTCGATCGCCGCCCGGGCGAGACCGGCACGCGTGAAGCTCACGCGCGTCATGCCGAAGAGCGTCGCCGTGGCGTCGGGGAGGTCGGGGGTGCGCTCACCATCGAAGTAGGGCTGCAGCACGAGACCGCCGGACCCCGGCTCGGCGCCGAGCGCGAGCCGTGCGAGTTCGTCGAAGTCCACTCCCAGCACGCTCGCGACCGTGTCGACCACACGCGCCGCGTTGAGCGTCGCGGAGAGCGGCAGGAAACGACCGGCCGCGTCCGCGAACCCCGCGACGGTGCCGCTCGGGTCGGTGACGGGGGTGTCCGAGACGGAGAAGACGGTGCCGGAGGTGCCGATCGAGACGACGACGTCGCCCGGTCCGGCCGAGAGACCGAGGGCCGCACCGGCGTTGTCGCCGGCCCCGGACCCGACGAGCGCTCCGGCGGGCGTTCGGCCGGCGGACTCGTCCGGCCCGAGGACGCGCGGGAGGATGGCGTCGTGACCGAGGGCCGCCGCGAGGAGTTCGCGGTCGTACTCCCCGGTGAACGGCGACCAGTAGCCGGTACCGGACGCGTCGGACCGATCGGTCGCGAGCTCCTCGAGCACGGGGCCGAGCTCGCTCTCATCCGCGGGGCCGTAGCCGCGGAGGCGCCAGCTGAGCCAGTCGTGGGGAAGGGCCACGGCGGCGACGCGCGCGGCGTTCTCCGGCTCGGCGTCGCGGAGCCAGCGGAGCTTCGTGATCGTGAACGACGCGACGGGGACGAGGCCCGTGCGTTCCGCGAGCTGCTCGGCACCGAACTCGGCGATGAGGTCGCGGGCGGCTCCGGCGCTCCGGGTGTCGTTCCAGAGAAGGGCGTCACGGACGACACGCCCCTCGGCGTCGAGCGCCACCATGCCGTGCTGCTGACCGCCGACCGCCACAGCGGCGACGTCGTCGAGACCACCGGCCGAGGCGATGGCCTCACCGAGCGCCGACCACCACGCGGACGGCGCGACCTCGGTGCCGTCGGGGTGGGACGCCCGCCCCGAGCGCACGAGCGCCCCGGTCTCGGCGTCGCGCACGACGACCTTGCAGCTCTGTGTGCTCGAGTCGATCCCGGCTACCAGCATGATGTTGTCCTTCCGTGGACGCGCTACAGATCCTGCTCGACGCGCTGCAGAAATCGGTGAGCGCTGCAGTGATCTCTGCAGCGCTCACCAGAATCTGTAGCGCGACGGGGTGTGGCCCGCCCGCAACAGGCGGGCCACACGTGGGTGGCGACTAACCGCGGGCGCCCATGAGGTGCTCGACGGCCAGCTGCTGCAGGCGAACGAAGCCGAAGCCCTTGCCGTGGAAGTACTCAGCGGCGTCGAAGTCCTCGTAGGCGGAGCGGTCGGCGAGGAGGGCGTCGTAGGTCTCGCCCTCACCGAGCGTGGGCGTCGACAGCTCGGCGACGCGGGCGGCCTCGAGAGCGGCCTGCACCTCGGGGTCGGCGCGGAAGGCCTGGGCGCGCTCCTTGAGGAGCAGGTACATGCGCATGTTGGCCGCGGCCGACTCCCACACGCCGTTGTCGTCCTCGGTGCGGCTCGGCTTGTAGTCGAAGTGGCGGGGGCCGTCGTAGGCCGGTCCGCCGTGCACTCCGCCGTGCTCGAGCAGGTCGACGAGCGAGAACGCGTTCTGCAGGTCGCCGTGACCGAAGACGAGGTCCTGGTCGTACTTGATGCCGCGCTGACCGTTGAGGTCGATGTGGAAGAGCTTGCCCTGGTAGAGCGCCTGGGCGATGCCGGCCGTGAAGTTGAGTCCGGCCATCTGCTCGTGGCCGACCTCGGGGTTCACACCCACGAGCTCGGGACGCTCGAGCGTCTCGATGAACGCGATCGCGTGGCCGAGTGTCGGGAGCAGGATGTCGCCGCGGGGCTCGTTGGGCTTCGGCTCGATCGCGAAGCGGATGTCGTAGCCCTTGTCGGTGACGTAGTCGCCGAGCAGGTTGACGGCCTCGCGGTAGCGCTCGAGGGCGGCCTGGATGTCCTTGGCCGCGTCGTACTCGGCGCCCTCGCGGCCGCCCCACATGACGAACGTCTTCGCGCCGAGCTCGGCGGCGAGGTCGATGTTGCGGAGGACCTTGCGGAGGGCGAAGCGACGCACGGCGCGGTCGTTGGACGTGAAACCGCCGTCCTTGAAGACGGGGGCCGAGAAGAGGTTGGTCGTGACCATCGGCACGACGATGCCGGTGTCGGACAGCGCGCCCTTGAGGCGGTCGATCTGCGTCTGACGCTCGGCGTCGGTCGAGCCGAACGCGAAGAGGTCGTCGTCGTGGAACGTGAGGCCGTAGGCGCCGAGCTCAGCGAGCTTCTCGACACCGCGGACGACGTCGAGGGGTTCGCGCGTGGGGCCGCCGAAGGGGTCGGCTCCGTTGTAGCCGATGGTCCAGAGACCGAAGGAGAAACGGTCGGCGGGCGTGGGGGTGAGGGACATGGTGCTTTCCGTTCTCAACGACGTCGGTGATAAGTATCGGCTCACAACATATCCCGAGTGACTCGGAGTGTCAAAGGAAACCGGCGATCGGTCCCGCGGGGTGAGCTCGGCCCGATCCCAGATCACGCCCCGGTATCGATCCGAAACGAAACGTTCACACAGGCGGCGGAATGGGTGTATATGTTGACGCAAGCAACTTACGCAGGATGCGCACCCTGAGCCATCGCGTCGTTGCCCGATCACATTTCAGAGAGGAAATGCACCGATGTCCGTAACGAAGAAGTTGCTCGGCCTGACCCTGGCCGGAGGACTCATCATGGGGCTCGCCGCATGCGACGCCCCGGCCGACACCCCCGCAGGCGAGGCCGCAGGAGGCGACATCGAGAGCGTCGGCATCTCGATGCCCACGCGTGAACTCGAGCGCTGGATCAACGACGGCGAGCAGTTGAAGGCCAACCTCGACGACGCCGGCTACACCACCGATCTCCAGTACGCGGAGAACGACACCGACACCCAGATCAGCCAGATCCAGAACCAGATCGCATCCGGCGCCGACGTCCTCGTCATCGCCGCGATCGACGGATCCGTCCTCTCGCCCGTCCTCCAGGACGCGGCCGACGAGGGCATCACGGTCATCGCCTACGACCGCCTCATCAACGGCACCCCGAACGTCGACTACTACGCCACGTTCGACAACTACCTCGTCGGACAGCTCCAGGGCCAGTACATCGTCGAGCAGCTCGACCTCGACAACCAGGAGGGCCCGTTCAACCTCGAGCCCTTCGCCGGCAGCCCGGACGACAACAACGCGAAGTTCTTCTTCTCGGGTGCGTGGGACGTGCTGAAGCCGTACATCGACGAGGGCAAGCTCGTCGTGAAGTCGGGCAACGAGCCCACCTCCAACGACGACTGGGCGTCCGTCGGCATCCAGGGCTGGGAGAGCGCCGGAGCTCAGGACGAGATGGAGAACCGTCTCGCCTCGTTCTACACCGACGACAAGGTCGACGTCGTCCTGTCCCCGAACGACAGCCTCGCCCAGGGCATCTCCGAGGCGCTCGTGTCCAACGGATACACGCCCGGCAGCGACTGGCCGATCCTCACCGGACAGGACGCCGACAAGGCCAGTGTCATCAACATCCTCGCGGACAAGCAGTCCATGACCGTGTGGAAGGACACCCGCAAGCTCGGCGAGCAGGTCTTCACCATGATCGAGTCCCTCAAGGCCGGCGACGAGCCCGAGGTGAACGACGAGGAGACCTACGACAACGGCGAGAAGGTCGTGCCGTCGTACCTCCTGCAGCCGGAGGTCGTCGTGAAGGACGACGTCCAGACGAAGCTCATCGACTCGGGCTTCCTCACCGCAGGCGACGTCGGACTCTGATCCATCGAGTGGACCGGGGTGGCGTGCGCGCCACCCCGGTCCGGTCGACCCCGGAAACGAAAGGCACTTCGGATGACGTCAGCGGACGACTCCACCATCCTCACGATGCGTGACATCGTGAAGGAGTTCAACGGGATCCCGGCCCTCTCCGGGGTGAGCGTCGACTTGAAGCGCGGCGAGGTGCACGGCATCTGCGGCGAGAACGGCGCCGGCAAGTCCACGCTCATGAAGGTGCTGAGCGGGGTCTACCCCTACGGCAGCTTCACTGGAACCATCGAGTTCGACGGGCACGAGGCGCGCTACCGCTCCATCAACGACAGCGAGCGCGACGGCATCGTGATCATCCACCAGGAGCTCGCGCTCAGCCCCTACCTGTCGATCGCGGAGAACATCTTCCTCGGCAACGAGCTGCAGTCCCGCGGCGTCATCGACTGGGACCGCACCAACAAGGAGGCGGCGATCCTGCTCGCGCGCGTCGGTCTCAACGAGAACCCGGCGACGCGCATCCAGGACATCGGCGTGGGTAAGCAGCAGCTCGTCGAGATCGCGAAGGCCCTCGCGAAGGAGGTCAAGCTCCTCATCCTCGACGAGCCGACGGCCGCCCTCAACGACGAGGACTCCGCGCACCTGCTCGACCTCATCAACAACCTGCGCGATCAGGGCATCACGAGCATCATCATCAGCCACAAGCTCAAGGAGATCCGGCGGATCGCCGACCGCGTCACGGTGATCCGCGACGGCAGCACCATCGAGACGATCGACATGTCGGAGCCCACGGCGAACGAGGGTCGCATCATCAAGGCGATGGTCGGCCGAGAGCTCAGCAGCATGTTCCCGCCCCGCACCCCCGACATCGGCGAGGAGAAGTTCCGGGTGGAGCACTGGACGGTGCATCACCCGATGGACTCGTCCCGCCTCGTGTCGGACGACGTGAGCTTCTCGGTACGCGCCGGTGAGATCGTCGGCTTCGCCGGGCTCATGGGTGCCGGCCGCACGGAGCTCGCGATGAGCATCTTCGGCCGCAGCTATGGCACCGGGATCTCCGGCACCGTCTTCAAGGACGGCAAGAAGATCTCCACACGCACGATCGACGAGGCCATCCGCAACGGAATCGCGTACACGACCGAGGATCGCAAGCGGTACGGGCTCAACCTCATCGGCGACATCCGCGTCAACATCTCCGCGGCCGCCGTCGGTCGCCTCGCGAAGTGGGGCATCGTCAACGGTCTGCGCGAGTACCAGGTGGCCGAGAGCTACCGCACCTCGATGAACATCAAGACGGGGTCCGTCGCGACGCTCACCGGTCGCCTCTCCGGAGGCAACCAGCAGAAGGTCGTGCTCAGCAAGTGGCTGCACACGCACCCCGACGTCCTCATCCTCGACGAGCCCACCCGCGGCATCGACGTGGGGGCGAAGTACGAGATCTACGGGCTCATCAACGAGCTCGCGGCGCAAGGCAAGGCCGTGATCGTGATCTCCTCCGAACTGCCCGAACTCCTCGGGCTGTCCGACCGGATCTACGCGATCTCCGAGGGCCGGATCACCGGCGAGGTGTCCAGGGCGGACGCCGATCAGGAGACGCTCATGCACTACATGACCGCAGGAAAGGACGACGACCGATGAGCACCATCTCGGCGCAGAAGCCCGGTTCCGACGGGCGCCGACTGCGCCTCAACGTGGACCTCCGACAGTTCGGGATCCTGGGGGCGCTCGCGATCATCGTGATCCTCTTCCAGGTGCTCACGGGCGGCAAGCTCCTCCTCCCCGCCAACATCAACAACCTCATCCAGCAGAACGCATACGTGCTGATCCTCGCGGTCGGCATGGTCATCGTGATCATCGCCGGCCACATCGACCTGTCGGTCGGGTCGGTCGTCGCCCTCGTGGGAGCCGTCACGGCGATCGCGATGGTGCAGTGGGAGCTGCCCTGGTGGGGTGCGGTGGTCGTCGGCCTCGCCGTCGGAGCTCTGGTGGGCGTCTGGCAGGGGTTCTGGATCGCCTTCGTCGGGATACCGGCGTTCATCGTGACGCTCGCCGGCATGCTGCTGTTCCGCGGGCTCACGCTCGTGCTCCTCACCGGCGGCACGATCAACGCCCTCCCGGCGGGTTTCGTGGCCATCGGCAAGGGGACGCTGCCGCAGTCGTTCGGCACGATGCTCGGCGGGCATGACGTCGTCACCCTGATCGCGGCGATCGTGGTCGTCATCGCGTTCGCGCTCTCGCAATTCCGATCGCGGCGCAAGCAGCTCGCGCTCGACCTCCCGGTCGAACCGGGGATGCTCCTCGTCGCGAAGATCGTCGTGACGACCGTGGCCGTGCTGTTCTTCGCCTGGTTGCTCTCGGCGCACCGCGGGCTGCCGATCATCCTCATCATCCTCGCGGCGCTCATCCTGCTCTACACGTTCGTGCTCAAGCGCACGGTCTTCGGCCGGCACGTGTACGCGATGGGCGGCAACCTCTTCGCGGCGCAGATGAGCGGTGTGAAGACGCGCTGGGTGAACTTCTTCATCTTCGTGAACATGGGTGTGCTCGCGGCGCTCGCCGGAATCGTGACCGCGGCCCGAGCGGGCGGGGCGGTCGCCTCGGCCGGTAACTCCTACGAGCTCGACGCCATCGCCGCCGCATTCATCGGCGGCGCAGCGGTCACGGGCGGAGTGGGCACGGTGATCGGCGCCGTGATCGGTGCGATGATCATGGGTGTCCTCAACATGGGACTGTCGATCCTCTCGGTGGACTCGGCGTGGCAGCAGGTCATCAAGGGGCTAGTCCTCCTCCTGGCCGTCGCGTTCGATGTGGTCAGCAAGCGGAGAGGACCACGGATGTAGCGGGAGTCACGCCCCGCGGCGTCCCGGTACGTGCAAGGAGAACCCCGATGTCCACTTCCCCCCGTGACGAGAACCAGCGGGCGACAGGGCCGGAGCGGGGATCGTCGGTGAACCTCTCGACGATCCTGCGGCGCGTACACCGCTCCGGCCCCGCGTCCCGGGCCGAACTCACGCGCGAGACGGGGCTCAACCGCTCGACGATCTCCGGCCTCGTCGCGGAACTCGTCGACCGCGGCCTCGTCGTGGAGGTCGAGCCGCGGTCGACGAAGCAGGTGGGGCGGCCGAGCCCCGTCGTGCAGGCGTCGCCCGACGTCGTCGCGATCGCGATCGTGCCCGAGATCGACGCCATCACGATGGCGCTCGTCACGTTCGACCGGCAGGTGCTCGCGCGGCGGCGGTTCGAGACGGAGACGATCCCGACGGTCGCCCGGGCCGTCGAGGTGTCGCGGAGCCTGCTCGAGGAGCTGCGCCATGAGCTCACACCCGGGCACCGCATCGCCGGGATCGGTGTCGCGGTGCCGGGTCTCGTGCGCGCCGCCGACGGATGCGTACGCTGGGCGCCGCACCTCGATTGGCACGACGAGCCGCTCGGTTCGCTCCTCGAGGAAGCGACGGGGTTCCCCGTGCTCGCGGCGAACGACGCCAACCTCGGTGCGCGTGCCGAGAACCTCTTCGGGGCGGCGGTCGACGCGACCCACATGCTCTACATGAACGGTGGCCCCAGCGGTATCGGTGGCGGCATCATCGTGAACGGCGAGCTCGTGAACGGTGCAGAGGGCTACGCGGGCGAGTTCGGCCACAACCGCGTCGCGGCGCCTCCGGACGCCTCGGCCACGGAGGGCGAGCTCGAGGAGAGCGTCAACCAGCAGCGGCTCCTCGGCGTGCTCGGTCTCCGCAGTGCGAGCCTCGACGAGCTCGAGGCGGCCCTCGTCGCCGACGAGCGCCCCGAGGTGCGCGCGGAGGTGCACCGGCAGCTCGGCATCCTGAGCGTCGGCGTGCGCAACATGATCAACATCCTGAACCCGGAGAAGGTCGTGCTCGGCGGGTTCCTCGGCGTCCTGTTCGACTTCGAGTCCGACTACTTCCTCGACCTGCTCGCGTCGAACACCCTGCAGCCGCCGTGGCAGAGTGTCACGGTCGTGCGTGCCGAACTCGGCAGCGATCTCCTTCTCATCGGGGCGGCCGAACTCGTCTTCGACGGAATCGTCGCCCGCGCCGAGCTCTGACACGGTTCGTCTCATGTCCGAACGTCGTCGGCACCCGTCGACAGGCTCAGGGAACGACGGGGGTTACTCGAAGCGGGACGAGAGGATGACGGTTCGTGTGGCGTCATGGAGGAACACCACGCTCCAGTAGCCGTCGGGCGAGAACAGCGCATCGAGCTCGTCCGAGCGGAGGAACGGTCCGTCGGGGAGCTCGCCCTCGATGCCCGCGTCGACGGCTGGAGAATCGGTGGTGTCCTGGGCGTCGGTCTCCGACTGGAGCGCCGCATAGTCGGCTTCGTCGAGGGTGACGATGGCGTCGATCCAATAGGTGCTCGGCCCGGGCACCCGGTCGTCGCCGAGCGTGCCCGACATCCAGGTCGCGGCGGTCGCGGTGTCGAGGCGGATGAAGCGATCCGTGAGCGGCTCGAGGTCGTGCCGTACCTCACCCGTTCCGCTCCGTGCCGCCGAGGCGGTCGGTTCGGGATCGGCGGCGGGCGTCGTGCACGCCGTCAGGAGACATGCCACGATCGCCGCAACGACGGGGAGAATCCGTGCTCGATCTCGTCGAACTCCCACCGCAGCCATCCTCTCGGCCGGGCCGCGACACGGCGCGTCGACTCCCTGCCATCGTGCCAGTCCGCGCCTCGGTGTGCCACGCACTGGTCCCGGCCGTGTTCATAACGTTTATGTTGCCGTGAGCCACATATGTGTTGCGCTCGACGGACGCGTCACGTAACGTGGCCGTCATCGATCGTCGAAGCGTTTCAACGATCGGTTCCCGAACCCACCAGGTGCCAGACAACGGAGTCGCCATGACCACCATCCACGACGTCGCTCGTGCCGCCGGTGTGTCCATCAGCACGGTCTCCTACGCCCTGAGCGGCAAGCGCTCGATCGCCGAGACCACGCGCCGCCGGGTCACCGACGCGGCCAGCCGACTCGGCTACCAGCCCCACGCCGGCGCCCGGATGATGGCGGGGACGCGCACCCAGATCTTCGCCGTCACGGCCCCGCTGCGCCACGACACCTACGCCCCGGCGCACATGGCCTTCGTGCTCGCCGTGGCGACGGCCGCGCGCCGCCACGACTACGACATCCTGCTCCTCACGGAGGACGAGGCGACGAAGGGCCTCTCCCGCGTCGCCTCGAGCCGCCTCGTCGACGGCGTCATCGTGCTCGACGTCTCCGCCCACGACGAGCGGGTGGATCTCGTCCGCTCGCTCGGCCTGCCGACCGTGCTCGTGGGAATCCCCGACGACACGACGGACCTCGCGTGCGTCGACCTCGACTTCGAGGCCGCCGTCCGCCTGGCCGTCGACCGGCTCACAGCGCTGGGGCATCGCCGCATCGCGCACATCGGCCACCCTCAGGAGATCTACGACCGCGGCTCGAACTTCCCCCTCCGCGTGCGGACCGAGTTCGGTTCGTACACGGGTGGCCTCGGTCTCGAGGCCGTCTTCGTCACCTCCGAGACGGACGGCGCCTCGGTCCGTGCCACGGTGAAGGCGCTCCTCGACGCCGACGAACCGCCCACAGCCCTCCTCCTGCACGCGCAGGAGTCGGTGCAGGCGGGCGTCCTCGGGTATCTGGCGGAGCGTGGCATCAGCGTCCCGAGGGACCTCTCGGTCATCTCCGTCGGATCCACGTTCGACACGAGCCGGTTCGAGCCGGCGCTCGACGTCATCCCGCTCGTCGCGACGGCCACGTGCGACGTCGCGGTCGATCTCCTCATCGACTCCCTTCCATTCCCTCCGACCCCCCGCGTGCAGTACGTCGCGCCGGAGTATCGATCGTTCGACTCGGTCGCTCCGCCCCCCTGACCACCCGACCATCCCGACCAGAGACCGGAAACGGCTTCGACGGTTCTTCTAAACCGTCGAAACGCTTCGACTCACCCACGGCGCGCGGTGCGCCCACTCCACCGCATTTTCTCCAGAGAGGTAGGAAAATGAAGCACAGCAAGAAGATCACGGGGGCCGCGCTGCTCGCAGCCAGCGCCCTCGTCCTGTCCGGCTGCTCCGGCAGCGGCGGCGACGCGGCGGACGACAACGTCCTCACGTTGTGGCACTTCGAGAGCGAGACCAGCGCGATGGGAATCGCGTGGGACGAAGCCATCAAGGTCTTCGAGGAGGAGACGGGCGCGACGGTCGAGTTCGAGGCCAAGGCCTTCGAGCAGATCCGCTCGACCGCGAGCCAGGTGCTCAACTCCGACGAGGCCCCCGACATCCTCGAGTACAACAAGGGCAACGCCACGGCCGGCCTCCTCGCCAGCCAGGGCCTGCTCGCCCCCCTCGACGACGCCTATGACGAGTACGGTTGGGCCGACAAGCTCGCACCGTCGCTGCAGACCACGGCGCAGTACGACGAGAGCGGCATCATGGGTTCGGGAAGCTTCTACGGCGTCCCGAACTACGGTGAGTTCGTCGAGGTGTACTACAACGTCGACATGTTCACCGAGGCCGGCCTCGAGATCCCCACCACGATGGCCGAGTTCGAGACCGTCATGCAGGCGTTCGCCGACGAGGGCGTCACGCCGCTCGCCGAGTCCGCGGCCGAATACCCCCTCGGCCAGCTCTGGTACCAGCTCGCGCTGTCCCAGGCCGACCGCGACTGGGTGGACAGCTACCAGCTGTACACCGACACGGTCGACTTCGAGGGACCGGAGATCAGCTACGCCACCGAGACCGTGAAGGACTGGACGGACAAGGGCTACATCAGCGCCGACTCCACCGGCCTCAAGGCCGAGGACGCCGGAACGTCGTTCATCAACGGCACCTACCCGATCTTCTTCTCGGGCAGCTGGTGGCACAACCGCTTCACCACGGAGGTCACCGACTTCGAGTTCGGGACGTTCCTCTTCCCCGAGTCCGAGATGGCTCCCGGCTCGGCCGGCAACATGTGGGTCATCCCTGAGCGCGCGGCGAACAAGGAGCTCGCCGAGCAGTTCATCGACATCACGATGCGCCCCGAGATCCAGGCCCTCATCGGCAACAACGGCGGCGTGCCCGTCGCGGCGGACCCCGCCGACATCACGGACGAGAAGAGCGCGGAACTCATCGCGAACTTCAACACCCTGACCGAGCGCGACGGCCTCGCGTTCTACCCGGACTGGCCCACGGCGACGTTCTACGACGAGCTCAACGCCGGTCTGCAGGAGCTGCTCAACGGCACCCTCTCCCCGGCCGAGGTGCAGCAGCAGCTCGGTGAGAACTACCAGAGCGGCGTCGACGACATCGTCGGCTGACCCCTCTGAGACGAAGCGGTGGGCCGTGGACGCGATCCACGGCCCACCGCACCAGGAGAAGACGAAGGAAACGACATGACCACCCAGACCCCGGCGCCCCCCGTGCGCCGACCCGGCTCCGCGAGCCTGATCCCGGGAACGCGCAGTCGCACGTTCTGGGTCTACCTCATCCCGGGACTCGCCCTCCTGACCCTCGTGATCATCGTTCCGCTGCTCTGGAACGTGTACCTCACCTTCACCTCGTACCGCGGCATCCGCCCGCCGGAGTGGATCGGCCTCGAGAACTGGGAGAAGCTCGCCGGCGACGGCACCTTCTGGACCTCGTTCGCCAACTCGATCGCGATGATCCTCGCGATGGTCGTCGTCCCGACGCTCCTCGGCCTCCTCCTCGCCGCTCTCCTCTTCGACCTCATCGGTCGCAAGTTCGGCGGGAAGCTCGCGAGCTTCTTCCGCGCCACCTTCTACCTGCCGCAGATCCTGCCCGCCGTCATCGCGGCGATCGTGATCGGCTGGATCCTGCGCCCGCAGGACGGCGCCCTCAACACGATCCTCGAGTCCGTCGGTCTCGGCGGCCTCGCCCACAACTGGCTCGGGAGCCCGGACACCGCGCTCATCAGCCTCATGGTGATCCTCGTGTGGGTGCAGATCGGCTACCCGGTGGTCATCTTCATGGCGGCCCTCCAGCGCGTCGACCCCGAGCTCTACGAAGCGGCGGAGCTCGACGGAGCGAACTGGTTCCAGCGCTTCCAGGCGATCACCGTCTCGATCATCCGCCCCGAGATCTTCGTGGTGGTCCTGACGGGAACGATCGCCGCCCTCAAGGTCTTCGGACCCGTCTACACGCTGACGCGCGGCGGCCCCGGCGACTCCACGATCGTGCCCGCCTACTACGCGTACAGCGAGTTCTTCCAGTCGCAGCAGGTGGGCTACGGCGCCACGATCGCCACGGCCCTCACCATCGTCATCGCGATCGTCTCGGTGATCTTCATCGCCGCGCAGCGTCGCCTCGAGAAGCAGGAGGAGGAGCGATGAGCGCCCCGACCCTCGACACCACCGCCGTCGTCACGGGCGCAGAGCCCGGGAGCCGGGCCGCACGCCGGCCCGTGCGCAACCGCCGACCGGGTGCCAAGAAGAAGGCGGCCGACTGGGTGGCCCTCGGCTTCGCGATCCTCGTCGGGCTGCTCATCGCGGCCCCGATCCTGCTCATCCTCATCAACTCGTTCAAGTCGCCGTCCGACTACGCGTCGAACGGGCCGCTCTCGATCCCGCAGGCGATCTACACCGACGGCATCGTGGCGTTCTGGGACCGCGTCGACTTCCCGGTGAAGCTGTGGAACAGCATCTTCATCAGCGGTGTCGTCGCGATCGGTGCCGTCGCCATCTCGGTGCTCAACGCCTTCGCGCTCGGTATCGGTCGCGTGAAGGGCCGCACCTGGATCGTCGTCCTCATCCTGCTCGCGAACATGCTGCCGCAGGAGGTGCTCCTCTACCCGCTCTACTTCATGTTCAAGGAGGTGGGCCTCTACGACAACACGTGGAGCGTCATCATCATCTTCATCGTGATCCAGAGCGCGTTCGGCACCTACCTCCTCGCGTCGGTCTACGGCACCTTCCCGAAGGAGGTGCTCGAGGCGGCCGCCCTCGACGGCGCCGGCAAGTGGCGCATCCTCACGAGCGTGGTGTTCCCGATCTCGCGACCGACGCTGAGCGTGCTGCTCATCTTCTTCTTCATCTGGACGTGGAACGAGTTCCTCATCCCCCTGACGTTCCTCGTCTCGAACGCGAACCAGACCGTGCCGGTGGCGATCGCGTCGCTGCAGGGCGACCGCCTCATGGACGTGACGACGACGAGCGCGTCGGCGCTCCTCGGCCTCATCCCCACCCTCGTGTTCTTCCTCATCTTCCAACGCACCCTCACCCGGGGCATCACCGCAGGAGCAGTCAAGTAGTCATGAAGTTCACCGATGGATTCTGGCACGCACGACCCGGGGTCGACGCCCTCTACGCCCAGGAGGCGTACGACGTCGAGGCGCGGGGCGACCACCTCGTCGTCACCGCACCGACCAAGGTCATCGAGCGCCGCGGAGACACCCTCAACCGCTCCCTGCTCACCGTCACGCTTTCGAGCCCGCTCGAGGGGGTCGTCCGCGTGCGCGTCGAGCACCACGTGGGTGTCGACGCCGACCCGGGCTTCGAGCTCGTGGGCGCGGAGGACGGCGCGGGAACCGCATCGCTCGACGACGGCCACGGCGTGCTCACGACGGGCGGCCTCACGGCCCGCGTCGCTCCCGGGGCGCCGTGGGCGCTGAGCTTCACCTCCGGCGACCGGGTGCTCACCTCGCTCGGTCACAAGTCGCTCGGAATGATGACCCTCGGGTCCGAGGCGCCCGTCACGGCCGAACCGGCCGGCATCACCGGCGTGACCTCGACGGGACTCGCGGAGGCGGAGCGCTACATCCACGCGCAGCTGTCGCTCGGTGTCGGCGAGCTCGTCTACGGCCTCGGCGAGCGGTTCGGGCCGTTCATCAAGAACGGCCAGACCGTCGACATCTGGAACGCCGACGGCGGTACGTCGAGCGAGCAGTCATACAAGAACATCCCGTTCTACCTCACCAACCGCGGCTACGGCGTGCTCGTCAACCACCGCGGTCACGTCTCCTTCGAGGTGGGTACGGAATCGGTCGAGCGCGTCCAGTTCTCCGCCGCCGGCGAGGCCCTCGAGTTCCTCGTCTTCGACGGCCCCACGCCCGAGCGCGTGCTCGAGCGGTACACGGCCCTCACCGGCCGCCCCGCGAAGGTACCAGCGTGGTCGTACGGCCTGTGGCTCTCCACGAGCTTCACGACCGACTACGACGAGGAGACGGTCAATCGTTTCGTCGACGGCATGGCGGAGCGTGACATCCCCCTGAGCGTCTTCCATTTCGACTGCTTCTGGATGCGCGAGTTCAACTGGACCGACTTCGAGTGGGACTCCCGTACGTTCCCCGACCCCGAGGGCATGCTCTCGCGCCTGCACGACAAGAAGCTGCACATCAGCGCGTGGATCAACCCGTACATCGCGCAGCGCTCCTCCCTCTTCGCCGAGGCAGCCGAGGCGGGGTACCTCGTGCACCGCGCCGACGGCACGATCTGGCAGTGGGACATGTGGCAGGGCGGCATGGGGCTCGTCGACTTCACGAACCCCGACGCGACGGCCTGGTTCCAGGGCAAGATCCGCACGCTCGTGGGCCAGGGGGTCGATGCGATCAAGACGGACTTCGGCGAGCGGATCCCCACGGACGTCGTGTGGTTCGACGGTTCGGCATCCGAGGGCATGCACAACTGGTACACGCAGCTGTACAACCGTGCGGTCTTCGACGCGCTCGAGGACACACTGGGTGAGGGGGAGGCCGTGCTCTTCGCCCGGTCGGCCACGGCCGGCGGGCAGCAGATGCCCGTGCACTGGGGCGGGGACAACTCGTCGTCGTTCGAATCCATGGCGGAGACGCTGCGTGGAGGCCTGTCGCTCGCGATGAGCGGCTTCGGCTACTGGAGCCACGACATCGGCGGCTTCGAGGGCAAGCCCGATCCGGCCGTCTTCAAGCGCTGGGTCGTCTTCGGATTGATGTCGAGCCACACGCGACTGCACGGGTCGACGAGCTACCGCGTGCCGTGGGCGTTCGACCCCGAGCTCGCCGCCGGTGAGACCGAGGACGAGCAGAGCGCCGTCGCGGTGACGCGGAAGTTCGTGAAGCTCAAGCTGTCGCTCATCCCATACCTCACGGCGACCGGACTCGAGGCGCACGAGCGCGGTGTCCCGTTCATGCGCCCGATGCAGCTCGTGTTCGCGGGCGACCCGGCCGTCGACCACCTCGACCGCCAGTACATGATCGGCGACAGCCTGCTCGTGGCCCCGGTCTTCTCCGCGGCCGGCGAGGTCACGTACTACCTGCCGGCCGGCACGTGGACGAACTACCTCACGGGTGAGGTCGCCGACGGTGGCGCGTGGCGCACCGAGACGCATGCCTTCGACAGCGTGCCCCTGTGGGTGCGCGAGGGCAGTGTGCTCGTGACCGGTTCGGTCGACGACCGTCCCGACTACGACGTGCTCGACTCCCCGCTCGTGACGGTCTTCCCGGGCACCCGGGTGTCTGAGGCGCGCGTGGTGTCGCCCGACGGCGCCACGGCGACCTTCACGGTCGATCGCGCGGACGACGGTTCGGTCACGATCACGAGCTCCTCGGACCGCCCGTTCCGAGCCCGCCTCGGCCTCGCCGGCGACATCGTCGACGGCGCGGGCACCCTCACCCTCCACCCGTAACCCCCCGCTCCTACCCCCGACCCCGCCACATGCGGCGTTTGAGCGTGATCGCACCGCTATACCGGCGCAATCACGCTCAAACGCCTCATCTGGGAGGGGGGGAGGGGGAGAGTGGAGGTGGGGCGGGTCAGTGCTCGACGGGGAGGTCGGCGGCCATCCAGGCCGACGTGCCGCCGAGGACGTTGACGGTGTCGAAGCCGCGGGTGTCGAGGAAGGTGGCCGCGCGCTCCGATCGCATGCCGTGCTGGCAGACGACGTAGACCGGCTTGTCGGCGTCGATCGCGTCGAGGTTGTCCGGCACCGTCTGCAGCGGGATGTTGACCGCACCCGGGATGTGTCCGCCGGTGAACTCGTCGGGCTCGCGCACGTCGATGACGGTGACGCCCTCGAGGTCGTGCAACTGGGAAACCGTGATCTCTTCTATGGGAGTGCCTTTCGGATCCGGACGGGGTGGGTGCGTCCAGGCTAGGCGAAGTATCGTGACGGCATGGACATTCGTGTCGCCGCGTACGGCGTGATCATCGAGGGCGCGCAGATCCTGCTGGCCCACTGGAACGAGCACGGCCGCAGCGGCTGGACGTTGCCGGGTGGGGGCATCGACCCGGGCGAGGATCCCGCTGCCGCGGCCGTTCGCGAGATCCGCGAGGAGACGGGCTTCGACGCGGAGATCGACGGCATCCTCGGCGTCGACAGCTTCGTCATCCCGGCCGACCGCCGCTTGAGCGACGATGCCTCGGGGCCGCTGCACGCGATCCGCATCGTCTACCGGGCCCACGTCACGGGCGGGACGCTTACGTACGAGCAGAACGGCTCGACGGACTACGCCGACTGGATCGCGCTCGAGCAGGTGCCGTCGCTCGACCGGGTGTCCCTCGTCGACGTCGGACTCGCCTACCTGTAACCCGGCAATCCGCCGAACGTCGGGTCGACCGGCGCGGCGCTTCGCCTACGCACCTCCGCGAGGTGGCCGAAACGGTACTGGCGAGAGGCCGGTGCGCGCGCGAGTCCGACTCGGTGGCCTGGATTCAGAGGGCGGCGAGGGCGCTGCATCCGATTCCGGCCGTGCGGCGGTCACTCGGTTCCGAGCGCGCTCGGATCGCGCGGCGTCGGGCACGCCGAAGCGTCTGGCGCCCACATCCGGGCCGAGGCGTCGGGGGTGTGCGCCACGGGGAGCGGTGCGCATGGCGGGCACCGCGTCCGGACATGCGGACAGGCTCGGGCACCCGTGGGTGCCCGAGCCTGTCGTCAGGAGTCGGCGATCCTGTTACGCGTTGGGGAGGATCGGCTCGTCGTCGGCGACCCAGAGCTCGTCGTCGGCGCGGAACGTCTGCCAGGCGGCGTACGCGACACCGGCAGCGGCGAGCACGCCGAGTCCGATCGCGATGACCGTTCCGGCACCCGGGCCGGACTTCTTCGGTGCGTACTTCTCGAGGTGCAGTCGCTTGACGGCGGCCTGGACACGCTTGTCCTTCGCAACGTCACCGATCGAGAGGACGGAGCCCACCACACCGCCGAGGGCGGGCACGACCTTGCTGTCGACGCCCTTCTTGACGGCACCGGCGGCGCCGCGACCCACGGACACGCCGCGGTCGACGACCGGAGCGAGCGTGTCGGAGTACGCACCACGCGCGGCCGGGACGACCGTCTCGCGACCGAAGTTACCGATCTGACGGCTCGCGTCCCTCGCGACGACGTTCGCGTGGTTCAGCAGCTCCTGCTGAGCACCCCACAACTTGTTCGCCTCGCGCTTCAGCTTCTTCAGTTCCTTCTTACGCTTACGTGACAGACCCACGGCCGACCTCCTAGAGGTTTTCGTTGAACACGGTCCCCCTATCTTGCCACCTCGCAGACCGCGAGCACTAAGGGTTGCCCCAGCGTGCTATGGAACAATAAGCACATGTCATTGCACACAGCCGTCGCCACCATCCACACCAACTACGGCGACCTCTCCGTCGCCCTCTACGGCGACCACGCTCCCCAGACCGTCGCCAACTTCGTCGGACTCGCCACCGGCACCAAGGAGTGGACGCACCCGCAGACGGGCGCCACCTCCACCGAACCGCTCTACAACGGCGTTCCGTTCCACCGCATCATCCCCGGCTTCATGATCCAGGGCGGAGACCCGCTCGGTCAGGGCATCGGGGGCCCCGGCTACCAGTTCGACGACGAGATCCACCCGGAGCTCACGTTCACCGAGCCCTACATCCTCGCCATGGCGAACGCCGGCAAGGTCGCGGGCCGCGGCACCAACGGGTCGCAGTTCTTCATCACGGTCGCTCCGACCACGTGGTTGCAGGGCAAGCACACCATCTTCGGTGCCGTCATCGACGACGAGGGCAAGAAGCTCGTCGACAAGCTCGCCGCCGTGCCCACCGATGCACGTGACCGTCCTCTCGACGAGGTCGTCATCCAGAGCATCACCGTCGAGCAGGTCTGACACCCCCGTCGATGAGCAGCGTCCCACCCGGGTCCTCGAGCAACGTCTGTTACCGACACCCCGATAGGCAGAGCTTCGTGCTGTGCCAGCGGTGCGGACGCACCATCTGCGGCGAATGCCAGACGCAGGGTGCCGTCGGCGTCATCTGCCCTGAATGCATGAAGGAGCAGCGCGCGACGGCGCCCCGCACGCGGCGTCGGATCCTGTCACGATCGGGCGACCGCCCGGTCGTGACACTCGGGATCATCGCCGCCACGGCACTCGTCTTCGTGCTCCAGCTCGTGACGGGCGGCTGGCTCACCCAGCAGCTGTGGTTCGCCGGCGCGTACATCATCCCCGACTACGCGGTCGTGAACGGCTTCCAGCCGTGGCGCATGCTCACGACGATGCTCGTGCACTCCACCGGATTCATCTTCCACGTGGCACTCAACATGTACACGTTGTGGATCTTCGGTCAGGCGCTCGAGTCCATGCTCGGGCGCGGTCGGTTCCTCGCGCTCTATCTGATCGCCGGCTTCGGCGGATCCCTCGGAGTGCTCGCGCTCTCGGATCCGCTCTCCCCGGTCGTCGGTGCGTCGGGAGCGATCTTCGGCCTCATGGGCGCGTTCATCGTGATCCAGCGCCGCCTCGGCGGCAACATGACGGGACTGCTCGTCCTCGTCGGAATCAACCTCGTGATCGGGTTCATCCCGGGTATCAACGTGGCGTGGCAGGCGCACCTCGGCGGTCTCGTGGTGGGCGCGGTCGCCGGCCTGATCTTCGTGAACACCCGCCAGATCCGCCGCCAGGGCCTCCAGACGGCCCTCCTCATCGGCCTCGCCGCCGCCCTGATCGCGCTCACCGCCCTGGTCGCGTTCATCCCCTGACCCCCGCGAGGGCGCTACTGCGGCCCGAGGGCGCCACATCTACGTGGCGCCCTCGGCGCGTATCTGGCGCCCTCGACGTTCGCTGAGGTGGCCACCGGCGGCGGCGCGCACGTGCCACCCTCCCGCCCCGGCATACTTATCCACAGGTTGTGCACAGTGGGGATAATTACACCGGTGTAACTCTCCCTCGACGAAGGCTCTGCGCGACCGATCGCATGGACCGTCGGGGCGGGCCGATTCCACCGGTGGAGGAGTGGCGCGATGAGCGACGAGGACACCGACGGAACCGCGGACGGCCATGCCGACGGACCGCTCCAGACCCCGGACGGGCGCTACATCGTGGTGCGCGGCCGCCTCTGGAGACGGACGGATCCGTCGCTGCCGGAGGAGCGACGGACGGAACTCGTGCAGGAACTGATGAGCGCTCGCCGAGCGAAGCGCGACGGCAAGGCGACCGACGACGCGGCCGCGATCGAGGCGGCCCGTGCGCGCGTCGACACAGCGAAGACGGCCCTCGGCGAACGCGGGCCCGTGTGGTGGGACGACGACGCCCCCGACGAGACGCGGCGGATGGCGCGCAACACGCGCTACGCGGAGTGGTTCGCGACGATCGACGACGACTGATCGCCGAGCTGTCACCCCCGGGAGCGTCAGCGTCCGCTCGGCCGGAGCCCCACACTCGGTTCGATCGCCTGGCGCTGACCGCCCGAGTGCACGAGCTCCGAGCCGTCGACGGTCACCTGGCTGCGGTGATGCCGGAGCGCATCGGTCATCGCGGTGCGACGGTGCTCGAGGTCGAACCACTCGACCCCGGGATCGCGATCGTGAGCGAGTTCCAGGAACGGGACGCCGACGGATCGTGCGACGGCGGCCGCGATCACGTGAGCTCGGACATGGTCCGGATGCCCGTAGCCGCCGTCCGGGCCGTACCCGATGACGGCGTCCGGGCATACGTTCTCCGCGAGGGCCAGGAGATCCGCGACCTGCTCGTCGACCGACGTCTCCGCGAACGCGTCGGGACCGGCGTCGGCGGCCGGACCCGCGAGCCCCGGTCGCACCCACTCCATGCCGGAGTCCCGGTACCGGCGATCGCGCAGCCCGGCGGCCCGGGCGGGCGCCGTTCCGAGCCACGCGTGTTCGTCGACTCCGATCGCGGAGAGGGCGCCGTGGAGCTCGGCTTCGCGGGCAGCGGCGAGTTCGGTCTCGTCGAGCGCGGGGTCGAGGGTGCCCGGCACGATCTCGCCGCGCTCGCCGCGCGTCGCCGTCACGAGGACGACGCGTACGCCGCGCGCGCGCAGTTCGGCGAGGAGGCCGCCCGACGCGATCGTCTCGTCGTCCGGGTGGGCGTGGACGACGAGAGCCGTGCCGATGTCGTCGAGCAGGCTCACGGTGCCGCCGTCGCGGAGAGTGCGCGGTAGCACCGGACCAGTGCGGCGGCCGAGTGGTCCCAGGACAGCGACTCGGCGTGCGCACGGCCCGCTCGTCCCAGGTCGGCGAGGCGCTCGCCGTCTCGGAGCAGGGCGGCGATCGCCGCCCCCCAGTCACGCGGATCGCGCGACGCGAGGACGAGGCCCGTCCGACCGTCGAGGACCGCTTCCGTGAGGCCCCCCGATGCGGACGCGACCACGGGCACGCCGCTCGCCGACGCCTCGAGGGCCACGAGACCGTAGGTCTCGGAGTGCGACGGCACGAGGACGAGCCGTGACTCCCGCAGGAGGGCGGCGAGGTCCGCGCGACTCTGCGGCCCGATGAAGCGGACGTCGTCGGTGACTCCGCTGTCGGCGGCCAAGGCGCGGAGCTCGTCGACGTACCCGTCGAAGTCCGCGGAGGCCTCTCCCGCCACGACGAGCGTCGGGCGCACGTCCCCGGGCACGTGGGCCACGGCCTCGATCGCGAGGTCGAGCCCCTTCAGGGGCTGCAATCGCGCCGCCGCGACGACGTAACCGCGGCCGCGGTGGCCGCCCGTCCACGGGTGGAACAGATCCGCATCGACGCCGGGAGGGACCACTGTGACGCGTTCCCGGCCACCGCCGAGGCGATCGACGACGGTGCGCGCCTCCGCCTCGCTGATGGCGACGACGGCATCGGACTCCCGCGCGAGGAGCGCCTCGCCGGCCAATCGACCAGGCGACTCGGGACGTTCGCCATCGGACAACGGGGTCGTCGGGTCCGCCGCGATGCTGTGGAAGCTCTGCAGGTGCGGGATCCCGCGACGGCGTGCCACGGGCAGCGCTGCCATACCCGAGAACCAATGGTGGGAGTGCAGGACGTCGACGGGACCGATCTCGTCCAGTCGCGCCGAGAAGTCGGCGACCACGGACTCGTGCTCGCCCTTGGGCAGTGGATGAGCGGGGCCTGCGTCGAAGAAACGGAGGACGAGGCGCTCGGCGAGGTCGATCGAGGCCGGCGCGTCCGGGGAGGAACGACGCGTGATGATCTCCACCGAGTGGCCGAGGCGGGCGAGTGCGCGCGCCTGGTGCAGGACGACCACGTTCATGCCGCCGGCGTCGCCGGTGCCCGGGTCGTCCGCCGGGGAGGTGTGCAGGCTGACGAGGGCGATGCGGAGCGGATCGGCGCCGGTGGCCGACGCGTCCGACAGCGGCGGGGTCAGCGCCAGCGGGTGGTCATGAGGAAGCCGATGAAGGCGATCCCGAAACCGATGAGGATGTTCCACGACCCGGCGGCCGGGATGGGCAGCACTCCGTTGGAGACGTAGAAGACGATGATCCAGAGCAGCCCGAGGAGCATGAAGCCGAACATGATCGGCTTGAACCAGACGGGGTTGGGAGCGTCGCCGGAGGTACGCTGTGCCTCGCGGTCTGCGGGCGTCGGGGTGTTGTTCACGCGTGCCATGCCACACATTCTAGCGGGGCGCTCCGGTGTGTGCCCGTTCTCCCGGCCGACTCGTCATCGGACGTGGTTAGACTGCGGGCATGGCCACCACGGGGGAGCGGCGATCGGCGCGGCGCGATCGCACGAAGAAGAGGCGTCGCATCACGTTCCTCGGCGTCTTCGGCGAGCTCTCCATCACCGCCGGTGCGCTCATCTTCCTCTTCCTGTTCTGGCAGCTCTGGTTCAACGACATCGTCGTGCGGGCCGAGCAGAACTCGGCGGCCGAATCCCTCTCGGAGAGCTTCATCGAGGCCGCTCAGGAGGGTCCGGCGACGGAACCGACCGAACCGGCCGATCCCGCGGCTCCCCCGATCGGACAGACGGCCGGTGATGCCGAGCGGTTCGGCGTCCTGACCATCCCGCGTTTCGGCGACGACTATCAGGCGGAGATCGCCGGGGGCATCACCCGGGCCCGCACGCTCAACACCATCGGCATCGGCCACTACCTCACCACGCAGGCCCCCGGCGAGGTCGGCAACTTCGCCGTCGCCGGACACCGCACCACCTACGGCAAGCCGCTCAACCAGATCGCGAACCTGCGCGTGGGCGACGCCATCGTCGTGCAGACGGCGGAGGGGTGGTACACCTACCGCTTCCGTACGCTCGAGTACGTCACCCCGTCGGCGGCCGACGTGCTGAACCCCGTTCCGCAGGCCGACGGCGTCGAGGCCACCGACCGCCTCATCACTCTCACGAGCTGCAGCCCCATGTACTCGGCCGCGGAGCGGATCATCGCGTACGGGGTGTTCGAGTCGTTCACGCCCATCACCGACCCGGCACCGGCGTCGCTCGAACTCCCGGAGGGTGACGGATAATGTATGGAGCACTCTGGCGGGCTCTGCCCGGCCCCGTGTGGGTTCGACTCCTCCTCGTCCTCGTCCTCGTGGCCGCCGTGGTGTTCGCCCTCTTCACGTGGGTCTTCCCGCTCGTTCAGGAACTCGTCCCGGTCCCCGATGTGACCGTGGAGGAATAGCCGCACTCTCGACAAGGAGCACCGACATGACGCGAGTCCTCGTGGTCGACAACTACGACAGCTTCGTCTACACGCTGAACGGGTATCTCCGACAGCTCGGTGCCGAGACGGACGTCGTGCGCAACGATTCCTTCGCCGTGGCTGACGTGGCGGACCGGATCGCGGAGTACGACGCCGTCCTGGTGTCTCCCGGCCCCGGGAAGCCCGCCGACGCCGGCGTCTCCATCCCCGTCGTGAACGCGGCCTTCACCTCGGGGACTCCGCTGCTGGGCGTCTGCCTCGGGCACCAGGCGATCGCCGAGGCGTTCGGAGCGACGGTGACGAACGCCGACGAGCTCATGCACGGGAAGACCTCCCAGGTGACGCACGAGGACGACCCGTTCTACGACGGCGTGCCCCAGCCGTTCACCGCCACGCGGTATCACTCGCTCGCGGTCGTCGACACGACCGTGCCGGACGAGCTCGTCGTCACGAGCCGCACCACGGGCGGCGTCATCATGGGCCTGCGGCATGCCGCGTCACCCATCGTGGGCGTTCAGTTCCACCCGGAGAGCGTGCTCACCGAGGGCGGCTACCTCATGATCGGCAATTGGCTCGCGTCGGCCGGTCTGCCCGCGGCGAAGGACGCCGCGAAGAACCTGAGTCCCCTGCTGCGCACCTGACCCGTTCCGTCCGCCTCGGACATCGACCGGCCCGGCGCGCACGGGTGCGCTCCGCTACCGGTCCGGTCGCCGTGGCCTCGTGATCAGCCCTCGGGATCGGCGGGGGGCTCGGTGCCGTCGTCCGGGTCTCCCTCGGGGGCGCCGGTGCAGTACGTGAGCTGGATCGTCGATCCCTGATCGACCTCGCCGGGAGCGAGCGACTGGGCCGTCACGATCTCGCCCGTCTCGGCGACGCACGCGGCGTCGGCGACGGGTTCGACCGTGAGTCCGATGTCGGGGTCCTCGAGGAGCTGTCGGGCGATGCTCATCGTCTGGCCGGTGACGTCCGTGATCGTGACCTTGCCGTTCGAGAGCACCAGATCGACGCTCGCTCCCGCGTCGGTCTCGGTCCCGGAGGCGGGGGAGGCGCCCATGACGATCCCGGCCGCGATCGTCGGTGAGTTCTGATCCGTTATCGACCCCAGTTCGAGACCGGACTCCTCGAGTTTCGCGGTGGCCGCGGCCTGGTCGAGGTTCGACAGATCGGGCACCGTGACCTGTTCGGCACCCGTCGACACGAAGACCTGGACGGTCTGCCCGGGTTCGACGCTCGTGGTGGCGGGTGGATCCGTGCGGATCACGTCGCCCTCGTCGATCGTGCTCGACGCCTCGTCGAGCCGCGTCGGCACGAGATCGAGGCCCGTGAGTTCGGACTGGGCTTCCTCCCACGTGGTGTCGGAGAGCTCGGGGATGATGCGGGAGGTGGTGGGGATCTCGGTGTTCGGTGCGAGGTTGAGCACCCAGATGAGGACGGCGACCATGACGACGGCGATCACGCTGACGCCGGCCCAGATCCAGACGACGGGCGGCCGACGCTGCGTGCGCGTGACGGTGTCGTCGCTCGTGAGCTGCCGGAGGGCGTGCGCCGTCTGCTCGCCGGCCGTGGGGGCCGTGCCGAAGATGGCGGTCGCGGAGTCGTCGACGACACGACGCTTCGGGAGATGCCCCGCGGCGGCGAGCTCGACCTCCTCCATGAACTCGGGAGCGGTCTGGTAGCGGTCGAAGCGCCCCTTGCCGAGGGCGCGCAGGACGACCTCGTCGAGGGCAGGGGAGACGTCGGGGTTGACCGAAGACGGCCGCACGGGCGTCTCGCTCACGTGCTGGTAGGCGACCGAGACGGCGGTCTCGCCCTGGAACGGAGCGCGCCCGGTGAGCATCTCGAAGAGCACGACGCCGGTGGAGTAGAGGTCGGTGCGAGCGTCGACCGTCTCGCCCTTGGCCTGCTCGGGCGAGAAGTAGGACGCCGTGCCGAGGATGGCCGTGGTCTGGGCGACCGTCGAGGACGAGTCGCTCACCGCGCGGGCGATGCCGAAGTCCATGACCTTCACGGTGTCGTCTGGCGTTATCATCACGTTGCCCGGCTTGATGTCGCGGTGGACCACGCCGGCGCGGTGGGAGTACTCGAGAGCGGTCAGGATGCCGATCACGATGTCGGTCGCGACCTTCGAGCCGAGCGGGCCCTCGGCGATCATGTCCTTGAGGAGGCGTCCCTCGACGTACTCCATGACGATGAACGGTTCGCGCACGACCTCGCCGTCGTCGCGGGTCACCGTCTCCTCGCCCGCGTCGAACACGCGGACGATGGTGGGGTGGGCCATGCGGGAGGCGGCCTGCGCCTCCTGGCGGAAGCGGGTGCGGAATGCGGGATCGAGCGCGAGCTGGGCCTTCAGGATCTTGATCGCGACGGTGCGACCGAGCTTGGTGTCCTCGCCGCGGTGCACATCGGCCATGCCCCCTCGGCCGATGACCTCACCGACGACGTAGCGCCCGGCGAGCAGGCGTTGTCCGTCAGTCACCACTCGTCTCCGTCTCCCCGAGGCGCCGACAGCGCCTCGTCCATCCTAACCGAGGGGCATTCATCCCTCTGCGCCGCCGCCCTCGCCCTCGTTGCCGTTCCCGTTGCCGTTCCCGTTGCCGTTCTCGCCGCCGTTGCCGTTCTCGCCGCCGTCGCCGGTGCCGTCGTCGGCGGGAGTCACGGACGCTGAGGTCGACGACGAGGAGGGCGATGTCGACTCGCCGCACGTGACCGTGTAGCTGACGATCACGCTCGTCGCGTCACCATCGACGGTGATCGTGGCGTTCGTCTGCGTTCCGGGTGCGGAACTGACGGTACCGCCCTGGACGTTCAGGGTGTAGCCCGTCACCGAGGTCCCGGCCGGGCACTCGGAGAACGCCTGCCACGTCACGGCATACTGCCCGCCGGGCTCGACGGTGCACGCGCCGGCGCCGCAGCCCTCGATCGAGGGCGATCCGCCGGGGGCCGGCACCGTCGGGAGGTCGCCGTAGACGGTGATCTCGAGGGTCTCACCGACGTCGACGTTGCCACGGGGCGTGACGCCGGAGACGGTGTTGACCTGCTCCTGCGTCGCCGCGGCGGCACCGACGATCCGCTCGGGGACGAGCCCGAGCGAGGCGGCCTCGGCGGCCGCCGCGTCGTACGTGAGTCCGATGAAGTCGTTCGCGTTGACGGTGACGGTCTCGGGTCCGGTGTCCTCTGGAGTCGGCTCCTCCGACGGGGTGGGTTCCTCCTCCGTCGCCACAGGGGTCGTGGGAGCCGGTTCCGGCGAGCCGGTCGGCGACAGCAACGCCCAGAGACCACCCACGAGTCCGATGAGCAGGAGGATGATGAGGACCACGAGCGGCCACGTCAGTCGTGAGCGCTTCCGCTTCTCCTCGCCCTCCACGTCGTCGGCCAGCGGGACGGGCGCGGTGTTCGACGGGCCGCCCGCCGACAGCAGCATCGTGGCGTCGTCCTGCGCGGCGGCCGCCCCCATGAGGCGCGTCGACGCGGTGATGTCGACGCCCTCGGCGATGGCCGGGACGGCGACGGTGGCCGTCGCGATGTCGCCGCGACGGAGCGCCTGTGCGGCACGCGCGACGTGGGCGGCCGTCGAGGGACGTTCGGCCGGACTCTTCGCGATCATGCTGAAGACGAGGTTGCGCACGGGCTCCGGCACGGTCACCGGCAGTTCGGGCGGCGCCTCGTTGATCTGCGCCATCGCGATCGCCACCTGCGACTCGCCCGTGAACGGGCGCTTCCCCGCGAGACTCTCGTACGCGACGATGCCGAGCGAGTAGATGTCGGTCGTGGGCGACGCGGGGTGGCCGGACGCCTGTTCCGGCGACAGGTACTGGACCGTTCCCATGACCTGACCGGTGGCCGTGAGGGGCACCTGATCGGCGATGCGCGCGATCCCGAAGTCGGTGATCTTCACACGGCCGTCGGGCGTGATGAGAAGGTTGCCCGGCTTGATGTCGCGGTGCACGAGACCGGCGGCGTGCGCGGCCTGCAGGGCGAGAGCCGTCTGCGCCGTGATGTCGAGGACGCGGTCGGTCGAGAGCACCTGCTCGCGTTCGATGATGGTGGAGAGCGCCTCGCCGGGCACGAGCTCCATGACGAGGTAGGCGGAGCCGTTCTCCTCGCCGTAGTCGTAGACGTTGGCGATGCCCTCGTGGTTGACGAGTGCGGCGTGGCGCGCCTCCGCGCGGAACCGCTCGAGGAACCCGGGGTCCCCCATGTACTCGTCCTTGAGGATCTTGATCGCGACCGTGCGGCCGATGACCTGGTCCGTCGCCTTCCAGACCTCGCCCATCCCGCCGATCGCGATACGAGACTCGAGCTCGTACCGACCTCCGAAGGTCACCCCTGACATGGGTCTCATCCGTTAAGCACCGCCTCTAGAACTTGCTTCGCGACCGGAGCCGCCAATGCGTTTCCGCTTCCGTCTTGACCTCGTCCGCCACCATCCTCGATGACGACCGCGACGGCGACCTGTGGGTCGTCTGCCGGCGCGAAACCTGTGAACCACAGCGTGTACGGGTCGCCGGAGCCGTTCTCGGCCGTACCCGTCTTCCCGGCGACGCTGACCCCGTCTATTGTCGCATTCGTCGCCGCGCCGCTCGTGACGCTCGCGACCATCGCGTCGGTGATCGCGTCGGCCGTCTCGGACGACGACGTCGTCTGCATCACGCTCGGTTCGAAGCTCTGCAGGACCTCGAGATTGCGCCCGGTGACCTCGTCGATGAGGCCGGGGGTCATCATCTCGCCGTCGTTGGCGATGCCGGCGGACACCATGGCCATCTCGAGGGGCGTGGACCGCACGTCGGACTGGCCGAAGGCGCTCAGGCCGGTCTGCGGGCTGTCGAGCACCTGCGGGTACACGCTCCGCTCGACGGACATCGGGATGGAGAGGTCCTCGTTGAAGCCGTAGCGTTCGGCGGTCTCGCGGATCACGTCGTCGCCGAGGGCGATGCCGAGCTCCGCCATCGGGATGTTGCAGCTGTAGCGGATGGCGTCCGAGATCGACACCGTGTCGCCGCTTCCGCCGCAGGGGCCGCGGCTCGAGTTGAAGACGGTCGTGTTCGTGCCGGGCAGCGTGTACGACGCGGGATTCGGCAGCTGGGTCTCCGGGGCGTAGTCGCCCGACTCGAACGCGGCCGTCGCGACGACGAGCTTGAAGGTGGATCCCGGGGGGTTCAGGTCGCCGGAGATCGTGCGGTTGATGAGCGGATCGCCCTCCGCGGAGAGCAGCGCGTTGTAGTTGTCGATGACCTGACCGGAGTCGGTGCCCGCGAGCTGGTTCGGGTCGTAGGTCGGCTTCGAGACCATCGCGAGGATGCGGCCCGTCGACGGCTCGATCGCCACGACCGATCCCGTGAGGTCGCCGAGGGCGTCGAATGCGGCCTTCTGCACGGCAGGATCCACCGTCACCTGCACGGCCGCGCCCTTCGGCGGCTGGCCGGAGATGATGCGGTTGATCTCGTCGAGGAACTGCAGGTTGCTCGTTCCGCTCAGGAGGTCGTTCATGGACCGCTCGACGCCGGAGGACCCCTGGGTCGGGTTGAAGTAACCGGTGACCGCGGAGTACAGCTCGCCCTCGGGATACTGGCGCTGGAACGCGTAGCGGTCGCCCGTCGCGACGGAATCGGCGATGACGGTCTGGCCCGCGAGGATCGGTCCGCGCTCCGTGCGGTAGCTGTCGTACAGCGTGCGGGAGTTGCGGGGGTCGGCGGCGAGGGTGTCCGCCTGGAACACCTGGATGACGCTCGTGGAGATGAACAGCGCGACGAACATCGCGAGCACCACCACGCTCACTCTCTTCATTTCCTTCTTCACGAGCTCGCCTCCCCGCTCCGCGCGGGTCGCGCGCTGTCGCTCACGCGGAGCAGGAGCGCCACGATGATCCAGTTGGCCACGAGCGAGGAACCGCCCGCCGCGAGGAACGGCGTCGTCAGACCCGTGAGGGGGATGACGCGCGTGACGCCGCCCACCATGATGAAGACCTGGAGGGCCACGGTGAACGCGAGTCCGAGCGCGAGGAGCTTGCCGAAGTCGTCGCCGTCGAGGAAGCCGATGCGGATGCCGCGTCCGACGAAGACGAGGTAGAGGCACAGGATCGCGAAGATGCCGGCCAGGCCGAGTTCCTCCCCGAGGCTCGCGATGATGTAGTCGCTCTCGGCGAGCGGTGTGATGGCCGGCCGTCCCTGACCGAGGCCCGTGCCGACGAGACCGCCGTGGGCGAGGCCGAAGATGCCTTGCAGGAGCTGGAAGCTGCCGCCCTGGGCGTCGTAGATCTCCTGGCTGAACGCATCGAGCCAGTTATTGAAGCGCCCGTTGACGTAGGTGAGTGACTGGCTCGCGATCGCCGCACCACCGCCGAAGAGTCCGAGGCCGATGAGCACCCAGCTGAGGCGACCGGTCGCGACGTAGATCATGACCGTGAACATCCCGAAGTAGAGCAGGGCCGTTCCGAGGTCGCGCTGGAACACGATGACGCCCATCGAGAGCGCCCAGACGACCACGATCGGGCCGAGGTCGCGCAAGCGCGGGAGCTGCACGCCGAGGAACCGGCGGCCCACGAGCGAGAGGCTGTCCCGCGTGCGTACGAGGTAGCCGGCGAAGAAGATCGCGAGGGCGATCTTCGCGACCTCACCGGGCTGGAAGGTCAGGAAATCGCCGATGCCGATCCACACCTGGGCGCCGTTGACGCGCCGGCCGAGCCCCGGGACGAGCGGCAGGAGCAGGAGGACGAACGCGGCGAAGCCGAAGATGTAGGTGTACCGGAACAGGACTCGGTGGTTCCGGATCACGAGGATGACCGTGATCGCACCGATGATCGCGATCGCGCTCCACACGATCTGACGCGTGGAGAAGGCCGACCAGCCCGTGTAACCCTCCGCGATGTCGAGACGGTAGATCATCGCGACGCCCATCCCGTTGAGCACCGTCACGATCGGTAGGAGCAGCGGATCGGCCTTCGGCGCCACATAACGCAGGCAGATGTGGAGGCCGAAGACGAGAGCGGCGAGAGTCGCCGTGAGGGAGACGAGCGTCGTCTCGATCTCACCCGTGGCCCCGAGCTGCACGAGCAGCACCATCGCGACGTTGACGGCGAACGCCACCACGAGGAGGGCGAGTTCGCGGTTACGTTCCGTCTGCGGGATGCGGAGCTTGCGCATCGTCTTGATGACGCTCGTGTCCGCGACGATCGACGGCGCGCTCACGGTGTGCTCTCCAGACCGGATCGGGCCTTGATGCGTTCGACCGTCTCCTGGATCTCGTCGAGGCTCTCCGGACCGACGGTCTGCTCGATGCGCTGGCGGTCGTAGACGTTGAGGAGCGAGAGGGGGATGCCGGTGTCCTGGTACTCGGTGGAGAGGGAGATCGGACCGACGCTCTGTTGCACACCCTGGAAGATCACGACCGTGTCCTCGTCGGACCCCAGGTAGTAGCGCGTCTGCGTCCAGGCGTAGGCACCCACGAGCGTCAGGGCGAGCGCGAGGGCGATGAGCACGATGCCGGCGGCCCAACTGAGGCGGCGCCGACGGGCGCGACGGGCGTCCTCCTCGATGAGCTCCTCGAAGTAGTCCTCGGCATCGGACTCGAAGTGGGAGGGGTTCGCGGGCGACGGACGGACCGAGTGCAGCATCGCGGGGATGAGGCCCGTGCGCTGCTTCGGCGCGACCTCGCTGAAGGACAACGGCTTCGACGCGGAACCCACGATGACGGGCTTGCGGTCGGGCTCCGTCGTGTCACCGATGTCGAGGATGACGGCCGTGACGTTGTCGGGGGCGCCGTGGTCGAGGGTGATCTTCACGAGGCGGTCGCCCGTGGCCTTCGCCGACGCTCCCTCCGCGAGGATCTTCTCGATGTCCTCGTCGTCGACGAAGTCCGAGAGGCCGTCGGAGCACAGCAGCCATCGGTCGCCGGGCTTCGAGGTCATCGCGAACGTGTCGACCTCGGGGGCCGAGTCGACATCACCGAGGACCCGCATGAGCACGGAACGTCGCGGGTGCACGCGCGCCTCGTCCGGCGTGATGCGGCCGGAGTCGACGAGCCGCTGCACGAACGTGTGGTCCGTGGTGATCTGGCTGAGCTCGCCGTCGCGGTACAGGTAGATGCGGGAGTCGCCGATGTGGGCGATGACGAGCTGGTCGCCCACGATGCACACGGCGTCGACCGTCGTGCCCATCCCCGTGAGCTCGGGGTGCTCGAAGACCGTTTCGGCGAGCTCACCGTTCGCGGCGGCGATCGCGCTGCGGAGCGCTTCCTGCGCGTCCTCGATCGTGTCGTAGTCGGTGTCGGCCTTCAGGATGCGCTGAAGGGCGATCGCGCTCGCGACGTCTCCGCCCGCGTGCCCACCCATGCCGTCGGCGACGACGAAGAGGCGGCGCCCGATGTAGCCGGAATCCTGGTTGTTCGAGCGCACCTTCCCCACGTGGGAAACCGCGGCACTGTCGGCCGTGTACTCCATGGGGATCAGCCTCGCAGCTCGAAGACCGTCTGGCCGACCTTGATCGGGGTGTGCAGGGGGACCTGGGTGGGGGAGCCGATGCGCTTGCCGTCGAGGAAGGTCCCGTTCGTGGAGCCGAGGTCCTGGATCATCCACTCCTCGTTCCACTGCAGGAGGCGGGCGTGGTGAGTGGAGGTGTAGTCGTCGCGGAGGACGAGGCTCGAGTCGGCCGAGCGGCCGATGGTGAGGGGGCCGGTGCCGAGCGGGATCTCCTGGCCCTCGCGCGGGCCCTGGACGATCACGAGGCGATTCGCGTTCGACGCGGTGGCGTTTCCGGTGCGCGAGCGGTTCACGGTCACGGTCGCGGCCGTGGGATTCGCGGTGGGGCGGGCCGGGGTGGGTCGCGATGGAGCAGGGGCGGCGGGTGCCGGCGCGCTCGCAGCGGCGTTCGCGGGGGCCGGCTTGCGGTTGCCTCGGCCGAAGAGGTCTGCGCGGAGGGCGTAGACGACGCCGAGGACGAACAGCCACAGCAGGATCAGGAATCCGAACCGGAGGACGAGGAGGGTGAGTTCACTCACGCGGTGGGCCCCCAGAAACCGTCGGAACGCGACGCGTCGTGGCGGGCGGTGGCATCGTCCATGCGTCGGAGCGGCGCGGTGGGCTCGGCCTGCGCCAGCACGCGGAAGACGATCGCCGTGCGGCCGATCTGGATCGCGGAATCCGGCGGCAGCGCCACCTGGCTGAAGCGTTCGCCGGCCATCGTGGAGCCGTTCGTGGAACCGAGATCGCGGGCCTGGGCGCGCTGTCCGTCCCACAGGATCTCGACGTGGCGGCGGCTCGTGCCCGTGTCCTCGACGGTGATGTCGGCGTCGCGACCGCGACCGATCACGGTCCGGGCCTGCGTGATGGGGTATCTCTTGCCGCCGATGTCGAGCACGGGCGTCCACGCTACCCGGCTCTTCGTGTTCTGGGAATCCACGCGGAGCATGCCGTCGCTCAGGGAGGGCTCGGCTTCGAGCACGATGCTGATGCCGCCGGCGAACTGGTAGCCCTGCGACGACGCGTGCTTCTGCACGAGCGCGGTGAGCTCGTCGATGAGCGCCGGTCCGATCGCCGTCATGCGTCGGTGGTCCGTCATGGACATGAGGACGCGGAACGAGTTGGGAGCGAGGATGCGTTCGCGGCTGACGACGGCGGCCTTCGTGTCGATCTCGCGCTTCAGCGCGCTCGTGATCTCCACCGGTTGCAGCCCCGAACGGAAGGCCTTGGCGAACGCGCCGTTGACGGCGCGGTCCAAGCCCTTTTCGAAGTTGTCCAGAATGCCCACGATGCTCCCGAAGTGGTGTGGTGGCTACCCACATGTTAGTGGGAGGGCCTGGAAACCCCACCCGACCCCCGCCCGGTTGCGGACAGCGCCCCGCGAGTCCGCTGCTCCGCCTCCTCCGCGTCCCGCTCCGCATACCCTCCCTCGTAGAGCGTTTGCGCCGATTCGCCACGGTAGAGCGCCGCAGATCGGCACAAACGCACGACTTCGCGGGACCCGCGTGAGGAGGACGTCTGAGACGAGGACAGAGGAAGAGGGGACGGGAATCGCCCTGCCAGGCCGCTCCGTGCTAATCTCACTGCGGTGATGCGCCTGGCGCGTCACGTACTCGCGCGAGTGGCGGAATTGGCAGACGCGCTGGCTTCAGGTGCCAGTGCCCGCAAGGGCGTGGGGGTTCAAGTCCCCCCTCGCGCACAGAGTTCATCAGGAACTCAGAGAACGAACAAGGCACCGATCGGATCCGATCGGTGCCTTCGTCGTTTCCGGCCTCCGTCTTCTGAGGGCTCCGGGTGTCGCGCAGCTACTCGGGCCGGCGCTCATGTCGGGACGCCGGGGCGAGGGGACCGGATCCGGTCGTGCCTGGTTGCGGTCGTCCAATATATTGCATACTGAACGGACGACCACTCGAGCCCTCTGACTGTGAAGGACCACCATGCCGCTCTCCGACTTCCCCCGGTACCCGCTCACCTTCGGGCCGAGCCCCGTGCACCACCTGCCGCGGCTCAGCCAGCACCTCGGGGGAGCGCAGGTGTGGGCGAAGCGCGAGGACGTGAACTCGGGCCTCGCGTTCGGTGGCAACAAGACCCGCAAGCTCGAATACCTCGTGCCCGAGGCGCTCGCCGAGGGGGCGGACACGCTCGTCTCGATCGGCGGTTACCAGTCGAACCACACGCGCCAGGTGGCGGCGGTCGCGGCGAAGCTCGGACTCAAGGCGCGCCTCGTGCAGGAGAACTGGGTGGAGTGGCCCGACCCGCTGAGCGACCGCGTGGGCAACATCCAGCTCTCCCGCATCATGGGTGCGAAGGTCACGCTCGACTCGGCCGGGTTCGACATCGGCATCCGGTCGAGCTGGCAGCAGGCCATCGACGAGGTCGTCGCCGAGGGCGGCAAGCCGTACGCGATCCCGGCGGGTGCCTCCGACCACCGCCTCGGCGGACTCGGCTTCGCGAACTGGGCGATGGAGGTGGAGCAGCAGGAGCGGGAGCTCGGCGTGTTCTTCGACACGATCGTCGTCTGCACCGTGACCGGCTCCACGCACGCCGGCATGATCGCGGGCTTCGCCGGGCAGGAGCGTCCGCGCCGGGTGATCGGCATCGATGCGTCGGCGACGCTCGAGAAGACCCACGCGCAGGTGGAGCGCATCGCCCGGAACACGGCGGAGCTCATCGGACTCGGCCGCGAGTTGCGCGAGGACGAGATCACCGTGCTCGAGGGCTGGGCAGGTGACCTCTACGGCATCCCGGTGCAGTCGACACTCGACGCGATCCGTCTCGGCGGCGAGCTCGAGGCCATGATCACGGACCCGGTCTACGAGGGGAAGTCGCTCGCCGGCCTCATCGACCTCGTGCAGTCGCGCGACATCCCGGCGACGAGCACGGTTCTCTACGCGCACCTCGGCGGTCAGCTCGCGCTCAACGCCTACAGTGGCCTCTTCCGATCCTGAGCGCCTGACCTCACCCCACCTCCCGTGAGTTGTCGCTTTCTGTTGTCATTCCACGCCGTGAGGCGACGGAATGCGACACCTCACGGGTCTTCGGGGTGGTCGTCGAAGGCGGCCCGGGCGCGCTCGATCGCCGGCAGGTTCGTCGCGGCCCAGCGGAGGATCACGTCGACCGGCTCGCGGAAGGTCTTCCCGAGCGGTGTGATTCGGTATTCGATCGCGACGGGCCGCGAACTCAGGACGACGCGTTCGACGATGCCGTTCCGTTCGAGCCGGCGCAGGGTCGCGGTGAGCGACTTCTGGGTGATGTGGGTGAGTCAGGGGAGGCCGAGGAGGCGGAGGAGGGCGGCGGCGGCGGCTGCGGCGACGACGACCAGGACGAAGGGGGCGCGTCGCCAGGCGAGCACTCCACCGACGGCGACGCCGATCGGCCGTGCCCAGCCCGCGAACTCCTGCGCCTCGACGAGCGCCGCCGTCGCGACGAGCGCGCAGAACAGCACCGTGACGCCCGTGTCGAGGATCTCCTGCACGCGTTCGGATGGCGTCAGTCGGGCGCGCAGAAGGACGCCCGCGAGGCGGAGGGCGAGCGTACCCACGGCCAGCACGGCGGCCGCGGCCAGGAGTCCGAGGGTCGCGCCGCTCACGACGTCCCCTCCCCATCCCCGCGACGTGCGGACTTTCGTTGTCCGATCGCCGAATCAGGGGACGAGAGTCCGCACGTCGGCGGGGGCGAGAGGGCAGGAGCGGAGGCGGAAGCGGACGCAGAAGGGGAGTGCGCCGTGATCGGCGCGGCGCGGCGGGGGAGGGCGACGAGGACGCCGGCGAGGGCCAGGAGCACGGGGAGTCCGGCGGGCAAGAACGGTGCGGACGCGAGAGCGACGACGACGCCGACCGCGGATGCGCGCCTCGCATCCGCCGAGCGCAGGGCGGGGAGGGCGAGCGCGAGGAGGATCGCGGGGAAGGCTGCGTCGAGCCCGAGCGACTCGGTGTCGGGGATGAGAGTGCCGACGACGGCGCCCACGGCGACACCGAGGTTCCAGCACACGAAGAGCGCGACTCCGCACAGCCAGAAGACGGCCCGTCGTCGCTCGCCGCTCGGGTGGAGCAGCGCGAAGGCCGCGCTCTCGTCCGTGAGGAGGTGGCTGCCGAGCACCGTGCGCCGGCGCCCTCCGCCGATCGCGTCGCCGACGGCGAGTCCGAGCGGCAGGAGGCGCGCGTTCACGAGCAGCCCGGCGGCGACGGCTGCCACCACGGATCCGCCGGCCGCGAGGACTCCCACGAGGAGGAACTGCGCCGAGCCTGCGAAGACCACGACAGACAGGAGCACCGGCAGCCAGAGGGGGAGCCCGGCGCCCACGGCGATGGCACCGAAGGCCAGCCCGACGAGGCCGTCGGCGAGGCACACGACGAGGACCGACCGGACGGTAGATCGATCGATCGTTCTCCAGAGTGAACGCATGACGCAATCGTGTCGCGCGGTAGAGTGTTCGTCAAGTCGAACGATCGAGCTTCTTCACCGAACGTGGGCGCTCGACCGAATGCGGGTCTCCCTCTGGGGGCCCGAGACCGCCCCGAACGCAAGGATCAGCCCATGACCGAGCCCAGCGGCCCGCCGATCGCCGCCATCGCCGCCGCGCTGCAACAGGAGCGCCGCCGGATCGGGCTCTCCCTCGCGGAGGTCGCGCGACGCGCCGGCATCGCGAAATCCACCCTGTCCGGGCTCGAGGCCGGGACCGGTAATCCGAGCCTCGAGACGCTCTGGGCCCTCAGCTCCGCCCTCGAGGTGCCGTTCTCCCTCCTCGTCGACCCGCCTCGACCTGTCGTCCAGGTGATCCGAGCGGGCGACGGCCCTGCTCTGTCGAGCGAGAGCGCCGACTACGTCGCGACGCTCCTCTCGGCGTCACCCGCGGCGACGCGTCGGGACATCTACGCGATCTCCGCGCAGCCCGGCGAGCCGCGTCGATCGGATCCGCACCTGCCCGGCACGGTCGAGCACGTGGTGCTGAGCGCCGGTCGAGCGCTCGTCGGTCCGACGAGTGATCCGGTCGAGGTCACTGCCGGCGACTACGTCGCGTATCCCGGCGACGTCCCGCACGTGTTCGAGGCGATCGAGCCGGGAACGGCCGCGGTCCTCGTCTCCGAGCATCGCGCCTGACGTCACCGATCGGCCGGCGCCCGGGCGGAGTCCTGATCGCAGCCGCCGGGGAAGGCGCCACGATCGGCCTCCGCGCTGCCCGCCGCTGCGCGGTCAGCGGCCGCGTCGATGCCGCGCCGCGATGAGGACGGCGAGGCCGCCGAGGAGCACCGTCGCGATCCCGAACGCGACGAGCGGCAGGAGGTTGTCGGCCCCGGACTGGGCGAGCATGTCCAGGCTGAGCCCGCGCTCGAGCGGCTCCGACGTCAGGCTCGGGACAGGGAGTGCAAGCAGAGTCGTCATGAGGTCGTTTCGGGTTCGACGGGCGGCGGAAGGAGGGAGCTCACCGCACCGATGCGCGGGAGCGTCCGACCCGGTTCCGCGCTTCCACACGCGTCACCGTCGACGATCCCGCTTGTCCCCTCCAGGATGTATTCCGGAATACACAAGCGAGTGTGACAGAGCCTAGCCGGTCGGCACACCCCCCGACCGGGACATTTCGCTCCGGGGACAGCGCGGCCGCAGGTCCGGGTCAGGGCAAGTCGTGCAGGCGACGGACGAGGAGCTCGGCGCGCGTCGCCTCGCGATCCCGGATCGCGGCACGCAGATCGTCGAGCAGAGCGCGGCGGTCCGTCGCCGCCACGAACACGGCACGCACGCCGCGGAGGTTGCGCTCGACGCCCAGCTCGGCCTCCCGCATCATGAGCTCGTAGATGCGATTGCCGGTGGACGCACCCACGTACGCGTACAGGGCGCGCGTCGCCGCGGCCAGGCCTTCGTCCTCCCGCGCCTCCGATGCCTCGATCATGTCGTCGACCAGTTGGAGAGCGGAGGCCAGCTGGTGCGCGTCCATGCGGCGGACGGCCATGTGCATGGCGATACCCGCCTGGTACGCGGTGAACTCGAGAGTCTGCTCCTGGATGTCGTCGCCGACCTCGGTCACCCGGGTATACCGACTCGGCGACGTCTCGACCAGACCGATCTGCTGCAGCCGCCAGAGCGCCTCGCGCACGGGCGTGCGCGACACCCCGAGCCAGCTCGCCACCTCGGTGTCGCGGATCCGCTCGCCGGGCGCGAGGACCTCCGAGGTGATGGCCTCGCCGAGCCGCCGGTAGATCTCGTCGCTCAGCGGACCGGTCGCCTCGATCGGTTCGGGTGACTGCGGGATGGGCACGAGGGCGCCTTCCTCTGCGAGGGGGTGCGGGAGGGGTGCGGCTTCGCGATGGCTCGAGCGCGACCGCGAATCGCGCAGTCAGTATAGGGCGGGGTTCGGCTCCGTCCGCGTCCCGGGAGCGAACGGCACGTCCGTCACGCGAACGGCGCAGCCGTGTCCTCAGACGGGGACGGTTGCCGACCGCTGCTCGATCCGGCTGCGCACGCGTGCGACCACGAGGAGCACGAAGCCGATCACCGCGATCATGGAGAGGAGCACGACGACCCAGGTCATGACCGACTGGTACCCGCCGTCGGCGAGCCGGGGGTCGAGGAAGGGGTACGGGTACCAGCCCAGGGCGTCGGTGGACTGATCGACGATGAACGGCGCGCGCCCGAGCGTGTAGGTCGCCCAGACGATCGGGTAGATCACGACGACACCGACGGTCGCGAACGACAACCGGCGGTTGCCCGGCGCGAACAGGCGGTCGAGGAGCAGGTAGATCGGCACGATGAGGTGCAGGATCTCGTTCGACCACGGCTGCGCGAGTCCCGGGTCGAGCGGCATCGACCGCAGGAGCAGGTTGTAGACGATCCCCGTCGTGACCATGTAGGTGGCGACGAGCAGGTGCAGCACCGCGAACCACCGGGGGTCCGCACCTCGTCGGCGGAGGAGGAGGATGGTGCCGATCCCGAGGGTGACCGCGGCCACAGCGCTCGACTGCATCGTGAAGTAGCTGAAGAAGTTGACGAGGTCGCCGGGAATGTCGTCGTCGCCTCGGGCGTCCCAGTAGCCGAGGCTCCGCGTGAGCTGCCCGGTGATCGCGGCGACGATCGCGACGGCCACGACGAGCCGGACGACGGCGAAGACGACGCGCGCGACGCCCCGCGGAGGGGCGACCGGCACGTCCGTCCGGACGTCGCGCGGTGCGCTCACGGGGTGGGCGTGGGGGCGGGGGTGGACGACTCGGTCGGGGCCGGGGTCTCGGTTCCCTCACCCTCGGTTCCCTCTGTCCCCTCGCTCTCGGTGCTCGATTCCCCGAGGACCTCCGTGATGAAGGCGATGACCGACGCGGGGTCGTCGAGCGCTCCGGTGTACTCCTCGCCGTTGACGAGCAGGACCGAGCCGGCCGCGAGGGTCGCGTCGGAGCCGGGCAGCGTTCCCGCGGTGGCCCGGGCGGTCGCGCCCTCGACCCAGCCGTCGTACGAACCGTCGGTGATGCACTCGTCGACGCCCTCGATCGTCACGCCGGCCGTCGAGACGACGGTCGCGAGCTCCTCGTTGCTCGGGCTGTCCGCGGTCGCGTTCTCCTGCTCGGCGAGCAGCGCGGTGTGCGCCGTGAGGAAGCTGTCGGGGGCGTAGGAGGCGACGCAGGCGGCGGCGTTGGCGGCCCGCAGGGCGAAGCCGTCACCGGAGGGCGCGACGGGGTGCACCTCGAGCGACGCGTAGCCGGCCGTGACCCACTGCTGCACCTGCTCGAGGTTGGCCGCGGTGAAGACGGCGGCATCGGGGTCGGAGTAGTCCACGTAGAGGCGGAGGTTCACCTGGTTCTCGGCCATGCCCTCGGAGGTCGGCACGGGCTCGGCGCCCCACTCGAGCGCCTCGGTGGGGGTGGCGGTGATCGCGGTGCCGTCGCCCGTGAGCACGATCCCGTCGCTCAGCATGTTCGCGGGGCCGCGGTTCGCGTTCTGGAGGGCCGTGAGGATGGCCCAGCCCACGAGGGCGAGCACGGCGAGGATCGCGACGATCGTGAGGATGATCGTCGTGATCTTGCGCTGCTTGCGGCGCTTCCGCTCCTGCTCGCGCTCGATCCTCGCGATCTCGCGCTGGAACTCCTTGCGTTCCTTCTTCGTCATCGACGCGAGTTCGCGGTTCAGGTTCGTCATGTCGCGGGACCGTGGCTTTCGATCGAGAGGCGGAAATCCTCGCGCAGTCTATCGGCCGGGCAGCGGGCGGAAGCTTTCGACGGGCTGGGAGCGTCAGCCGGCGAGGAGCACCGCGAGCTGGTCCGTGGAGTGCACGACGGCCATCGCGTCGACGGCCTCGGCCGGGGAGCCGTATCCCCACTCGACGATGATCGCGGGGATGCCGTGGGCAGCGGCCCCCTCGACGTCGTGGATGCGGTCGCCCACGAGTACGGTCCTGCTCGTGTCGACGCCGAGCTCCCCGAGGCGGCGCAGCGCCTCGGCCACGACGTCGGCCTTGGCGCTGCGCGACTCGTCGTCGCTCGCTCCGCAGATCACGGTGAAGGCGGACGCGAGACCGAAGTGTTCGAGGATCGGGATCACCTGGGACTCGGGCTTGCTGCTCGACACGGCGAGGGGGACGCCCCGTGCGTGCAGGCGGGAGATGAGACCGGCCATGCCGGGGTAGACGGCCGATCCGCTGTAGGCGCCCACCTCGGCGACGAGGCGCCGGTAGATCACGAGAGCGTCGAGGGACTGTTCCGGTGTGAAGCCCGCGAAGTCGCGGAAGGAGTCGAGAATGGGCGGGCCGACCCAGCGCATGAGGTCGCTCTGCGAGGGCACCGGTGCCCCCATCTCGGCGAGGGTGAGCGCGAGGCGGTGGGTGATGCCGGGGCCCGAGTCGGTGATCGTGCCGTCGAGGTCGAAGAGGATGCACGACCAGGTGCCGGCCAGGGGGCCGCGCGCGTCGGTGCCGTCGAGGGTGTCGGGGATGGTCACGGGAAGGTCCATTCGGGTGGGATACAGGATCGGGCGACACCATCGTCGTTCCCGCACGGAATCGTAGCCCACCGCGGTGTCGCGCCGGCCGAGGCCCGGATGCTCTCCTCGCACGGGCTCGCCCGGGTGGACGGGAAATGTCGGTGAGTGGGTCGCGAAGCGACAATGTGCGTCAAATCGGGGTAGAGGCTTCCCCCGGGTGGACGCGACTTGTCGTGTGGAGGGCGCTGAGGCGACCGTTTGCGTCCACCCGGGAGGGGGAGGGACTCCCGGAGGTGGACTCCGGGCGGGCGCTAGAAGAGGCGGGCCTTGCCGTCGTCGATCCCACGCATCGCGTCGTAGTCGAGCACGAGGCAGCGGATGCCGCGGTCCTCGGCGAGCGTGCGCGCCTGCGGCTTGATCTCCTGCGCCGCGAACACGCCCGTGACGGGGGCGAGGAGCGGGTCGCGGTTCATGAGCTCGAGGTAGCGGGTGAGCTGCTCGACGCCGTCGATGTCGCCGCGGCGCTTGAGTTCCACCGCGACAGAGGCACCGGACGCATCGCGCGCGAGGATGTCGACCGGGCCGATCGCCGTCATGTACTCGCGGCGCACGAGGGTGTGGCCGTCACCGAGGAGGTGGATCTGCTCGGCGAGCAGCTTCTGCAGGTGCGCCTCGACGCCGTCCTTCTGGAGGCCCGGGTCGATGCCGAGGTCGTGTGTGGAGTCGAGCTCGATCTCGCGGATCGACACGATGAGCATGTCGGCGGTCTTCGTGTGCGTGACCTTCCACACCTCGGTCACCCCCGCGGCACGCTGGTCCTCGTCGGGCTCGATGATGCTGAGCGTGCACGGCGGGCTCATCCAGTTGAGCGGCTTGTAGCTGCCGCCGTCGGAGTGGACGAGCAGACTGCCGTCCCCCTTCACGACGAGGAGTCGTTTCGCCAGGGGGAGATGGGCGGTGAGTCGTCCGGCATAGTCGACCGAGCAGGTCGCGATCACGAGGCGCACGGAGCGAGTTTAGCCGTCCGCGCGGTCGGCCTCGGTCCGCTCGCGCGCGGCCCCCGAGCTGAGACCGGCGACGATCATGAGCACGAAGACGATGAGGAGTGCGTTGAGGATGCCCACGTGGTCGCCCACGATGCCGATCAGCGGCGGGCCCACGAGGAAGGCGCAGTAGCCGATCATCGCGACGGCGCTCACTCGGGCGGCGGCGTGACGCGGGTCGTCGGCGGCGGCCGACATGCCCACGGGGAAGCCGAGGGAGCAGCCGAGACCCCACAGGACCGCGCCCACGATCGCGACGGGGAAGACGGGCGAGAAGATGAAGAGCGCGAGCCCGACGATGCCCGTCGCGGCGGAAATCCGCAGCACGGAGACCCGGTCGAAGCGGTCGATGAGGGGGCCGCCGGCGACGCGACCGACGGTCATCGCCCCGACGAACACGCCGAAGACGATCGCGCCGGCCGTGTTGCTCTGATCGTGCCCGTCGACCACGGCGATGGGCAGCCAGTCGTTCGCGCTACCTTCGGCGAAGGCCATGCCGAGCATGATGAGGCCGATGAAGATGAGGCGCGGGTCGGCGAAGACGCTGATCCTCTCGCGGAGCCGCTCCCGCAGCGGGGGCTGTTCGGCGTCCGGGACGACGTGGAGGTCGGGCCGGCTGGGGATGAACCGCACGGTGACGATCACGGCGACCGCGATGAGCACCGCCATGCCGATGGCGTGCGCCGTGACCGAGATCTTCAGGGCGGAAGCCGCCGCGCCGATCCCGGCGCCGACGACGGTTCCGCCGCTGAAGAGCGCGTGCATGAGGGGGAGGACGGTCTTGCCGAGCTCCTTCTCGACCGCCGCGCCCTCCACGTTCATCATCACGTCGACGCTGCCGTTGCCGTAGCCGAAGATCGCGAGGCCGATGAACACGATGGGCGCGGAGACGAAGACGCCGGCGCCCAGCCCGATGACGACGAGTCCGATGGCGATCAGCACGACCGACATCGCCATGCCGCGCCGCGGGCCCAGCCGGTTGAGCGTCCACGCGGACAGCACGAGGCCGATGATCGAGCCGGCGGACATTCCGAAGATCAGGATGCCGACGTTGCCGGTGGTGAGGCCGAGGCCGTCACGGATGGCCGGCAGGCGGGCCACCCAGGTCGCGATGCTGAGGCCGGACAGGGCGAACATCACGAAGACGGCGTTGCGCCAGGCGACGATCTCGCGTCGGTCGAGCGAGCGGGCCTGGGGGAGGGAGGAGGTCATGAGGGATTCCGGTGAGGGTGCGGCGGGGCCCGACGGGAGTGGGGCGACTTCACTGATCGAATCGATTCGATCGGTGAATCCGCCTAAGCTATCCCGAGCGGACGGAACCGGTCAAGTACGCCCCGCCGCGACGGACGTGAGGAAGACGATGGGCCGACAGCGTGAGCACGACGCCGGTGAGGCGCGCGCCACCCTGTCCGACGTCGCCGCTCGCGCCGGTGTCTCCCCGTCGACCGCGTCGATCGCCTTCAGCGGCCAGGGCCCCGTGTCCGATTCGACCAAGGCGCGCGTGCTCGCCGCCGCGGTGGAGCTCGGCTACACCGGTCCGGATCCGCTCGCGCGATCGCTCCGGACGGGTCGCAGCGGTATCGTCGGCGCGCTCATCCCGCGGCGTATCGGCACCTCGTTCCGCGACCCCGTCGTGATCCAGACCCTCGACGGACTCGCCGAGGAACTCGGCGGCTCGGGAAGCGGCCTGCTCCTGCTGTCCGAGCGGGAGCGCGAGACCGACCGGTTGTCACTCGAGGCCGCCCCGATCGACGCCCTCGTCCTCCTCGGGTGCGGCACCGCGTCCCTGCCGGCGCTCGACGTGCTCCGGCGCCGCGGTATCCCGGTGGTCACGATCGAGGGCGACGAGGGTGCCGGGGTCGCGAACATCGACGTGGACAACCGCCGGGGCACGCGCGTGCTCGCGGAGCACCTGCGCGACCTCGGGCACCGCGACGTCGCCCTCGTGACCCTGCCGCTCACGACCGAGGACCGGCTCGGTCCGCTCTCCGAGGACGAGATCGCCTCGGCGACCGCCACGATCGCCGTGCGGCGCATCGCCGGGGCGCGCGACGTCTTCCCGGGGGCCGCCGGGATATCCGCGAGCGGGAGCACCATCGCCGACGGACGCGCCGCCGGTCGACTGCTCCTCGACGTGCCGGAGTCCGATCGCCCCACCGCGATCATCGCCCAGAGCGACCTCCTCGCCGCCGGTGTCATCTTCGCCGCCCACGACCTCGGGCTCGCGGTGCCCGACGACCTCAGCGTCGTCGGCTTCGACGGCATCCGCGTGGACGAGCTACCGATGCGGCTCACGACCGTGGCCCAGTCGGCGCAGGACAAGGGGGCGGCAGCGGGTCGCGCCGTCACCGAGCTGCTCGACGGCGGTCACCCCGAGAGCCGCTGCTTCCCGGTGACCTTTCAGGCGGGTGCGACGACGGGCCCGCCGGCCTCCTGAGCCCGGCGTCGGGTGGCGTCCGGTGGTCGGCCGGAGGCGCTTCGACACGTCGACAGGCTCAATGGGTACAGGCTCAGCGGAGACAGGCTCAGCGATCGGCTCAGCGACCGAGTAGCGGGTCGAGGATCGGCTCGAGGGCCGGCAACTCGCGCACGCCCTGGCGATCGACGAAGTGGCCGGCACCCGGCACGACGCTGACGGGCGCCTCGAGGAGCCCCGCCATCCGCTCGGTGAGGTCGGAGGACACGACGTCGTCGTCATCCGAGCGGAGCACGTGCCGCACCGCGGTGTGGCGACGGATGCGCTCGAGGTCGAGGGGCTCGGCCGTGAACGGGTCGAGGGCCGGAAGGTTCGGGAGCGGGTCGACGAATCCCGCGACGAGCACGAGGCCGCCGAGGCGCCACGGGCCGCTGAGCCGGTTGAGTGCGTGCAGCAGCGTGACGCAGCCGAGGGAGTGCCCGAGGAGGATCGTCTCCTCGTCCACCTCGCCGATCGCGGCGCTCGCGGCGTGCACCCACGTCTCGAGGTCGGGCCGCTCCGGATTCGGGAGTCCGATCATCGAGACCGTGTCCACGCCGTAGTGCTCGACGAGCCACGGGAACCAGTGGCGGGAGGGATCGGCGAGGTAGCCATGGGCCACGAGCATGCGCATGCCGTCAGCTTATAGAGGGCTCGGCGAAGAGAGAGGTCGTGCTCACTTGGCCTGGTCGTAGCTCTCGACGACGGCGGTCGTGACGGGGAAGTCGACGGGAGCGCGACCGAAGATGAGACGGCCGGCCTCCGCCGCGCTGTCGCGGACGAGTCCGACGACCCGCTCGGCCTGCTCCGCCCGGCAGTGCACGACGATCTCGTCGTGCAGGAAGAAGACGAGGTGCGCGGAGCCCGTGAGCGATGCACCGTTCGCGAGGTCGGTGAGCCGGGTGCGGAGCGAGGCCATCCAGCACAGCGCCCACTCGGCGGCGGTTCCCTGCACCACGAAATTGCGGGTGAAGCGGCCCCAGTTGCGCGCCTCCGTGCGGGCCCGACGGCCGATCGCCTCGCTCGACGCGTCGCCGGAGGCCTGGTCCTGCAGCTCGCGCCACGCACGGCCGGGCACGGGCGAGCTGCGCCCGAGCCGGGTGGAGACGCGCTCGCGGCGTTCCCCCGCCCGCGCGGCGGCCTCGACGAAGCCGATCGCCTGCGGATAGGCACGCGCGAGCCGGGGGAGGAGACGCCCGCTCTCACCGGTGGTCGCACCGTACATCGCACCGAGCATCGCGACCTTCGCATGAGCGCGGGTGTCGATGGCTCCCGTGCGCACCATTCCGTCGTAGAGATCCACCCCGCGCGCGGCCGTCGCCATCGCGGCGTCTCCCGAGATCGCGGAGAGGATCCGCGGCTCGAGCTGCGCCGCGTCCGCGACCACGAAGCGCCACCCGGGGTCGGCGACGACGGCGCTGCGAACCTGGTGAGGGAGTTGCAGTGCGCCACCGCCGTCGGATGCCCACCGGCCGGTGACGACGCCGCCGGGCACGTAGGTGGGCCGGAAGCGTCCGTCCTGGATCCACTGATCCAGCCAGTTCCAGCCGTTGGCCGTGTGCAGGCGCGCGAGCTTCTTGTAGCGCAGCAGCGGCACGATCGCGGGGTGGTCGTACTCCTTCAGCTCCCACGAGCGTGTGGAGGTGGCGGGGATACCCGCGCTCTGCAGTGCGCGGAGCAGCTCGCCCGGGGACTCGGGGGAGAACGCTCCCACGTCGAGGGCCGCCGAGACCTCGTCGAGGACGGCTTGGAGGAGGGATGGCCGCACCCCGGGTGCCGGTCGCGGCCCGAGCAGCTCGGTGAGTAGCTCGTCGTGGCGACGCGCGTCCCACGGCAGGCCCGCGAACGTCATCTCCACAGCGATGAGGGCCCCGACGGACTCGGCGGCGAGCAGCAGTGACAGGCGCGAGCGGGCCTCTGCGGTCGCCTCGGACGTGGCGGCTCGCTGGCGCGCGAACTCCACCACGGGGTCGCGTTCCGCGTCGCCGGTGTCGTCGGCGTCGAGGTCGAAGAGGGCCGCGCCCGCATCGGCCTCCCTGGGCACGACGATCGGTGCGTCCCATGCCCCGGGCGGCGCCGCCGCGAGCGCCGAGCCGGCGGTGTCGACGGACGATCGCAGGATCGCGTGGCAGAGGCGGAGATCGACGCATCGCGCCACCCGGATCCCGGCGGCGAGGAGCGGCGGGTACCAGGCCGTGGTGTCGTCCCACACCCAGCGCACGCCGGGCTCCGTGCGCTCGACCTCGCGAACGAATGCCGGCCAGTCGCCGCGCTCGATGACGCGTTCGTCGGTGGCCGCGGCGGGGTCGCCGTCGTCGATGCGCGTGACGGCGACCCCGCCGGTGCGGAGATCACGCGCGACGAGATGCATCCCCCCATCCTCCCGCGTGCCACCGACCTCGCAGGCCCAGCGGCACCCGGCGGTCTCAGCCGGTGGGTCGGAGCACCGCCCACCAGTCCGCGAGGGAGGCCTCGGTGTCCAGGGTCCTCTCTTCTGCGACGTAGCCGCGCGATTCGTCGACGGCGGAGCGACGACGATCGGGGTAGTCCGCGAGCTCGCCGAGCGCCGCGAACCAGGCGTCCGGGTCGTTGTCGACGAGCACGGCCCCGTGGCGGTCCGTTCCGGCGTACGGACCGATGGCCGACGCGACGGTCGGAAGTCCGAGGGACGTGTACTCGAGGAATTTCAGGTCGCTCTTCGCGTGGTTGAACTCCGTGTCGGCGAGCGGCGCGATGCCGATGTCCCACCGGCGGCGGTGGCTGCGGAGCCAGTGGCTGAAGCGATCGTACGCGCGGGCGTTGCGCGGAACGTCGAGCCGGGTGAACCACGTCTCGTCGTCGTCGAGCACGCCCACGACGTCGAGCTCGAGGCGGGAGCCGAACGGCGTCTGCCGGCCATCGAACGCCTCGCGCACGATCGCGATGTCATCGGCGTGCGTCGCCGAACCCATGTAGAGGACGCGGACGCTCCCCGTGGGGCGGCGCGTCGGGACCGTGTCGACCGGTTCCGTCCAGACGAGCGGGCTGAGGCGATTGGGCACGACGTGCACGGACCGGGCGAGCGCCCCGATCCGCGACGCGAGTTCGTCCGTGCTCACGACGACCGCGTCCGCAGCGGCGACGATCCGCTCGAGTCCGTCGAGGTCGCTCTCGAGGTACCCGCCCTCGACGAGGCGCTGGCGCGACGAGGGCGAGAGCAGATCGTCGTCGAGGTCGACGACGAGTCGGACACCGTCGCGGGTGCAGGCCTCGACGACGGCGTCGACGAGGTCGGCCGGAACGGCATCGCGCTCGACGAGGAGGGCCTCGGTGCCGGAGGGATCGGCCAGCCAGTCCTCCACAGTCGTGAAGACGACCTCCTCGCCGAGCAGGGAGCGCGACGCCTCGGCGCGCGCGACGGTGCGGACGAAGGCGGAGCCGGGGTAGGCGCCGGGTTCGCCTCTGGCGATGAAACGGATCACGGGTCGAGTCTGCCCGACGGAACCACGAGGGGGAAGCCGAGGGGGCCGGGCTCCGGCGCGGATGGGAGCCGATAGATTGTGTGGGTGACCACCTCGACGGGACATCGCGGCTTCGACGCCGCCTACTACCGACCGCAGGCGCGGCTCGCCCGATCCTCCGATCGCGCGGCGCTCAAGCACTACCTCGCCACCGGGTGGGAGCTCGGCTACTCCCCGCACCCCGCGGTCGACCACCTCGAGGTCGCGACCGACCGCGAGGCGAGTGCCCGCGCACGTGCCGCCGTCGAGGCCAGGACCGCCGACTGGACCGAGGAGCCCGGTTCGGAGCGTCCCTCCGCCTTCTACGACGAGGCGGCGATCCGGGCCGAACGACTGGACGCGGCCGGTCTGTTCGACCTCGAGTTCTACGCGGCCTCTCTGCCCGGCGTGTTCCTCTCGCGCGAGGCGGCGTTGTGGCACTACATGATCACGCCGGCCGACGAGGCCCCGTCGCCCCATCCGCTCTTCGAATCCGACTGGTTCATCCGGAAGGCCCGACTCAAGGGTCACCAGCCGCGCGGACTCGAGAACCTCGTCCGGGTGAAGCACAAGCTGCACTCGCCTGGTCCTCACTTCGACCCGGTCGTGTGGGTCGAGGCCCACCCCGAGGCGATGACCCACCCGGCTGGTCCCCTCGTCCACTACCTCTCGACGGCGGACGCGGACACGCTGACGGTGCCGGTCGAGGGGGTCGAGCCGACCACTCTCGGATCGCTCCGCGACCGGCTGATCGCCCGCGCCCGCGGCGAACAGTCCCACGTCGACTTCCTCGACGACATCGAATCGCCGGCCTGGTCCGTCGACTGGGATGCCATCGCGGGCCGCTCCCGCGTCGACGACCGAGTGTCGATCGTGATCCCGACGTACGAGGACTGGGCGATGACGGCGCGCGCGATCCGATCGATCATCGCATTCACGCCGGACCACGACATCGAGATCATCGTCGTCGACAACGGATCCCACCGCGTCGTCTCCTCCCTGCTGACCGCGATGTTCCACGACGAGGATCGGGTCGTCCTCTACCGGGTTCCCACGAACGCGAACTTCGCGAACGGGAGCAACATCGGTTTCGCGCTCTCGACCGGGGCGACGACGCTGTTCCTCAACAACGACACGGAAGCCACGGCCGGCTGGCTCGAACCGCTCCTCGCACGGCTCCGGCAGCCCGGAGTGCTCGGCGTCCAGCCACTCCTGCTCTACCCGAGCGGTGCCATCCAGGCGGCCGGCACCGCCTTCTCCGGGCTGCACACCCTCCCGTACCACGTACTCGCCGGGTTCCCGCGGCAGGATGCCGTCGCATCCGAGGGCGTCGAGTTCCGCGCCATCACCGCGGCGTGCATCGCCATGCGCGCCGACGATGTCCAGACGCTCCGCGGATTCGACCCGGTCTATGTGAACGGGATGGAGGACGTCGACCTGTGTCTGCGCGCCGCCCGCGATCTCGGGGGTTCCTTCCGCGTCGCCACCTCGTCCGTGGTCTACCACTACGAGAGCCAGAGCCCCGGACGCTTCACCGGGTCGTGGGCCAACCGGAAGATCTTCCTCGACCGCTGGGCTGAGGAGATCCGTGGGGCCGACGAGGAGCCGTATGTGCGGGCGGGCTTCGAGATGAGCGGGCACGAGAACATCTCGCCGGAGAAGGGCGGCCTGATCCGTCCGATCCGACCCATCGTGCGTCGGCCCGCGCGGCTCGTCGACTCGGGACCGGCAGCGGGGCTCCCCTCGTTGCGGTGGGCGATCAAGATCGCGTCCACCGGAACCACCCGGGGCGACCTGTGGGGCGACACGTTCTTCGCGGATGATCTGGCCGCCGCCCTGCGCGTCCTCGGTCAAGAGGTCGTGATCGACCGCTCCGGGGCCCATGCTCGACCGGGATCCGATCACATCGACGACGTCGTCCTCAACCTGCGCGGACAGATGCCCGTGGCGCCGCAACCCGGGGCCACGAACCTCCTCTGGATCATCAGCCACCCGGAGGACGTGACCGACGAGGAGCTCCTCGCGCCGTACGACGTCGTCTACGCCGCGAGCGCACCGTGGGCGAAGGCCACGACGATGCGGATCGGCCGCGAGGTGAAACCGCTCCTCCAGGCGACCAATTCCGACCGGTTCCACCCGGACGTCGCGAACGGTGCGGAGAAGCACGGAATCGTCTTCGTCGGACGTACGAGGCGCATCTTCCGCCCGATCGTGCGTGACGCACTCGCGGTGGGTGCCGACGTGGAGATCTACGGGGACGGGTGGGAGGAGTTCATCGATCCGTCCTACGTGCGCGCCGAGCACCTCGACAACAGCGAACTCCCCGCGATGTACGCAGGCGCGCGCATCGTGTTGAACGACCACTGGGACGACATGGCGGCCCTCGGCTTCCTCTCGAACCGCCTCTTCGACGCGGCCGCGACGGGCGCGCTGATCCTGAGCGACCACGTCGGCGGTCTCGTAGAGACCTTCGGCGGGCTGGCGCGGACGTACAAGCGCGCGGACCAGCTTCGGAAGATCCTCGTCGAGGGCGACGATGCGTGGCCGGACCCCGAGGAGCGGCGGCGCCTGGCGCAGGTCATCGCGGACGAGCACTCGTTCCGAACGCGTGCCGTGCAGCTGCTCTCCGCGGTGCTCGACGCCCGCGAGGTCCCGCATCGGCTCAAGGCGCTGCTCGTCCGGCACTGAGCTCGGGGCGACGGCGCCGTCTGAGCCTCCGGTGGAAGCTCAGACGAGCGAGCCGAGGATGCGCTCGAGTCGGGCGTCCTGGGTCTCGCCGTCGTCGCGCGACACGGGGATATAGGCCATCTCCTGCTGACGGGCGGCGCAGACGACACGTTGGTTCGGAAGAGCCGTGACCCCGCTACGGAGATCGCCCAACTCGATGACGCGGGTGCCGGACGTTGCGAAGGCCGCGAGGTGGAGGGCCGATCCGCTCGATCCGGCGATGACCCGCGCGCCCGCGACGGTGCGGATCTGCTCATCGATACTCATCGTCTCCGGGTGCACGACGCGGAAACCGGCTCGCTCGAACGAGCCCTCGAGGGCTGCGACGTCCCACGCGAGCGATTCGCGATTGTTGACGGCGCCCTTCTGCCGCGAGGCGAGCTCCGTCTCGAAGCGGGCGCGCGAGAAGTAGACGAGCTCTGTGGGCTCCGGATCGGGGACGATCGCGTCCCTGATGCGATCCCAGCTCGACGTCGCGCCCGGACGGGCGAAGGCGTTCAGGGAGAGTCGACGGCGGGCGACGACGAGCCGCTCGGGGAAGCAGTCCCCGCCCTCGACGACGTGACGCCGCTCCGGGAGCCCGGCGAGTTCCGCGAGGCGCTCGCGCCACTCGCCGGTGTCGCCGCGGAACATCGAAGGGTGGACGATGAGGCCCTCCCACGGCTGGTCGTCGCGGACGACCGGGTGCGACGTGAGGGTCTCGGTGATGAAGTGTCCGAAGTGGTCCATCCAGTGCCCGCCGTATGCCCAGAGGCCGTCGAGATGGGTGGAGCCCGATCGCTCGGATCCGCGGCCGAAGCGCTCGAGGGAGCTCTGCCGGCGGCGGGGCGCGATCCGGGGGACGTCGGCCGCCACGTACTGGTCCCCCGAGAACCCACCGATCCGTTGCGAGGCCGTGACGAGCTCGCCGGAGGCCGTGTAGACCGCGCCGGTGACGAATCGCTTCGGTGCCGGCGAGGGGGTCTGGACGAACCCGATGGCGTGGGGTGTCACGACGGGGTGAGAGAGGACGACGTCCTCCGACGGCCCGTCGGGATCGATGTCGGCCGCCGGGAAGGCCGGGACGGCCCAGGACACCTTGCTCGCCCTGGTCACTTCCGGAGTCCCAGACGGCGGAGGACGCGGCCGGCGAACGAGCGGGCGCGGCGGTAGAACGTCGGGGCCGGTGCCGGTGCGCGACTGGCCGCACGGGCGCGGCGCAGATCGCGCGCGGCCTGCTGCAGCGCCACCCGGAAGGACTGGAGCGACTCGGTGTAGGCGCTCTCGAGCGGGATCACCATGCGGGCGACTTCGGCGGCGGCGTCCCAGTCCGGGCGGTGGTACGGCTCGTCCGCACCGTCGTCGAGGGCCTTCTCGAGGAGATCGGGGCGCACGGCAGAGCCCGAAGCGAGGAGGGACTCGAGCGAGGTGACGATCGCGTCGTCCCGGCCGAGTTCGTCGTCGTTCCCCTCCACGATCTCGTCGTCGACGATGGGGTGGCGGAACACGTAGAAGTGCTCGAGCATGTCGGCGCGGAAGCGACGGTAGTCGCGCATGCCGTGGTGGCGCGGGCTGGGGCGCAGCATCGGGTTCGCGGCGTAGGCGGCGCCCGAGCGCTCGACCTTCCCGCCGTACTGCTCCCACGAGCGCCACGGCAGGTGGAGCACCTCGACGAACGAACCGACGGGCACCTCGCCGCCCGGCTCGAGGTTGACGGCGTGGTTGCCCTGCGTGACCTCCACCGTGGACGACCCGATGTGAACGGCGTCCGGGCTCGCGTGGGCGTGCAGGCCGGTGCGCTCCCACAGGTTGCGGTGATTGCGGTGATCGCGCCAGAGCAGTCGGCGGACACCGCTGCCGGTGCGCGCGGGCGGGCCCGTCATGTCGGTGACCGGGGCGAAGAACGTGACGACGCTCTTCGGGATCCCCTCGAATGCCTGCTTCACGGTCTGACGGCGGTCCACGGCCACCCAGAACTCGTCGGCGTCCGCGTTGATGACCCAGTCGGCGCCGTGCGTCTCGTAGGCGGTGCGGGCCATCGCGGTCACGACAGAGCTCTGCTGCTTCTCGTGGCGGGGGTCCTCGGTGAGGAGCACCCGGCCGGTGGCGACGTAGCTCTCGATGATCTCCCGCGTGCCGTCGACGGAGCCGTTGTCCGTGACGAGGATCAGGTCGATCCCCTGGGCCAGACTGTGTTCGAGCATCGGCGCGATGATGTCGGCTTCGTCCCGCACCATCAACGTCATAACGAGTTTCACGCGGATCCGCTTCCGTGATGACCGACGGTTCGGTCGCTGGGCAAGTCAGGCGCTGAGCGCCGCTGACATTCTAGCCAGCGTCGCACGCCCGTCCCGGAAGGGAGCCGGTGAGAGCGACGTCTGGTGCGAGAGCGGGTCAGGCGGCGCCGGTGCGCTGCCACGCGCTCCCGCGCGCGCGGAGGCCGAGGGTGGTGGCGCGCGCGGCCATGTAGCCGATCGCGAAGGCCGCCGTGAGCCATGCGAGCCCGGCGACGCCCCCTCCGGCCCAGGTGGCCGTGGCGAGGGCGAGGGGCACGAACACCGCGAGGTTCACGAGGCCGGTCAGGGCGAGATAGCGCGCATCGCCGGCACCGATGAGCACGCCGTCCAGCACGAAGACGTAACCGGCGAGGGGGGTTCCGACGGCGAGGACGACGAGGCTCGGAGCGATGAGGGCGGCCGCGTCGGGCGATCCCGTGAAGACGAGCCCGGCGACGGGACTCGCCGCCGCGAGCAGGGCGCCGAGCGCGACGCCCCCACCGACGCCCCACACGAGGCACCGCCGGAGGACCGCGCGCACGAAGTCGACGTCCGCGGCACCGAGACCCTTCCCGACGAGCGCTTGAGCGGCGATCGCGAGGGCGTCGAGGGCGAAGGCGAGCGTGGAGAAGATCGTCAGCACGACGTGGAAGCCCGCGAGCTCCGCCGTCCCGATCCCCGTGGCGACGACGGTCGCGATCAGGAGGGCCGCTCGCAGCGACGCGGTGCGCAGCAGCAGCCACCCACCGGACAGCGCCGACCCGCGGATGCCGTCGCGCTGCGGACGGATCGTGGCGCCCGTGCGCCGGGCGTGATGCAGGACCACTGCGACGTACGCGGCGACCATGCCCCACTGCGCGATGACCGTGCCCCAGGCGGCGCCGGCGATGCCCCAACCGGCGCCGTAGATGAGTACCGCGTTGAGGGCGGCGTTCGCGCCGAAGCCGCCGACGGCGACGACGAGCGGGGTGCGCGTGTCCTGCAGCCCGCGCAGCACGCCCGTTGCGGCGAAGACGATGAGCATCGCCGGGAGCCCGAGCATCGAGATCGAGAGATAGGTCGTGGCCTGTTCGACGACGGCCGGCTCGGCTCCGAACAGCGAGACGAGCGCCGGCGTGAGCACAGCCCCCGCGGCGGCGAGCACGACACCGAGACCGAGGGCGAGCCACATCCCGTCGATCCCCACCGAGACGCCCCCGCGTTCGTCACCGGCCCCGAGGCGCCGCGCGACCGCCGGGGTCGTGGCATAGGCGAGGAACACCATGAGGCCGATGATCGTCTGCAGCACGACGCTCGCGATGCCGAGGCCCGCGAGCGGCGCGAGACCGAGGTGTCCGACGAGCGCCGAGTCGGTGAGGAGGAAGAGGGGCTCGGCGATGAGGGCGCCGAGCGCGGGCACCGCGAGCCGCATGATGTCGCGATCGACGGCCCGGCGCGCGACGCGACGCGACTCCCGCTCGCTCGATCCGTCCACCCGACAACGCTAGCGGGAACCTCCGACGCCCCTTCCCTCCTTCCCCTTCTTCTCGCGGCGAAGTGCGGACTTTCGCCTTCTTCTCCCGCGAAGTGCGGACTTACGCCGTCTGAATCGCGTTCGAGGGGACGAAAGTCCGCACATCGCGGAGGTTCACGCGCTCGCAGCGTTCCCGTCGGGGGCACGGAATAGGCTGGGAGGATGAGCGCATCCGGCATCGACCTGAACGAACTCGACCCCACCGTCCGTCCCCAGGACGACCTCTTCCGACACGTCAACGGTCGCTGGATCGACCGCACGGAGATCCCCTCGGACAAGGCGCGGTGGGGATCGTTCCACGTCCTCGCCGAGGAGGCCGAGAACGCCGTGCGCGAGATCATCATCGAGTCGCAGGACGCGGAGCCCGGCACCGAGACACGCAAGATCGGCGACGTGTACGCGAGCTTCATGGACACCGAGCGCATCGAGGCCCTCGGACTCGAGCCGCTCACGCCGCTGTTCGCCGAGGTCGACGCGATCTCCTCCATCGACGACGTGCTGCCCACCCTCGCTCGCCTCGAACGGCTCGGCGTGCGCGGCCTCTTCCAGCTCTTCGTGGACAACGACCCGGGCAACCCCGAGCGCTACCTCGTGTTCCTCGAGCAGGGCGGGATCGGACTGCCCGACGAGTCCTACTACCGCGAGGACAAATTCGCCGAGATCCGCGCGGCCTACGCCGCGTTCATCGAGAAGATGGTCACGATCGCCGGTGCCTCCGATCCGGCCGAAAGCGCTCGCCGCATCCTCGACCTCGAGACCGCGATCGCCGCGCAGCACTGGGACAACGTGCGCACGCGCGACAGCAACGCCACCTACAACCCGATGACGTGGGACGAGGCGCGCGAGCTCGCCGCCGGAGCCGACCTCGCCGGCTGGGCCGAGGCTCTCGGTGCACCGGACGGCGCCCTCGCGGAGATCGTCGTCCGCGAACCGAGCTTCGTCTCGGGTGTCGCCGCCCTCCTCGAGTCCGACCTGCTCGACTCGTGGCGCGCATGGATGCGGTTCCAGGTACTGCGGAGCTTCGCCCCGTACCTCCCGGAGGAGGTCGTGAACACCAACTTCGCGTTCTACGGCACGACGATCACGGGGACGCCCGAGATCCGGGAGCGTTGGAAGCGCGGCGTCTCCTTCGTGGAGGGCGCCCTCGGCGAGGCCGTCGGTCGCGTCTATGTTGAGCGTCACTTCCCCGCCGAGTCGAAGACGCAGATGGACGAGCTCGTCGGCTATCTCGTGGAGGCCTACCGCCAGTCGATCCAGGGTCTCGACTGGATGGGCGAGGAGACCAAGGTGCGCGCTCTCGAGAAGCTCGACAAGTTCACCCCCAAGATCGGCTACCCCGAGACCTGGCGCGACTACTCGTCGCTGCCCCTCTCGGCGGACGACCTCATCGGAAACGTCGTCGCCACGAACGAGTTCGAGTTCCAGCGCGAACTCGGCAAGATCGGCAAGCCGCTCGACCGCGGCGAGTGGTTCATGACCCCGCAGACGATCAACGCCTACTACAACCCGGGCTTCAACGAGATCGTCTTCCCCGCGGCCATCCTGCAGTTCCCCTTCTTCGACCCGACGCGCGACGCGGCCGCCAACTACGGCGCGATCGGCGCCGTCATCGGCCACGAGATCGGTCACGGCTTCGACGACCAGGGTTCGCAGTTCGACGGTGACGGGCGCCTCACGGACTGGTGGACGGCCGAGGACAAGGCGGCGTTCGAGGAGCGCACGGGTGCCCTCATCGCGCAGTACGAGGCGCTCTCTCCCGCGCAGGTCCCGGATCACCACGTGAATGGTGCCCTCACGATCGGCGAGAACATCGGCGATCTCGGCGGCCTCTCGATCGCGTGGAAGGCGTATCTCCTGTCGCTCGGTGGCGAGGAGCCCCCGGTCGTGGACGGGCTGAGCGGCGCCGAGCGGTTCTTCCTGTCGTGGGCGCAGGCGTGGCAGCAGAAGGGACGCGACGCCGAGGTGATCCGTCTCCTCTCGATCGACCCGCACTCGCCCAACGAGTTCCGCTGCAACCAGATCGTCAGGAACCTCGACGTCTTCTACGGTACTTTTGACGTGGTCGAGACGGATGCCCTCTGGCTCGACCCGAGCGAGCGCGTCACCATCTGGTAGCGGACTCGTCGGACTCTCCACACCTCACGCGACGACGCGTCGGTACGGAGCCGCTCGGTTCCGAGCGGCCAGGCAACACGGGCGATCAGGCCGTGTCCACCGGTGCCGGCGTGGACGTCGAGTGTATCCGTTCCCTTCGCACCTGGAGTGACGCCCGTGGTCCCTTCCTCCCCGCACTCGGACGGCGGCGTGCGACACCGCACGCGGCGCCGGGCCCGTCACCGCGCGTCCGAGCCGGGCGAGTCGTTCTCCCGCGGCTTCCAGGCCCTCGGTTACCTCGCGCGGAACGGCGTGCAGGTGTCGGCGCGGGCCGCCGATCTGGCGACGGGGCGCGAGCTCTTCTCGGTGGATGACTACGTCGTCATGCCGACGGCCTCGATCGGGAAGGTCCTCCTGCTGGTCGAGGTGGCGGCGAGGTTGCGGGGCCCCGAGATGTCGGCGCTCGCGCTGCTCGAGCGCGAGGTCACCGGTCCGGTCGGTGATTCGGGGACGTGGCAGCACCTGCAGGTACCCACCCTCCCGATCTCCGACATCGCGGCGCTCATCGGGTCGACGAGCGATAACCTCGCCACGAACGTGCTGCTCCACTCGGTGGGCCTCGACGCGGTGCGCGCGCGGGCCGAGGAGCTCGGGCTCTCGCGGTCGGGGCTACTCGATCTCGTGCGCGACCACCGGGGACCGGACGACGCGCCCGGTCTCTCGGTCGGTTCGATGAAGGAGCTGACGTGGCTCTTCTCCGAGCTCGCGCGCGGTGAGGTCGTGGACGCGGAGACGAGCCGACGCGTGGTGGGGTGGTTGTCCCTCAACACCGACCTGTCCCTCGTCGCGTCCGCCTTCGGCCTCGACCCCCTCGCCCATCGTGAGACCGACCACGGCCTCACCCTCTTCAACAAGACCGGCGCCGACACGGGCCTGCGAGCGGAGGCCGGCGTCCTCCGCGGACCGCGCGCCGGGGTCGCCTACGCGGTCGCGGCGTCCTACACGGACACCGACCTGCAGACCCGCCTCGCGGTGATCGAGGTGATGCGCGTGATCGGCTCCGACCTCCTCGAATACGTCCACTGATCCCCGCCCCTCCCCAAAGGGCTACTCCCGATCGAGGGCGCCACCTCTACCGGGCGCCCTCGGCGCCGATGTGTAGCCCTCGGCCCGCCGCTACGGTCGCTCGACCGCCCGACACCGGAAGGTCGACGGGCGACCACGAGTGTGAGAGCTCCCCACGGGCGGACCCTCGGCTAGGCTCGTCAGCCGGTGTCGGAGCGGACCCGATGCAGGTGAGCAGAGGGGGCACGATGAAGGCTGTGATCCTGGGAGGTACCGGTGCCATCGGAGCCGCGACCGCCCTGCGGCTTCTGGGCGCGGGCTGGTCCGTCGACGTGACGGGTCGCGATCCGAGCGCGATGCCGCCCGAGCTGGTCAATGTCGGAGGCCGCTTCCATCCCATCGATCGGAGCGACGCGAGCGCCGTCGGCGGGCTCGCCGCCGACGACACCGACCTGCTCGTGGACCTTCTCGCGTTCAGCGGACCGGATGTGCGCGCCCTCCTCCCGGTCATGGGCGCGGTCGGTCGCACCGTTCTGATGTCGGGCCGGGCCGTCTACACCGACCCGTTCGGCCGGCACATCAACAGCGACGAGGCGCCCGTCTTCCCAGTGCCGATCCCGGAGGACAACCCGACGCTCGATCCGGCCGCTGACGACATCGACCCGTTTACTCGTGAGGGCTATGCCCCTGGGAAGGTCGCCGTGGAGCGGGAAGCGCTCGCCAGTGGACTCGAGGTCACGATCATCCGCCCGTCGAAGGTCCACGGCCCGTTCGCGCGGAACGCTCGCACGCGATCGGTCGTCGAGCGGATGACCTCCGGCGCAGCGGTGATCGATATCGCGGACGGTGGCCGATCAATCGACCACCTTACGGCGGCCGCGAACGCGGCGGCGCTCGTCGAGACGGCCGCCGCGGGCGGGCTCCCCGGGGTCGTGAACGGCGCCGACCCCGATCCGCTGACCGCGCTCGAGATCTTCGAGACGATCGCCGACGTGGCCGGTTGGACCGGAGAGTTGCGTCCGATCGTCGACGACGGCGACGAGGAACGCGGCCACCATCCGTGGCGTTCCCGCAACCCGATCGTCCTCGATATGACGAGGGCGATCGCCGCCGGCTACGAGCCAGCGGGCACCGGTCGGGCTCTCCTCGCGGACGAGGTGGAATGGGTACTGCGCTCGCAGGGAGGGCGCTAGTGCGGCACGAGGGCGCCACCTCTACCGGGCGCCCTCGGCGCGTGGATGGAGCCCTCGTCTAAGAGCAGCGCTCTCGGCGGCCCCAGGGAGAAGCGAGGGTCGCAGTTCGGTGCCGAGGGCGGCAGATGGATGTGTAGCCCTCGCTCGGGAGTAACCCCTTCGGGCAGGGAGGAGCCCCGGGGCCGGTCGACGCTGGTCGATCGGCCCCGGGGTACATTCCTCACACCGTTACTCGATGACGAGCGAGCGGCGTCCCCGCGCGAGGAGTGCGATACCGGCGGCGAGCAGGAGGCTCATGAGGCCGAACAGCATCGCCAGACCGGACGGACCGGTCACGGCGAGAGCCTCGGTGTCGGCGCCGGCCGTCTGCGTGGCGCCCGACGGCGTCGCGAGGGCGACGGTCTCGTCGGTTCCGTCCGAACCGTCGGTGGCGTCACCGGGGGTCGTCGGGTCCGTGGGGTCGACCGGAGTGGTCGGGTCCGTCGGGTCGACCGGGTTGGTCGGGTCCGTCGGGTCCGTGGGGTCGACCGGGGTGATCGGGTCCGTGGGGTCGACCGGGTCGGTCGGATCCACAGGGGTGGTGGGGTCCGTCGGAACGACCACGGTGCGATCGGTCGACTCGGAGTCTCCGATGACGGAGACGGCGTTGCCACCGATCGTGATCGGGAGGGTGATGTCCGGCACGATCTGGGTGCCGCCGGCGATGCCGTCGTCACCGGAGGTGGAGGAGCCGGAATCCGTGGACCCGTCCCTCGTGCCGCCGGTGACGTCGGAGCCCGTGGTCTCGGAGTCTCCGATGACGGAGACGGCGTTGCCGCCGATCGTGATCGGGAGGGTGATGTCGGGCACGATCTGGGTGCCGCCGGCGATGCCGTCGTCACCGGAGGTGGAAGAGCCCGAACCCGTTCCCGCGTCGGAACCCGTGGTGCCTCCGCTGGTCGTCGCGGAGTCGGTCGACTCCGAGTCGCCGATGACGCTCACGGCGTTGCCGCCGACCGTCACGGGGATGTCGACCCCCGGGATGATCTGAGTTCCGCCGAGGATGCCGTTGTCGCCCGAGGTCGTCGAGCCGTCGGTCGAGGTGGTCCCCTCCGATCCGCTCGTCGTGTTGTCCGAGTCGGTCGACGAGGAGTCGCCGAGGACGGAGATGGCGTTGCCGCCGACCGTCACGGGAACGGACACGTCCACCGGCAGCTGGGTGCCGGAGCCGATACCGTCGTCTCCGCTCGTCGCGGGCTCCTCGGTCGCCGGAGCGGCCGGGGCCGGAGCCTCGGTCGTCGCGTCGGTCGATTCGGAGTCACCGGCGACCGAGACGGCGTTGCCGCCGATCGTGACCGGGACCGAGATCGTCACGGGTGCCTGCGTGCCGGAGCCGATGCCGTCATCGCCGCTCGTGACGGGAGCGGGTTCAGGTGCCGGTGCGGGAGCCGGCGCGGGTGCGGGAGCCGGTGCGGGAGCCGGCGCGGGTGCGGGAGCCGGTGCAGGAGCCGGTGCCGGTGTCGTGGTCGCGTCGTCGGACGACGAGTCGCCCAGCACGGAGACGGCGTTGCCGCCGATCGTGACGGGAACCTCGATGTCGAGGACGGCCTGGGTTCCCGACGCCACGGCGTCGTCCCCCGATGTCTCGGCGGCGGTCGCCGCTGTCGTTCCGGCGAACCAGAGGCCGCCGGCCATGAGTGCCCCGTAGAGGCACCGCTTCACGGTGATGTTCACTTTTCCTTCTCCAAGAGATCGATCGTTGGTGCGCAGAGTGCGCGATGGTCCGTGCCGTCGACGAGGACGGTGCGAACCCGATCAGTCGGGGGAGGGAAGAGTGCGGGCGGAGAGCGACGAGGGGATGACCTCGTCGGAGGGAAGCGCGGAGAGCCGGACGGAGGCCGCGGGTGCGACGACCCGAGCAGCGGTGTCCCCCGCGGCGACGCCGGCGGATGAGCCGGAACCGGTGGTTGATGAGTCGGACGGCGCGGAGGTGAGCGGACCGGCCGGGTGCGACGGGAATGAGTCGAAGCCGCTCGTGGGCGCCGTCGAGCCGGTGGATGAGGTGGTGGTGGAACCGGCCGCACCGACGGCGATCGGTGCGCGCAGGCCGGCGCGTTCGAGCGCCGTCGCGAAGCGTTGGCCACCGGCGAGCATCCCGCCGCCGACCGCCGCGCCGGCGATCATCGCGAGCGGGGCGGGGGATTCGAGCAGGCCGCCGGGGATCACGATGCCGCCCGGCAGATCGATGCCCGGGGTCGACGGCAGGAGGGGGATGACGAATTCGGGCGTTTCGACGACCACGCCGACGACGGAATCGCCGATCACCCCGATGGTGCCGATCACGTCGCCCAGGCCCCCGACGACGAGGTCGTCGACCGAACCGACGATGCCGTCGGTCACGTTCGTGACGGGAGCGGGGCCGACCACACGATCGACGAGATCGCCCACGACCGGGAGGGCGGCGACGAGGTCGTCGGTGGTCTCGGTGACGGGGGTCGCGATCGAGGTGACGGGCGTGGGAGCGGCCTCCGCCGCGTCGGCGACGGTCTCTTCGACGAGACCGACCGTCTCGTCGGTCGTGTCGCCCACGGCCCCGGCGACAGCCTCGGTGGTATCCGTGATCACGGGGGTGACGGCCTCGACGACCGGCTGGACGGGCGTCGGCACGACGGGGGCGGTGGTCTCGACGACTTTCTCGACCGTCTTCTCCACGGTCTCCTGCACGACCGGCGTCACCGGGGCGACGACTTTCTCGACCGTCTTCTCCACGGCCGACGTGGTGCCCGACACGGTGGAACCGGCGGTGTCGACGGCCCCGCTCACGGCGTCCTCGACGCCGTCGAGCAAGCCGGACCGTTCGGCTCCGGACGAGGCGGAGGCGGAACTCGTGGCGAGGATGGCCGACAGGACGAGGAGTCCGGCGGCGGTGGCGATGCCGAGGAGGACGAGGCGCACGAGACGGAGGGCGTCGTGCGAAACGATGCGTTCCATCGCCACTCTCCCCTCGAGCGGTCCCCTCGCGGCTCTCCCCTCGAGAGCCGTCGTAACCGGAAAGTTACGCTCGACCGGGCGGGGTGTCAACCCTCGAGTTGACAAAAGAAGACGTGAGTGATACTCGATTACCGGCGTGTTCGGGAGGGTCGCCGTGAGCGTCGAGCGGGGTCGTGGCGGGGGTCACCGTGGAGTGGATGTGGTCCGCATCGTGACGGTGATCGCGCCGTCCGCGTCGTCGCGTTCGAACGACACGGATATCGCGTCGAACGCGTCGAGAGCGCCGATGTGCGTGCCTCCGCACGGGATCGACACGCGCCCGTCCGGAAGATCGCAGACCCACGCTCGACGCCCGGTCAGCACCGGATGCGGCGACTCGACGGACGCGGCGGCATCGGTCGCGACCCACGCCTCGAGGGTACCGTCGACGCGCGCCGCGATCGCTTCGAGGTCGTCGAGGGATGCGGGGTCGAATCCACGCTTCCGCAGCGACTTCCCGATCCGGTACACGTCGATCGACCCGTCGGGGATGATCGTGGAGGACTCGATCGCGAGCGCGTCGAAGTTCGGTGCACCGGCGGCGTCCGTCGTCACCTCCTTCCGCCAGGCGTCCGCCAGCGTGCGGTTGAGCGCAAGAGACGCGAGGTGGCAGGCGGTGTGCCCGGCCGACAGGGCGCGACGGTACTCGGGGTCGATCGCGACCGTCACGGTGTCGCCCTCGCGGAGGGAGGACTGCCCGTCGACGACGTGCGCGACGAGGAACGCCCACCCCTCCGTCCCCTTCTTCACGGGCGAGTCCGATCCGAGGAAGAGGGCGGAGCCGTCGGAGGCCGCCACGACGGCGTCGAGGAGCGCCACCGGCGAATCGGGTGCGTCGCCGGAGGTGAGCGTGCCGCGGTCTGCGGGCTGGTCGGGCCAGGCGGCATCGACGGGGTGCGCGGCCGTCACGTCGAGGAGGATCGCGGCTCGTCCGTCCGGGAGCTCCTCGCGATGCAGCACCACGCCCGTCGAGCCGAGTGCGCCGGCGGGGTAGAGGACGGTCGTGTCGGTGGTCGGCAGGGTCATGCCACAACGGTACGCGGCGGACGCTGCTTCACCGGGGCGCGGGCAGGGCCCGGGTCACTCGGTCGTGTCGGGGATCTCGACCTCGTCCACCCCGACGCACGCGGTGAACGGTGCGTCCGGCGCGTTCGAGATGGCCGGCTCCAGGTCGACGAGCGCCGTGGAGCCGAGGGTCACGTCCGAGTCGACGACGACCTGCACCGCTGGATCCCGCCCGTAGGTCGTGAAGGTGTAGTTGGGGGCGTCGGTGTCGTCGATGATCCAGTCGACACCGTTCACGTTCGTGCACTCGAGCGTCGTCGGTCCGGGGACCTCGACGCCGCACCGCAAGAGGATGGAGGCGGGCGAACCCCATGCGCCGGTGGCCTGGGCGTCGGTGTCGCGCTTCGGCAGGCCGGCGACCGTCTGGGGGAGCGCGACGGTGATGTACGCGCAATCGGCGTCGTTCGCCGCGGCGCCGGGATCGAGCGAGACGGCGGTCGCACACCCGCTCAGCAGGGAGGCGGCGGCGGCCGCGAGGGTCACCGCGGCGATCAGCTTCCGGGGGGACCGGGCGGTGCGTGTCGTCATCGTCGATCAGCCTAATCGCGGTCGCTGGGAGCACGGCGGGGAGCACGGAGGGACGCCGCGGCCGGACGGTCCTGGCGGTAGCGGCGCGGAACCGTCCAGTGACTCCCGAACTCCGCATCGAACCGGTCCGGGTGGAAGGGGCTGTGACCGCCGGCCGGGTAGCTCGTGAGCTCGCCGAACACGATGCGGTCGGGCAGCAGATACAGGTCGACGCGCACGAAGTCGGTCCCCTCGGCCAGGCGTTCGACGATGCCGACCATCTCGGCCAGTCGCTCGGGAGCGGGGTGGGGAGGATCCGCCCATGCCGGGCCTCCGCTCAACGGCAGGTGGGTCCAGTCCGGTTCGAAGAAGTCCTGGGTGCGTGTGCCGAAGCGGCCGGAGTCCACCTGGATGTAGCGGCACGTGCCGTGGAAGACGAAAAACTTGTAGTCGTCGGGGATGCCGCCCCCGGGGGCTGCGAGGGCTTCCTCGATGATGATGCGCGGGGGGATACGGCTGTACGCCCACTCCTCGTTGGGGCCGCGGCCGTACAGCTTGCCCATCCAGCCGGCAGCGATGTCGCGGAGTTCTCGGCGATCGGCGGCGGCGGCGGGACGAACGTGCGCGTAGACCCAGCCCCACTCCGGGCGAGGGAGCGTCGCCTCCGGAGCCGCCGCGGGCGACACGACGATGGCCGCGCCGCTCCCGTGCGTGGGTTTGACGACGTAGGACGACGGCAGCTCGAGGCCGAGGAGGCCGTCGGCGTCGTCGAGGACCGCGAACGCGCGGGGGAGGAGGTGGGCGAAGCCGTGCGCCGAGACGTGGTCACGCACCGCGGCCTTGTCCGCGAAGGTCACGACGAGCGCGCGGTGATCGCGCAGCATCTTGTACCGCACCTTCTCGGTGAAGGTCTGCGGGTGTCGCGTCCGGTGGAGCCGGATGAGCCGGATGAGGACGGAGCGCCCACGCCAACGCGCGCGGGGTGGCCGACGCGCGGTCATGGACGGACGGTGAGGGTCTGGCGGCACGGCATCCCCTCAGTCTGTCGGACCCCGCACGGCTGCCCGCGCATCGAGGTGGCCCGGGATCGACGGAGCCGACAGGATGGAGTCACTCCCCCCGACGACGAGACAGGAGAACCGTGGACATCGCGTCGACGTTCAGCCCCGATCCGCACCGCTACGACACGATGAGCTACCGGAGGGCCGGGCGTTCCGGCCTCGATCTCCCCGCTCTCTCGCTGGGTCTCTGGCACAACTTCGGCTCGAGCCGCAGCCTCGACTCGCAGCGCGCGATCGTGCGCCGGGCGTTCGACCTCGGCATCACTCACATCGACCTCGCCAACAACTACGGCCCGCCGTACGGCGCGGCGGAGGAGACCTTCGGGCGACTCGTCGCCTCGGATCTCGCTCCGTTCCGCGACGAGCTCGTCGTCTCGACGAAGGCGGGCTACGACATGTGGCCGGGCCCGTACGGCGACGGGGGGTCGAGGAAGTACCTGCTCTCGTCCCTCGACCAGAGCCTCGGCCGGATGGGTCTCGACTACGTCGACATCTTCTACCACCACCGTCCCGATCCCTCGACGCCGCTCGAGGAGACGATGGGCGCGCTCGCGACCGCGGTGCGGCAGGGCAAGGCGCTGTACGTGGGCGTCTCCAACTACGACCCCGCGCAGACGCGTCGCGCGGCCGAGGTGCTCGACGGGCTCGGCGTCCCCCTCCTCATCCACCAGCCGTCGTACTCGATGTTCAACCGGACGGTCGAGGAGGGCCTGCTCGACGCGATCGACGAGACCGGCATCGGGAGCATCGTGTTCTCGCCGCTGTCGCAGGGGCTGCTCACCGACCGCTATCTCGGCGGAGACGTGCCGAGCGATTCCCGCGCGGCGACGAGCCGCTTCCTCTCGGAGGAGCGGATCTCGGACACGTACCTCGAGCGCGCCCGGGGCCTCGCGGCCATCGCGGCGGAGCGCGGTCAGACGCTCGCGCAACTGGCACTCACGTGGGTCTTGCGCCGCGACACGGTGACGTCGGCCCTCATCGGAGCGTCGAGCGTCGCGCAGCTGGAACAGAACGTCGCGGCCCTCGAGGCTCCGGCGCTCACTGCGGACGAGCTGGCGCGCATCGACGAGTTCGCGGTGCACGGCACGGCGCGCTGACGGCGTTCGTCTTCCCGGGTCGCGGCCCGGCGCGGCTGGTCCGCGAACGACGAAGCCCCTCGGATCGGAGTCCGGGGGGCTTCGTGGTGCTGGTGCTGGTGCTGGTGCTCGGCCTGCTGACGGTCAGGCGGCGGAGCGGACCGCGGCGCGCGCGCGGCCGACGCGGGGTGCGGAGGCCGCGGCCCCGGTGATGGCCCCGGCGGCCTCGACGACCTCGGAGGCGGCGGCCTCGTCCAGAGCGTGCTCTCCCTCGAGCGGCTCCGCGTAGACGAGTCCGGTTCCGCTGTACGACTGCTTCATGAGGTCCTCGAGCCAGACGCGGTCGAGCTGGGGGGTGGCCTCGTTGTCGTACGAGAAGGACACGGGGGCGCCCGGCGTCATCCAGGTGGAGCGACGCTGGCGGTCGCCATCTGTGCCCGTGACGAGTGTCATCACGAACGGCTCGTGGCGGCGGTACCGCTGGAAGATCACGTACTGCAGGTGGGCGAGGGCCCGGTCGTCGATGGTGATCGTCGTCGCGTCGGGGCCGTAGGTCAGCGTTGCCATGATGTTCTCCATAGTCGGATGGTGGGGCGGTCGGAGTCGTCACCGAGTTCTGCTCGCCCGATGAATATGTAGTTCGTCTAGCTACTTAGGCGACCATACTCACAGTTGGGTCGAAAAGGAAAGCAGTGATTTCTCGTGCGTCTTGGGGATAGGATCGCTAGACGTTCTAGGGAAGCCGTTAGGTGGACTAGCAAAAGTGAGGTGGAACGACTGTGGAAGGCCACGATTCGGAACTCTCCGTCCGGGATTACCCGATGACGGAGGCGGACGGCACGGCCTCGTCGGGAGACCGCTCGGTCCGTTACGTGCGTCACGTCGAGGACGAATCAGACATGCAGGTGGGCGAGACCCGTCACCGCTCCACGTCGATCTCTGCGACGGTGACCTCCATCCGTGCACGGCCCGATGGATCCCGGCCGGCCATGACGCGCGAGGAGGCGCTCGCCGCCGACGTCGACCCCGTCGTGGACCCGGATCGCGCGGAGGCCGCCGACCGGGCCTCGAGCGGGGACATCCTCACTCTCCTGCGCGAGTACCGCGCGGCCGAGACCACATCCCGGCGCGAGGCGCGTCGCGAGACCGCGATGGGCGAGACCGATCTGCTCGCGATGCGACTCCTCGTCGACGCGAAGGCGGACGGCCGACTCCTCACGCCCGGCGCGATCGCCACGGCCCTCGGGATCTCGACCGCGTCGACGACCGCCCTCATCGACCGGCTATCGAGCGCGGACTTCGTGGAGCGGCGTCCGCACGAGACGGACCGGCGGTCCACCGTGATCGTACCGACCGTGCGCAGCGATCGGGAGGTTCGCGAGGCCCTCGGCCGAGGCCAGGCGAGCATCGCGCGTGTGGCCGACGACATGACCCAGGACGAGATCGACGTCGTCGCGCGTTTCCTCACGAACCTGATCTCTGCCGTCCGCGACGACCCCGAGGCTCCCTAGCAACTCCTCACCCGGACCCGTCTCGATCGAGGGGGCCACTCCCGAGCGAGGGCGCCACTTTGAGGTGGCGCCCTCGTGGCACATCTGCCGCCCTCGAGAACGGTGTCAGTGCTCTCCACTTGTCGTCCACAGGCGGGTTTCGGCGGAGAAACTGACTCCTTTTCCGGATACCGTCCGAATGTCGGTGGTGACGTGTTCACTTGACGTATGAGCACACAGGGCGAGGTTCTCCAGGAGCGGATCGGGGACGCGATCGAGCTCCTCACCGAGCCCGTCGCCATGCTCGCCCCCGCACGGTTGTCCGCGTCGGAATTCATCACGATGCTGCGTGACGTGGAGCACTTGGGTCGCCTCGTGGACGCCGCCCGTATCGCTCTCGCGGGGGAGGCGGATAAGCGCACTCAAGGCCCGATCGACACGCTCGCGGCTCTGGGCTTCGCGTCCGCGGTCGATGCCGTCGCGACGTTGACGTCCGCTGGTGATCGGGATGCGAAGCGGCGCATACGTATCGGGGGATCGTTGAACACCGGCACGTCGCTCACCGGCGCGGAGACCGGCT
>NZ_RZGZ01000003.1 GCF_003990045.1 Labedella endophytica | reverse complement strand
TCTTCAGACCGCGGGTTTTCCATGTTCTCCACTCGCATTCGGGTGCGCCCGAGCCTATCAGGGGACACCCGTGAGGCCGTCGGACACACGCGACGGCCGCGCGGCCGTCGTGCCGTGCGTGAGTGCTAGGAGAGGACGAGCCGCCCCAGGGTCACGTCGACGGTGTAGCTCTGACCGTCGCGCTGGTACACGACCGAGGCCGTCGCCCCACCCGCGAGCGCACGCACCTGAGCGGTCAAGTCGGTGGCTCCCGTGATGGGCACCCCGTTGAAGGACGTGATGACATCGCCCGAGCGGATGCCGGCCTTCTCGGCCGCACCGTTCGAGGAGACCTCGTTGATGACCGCGCCGGCGACCGTGCTCCCTTCGACCGATGCGGCGTCACCGACCGTTGCGCCGAGCAGACCGTGGGTCGCTTCGCCGTTCTCGATGATCTCCGAGGCGATCCGCTGCGCGATGCTCGAAGGGATCGCGAATCCGACGCCGATGCTCCCGGACTGGTCGCCCGACGAACTCCCGGCGCTCGCGATCGCGACGTTCACGCCGACGAGCTCGCCATCGTCGTTCACGAGCGCTCCACCGGAGTTGCCCGGGTTGATCGCCGCATCGGTCTGGACGACCGGGAGCGAGATCGACGCCGAACCCTGGGCGCCCCCCTGGTCCTCCTGACCCGGGATCTCGAAGCCCCAGGTGTCGCCGCCGTCGCTGCCATCCTGTCCGTCGGTGGTGTCGGGCACCGCAGAGGACGCGACCGTGATGCTGCGGTTGAGTGCACTGATGATGCCGTCGGTGACCGTTCCCGACAGGCCGAGGGGTGCCCCGATGGCCACGACGGTGTCGCCGACGTTGAGCTTCGACGAGTCGGCGACGTCCATGGGCGTCATGTCGCTCGCGCCGTCGAGCTTGATCACCGCGAGGTCGAACACCGGGTCCGTCCCGACGATCGTCGCGGAGTAGATCTTTCCGCTGCTGTCGGTCACCTGGATCTGAGGGTCGGCGACGCTCCCGTCGAGTGTCACGACGTGGTTGTTCGTGAGGATGTAGCCGTCGTCGCTCAGCACGATCCCCGAGCCGGTGCCCGCTCCATCGTTCCCAGTGACGGCGATCGTCACGACACTCGGGGAGGCCTTCGCCGCGACCGCGGTCGTGCGGTTGACGGACGAGGTGTCGTTGATGGTCACGTTCTGCGTGCCGGTCGCGTCGGAGGAGACCGAGGTCGGCGACTGCAGACCGTTCATGAGGGCGAAGGCACCGGCGCCCGAAGCGCCGCCGACGAGGGCTCCGATCGCGAGACCAGCGACGAGCATGGTCGATCCGCGACGCTTCGTCGCCGGTCGCGTCGTGGCGGTCGGCACCGCACCCATGAGGGGGTTGCCGAAGGCGTCCCGCGTGTCCTGCTGGGGGCCGTGGCGGTGAGCGGACGACGCGTCCGGGTGCCACTCCTGGTGGTTCGCCGGACGCCCGTACGGCGTCGTCGGCTGGGTGTGGGCTGCGCCGGCCTGCGAGGCCGTGTGCTGCGGTGTGGAGTTCTGGGACGCGGGATTCTGCGGTACGGAGTTCGGCGCTCCCGGCGCGTGTGCCGCCGCGCTGTGGGCGGCCGGGGGCACGACCGGCATCGGCGAGGCGACGTTCGGGGTCACCGTCGGGGTCGTCGGTCGAGGCGGAGCGTCCGCAGACCAGGGAGATGCGGCGGTGCGGCCCTCGTCGGTGCCGGCGCTCTCCGTCGGCACGGAGCCCGACGCGGAGGTCAACGCGGTCTCCATCGCGTCCGGCCGCTCAGCGGAGGACCCCGAGGGCGTGGTGTCGTCGAGGGACTTGTCGGAATCCGGTTCGTGCGAGCCGGTGGTGTTCTCGGTCATGGTGTTCTCCTTTTTCCAACCGGGGTAAGCATCGCCCCCGAGTCTGGACGTTTGATCGACCTTGTCTGTGAGCCGGCTATCGCTGAGCCGAGTCCTCTCCGCATGCGTCGACGACGCGTCGTCACCCGCGATGCACCCGATTCGCTCGTCGCCACTCCAGCCCACCACACTCCCCTGTCGATAGCCTGGTTCCATGGACATCGATCGGGGACCGTGGCGTCGAGTGGGCGAGGGCGCGGGGCTCCTCCGGCCCGACGGATCGATCGCTGCCACCGTCTTCGCCGAGATGAGTGCTCTCGCCGCTCGGACCGGCTCCATCAACCTCGGCCAGGGCTTTCCCGACGAGGACGGCCCTCTCGAGGTCCTGGATGCCGCGAGGGAGGCCATCGCCGCCGGACGGAACCAGTACCCGCCGGGGCGCGGAACGCCGGAACTCCTCGCAGCCATCGCCCGCCACCAGCGACGCTTCTACGGCCTCGACGTCGATCCCGCGACGCAGATCCTCGTCACGGCTGGTGCGACGGAGGCTCTCGCCGCCTCGATCCTGGCCCTCACGGAACCGGGCGACGAGATCGTCACGTTCGAGCCGTACTACGACGCCTACGCCGGGCTCGTCGCCCTCTCCGGGGCTACCCTCGTCACCGTGCCGCTCCGCTGGCCCGACTTCGCCCCGGATCCCGACGAACTCCGAGCCGCCGTCTCGGACCGCACGCGCATCATCCTCGTGAACGACCCCCACAATCCCACGGGGACGACGTTCGACGCCGCCACCAGAGATCTCATCGTGGAACTCGCCCACCGACATGACGCCGTCATCCTGACCGACGAGGTCTACGAGCACCTCACCTTCAGCGAGCCACACATCCCGCTCAGCACGCTCCCCGGTGCCGGGGAGCGGACGATCACGGTCTCGTCGGCGGGCAAGACCTTCAACACCACCGGCTGGAAGATCGGCTGGCTCGTCGCGCCGGCCGCGCTCGTCTCCGCGATCCTCACGGTCAAGCAGTACCTCACCTATGTGAGCGGCTCGCCCTTCCAGCCGGCCATCGCTCGCGGTCTCGACCTCCCCGACAGCGCCTTCGATCGCATCGCCTCCGACCTCCGTCAGAAGCGCGACGTGCTGACCCGCGGCCTCCAGGTCGCGGGCTTCGACGTGTCGGTACCGGCCGGCTCCTATTTCACGGTCGTCGATGTCGGCCCGCTCGGTTTCGACGACGCAGAGCACTTCTGTGCCGAGCTGCCCGCCCTCGCGGGGGTGGTGGGAGTCCCGGTGACGGCGTTCGCCTCGACGCGCCACCGCTCCTCGTACCGGTCCCTCGTGCGCTTCGCGTTCTGCAAGCGCCTCGAGGTCCTCGAAGAGGCGTCCGCGCGGCTCGCCGCGATCGACCACCGATCCACCCGCTAGCCGATGGCTTCGGCGGCCCCCGGCCGCAGCAGGTCGACGAGCGCCGCCTCTCCCGCGTGTCCTCGAGCCGGCCGCGCCACGCGTCCGTTCTCGTACAGCGTGAGTACACGGGGGTCGATGTAGCTCGATCGCGCGATCGCCGGGGTGTTCCCGAGCGTCGTCGATGCCGCCTTGACGGCCGTGACGATCGCCCGCTTGCGACCCGTCATGGTCTCGTCCGGGCCGCTCACGGCGAGGGACTGCGCGGCGACGCTCGACCCGTGCAGCGTGCGGAAGTCCTTGGCGCTGAAGGACTCCCCCACGAGCCCCCGGATGTAGTCGTTCGCCTCCTCCGCGGTGAGCACACGCCAGCGACGACCGTTCTTCCACGCGAACACGCGCGATCCCTTACCGCGACGCCGACGCAGCGAGCGGAGCACCTCGGCGAGGTCGCCGTCGGTGAGCTCGGAGTGCCACTGCTGAGAGCTCTTCCCCGGGAAGTGCAGCGTCACGAGATCTCCCGAGAGCAGGAGATGCTCGCCGAGCAGGGTCGAGAGGCCGTACGAGCCGTTCTCGTCCGCGTAGCGTGCTCCCCCGATCCGCGGAGCCGCGGTGTCGAGGAGCCGGAACATCGCCGCGAGGACCGTCTCGCGCGAGGTCGGGTCACCCCTGAGGTGCCGGGTCACGGTCGGTCGAACACCGGGCAGGAGGCCGGCGAGGTCGAGGCAGCGTTCGAACTTCGCGACGTCCTGCTTCTCGCGCCACGCCTCGTGGTATATGTACTGACGCCGACCCGCCTCGTCGGTGCCGACCGCCTGGATGTGGCCGTTCGGGTATGGGGAGATCCATACGTCGGCCCAGGCGGGCGGGATGACGAGGTCGACGATCCGGCTGCGGATCTCCGGATCGGTGATGGTCGTCCCCGACTCGTCGAGGTAGCGGAACCCCTTCCCCGACCTCCGCCGGGTCCAGCCCGGACCGGAGGCGACGCTCCTACGCAATCTGACCATGCCTGAACCGTAAGCCGCACACGCTCGCCGGCACCGCCCGCTGCGAAAACACGCAACACCTGCTAGACGAGCACACATGACCGGTGAAGAGAACCCCGGCACGGGAATCCGGCAGGCTCGTTCCTGGACGTCGGAGGGACGTTGACGTTGAACAACGGAGGCTGACGTTAAACAACGGAGGCCCGGAATCAATGATTCCGGGCCTCTCTTTGTTGCGGGGGCAGGATTTGAACCTACGACCTCTGGGTTATGAGCCCAGCGAGCTACCGAACTGCTCCACCCCGCGGCACAAGAGATAAACCTAGCACGGGTTCGAGGGGCTGTCCAATCGGGAGCCGGGGCGACCTCTCGGCCGCCCCGGAACCGTCAGTTCCCGAGCAGTTCGAGCGCTCGTTCGACGGCGGCGGAGAGCCGCTCGTCGGCCTCACCGAAGGCGGCGAAGTCGCCGGCCTCGAGGGCGGCCTGCTTGGCCTCCATCGCGGCCTGCGCCTCGGCGAGGGCCGCGGCGAGGTCTGCGTCGACGTCCGTGGACGGCGTGTCGGTCCCTCCATCGGTTTCGGGAGCTGGATCGGCGGGAGTCTCCTCCTCGCCTCCCCCGTCGCTCTCCGTCGGCACGTCGCCGTCACCGGCGCTCGCTCCGGAGTCGCCACCGAAGAGCGAATCCAGGGCCTGGTCGAGGGTGTCCTCGAACGCGATCTGGTCGCCGAAGCCCACGAGGACCTTCTGGAGCACCGGGTAGCTCGTCTCACCCGTCGATTGGACGTAGACCGGTTGGACGTAGAGCAGTCCCCCACCGACCGGCAGCGTCAACAGGTTTCCGTTGAGGACGTCCGTCTGCCCCTGTCGGAGGATGTTGATGAGCGAGGAGACGGCCTGGTCGGAGTTGAAGTCGTTCTGCATCTGTCCGGGTCCGGGCACCGTGGATTCGTCCGGCATGTTGAGCAACCGGAGAGCACCGTAGCCCTCGCCCTTCACCCCGTCCTCGGAGCCCGCATCCGCGTCGACCGCGAGATACCCCTTGAGCACGTTCGACGCATCCTCGCTCGATGCACCCCGGGGGATGAACGTCGAGTAGAGCGAGAAGGACGGCTCGTCCTGTCCCGGCATCTGCAACGTCAGGTAGTACGGCGGCTGGAGGCTGTTCGAGTCAGCGGATTCCTGCGGGTCCGCCGGGGTCTGCCAGGCGTCGGTCCGCGAGTAGAAGCGGCCGGCGTCGGTCACGTGGTACTGCCCGAGGATCGCTCGCTGCACCTTGAACAGATCCGTCGGATAACGGACGTGGCTCATCAGATCGCCCGACATCTCGGAGATGGGCTTGAGCGTCGACGGGAAGATCTTCTGCCACGTCTGCAGCACCGGATCCGTCTCGTCCCAGGCGTAGAGCGTCACGGTTCCGTCGTATGCGTCGACCGTGGCCTTCACCGAGTTGCGGATGTAGTTGATGTCGTCGATCGCGTACCGCTGCGCCTCGGAATCGGAGTCGGCGATGGAGTTCGACAGGCTCACGGTCCGCGAGTACGGATACGCGTCGGACGTGGTGTATCCGTCGACGATCCAGACGACCTTTCCGTCCACGACGCTCGGGTAGGGGTCGGAGTCGAGCGTCAGATACGGGGCGACCTTCTGGATCCGCTCCACCGGTGAGCGGTCGTAGATGATCTGCGAGTCGCTGTTGACGGCGTCGGACAGGAAGATCTGCTCCGACTGGAACTTGAGCGCGTAGACCAGGCGGTTGAAGACGGTGTCGAGCTTCGGTCCCGCTTCGCCGTCGAACGTGGTGTAGGTCTCGGTCTCGCCGTCGTCACCCGACGGGTAGTCGAGCTCGAGCGGGTCGGACCCCTCGGGGGCTCCCACGATCGAGTACGCCGGGGACTGCTCGCCGAAGTAGATGCGCGGCTCGTACTCTCCGAGCTCGCCGCTCGTGGGGATCCCGGACTCGAAGAACACGGGCTGGCCGTCCGCCGAGCGCTGGTTGCCGTAGGCGGCGACGACGCCATAGCCGTGCGTGTAGACGATGGCGTTGTTGTACCAGGACGAACCGTCGCCGAGACCGGACTGACGGAGCTCGCGCACGGCGATCACCGTGTCCTGGCTCTCGCCGTCGACGTCGTAGCGGTCGACGTCGAGTTCGCTGTTGAAGCCGTAGTAGGTCTTGAAGCGCTCGAGCTGCGTGACCGCCGGGCTCACGATGGCCGGGTCGATGATGCGGATGGATGCCGTGGTCTCGGCGTCGGAGCGCAGTGCGCCCTGCGAGGCCTCGGTCGTCGCGGAGTACGCGACCTCTTCGACATCAGATACGTCGAAGGCGTCTCGCGTGAGGTCGATGTTGCGCTGGATGTACGGCTGCTCGAGCACACGGGCGTTCGGGTCCACCGAGAAGCGCTGGACGACCCACGGGTAGAGCGATCCGACCACGACGCTCGCGACGAGGAGCAGAGCGGTTCCCACGAGGGGGAAGCGCCAGCGGCCGATGAACGCGGTGAGGAAGAACAGCACGGCGACGAGCACGGCGATGCCGGCGAGGATCTGCCGCGCGGGGATCGTCGCGTTGACGTCGGTGTAGTTCGCACCCGTGATGAGGTCACCGGTCTGCGTCAGGGTGACGTACTGGTCGAGCCAGATGCTCACGGCCTGCAGGAGGAGGTAGAGACCCGCGAGGATCGCGAGCTGGATCCGGGAGGACTTCGAGATACGCAGATCACGGCCGTTGACGCGGACCGAGCCGTAGAGATAGGCGACGGCCGCGGTCAGCAATGCCGCGATGAGGACGACAGCGGATGCGAAGGCGACGACGCCGCGGTAGAACGGCAGCTCGAACAGGTAGAACGACAGATCGAGACCGAACTGCGGGTCGGTCGTCCCCGTGGCCGTGCGATTGAGCCACAGGAGGGTCATCTCCCAGCGGCTGGACGCGGAGAGCCCGGCGAAGAGACCGAGGACCGCGGGAATCGCCCACATCGCGAGGCGACGGAGCGGTTCGACGAGTTCCTGGTACCGGTCGAGCTGCGAGTTGAGCTTGGCGTACACCGGCCGGAGACGGTAGGCCAGGTTGAGCGCGAGCCACACCGGCAGGGCCATCGCGACGAATCCGATGGCGAACATCACCGCCATCGCGGCCCATTGGGTCGTGAGCACCGACGAATATCCCAGCTGGTCGAACCAGAGGAAGTCGGTGTAGAGACCCGTGAAGAGGAAGAACGCGACCACGAGCGCTCCGACCACGGCGAGCGTGATCGCGAGCGGGAGGCGTCTCCTGCTGGGTGACTCTGGGCGGGCGGTGGATGCAGAGGTCATTGCTGTGGCCTTCGTCGGTCGGGGAGGTGACCCCAATCCTACGTGCGCTGGCTGAGGATCAGCCCGCGACGACCTCGTCGCACGTGGTCAGCGCGGATGTGTCACCACCCTCCCCCGTGGTCTCGAGCACCTGGAGCGCGTCGTCGAGCGTCGCGACGGCGTACACGTCGAGCCCGTCCGGCACATGCCCCACGACGTCGTCGCAGTTCGAGGCGGGGGCGAGGAAGAGCTCGGCGCCGGCGTCCTTCGCGCCGTACAGCTTCTGCCGGATACCGCCGATCGGTCCGACGGCCCCCGCGTCGTCGATCGTGCCCGTTCCGGCGATGTTCCGGCCGTCGCCCAGCGATCCTTCCGTGAGCTTGTCCGAGATGCCGAGAGCGAACATCATCCCGGCGCTCGGTCCCCCGACGTTCTCGATCTGGATGGTGACGTCGAACGGGAAGTCGTACGTGCTCGCGGCGATCACCCCCACGGCCACCCCCGAGCTTCCGTCGTCGAGGGTCTGCTCCGCCGGGGTGACCTCGACGGAGCGCTCCTGGCCGTCGCGGAGGATGTCGAAGGTGACCGGCCGGGATGCGCCGTTGTCGGCGATGATGCGGCGCAGCGTGGCCACGTCCGTCACCGCCTCGCCGTTCGCCCGCTCGATCACGTCGCCGATCTCGAGCACACCGTCGGCGGGTGCACCCTCCGGGATGTCGCCGATCGCGACCTTCTGGCCGATGTCGTAGCCGAGCGACCGCAGCGCGGCGGCGACCGCCGTCTGCTGCGAATCGGTCATGAGGGTCTGGTTCTCCTCGTCGCGCTGCTCGCTCGTGACGCCGGGCGGGTAGACAGACTCGATCGGGAGGACGGCCTTGCTCGCATCGAACCACGCGCTCGCCACCTCGAACCAGGTCGGGCGCTGATCGGGAGTGCCCACGACGCTCACCGTGAGCATGTCGAGCGATCCGTCGGTCTCGTAGGTCTCGGCGCCGTCGATCTCGATCATCGGCACCTCCTCGCCGTCCTCTCCGACGGGCACCGTGCCCAACGTGTCGAAGACGGGCCCCGGCTGTTGCACCACGTAGGGGCTCGGCGCGAGCGCGAGCACACCGAGGAGCAGGAAGGCGACGGCGAGAGCCATCCACCCGGCCGTATGGCGTCGACCGCGATGACGACCGACCGGCTGCGGGGCGGGATCCTCGGCATACACGACGGGATCGTCGGCGAAGAGTGACACGACTGGGGTCCTTTCCGCGGTGTTCGCGACGGGCGGACGACCCCTGGCCCGCGCCGCGACATTCCGTCAGGTTCAGCGACTAGCGTAGATGGCCCGACACGGTGCTCGCTGGAAGGTGGCCGAGATGGCTGAAGACGACGACAAGTCCCCGGAGGACCAGCTGCGCGACATGCTGCGCGATCTGATGTCCGGGCAGGGTGGGGTGGACGCGTCGAGCCTCGCGGGTGCCGCCGGTCTGCCCTCCGATCCGACCGCGCTCGCGGCGATGATGGCCCAGTTCCAGGCCGCGATGCGCAACCAGGAGGACGGCATCGACTGGAAGGTCTCGACGGACCAGGCGACGTCGATCGCCACGGCCGGCACGATCGTGACCGCCGCGGCCGATCGGGCCTCCCTCGAGCAGGCGTTCCACGTGGCCTCCCTCTGGCTCGCCGACGCGACGAGCATCACGGAACTCACGGCGGAACCGCGACTCATGTCTCGAGCGGAGTGGGTGCGGGCGAGCATGCCCGTCTGGACGCAACTCGCGGAGCCCGTAGCGACGAGCATCGCAGACGCACTCACACGGGTGCTCGAGGAACAGGCGCCCGAGGAGATGCAGGGGATGATCGCGGGTGCGAGCAAGCTCATCCGCGGCCTCGGTGGAACCATGTTCGCCATGCAGCTCGGTCAGGTCGTCGGTCAGCTCTCGACGGAGGTGGTGTCGGGCGGTGACGTCGGTATCCCCCTGCTCGACGACAACGTCGCTGCCGTACTCCCCCAGAACGTCCGCGCCTTCGGCGAGGGCCTCGAACTCGCCGACGACCAGGTGCAGTTGTACCTCGCGGTCCGGGAGCTGGCCCACGCTCGCCTCTTCCGTCACGCGCGCTGGCTGCGCCTGCATCTGATCTCCTCGATCACCGAGTTCGCCCGGGGCATCAGCGTCGACACGGATCGCCTCGAGGCGCTCGCGGAGACGTTCGACCCGTCGAACCCCGAGGAGCTCCGTTCGGCCCTCGTGGACGGCTCTCTCATCCCGCCGAAGAGCGAGGCACAGCTCGCGACCCTCCGGCGTCTCGAGACCACCCTCGCCCTCGTCGAGGGCTGGGTGGACGTCGTCACGAACGCCGCGACCGTCCGACTCCCGAACGCCGATGCCGTCGCCGAAACGGTCCGCCGTCGCCGAGCGACGGGCGGACCCGCCGAGTCGGCGTTCGCGACCCTCGTCGGCCTCGAACTGCGTCCCCGCCGCCTCCGCGAGGCGGCCGCGATGTGGCTCGCGGTCACGGAGGCCGTCGGTCCCGAGCTGCGCGACTCCCTGTGGTCGCACCCCGACCTCATGCCCACGGGCGAGGACGTCGACGACCCGACCCGCTTGATCGCGGCGCTCGAGGCGCGTTCACGCGGCGAGGAGCCGGTCCGCGACGAGATGGACGACGCCCTCGACGAGTTGCTGCGCGAGGCCGATGACGACTCCGCGGGCGAGGACACCCCTCGGCAGGATCCGCCGCCTCACGTCTGATCGCACGCTCCGGCCTCGCTCCCGTGCGAGGTCGGAGCGCCGGGACCGGGCTGTGGCGCCGGATCGGTCTGTGGCGCGGGATCGGGCTGTGGCGCGGGATCGGGCTGTAGCGCCGGGACCGGGCTGTAGCACCGGGACCGGGCTGTGGAGAGCGCGCGCCCCGGCGTCGGAGCCTCGGGCACCATGTGCGGATGATCCTCCGCATCGATCCCTCCCGAAGCCTCGTCTGGCGCTCACCGACCACACTCCAGATCGGGCTCGGGGCGGCCGCCGTCGTCCTGGACGAGGTCACCGAACTCGAGGAGAGACTCGTCTCCGCGCTCTTGGCCGGGACGACGGGACCGGCACTCGCCGTCGTCGCCTCTGTCTCCGGCGGGACTTCGGAGGACGCGGCCTCACTCGTGCGGCGGCTCACACCCGCCTTCGTCCCCGTGCCACTTCCGCGTGCCTCCCGGTCCATTCGACTGGCGATCGATGGCCGCGGGGCGACGGCGGAGAAGATCGCCGAGTTCGCCGCGGCCGAGGGCATCACGGTGGTCCGGGAGCCCGACATGGCCGATCTCGCCGTCGTCGTCGGGCAGTACACGATCGCTCCGACGCGGTACACGGCCTGGCTCGGACGGGACATCGACCATCTGGCGGTCGTGCACGGCGACACCTCGACGGTCGTCGGTCCGTTCGTCCAGCCCGGTCGCGGCCCGTGCCTCTTCTGTCGCGACCGATCGCGGACGGACGACGATCCCGCGTGGCCCGCCATCGCGAGCCAGCTCGACGGCCGGCCCTCGCCGAGGGAGTCGGGAGCCCTCGTGTCGGAGATCGCCGCGGTCGTCGTCCGCCTCGTCGCCGGTCACGTCCCCGGGGTGCGCCACCCGCTCGTCGATCGGTCGCTCGAGATCAGCGCCGACCCGTTGCCCGTCGTGCACCGCTACCGCGTTCATCCGGAGTGCGGATGCCGATCTCCGCGAGGAAACGGGACGGTTCCCGCGGCATCGTCGAGCGCGCACCGTACGCCGACCACGACACGCGAAGCCGGCGACGTGCCCGCGTGACACCGACGTAGAGGAGTCGTCGCTCCTCGTCGATCGCCTCGAACGTCTTGGCGTAGCTGATCGGGACGAGTCCCTCCGTCAACCCGATGAGGAACACCGTGTCCCACTCGAGTCCCTTGGACGCGTGCAACGTCGCGAGGGTCACCGCGTCCAGGGTCGGTTCGTGCTGAGCCGACTGTCGTTCGAGGAGCTCGTCCGTGAACTGACGGAGCGTGGTGTCCGGCGGCGACTCGTCGAGCAGTCCCATGATCGCGTTGAGCGACTCCCACCGGTCGCGCACGGCCCCCCGCTGCTCCGGCGGGACGTGGGTCCACCCGAGGGAGCGCAGGACGTCGCTCACCGATTTGAAGAGAGGTTCGCCCGTCACCGCGACGGAGGCGCCCCGGAGAGCGAGAACGGCCTGCTTGACCTCGGGCAGATCGAAGAACCGGGTCGCTCCCCTGACGTGCGATCCGATACCCCGATCGGCGAGGGCCCTCTCGATCGCGGCGGCCTGCACGTTGACGCGATAGAGCACGGCGATGTCCGACGCCGGGGTGCCCGAGCGGATGAGGGCGGCGATGGCATCGGCGGTCGCCGACGCCTCCGAGGCGTCGTCCCGGTGCGTCGCGAGCACGGGGAGTCCCGCGTCGAACTCGCCGGGGAGGTCCTCGGCGGACTCGGGCGCGGGGGTGAGGCTGAGCGCTCCCGGCCGCCCCCGCATCAGGCGGTTGGCCGTGTCGACGACGGAGCGCGAAGACCGGTAGTTGTGTTCGAGGCGCACGACGAGCGCTCCGTCGTGTGCGCGCTCGAAGTCGAGGAGGTGGGACGACGAGGCTCCCGCGAACGAGTAGATGGTCTGGCTCGCATCGCCGACGACGCAGACGTCGCGACGATCGCCGACCCAGAGCTCGAGGAGGCGCTGCTGCGCCGGCGAGACGTCCTGGTACTCGTCGACGACGAAGAATCGGTATTGCTCTCGCACCTGGAGCGCCATCCGGGGCTCCTGCTCCAGCATGCCGGCGCAGGCGAGTAGGACGTCCTCGAAGTCGAACTGCCGCCTCTCGTCCTTGAGCGCCTCGTAGGCGCGCTGCAGATCGACGACCATCTCGCCGGTGAGCGATCCCGGAGTCGGCCGCCCCGCGACGGCGTACTCGTCGATGCTTCGCCCCGTGACCTTGCGCCACTCGACCTCCGACGCGATGTCACGGAGGGTCGCCGTGTCGACCTTGATCCGGGCGCGATCCGCCGCGTGCGCGAGCAGGGTCGCCTTGCTCGGGACGATCTGCGGGAGGGTGCCCCCGACGATCTGGGGCCAGAAGTAGCCGAGTTGGCTGAGTGCCGCCGCGTGGAACGTGCGCGCGGAGACGCCACCGGCCCCGAGCGCCCGGAGCCGGGAGCGCAGCTCCGCGGCCGCGCGCGCCGTGAACGTGAGCGCGAGGACCCTGTTCGGGGCGTAGGTCCCGGTCGCGACGCCGTGCGCGATCCGATGCGTGATCGCCCGGGTCTTCCCTGTTCCCGCGCCGGCGAGGATGCAGACCGGTCCGCGGAGCGCCTCGGCCGCGGTGCGCTGCTGCTCGTCGAGCCCGTCGAGGAGGTCCGGCGTCACGATCGCTCGTCGCCCCGCAGCCAGTCGTCGATGATCGCCCGGGCGATCGAGGTCGGGCCCGGCAGGGTCACCTCGGAGTCGGTCGCGAGGAGCTCCTCCCTCGAGAACCAGCGCACGTCGTCGAGCTCCTCCTCGTCGCGCGCGATGGCCTCCGGGTCCTGCCCGGGGGCGAGCTCCGCGTGGTAGCCGAACATGAGCGAACGCGGGAACGGCCATGGCTGAGAGCCGAGGTAGATCGGAGTGGCCAGCCGCATACCCGACTCCTCTTCGACCTCGCGCAGGACCGCGGCTTCGAGGGACTCGCCCGCCTCGACGAAACCGGCGAGGAGGGAGTAGCGTCCCGCCGGCCACAGCGCGCTCGAGCCGAGGAGGATCCGTTCCTCGTGCACGATCCGCACGATCACGGCCGGGTCCGTCCGCGGGAAGTGATCGACGCCGCATCGGGGGCACGCGCGCATCCAGCCGGCGTTGCGCACCTCGGTCTCCGCACCGCAGTTCGCGCAGAAGCGAGAGGTGCGGTGCCAGGCGGCGATGGCGAGGGCCTCGGACGCGATCCCGGCGTCGCGATCCGACATCCGGTGTGCCGCGTCCCGCGGGTTCCGCCACTCGAGACCCTGCTCGGGTTCGTCGTCCCCCGCGTCCGCCTGTGCGACGAGCAGAAGGGGCGTCCCCACGGCGAGATCCGCGTCCGCGGACACCGTCCGGCCGAGGTAGACCACGTCGTCGGCATCGAACCGGTCGTCGGGAGAGATGCGCTCGAGCACGAGCGCGTCCTCCCGAACGGGCATGCGTCCGCCTCCGAGCCGGATCAGTCGCGAGCGTGGATCGGCGAGGGCCCCGGCGGTGAAGCCGGGCGTCGATCGCGAGAGCTGGTCCCGATCGAGATCGGATCTCGAGAGCGGGAAGTCGCCCAGAGGGCGAACGGGCGGAATCATCGAACCCCAATCGGACAGGCGTGGCGCGGGGGCCTGGCGGGGGCAGGCGACCTACCCTAGGAGCATGGCCAGATCCCACCTCACTCTAGCCGCGCTCGCGACCTCGGCCGTCCCCGGTCTCACCGTCGTGGGAAGCGGCCCGCTCGGTCTCGGCGCGACGGGTGACTTCGATTCTGCGCTCCTCCGGACGGCCGCGGGCGACGAGGTCGTCGTACGCGTCCCCACGTCCCAGCGGGCGGAGACCGAACAGGCCAGGGAACTCATCGCCCTCGCTGCGTTGACGGACGGCATTCGGAGTCGGCTCCCCTTCACCGTGCCTCTCGTGCTCGGCCAGACTCCCGCCGGTGACACCCGGGCCGTCGTCTCGTCGTACCTCGCCGGTTTCCAGGTGAGCGCGGACTCGCTTCCGGCCGGCGATGGTGTCGCCACGTCGATCGGCGGATCCATCGCGGCCCTCCATTCACTCCCGGGTTCCTTCGTCGGCGACGTCGGCCTCTCCGCCCAGTCGGCGGAGGAGAGCCGCGCGGAGGCCTCGAGCGTCGTCGACCGAGCGATGGCCACCCGGCTCCTGCCTGCGGCCGTCGGCACACGCTGGACGGACGCGATCGGGGACGATGCCCTCTGGCAGTTCAACCCGACCGTCGTCAACGGGACGGTGTCCGCGGAGTCGTTCGTCATCGCCGACCACGAGGTCGGCCAGATCGTCGTGGGCATGATCGGGTGGAGCGGCTTGCGTCTGTCCGATCCCGCGCACGACCTCCACTGGCTCTCCGGCGCCGGGGAGGCCGCCGACAGTGTGTTCGCGGCCTACACGGCCGCCTCGAGCCGGGCGCCCGACTCCCGCATCCGCGTGCGGGCCATGCTGTACGCCGAGCTCGAACTCGCCCGCTGGCTGCTGCACGGGAAGGACGTTCACGATCAGTCGATCGTCGAGGACGCCGTCTCGCTTCTGGACGGCCTCGTGGAGCACGTCCTCGGAGACGTCATGCACCCCCTCTCGCAGCAGACGGGGCCGGTCCTGTCCGTCGACGACGTGGAGACACTCCTCGAGAGGACGCCGCGCGCGGGCCTCGCGTCGAGGCGGGACGGGGCGTCCTCGGGGACGGGAATGGAGACCGACTCCTACGATCGCTCGGAACTCGAGAACGTCGTCGAGGGGCGAGGCCACGGCGACGACGAATCGTTCGGGCACGACGAAACGGCTACCGGCCCGATCGACATCCCGAGCGACCACCCTCGCTCCGGCGACGACGTCGACGGTACGACCCCGGAACAGGGCGACGGCTCGAACCGACCGTCACTCTCGGACGACGAGCGCGCTCGCCGCACGCGCGCGAGTTCCCGGGAGACGGTCGAGTTCGACCCAGTGGCCTGGGCGGTCGACCGCATCCGCGCCGCCGATGAGGACACCAGCAGTCAGACGGACACGTCAGGACCGCCCCGGTAGTCGGAGAATCAGGCACGCCGGACAGGCCGGATAACGAGGCGCAGCTCGTCGGCGAACCACTCAGGCTGCTCCGGACGGTCAAGACACTCGGATCGAGCCGCTCGGATCAGACGACGCGACCCTCCGTCGACGCCGGACCGAGCGCGGCCTCCCAGCGCAGTCGGAGCTCCTCCTCGGAGAAGAATCGACGCGGGCGGATGACCTCGTCGTCACCCACGTAGTAGAAGACCGCGTCGACCGACTCGGCGTCCACACCGGACCACGCGGCGTAGGCGAGACGGTAGAGCGCCAGCTGGATCTGGCGTTCCTCCAGTTCGGTCTCGTTCTTCGGAGGCCGGCCCGTCTTCCAGTCGACGATCTGATGGACGCCGTCGCGTTCGTAGACCGCATCGAGCTTGCACACGACGATCTTCCCCGCGATGACCGCGTGGATCTCGCGCTCGACCTCGAGAGGGCGCAGGTCCGCCCATTCGGACCGTTCGAAGATGGCTTGCAGCTCCGCGAGACCACGGGCCTCATCCACCTCCGCACCGGATCCGCGTCCGCTCGCGCGTTCCCCAGCGCCACCGCTCTCGAGCCCCGCTCCGAGCTCGAAACCGTCACGGACGTCGAGACCGTCGCCGAGTTCGAGACCGTCGCCGAGGTCGAAGCCGTCCTCATCGTCGAGGTCCCTGTCCAGTTCGTCCGGGAACGCGTCGATGGTCTCAGGCGAGCCCGTGGCGGTGAACCGACGCTCGACCCATGAATGGAAGAGCGTGCCGAGCCGCGTCTGCCGATAGGGCCGCTCGGGGACGGGACGCTCGATCGACGCGACGACCGCGTCGGGATCGCTCAGATAGTCCTTGAAACGCGATGCGGCGACGCGCGACGGGATCTCGCCGCGGGTGCGGGCCTCCCGGGCGGCACGCTCCGCGAGCAGCAGGTCGATGCTCTCGGCGTACGCTCCGATCTTCTCCTCATCGGGATCCGGCCCGTCCTCGGCCACGGTCCTCACGAGGTGCGCGGCCCGCTCCAACGCTCGCCGACGCGAGCCGAGTGGATCCCCCGGCCAGACGAGCGCGTCGTCGACCGCCGCCATCGGGTTCTCCTCCGATGACGGAGCCTCGGGGAGCGCGGGGATGATGCCCCGCTCGGCGAGGTCGTGAAGGAAGACGCTCGGTCTCCGAGCCGTCTTCTGATCGCCCCAGAACGAGGCACTCAGGAGCAGTCTCGATCGGGCCCGCGTGAGCGCGACGTACGCGAGGCGACGCTCCTCGAGCGCGTGCCGCACCGCGAGGTCCTCCGTGAAGCGGACGAGAGCCGCGTCCACCTCCTGCTGCGTCTCCGCCGCGCGCCATGCGAGCGCGGGCAGTTCCAGAGCATCACCACGGAAGTCGTAGGGAAGTTCTCCGAAGGAGATCCACCCGCGGCCGTCCTTCGAGGCGGCGGGGAACTCCCGCTCCACCATCCGCACGACGGCGACCGCGTCCCACTCGAGTCCCTTCGATCCGTGCATGGTGAGAAGCTGGACCTCCCCCGGCTGCGCGTCCTCCGAGCGTGGCCCCATCATGTCCTGCCGTTCGGACCGATCGATCCAGGCGAGAACGCTCCCGAGGGTCGGGTTCTCCTCGCTCGCGAGGAACGACGAGACCTCGTCGGCGAAGGCATGCAGGCGCGCGTGCGCCGTGCGCAGGGTCGAGGCCGGGTTGGCGACGACCTCGAGGTCGAGCCGGAGTCCGGTACTCACGAGCCCGATGAAGTCGAGGACCGGCGCGCCAGCCCGGCTTCGGAAGAGGCGGAAGAGATGGGCCGCCTCGCGCAACCGCGCGAGTCCGTCCGGGCTCACGTTCTCGAGGGCGACGTGGGTGTCCGGCATGTCTCTGAGCGCGTCCAGAGCATCGACGATCGATACCGACCCGTCGGCGGCCAATGACGCGCGGATCCGCGCGATCACCTCGTCGCTCAGACGCGACGATCGGACGTCGCGCCGCTCGAGCCACGAGGCGAGACGACGCAGTTCGCGGAGGTCGCGCACGCCGATCCGCCACCGCGGACCGGCGAGGACGCGGATGAGGGAGGACCCGGCCGTCGGGTCGTGGCACACTCGGAGGGCGGCGACGAGGTCGGTGATCTCGGGCGAGGACAGCAGCCCTCCGAGCCCGAGGATGCGGTGCGGCACTCCCGCGTCGGCGAGGGCGCGCGCGAAGAGATCCATGTGCCGACGGACGCGGAAGAGGATCGCAGCGGTGGGCGGCGGCTCCGAGCGTGGTGCGCCGGCGAGGATCCCGCGCATCCACTCGGCGACGCGCACGGCCTCGTCCTCGATCGTCTCCTCGACGACGACGTCGAGGACGCCGGGAGCCACCCCCGGCCTCTCGGCCAGGGCCGGAACGGCGATCGACTGATCGGCACGCAGGGGCTCGACGAGCGCATTCGCGGCCTCGAGGATGGCCGTGTCGTTCCGCCAGCTCGTCGACAGGGTATAGGTCTCGGCGCGACCAGACGGCGCGAAGTCGCCGCCGAAGCGCGAGAGGTTGTCTGCGCTCGCGCCCCTCCAGCCGTAGATCGACTGATGGGGATCGCCGACGGCCATCACGGGGTGGTCGGCGAACAGCAGCGCGAGCAGTCGTGTCTGGACGACGGAGGTGTCCTGGTACTCGTCCAGGATGACGACGCCGTAGCGTTCGCGGTAGGAACGGACGATGGACGGGTCGCGGCGGCACGCGGCGAGGGCGAGCGCCACCTGATCGGAGAATTCGACGAGACCCCGACGCCGCTTCTCCTCGGCGAAACGTTCGGCCAGGTCGGTGAGTGGACCGAGCGCCGTCACCGTGTCGACGGCCTGCACGACCTTCGAATACGGTGTCCGCTTCGACCCCCCGTACGGCAACTCGGGGAGCTGAGCGAACTGGTCGACGAGCCGCCTGACGTCGTCGGGATCCGCGATGTTGTCGCCGAGCGCATGACTCAGGCGGACGACCGCCTCCGTGACCTGGTCGATCGACTTGCCGATCCCGACGAGGCGGTCGTCGCCATGGTCGATCACGATCCGTCGGGCGATTCGCCAGGCGGCGGCGTCCCCGATGAGGGCCGACTCGGGGTCGCGCCCCACGAGGAGCGCGTTCTCCCGGAACAGGCCGTCGGCGAACGAGTTGTACGTGGCGATCGTGGGTCGATCGAAGACGTCGTCGGCATCGAGATCGAGGATCCCGGCCTCCGCCCCGTCGTGGAGCCGCCGCTGGACGCGCTCCGAGAGTTCCCCGGCCGCCTTGCGGGTGAAGGTGAGCCCGAGGATCCGTGAGGGGGCGGCATGACCGTTCGCGACGAGCCACACCGCTCTATTGGCCATCGTCTCGGTCTTGCCGCTGCCCGCGCCGGCCACGACGAGGGATGGCGACAGGTCCGATTCGATCACCGCGACCTGCTCGCTCGTCGGCGACGGCAGCCCGAGGGCCACGGCGATCGCGGGAGCCGATCGGCGGGCCATGGACCCGGTCACGAGGTGACCTCGGGGATGACGTGGATCCTGCAGCGCCCGAACGAGAACGGGTCGAGGCAGTGGGTCGAGACGTGCGCGAGGAACTCCGTGCCCGACATCTCGAGCGCCGTGCGGGCGATGCCGGAGCGGAAAGCGTCGGCCTCCTCCGACGAGAAGGCAGACTGACGCGGTTCGTAGAACGCCTTGGTCTTCGCGGTGCCCGCGAGGACGACGAGCTTCGCCCCTGCTCCCTCCCGTCCGTCGACACCGGGAACGGCGCCGTCGCGGAAGGCCAACTGGTAAGCGCCCAGCTGCGGATTGTCCGCGACGCCGGCGTCGTTCAGGGCCTCGTGCTTTCCCGTCTTGAGGTCGACGATCTCGACGGAGCCGTCGGACAGGACCTCGACGCGATCGATCGTGCCGCGCAAGACAGCGGTGGCCGGCCCCCCGAGAGACGTCGCCACCTCGGCGGGCGCCACTTCCGTCGCGTCTTCTCTCCCATTCGAACCGGGTCGGAGCTCCACGGTGAGTTCGAACGGCACCTCGGTACCCATCACCGTTCCACCGCGCGCCTGGACGGCGGACACGTAGGCCGCGAAGCGTCTGGCGAGGTCCCGACCCTTGATCTCCTCGATGCGCGCCTGCCAGTCGGCTTCGAAGGGCAACTCCGCCCACCGGGCCGACATCGCCCGCCAGATCTCCTCGGGGTCCGTCGATTCGAGATTCTCCGCGACCTCGTGGAGCAGGGTCCCGAGGCCCGAGGCGACCGTCGACGTCGAGCCGCCGAGCTCGTCGATGAGCCAGTGCAGAGCGCACGTCCGGAACGCCTGCACGCGGGACGGTGAGACCGACACGGTCTCACCGTCCCCCACGAGGGGCGCCGTCGTGGAGACGTCGAGGAGTCCCGACCAGTCGTCGGGCGAGGCACCGTCGACCTCGGCGTGAACGAGTCGGGCGAGCGACACCGCCGCCCGCTCCGCCGCCGCGTGCTCTCCGCGTTCGAGGGCGACCGACAGGTCTCGTCGGAGACGAGCGGTGAGCCCGCGCAGCGAGAGCGGGTGACGCTCGACGAGTCCGTCCGTCGGGGGTGGGAACAGGGGCAGGAAGGGGCTCGGCGACGCGTCATCTCCCGAGACGGCGCTCACGACGAGCTTGCCTCGCGCACGGGAGACGACTCGGGCGAGGAGGCGCAACTCGTCGTGAAGGACGAGGGTGCGGGCGTCCGCCGGCGTCGGATCGATGCCGGCGGCGGCCTCCGCGAGCTCTCCGCTCGATAGCAGCGTGCCGCGCTGGCGCATGTTGGGCCACCCGTTCTCCTGCAGGCCGCAGACCACGACCGTGTCGAAGTCGCGGTCGACCGTGCCCGCCGGTGTGGTGATGGCGACCGCCGATGCCGCCGCACGCGGCGCGAGAGTGTCCTCGGGAAGATCCGATTCGGTGAGCTGATCGAGGAACCGCGCGGGAGCGTCCCCGGGAGAGCGCTCGACGGCGCGGCGAGCGGCGGCGAAGAGCGCGACCATCGCGTCGAGGACACGATTGGCCTCATCGGCTGCGAGCCCCGACCCGGCCGCCGCATCGACGAGCGAACGCTGCAGTCGGCTCCGCTCCCAGAGCCCCCAGAGCAGCTCTTCGATCGACGCCCCGTCGCTCGCCGCTGCGCCGGCCGCCCGCAGGTTGGCCGCGAGGGACTCGGCCTTGCGGCCCGTGCGGGTATCCAGTTCGGTGAGCGAACCCGGGATCTGCATGGCCTCCACGAGGAGTTCGTCCGCCGGTCGCGATCCCTCGAGATCGGCCTCGCGCTGGCGCAGCGCCGCGCGCAATCGTCGGAGTTCCACCCGGTCGAAGCCGCCGAGCACGCCGGTGAGGAGCTCGACCACGGCGTCCGCGTCGAGCGGACGGACCCCGAGCGCGACCCTGCTCGCGAGGACGAAGGCACGCACCGACGGGTCGTCGCGCAGCGCGGTGCCACCCGCGAGCACACGGGTGGGCACCTCGAGTCCCGCGAGCCCGCGCTCGATGACCGCGATCTGCGATCGGCTGCGCACGACCACCGCCATGTCGTGCCACGGAATGCGTCCGAAGATGTGTCGCTCGCGCAGTTCGCGAGCGACGATCGCCACCTGTTCCGCAACGGAAGACGGGGTCGTCACGAGGATCGACGCCGGATCCGACACCTCGGACCGGTCCACGCGACGCTGCGCCCCCGCCGCGGCGGTACCGATCCGAGACACGATCCGCGCGTAGACGGCTCCGAGCTCCGCCGAGCCCCGATAAGCCGTACCGAGGACGACCGACGCGACCGGGGCGCCGAGGATCTGCGACAGCCTTCCGACCACGTCGGGGCTCGCTCCACGGAAGCCGCCGGTCGCCACGTCCGGATCACCGGCAACGACGATCGCCACGCCCCGCCGCGCGAACGCGCGCAGGAGCTCGGCGCCGGCCGCGCTCAGCTCTTCCGCGTCGTCGACGGCGAGAAGACGGAGCCGAGCGAACGAGCCGAGGCCGGTGCCGTCCATGTCGGCGGATTCGACGATCTCGGTGGCGCGGTGGATCAACTCGGTCGAGTCGTAGAACTGCTCACGGAAGCTGTCCACGACGTCGTGGTACTGGTCGATGAAGCGACCCGCCGCGCGCCATTCGGGTCGCATTCGCTGGTCTCCGAGGGCGACGAGGGCGTCGGGAGAGACGTGGGCCTCGACCGCCCTGGCCATGAGCTCACGCAGTTCTCCCCGGAATCCCGGGAGACGTCGGACGTCGGCGTCGAGGTGCGCCGGCCACTCGCCGATCCGTCCGTCCTCCTCGTCGCCCGCGAGCAGGTCGGCGATGATGGCGTCCTGCTCGCCGCCCGTGAGCAGGCGCGGAGCGGGCAGCCCGGCTGCGGCGTTGCCCGAGACGACGAGCGCGAAGGCGAACGAGGTGAGGGCACGGGCGAGCGGCCCCGAGGTGGGCACGGCCACCCGCGCGGCGAGCACGTCGCGCAGCCGGGTCGCGGCCCGTCGGTCCGCTGCCAGGACGAGGATCTCGTCGGTGTCGTGAGACCCCCCGGAGATACGGTCCGCCACGAGTTCGACGATCGTCGTGGTCTTCCCGGTCCCCGGGGCGCCGAGAACCGAGATGTGCTCCCCGCCGTCGACCGCGAGCACCCGCCGCTGGTCCGCATCGAGCAACGGGAGCGCCCCTCCGCTGGCGCGATCATCGCGAGCACCTTCCTGCAGCACACGCTCCCGTAGAACACGGTCCTCAAGAACACGGTCCTGGACAACACGGTCCTGGACGACACGGTCCTGCAGGCGGTCGGGGTTGTGTTCGGGAGTCACATTCCCACGGTAACGGCGGCCACCGACATCGACGGGGTGCCCCGCTGAGCGCCGGGGTCGGCGTGTTCGCTCACGGCGAGGCGCGACGGACTCCGACGGCCACCGCCGTGTCGTAGAGTCGTAATCCAGGCAAGCGAAAGGCATCACCGTGGAAATCCGCATCGGAATCGCGAACAGTCCCCGCGAAGTGAGCTTCGAGTCCTCGGAGTCCATCGCTGACGTGAAGAAGAACATCCAGGCCGCTCTCGACGACAAGAGCTCGTACTTCAGCCTGACGGATTCGAAGGGCAGCCTCTTCATCATCCCCACGGCCGGTCTCGCGTACGTCGAGGTCGGTTCGGAAGACCAGCGCCGCGTCGGCTTCGTCGCCTGACCCGTGGAGCTCCTCTTCGTCGCCCTCGGAGGCGCGATCCTGGGCCTCGGCGCCCACTACGCACTCCCGTGGCGTCTCGAGCGCGGGGTGCTCGTAGCCCCGGCGGCCGGAGTCGTCGTCGCGTGCCTCGTGTGGCTCGGACTCACCGTCCTCGGCTGGGCGTGGGACGGTGGGTGGATCTGGGTCGTCTCGCTCGTCCTGTCCGGCATCGTCGCGACGGTCGTCGCCGTCGTCACCGGTCGGGCTCGCGCGACCTCCGACGAGCACATGCTCGTCCGTCTCGGCGGCTGAGGGGCCCGCTCCCCCGCCCGGTCCGTGACCGGGCTGGGAGGCCGTCGGCCTCCCCTGCCGTCAGCCCGGCTCCGGCGACAGCCTGCTCGGCCGCGAGCCTGCTAGGCCGTCAGGCCGAGCGCGTCCATCCGACGCGTGTGGGCCGCGATGAGTTCGGTGAAGACCGGCTCGACGGCGTCCCCGCCACGCGCGTCGTGCACATCGACGACCTCGCGCGCCAGGAGCAGCGTGTCTCCGACGAGGCGCCGACCCCACATCGCGAGGAACGACCCCGTCCGTCGATCCACGGATATCTCCCGCTCGAGGATGTCGACGATTCCGGTCGTGCCGGCTTCGGCGCCCAGGAGACTTCCGACGCGCGGTCCGAGGTCCGTCGGCAAGCTCGCGGCGAGACCGATGAACAGGTCGTCGAGAAGTCCGGACGTGACGTGGAACGACAGGAGCGACTCGATCGGACTCGCGCCGCGCGTGATGCGGCGGAAGTGGTCGATGGGAGCGGCCACGGCCGACATGGAGGCGGAGGCATCACCGTCACGGCGGTCGATCTCCGCGACGAGCCCCTGGTGCTTGGCGAGCGCGAAGCCGGCGGCGGTGGAGAGCCGTTCTTTGTCGTCGAAGCGCTCGAAGTCGCCGACGAGGGCGCCGAGGGTCTCGACGTGCCCCAATTGGATGCGAGCCGCTCGTCCGAGATAGCTCTCCGGGTCGGGGTGGAGATCGGTGAACTCCACGCGCGTCACGGACCGGGATGACCCGCGGGCGCGCAGACGCGGGATCTCCATACGAGGACCGCGTCGGCCGAACCAGGATGCCACGACCGCCACTTTAGTCGAAGACGACGCCCGGCCGATGATCGACGGCCTGTCCCCCGCCACCCCGAGGGTATGGTCCTCCCCGCGAGGTGAGGACCCGTCGGGTAGTCTTGACGGAATCCCGGCACCGGATCGGGACCTACGCCGCGGACGTGACGATATCGGCGTAGACCGAATAACGCACCGAACAGGCGACAATAATACGTGGACTTCCGTGATCTCGGGGTCGACCAGGACATGGTCGACGCCCTCGCAGCCAAGAACATCCTCTCCCCGTTCCCGATCCAGGAGCAGACGATCCCCCTCGGTCTCAGCGGCCAGGACATCATCGGCCAGGCCAAGACCGGCACAGGGAAGACCTTCGGATTCGGTCTCCCGATCCTCCAACGCCTCGGGGCCAACCCCGAGCCCGGCGTCAAGGCGCTCGTCGTCGTGCCGACGCGTGAGCTCTGCGTCCAGGTCACCGAAGACCTGGAGGTAGCGGCGGCCGGCCGCGGAACGAAGATCGTCTCGATCTACGGCGGCAAGGCGTACGAGGGCCAGATCGAGCAGATCAAGGCCGGGGCCCAGCTCGTCGTCGGTACGCCCGGGCGCCTCATCGACCTGAACAACCAGCGCCTCCTCGACTTCTCCAAGGTGCAGGAGATGGTCCTCGACGAGGCCGACAAGATGCTCGACCTCGGCTTCCTCGCCGACATCGAGAAGCTCTTCTCGAAGACCCCGCCCGAGCGTCACACGATGCTGTTCTCGGCCACGATGCCCGGTCCGATCGTCGCGCTCGCCCGTCGGTTCATGAACAAGCCGATCCACATCCGCGCCTCCGATCCCGATGAGGGCCTCACGCAGGCGAACATCAAGCACCTCATCTACCGGGCACACTCGATGGACAAGGACGAGGTCATCGCGCGCATCCTGCAGGCCGAGGGCCGCGGGAAGACCGTCATCTTCACGCGGACGAAGCGCGCGGCGGCGAAGCTCGTGGAGGAGCTCGGCGATCGCGGATTCAACGCGGCCGCCGTGCACGGCGACCTCGGGCAGGAACAGCGCGAGCGCGCGATGGCCGCGTTCAAGGCGGGCAAGAAGGACGTGCTGATCGCCACGGACGTCGCCGCTCGCGGCATCGACGTCGACGACGTCACGCACGTGATCAACCACACGATCCCCGAGGACGAGAAGACCTACCTGCACCGCGTCGGCCGCACGGGTCGCGCAGGCAAGACGGGTATCGCCGTCACGTTCGTCGACTGGGACGACCTCCACAAGTGGGCCCTCATCAACCGCGCGCTCGACTTCGGTCAGCCCGAGCCCACGGAGACGTACTCGTCGTCCCCGCACCTCTTCACCGATCTCGACATCCCCGCCGGCACTCGCGGACGCCTCCCCGGCGCCCCGCCCGCTGCGGCCGCTCCCCCACGGTCCCGGTCCACCGCGGATTCCGCCGACCGCGCACCCCGTGACGGCAACCGACGGCGCCGGACGCGTGACGGCGCGGCCTCCGACGGGGGCAGGAACCAGGACGGCGCGTCGCGTCAGCGCCAGGAGAGCGCCCCCAAGACGGATGCCGTCCGTGACTCCTCCGAGTCCGCCGGCACCCACGACGGCGGCGGTCGCGAGCACCACGACGGCAACAGCGCCCCGCGACGACGCAGCCGCACGCGCCGACGGGCGACACCGCCGTCCGTCTGATCCGGCGGCTCCGCCACGAGCGATGACGACACGACCCCGGCACCGTCATGGTGCCGGGGTCGTTCTCTGCCCGGAAGCTGCGCCGTCAGCCGTCGGACCCGTAGACCGGGCTGGAACCCGACCCGCGGTCGATGATCGCTGCGACGACCTCGTCGGAGGTCGTGTTCTCCCCGAGCCGGTTGGGCTTGCCCGTCCCGTGGTAGTCGCTCGAGCCGGTGAGCAGGAGACCGTGCCGTTCGGCGAGTCGCGCGATGGTCTCCTTCCCCGCGACGGTGTTCTCGCGGTGGTCGATCTCGAGTCCCGCGAGTCCGACCTTCGCGAGGTCCGCGACGTCCTCGTCCGAGACCACGAGGCCGCGCCCGCGGGTGGCCGGGTGCGCGATGACGGGCACGCCTCCGGCCGCGACGACGAGCCGGACGGCGGTCTCGGGCTCCGGCGCGTAGTGGGGGAGGAAGTATCCCCTCGACGGGTGCAAGATGCTCGCGAAAGCCTCGCTCCGCGTGGGGACGTGTCCGCGGGCCACGAGAGCGTCGGCAATGTGGGGACGGCCGATCGTCGAGCCCTCCGAGGTCTGGGCGACGACGTCGTCCCAGGTCAGCGCGTAGTCACGCGCGAGGTTCCGCACGATGCGTTCGGCACGGACGAGTCTCGCCTCCCTGATGCGCGCCATCTCCGCCACGAGGTCGCCGTCCGCCGGATCGAAGAGGTACGCGAGCAGGTGGATGCTGCGATAGCCGAGCCGGGTGCTGAACTCCATCCCGGGGATGAGGGTGATGCCGGAGTCGCGCGCCGCTTCGCCGGCCTCCGCCCACCCGGCCGTCGAGTCGTGATCGGTGAGAGCGACGGTGCCCAGTCCCGCCTCGACCGCGGAGCGGATCAACCGAGCGGGGTTCTCCGTGCCGTCCGAGACGCTGGAGTGCGTGTGCAGGTCGCTCGGGCCGTGGAATCGCCGATCGCCCGCCATGATCCCATCCTACGCGGCGGTGCATGCCTGACTCGGCCGCTTCCCAGGGCTGGATCGGTAGTGTGACAACGCCATGCTCAGATTCCTCGGTGCCCTCCTCACGATCGCCCTCACCGTCGTGTGCCTCATCGCGACGTGGCCGCAGCTCTTCGGGGCCCAGAACCTCTGGATCGTCACGCAGGTGGTGGCGCTCCGCGGTGTCGTCGTCGTGGGGTGCCTGATGGCCGCGGCGCTCTTCGCCCTCTTCTCGCTCGCCCGCCCGATCCGCGCGTTCGCCGGGGCGATCGCCGTCGTGCTTGTCGCGACCGCCATCGGGAACGCCGCGATCATGGGTGCTCGCGGGGTGGGCGACACATCCTTCGCGGAGTGGACGGAGGACTCCGTCACCGTGCTCACCTGGAACACGCTCGGTGATGCCCCCGGAGCGGAGACGATCGCACGGGTGGCTCTGGAGGGCGGAGCCGATGTCGTGAGCCTGCCGGAGACGACCAAGGCGACCGGGATCGAGGTCGCGCTTCTCATGAAGGAGGGCGGCAACCCCATGTGGGTCCACACAGTCGCCTTCGACGAGATCGCGAAGGCCCGATCGACCACCATCCTCGTGAGCCCCCGGCTCGGCGACTACGACACCGTCTGGGACTCCAATCGGGACCGGGCCGAGGAGGCCGCGCGGGTGGGCAACACCTCGGTCCTCCCCACCGTGGTGCTGAAGCCCACGGGGGGCAGCGGACCGACGATCGTCGCCGTGCACGCCGTGGCGCCTATCCCCGGCCAGATGGAGAACTGGCGAGCCGATCTCCGATGGCTCGCCACCCAGTGCCAGGAGGACAACGTCATCATGGCCGGGGACTACAACGCCACGGTCGACCACATGGCTGACCTCGGCACGGGATCCGATACGACGATCGGACGGTGCACCGATGCGGGGCGGGCCTCAGGGAACGGTGCCGTCGGCACCTGGTCGACGGCTCTCCCCGCACTCCTCGGAAGTCCGATCGACCACGTGATGGCCACGCCCAACTGGTCGGTCTCCGGAATGCGGGTGATCGAGGACGATGCGCTCGACGCGAGTGATCATCGTCCCGTGCTCGTCCAGCTCACCCCGTCCGGCTAGCGGCACGGCACACGCTCCGCCGCGGATGCCACAATGGTTCCCATGGCAACCTCGAGCGACACGACGCACATCGACCAGACGCAGCCCGATCAGACGCAGACGGAGCGGACGCCGACGGATCAGGCGGGTACCGACACGTCAGTGGTCGATTCCACGATCGCCGTGACGCCGGAGTCCGACGCACCGGCCGCCGAGTCGGCACCGGGCACCTCGAACAGGTCCACGACGCCCGAGAGCTCGCGCTTCCAGGACTACATCTCGAGCGGCTGGGCCGAACAGTCCGCCGAGCTGCCCCCGGCTCGCGAGTCCGCCCTCCTCGCCGCCGAACGACGCCGCCGTGTCTCCGCCGTCTTTGCGGGACAGCGCGTGGTCGTGCCGGCCGGAGACCTCAAACAGCGTTCGAACGATACGGACTACCCGTTCCGGCCGCACTCGGCCTTCGCTCACCTCACAGGATGGGGGAGCGACAGCGAGCCCGGAGCGGTCCTCGTCCTCGATCCGGTGGACGACGGCCACACCGCGACCCTCTACTTCCGAGAGCGGGCGGGCCGCGAATCGAACGAGTTCTATGCGAACCCGGCGATCGGCGAGTTCTGGATCGGAGCCCGTCCGTCGCTCGCCCAGGTCGCGGCGGACCTCGACGTGGCGACGGGCCACATCGATCAGTTCACGGCAGCGGCCGACGACCGCACCGTCGGGTCCGACGAGGAGCTCGACCGGGTCGTCTCGGAGCTGCGACTCGTGAAGGACGCCTTCGAGGTCGCCGAGCTCCGCGCCGCCGTCGATGCCACCGGCCGCGGCTTCGACGACATCGTCGCGGAACTGCCCCGTATCGCCGACCTCCCGCGCGGTGAGCGTGTGGTCGAGGGCGTCTTCTACACGCGGGCCCGGCTCGACGGGAACGCCGTCGGCTACGACACCATCGCGGCGTCCGGACCGCACGCCTGCATCCTCCATTGGACCCGGAACGACGGGACCGTCGGCTCCGGCGACCTGATCCTCGTCGACGCCGGTGTCGAGGTCGACAGTCTGTACACCGCCGACATCACGCGCACGCTCCCCGTGAACGGCACCTTCTCCCCCGTTCAGCGTCGTGTCTACGAGGCTGTCAGGGAGGCCGCCGACGCGGCCCTCGCGATCGTGCGGCCCGGGATCGTCTTCCGCGACGTGCACGCCGAAGCCATGAAGGTCATCGCCCGGTACACCGCCGAGTGGGGCATCCTCCCCGTGACCGCGGCCGAGTCGCTCGAACCCGACGCCCAGTTCCACCGCCGTTACATGGTGCACGGCACGAGCCACCACCTCGGGCTCGACGTGCACGACTGCGCCCAGGCGCGCCGCGACATGTACCACGACGGCACCGTCGAGGAGGGCATGGTGTTCACGATCGAACCAGGCCTCTATTTCCAGCCGGACGATCTCACCGTGCCGGAGGAGTTCCGCGGCATCGGCGTCCGGATCGAGGACGACATCCTCGTGACCGCCGATGGAGCCGAGAACCTGTCGGCGTCGATCCCCCGCACCGCCGACGAAGTCGAGGCCTGGATCGCGGCGAAGCAAGCCTGATCGCAGCGAAGCAAGCCTGATCGCAGCGAAGCGAGCCTGATCGCAGCGAAGCGAGCCTGATCGGCTCGAGGGCACTTCCGGTGGAACAGGGTCAGAGGTAGATGCTCGGGCCCTGTTCCCCTGCCGTCGACGGCGGCTCGACGCCGAGGATGTTGCGGGCCTTGTTGACCGACTCGACATCGACGACCACGGCGTACGATGACGCCACGATCTGGGCGATCGAGCTGAAGTCGCGACGCCGACGTCTGGCCGTATAGGTGACGACCTGGAACAGCATCCCGAACGCCGCCCCGATGAGCGCGGCCGCACCGATGAAGACGATGCCGGACTCGGGGGACACGATGATGAGCAGCAAGCCGAAGAACAGGCCCAGCCAGGCCCCGCTCAGCGCACCGGCGGCCGCTGCCCTGCCGTAGCTCATCCTCCCTGTGATGCGCTCGACGCTCTTGAGGTCGGACCCCACGATCGATGCTCCGCGGACGGGGAAGTCGGCGGCGGCGAGTTTGTCGACGGCGGCCTGCGCGCCCGCGTAGTCGGTGAAGGAGGCGACCGTCTCGCCGGCCGGGATGCCGATGACGGGCCCGCGTCGTTGTCCGTTCTGGGGGATACTCACCCCTCCATTGTCCCACTCGGTGTCTGAACATCACGTGACGCTCGCGACCCCTCGCCCGAGGGGCCGGACCGGAGGGTGTCCGGCGGTCTAAGTTAGAGGGGTGAGTGCCACAAGAGTCTTCGTCGCCCGGCTGGCCGGCTGCATGGTGTTCGATCCGGCCGGTGACCGGGTCGGCAAGGTGCGCGACGTCCTCGTCGTCTCGAGACCTGCTGATCCGCCGCGCGTGGTCGGTCTGCTCGTGGAGATCCCCGGCAAACGCCGCGTCTTCGTCTCGATCAATCGCGTGACGAGCATTGCGAGCGGCCAGATCATCACGACGGGCCTCATCAACGTGCGTCGCTTCGAGCAGCGGGCCGGCGAGGAGCGTGTCATCGCCGAGATCCTCGGGCGCAAGGTGCTCTTCGCCGACGGTTCCGGCGAGGCCACGATCGAGGACGTCGCGATCGAGCAGAAGTCAGGCGGCACCTGGTCGGTCAGCCAGTACTTCGTACGCCGACCGAAGACGAGCTCGTCGCTCTTCGCCAAGGGGCACACGACGTTCGTGTCGTGGCGCGACGTCGCCGAGAAGACGAACGACACGGAGGCCCAGTCCGCCGAGCAGCTCATCGCGACGTACGCGGACCTCAAGCCGGCCGACCTCGCGAGCACCCTCCTCGATCTGCCGGAGGAGCGGATGCTCGAAGTCGCCGGGGAGCTCCCGGACGACCGCCTTGCGGACGCACTCGAGGAGATGCCCGAGAGCGATCAGGTGAACATCCTCGGCCGACTCGACGACGACCGTGCCGCCGACGTCCTCGACCAGATGCAACCGGACGACGCCGCCGACCTTATCGCCCAGCTGCCTGAGGAGCGCGGCGAGCACCTCCTCGAACTCATGGAGCCGGAGGAGGCCGAGGACGTCCGCATGCTGCTGACCTTCGCGCCGGACACGGCCGGAGGTCTCATGACGACCGAGCCGGTGATCCTCTCGGCGGATTCGACGGTCGCGGAGGCGCTCGCCCTCGTACGCCGAGCAGAGCTGCCCCCCGCCCTCGGCGCGGCCGTGTGCATCACGCTGCCCCCGTACGAGCCTCCGACGGGGCGCTTCCTCGGAATGGTCCACTTCCAGCGGATGCTCCGCTACCCGCCCCACGAGCGGCTCGGCACGATCCTCGACCAGAGCCTCGATCCGGTGACCGCGGAGACGTCCGCCGCCGAGGTCTCACGCATCCTCGCGAGCTACGACCTCGTGTCCGTCCCCGTCGTCGACGACAACCACCGACTCGTCGGGGTGGTGACGATCGACGACATCCTCGACTACCTGCTGCCCGACGACTGGCGCAGTCACGGGGACGATGAACGCCCGCGCGACGCTGAACGCGCGCACACCGCTCGGATGGGGAGGAGGGCCGCGGATGGCTAGCGCAGAACTCACGACGGCCACCACGCGCACAGGGAGGAGGACGACCGATGGCTAGGAACGCCCGGAACACGAAGGACGTCCGACTCGACGCACCGAAGGGGATGCGCGCGCCCGTCCTCGTGCCGCGCCGCCGGCAGTCGAGCGATCGTTTCGGTCGCTTCACCGAGTGGATCGCCCGTGCCATGGGGACACCCTGGTTCCTCATGGGGCTCACCGTCTTCTGTTTCGCCTGGGTGCTCTACAACACCCTCTCCCCCGAAGACCTGCGGTTCGACTCGGCGGCTCTCGGCTTCACCGCCCTCACCCTGATCCTGTCGTTGCAGGCCTCCTACGCAGCCCCGCTGATCCTCCTCGCTCAGAACCGCCAGGACGACCGCGACCGCGTGCAGATCGAGCAGGACCGCCAGCGTTCGGAACGCAACCTCGCCGACACCGAGTACCTCGCGCGCGAGGTCGTCGCGCTGCGACTCGCCCTCAAGGACGTAGCGTCGCGCGACTTCATCCGGCAGGAGCTGCGCTCGCTGCTCGAGGAGCTCGAGGAGCAGAAGGACGGTGCGGCACCCGAGAGCGGTCGGGCGGATCGGCCCCGTGGCTGACCTCGGCGACCCCGACCTCGGCGACCGGGTCCGTCGCGCCCTCGCCGGGGTCATCGATCCCGAGATCCGCCGCCCGATCACGGAGCTCGACATGGTGGGCGACGTGCACGTCGATGAGAACGGCGCAGCGCGGGTCGACATCCGCCTCACGATCGTCGGGTGTCCCGCCGCGCGGACGATCGAGCGCGACGTGCGCGACGCCGTCGCGGGGGTGGCGGGGGTCACCTCCACGAGCATCGACGTCGGAGTCATGACGCGCGAGCAGCGCTCCGCCCTCACCGAGCGCCTGCGCGGCCCGGGAAAGCGCCGGATGCCCTTCACACGCGACTCCCTCACACGCGTCATCGCCGTGACGAGCGGCAAGGGAGGCGTCGGGAAATCCACCGTCACGGCGAACCTCGCGGTGTCCCTCGCGGCGCGGGGCCTCGCGGTCGGTCTCGTCGACGCCGACGTGCACGGTTTCTCGATCCCGGGGCTCCTCGGTCTCGAGGACCCGGCACATCCGGGCCGGGCCGTGCGACCCACGCGCGTCGACGATATGATCCTTCCTCCCGTCGCCCACGGAGTGAAGGTCATCTCCATCGGGATGTTCGTCGAGGACCCGTCGACGGCGGTGGCCTGGCGCGGGCCGATGCTCCACCGCACGATCGACCAGTTCCTCACCGACGTCTACTTCGGCGACCTCGACGTGCTACTGCTCGACCTGCCGCCGGGAACGGGCGACATCGCGATCTCGGTCGGCCAGCTCCTCCCCCACGCCGAGGTGATCGTCGTCACCACCCCGCAGTCCGCCGCCGCCGACGTCGCCGAGCGCAGCGGCGTCGTCGCACGCCAGACCGGGCAGGTCGTCGTCGGCGTGGTCGAGAACATGGGCCCGTTCCGCGGCGCGGACGGTTCCGTCGTCGACCTCTTCGGCTCCGGCGGCGGTGCCGAGGTCGCCGAACGGCTCTCGCGGGGCCAGGACGCACCCGTCCCGGTCCTCGCTTCGATCCCGCTGAGCGTCGACCTCCGCCGCGGCGGCGACTCCGGAGTGCCCGTCGTGCTCTCGCTGCCGGACGACCCCGCCTCACGGGCGATCGGCGAGCTCGCCGATGCGGTCACGGCGCGGGGGCGTCGATTGTCCGGGCGGTCGCTCGGCGTCGACGTGCTCTGACACCGGCTGAACAAGCGGTTCAGACGTGCCGGAGGCTCCTGATGTCGAGAGCCGGCGCGATCCCCCCGACGACGTCACGGCCGCCGAGCGCGTCGAGCTCGAGCACCACCGCCGCTCCGACCACGTCCCATTCGAGACGATCGGCTACGCGGACCGCGGCGCCGAGGGTTCCCCCCGTCGCGAGCACGTCATCGACGAGGAGCACGCGGCACCCCGGATCGAGATCGCCACGGTGGGCCTCGATCGTCGCGCTGCCGTACTCGAGCTCGTAGCTCTGCGATTCGGTCGCCCGCGGCAGCTTGCCCTGCTTGCGGATGGGGACGAGTCCCGAACCGGCGCGCACGGCGATGGCGCCCGCGAGCAGGAACCCGCGGGCCTCCAGTCCCGCAACGGCGTCGAATCGGCCCTGGAACGGTTCGATGAGCGCATCGACCGTCGCCACGAAGGCGTCGGCATCGGCGAAGAGCGGCGTGAGGTCGCGGAAGACGACGCCGGGTTCCGGGTAGTCGGGGATCGACGCGATGAGCCCGAGCGCACGATCGAGTCGATCGAGGGCCACCGTCACGTGGACTCCGAGTCGTAGGGAGGCGGGCCGGTGTACTCGCCGGACTCGAGTTTCGAGCGATGCGTCGGTTGAACCGCGGGTTTGATCGGGGGCTCCCGGCGGCTCGGCGCGGATAAAACGGGCGAGGGCTCGTCGTCGAGCAGCGCCTCCTTGATGATGCGCCGCGGGTCGTACTGCCGAGGGTCGAGCTTCTTCCAGTCGACCTCGTCGAACTCGGGGCCCATCTCCTCCCGCATCCGGTCCTGGGCTCCGCGCGCGAGGTCCCGCAACCAGCGGATGAACTGCGCGAACTTGGAGGCGTAGAGCGGAAGGCGTTCGGGCCCGACGATGAGCACCGCGATGACCGCGATGAGCAGCACCTTCTCAGGGGTCAGTCCGAACACGGATCAAGAGTACCCCGCCGTGGCTGCACGTCCGGTCCGCGCGCGCGCCGTATCCTGACGAAAGATCGGCGGCGACCCCTCGCCGCGACACCTCGAGCCCGGAGCGAACCAGTGACCCCTCACGACGCCAAGTCCCCCCACGACGGCAAGTCGGAGCACGCGGCGAACTGGAAGTACGCCGACGACGTCGTCGTCGAGTCCGACCCCGTCACCCGCGCCCGTGCCCACTCGATCGAGGTCGGCATCGAGCCCGTGTCCCCCGCCGTGGGAGCCCAGCTCGCCCTGCTCGTCGCGGCGACCGGGGCGCGCAACATCATGGAGATCGGAACCGGTTCCGGTGTCTCCGGTCTGTGGATGCTCGCGGGAGGATCACGCAGCGTCCTCACGTCGATCGACAGCGAGGTGGAGCACCAGGCGGCGGCCCGCGAGCATTTCCACGATGCCGGAATCCCCTCCAACCGCTTCCGCCTCATCGCCGGCCGCGCGCTCGACGTACTCCCGCGCATGAACGAGAACTCCTACGACCTCGTCCTCGTCGATGCGGACTCCGCCTCCGTCATCGAGTACGTGGAGCACGCCTTGCGACTCGCCCGCACGGGAGGAACGGTCGTCGTGACGCACGCGCTCTCCCGCGGTCGCGTGGCCGACCCGGCCGCACGGGACGACGTCACCGTCGGCTACCGCAACCTCATCGACGCCGTCGCGACCTCGACGGCGGTCGTGAGCGCCCTCTCGGTCGTCGGCGGAGGGCTGCTGCAGATCACGAAGCTCGACGCCTGACGCGTCGACGCCCCGTCCACGCGAAGAACGCCCGGGTCCTCAGGACCCGGGCGTTCTCGTTACTCTTCTGACGGAGGAGGCCTCGTTGGATCAGGCCCTCATCGATCAGGCGGAGACGACTGCAGCGAGTGCGTCGTGGAGTTCCTTCGCCTCGGCGTCGTTCACCGACACGACGAGACGTCCCCCACCTTCGAGCGGCACTCGCACAATGATGAGCCGACCCTCCTTCACGGCCTCCATCGGCCCATCTCCGGTCCTCGGCTTCATTGCGGCCATTCGGCTCCCCTTTCGTGTTCTGCTCTCTATTATCCGTGATCATCAGCGGTTCGCGCTAATCCCACCCCTCTCGGCGGCGCATCACGGCGGTGTCCAGTCGTATCCGTCGACCCTCCAGGCGATGAGGAGCCACCCCCACTGGAGCACGAGGGAGACGGCCACGACGAGCACACGGTAGATGCGGGAACGAGGAACGGCGATCGCCGCCGCGAGGGGAAACAGGGGCAGCAGGAGTCGGAACGTGCTCGACTGCGGGAAGAAGACCGCGAAGAGGTAGAGCGCGTAGCTCGCGAGCCACAGGCGGAGGTCGAGCCCGAGCGCCCGAACCGGGCGGGAGAGCATCATCGCGACGAAGGCGATCACGATCGCGACGACGACCACCCACCCCCACCGGCTGCCCGTCCACCATTCGAGGCTCTGGAACCACGGCGTGAACGGCACGAGGTGCTGATAGCCGATGTACGCGGACCGCCAGGCGAGCTCCGTGTCGGTGTACGCCGTGATCGAGCCGGTGACGGCCCAGGCCGACGCGGGCCACCCGAGACCGACGACACCGCTGACGACCGCCAGGATCGTGGCAGCGGCCAGATCGCCGCGTGCGAACGGATCCTGTCGCCTCCGGATCACCCGGATGCCGACGTGCAGGACGAGGAGCAGAGCGAAGGCGAGGCCACTCGGACGGGTGAAGCCCATCACGACGACGACGGGGATGAGGAGCAGGTAGTGCCTCCGGAGGAGCAGGAGGAGGGCGACCGCCAGGAGCAGCAGATGAAGGGACTCCGCGTAGGCGACCTGGAACAGGGGCGACACGGGAGCCACGGAGAAGACGACGACGCCGAAGAGGGACGCGCCGGCGTCGAGCCGCTCGCGGAACAGCCGGTAGGTGACGAGAGCTGCACCGAAACCGGCGGCGAGCGACACCCCGACGGCGGCGAGGGCCCACTCCGCCCCGGTCAGCGACATCACGATCCGCGCCACGAACGGGTACACCGGCATGAACGCCCATGCGTTCTCTCCCACGTGCCCGTCGTCCGTAAGCGGCAGCACGGTGGGATAGCCGGAGACCGCGATGATGTTGTACCACCGCCCGTCCCACATGGACGCGAAGTCGATGTAGCGCGGAGATGCGGCGGTCCAGGCGTTCTCCGGCTGAGCGGCTGCGAGGACGAGCATGAAGGCGGTCGTCACGGCGCGCGCCGCGGCGAACACCACGATGACGACCAGCCACCACGGCATCTTCAGGAAGGTGTCCGTCCGTCTGTCGCGCTCGCCCGACCGACGGGGCGCCGGACCCGTCTCGATCATCGGACCTCCCTCACGACGGTGTCCGTCGGCATGTCACGCTCACCCGATCGAACGAGCGCGACGTCCCCTCCGATCACGGGGGCAGCGGCGAGGGGTCGCCGAGACGCCAGAAGAGGTACAACCAGACGAACTGACCGATGAGCGAGCCGAGTACGACGAGGACGCGGTAGACGCGCGACCGTGGGATCGCGAGGGCTCCGGCGAGGGGGAACACCGGCAGCAGGAGACGGAACGTGCTCGACTGCGGGAAGAAGACCGCGAAGAGGTAGAGCGCGTAGCTCAGCGACCAGAGCCGGATGTCCGTCCCGAGTCGCCGCACCTGCGGGAGGAACATCGTGGCGATGAAGCCGATGATGACGACCGTCACGAACATCCATCCCCATGGCTCTCCGACGCGGTAATTGAGGGACTGGAACCACGGCGTGAACGGGATGAGGTGCTGGTAACCGATGTACGGGGCGCGCCAGCTGAGCTCAGTGTCGGTGTAGGTCGCCATGTCCCCGGTGGCGAGGCCCGCGATCACGAGCCAGGCGACACCGACGCACAGGCTGACGAAGGTCGTCACGCCGGCCGATAGGGACTCTTTCAGGGGGAACGGGTCGGATCGGCGCGTGTACAGCCGCAGCAGGATGTGCAGGCCGAGGAAGAGCGCGAACGCGAGCCCGCTCGGGCGGGTGAAGCCCATCACGACGATGATCGGGATCAGGACGAGATAGCGACGGCGCAGGACGAGCAGGAGCGCCGTCGCGAGCAGGAGGAGATGGAGCGACTCGGCGTACGCCACCTGGAACATCGCCGCGAGCGGTGAGATCGAGAACAGGACGACTGCGAAGAGCGTGGTGCCCTTGTCGAGCATCTCCCGGAAGAGGAGGTAGACGACGAGAGCCGCACCGGATCCCGCGACGACGGAGACGAGCACCGAGGCCGCCGACCAGTCGAGGCCGGTCACCGTCATGAGCTCCCGCACGACTCCGGGGTACACCGGCATGAACGCCCACTCGTTCTGCCCGATGTGCCCGTTCGCCTCGGGCTCGATGACGGTCGGGTAGCCGCCCTCGGCGATCTGGCGGTACCAGCCGCCGTCCCACCACCGGGCGGAGAAGCGCAGGAGATCGGGAGACGCCGGCGCCCAGCGGATCTGCGTCTGGATCGATGCGAGAAAGAGGAGCATGCCCGTCGTCATCACGCGGGCGATGGCGAAGATCCCGAGGACGGCCACCCACCACGGCAACCGGCCGAATCGGTCGGGGCCGTCGGCGATCTGCGGCCCGCTGGCTGTGGCCGTCAGGCCATCAGCCACGAACGCAGTCCCCGTTCGCACTCGACGATCTGATCGATCGCGCATCGCTCGTCATCGGCGTGGGCCTTGAGCGGATCGCCCGGGCCGTAGTTCACCGCGGGAACGCCCATCGCCGAGAATCGGGCGACGTCCGTCCAGCCGTACTTCGGAGCGGGCTCGGAGCCGACCGCGGCGACGAACTGCTGCGCGACCTCGGCGTCGAGTCCCGGTCGCGCGCCCTCGGCCTGATCGACGACGCGGACGTCGAAGTCGCCGAAGAGTTCGCGCATGTGCGCGATCGCCTCGTCCACGCTGCGGCTCGGGGCGAATCGGTAGTTGATGTGCACCATCGCCTCGTCGGGGATCACGTTGCCCGCGATACCCCCGGAGATGCCGACGGCGTTGAGGCCCTCGCGATAGACGAGCCCGTCCACCTCGACCTGCCGCGGCTCGTAGGCCGACAGTGTCTGGAGAATGGGTGTGATCTTGTGGATGGCGTTGTCCCCCACCCAGCTGCGGGCGGAATGGGAACGGAGACCGAAGGCCCGGACCTCGATACGGAGGTTGCCGTTGCAGCCGCCCTCGATGCGCGAGTTCGACGGTTCGCCGAGGATCGCGAAGTCACCCTCGAAGAGGTCGGGGCGGTTCTCCGCGAGCCGGCCGAGGCCGTTGAGCTCCGCGGAGACCTCCTCGTGGTCATACCACATCCAGGTGATGTCGACCGTCGGCTCGGCGAGCGCCGCGGCGAGGTGCAGCTGGACGGCCACCCCGGCCTTCATGTCGACCGTTCCCCTGCCCGTGATGTAGTCGACGCCGTCGATCGTCTCGTCGAAAGTCGGGACGTTGTCCTTCACGGGGACGGTGTCGATGTGCCCGGCGATGACCACACGGCGCGAGCGCCCGAGCAGGGTCCGGGCGACGATCGTGTCGCCGTCTCGGACGACCTCGAGGTGCGGCAGCGCGACGACCGCATCGTGGATGAGGTCGGCGAGGCGTCCCTCGTTCCCGGAGACGGATTCGATGTCGCAGATCGTGCGGGTGAGATCCACGGGCGAGGCCGTCAGATCGAGTCGAGCCGGGTTCGACGAGGGGGCTGTGGGCTCCATGCGGCTCATTCTACTGAGACGTCGAGACCGGACGTTCGCGACTGTGGAGCGATCCGCAGGAAAGCCCCCGATAGCCTGGGGGCATGAACGCAGCCGTCCCCGAGAACGACACGACACCCCCCGCCCGCTTCGCCTGGGGTTACGGCCTCGCCACGACGGCCGAGGACGGGACGGTCCTCGACACCTGGTATCCCGAGCCTCGGCTCGGTCGCCTGCCGGCCGGTCGGGATCGATGGATCGCTCCGGCGGAGTTCGCCGCACTCGCCGCAGCCGATCCTCGACGACGCGTGAGCGTCGACGTCGTGACGACCGAGATCGATCTCGATGCCGCCCCGCAGGACACCTCCGACGCCTACCTCCGGCTACACCTGCTGTCCCACGTGCTGGTGGCTCCGAACACCATCAACCTCGACGGCGTCTTCGGGCATCTCCCCATCGTCGTCTGGACGAACGCTGGTCCGGTCTCGCCGAGCGACTTCGACGCGCTCCGACCGACGCTCCAGCGCGCCGGCATCCACGCGACCGGGATCGACAAGTTCCCGAGGCTCCTCGACTACGTGACCCCGGACCGCGTCCGCATCGCCGACGCCTCGCGCGTCCGGCTCGGCGCACACCTCGCCCCGGGTACGACCGTCATGCACGAGGGCTTCGTGAACTTCAACGCAGGCACGCTCGGAACGTCGATGGTCGAGGGGCGCATCTCTCAGGGTGTCGTCGTCGGTGACGGCAGCGATATCGGTGGCGGCGCGTCCATCATGGGGACACTGTCCGGCGGCGGATCCCACCGCGTCTCGGTCGGAGAGCGGGCGTTGCTCGGCGCCAACTCGGGAATCGGGATCTCGATCGGGGACGACTCCGTCGTCGAGGCGGGGTTGTACATCACGGCGGGCACGAAGGTGACCGTCGTCGACCCGTCCGCTGACGACCGGCCCGTCGTGAAGGCCGCCGAGTTCAGCGGGCAGCCGGGGTTGCTCTTCCGACGGAACTCGGCGACGGGTGCCGTCGAGGTGCTGAGGCGCTCCGGGACCGGTAGTGTCCTGAACACCGCGCTGCACGCCTGACGGGCTCCTCCCCCGGGTCGACGACCGGCCGGTTGCTCGACACGAGGGAGTGCGCATGCGACGGGACGATTACGACACCCGGCGGCACCCCGTCCGACGCGGCCTCCTGATCGCTCTGACGGTTCTCACGGCCATCGTCGTGGTCGCCGGCGGGGTCTCCGTCTGGACCGTGCAGCGGTCCTTCCCGCAGACCACAGGAGAGCTCGAGCTCACCGGTCTCGATGCCGAGGTCGTGGTGACGCGTGATGCCGCCGGTATCCCGCAGCTCACGGCCGACACGGCGACGGATCTGTTCGCCGCGCAGGGGTTCGTGCACGCGCAGGACCGCTTCTGGGAGATGGACTTCCGCCGGCACGTCACATCCGGCCGCCTGTCGGAGTTGTTCGGCGCGAGCCAGGTGGCGACGGACTCCTTCGTCCGCACGCTCGGCTGGCGCGAGGTCGCCGAGGCCGAGGTGGCGGGACTCGACGAGACGTCGCTGTCGTACTACGAGGCCTACGCACGCGGCGTGAACGCCTACCTCGAGTCGCGGAGCGGAGCGGACCTCTCCCTCGAGTACGCCGTGCTCGGCCTGCAGAACCCGGGGTACTCACCCGAGCCGTGGTCGCCCGCCGACAGCGTGGCGTGGCTCAAGGCGATGGCGTGGGACCTACGGTCCAATCTGGAATCGGAGATCGATCGGGCTCTCCTCAGTACGACGCTCGATCCTGATCGGATCGCGGACCTCTACCCCGGGTACCCCTCCGACCGGCACCCCACGATCGTCGGCGGCCCGAGCGCGCTGTCCGCTGCCGCCGTCGCACCGGTGGACGCCTCCCCCGCGGCATCCATCGACTCGAACACGAACACCGATCTCGACACCAACTCGGGCATCGACACCAACCCCGACATCGACACCAACTCGGACGTCGACACCAACTCGGACATCGACACCAACTCGGACATCGACACCAACGCCGGCAACAACACAGACATCGACACCAACGCCGGCAACAACACAGACAGCGACATCGACACAGACACGGACACAGCGACGACCGAGGCGCTCGAGCGGCTCGACTCCGTGCTCGCGGGGATCCCCGAGCTCCTCGGTCGGGCGGGCTCGGAGATCGGGTCGAACTCCTGGGTGGTCTCGGGCGAGCACACGGAGAGCGGCCTGCCCCTCCTCGCGAACGATCCCCACCTCGGCCCCGCTCTTCCGTCCATCTGGTATCAGATGGGCCTGCGCTGCAGCACCGTGAGCGATGCATGCCCCTTCGACGTCGCCGGCTTCACCTTCTCCGGGCTCCCCGGCGTCATCATCGGGCACAATGCGACGATCGCCTGGGGTTTCACGAACCTCGGCCCCGACGTGGCCGACCTCTACCTCGAACGCGTGACCGGCGACACCTACGAGCTCGACGGCGAACAGGCGCCGATCGAGGTCCGGTCGGAGACCATCCGTGTCGCGGGCGGTGACGACGTCGAGCTCCGAATCCGATCGACGGGCCGAGGCCCCATCGTGTCCGACGTCTCCGCGGAGCTCGACTCGATCGCCGAGGACGTGCCGGCGGTGAACGAGCAACCGGAGGGCGACTACGCCCTGTCCCTGCAGTGGACGGCGCTCACCCCGGGTCGCACGGCGACATCGATCTTCGCGATCAACGCCGCGACGGACTGGGCGGGGTTCCGGGAGGCCTCCCGCTTGTTCGAGGTGCCGTCGCAGAACCTCGTGTTCGCGGACACGGACGGCAACATCGGCTACCAGGCCCCCGGACTCGTCCCGATCCGGAGCGGGGGCAACGGCACGCGACCGCAGCCCGGTTGGTCGAGCGCGGTCGGTTGGACGGGCACGGTCCCGTTCGAGGACCTCCCGAGCGTGTACAACCCGGAGTCCGGCTACATCGTCACGGCCAACAACGCCGTGGCGCCCTCCGGTTCCGGTCCGTTCCTCACCGCGGACTGGGACGCCGGGTACCGGGCCGAACGCATCGACGTGCTGCTCCGTGAGCGCATCGACGCGGGCGAGGCCCTCACGGAAGACGACATGTCGGAGATCCAGGCCGATGATTTCAACGCGATCGCCGCAGCCCTCCTCCCCCGACTGCTCGGCCTCGACGCCTCGGGCGGCATCGGCGACGCGCAAGCGGTCCTTTCAGGATGGGACGCCCATGACGACGCCGACAGCGCGGCATCGGCCCTGTTCAACGTGTTCTGGAAGTCGCTCCTCGACACATCCTTCCGCCCCTCGTTGCCCGAGAGCCGCCCGCCCGCGGGCGGATCACGATGGTTCCTCGTCGTCGAGCGGCTGCTCGGCCAGCCCGACTCGCCCTGGTGGCGCGACGAGGCCGCCGATGTCGCCGGGCTCGATGACGCCCTGGCCCGGTCCCTCGACGCGGCGTGGGACGAGACCTCGGCACTCCTCGGCGACGACCCCGCCGAATGGGCCTGGGGCGACCTGCACCGCCTCGAGATCCGCAACGCCACGTTCGGCACCTCGGGCGTCGCGCCGATCGAATGGCTGTTCAACCGCGGCCCGTGGGAGCTCTCCGGCGGGTCGAGCGTCGTCGACGCCTCTGGCTGGGACCTCCCGAACGGATACGCCGTCGATTGGGTCCCGTCGATGCGGATGGTCATCGATCTCGCCGACTTCGACCGGTCCACGTGGATCAACCTGACGGGGGCCTCCGGGCACGCCTTCCATCCGAACTACGTCGATCAGACGGACGACTGGGCCGCGCACCGCACCCGCCCTTGGGCCTTCACCCCCGAGGCGATCGACGGCGCGACCGAACACACACTCGTGCTCAAGCCGTAGACCACGGCGTGCGACCGGCGCGGAGACCGCGCCGGTCGTGCCTCAGCTACGCGGGAACTCGCGCTCTCCCGGGCCGATGTAGAGCTGCTGCGGGCGACCGATCTTCGTCTGCGGGTCGAGGTTCATCTCGCGCCAGTGCGCGATCCAGCCGGGCAGGCGGCCGATGGCGAACAGGACCGTGAACATGCGCTCGGGGAAGCCCATCGCCTTGTAGATGACGCCGGTGTAGAAGTCGACGTTCGGGTAGAGGCGACGCTCCTTGAAGTAGTCGTCCTCGAGTGCGATCTGCTCGAGCTCCTTCGCGAGATCGAGGAGCGGGTCCTGGACCCCGAGGTGCTCGAGGACGGCGTCGGCGCTCTCCTTCACGATCTTCGCGCGCGGGTCGTAGTTCTTGTAGACGCGGTGTCCGAAGCCCATGAGCTTGACACCGTCCTCCTTGTTCTTGACCCGCTCGACGAAGCGGGCGACGCCCTCCCCGCTGTCGCGGATCTGGCCGAGCATCTCGAGCACGGCCTCGTTCGCGCCGCCGTGCAGCGGCCCGGAGAGGGCGTTGATTCCCGCCGAGATCGACGCGTAGAGGTTCGCGCCGGTGGACCCGACGAGACGAACGGTCGACGTCGATGCGTTCTGCTCGTGGTCGGCGTGGAGGATGAGCAGACGCTCGAGCGCCCGCGAGAGCACGGGATCGATGTCGTAGACCTCTGCGAGGTTGCCGAAGTTGAGCTTCAGGTAGTTGTCGACGAAGCTCAGCGAGTTGTCCGGATACAGGAAGGCCTGTCCGAGCGACTTCTTGTGGGCGTACGCCGCGATGACCGGGAGCTTCGCGAGCAGACGGATCGTGGTGATCTCGATGTGCTCCGGGTCCTTCGGGTCGTCGCTCGTCTCGTAGTACGTCGACAGCGCGGACAGGGCGCTCGAGATGACGGCCATCGGGTGCGCCGTATGCGGGAGCGCCGAGAAGAACCGCTTCAGGTCCTCGTGAAGCAGCGTGTGGCGACGGATCCGCTCGTCGAACGCGGCGAGTTCGCTCTCGGTGGGCAGTTCGCCGTAGATGAGGAGCCAGGCGACCTCGAGGTAGCTCGAGGACGCGGCGAGCTGCTCGATCGGGTATCCGCGGTAGCGCAGGATCCCGGCATCGCCGTCGATGTAGGTGATCTCGGACTTCGTGGCCGCCGTGTTGACGAACCCGTAGTCGAGGGTCGTGTAGCCGGTCTTCTTGGTGAAGGCGGAGATGTCCATGCTCGGTGCGCCGTCGACCGAGGGCAGGAGCGGGAACTCGGCAGTCCCACCCGGGTAGGACAGCGTGGCCGTCTCGTCGTTCTTCGTGGAATCGTGACCGGCGTCGCCCACAGTGCCTCCCTGGCTTGGTGTTCCATTCGAGCCCGGCCACCGGTGGTTCCCTCCGGCGGCGCTGACGAATACAGCCTAATCGGCGCAGACGCCAACTGTCGCATCCGCCAACGCTCGGGCCGGAACGCCGGAGGATTCCGCCAACGTGCGATCGGTGCTCGCGGATCAGGACGGGACTTCAGGCGACCGCGTCGAGCCTCTCGACTGCGGCCGCGATCCTCTCGTCCGTCGCCGTGAGCGAGAACCGCACGTGCTCGGAGGCGCTCGCGCCGTAGAACGGACCGGGGCCCGCGAGGATGCCACGACGGGCGAGCGAGCCGATCGATTCCCAGGCGTCGCGTCCCTCCGTCGCCCAGAGATAGAGGCCGGCCTCGCTGCCGTCGATGCGGAAGCCCGCGTGCTCGAGAGCGCCGCGTAGAAGCGTACGACGCTCCCGGTACCGCTCCTTCTGCACCGTCACGTGAGCATCGTCGGCGAGAGCGGCGGTCATCGCGCGCTGCAGCGGTCCCGGCACCATGAGGCCGGCGTGCTTGCGCACGGTCGTGAGCCGCGCGAGGGTGTCACGACACCCGGCCGCGAAGGCCGCGCGGTAGCCCGCCATGTTGCTCTGCTTGCTGAGGGAGTAGATGGCCAGCACGCCCCGATCGTCTCCGCCGGTGACCCGCGGATCGAGGATGGACGGGATGCGCTCGTCGTCCCACGGCGCGTCCCAACCGAGCTCGGCGTAACACTCGTCCCCGACGATGATCGCTCCGAGTGCGCGAGCCCGCTCCACACGGGCACGGAGGGCCGCGACGTCGAGCACGCGGCCATCCGGGTTGCCCGGGGAGTTCACCCAGACGAGTCGCGTCTCGGCCGGCCAGTCGGACGGCTCGTCCGCGGCGACGGCGGTCGCCCCGCTCATGGCCGCCCCGACCGCGTACGTGGGATAGGCCGTCGTCGGGTACACGACGACGTCGCCCTCTCCGAGTCCGAGCATGTAGGCGAGGAGGGCGACGAACTCCTTCGATCCCACGGACGGGAGGACCTGATCGGTGCCGAGACCAGGGACACCGCGTCGGCGGGCGAACCACGCGACGATCGCCTCGCGGAGGGCCGGTGTGCCGATCGTCGTCGGATACCCGTGGGCGTCCGTGGCATCGGCGAGAGCGTCGCGCACGACGGCCGGGGTCTCGTCGACGGGAGAACCGATCGAGAGATCGACGATGCCGTCCGGATGGGCGGCGGCCTGCGCCGCGAAAGGCGCCACGGCGTCCCACGGGTAGTCGGGAAGCGGAGCGAGGGCCACGGGAGCCGGACCGGTCAGTGGGCCTGCGGAGGGAGGACAGCGATGACGGGGTGGTCCTTCGGGATCACGCCGATCTTCGCCGCGCCGCCCGGGGAGCCGATGTCCTGGAAGAACTCCACGTTGGCCGTGTAGTAGTCGCTCCACTCGCCCGGGAGGTCGTCCTCGTAGTAGATGGCCTCGACGGGGCAGACGGGCTCGCACGCACCGCAGTCGACGCATTCGTCCGGGTGGATGTAGAGCGAGCGTTCGCCCTCGTAGATGCAGTCGACGGGGCATTCGTCGATGCAGGCACGGTCTTTGACATCCACGCAGGGGAGGGCGATCACGTACGTCACGGTGTGGGGGGCTCCTTCACGTCGGGCTGGATAAGTCTAACCTCGGGGAACGGTCGGTTCGTCCGACCCGCCCCGCCGGTTGCGGGTCGACGGCCAGATGATCACGACGGCGGCGAACGCGGCCGGGGCGACGACCCAGATCCACCCCTCCGTCCCGTTCTCGATCAGCACCGACCCACCGGCACTCTCGAGGGAGAACAGCGCCACGATCCCGACGACCCCGACGCCAGCGGCCACGACGGCCAGGCGCTCCCCCAGCACGAGTCGGAACCCGACGAAGAGTGCGAGGACTCCCACGAGGGAGACGATGAGCCCCCACGGGATCGTCGCCGGCCCGACGGTGAGGACGAGGGGGTGGGCGACGGTACCGACGGCGCCGTACACGACACCGACGACGAACGCGAGGGCTGCGCTCACGAAGCGCGACGCGGCACTCGGGCCGTCATCGACGGGCGAGACGGAATCTCTCGGGTCTCCGGTCGCTGTCACCGCAGAAGTCTATCTGGACTTCTCGAGGACCCCTCGCTATGGTCGGGAGAGGCTCGCTGGTTAGGCAAGCCTTCCCATACCAAACACACCCGGCGCTCCTCCACGTCGTCGGGTCCCGCGTGAAGGACCGTCGTGTTCGCCAGTCTGCTGATCGGTCTCCGAGAGGGCCTCGAAGCCGCCCTCGTGGTCGGCATCCTCGTGGCCTACGTCGACCGGATCGGGCGACGGGATGTCCTCCCCCGGCTGTGGCTCGGCGTCGCCGCGGCGATCCTCCTGTCCCTCGGTGTGGGGGCCGCGCTCACGTGGGGGCCCTACGGGCTGTCCTTCCAGGCGCAGGAGATCCTCGGGGGCGTCTTCTCCCTCGTCGCCGTGACGCTCGTCACCTGGATGATCTTCTGGATGGCCGCTAACGCCCGCACGCTGGGCACCGACCTGCGCGGCCGGGTGGACGCCGCGATCGGAGCATCCGGGGGCGCGGTCGTCCTGATCGGCTTCGTCAGTGTGGGTCGCGAGGGGATCGAGACGGCCCTCCTGCTCTGGGCCGCGACCGCGTCGTCGCAGAACGCGATCTCGGGATCGATCGCCGCGGTGCTCGGGATCCTCATCGCCGTCGCCATCGCCTGGCTCATCAACCGGGGCCTCGTGCGAGTGGACCTCTCACGCTTCTTCCGGTGGACCGGCGTCTTCCTCGTCGTCGTCGCCGCCGGAATCCTCGTCTACGGCATCGGCGACCTGCAGGAGGCCGCTGTCCTCCCCGGGTGGGGCGTCGCCGCCTTCGACGTGAGCAGCATCGTGCCGCCCACGAGCTGGTACGGCACGCTGCTCGCCGGAATCCTCAACTTCACCCCGCAGCCCACGTGGGCGCAGGTCATCGCCTGGGTCGTGTACCTCGCGGTCGTCCTCTCGCTGTTCCTGGTGCGCACTCGACGCCCGAGCGACCGGACCGGATTCGGTCGAGCCGGACCCTCTCCGAGCACGAGCCTGCCCGCCTGACAGGCGCCCCGGCCTCACGCTCTCCCGCGTCGACCGCCGTCGCGGACACTCGTCCGCACTCGTCGCGGCGCCGCGCGGCACCGCACGGCACGCGCCGATGCGTCGTCCTCTCGCTCTCCCCCCCCCCCCCCCCTCCCCATCCGACAGGAGTCCCCCATGCACGCCCGTCCTCTCCCCCTCGCCGGCGGTATCGCCCTCGTCTCGCTCGCCCTCGCCGGCTGCGTCGCGAACAACCCGACCGACGACGCATCCGCGCTCACCGTCTCCATCGCGGACGACGCGTGCGAGGTGTCCGCGGATTCCGCGGCCGCCGGCGTCGTCACGTTCAGCCTCTCCAACGACGGCTCTGACGTGAACGAGTTCGAGATCCTCGCCGACGACAAGCTCCGCATCGTCGGAGAGAAGGAGAACATCGCCCCGGGGCAGACGGTCGACTACGTCGCCGATCTCCCGGCCGGCACCTACTACACGGCGTGCAAATTCCAACAGGTCGGCTCCCCCGTGGGCCTCGCCGAGTTCACCGTGAGCGGCGAGTCCGCCGCCGTGACCGAGGACGAGCAGGAACTCGCGGACACCGCCGTCACCAACTACGTCGGGTACATCCGCTCGCAAGTGGGCGAGCTCGTCCCCGCCGTTCAGGCCTTCGCCGACGCCTACGCGGACGGCGACGACGATACGGCCCGCTCGCTCTTCGCGTCCACTCGCGTGTTCTACGAACGGATCGAACCCACGGCCGAGGCGTTCGGCGACCTCGATCCGAAGATCGACTTCCGCGAGGTGGACGCCGCCGCCGACGGTCTCGACTGGACCGGTTTCCACCGGATCGAGAAGGACCTCTGGGCGCCCGAGAGCGGGGATCTCAACTCCGACGGTACCGACGCGCTCCTCGGCTGGGCCCCGTCGACACCCGCGCAGAGGCAGGAGTTCGCCGACGGTCTCGTGGAGGACGTGGCCGAACTCCACGAACTCGTGACGGCCGACGACTTCACGGTGTCGCTGAGCGACATCAGCAACGGCGCCATCGCCCTCCTCGACGAGGTCGCATCCGGCAAGATCTCCGGCGAGGAGGACTGGTGGTCGGCGACGGACCTCACGGACTTCGCCGCCAACGTGCAGGGGGCCGAGGTCGCCTTCGGCAACGTCAAGGACATCGCGAACGCCCAGGGCGACGACGGGGCCGCCCTCGTGAACGAGATCGATGAGCGGTTCGCGTCCCTCGACGCCCTCCTCGCCGACTACGGAAGCATCGATACCGGATTCGTGTCGTACGACGACGTCGATGATGCCGACAGGAAGGCGTTGTCGGACGAGGTCAACGCCCTCGCCGAGCCCCTCTCGCAGCTCACGAGCGTCGTCCTCGGAGCGTCCTGACGATGACGCACCGTCCGGAGGAGCCGATGACGGGCGACGACGCGACACCCGGTCGCGGCGTCTCCCGTCGCGGGCTGCTCGGGCTCGTCTCGGCGGGAGCCGCCGGGCTCGCGGCCGGTGCCGCCGGTGGAGTGGGCTTCGCGACCGGTATGGGCAGCACGGGTGAAGGAACCGCCGGCTCCACGGCCACCTACCCCTTCTACGGAGATCACCAGGCGGGTATCACGACCCCGGCGCAGGATCGACTCCACTTCGCCGCGTTCACCGTCTCCTCGACGCTCGATCGCGAGGGACTCATCGGCCTCCTCTCCGATTGGTCCGCCGCGGCCGCCCGATTGACCCAGGGCCTCGACGTGAGCGAGACGGGTGCGCTCGGCGGATCCGACGTCGCGCCGCCCGACGACACCGGGGAGGCCATCGACCTCCCCGCGAGCGGGCTGACGATCACGTTCGGATTCGGCCCGACGCTCTTCGAGGACGCCGACGGGGTCGATCGCTTCGGCATCGCGGCCCGCCGCCCGCCGGGCCTCGCACGCCTGCCCCGTTTCGCCGGGGATGCCCTCCGGCCGGAGTGGAGCGACGGCGACCTCTGTATCCAGGCGTGCTCCGACGACCCGCAGGTAGCGGTCCATGCCATCCGCAACCTGAGCCGCATCGCATTCGGCCGAGCCTCCATCGCCTGGTCGCAGCTGGGCTTCGGGCGGACCTCCTCCACCTCGACGGCTCAGACGACGCCGCGTAACCTGTTCGGCTTCAAGGACGGCACCGCGAACCTCAAGCTCGAGGATCGATCCGGCGTCGACGACCACGTGTGGGCGGGAGCGGACGATATCGCGTGGATGCGGGGCGGGACCTACCTCGTGGCGCGGAAGATCCGGATGGTCATCGAGGTGTGGGATCGCCAACAGCGTCAGGAGCAGGAGCGCGTCATCGGGCGATCGAAGGGCGAGGGTGCGCCGCTGTCCGGCGGCACCGAATTCACCGAACCCGACTTCGCGGCGACGGGAGCGGCGGGCGAACCCCTCATCGACACGGCGGCCCACGTCCGTCTCGCCCACCCGGAGAATCTCGGCGGGGTGCGGCTCCTCCGCCGCGGCTACAACTACGTCGACGGGAACGATGCGCTCGGCTCCCTCGACGCCGGGCTGTTCTTCATCAGCTTCCAGCGCTCGATCGATCAGTTCACGGCCGTGCAGACAGCCCTGGCCGGGGACGCCATGGCCGAGTACGTGAAGCACGTCGGCTCGGCCGTGTTCGCTGTCCCTCCGGGCGCACGCGACGACGGCTACGTCGGAGCGAGCCTGTTCGCCTGATCGAGCGAACACGCTCGTCCCGGCACCATCGCCCACGCGGTACCCTCGAGACCGCACGGTTACGCCGACGAGCCCTGTTCTCGTCCTGAACGGAGGCGACGATGGCGGTGACACCCACGGCAGAGCTCGACATCGACGCGACCCTCGTCGCTTCGCTCCTCTCCGATCAGCACCCCGATCTCGCAGGTGAGCCGCTCCGTCTGGTGGCGAACGGCTGGGACAACACCCTCTTCCGGCTCGGCGACGATCTCCTCGTCCGCCTCCCCCGGCGCGCGGCCGCCGCGCAGCTCGTGGAGCACGAGGCGGCGTGGCTCCCGATCCTGAGCGCACTCGTCCCGGTGGCGACGCCCGTCCCCGTCCGGACGGGGTCTCCGTCGTGGCGGTACCCCTGGTCCTGGACCATCTCGCGCTGGATCGACGGTGAGAGCGCACGTCGGCTGACGCCGGGCCAGCGCGCTCCCCTCGCCCGACCGCTCGCCGAGGCGCTGACAGCACTCCACGTGCCCGCACCCTCCGACGCACCGCTCAACCCCGTGCGTGGGGTCGACCTGCGTTCCCGCGATGCCGCCGTGCGCGGCCGGCTCACGGCGTCGGCCTCACCCGCTGCCGGTGGGCTCGAGGCGCTGTGGTCGGATCTCGTCGACGCACGCGCGTGGTCGCGCGAGCCCGTCTGGGTCCACGGCGACCCCCACCCGGGAAACGTCCTCGTGAGGGACGGCCGGCTCGCCGCTCTCATCGACTTCGGCGATCTGTGCGCCGGGGACCCGGCGACCGACCTCGCCGCCGGGTGGCTCTTCTTCGAACCGGACGCTCGCGCGCACTTCCGCGCGACGGCGGACGCCCGAGGGCACTACGACGCGGCCGATTGGGTCAGGGCGCGCGCGTGGGCCCTGATCATGGGCACCGCGATCGACGCCCACTCCGACGACGACCCCGCCATGGCCGCGCTCGCAGCCCACACCCTGACCCAGGTCGCCGAGGGCTGAAGCGGAAACGAGAACGGCCCCCTCTCACGGAGGGGGCCGTTCCATCGAGCAGGTCCGGTCGGACCGATCGAATTACTCGGACTGCTTCTTGAGGCGTGACGTGTTGCGGGCGCGCGCGTTCTGGTCGAGCTCGACCTTGCGGATGCGCACGATCTCGGGGGTGACCTCGACGCACTCGTCCTCACGGGCGAACTCGAGGCTCTCCTCGAGCGTCAGCTGGCGCGACGGTGTCATGGACTCGAACGTGTCGGAGGTCGACTGACGCATGTTGGTCAGCTTCTTCTCCTTCGTGATGTTCACGTCCATGTCGTCGGCGCGCGAGTTCTCGCCGATGACCATGCCCTCGTACACCTCTTCCGTGGGGTTCACGAAGAAGGACATGCGCTCCTGGAGCGCGATGATGGCGAACGGCGTGACGACGCCCGAGCGGTCGGCGACGATCGAGCCGTTCTGGCGCGTGACGATGGCGCCGGCCCACTCGCCGTAGCCGTGGGAGATCGCGTTGGCGATACCGGTGCCGCGCGTGATCGTGAGGAACTCGGTCCGGAAGCCGATGAGCCCGCGGGACGGGACGATGAACTCCATACGGACCCAGCCCGTACCGTGGTTCGACATGTTGTCCATGCGACCCTTGCGGGCGGCGAGCAGCTGCGTGATGGCGCCGAGGTGCTCCTCGGGAGCGTCGATCGTGAGGTGCTCGAACGGCTCGTTGACTTTGCCGTCGATCCGCTTCGTGACCACCTGCGGCTTGCCGACGGTGAGCTCGTAGCCCTCGCGTCGCATCTGCTCGACGAGGATCGCGAGAGCGAGCTCTCCACGGCCCTGGACCTCCCAGGCGTCGGGGCGACCGATGTCGAGGACCTTGAGCGAGACGTTGCCGATGAGCTCGCGGTCGAGGCGGTCCTTGACCATGCGCGCCGTGAGCTTGTGACCCTTGACCTTGCCGACGAGCGGCGAGGTGTTGGTACCGATGGTCATCGAGATCGCCGGGTCGTCCACCGTGATGCCCGGGAGCGGCCGCACGTCGTCGGGGTCGGCGAGGGTGTCGCCGATCATGATGTCGGCGAAGCCGGCGACGGCGACGATGTCACCGGGGCCCGCGCTCTCGGCGGGGTAGCGGTCGAGGGCCTTCGTGATCATGAGCTCGGTGATGCGCACGTTGTGCACGTCGCCGTCGTGGCGGACCCACGCGACCGTTTGGCCCTTCTTGAGCGTGCCGTTGAAGACGCGCAGGAGGGCGAGGCGACCGAGGAACGGCGACGAGTCGAGGTTCGTGACGTGCGCCTGCAGGGGGTGCTCGTCGTCGTACGTCGGCGCCGGGATGTGCTTCAGGATCGCGTCGAAGAGCGGCTCGAGGTCCTCGGCGTCCGGCAGCGTGCCGTTCTCCGGCTTGTTGTCCGAGGCGCGGCCGGCCTTGCCCGAGGCGTAGACGACGGGCACGTCGAGGACGGCGTCGAGGTCGAGATCGGGGACGTCGTCCGCGAGGTCGGAGGCGAGACCGATGAGGAGGTCCTGGCTCTCGGCGACGACCTCGTCGATGCGCGCGTCCGGTCGGTCCGTCTTGTTGACGAGCAGGATCACGGGGAGCTTCGCCTCGAGTGCCTTGCGGAGCACGAAGCGCGTCTGCGGGAGGGGGCCCTCGCTCGCGTCGACGAGAAGGCAGACGCCGTCGACCATCGAGAGGCCTCGCTCGACCTCTCCACCGAAGTCGGCGTGGCCGGGCGTGTCGATCACGTTGATCGTGATGGGGCCGTCGGTCGCGTGGACGCCGTTGTACGAGATCGCCGTGTTCTTGGCGAGGATCGTGATGCCCTTTTCGCGCTCGAGCTCGTTCGAGTCCATGGCGCGGTCCTCGAGGTGCGCGTGCGCCTCGAACGAGTTGGTCTGACGGAGCATGGCGTCGACGAGAGTCGTCTTGCCGTGGTCGACGTGTGCGACGATCGCCACGTTCCGGAGGTCTTTACGTGTGGCAATCGCCATAGTGCTGTCCTGGTCCTTCTGTTCGGCTGGGTGTCGCGCCTCGGACGAGCACGTTGCTCGGGGAGGATCAGGCACGGGAACGGCACTGATGAGACGCTGGATGGGAGGTTCTTCGGGCGCTCGGACGCGAAAATCGTCGGTACCCTGTCACTACTTTACCCGGATGACGGGTCCCCCCGCAGATCACACCCGATTCACGGGCGTCGTCGCTCCCTAGTCGTCCGTGCCGGCCGCCAGAATCTGGCGTCGCAGATCCCGTCGTGCGGCCTGCGTCTCGGGGTCAGGGATCGGGATCGCGGCGATAAGGCGTTGCGTGTACGGGTCCTTCGGCGATCGGAGGATCTGGTCGCGCGAGCCCGTCTCGACGATCTTGCCGTGGTGCATCACGGCGATGCGATCCGCCATGATGTCGACGACGGCGAGGTCGTGGCTGATGAAGAGGCACGCGAAGTCGAGCTCCTGCTGCAGCGACTTGAGGAGGTCGAGCACGGTCGCCTGCACCGAGACGTCGAGTGCGGACGTCGGCTCGTCGGCGACGAGCAGCTGGGGACGCAGGGAGAGCGCCCGCGCGATGCCGACGCGCTGCTTCTGACCGCCCGAGAGCTCGTGGGGGTATCGGTTGCGGTAGTTCTTCGGGAGCCGCACGCTGTCGAGGAGCTCCTCGACGCGACGATCGAGGTCCTTGCCCTTCGCCTCACCGGCGAGGAACAGCGGCTCGCCGATGCTCTCTCCGATGGGGAGTCGCGGGTTGAGCGACGACGACGGGTCCTGGAAGACGATGCCGACCTTCCGTCGGAGCTGCTTCACGAGCCCACGGCTGTGCTTCGACAGGTCGATGTCCGTCACCATGAGGTGACCGTCCGCGATGGGCTGCAGTCCGATCGCGGCGCGACCGATCGTGGACTTTCCCGACCCCGATTCGCCGACCAGGCCGAGGATCTCGCCCGTGGCGATCTCGAGCGAGACGCCGTCGACGGCTCGGAAGGTCCCGACCTTGCCCCGCGCGCCGTACTCGATCACGATGTCGTTCATCGCGAGCACCGGCTTGGCGACGTGCTCGGTGGTGACCGCCGGACCGGACTCCCGAGCCGTCGCCTCAGCGAGGGTCTCGACGACGTCGATCTCCGGTCCGTCGTCCGTCTGGCCGAGGTGGGGCACCGCAGCGAGAAGCGCCTGGGTGTAGGGGTGCTGCGGAGAACCGAAGATCTGGGCGGCCGTGCCCTGCTCCACGATGACGCCCTCCTTCATCACGACGATGCGGTCGGCGATGTCGGCGACGACGCCCATGTCGTGGGTGATGAGGAGCACGGCGCTGCGCAAGCGATCCTTGAGGTCGCGGAGGAGCTCGAGGATCTCGGCCTGCACGGTGACGTCGAGGGCCGTCGTGGGCTCGTCGGCGATGAGGAGGGACGGGTCGAGGACGAGGGCCTGCGCGATCATCGCGCGCTGGCGCTGGCCGCCCGACAGCTGGTGGGGGTAGGAGTCGAACGCCTTCTGCGGGTCCGGCATCTCTACGAGCGCGAGCATCTCCATCGCCCGGGTCGCCGCCTCGGTCGGCGTCATCGAGCGGTGCGTCCTGATCGTCTCGATGATCTGGAACCCGACCGTGTAGACGGGGTTGAGCGCCGTCATGGGCTCCTGGAAGATCGCGGCGACCTCCTCACCGCGCAGCGAGTGGAGGTCGCGCGGCTTCAGTCCGACCACGGAGCGACCGTTCACGCGGACGTCGCCGCGGACGCGCGCATTCTTCGGGAGCAGGTCGAGGATCGCCATCGAGCTCGCGCTCTTGCCCGACCCCGATTCACCCACGACCGCGACGACCTCTCCGGCGTCGATCGTGTAGGAGAGCTTCTGGGCGGCCGGGACCCACACACCGTCGACGCCGAAGTCGACACTCAGGCCGTCGACCTCGAGGACGGTGCCCTCCGGCCCGGGGACGGTCGTGTTCTTCGGTGACTCTGCAGTCGTCATCGGACGACCTTCCTTTCGATGGTGCGGCCGGCGCCAAAGCGTCCGGTCCGAGGGGAGGCCGCGCAACGGCGACCTGAGAGGATGGATGAATGCCAGATGCTTCGGCGCGGTTCGAGCCCGTGCGCCTCACGTCCCGCTTCAACAGGGTGGTCGCCGGTCTCATCTGGGCGGTCGTCGTGGTCTTCGGGGCCGGAATCGCCGCGACGGGACGGATGGACGACTACGTCAATCTCGCCCCCCTGCTCGCCTATGCGGCCGCGGCCTCGTACTACCTGCTGTGGCGACCGTGGCTCGGCGTATCCGACGACGGGATCGACGTGGGGAACGTGGTCACAGAGGTCCACATCCCCTGGGAGAGCCTCGTGGACGTCGACACGAAGTACGCTCTCGCCCTCCGCGTTCCCGGCACGGCCTACTCCGTGTGGTGCGCTCCGGCGCCCGGCGCGGTCGGCATGATCCGTGCGACCCGTGCGCAGCGATCCCAGACGCGGGCTACGACCCGCGAGTCGGTCGTGCGCCCCGGCGACCTGCCCGACACCGAATCGGGTCGAGCCGCCGCAGTCGTCCGGGAACGCTGGTTCGCTCGCCGCGACGCCGGCCTCATCGAGGCGGGCGTCGCAGATCGGACCCCGGTGCGCGTCACGCGCGACGTCGTCGCCATGACGGTGCTCATCGGTGGAGCCGTTGCGGCGATCGCGGGTCTCGCGTTCCTGTGAGATCAGGAGGGACGGCGCGGTCATGACCGCTTCGCGACGGTGTCCGTGATTTCCCGCATCTTGCGCCGCTTGAAGCGCTTCTGACGGGGGTCGAACGCGTCGCGCAACCCGTCTCCCACGAAGTTCACGAGCAGGGCGAGGCCGACGATGAAGAGGGCCGGCCACCAGTAGAGCCAGGGGCGGGTCGAGAACGCCGACTGGTTGTCGCTGATCAGGAGTCCGAGCGACGACTCCGGCGGGCGGATGCCGTAGCCGAGGTAGCTGAGTCCGGTCTCGAGCAGGATCGCGCTCGCGGCCAGCAGCGTCGCACTCACGATGACCACGCCGACGGCGTTCGGCAGGATGTGCTTGAAGATGATGCGCATGTCGCTCGCCCCCGCGACGCGGGCGGCCTCGACGAACTCTCGCTCGCGGAGGCTCAGGAATTCAGCGCGCACGAGTCGGGCGATGCTCATCCAGGACACGAGCGCGAGCAGGATCGACAGGACCCACACGCCGAGTCCGCTCGACCCGGCCGTCTGGCCGACGACCGCGCCGATGACGATCGCGGGGATCACGATGAAGACGTCCGTGATACGCATGAGGACGGCGTCGACCCAGCCACGGTAGTACCCGGCGATGGCACCGATGACTGTACCCACGACTGTTCCGAGCCCGCCGATCACGAGCATGACGATCACGGAGTTCTGGATGCCACGCATGACGAGCGCGAAGTAGTCGACGCCGATCCGGTTCTGACCGAAGGGGTGGTCGCCGAGAGAGAACGGCCAGAGCGACAGCGACGGGGCACCCGCCTGCGCGTTCAGCGACGTGAAGCTGTGCTTCCACCAGCCGGGGATGGGCCCGAAACCCGTCGCCGAGAAGGCGAAGACGATGACGAGCACGAACAGGACGAGCGACACCACCGAGATCCGGTTCTGGAGGAAGCGCTCAAAGATCAGGCGACCCTGGCTCTTGCCGACGACGGCGTCGGGCCGGTCCTCGGGTTCGGGCTGGGTGGGAACGCCCAGTTGGATGTTGACGCTCATCGGTTCACCTCGTGAGTGGGGAGCAAAGCGGGACGGACGATCACTCGGGCGCGCATCAGCGCACCCGGACTCTCGGGTCGAGAGCGGCGTACGCGAGGTCCGCGAGGAAGTTGAAGGTGATGGCGACGATCGCGATCACCAGGAAGTAGCCCATCACGGGATTCAGGTCTGTGCGTCCGAGCGACGTCGCGAAGAGGTTGCCCATACCGCTGATCGCGAAGACGCGCTCGGTGATGACCGCGCCGCCGAGCAACGCTCCCACGTCGGTCGCGACGATGGTCGCGATCGGGATGAGCATGTTCCGGAACGCGTGACGCATGACGACCGTGCGCTCCGGCAGACCCTTGGCGCGAGCCGTTCGGATGTAGTCCTGGTTGAGGACCTCGAGCAGCCCCGCACGGGCATACCGCGTGTACTGCGCGAACGAGATGAGCAGGAGCGCGATCGTCGGCAGGAGGAGGTGGGTGAAGGAGTCGATTCCCGTGAGCCACACGTCACCGTTGAACCCAGGGGTCTGAGACCCGATGGTGGCGATCGGGCGTCCGTTGATGCGCGAGCTGTTGACGTAGTCGGGCCACGACTGCATGAAGCGGTCGAGGAAGACGAGCACCATCGAGACGCCGATCGTGATGGCGCCGGCTCGCATGGACTGGCCGCGGTCGGGACCTCCGAGCAGCCATCCGATGGCGAGACCGACGACGACCGTCGCGAGGAACACGAAGAGGAGCGTCCACACGGACGAGATGTCGAACAGGCCCTGCAGGGCGAAGTAGGCGACGAACGCGAGGGCGGCGGAGATGCCGGCCGTCGTGAGCGCGCGACGATTTCCGAGTCCCGACACGAGGAGGGTCGTGACGATGGCGACGACGGCGACACCGACGAGGATGCCGACCGGCCCGAGGCCGGGGTTCTGGAACCACTCCGAGACCGCCATGTAGCCGAGGACGACACCGGTGGCCACGGCCGAGATCGCGAAGACGGTGAGTCGTCTCCTGAGTGGTCCGCCGATGAGCACTTGCCAGATGAGACCGGCGACGATCGCGATCACGATCACCGTGACCGCGGGTATGGCACCACCCTGCTGGAGGAAGTTGTTGAACCCGATCGCGATGAATTCTTTGAGGAGGACGGCGACGAGGAAGGACGGCAGGGAGAAGAGGAAGAAGCTCACGAATGTGATCGTGAGGTCGAAACCGCTGTACTGACGGAGTGCGGTGACGATTCCGACGACCACGCCGAGCAGGATCGCCGAGAGCGTTGCGACGGTGACGAGCTGCAGCGTCGACAGCATCGCCGACGGCAGGATGGTCGCGACTTCCGCGTTGTTGAGCGTCAGGCCGAGGTCGCACGAGTTGGCGAACGGGATGAGGCACTGTGCAGCGCCACCGAGCCAGAGGAACCACCGCAACGGTGCGGGGACGTCGAGATCGAGAGCGGCCGTGCGGGCCGCGATGAGTTGGGCCTCGGTCGCGGGGTTTCCACCGCGCAGATCCCTGAGCGGATCCCCGGAGTTGGCGGCGAGCACGTACATGATGAACGATGCCGCGAGCAGGATGAGGACGGAGACGGCGATCCGCCTCAGAATGAATGACGCCATGGACCTGAGACCTCTGTGACTCCGAGTGGGAGTGCGTGTCGAGTGGGAAGGGGTGGCGTCCGGTGTGCCGGACACACGAGGCGCCGGATCCCTGAGGACCCGGCGCCTCGCTCACCCCACGGGGGTGTGAATCGGTACTAACTTACTCGGCGATCGTCCAGTCCTGAGCGTTCCAGACGATTCCGGTCTGGTTGCCGAAGAACTCGATGCCATCGACGGTGCCGTTCGTAGCGAACAGTCCGGGCGACTGGAACAGCGGCAGGCCGTAGAAGTCGGCGGCGGTGGCCGCGTCGATCTGGACCTTCAGCTGACCGAGGGCCTCGGGGTCGAGCTCCGTCTGTGCGGCGTCGACCATCTCGTCGACCTCCGCGTTCGAGTACTTGTTGTAGTTTCCACCACCGGCGGTCTTGAAGATCTGCGCGAGGGCCGAGTTGCCGGCTCCCGGGGAGATCCAACCGAAGATCGAGGCGTCGTATTCTCCACCCGGCAGGAGCGAGCTCCAGTCGGGCGATCCGGCGTCCTCGATGATGAATCCGGCCTCGGTCGCCGAGGCCTGGATGGCCTGGAACGAGTCGACACGGTTGGGGTTGTCCGTGTTGTAGAGGATGCGGATCGTCGGGGTCGCACCGGCGAGGAGCTCCTTGGCGCCCTCGATGTCCGGCTCGGCGTACGCGTCGTAACCGGATGCCGCAACGGCGTCGGTGTACTCGGTGTTGGCCGGGACGAAGATCTGGGAGTTCAGGACCTCGGCGCTCGGGTTGATCGGGGTGATGATCGACTCGAGGATCTGCTGGCGCGGGATCGTCTTGAGGAACGCCTCACGGACGTTCGCGTCGGCGAAGACCTCGGAACCGAAGTTCAGGTCGAGGTGGTCGTACGAGAGCTGGTCGCCCTCGATGACCGTCTGGTTCGCGTTCTCGAGAGCGGTCAGCGTGTCGGCGGAGGCCTGCGGGTAGATCGCGTTGACCTCACCGTTCTGGAGCGCCGTCACCTGGGCGTTCGCGTCCGGCACGAAGCGGAGTACGAGCTCGTCGTAGGCGGGGACGTCCTCACCCGTGTACTCCGGGTTCTTCGAGAAGGTCATCGACTGGTTCGGCGTGTAGTCGCTCATGATGAACGGTCCGCTCGCGACGAGAAGCGACTCGTCGGTCGGCATCGAGGTGAAGTCGTAACCGGTGTTCCAGAAGTCGGCCGCGGCCTTGAGGGTCTCGTTGGGCTCGACCGGGTTGGCCGGGTCACCCTTCGGGGTGTCCATGAGGACCTGGATGAACTCCTCTTCGGTCACTCCGGCCTGCTCGGCGAGAACGTGGGCCGGCTTGTCGAGCAGGTTGCCGAGCTCCCAGTCCACGAAGGGCTCACCGTAGACGAGCGTCAGGCCGAGGCCGTCCTCGCTGATCTCGGGCATGGCCGTCGTGTCGAGTCCATCGGTGCTGCCGGCGAGCTGGAAGTACTGCGTTCCGCTCGTGGGCTCACCGGTCGCCTCGTCGAGCGTCGCGTCGTTGTAGTAGCCGGACCCGATCGCCCAACCGACGAGCAGGTCATCAGCGGTGATGTCTTCGCCGTCGGACCACTTCAGTCCGTCGTTGAGCTTGTACTCGACCGTGAGCGGGTCGTCCGCGGTCTTCTCGTACGTGCCGATGTTGTCGTTGTGGACGATGTTGAATTCCTCGTCCAGCGTGTAGAAGCCACCGAGGCTCGCGCCACCGGAGGATCCGGTCGTTCCGGTGAGGTAGCCCACCATGCCGTTCGTGTCGAGGTTTCCCTGGGGCGTCGAACCGTTGAGCGAGGTCACCTCGTTCGTCACGGCGACGGTGATGGTGCCACCCTCAGCGGCATCGTCGCCTCCTTCGGTCCCGCCGGTCGTGCAGCCGGCGAGCACAAGTGCTGTTACACCCGCTGCGGCTACGGCGGCGGCTGAACGCCTCGCCCACCGATTCGTGTTCGTCAATGTTCCTCCTGTGCAAGGTGATACGGACTCCCGGGCGCACGAATGCCCCCGGTGCCGATTCAGATATCAATGACCCTAGGCACCGCCTCCCCCGTGGGCCAAACCGAGGGGCGATAACGTTACAAAGCGGTAATGAGGTTTCACGATCGTTGCAGCATCCGGGTTGATCGGTGCGCGACATCGCAGATTCGCGCACGAATCGGGCGTGCCGCTGCGAAGTGTGCACTTTCGCCCGCCTGAAAGCCCGCCGATCACCCGCTGAACGGGTCACAGACGTATGCGCTTACGTACGCGAGAATGACGGCATGAGTCGCGCGCGCATCCGGTGGGAGATCGTCATCGTCCTCGGCCTGTCCCTCGGGGCGTCCGCCGTGTATTCGGTCATCACGATCATCGCGCGGGCCACGGCCGGCACGGCCCTCGCCGACCAGACCGCCTCCGTGAATCCGTCGCGGAGCGAGCGAGAATGGCTCGACTTCACGAACCAGTTCCTCTCGCTCTTCTTCGAGCTCTTCGGAGTCGCCCTCGTCCTCTATCTCCTGTGGGCGCCCGGACGCAGCGCGTTCTCCCGGCTCGGACTCGATCTGCGGAAGCCGCGCTTCGACCTCACCCGCGGCGCCGGACTGTTCCTCGCGATCGGTCTCCCGGGGATCGCCTTCTACGCGATCGGCCGCCTCATCGGGATCACCGTCGAGGTCCAGGCCTCGCCGCTCGACACCTACTGGTGGACGGTTCCGATCCTGATCTTCTCCGCCCTCCGCGCCGCTCTCGTCGAGGAGGTCATCGTCGTGGGCTATCTGTTCACCCGATTGAAGGAACTGCACTGGTCGCCGTGGTGGATCATCGGCGCGGCGGCGCTCCTGCGGGGCAGTTACCACCTCTACCAGGGCTACGGACCGTTCGTCGGCAACGTCGTGATGGGCCTCGTCTTCGGCTGGTGCTACCTGCGCTGGGGGCGCGTCATGCCCCTCGTGATCGCGCACGCCCTGCTCGACATCGCCTCGTTCGTCGGGTACCCGCTCGCCGTGTCACTCTGGCCGGCGATCTTCGCCTCGGGCTGAGAGCACTCGACGCGTGAAGGCGGGGCCATCGGCCCCGCCTTCACGGTCTTCGTCCTACGCGAACGCCTCCGGCGGCGGGCACGAGCACACGAGGTTGCGGTCCCCGAACGCCTGATCGATCCGGCGCACGGGCGGCCAGTACTTCGAGCGCACGAGGCTCCTCACCGGGTAGACCGCGGTCTCGCGGGAGTACGCGTGGTCCCACGCGTCGTCCACGACGCTCTCGGCCGTGTGCGGCGCGTTCACGAGGGGGTTGTCCTCGGCAGACCACTCCCCCGCACCGATCGCGTCGGCCTCGGCCTTGATCGCGATCATGGCGTCGATGAAGCGGTCGATCTCCGGGAGGTCCTCGCTCTCCGTCGGCTCCACCATCAGGGTGCCCGCGACGGGGAACGACATCGTCGGAGCGTGGAAGCCGTAGTCGATGAGGCGCTTCGCGACGTCGTCGACGGTCACCCCCGTCGCCTCACGCAGGGGGCGGAGGTCGAGGATGCACTCGTGTGCGACGAGCCCCGCGTCACCCGTGTAGAGCACCGGGAAGTGATCACGCAGGCGCGCGGCGACGTAGTTCGCGGACAGCACCGCGGCGCCGGTGGCTTCCTTGAGGCCCTCGGCTCCCATCATGCGCACGTAGGCCCACGAGATGGGCAGGATGCTCGCGCTGCCGTAGGGAGCAGCGGAGACCGGGATGCCGTCGTGCACGACGCCGTCGTGCTCCGCGCGCTGCGCGAGCGGGTGCCCGGGCAGGAACGGCGCGAGATGCGCCTTGGCGGCCACGGGACCGACGCCGGGTCCGCCACCGCCGTGCGGGATGCAGAACGTCTTGTGCAGGTTGAGGTGCGAGACGTCTCCGCCGAAGTCCCCGAAGCGCGCGTAACCGAGCAGGGCGTTGAGGTTGGCTCCGTCGACGTACACCTGACCGCCGGCGTCGTGCACCGCGTCCGTGATCGCGCGGACCTCGTGCTCATAGACGCCATGCGTCGACGGATACGTGATCATGAGTGCCGCGAGCGACTCGGCGTGCTGAGCGATCTTCGCGTGCAGGTCGTCGAGGTCGACGTTGCCGTGCTCGTCGCACGCGACGACGACGACCTTCATGCCGGCGAGCACCGCCGACGCGGCGTTCGTGCCGTGCGCGCTCTGCGGGATGAGGCAGACCGTGCGGCCCTCCTCCCCCCGCGACCGGTGGTACCCGCGGATGGCGAGCAGCCCGGCGAGCTCGCCCTGACTGCCCGCGTTCGGCTGCAGGGAGACCGAGTCGTAACCGGTGACCTCGGCGAGCCAGCGCTCGAGCTGGTCGACGAGTTCGAGTGATCCCTCGACGTCGGACTCCGGGGCGAAGGGGTGGAGGGACGAGAACTCCGGCCACGTGATCGCCTCCATCTCGGTGGCCGCGTTGAGCTTCATCGTGCACGAGCCGAGCGGGATCATGCCGCGATCGAGCGCGTAGTCACGGTCCGCGAGCTGCTTGAGGTAGCGCATCATGGCCGTCTCCGACCGGTGCGTGTTAAAGACGTCGTGCGTGAGGTACTCGCTCGAGCGCTCGAGAGCTGCGGGGATCCGCGACACGGCTTCCGAGGGCGTGGCAGCCGCCCCGAGGAGCGACGAGACGAGGTCGAGATCGCTCTCCTCGGTGGTCTCGTCGACGGCGACGTGCACCGTGTCCGCGTCGGCCTGCCAGAGGAGGAGACCGTGCTCGTGGGCCGTCGCGACGATCTCCGCCGCCCGGCCGGGCACGACGGCCCGGACGGTGTCGAAGAACTCCGATGCGACGAGCTCGACGCCGACGTCCTCGAGTGCAGCAGCCAGTCGCGCGGCGCGGCCGTGGACCTCCTGCGCGATCCGGCGGATGCCCTCGGGGCCGTGGTACACCGCGAACATCGACGCCATGACGGCGAGGAGGACCTGTGCCGTGCAGATGTTCGACGTGGCCTTCTCGCGCCGGATGTGCTGCTCACGCGTCTGCAGCGTGAGGCGGTAGGCGGGGTGGCCGGCCGCGTCCTGACTGACGCCGACGAGTCGGCCCGGCATCTGCCGCTCGAGCCCCGCGCGCACGGCGAGGTAGCCCGCGTGGGGTCCGCCGAAGCCGAGCGGCACGCCGAAACGCTGGGTCGTTCCGACCGCGATGTCCGCTCCGAGCTCGCCCGGCGACCGCACGAGGGCGAGGGCGAGGAGATCGGCCGCGACGACCGCGAGACCGCCGCCGGCCTGCACCGCCGAGACGACCGCGCTCGGGTCCCACACGCGCCCGGACGCTCCCGGGTACTGCACGAAGACGCCGAAGGCGGCCGGGAGCTCGTCGTCCGCGGCGGACGAGAAGTCGACCTCGACGACCTCGATGCCGACCGGCTCCGCGCGACCGAGGAGCAGCGCCTTCGTCTGCGGGAGCGCATCCGAGTCCATGAGGAACACGTCCGTCTTGGCTTTCGAGGCGCGGCGGGCGAGCAGCATGCCCTCGACGACGGCCGTGCCCTCGTCGAGCATCGAGGCGTTCGCCGTCTGGAGGCCCGTGAGGTCGGTGACCATCGTCTGGAAGTTGATGAGCGCCTCGAGGCGGCCCTGGGAGATCTCCGGCTGGTACGGCGTGTACGCGGTGTACCAGGACGGGTTCTCGAGCACGTTCCGCGTGATGACGGCCGGCGTGACCGTGCCGGAGTAACCGAGACCGATCAGGGAGCGGTTGACGGAGTTCCGCGCCGCGAGGGCGCGCAGCTCCGCGAGGGCGCCCCGCTCGTCCGCTGCGGCCGGGATGACCGAGGACTCGAGCTCGAGCACCTGGATCGCACCAGGCACCGCGGCGTCCATGAGCGCGTCGACGCTGTCGTAGCCGACGGCCGTGAGCATCGCCCGCTGCGTGTCCGCGGTCGTGCCGACGTGGCGATCGGAGAAGCGCTCCGCCATCACTCGCCGACCAGGGCGGTGTAGTCGTCGCGGTCGAGGAGGCCGTCGGGGAGCGCCGTGAAGCGCACCTTGACGAGCCAGCCGTCGCCGAACGGGTCGCTGTTGACGAGCGACGGGTCGTCGACGACGGCCTGGTTGGCCTCGACGACCTCGCCGTCGACGGGGGCGTAGAGCTCACCGACCGACTTCGTGGACTCGATCTCCCCGACGACGGTGCCGCCGGTGACCTCGCCGCCCACCTCGGGCAGCTCGACGAAGACGACGTCGCCGAGCTTGTCCGCGGCGAAATCGGTGATGCCGACGGTCGCGACGTCGCCGTCGACGGCGATCCACTCGTGCTCGGCGGTGTAGTGGAGGGCGGTGAGGTCGGTCATGCGGTCGCTTCTTTCTTCCGGGAGTAGAACGGGAGGGGTGTCACGGTCGCGGGGATGCGCGTTCCGCGGACGTCGAGGGAGAGGGGGGTGCCGACGGCCGACGACTCGGGCGCGACGTAGGCGAGGGCGATGGGGTGGCCGAGGGTGGGCGACAGTGCCCCGCTCGTGATCTCGCCGACGGCCGTGCCGTCCGCGTCGAGCACCGCGTAACCCGCACGACCGGCGCGACGCCCCTCGGCGACGAGACCGACGAGCACACGGGCGCCATCGGCCGGGCCGGCCTCGATCGCGGCTCGACCGCGGAAGTCACCCTCCTTCGCAAGCGCGACGACGCGACCGAGGCCGGCCTGCACGGGCAGGGTGTCCGCGTCGAGCTCGTGGCCGTAGAGCGGCATGCCGGCCTCGAGACGGAGGGTGTCGCGGCACGCGAGTCCCGCAGGGACGAGACCGAGGGGGGCGCCCGCGACGGTGATCGCCGACCAGAGCGCGACGGCGTCGTGCACGGCGACGTAGAGCTCGAATCCGTCCTCGCCCGTGTAGCCGGTGCGCCCGATGAACACGTCGTCGTCCCCGAACGTCGCCGCGGTCGCGCGGTAGTAGCGCACCTCGGCGAGCGAGGCCTGACCGGCGACGATCGCGAGGCCGTCCGTGCGTTCGAGGATGGCCTGCGCCGCGGGACCCTGGACGGCGATGAGGGCCATACCGTCGCTCACGTCGTCGACCGAGACGTCGAAGCCGGATGCGGCGCCGACGAGCTCCCGTGCAACGGCGTCCCGGTTCGACGCGTTGGCCACCACGAGGAACTCGTCGTCGCCCGTGCGGTAGACGATGAGGTCGTCGACGATGCCGCCGCCGTCGTTGAGGAGGAGCGTGTACTTCGCCTGCATGAGCTGGAGGACGGACAGCCGCCCGGCGAGTGTCGCGTCGAGGAACGCGGACGCCTCGGCACCGCGGACCGAGATCTCGCCCATGTGCGAGATGTCGAAGATTCCCGCCGTCGAACGGACGGCGTGATGCTCCGCGAGATCGCTCGAATACTTCACGGGCATGGCCCACCCGGCGAAGTCGGTGAACGTCGCCCCGAGGCCCACGTGCACGTCGTTCAGGGGGCTCAGACGCGGTTCGACGACGGCCACCGGGGCGGCGGGCGGAGGGACGGGAGTGGAAGGATCGGACACGAGTTCTCCTGGAGGTTCTCGCCGGAGCCCGGGCTGACGCCTCGGCCCGCGACGAGGGCGCGATGCGCGCCTGGTCGGGAACTCCCCCTCTGTCATGGGCCTGAGAGTTTCGCTCCGCACCGTGCCGTCGTCGAGGACACCAGTGCGGGACTTTCACCGTCGGCGGGACGCTCCCGACACGAGGTCGAGTGAGCGTCCACTTTCCAGAGTGGCCAGTTCGATGCGGTACAGAACCTGAGAGATTGGCGGGGAGGCTTGCTCCTTCGGTGCCGGGCGAGCCCGGCTCTCCCGCATCGCGTACGCGGCCCGATGTTCGATTGTGGTCCCAGCCTAGCGGCCGGGGCACGAACCGGCCGGATCCGAAACGAGACGTTCTTATAGTCATTCCGACTTTATGTTGTCGTCGCCTGTTAGAGTCGAAGCAACCCGAAGGAGACGCCATGACGACCACGCGCGAGCACGACCGACCCGGGTCCGCCTCGCTCGCGGTCTCGACGGTCATCTTCGCGCTCCGCAGCGACGAGGGGATCGCGGCGGAGAACGACGAGCCCACCATCTGGCTGCCCCTCGTCCGCCGCATCCGCGACCCGTACGACGGCCGGTGGGCGCTCCCGGGGGGTCCACTCGGCCACGAGGAGGGCCTCGCGGACGCTGCCGCCCGATCACTCTCCGAGACCACGGGCCTCACCTCGCGCTACCTCGAGCAGCTCTACGCCTTCGGCGACGTGGACCGCTCCCCCGGCGAGCGCGTCGTCTCGATCGTGTACTGGGCCCTCGTGGACGGTGAGGAGGCCCGACGCGCCCAGATCGGGCAGAACGTGCGCTGGTTCCCGGCCGATCGACTCCCCCGGCTCGCCTTCGACCACAACACGATCGTCGACTACGCCCTCTGGCGCCTGCGGACGAAGATGGAGTACAGCGACATCGCCCGGTCGCTCCTCGGAGAGACCTTCACCCTGTCCGAGCTGCGCGCGGTCCACGAGGCCGTCCTGCGGAGGCGCCTCGACCCGGCGAACTTCCGCCGACAGATCGATGCCCAGGGCCGCATCGAGGCGACGGGCGAATCGCGCCGCTCGGGGGCGCACCGTCCCGCCCGGCTGTACCGCTACGCAGCAGACGACGCCACGGGGCCGCCTTCCCCTTATGCGATCACACCGGACTCGATCAACCCGGACTCGATCAACCCGGACTCGATCGCCCCGGACTCGATCACCTCGGACTCGATCACCTCGGACACGATCAACCCGGACTCGGCCCCTGCTCTCCCGACACCTCTCACAACGAACGGGGACCCGTCATGACCTCCACCGCATCCGTCGACCTCACCATCCGCGACATCGCGCGGGGGGCGACCACCGGCGACACGTGCAGCCCCGATCTCGCGCAGGCGCCGTGGACGTTCGACCTGCAGGCCCCCGGGTACGGTCCCGGCGCATCGCTCGGCGACGTGCTCCCGACCGGCTCCCCCCGCCAGGGCCAGCTGCCCGCGTTCTACCGCGACGCCCCTCCCGAGGAGCTCGACCGCCGGATCCGCTCCGCGAAGGACCTCCTCGGCGAGCGCCTCGTCATCCTCGGCCACTTCTACCAGCGCGACGAGGTCGTGCAGTACGCGGACTATGTCGGCGACTCCTTCCAACTCGCGGGCGCGGCGAAGGCGCGCACGAACGCCGAGGCGATCGTGTTCTGCGGCGTGCACTTCATGGCGGAGACGGCCGATCTGCTCTCTTCTCCCGACCAGGCGGTCATCCTCCCGAATCTCGCTGCCGGTTGCTCGATGGCCGACATGGCGGACATCGACCAGGTCGAGGAGTGCTGGGAGGAACTCACCGCCCTCTACGGCTCCGAGCCCGACGCGGACGGTCGCGTGCCCGTCATCCCCGTGACCTACATGAACTCGTCCGCGGCGCTCAAGGGGTTCTGCGGGCGCAACGGCGGCATCGTGTGCACATCGTCGAATGCACAGACGGTCCTCGAGTGGGCGTTCGAACGGGGCCAGCGGGTGCTCTTCTTCCCCGACCAGCACCTCGGCCGGAACACCGCGAAGGCGATGGGCGTGCCCGTCGAGGCCATGCCGCTCTGGAACCCCAACCGCGCGCTCGGGGGCAACGACGAACGCGCGATCGAGGACGCCCGTGTGATCCTCTGGCACGGGTTCTGCTCGGTGCACCGGCGTTTCACCGTCGACCAGATCGATCGCGCCCGGGCAGCGCACCCCGGGGTCCGTGTGATCGTGCACCCCGAGTGCCCGATGCCCGTCGTCGACGCGGCCGACGAGAGCGGCTCCACCGACTACATCACCAAGGCGATCGCGGCGGCACCCGACGGCAGTACGTTCGCGATCGGCACCGAGATCAACCTCGTGCAACGACTCGCGGCCCAGTACCCGCAGCACACGATCTTCTGCCTCGACGACGTGATCTGCCCGTGTTCGACCATGTACCGCATCCACCCGGGCTACCTCGCGTGGGTTCTCGACGAGCTCGTCGCCGGGCGGGTCGTCAACCGCATCACGGTGGGCGACGACGTCGCCGTGCCCTCGCGGGTCGCCCTCGAACGTATGCTCGCGGCCCGCCCGCCCGTGTCGGTCGCCTGACGTGGCCGCGCGCGCCCGGCGCCGCGTCGTCGTGATCGGGTCCGGCATCGCCGGTCTCACGACCGCTCTCCACGCAGCGGTCGATCACGACGTGGTGCTGATCTCGGGAGGGGCCCTCGACGAGGCCAACACCGCGTGGGCCCAGGGCGGCATCACCGGGGTCCTCCCTGCGGAGAACGACGACCCCGGCGCGTCTATCGACTCCATCGAGAACCATGTCACCGACACCCTGCGCGCGGGCGCCGGGATGGGCATCGAGGACGCCGTCCGGGTGCTGTGCACCGAAGCGCCGGAACGGCTGCGCGAGCTCATCGCCCTGGGGGTGCCGTTCGATCGTTCGGGCGGACGGCTCGCGCGAGCCCTCGAAGCGGCCCACTCCGCACCGCGCGTGCTCCATGCGGGCGGCGACGCGACGGGGGCGGCGATCGAACGTGTCCTCGTGGAGGTGGTTCGCGACCGGGTCGACGTCGTGCTGGAGCACACCCGCCTCATCGACCTCGTACTGCGTGACGGCGCCGTCATCGGCGCGTCGGTGCAGGGTCCAGACAGGCAGGGGCCGGACGGGCCCCGCGTCCTCGATGCGGACGCCGTCGTCCTCGCGACGGGCGGTTTCGCCGGGCTGTTCGCACGCACGTCGAATCCCCGGTCCGCTACGGGGTCGGGCATCGCGATCGCCGCCCGTGCCGGCGCCCTGCTCGCGGACCTCGAGTTCGTCCAGTTCCACCCGAGCGTGCTCGCCGCCCCCGGATCCTTCCTCGTGTCCGAGGCCGTTCGCGGCGAGGGCGCCGTGCTCCGGAACGCACGCGGCGAGCGCTTCATGTCGCGCGTACACCCTGACGCGGAGCTCGCCCCCCGCGATGTCGTGGCCCGCGCGATGGCCGCCGAGATGCGGCTCCAGAACGGGCGACCCGTCGTGCTCGACGCGACGGCGATCGGCGCCCGGCTCGACGCCCGGTTCCCGAGCATCGCCCGACGTGTCCGCGCAGCGGGGTACGACTGGACCGCGTCCCCGATCCCCGTCACCCCCGCAGCCCACTACACGATGGGAGGGGTCGCGACGGATCTCGACGGACGGACGAGCGTGCCGGGGCTCTTCGCCGTCGGAGAGGTGGCGCGGACCGGCGTGCACGGGGCGAACCGACTCGCCTCGAACTCCCTCCTGGAGGGCGCCGTGTTCGGTGCACGCGCCGCTCGCGCGCTGTCGTCGCCCGAGCACCCGCCTCTCCCGGTCGATCCCCGCACCGCTCCGAGCGTCCCGATCCCGGCGTCCGACCGTCCGGGAGCACCGGACACCTCGCAGACGCTCGGCACGCTGCTGTGGGACGACGTCGGGCTCGTCCGATCCGAGGAGGGACTCGTTCGCGCGATCGACGGCATCGCCGCGCTCGCGTCGACGGGAGCAGCGCGCGATGCCCTGACCGTCGCGACCCTCGTCGCCCACGCCGCCCTCCTGCGGCGCGAGTCTCGGGGGGCGCACGCCCGATCGGACCACCCCGCCACCGATCCGGCGCTGGCCAGCCCGCAGTTCCTGCGCGCTCGGTGCGTATCGACACGGGTTCCGCTGACCGCCGACGGCGCGAACGGCGGGTCATCCGAGACCGCCGCGCATCCCCGTCATCACGAGACCAGGGAGACCGGAGAAACGAGCGAAACCAGGGAAACCGGAGAAACCAGGGGAACCGGACGAACGAGGCAGACCGGGGAGACCGGGAAGACGAGAGAGATCAGGGAGACCATCGCATGCTGACACGTTTCGAGATCGAGACCGCCGTGCGCGCGGCCCTCGTGGAGGACGCTCCCTGGGGCGACCTCACCTCGTCCGCCCTCTTCGTCACACCCGTCCGGGCGGAGGCGGCCCTCGTGGCTCGCGAGCCCGGCGTCTACAGCGGAGGCGACGTCTTCCGGGCGGCCTTCGAGCTCGTGGACGCGCGCGTCGCCGTGACCGAGGTGGTTCCCGACGGCACCGCCTTCGGCCCGGGCGACGTCCTGGCCCGCGTCGACGGCGATGCGCCGGCGGTGCTCCAGGCGGAGCGCGTCGCCCTCAACTTCGTGCAGCGCATGTCGGGCACGGCCACGCTGACGTTCCGGTTCGTCGAGGCTGTCGCCGGTACGAGCGCCCGCATCGTCGACACCCGGAAGACGACGCCCGGACTCCGCGCGTTCGAGAAGCATGCGGTCGTGAGCGGAGGCGGACGCAACCACCGCTACTCCCTCTCCGATGCCGTGATGGTGAAGGACAATCACCTCGCCGTCGTCGCGAACGGCGGAGTGTCCGTGCCCGACGCGTTACGGGCGCTTCGCTCGCGCCTGCCACACACGAGCCACGTCGAGGTGGAGGTGGATCGGCTCGACCAGATCGAGGACGTGATCGCGGGCGGCGCCGACACCGTGATGCTCGACAACTTCTCGCTCGACGACCTCCGACGCGGTGTCGCCCTCATCGCCGGACGGGCCGTCGTGGAGGCGAGCGGCACCGTCTCGCTCGACACGGTGCGCGCGATCGCCGAGACCGGAGTCGACGTCATCTCCGTGGGTGCACTGACCCACAGCGCTCGGGCTCTCGACCTCGGCCTCGACATCCGCGTGCACAACCAGTCCGGCCCGGAGCGCTCGTGACCTACCTCGATGCCGCCGCGACGACCCCGGTGCGCCGGGAGGTGATCGAGGCCATGTGGCCCTACCTCACCACGGAGTTCGGCAACCCGTCGAGCGTGCACGCGGTCGGCGAGTCCGCGGCGGTCGCCCTCGAGGACGCGCGGCGGCGCATCGCACGATCCCTCGAGGTGCGCGCGACCGGGGTCGTCTTCACCGCCGGCGGGACGGAGGCGGACAACCTCGCCCTCAAAGGTCTCGCGCTCGCGAACCCGCGCGGTCGTCACATCATTGTCTCGGCGATCGAGCACGAGGCCGTGCTCCAGAGCGCCGCGTACCTCGTCCGCTTCCACGGGTTCCAGGTCTCGGTCGCTCCGGTCGACGCGTCGGGGCGAGTCGACCCCGAGGAGATCTCCGCCCTCCTCCGCCCCGACTCCACCCTCGTGAGCGTGATGCACGCGAACAACGAGGTCGGAACCGTTCAACCCGTGCGGGAGATCGCCGAGCGCGCCCACGCCGTCGGCGCACTCGTGCATTCAGACGCTGTCCAGACCACTGGCCAGCTCGACGTGCGCCTCGGTGAACTCGGGGTGGACGCGTTGACGCTTTCCGGCCACAAGCTCGGTGCCCCGAAGGGAACGGGCGCCCTCGTCCTCCGCGGTCGACTCGACCTCGAGCCGCTCGTGCACGGCGGCGGTCAGGAGCGCGGGCGGCGTTCCGGCACCGAGTCGGTCGCGGGCGCCGTCGCCCTCGCGACGGCGCTGGAGCTGGCCGAGGACGAACGCGCGAGCGGCGGCTCGGACGTCGTCTCGCGCGACGGCTTCGTCGCCGCCGTCCTCGCCACGACGCCGGATGGTCGGCTCACGGGGCACTCGTCGCTCCGACTCCCGCGCAACGCGTCGTTCGTCTTCCCGGGCCTCAGCGGCGAGGCGATCCTCCTCGAGCTCGAGCGCCGGGGCGTCGTCTCCTCGAGCGGCTCGGCCTGCGCCGCCGGTCGCACCGAAGCGTCCCACGTTCTCCTCGCGATGGGGTTCGCGGAGGACATCGCCCGATCGGCGGTCCGATTCACGTGGGGACACGGGACGACGACCAGTGATCTCGCCGCGGTGGCCGACGACGTATCCCGATCCGTCGAGGCGGTCCGATCCATCCGATCCTGAGACCGCGCCGACCCCGCCGACGTCCTTCCGTCGGAGACACGATGGTGGAAGCATGACGTCCACCACGAACGACGGGCGGCGCGGCATTGACGATCGTCGCGGAGCGGGTGTGCCGACGTCGAAGAGCTCCCCGGTCTCAGCCCTCGACTCGTTCCCCGTTCAGGGCTGAGCCGACGTCCCGCTGAGAAATGATCGGGACTCGCGAGCGGCACCGACGAGATGACGATTCCTCTCCTCGATGAGTTCGCGCATATAGCGCTCGAGGACGAAACGTTCGGCGACACGACCCATCGGGCCGAACGGCGCCTGGAACACGATGTGGTCCGTCATGAGGCACCCGTCGGGGTGCCCACTGAATCGGTGCTCGTGACGCAGGCTCCGGAACGGACCGGCGATCTCCTCGTCCACGAACATCTCGCCCTCCTCGAAGGCGGTGATGCGCGACATCAGCGTGAACGGGAGTCCGAGGTGACGGGCCCGCCACGCGACGAACTCCCCGGCGCCGATGAGGCCGCCCGTTCGGCCCGCGACGATCCGCTCCCCCGACGAGCGCATCGAGGCGAGATGGGCATCGAGGTCTCGCGCCAGGTCGAACGCGACGCCGGGCGGGACAGGGAGGACGGTCTCGAGGTGCAGACGGACGGTCATGGCCGAGGGGCTCCGCGCCTCAACCGAGCGACTCGGGTCGTCGCCAGTCCCGGCCGTGGACGTGTTCGTCGAGGAACGCGAACACGGTCTCGTACCAGAGCACCGCATGCTGGGGCTTCAGCACCCAGTGGTTCTCGTCGGGGAACAGCAGGAAGCGGTGAGGCGTCGTCCCATCGGCGGCGGCGTGATGCTCGGCGAGCTCGGACCACAGCCGCAGGCTCTCCCCGACGGGCACGCGGTAGTCCCGGTCCCCGTGCACGACGAGCATCGGGGTCACGATGTCGCGGACGGCGTGGTGAGGGGAGTTGGCCTCGAGCCCCTCGGGGGTGAACGCGGTCTGCCAGAACTCGGAGTTGTCGGTGGTGCCGGCGAACTGGTCGAGCGCCCACAGACTCGCGTGACTCACGATCGCCCGGAAGCGGTCAGTATGCCCCGCCACCCAGTTCGCCATGTAGCCGCCGAACGATCCGCCCATCGCCGCGGTCCGGGACTCGTCGATGTCGTCCCGACGTTCGGCCTCGTCGGTGATCGCGAGGAGGTCGGTATAGGGGGCAGCCCCCCACGCGTTCCAGCCGCGTGCGATGAAGTCGATCCCGTACCCGGTGGAGAGGGCCGGGTCCGGGAGGAGAACGGCGTAGCCCTTCGCGAGGGCGAGCTGGGGGTTCCACCGCCAACTCCAGGCGTTCCAGCTGTTGAGGGGACCGCCGTGGATCCAGAGCAGGAGCGGAGCCGGTGCGGCCGCGTCCGCCCCCTCCGGGAGGAGGAGCCAACCGCGAACGCGTGTGCCGTCCGTCGCCGTCGTCTCGATCCCGGTGATCGTGCCGATCGGCTCGGGCACCGGAGCGGGAGAGGCGAGCGGCGTCACCGATCCGTCCGCATGGATACGGACGGGGTGGGGCGGTGCGGTCCACGACGACCGGAGGGCGACGAGGTCGTCTGTGGCCGGGTCGACGGACACGTCCGTGTAGGAGAAGTCGTCGCTCGTCAGCCGGACGGGGTCCGATCCGTCGAGCGGGATCCGGTAGACCGGCCCGCGGCCGTCGTCGTCGGCGGTCGCGATGAGCGACTCGCCGCGCGCGTCGAACCGGAGCGAGGTGGGCCAGCGGTCCCAGGTCGCGGCGACCCGCCGAGCGTTCATACCGTCGATGTCCGCGACCCAGATCTCCTGATCGGCCGATGCCGTCTGCGTGTGGAAGGGCACCCGGAGGAACGCGATCGTCGCCCCGTCCCGGCTGATCACGGGCGACTCGATGTGCACGCGATCCTCGTCCATCAGGGTTGTACGCTCGCCCGTGGCCACATCGATGGAGACGAGGACGAATCGACCGGATCGCCGCTCAGGGACGCGCAGGGCGACGAGGAGCGTCCGCCCGTCCGGCGTGAGGGCCTGTCCGGCGGTGTCGGCCGATCGGCCGGGTCGCGGCGTGAGATCGGTCGGACGCGGGAGGTCGGACGGATAGGAATCAGTGACCGTGCCGTCGGCTCCGCCGACGTCGCCGCGATCCGGCGCGGATCCTGCGACCGACTCCGCAACCGCCGCCATATCGAGAGCGAACAGGTGCGGTTCCGCCGGCCCGAGGTCGTGATCCCAGTAGCGCACCGGATAGCTGTCGTGGAAGACCGCGGTCACCTTCTTGTCCCGGCGGAGCCGGCGCGACGCCGCGTCGTCCTCGAGCGTGGCGGACGACGGGAGCAGATCGGCCGCGACGACGATCGTCTCGGCCGCGAGCGCCGTCGCCGCGATGCCGGAAACGCCTCCCGCCAGACGGGTCACGGGTCGCGCCTCGCCTCCTCCGGCCGGCAGCCTCCAGAGCTGAGCGACCTCCGGGGCGTCCGTCGCCGCCGGGTCGATCCGGGAGGAGACGAAGACGATGTCACCGGAGGCCGTGAATGCGGCCCCGCTCTCCCCCTTCACCGATCGCGTGAGTCGACGCGGGAATCCCGATCCGTCGGCCGCGATCTGCCAGAGAGAGCGTTCGAACGCGGTACCGTCCGCGGTGAGCGTCGCGACCGTCAGGACGGCGCTCCGGCCGTCCGGAGACAGTGTGAGCGCCTCCGCCCGGGGAACGGCGATGTAGTCGGTCAGCGACGTGTACGGAGAGTCCATGCACCCACGCTACGTGGTCACGGCTAAGAGGCCAGCGACCAACGACCAACGACCAACGACCCGAGAGCAACGACCAGCGGTCAGCGGTCAGCGACCAGCGGTCAGCGGTCAGCGGCCAACGACCAACGACCAACGACCCGAGAGCAACGACCAGAGACCAACGACCAACGACCGACGACCGACGACCAGCGATCAGCGGTTGCCGTCGTAGTTCGCCCCGCCGACCGCCGCGGAGAGAGGGATCTGTAGCGAGCGCAGGATCGCCTCGAAATCGTCGGGGCCCATCGCCCGGACGACCATCTTGCCGTGGGTGATGAGGGCGTCCCGTTCGATGCGCGAGAGGTGGTGGAGGCTCTTGAACCCGACGAGGGCCGTGTAACCCGCCGTGACGTTCTTGAAAGCGGTGGCGCTGGAGATCATGAGCATGTCGTGCCTTTCGAGGTCACTGGAGCCGTTGGCTGTGGAGGAGATCGGAGCGAGCGGGGCGAGATGGATCTTCGGAGCGGGGTCGATGCTCGCGTTGTCCTGTCGCACCTCGATGTGCAGATGAGGACCGGTCGACGAGCCGTTGTGTCCGACCTGTCCGATCTGGGTTCCGGCGGCGACCCACCCGAGTTTCGCGACCGAACCGCGCTCGAGATGCGCGTACACGGTCTGGAGTCCGCCGCCGTGATCGATCGTCAGGACGTTGCCGAAGCTGTTGCTCTCGAACTGCCCGTGACCGAGGACGTCTCGACGGTAGATGACGGTTCCCGCCCTGACGGCATGGATCGGGGTGAAGCGGCCCGGCGAGTAGTCGAGACCGCGATGGAAGGAGCTGCATCCGGCGCAGGGGGACGATCGCGGGCCGAAGTCGCTTCGGATGGCCCGGCGCGTGGTGAACGGGTGATACCAGCCGGAGGCGGCATCGGCGGACTCCGGGTGGAGGAGCACATCCGCCACGACGGAGGACGCCGCGACCAGAGCGGCGCCGGCGAGCATCGTCCTCCGCGTGAGGAGAGACGGCTCTTGCGAGTGAGTGACAGACACGAGGAGAAGTCTCGCAAGTACTCACCCGTCACACCAGTCACCAGATCGGGTGTGGTTTTGGGTGCTCGGGCTGCGGCCCGCCCACCCCTCCGAGACCCTCAGGCGAGTACGAGCTCGATGCGCGGGTGGCTCTCGAAGATCTCGAGCACCGTGTCGAAGTAGGTCGACCCGGTGCCGGCCTCGAGGTCGGCGATGGCCGATCGGGCTCGTTCAGCGTTGAACGTCCCCGGGCGGTCGAGCTTCGACCGGTGGTGCGCGATCGTCTCGCTTCGCCCCAGTGCGTGGCGGCTCGCTGCGTGGTCCGTCCACACGACACGCGCACCCTCGAGGCCGTGCAAGGCGCCGTAGCCCCCGTACAGCATGTCGTCGAGCGCATCGAGGCTCGGCCCGAGCGTCCAGGACTCCCCGGCCATGAAGACCCGATTCAACTCGTCGTAGAACGACAGGATGCCCACGACGGCCGTGCCCTCGATCCGGAACTCGGTCGACACGTGTGTCGTCCTCAGCGGCGGCGTGAACGCGAGCCGCGTCGCGACGAGCGCTTCGAACCGCGGGAACGGGAGAAGCGGCCCTTCTTGGTCTGCTTCTCATCGCCGAACAGCCGTCGGGCGAAGTTGAGGAGGAAGGGGAGGGCGAGTCGCATGAACATTCGGATTTCCTTCGTCTGGAGGACCGACGGATAGTCGGCGCACCCCGAGCGTAGGCAGAGCCAGACGATCGGTACCCCCCATTGACGACGCGCGAACCACGTCCCGACGGACGACCGGCTCTGCCCGTCACCTACGCGTCGGTGACCTCGTAGAAGGACGGGTCGGCCGCGTCTCCGGGGGTGGCGCCGCCGTCCTCGTGACCGGCGTCGACCGCGCGGTACGTGACGCCCTCGTAGACGATCTCCGGCCCGTCGTCCTCGACGACGGCGACGGTGATCCCACGGGAATTGATGAGTTTGGCCTTCATGACGTCATCCTCTCACCCATGGGCGCTGCCTCGGACGCTGCGAGCAATGCGGTGTCCTCGTCGGCCCCGAGCATCGCATCCGCGCGGCGCCGGTGCTCCGTGCGCTTGTCGTCGCCCATCTTGTCGAGCAGCGACACGACCATGCGACTGCGCGGGTTGGAGGCGAACACGGCGCGGTGATCCTCGATGAAAGACCAGTACAGGGCGTCCCAATCGGGCATCCACTCCCCCGCCAGGAGATCCGACATCCTCTTCAGATAGTTGCTGCCCGACACGTAGGGCTTCGTCGTGATCTGCGCCCCCGAGGCGAACTGGCTCATGGCGTAGACGTTCGGCACCATCACCCAGTCGTATGCGTCGATGAACAGCTCCATGAACCACTCGTAGACGGCATCGGGGTGGACCCGGAGCAGCGACATCGCGTTGCCGAGCACCATGAGCCGCTCGATGTGGTGGGCGTAACCGGTGTCGAGCACCCGGGAGATGACGACATCCACGGGTTCGAGCCCCGTGCTCGCATCCCACCACCCCACGCCCAGCCGTCGCCGGTGGTCGAGCACGTTCGACGTCCGCATCCGGCGCCCGGCGGTGCGGTAGGTCGCGCGCATGTACTCGCGCCAGCCGATGATCTGCCGGACGAATCCCTCGAGCGACGCGAGGGGGGTGCCCTCCCGTGCACCCGCGAGGACGGCGTCGATCACGTCACGCGGGTCCAGCAGCCCCACGTTGAGGGTCGCGGTGAGGAGACCGTGGTTGATGAACGGATGGACCGCGGAGATCGCATCCTCGTACGGGCCGAAGTCGTCGAGGCGGTCCCGGACGAACTCGTCCAGGTGCTCTCGGGCCTCGTCGCGGCTCGTGGGCCAGGCGAAGAGGTGGGGGTCCCCCGGGTTGTCGGGGAACTCCTCGGCGACCCAGGCGATCGCCGACGACACCTCCGCCGGGAGAGCGTCCTCCGCGGGTGCGTCGATCACCAGGGTGCCGTCGGCGTGCAGGACGGGATGGTGCGCGAACCGCCCGACGACGCTCGGCGAGTACCCCTTCGGCAGCTTCTTGCGGTTGTCCGCGTCGAACGACCACTTCCCGCCGACGGGCCTGCCGTCATCGAGGAGGATGTCGAGCCGTTTCCGCTGCCAGACGTAGAAGTTCTGCATGCGCGCGTCGTTGCGGGAGAACCACTCGTCGATCTCCTCGCGATCCGTGAAGAAGTTGGGCGACTCCATCACGTCACTGCGGCGCATCGTGTAGCCGCCGTCGGCGAGGGCTTCGAACAGGTCCTTCTCGAGCCAGTCGTCGACGACGTCGAACCAGGTCACGAGGGACGGGCCGCGATCGCGCACGAGCTCCGCCAGTTGATCGTGCGAGCTGTGAGCGGCCTCGCTGCGGAGGTGGTCGACCGTGAAACCGCGTTCGATCAGGCGACCGGCGAAGCGGTCCATCGATGCGCGGTGCAGAACCAGCTTGTGGGAGTGGAACCGGTACTGACGGAAGAGCAGGTCGTGCTCGATCAGCACGAAGCCGGTACCGTCGGGCGCCTCGAGGTGCTCGTCGAAGAGCTGATGCGGCAGGACGAGGCGCAGGGATGGGGCGGAACTCATCTGTCCACGGTAGGAGGACGCCGCCCCTGCGCAGGGTGGGTTGCGCGGTCAGCCGGCGAGCAGTCGTCCGATCGCGTCCGCCGCCCGGACACCGGAGACGAGCGCACCCTGGATCGACGCGGTCTCGAGTTGATCCCCGGCCACGAGGGTGCGCTCGCCCGTCCAGACGGGTCCGCGATCCACGAGGGGCGGCGGCTCGGCCGGGAGCGTGTGCGGCACGACGTGACGGGCGATCACGTCCCACCCGTCGGTGGACGTGCGGTACAGCCGTTCGAGGTCGCGGCGGATCTCGCTCTCGCTCGCGAGTCCGTCCGGCCGGTCGAGGAGTGTCGTGGCCTGCACGAGGTGGCCGCCCGGCGGTGCGTACGACGGCGCGACCTCGCTCATCACGGCGGTGTTCCAGATCGGACCGGCCGGTCCCCCGCCGGGACCCGAGGCGTCGAGCATCAGGAACCTGCCGGCAAGCGGACTCTCCGGGGTGCAGAACCACCAGGTCGTCAGACCGTTCATGACGGGCGCCGGGATGTCGGCGAGACCGGGGGCCTCGTGCGGCCCGGCGGCGGCGATGACGGCCCGCGCCGTGAGCACCCCGGCGTCCGTCGTCACCTCGACGCCACCCGACGTCTCGTGCACCCCTCGCGCAGCGGTGTCGAGCCGGACGGGTACGCGCAGCCCCGCAGCGAGCTGCTCGGGCAGCGCCTGCATCCCGTCGCGCGGGAGGCCGGGTGCGCCGAGGACGAAATAGCGCAGCAGTCCCTTCACGTAGCGCGCGGAGCTGCCGCCCGAGGTGTCCGAGAGGACGCCGGCGAGGAACGTGTCGAGTACATCGCGTCGCAGCCGCCCGGTGAGGCCGGCACGATCGAGGGACGCGCGGAGGGTCTCATCCGTCGCCGAACGCACCGGGCGTCTCACGCGCAGGAGCGTCGGCCCGAGCCACCGGGCGAGAGCGACCAAGTCGGACGGCGGCGTATGCGCGCTGAGCAGCGTGCCGAGGGCGTACCGCGGGTGGCGCAGCGGATGCGCGAGCGTCGTCGAACGCTGACCGTCGCGCACCACGGCGCCGACCCCGAACGACTGGAGGTCGAGCGCGGGGACATCGACATCGCGGTACAGCGCCGGGTAGGCCGGGTTGAGCACCTGGAAGCCACGGTCCACCCGGTAGCCGTCGATGATGTCCGTCCGGATGCGTCCACCGACGGCGTCGGCGGCCTCGAGCACGATGACGTGCCGACCGTCCTGCTCGAGTCGACGGGCGCTCTGCAGTCCCGCGAGTCCCGCCCCGATCACGATCACGTCGCTGTCCACGCTGCCCCTGTCTCTCGGAGATTCAGCGTGTCACCCGTCGGGAGCGAGGCGCAACGGGGCGCGCGCGAGTGAGGAGTCGACTCCTCGTTCCGGGCTGTCAACCCACGGAGGGCTCGGATGAGGGCGACGTAGCCTGGCGGGACGCATCACCCAGGCCACACGCATCACGCGGGCCGAACGCATCACGAAGGAGCGATCGCCATGACAGAACAGGATTCCGCCCACACGCCGGACGACGAGACCGGAGCGAAGGCTCCCGTCAACGACAGCGAGGGCACCCCCAAGACCGACGGCGTCGGCAGCGACGAAGGAACGATCCCCAACCACCCGAACGGCATCGCCCTCGGCCACAGCGACGGGGCCTCGACCTTCGAACCCGAAGAGGACGAGCACGCCGAGTAGCCGCTCCGATCCACGACGAAAGCCCCCTGTCCGATGACGGACAGGGGGCTTTCGTGTCGGATCAGTGCTCCGCGCACAGGGTCAGGGGGTCACACGTCACGCGGAACTCCACCACTTGGCGCAGCTGAATGACCTCTGCATCACCTCGGCCGAACCTAGAACGCGGTACTGGGCAGATCCTTCTCGCCATCGAGGATCGCGGTGATGATCCGTGCGGCAACCCGGTCTGGATCCAGACCCGCTCCGAATCTCGGCGCCGACCCGGCGATCGGATGCTCGGACAGCTCGGTGCCCGTGTGGCCTGGGCGGGCGTCCAGGATTCGGATGCCCGCGCGGCGATACTCGCGCGCCGCTGCGACAACGAAGGCCGCGAGCCCAGCTTTCGACGCCGAGTATGCGGCCAGGCCGGCGACGGGCGCCTCAGCGACGACGCCGCTCAGGGTGACCACGAACGGCTCCCGGCCGTCATGTGCCGAGGCTGCGAGGTAGGCCTGGCTCTGGGTGATGAGCTGGATCGCACTGGTCGTGTTCACAGCGAACAGTTCGTTCACCGTGGCGGGTTCGAGCTCGGAAGCTGCACCGAAGGCGACGACCCCGGACGCAACCACGAGCCCGTCGAGCCGTCCGTACTGCGCATTCGTGGCATCCAGCACCTCCCGAATCACAGAGGGTGCCCGGAGATCGTGCCCTGCGGACTTTGACGCCCGGGCCACAATGGCGCCGTTACTCTCCAGCTGATCGGCGATCCGTGAGCCGAGCCCGCCAGTGGCGCCGACGACCAGAACGACCGCACCCTGAAGATTCGTCATGGGCTGATCTTAAAGCGCATGAACAGAGACCGCCCCATATGCCGAAGCAGATGGGGCAGTCTTCACACTCATCGAGCTACACGTTGAAGCGGAACTCCACGACATCGCCGTCCTGCATCGTGTAGTCCTTGCCCTCCATGCGGGCCTTGCCCTTGGAACGGGCCTCGGCAACGGAGCCGGTCTCGACGAGGTCGTCGAACGAGATGACCTCGGCCTTGATGAAGCCCTTCTCGAAGTCGGTGTGAATCACGCCGGCGGCCTGAGGCGCCTTGGCGCCCTTCGGAATCGTCCAGGCGCGGGACTCCTTCGGGCCGGCGGTCAGGTAGGTCTGGAGGCCCAGGGTCTCGAAGCCGACGCGCGCGAGCTGGTCGAGGCCCGACTCCTCCTGGCCGGTCGACGCGAGCAGCTCGGCGGCGTCCTCGGGATCGAGGTCGATGAGCTCGGATTCGATCTTCGCGTCGAGGAAAACGGCGTCCGCGGGCGCGACGAGAGCGGCGAGCTCCGCCATGCGCTCCGGGTTCGTGAGCACGGACTCGTCGACGTTGAAGACGAAGATGAACGGCTTCGCGGTGAGCAGGCCGAGCTCGCGGAGCGCGGCGAGGTCGAGCGTCGTGCCGGACAGGAGCGTGCCCTGCTGGAGCGCCTCGATCGCGGCCTTCGCGGTCTCGAGCACGGAGGGATCCAGCTTGCGGCCCTTGACCTCCTTCTCGTACCGCGTCGCGGCCTTCTCGAGCGTCTGGAGGTCGGCGAGCATGAGCTCGGCGCCGATCGTCTCGAGGTCCGACTTGGGGTCGACGGCGCCGTCCACGTGAACGACGTCCGAGTCGACGAATCCGCGCACGACCTGGGCGATCGCGTCGGCCTCACGGATGTTGGCCAGGAACTGGTTGCCGAGCCCCTCGCCCTCGCTCGCGCCGCGGACGATGCCCGCGATGTCGACGAAGCTCACCGTGGCCGGCAGGATGCGCTCGCTGCCGAAGATGCCCGCGAGCACCTCGAGCCGGGGATCCGGCAGGTTGACGACCCCCACGTTCGGTTCGATCGTCGCGAACGGATAGTTCGCAGCGAGCACGTCGTTCTTGGTCAGCGCGTTGAAAAGCGTCGACTTGCCGACGTTGGGGAGACCGACGATTCCGATAGTAAGAGCCACGAGGGTCCATCGTAGTTGCCCGCGCTCCTCACCGTCCGCCAGTGAGCGGTTCCGGTGTCCGGCGGCTCCGGGAGGTGATCGTCACTCCGAGCACGACGAGCAGCCCTCCGAGCACCGTCGGCCATCCGAGCGCGACGCCGATCGCGAGGCCCAGGATGGCCGTGAAGACCGGCAGCAGGTTGAGGTAGACCCCGGCCGTGCTCGCCCCGACCTTCTTCACCGAGACGTTCCAGAGGACGAGCGACAGCACCGACGGGAAGACCGCGATGTAGAGCAGGCCGCTGATCGCGGCCCCATCGAGGGAGACATCGCCGAGCTGCGGGATGGCGATCGGGGCGAGCACGATCGTCGTGAGGCTTGCTTGCACCGCCGACGCCGTGACCGGTCCCGTGGTCAGTCGGCGCCCGAGGATCGTGTAGCCCGTCCACACCACCACGGCCCCGAGCATCCACACGTGTCCCTCGTTGACATCCGCGCGGAGCAGCGATGCCGGATCGCCGCCGCTGATGACGATCAGGACCCCGACGAGGGACACGAGGATCCCGAGGCTGCGTCGCCACCCGACCCGCTCCCGTGCGAGCAGTCCCGCGACGACCGCGATGATGGCCGGGTTGATGGCTCCGACGACGCTCGCGTCCGCCGGGGTCGTGTGTCGGAGCGCCTCGTAGCTGAAGATGCAGAAGCAGACGAGCCCGAGTCCCGCGAGCAGCAGGTGCATCGGCCACTCGCGGAGGGCCTCCCGCCAGCGCGGTCTCTCGACGATCACCGCGAGCAGGATGAGGATGGGTGCTGCGGCCGCCCAGCGCAGCGCGGTCATGAGGAACGGCGAGAGCTGCTCGACGACGACGCTGCCGAACAGGAAGTTCCCGGCCCAGAACAGGTTCGCGAGCACGAGGAAGACGGGGAACCGGGCCGTACGCACGACGTCAGGCTATCGCCTGCCGGAACGCGTCCGATCGGTGCGAGCCGGCCGGAGGCGGACGGATTCCGCCCCGCCCTGGACCGCGTCCGGCCCCGGTCTCAATGTCGGTGGTGGGTGATTGAGTGTGGGTATGCATCGGGGGATGCTCGCGGGGGCGAGCGAGACACAGTCGGCGGCACGTCGAGTGCTCGATGGCGCCTCCGGGAGGGCACCTGAGGGGCCCGGTAGCGGCGAAAGGGCGTCGCTGGAGACCGCGTCGCTGGCGACTGCGCCCTCCGAGTCGGCCCCGCTCGAGCTCGCGCCCGTGACCGTGCCCGTCGACGCCTCATCGATCGAGACCGCCTCCGTCGACGAACTCCTCCGCCGTCTCCTCGACACGGACCGCGAGGCCTCGGCGATCCACGCCCGCCGCACACGGCTGCTCGCCGAGCTCGACACGCGGGCGACGGCGGTGGGAGCGGCCCACGTCGTGATCGATCCGCGCGCCGTGCGCGGCGCCCCCCCGTCAGAATCGCGCGAAGCGGCTCTCCGCGACGAGCTCGGGGCCCGACTCATCGTCGCCGAACTCGCGGTCGCGAGCCGACAGAGCGAGTCGACCATCCGCGCTCAGCTCGACGAGGCGGCTCGTCTCGCGCGGCTCCCGGCCGCCCTCGTCGCTCTCGACGAGGGCCTCCTGTCCCCCGCCCACGCTCGCGCCCTCGCCGACGGGGTGTCCGACATCCCCGGGGTAACCATTCCGCAGTTCGAGGAGTCGGTCCTTCCCTCCGCTCTCCGCGGCACGCCGGCTCAGGTCCGCCGCCGGGCTCGCGCCGTGCGCGAACGTCTGCACCCCCTGTCGATCGAGATCCGCGCGGCCCGACGGCGCGCCGAACGGCGCCTCGTCTTCGAGGCCGATCGTGACGGCATGGCCTGGCTGCACCTCCACCTGCCGTGCGCCGATGCCCGCGGCGCTTTCGAGCGCATCGATTCCGGCGCACGCTCCTTGGCAGCTGAGCCCGGTGAGTCGCGGAGCATCGGACAGATCCGCGCCGACGTCGCCGCCGACCTGCTGCTGCACGGCGACGTCGCCGAATCAGACGGCTCCGAGAAGGGTTCGACCACCGCGAGCGGGGTCGAATCGCGAGTATCACATCCTGCCGCCGGCACCCGCCTCTCGGATCGACGCGGACGGTATGCGGGCTTCCGGCCGACGGTCCGCGTGACGGTTCCCGTCCTCACGCTGCTGGGACGGTCGGATGAGCCCGCGGTCCTCGACGGGTACGGCCCGATCCCCACGGCCATGGCCGAGGACCTGGCGGCGGAGGCGCCGTCCTTCATCCGGATCCTGACGCATCCGGAGACGGGCACGGTGCTCTCCGTGGGTCGCACGTCGTATGCCGTCCCCGCCGACCTCAGACGCCTCGTCCAGCTCCGAGACGTGCGATGCCGCTTCCCCGGCTGCGAGCGCGGTGCGAACCGATGCGACATCGACCACACCCGCTCGTGGGAGCAGGGCGGCACCACGTCGCACGACAATCTCGCGTGCCTCTGCCGATCCCATCACCGCCTCAAGCATCAGAGCACCTGGCAGGTGTCGAGACCCCCGGGACCGTCTGGCGATCTGGTGTGGACGAGCCCGCTCGGCCGGACCGTGTCGGACGTACCGGATCCACCCTTCTGACACGCGGTCCATCGAGTCGACGAGAAACGATCGGGAAAAGACGAGGGCCGCTCGGAACCGCGGGTCGGGTCGGGTCGGGTCGGGTCGGGTCGGTCGGTCGGACGGACGGACCACGGTACCCGAACTGACGGAGGTGCCTGAGCAGCCCGGCGTACCCGAACGTGCTGTCCTTACGCGCGTCGTCAGTCCACCGTGGGCCGATTATCCGCCGAGCGTCGTCAGTGCGCCGTGCGTGTGCGGAAGACCTCGGTGACGTAGGCCATCTGGACCGTCCCGTCGCTCGACGCGTCGTCGACCAGTCGCGAGATGTCGCGGATCATCTCGCGTCGCCGTTGCTCGTCAGCGGTGAGGAACCAGCTCCGAGAACGGACGAGATCGAGGACCTGCTCCCGGGTCATCGACCTCGACCAGGGGAACGCCGCGCGCTCGAACGCCCCGAACTGCGCCCCGACGACGGGGTCCTCCCCCAAATCCCGGAACGACCTCTCCGATCCGGCGATCTCACCGAACCGACGGAGCCACTCCACGCCCTCGTCGCGGATGTTCCAGACGAGGGACAGCGTCCCACCGGGCACGAGGACTCGGGCGGCCTCGGCGCTCGCCGCGATCGGATCGACCCAGTGCCAGGCCTGTGCGACGGTCACGACATCGACCGATGCGTCATCGAGAGGGAGGTCCTCGGCACCCGCCACCACAGGCCGTACTCCCGGTGCACGGCGCGCCAACACGTCGAGCATCTGCGGCGACGGATCCACCGCGACGACGTCGAGCCCACGATCAGCCAAGGCCTTCGTGAGCTTGCCCGTGCCCGCCCCGAGATCGAGGACACGGCGCGCGCCCTCCGGCAACATCCAGGCGACGGCTTCCGCGGGGTAGTCGGGGCGCGACGCGTCGTAGATCTCGGCCGCACCGTCGAAAGAACGCGCCGATCGCGCGTGTCGATCGACGGGCTCGTCGCCGGACAGGGGCTGGTCCCTGAGCTCGGAGTGGTCTCCGGACTCGGAATGGTCTCCGGACTCGGAATGGTTGCCGGACAGGGACTCGGGCTGCCTGCCGGACACGGACTCGGACCGGGTGTCGGACACGGTCGGGCTGTCGGACACGGACGGGCTGTCGGACACGGACGGGCTGTCGTCACCGACTGCGGACTGATCACCGGACTCGATCCGTCGCGTCATGTCGGTCCTCCTTCCTGTGCGTGTGTGCCTGTGCCTGTGCCTGTAACGGTGCCTGTAACGGTGCCTTTGCCTGTGCCTGTGCCTGTGCCTGTGCCTGTGCCTGTGCCTGTGCCTGTAACGGTGCCTGTGCCTGTAACGGTGCCTGTGCCTGTAACGGTGCCTGTGCCTGTGCCTGTGCCTGTGCCTGTAACGGTGCCTGTGCCTGTGCCTGTGCCTGTGCCTGTGCCTGTGCCTGTAACGGTGCCTGTGCCTGTAACGGTGCCTGTGCCTGTGCCTGTGCCTGTGCCTGTGCCTGTAACGGTGCCTGTGCCTGTGCCTGTAACGGTGCCTGTGCCTGTGCCTATGCCTGTATCTCGCACTGATGGGCTTGGCGCCCGGACTGTGCTGCCGCGGGTCTCCCGGCCGGTGTCGGTGGTGTGCCGCACACTCGATTCTATGGACCCGATCCTGCTTCTCATCGCGATTCTGGCTCTCGTCGCGGGCGCCGCCATCGGCTTCGTCCTCGGCGGCGCGGCGGCTCGTGCGCGACCTTCCGCCGACCCGTCGTCCGCCGATCCCGCCCTGCTCGAAGCACGGGCGGAGGCCTCTGCCGCGACGCTTCGAGCCGAGGAGGTCGCGCGACGATCGGTGCTCGAAGCGGAACTCGCCGCCATGTCGGCGGCCCTCGACGGAGTGCGCGAGCAGCTCGACGCCGAACGCTCGGAACGGGCAGCCCGCGAACTCCGGGAACGCAACGAGCGCCGCGTCCTCGAGGCCCTCGCTCCCGTCCGGGACTCCCTCCAGACCATGCAGCGCACGGTCGCGGATCTGGAGCAGCAGCGCAGCGAGCAACTCGGATCCCTCGCCGAACAGCTCGCGGCCTCGCGCCAGTCCGACGAGCACCTCCGCGCAACGACGGAGTCCCTCGCGAGCGCGCTCCGCTCGAACAGCACGCGCGGCGTGTGGGGAGAGACCCAGTTGCGCCGGGTCGTCGAGGTCGCAGGTCTCACCCAGCACGTCGACTTCGATCTGCAGCACAGCATCACGACGGACGGCGGCTCGTTCCGCCCCGACATGGTCGTGAGACTCCCCGGCGGCGCGGCGATCGCCGTGGACGCGAAGGTGCCCCTCGAGCACTTCCTCACGGCGTCGAGCATCCCGGTGACCGCCACGGGTGAGGAAGCGGCGAGGCGGAGTTCCCTCATCGATCGACACGTGCGGGCGGTGCGATCGCACGTCGACGCCCTGTCGAAGAAGGCGTATTGGCAGGGCTTCACGTCGAGCCCCGAGTTCGTCGTCGCGTTCGTACCGAGCGAATCACTGCTCTCCGCCGCCCTCGAAGCCGACCCGAGCCTGCTCGACTACGCGTTCGGGAAACGCGTCGCCCTCGCCTCCCCCGTCACGCTCTGGTCGGTCCTCAAGACCGTCGCCTCGGCGTGGCAGCAGCACGCCGTGACCGACGAGGCGAAGCGGCTCCTCGAGCTCGGGTCGCTGCTCTACGACCGACTCGGCACCCTCGCCGGCCACGCCGACGGGCTGCGCCGTTCGCTCGAACGCACCGTAGACAGCTACAACCGATTCGCCAACTCCCTCGAGACGCGTGTGCTCGTGACCGCCCGGCAGTTCCCGGGTATCGACGAGACCAAGCTGATCGAGGTGCCGCAGACCATCACGCAGGCGCCCCGCAAGCTGACGGCTGCGGAATTCGAGAGCGGTGCGACCGATGCGGACTCGGTCGAGGAAAGCCAGACTGGGGAAGACGCTGCCCAGGACGCTGCCGCCCAGGAGCCCGCTGCCCAGGACGCTGCCGCCCAGGAGCCCGCTGCCCAGGACGCTGCTGCCCACAACCCCGCCGCACAGAACGCCGCCGCACAGAACCCCACCGCACAGGAGCCCGCCGCACAGGACACTCCTCTCGAGAGCGGCCAGGACGCGGCCAGCCCCGCGGTCGAGGACCTCGATCGGACCCACGAGGGGTCCGTCGCGCAGCGCGCAGAGTTCGACGGGCGTGAGGACCTGGAGCGTCGCATCGACGCGACTGGGCCTGCGGTCGACGGCCCCTACCCGGATATCGACGACGCGGTCGACGAATTGTCGAGTCGCGGCCACCAGGCCTGAGGCAGGGTCACCGCGGCTGCCTCATCCCCGTGGGTCTAGAGCCAGCGCTCACGCAGGTGGTCCGCCTGGATGCGGCGCACGGTGCCGGAGTGGCTGCGGAAGATGATGCTCGACGTACTGACGATGGGGCCGTTGGTCGACACCCCGTCCACGAGTTCGCCGTCGGTCACACCGGTGGCGACGAACAGGGTGTTGTCGCCCGAGACCAGTTCGTCGGCGGAGTAGACGTAGTCGAACTTCAGTCCGGCGGCGAGGCCGGCGGCCCGCTCCTGCTCCGTGAGAGGGGCGAGTCGGCCCTGGATGAGGCCTCCGAGCGCTTTGATCGCACACGCGGTCGCGACGCCCTCTGGGCTTCCTCCCGTGCCGATGCACATGTCGACGCGGTGAGTCGACTGGGCCGCGTTGATGCCGCCGGCGACGTCGCCGTCGAGTAGCAGGCGCGTGTGCGCTCCGGCGGCGCGGATCTCCTCGATCAGGCCCTCGTGGCGCGGCCGGTCGAGCACGGCGACGCGGATGTCCCCGACGGGCTTCCCCTTGGCCTTCGCGAGCTCGCGGATGTTGTCGCCGACCGACTGGTCGAGGTGCACGACGCCGTGGCCCTCCGGACCCGTCACGATCTTGTCCATGTAGAACACGCTCGACGCGTCGAGCATCGTGCCGCGATCGGAGACCGCGATCATCGAGATGGCGTTCGGGCGTCCCGTCGCCGTGAGGGAGGTGCCGTCGATCGGGTCCACGGCGATGTCGCAGGACGGACCGGAACCGTTGCCCACGCGCTCCCCGTTGAAGAGCATGGGCGCCTCGTCCTTCTCGCCCTCGCCGATGACGACGACACCGTCGAAGTTGACGGTTCCGAGGAAGGTGCGCATCGCGTCGACGGCCGCACCGTCGGCGCCGAGCTTGTCACCGCGCCCGATGAACGGGACGGCGCGGATGGCCGCCGCCTCCGTGGCCCGGACGATCTCGAGACCGAGGTTCCGGTCCGGGTGCGAGGCGTATGAGGCGGTGTCGTTCTGGAGCGTGGGCATGGGTCCTCCCGGGGAGCGTTGATCGGCGTGAGCAGTCGAAGCGGGCGGCGGGTACCCGTCATCGAGCTTACCCGGCCACATCAGTAGACTCGACCCACACCCGTTCGACCGCTAAGGAGCCGTCATGCCCATCGCCACCCCGGAGCAGTACGCCGAGATGCTCGATCGAGCGAAGTCCACCGGCTTCGCCTACCCGGCCTTCAACGTCTCGAGCTCGCAGACGATCAACGCCGTCCTGCAGGGCCTCACCGAGGCCGGATCGGACGGGATCATCCAGGTCACGACGGGAGGCGCCGACTACTTCGCCGGTCACACCGTCAAGAACCGTGCGGCGGGAGCCCTGGCCTTCGCGGCCTTCGCGCACGAGGTCGCGAAGAACTACCCCATCACGGTCGCTCTCCACACGGACCACTGCCCCAAGGACGCTCTCGACGGCTTCGTCATGCCGCTCATCGCCGCATCCGAGGAGCGAGTGAAGGATGGCGGGAACCCGATCTTCCAGTCGCACATGTGGGACGGTTCCGCCGTACCTCTCGATGAGAACCTCGAGATCGCGAAAGAGATCCTCCCCCGCATCAAGGCCATCAACGCCATTCTCGAGGTCGAGATCGGCGTCGTCGGCGGCGAAGAGGACGGCGTGAGCCACGACATCAACGAGCACCTCTACACGACGCTCGACGACGCGATCGCGACCGTCGAGGCGCTCGGCCTCGGCGACGAGGGTCGCTACATGGCCGCCCTCACCTTCGGCAACGTGCACGGCGTCTACAAGCCCGGCAACGTCAAGCTCAAGCCGGAGCTGCTCGGCGAGATCCAGGCCGGCCTCGCCGCCAAGTACGGCACGGATTCCAAGCCGCTCGACCTCGTCTTCCACGGCGGCTCGGGTTCGACCGACGAGGAGATCTCCACCGCGGTCGCGAACGGCGTCATCAAGATGAACATCGACACCGACACCCAGTACGCCTACACGCGCGCGGTCGCCGGTCACATGTTCTCCAACTGGGACTCCGTGCTCAAGATCGACGGCGAAGTCGGAAACAAGAAGCTGTACGACCCCCGCGCCTGGGGCAAGGTCGCCGAGACCGCCATGGCGGCTCGCGTCACGGATGCCACCCGTCAGCTCGGCTCCTACGGCCAGTCGCAGAGCTGATTCGAGACTCCGAGACCGAGACACAGCGACTCCGAGACACACGACTCTGAGACACAGCGACTCCGAGACACACGAAAGCCCCGGCCTCGGCCGGGGCTTTCGTCGTTCAGTGGGTGGCGATCTCTCAGGACGCCGCCCCGGACATCTGCTGGATGTACTGGAAGACGGCAGGATCGATCATCATCGCTCCACCCACGCAGACGAGCACGACGATGATCGAGATCAGTCCCGTCACGAGGGGGATCCACCAGCTGATGCGTCCCGCGTTGACGCGACGCTGGACGAGGACGAGCGTGAGGATCCAGAGCCCGACGCTCACGACGAGCGCGGCGATACCGAGGACACGCGCAGTCCCCACCGGGCCGTAGGGATCGAGGTCGTCGGCGGCGAAGAACTGGGTGATCGCGGCCGGGAGATCGATGAGCGCCGAGGACGTCGTGAGGATGTTGAAGAGCCCCAGGCCGAGCAACGCCCAGCTGGCGAACCGATCCGACGGCGCGCGAACCGCGGTGCCCGTCGACGACTCCTTCTGATCGGCGAGGGTCGGCTCGGCGTCACGATCCGCCTTGGCCGCCGCCTTCGCAGCCGCCTTCCCGTCGGCCTTCTCGCGTGCCGTCGCATCGGCCTCGACGACGGGGACGGACTCCGAGGCGGCCACATCGAGCGGCACGGCGATCGCCGCCCGCTGTTCCTCCGGCGTCGCGAGCTCGCCGAACTGCGGTCGCGGACGGGCCGTCGGCGTCGTCGGGGCGGACGGTGCGGGAGGAGTCGTGTTGCTGTGGTCGGTCATGAGAGGTGCCTTCCGGCCTGGGAGTGAGCATCGCGTGCCTCACTGTGGTCGGTGGGGAGGGGGTCGGTGGCTAGGGGGCCGGTGGCGCGGAGGCGGATCACGAGGAGCGGCGCCCTCCCATGGCCCGCGCGTCCTGCTGGCCGGAGCGATCCGTCCGGAGTTCCTTCGGCAGCGAGAAGACGAGGTCCTCCTCGGCCGTGGTGACCTCTTCGACGTCCGCGAACCCGGCCTCGGCCAGGTCCGCGAGGAGGTCGCGGACGAGCACCTCGGGCACGGACGCCCCGCTCGTGACGCCGACGGTCTCGACGCCCTCGAACCACTCGGGCAGCACCTCGCTCGCGAAATCGACGCGATAGGCGGCCCTCGCCCCGTATTCGAGGGCTACTTCGACGAGGCGCACGGAGTTCGAGGAGTTCGCCGACCCCACGACGATGACGAGATCCGAGCGGTCGGCGATCTTCTTGATGGCGACCTGGCGGTTCTGGGTGGCGTAGCAGATGTCGTCGGAGGGCGGGTCCGCGAGGGCCGGGAAGCGTTCCCGCAACCGGCGTACCGTCTCCATCGTCTCGTCCACGCTCAGCGTGGTCTGCGAGAGCCACACGACCCGCTCGGGGTCGGCGACCTCGACGGTGTCGGCGGCCTCCGGGGAGGTCACGAGGGTCACGTGATCGGGCGCCTCGCCCGCCGTGCCCTCGACCTCTTCGTGTCCCTCGTGCCCGATGAGCAGGATCTGGTAGTCGTCGCGAGCGAATCGCACGGCCTCGCGGTGGACCTTCGTCACGAGAGGGCAGGTCGCGTCGATCGCCTGCAGTCCGCGGTCGGCGGCAGCCGACACCACGGCGGGCGACACTCCATGGGCGCTGAAGACGACGTGAGCGCCCTCGGGCACCTCGTCGACCTCCTCTACGAAGATCGCACCCTTGGCCTCGAGGGACGTCACGACGTGCACATTGTGCACGATCTGCTTGCGCACGTAGACGGGAGAACCGTAGCGTTCGATGGCCTTCTCGACGGCGATGACGGCGCGATCCACACCCGCGCAGTATCCACGGGGGGCGGCGAGGAGGACCCGGCCGGCACCCACCGTCGCGGTATCCTTGAGCCGGCCGCGCGGGCTCGGCACGCGTGGGGTGGGCAGTCCGATGGAAGTGACGGTCACGATCCGATTCTACGGTGGTGCACCCTGTGTAGCGGTGGTGCGCCCAGGGTTTCAGCGGTGGCGCGCCCCCAGTCCTACCTGGGCGGGGTGCGAGAGAGGCAGTGGAGACGGATGAGCGAATCGCGCACGCCACGGTTCCCCGGAGGGGACGGCACGACGGAGCGCGGGCCGGCGACGGCTGAGTCGCCGTGGCCCGTCGCGCTCCTCGGCGCCAAGCTGCGCGACTACATCGACCGTCTCGGCACCATCTGGGTGGAGGGGCAGATCACGCAGTGGGGCGTCTCGGGCGGCAACGTCTACGGCAAGCTCAAGGACCTCGACGCCGACGCGACCGTCGGATTCACGGTCTGGTCGTCGGTGCGCGCTAAGATCCCCGCCGACCTGAAGCAAGGCGACCACGTCCTCGTGCTCATGAAGGCGAACTACTGGATCAAGGGCGGCAGCCTCACGATGCAGGTGCTCGCGATGAAGCACGTCGGGCTCGGTGACCTCCTCGAACGCCTCGAGCGCCTGCGCGCCCAGCTCGCCTCCGAGGGCCTCTTCGACGCCTCACGCAAGAAGACGGTGCCCTTCCTCCCCCACTGCATCGGGCTCGTCACCGGGAAGGACTCGGACGCGGAGAAGGACGTTCTCCGGAACGCCCAGTTGCGCTGGCCGCAGGTCGAGTTCCGCGTCGCCCACGCCGCGGTCCAGGGAGACCGGGCCGTCGGCGAGGTCGTCGCCGCCATCGAGCGCCTCGACGCGGATCCCGAGGTCGACGTCATCATCGTCGCCCGCGGCGGCGGCGACTTCCAGAACCTCCTCGCCTTCAGCGACGAGAAGGTCGTCCGCGCGGCCGCGGCCGCGACGACCCCCCTCGTCTCGGCGATCGGCCACGAAGCGGACCGGCCCCTCCTCGACGAGGTCGCCGACCTCCGCGCATCGACCCCCACCGACGCCGCCAAACGGGTCGTCCCGGACGTCACCGAGCAGTCGGCGCTCGTCTCCCAGCTCCGCAGCCGCATCACCGTGCGACTGAGCTCCATCCTCTCCACGGAGACCCACCGACTCGAGGGCCTGCGCTCGCGACCGGCGCTCGCAGAGCCCTCCTGGATCATCGACCAGCGCGCGCAAGACCTCACCCGCTACGTGTCCCGGGGGGTCGACCTCGCGGAGCGCGCGATCGAACGCCAGGAGCGGCTGGTCGCCGAGTCGACCTCGCGGTTGCGCGCCCTCTCTCCTCAGCGCACCCTCGCGCGTGGGTACACGATCACGCAGACGGAGGACGGGGCGATCGTGCGCACGGCGGCCGACGCGGCCGACGGAGAGGTGCTCCGCCTCACGACGTCAGACGGAGCGCTCGGCGCCGTCTCCACCGGGCCCGAGCGCAGCGAACGATGACGCCGGTACCCCGGCGAACACCAGACCAGCCCTCGATAGAATGGACACCATGACCACGCCCTCTGACGCCTCCTCCCGGGGGGACGACGTCTCCTCTCTGAGCTACGAGGACGCTCGCGACGAGCTCGTGCGGGTGGTCTCCGAACTCGAACAGGGCGCGCCGACGCTCGAGCAGTCGCTCGCCCTGTGGGAACGCGGAGAGGCGCTCGCGCGACGCTGCGAGGAGTGGCTGATCGGGGCCAAGAAGCGACTCGAAGCCGCTCGCTCCTCTGCCGCGACGTCCCCGGCCCCATCGTCGGACGGCGCATGAGCCAGGACCCGCGGGGCGCTCGCCGCCCACCACGCGGTCGGGTCGTCGCGGAACTCGGTCGCCCCGAGACCCCGGAGGAGACGGCTGCTCGCAAGGCCGAGAACTCCCGCAACTACCGCGCGCGCAAGACCATCAACAACCTCGTCTACTCCCTGCTCGCGACGGTCGGTGTCGTCGTCCTCATCGTTCTCGTCGTGCCGCGGTCGGACCAGCCTCTCGACCGCGCGGTCGACTGGCGGGCCGTCACACAGGAGGCGCAGCAGACGCGCGAGGAGACCCTCGTGGACCCGGAGCTGCCCGCGGGGTGGACGAGCAACTACGCGGAGATCCGCTCGACGGGCACCGGCGGGGTCACCTCCTGGAACCTCGGCTTCGTCACTCCGAGCGACGACGCCGCGAACAGCGAGTTCGTCGGAGTGACGCAGGGCTTCGACGCCGACCCCACGTGGCTCGCCGTCCAGCTCAACCGCTCCGCCGCCTCCTCCGTCGTCACGATCGGCGGTCTCGAGTGGACCGTCTACGACAACCGCGAGGACACCGACGGCGTGGGGAACGTGCACTACGCGCTCGCCACCGAGGCCGGTTCGAGCACCGTCGCCGTGTTCGGCACGGCCACGATGGAGGACATCACCCTCGTCGCGGAGGCCATCGCACCGCAGGTCGCCGACAACGCGGCCGCCGCCCCGGCGGACGACACGGCTCCCGACGGCACGACAACGGAAGACGGAGGCGAATGATGCCCACGAAACGACCCGGCAAGGCCTGGCAGGAGATGAAGCGGGGCAACGCGCGATTCGTCGCCGGCGAACCGCGCCACCCCCGACAGGACGTCGAGCGACGGAACGAGCTCGCCCACCACCAGCTCCCGGATGCCGCCCTCTTCGGGTGCGCCGATTCACGACTCGCCGCCGAGATCATCTTCGACAAGGGTCTCGGCGACCTCTTCGTGGTGCGCAACGCCGGCCAGGTCATCTCGGACTCCGTCGTCGGTTCACTCGAGTACGCCGTGGGTGTGCTCGGGGTCCCCCTCATCGTCGTGCTCGGACACGACGAGTGCGGGGCGGTCCGCGCCGCGATCGATTCGCGCGCGGCCGACGCCACTCCCCTGCCTCCTCACATCGACGGCATCATCCAGCAGATCGTGCCGGCCGTCACACGCGTGGCGGGCGACGATCCCGTCGATCCGGACGGCGTCGACGCCGCCCTCGTGGGCAAGGAGCACTTGCGGGACACCGTCTCTGGGCTCCTCGAACGGTCTGTCATGATTGCAGAGGCGATCGCCGCGGGAACGCTCGCGATCGTCGGAGCCAACTACAAACTCACCGAGGGCACGGTCATTCCCGACGTCGTCGTCGGGAAGGTCGATCCACCCGAGGCGTAGCCGGACCGCGCCCGTCGCGCCCGACGTACCGTCCACCGACGCACGATCCACCGACGCACTGAAGCGTCACCGATGTCACAAGGAGTCAGCGTGTCCCTTTCGTCCCCCTCGTCCTCAGCCGGAGACGTCCGCATCGAGCACGACACGATGGGCGAGGTGAGGGTGCCGGCCGCGGCGCTCTACGCCGCCCAGACGCAGCGCGCCGTCGAGAACTTCCCGATCTCGGGGACTCCCCTCGAGTCGAACCAGATCGCGGCTCTCGCCCGCATCAAGAAGGCCGCGGCTCGCGCCAACGCCGACCTGGGCGTCCTCCCCCAGGACATCGCCGACGCGATCGGCGTCGCAGCCGACGAGGTCATCACGGGCCGGCACGACGCCGAATTCCCGATCGACGTCTACCAGACGGGGTCCGGCACGTCGTCGAACATGAACATGAACGAGGTCCTCGCGACCCTCGCGTCGCGTCACCTCGGCGCACCGGTGCACCCCAATGACCATGTGAACTGCTCACAGTCGTCGAACGACGTGTTCCCGACGTCCGTCCACATCGCCGTCACGAGCGCCCTCATCGACGACCTCATCCCGTCGCTCGACCACCTCGCCGTCGCCCTCGAGGCCAAGGCCGAGGCGTGGAAGGAAGCCGTCAAGCCCGGCCGCACCCACCTCATGGACGCGACGCCCGTCACGCTCGGCCAGGAGTTCGGCGGGTACGCCCGCCAGGTGCGGCTCGGCATCGAGCGCGTGCGGACGGCCCTCCCCCGCGTCGCCGAGGTGCCCCTCGGAGGCACCGCCGTGGGAACGGGCATCAACACGCCCGCCGGCTTCCCCCAGCGCGTCATCGCCCTCCTCGTGGAGGACACCGAGCTCCCGATCACCGAAGCGGCCGACCACTTCGAGGCGCAAGCCAATCGCGACGGTCTCGTCGAGGCCTCCGGGGCCCTCCGGACCATCGCCGTGAGCCTCACGAAGATCTGCAACGACCTCCGCTGGATGGGGTCGGGGCCCAACACCGGGCTCGGCGAGCTCCACATCCCCGACCTCCAGCCGGGATCCTCGATCATGCCAGGCAAGGTCAATCCCGTGATCCCCGAGGCGGTCCTCCAGGTGTGCTCGCGCGTCGTCGGAAACGACGCGGCGATCGCGTGGGGCGGGGCCTCCGGCTCGTTCGAGCTCAACGTGCAGATCCCGCTCATGGGGACGGCGCTGCTCGAGTCGATCCGGCTCCTCAGCAACGCCACCCGGGTACTGGCCGACAAGACCATCGACGGTCTCGAGGCGAACCTCGACCGCGCAGCCGCCCTGGCCGGGATGTCACCGTCGATCGTCACCCCCCTCAACAAGGTGATCGGCTACGAGCAGGCCGCGAAGATCGCGAAGCACTCGGTAGCCAAAGGCATCACGGTACGCGAGGCCGTCGTCGACCTCGGCTACGTGGAGCGCGGCGAGGTCACCGAGGAGCAGCTCGACGCGGCCCTCGACCTGCTGTCGATGACCCACCCGGGCTGAGAGTAGAACGGACGGAGAAGGGCGGGCCCGTGCGGGCCCGCCCCTTCCTTGTCCTCATCGTTCGCGCGTCACGTCGCGTTCCAGAAGGCGCGGTAGTACCCGACGCGTTCCCGGTCGGGCTCGATCATGATTCCTCGATTCGAGAGCGGCCTGTCGCCCGTCACGTCGCGTTCCAGAGGGCGCGGTAGTACCCGACGCGTTCCCGGTCGGGCTCGATGCCGTAGCCCTCGAAGTACAGGTGGTCGAAGCCCGGTCCGTAGTTCCACTCGAGGCTCATCGATCCCACGGCGAGGTCGGCCCAGCGGTCCGCGAGGCCGAGGGCGCCGAGGTCCACGAAACCGGCGGGCGCGCCCACGTCGTCGAGCAGCGTGTTGGGGACGCAGGGGTCGCCGTGGCACACGACGAGTCGATCGATCGGCGGGGCGCTGCGAAGCGCCTCCGGGACGACGACGCCTCGCGACTCCGCCTCGGCGATGCGGGTGTCGACCTGCCAGGAGAACGGGCACGATGCCACGGGGAGCGCGTCGTGGAGCTGTCGGAGTGCCTCTCCGCACGCCCGAGCGGCCGTCTCGGGCCGCGCGATCCAATCCGGCACGACGGCGGAACGGCCCGCGATCGACGAGGTCACGAGAATCACGCCGCCATCCGCGTCGAGCACGTCGAGTTCGAGCACACGTGGGACGGTGATCCACGGCGCGGCCCAACGCAGCGTCGACGCCTCGCGCCGAAACAGATCGCGGTAAGAAGCTGGGCCCCACTTCACATGGACACCCGACGAGCTCTCTCCCACGCGGAAGGTCAACCCGCCGTCCGCGTTCTCCCACACCGGCACCACGGGCGAATCGCCCGCCCGCCGGCGGACCGAGGCTGGAACGTGAGCAGTGGGAGGAGGAATGGTCATCGATCGACGATAACGCGTGGGTCAGCGCGAGAGGACGAGCGCTGTCCAGAAGCCGACCAGCAGGAACGGGCCGAACGGGATGCTGCGCTGACGCGATCGGACGTGCACCACGAGTGCCGCGACCCCACCCGCGCCGAACGCGACGAGCGCGGCGACGATCACCGCATCGACGCGGACGAGCGCGAGAACCGTCGCGACGGCGATCGCGAGCTTGACGTCGCCCATGCCCATCCCTCCCCCGACGCTGAGGATCCCGAAGAAGAGGGCCGCCACCACGACGGTCGCGATCGGAGCGACGGGCCACGCGCCCTCGCCGACACCGAGAGCGACGAGACCCCCGAGCGCGAGACACCCGATCGGAAGCACGAGCGCGTTCGGGAGCCTTCGCTCGGCGACGTCGACGCGCCACAACACCGGTGTCGCGACGGCGAGCGCGAGGCCCGATACGGTCGCCGGTCCGATCCCCACCGCGACGACGAGGAGGACGGCGAGGGCGGCGCCGACGGCGAGGTCGGTCCGTTCCCACAGCCACACCCGCCAGCCGAGCGACCACGGGTGTGACTGCGACGTGCTGTGGGCGGACGCGAGTCGCCGATCGGTCTCGGGGGCGGGCATCCGGCGATGGTAGCCGTGCGATGACCGACCGTGTGGGCGTTCTCCACATGGGAGAACGGCCCCGCCCGTCGGGACGGGGCCGTTCTGTGTGTCACGTCGGGAGTTGCCGATCGCCGTCCGCTAGGCGAGCTCGGTGGACTCCAGCAGTTCGGCCACGAGCCCGGCGATGGCGCTGCGCTCCGAGCGCGTGAGCGTGATGTGCCCGAAGAGCCGGTGGCCCTTGAGCGTCTCGATCACCGACGCGACGCCGTCGTGCCGGCCCACGCGCAGGTTGTCGCGCTGGGCGACGTCGTGGGTCAGGACGACGCGAGAGTTCTGCCCGATGCGCGAGAGCACCGTGAGCAGCACGTTCCGCTCGAGCGACTGCGCCTCGTCGACGATCACGAAGGCGTCGTGCAGCGAGCGGCCGCGGATGTGCGTGAGCGGGAGGACTTCGATGATGCCCCGCTCGACGACCTCGTCGAGGACGTTCTGAGAGACCACCGAGCCGAGCGTGTCGAAGACCGCCTGGCCCCACGGGTTCATCTTCTCGCCCTGGTCGCCCGGCAGGTAGCCGAGCTCCTGGCCGCCCACGGCGTAGAGCGGACGGAACACCATGATCTTCCGGTGCTGCCGCCGCTCGAGCACGGCCTCGAGACCGGCGCAGAGGGCGAGCGCGGACTTCCCCGTTCCTGCTCGACCTCCCAACGACACGATCCCGATCTCCGGGTCGAGCAGCATGTCGATCGCGAGCCGCTGCTCCGCGGACCGCCCGTGGAGCCCGAAGACGTCGCGGTCTCCGCGCACGAGCGTGAACTCACGTTTGCCCGAGACGCGACCGAGGGCGGAGCCGCGCTCCGAGTGGATGACGAGCCCCGTATTGAGCGGCAGCGACTCCACCTCGTTGGAGAGCGCGATCTCGCTCTCCCAGAGGTCGGACATCTGGTCGGCCGTGAGGTGCACGTCGGCGAGACCCGTCCAGCCCGACTCGACGGCCTGCTCCGCGCGGTACTCCTCCGCGGCGAGGCCGATCGACGCGGCCTTGACCCGCAGCGGCATGTCCTTCGACACGACGGTGACAGCGAGACCGTCGTTCGCCAGGTTGAGGGCGACCGCGAGGATGCGGGAGTCGTTGTCGCCGAGCTGCAGACCACTCGGCAGCACCGACATGTTCGAGTGGTTGAGCTCGACGCGGAGCGTTCCCCCGTCTGGCCCTGTCGGGACGGGGAAGTCGAGCCGCTCGTGCTCGATGCGGAGGTCGTCGAGCAGGCGGAGGGCCTGCCGCGCGAAGTAACCGATCTCCGGGTCGTGTCGTTTCCCTTCGAGCTCGCCGATGACGACGACGGGGATCACCACCGAATGCTCGGCGAATCGGAACAGCGCGCGCGGATCGGACAGGAGAACCGAGGTATCGAGCACATACGTGCGTTCGGCCTGGTCCGGTCTGCGACCGGCCCCCGATCGCGCGCTGGCCTTCTTCTCCGGAGTCCGTCCGCCGGCTGTCACCGTGGAGGTATTGATCGTGGTCACGAGCACTCCCACCCCGAGCATCGCTCGGAATCTCTCGACGAGCGGCCACGGAGTGGTTGCGAATCGAACTTACGTGGCCGACTCGATCAGGCGCGATACCTGATACCTCGGAGGCTACGGCTCCGCGCGACCCAGTGGAACGCCGACACGCGTATTCGAGGTTTCGCCGACGTTAACAGTTCGTGCCGGTGAGGCGACCGCGGGACGACGGGGCCGCTGAGGAACCGACGGTCGCGGCCGAGATGAGGGCGTCGCGGAACAGACCGAGGGTCTCGGACGTCGTACCGGCGTGCACGCTCACACGGAGCCGACCCTGCCTCGTCGTCACGGTCACGCCGTGATTATGCAGGGCGGCTCCGATCGCTCCGAGCTCGCCGGCGGAGGGTTCCAGCACCACGATCCCCGCGCGTTCGTGCTCGGCCCGGGGCGACACGACGGGCAGCGCGAGCTCGTCCGCGATGTCGATCACCTGGGCGGCACGTTCCGCGATGGCCGACGCGATGACGGGCACGCCGGTCGCGTCGATCTCTTCGAGCGACGCGGCGAGGCGCGCGAGCGCGAGCAGGTCGGGGTTCGACAGCGTGAAGGCTGCGATCGAGCCGGCGGGCTCAGGGACCACATCCCACGGCTCCCTCTCAGCGGTTCCGGTGAATCCGGACAGGACGGGACTCAGCTGCTCGAGCGCACGATCGCCCATGGCGAGGAAACCCGTGCCCCAGCCGGAGCGCAACCACTTCTGTCCGCCTCCGGAGATCACGTCCGCGACGTCGTAGCGCGCATCGACGACGCCGAAGCCCTGGATGGCGTCGACGACGAGGAGACGGTCGCCGATGACGCGACGGATCCCCTCGAGATCCGCGACGTAACCCGTGCGCGGGTCGACGAGGCTCACGGCCACCGCCGTCACGTCGTCGTCGAGCGCCGCCTCGACCGCGTCCGGCGTGACGTGACCGGACACGCCCGTCGCGTCGGAATCGAGCCAGCGCGGTGTCATCGCGCCGAGAGCGTCCGCGGCCCGCTGCGCGGCGACCGGGAGGCTCGGGAACTCGGCCGGCGAGAGCAGCAGGGTGCCGGAGAGACCGAACATGACGTGCACGAGCCCGTGGCTCGTGGTCGGCTGCGGGACGATCTGGTCAGGACGGAAGCCGCTCACGGCGGAGAGACCGGAACGCACGCGATCGGAGGCCGTCGCGAGAGAGTCCAACGCACCGTGGCGGAAACGACCGAGCGCTTCCTGCGCGGCCGAGGCCTCGGCCAGGACGGCTGCGGAGAGCGGACCGACCTTCGCGAAATCGAGATACCCGGGGTCCTCGGTGAAGCCCGCTGCGAAGGCGGACTCGGCGGTGCCCATCGAGGGAGCCGTCGCGCCCTCGATACCCTCAACACCCTCGATGGCCTCGACGGTCGTGTCGTCGTTCATGGATTCCTTCACCGTCATCCGCCGAAGCGGCGATGCCGCCTGGCGTAGTCGCGGAGCGCGCGGAGGAAATCCACCTCGCGCATGTCGGGGCCGAGCGCCTCCATGAAGTAGAACTCGCTGTGGGCGCTCTGCCACAGCATGAAGTCGCTCAATCGCTGCTCCCCCGACGTTCGGATGACCAGGTCGGGGTCCGGCTGGCCGCCCGTGTAGAGGTGCTCACCGATCAGATCGGGGGTGAGGAGCTCGGCGAGCTCGTCGAGGCTCCCGCCCTCCAGGTGGTGCTTCCGGACGATGGTCCGCATCGCGTCCACGATCTCGTGCCGCCCGCCGTAGCCGACGGCCAGATTGACGTGCAGGCCCGTGCGATCGGACGTCCGTGCCTGTGCCGCAGAGAGAGCCCCGGTCAGCGGGACGGGGAGCCGGGCGGAGTCGCCGACGTGCTGGACGCGCCAGTTGCGGAAGTGGGAGACGTCCTCGGCGAGTTCGGCGATGATCTCGAGCAGCTCGCTGAGTTCTGCCGGTGGGCGATTGTGCAGATTGTCGCTCGAGAGCAGATACAGCGTCACGACGCCGATGCCGAGGTCGTCGCACCAGGTGAGGAATTCGCGCATCTTCGCGGCGCCCGCGCGATGCCCGTGAGCGGCGGTGTCGTAGCCGAGCAGCTTGGCCCAACGCCTGTTGCCGTCGATGATCATGGCGACGTGGTGAGGGAGGGACTCGGGGCGTAGGCCCCGCCGCAGTCTCTTCTCGTAGAGCCGATAGAGCACTCCACGGCCCAACGGTTCGTTCCACCCAGTCACAGAGCTACGGTAGTGCACTCGAACCGGTGGAACCCACATCGCTCCACCACTGTGAGCAAAGCCCCGGAGGTTCGATCGACCCAGCCGAGGCGGCTATTCTGGCCCGATGGCCCCCCAGTACGACGACGACCACGCTGCGGACCGAGCGGTCGCCTCCGACGATGCGCACGGCCCCGATCTCCCCAACATCCCCCTCCTCGATGCCGAGACGGCCGGTCCCGGCGACGCACGCCCCACGTGGCGCGGGTGGATCCACGCCGGCACCTTCCCCATCGCGATCGTCGCAGGGATCGTGCTCGTCGTGCTCGCGCAGGGCACGACCGCGAAGTGGGCCTCGGCCGTCTTCGCGATGTCGTCGCTCATGCTCTTCGGGATGTCGGCGCTCTACCACCGCTTCGACTGGTCCCCTCGCGCGAAGATCCTGCTCAAGCGATTCGACCACTCGAACATCTTCCTGCTCATCGCGGGCAGCTACACGCCCATCGCGCTCCTCGCGCTACCGCCGTCGAAGGGCGTCATCCTGCTCGTGGCGGTGTGGACGGGCGCGCTCATCGGCATCGGCTTCCGCGTGTTCTGGATCGGAGCACCGCGCTGGCTCTATGTGGCCCTCTACATCGCCCTCGGATGGGCGGCGATGGCCTACATCGTCGACATCTTCCAGGCGAGCCCCGTCACGATGACCCTCGTGATCGTCGGAGGGCTCCTCTACACGGGTGGCGCCGTGATGTACGCGCTCAAGCGCCCGAATCCGTGGCCGGGGCACTTCGGCTTCCACGAGCTCTTCCACGTCTGCACGGTGCTCGCGTTCCTGTGCCACTGGACGGCGATCCTCCTTCTCGCGATCGCACCGGTGTACAACGCCTGACCGGGAACGAGCCGCGGCTACGGCTGCTCTCGCTGCGCGCCGTCTTCGCTGTCGCTCGAATCCTCACGGGGATCCTCGGCTACGCCTTCGCCCGACTCGCGCTCTTCGGCGTCGAGGTCCTCGTTGATCTGGGCGCGGTAGTTGACCCGACGCACGCGACGCACCATGTCGACGATCAGGAGGATGACGAGCAGCGCGACGGCGAACGTCACGACGAATCCCACGACTCCCGGCGTCACCCGGTCCGTATCGAGTTCCGTCGGGTTCGGTGTGGGGGTGACCTCGGCGAGGTAGGCGCCGAGCGTTCGGAAGGTCATGCGGTGTCCTCGTTCGTGTGGAGGGGTCGGTGAGCGGAGTCGCGGGTGTCGAGAGAGTCGTCGGTGTCCTCGATACCCTCGAAGAGGTCGTCCTCGCGATCGCGGGTGGGCACGGTGCTGTGCGCGAGTTCGAAGTCCTCGAACGGCCAGGCGCGCCGCTGGAGATCGTTCGACCAGAAGAAGAACCGCGAGTCCGGGGCGATCTGGCAGGCGTGGGCGCGCAGGGCGTCGTCGCGCTTCGTGAAGAAATCGGCCACGGGGATGTGAGCCGTGGCCCGATCGGGCCGGTCCTTGACCCAGCTCAGCATCTCGGCGAGCTCCTCGGCGAGCGGCGACTCGGGCTCCTCGGCGAGCAGCATGTCGACGTTGGCCTTCGTCCGCGGGTAGTTGAAGATCTGGTCGTAGTAGACCTTCGAGATCTGCCACGGCTCCCCCGCGTTGGGATACGCGTCGGCCGATGCCGCCTTCTCGAAGGCGAACATCGAGATCACGTGACAGCGGATGTGGTCCGGATGCGGGTAGCCGCCGTTCTCGTCGTACGTCGTCATGACGTGGGGACGGAACTCCCGGATCACACGCACGAGGGCCTCCCCGGAGATCTCGACGGGGATCGACGCGAAGGAGTTCGCCGGCAAGGAGCCGTCCTCGGACGGCATGCCCGAGTCGTAGTAGCCGAGCCAGCGATGCTGCACGTCGAGCACCGCGGCGGCGTCCGCCATCTCCTGCCGTCGCAGTCCCGGCAGGTCCCTCTCGGCCATCGACATGCGCTCCAGCTGGGGGTTGAGGATGTCGCCGCGCTCTCCGCCCGTGAGACTGACCACGAGGACCTCGATCCCCCGGGCACGGTAGGCGGCCGTCGTCGCCGCCCCCTTCGAACTCTCGTCGTCCGGGTGGGCGTGCACCGCGAGCAGTCGCAACGTCATGATCGGCTCCGCATCATCAGGTGTCGGTCCCTCCGCCGACCCCGCGAAGGCCCCTCCCGGGGTCGATTCGAGGGGTCTCGCAGCGGTCGTACAGGGAAGTCGGGTGGCCGGAACGGGTACCCTGTAAGTAAGAGTAATCGCTGCGGAGGACCGCTCGGCGACAGCAGACGAGGACGGCGGGATGACCGACACGCAGACGCCACGGACCGCCGCCGAGCAGACTCGGCCCGCCTCCGAGACGTCGCCGCGACCCGACCTCGAGTCGCGCTACGGACGCGGGACCCGGTCGAGGATGCTCGAGAAGCGCATCCTCTGGATCCTCGGCGGCATCATCGCGATCGTGTTCGCCGCATGGGTCGTCCTCGTCGCTTTCGACGGCACGAGCGCCACCCTCGAGACCCGCGACGTCGCGCACGAGATCATCGACGAGCACTCCGTCCGGGTCTCCTTCTCCCTCAATGTCGCACCCGGCACCGCCACGGCGTGCGCCGTGCAGGCCCTCAACGAGGACCACGCCATCGTGGGGTGGAAGGTCATCGAGGTGCCCCCGTCCACCGACCGCAACCGCGTCATCACCGAGACCGTACTGACCAGTCAGCAGAGCAACACCGGTTTGATTTACAGCTGCTGGCTGACTTAAGATGCTCTGAACACGCGATCCGCAGGCGGATCGTCCACCACGCCCTGGCCCCGCGGTCAGGGCGTCTGTTTTCGCATCGGAGCTTGTCATGGTTGATTCGACGAACGTATCCTTCCTCACTCAGGATGCCTACGACCGCCTCGTGGCGGAACTCGAACACCTGTCGACCGCGGGTCGTGAGGAGATCACGAAGCGGATCGAGCTGGCCAGGGAAGAGGGGGACCTGAAGGAGAACGGCGGCTACCACGCCGCCAAGGACGAGCAGGGCAAGCAGGAGGCCCGCATCCGCACCCTTCAGAACATCCTCAAGGAAGCCAAGGTCGGCGAGGCCCCCACCTCGAACGGCGTCGTCGTCCCGGGCACCGTCATCACGGCGGACGTCGCGGGCGGCGAAGAGGTGTTCCTGCTCGGCAGCCGCGAGATCGCGAGCGGCTCGGAGCTCGACGTCTACAGCGAGCAGAGCCCGCTCGGCGAGGCCATCCAGGGCCTCAAGGTGGGCGAGTCCACCTCCTACACGGCGCCCAACGGCAAGGAGATCACCGTGGCCATCAAGGCCGTGGAGACCTACAACGGGCAGTAGCACCTCGGTCAGGACGGACGAAGGGCGACGGACAGGTGTCCGTCGCCCTTCGTGTAGACGTTCGCTAGTCGATGATCTCGGGCTCGTAGCCGGCGCCGCGCAGCGTCTCGACGACGAGTTCGCGGTGCTCCGGGCCGCGCGTCTCCACACTGAACTCCAGCACCACGTCGTTGATCTTCATCCCGGGACCCTGCCGGGTGTGCAGGACCTCCACGACGTTGGCGTTCGCGCTCGCGACGAGCTCCGCGATCCGCGCCAACTGCCCCGGCCGGTCGGGAAGCGGGACGCGGATGGTGAGGTACCGGGCCGACGCGGCGAGCCCGTGGCTGACGACGCGCTGCATGAGCAGGGGGTCGATGTTGCCGCCCGACAGGATGGCGACCGTGGGTCCGTCACTCGAGACGCGCCCCTCGAGGATCGCGGCGACCGCGACGGCCCCGGCCGGCTCGACGACCAGCTTGGCGCGCTCGAGGAGAACGACGAGGGCCTTCGCCGTCTCGTCGTCCGACACCGTGACGACCTCGTCGACGAGTTCGTCGATGATCGCGAAGTTCCGTGCGCCCGGTCGGCTGACGGCGATGCCGTCGGCGATCGTCGGCTGGATGGCCACGTCGAGGGGGCGACCCGCCTCGAGCGACGGAGGGTAGGCAGCGGCGTTCGCCGCCTGCACACCGATCACCCGCACGGTTCGCCCGTCGAGCGCCGCCCGCTGCTTGATGGCCGCCGCGACACCCGAGATGAGCCCCCCGCCCCCGATCGGGACGATGACCGTCTCGACGTCCGGACGGTCGCGGTAGATCTCGAGGCCGAGGGTTCCCTGCCCGACGATGACATCATGGTGGTCGAACGGCGGGATGAGCACCGCGCCGGTCTCCTCGGCGAAGCGCGCGGCTGCCTCGAGGGGTTCGCTCACCGTGTGTCCACGCAGGATCACGCGGGCGCCGTAGTCCCGTGTGGCCTGCAGCTTGGGGAGCGGGACGCCGACCGGCATGAAGATCGTCGAGGTGATGCCCAGTTCACGCGCCGCGAAGGCGACGCCCTGAGCGTGGTTGCCCGCCGAGGCGGCGACCACTCCCCTGGCCTTCTCCTCGTCGGTCAGCTTCGACAGACGGTTGTACGCACCGCGGATCTTGTACGAACCCGTGCGCTGCAGGTTCTCGCACTTGAGGTACACCGGGGCGCCGAGGATGTCCCCGAGGAAACGGGAACTCTCGATCGGTGTGTCCTGGACGACGACGGACACGGTCTCGAGGGCCCGCTCGAACTCCGCGAGCGACGGGATGGCCGAGCCGGCAGTATCGGCCGCGGAACGCTCCGCGGCGTCGAATGTCCGGGCGGAGCGATCCGACACGGGGTGGCCGGGATCGACATCGGGCCGGGTGGATGACGAGAGGTCAGTCACGGGAGTCCTCCTGGAGGGGAAGCGATGAGGTGGAGGGGGTGGAACGGCGGGCGCGGCGACGCGCAGGCGGTTGACGGGGTACCGTCTGCCAGAGCACGTCGCCGTGATAGACCAAGGGGTCGTTCGACGTGCGCCAGGCCCCGCTCGCGATGTAGCCGATCATCACGTTGACGACCGCGGCCACCGGGACGGCGAAGAGCGCGCCGGGGATCCCCGCGAGCATCGATCCGGCGGCGACCACGAGAACGACCGCGAGAGGGTGGACCTTCACGGCCGCTCCCATCAGGAGCGGCTGGAGCACGTGCCCCTCGAGCTGCTGGACGCCCAGGACGACGAGCAGCATCGCGAGCGCGATACCCGGACCGTTGTACACGAGGGCGATGAAGACGGCGACGCTGCCGGTGACCACCGCTCCGACGATCGGAACGAAGGAGCCGAGGAAGACGAGGACCGCGATCGGGATGGCGAGCGGGAGCCCGAGGAGGAACGCGCCGAGTCCGATCCCCACCGCGTCGATCGTCGCCACGAGGATCTGCGTACGGGCGTAGTTCACGAGGGTGCTCCAGCCCGCCTGCCCGGCACCGTCGAAGGCGGGTCGAGCACGGGCGGGGAAGATGCGGACGACCCACGACCAGATGCCCTTCCCGTCGATGAGGATGAAGAGCAGGCTGAATAGTGCCAGGAGTACGCCCGTCACGACGTGTCCGAGCGTCGAGCCGACCGAGAGCGCGCCGCTCCACACCGCCTGGCCGTCGTTCTGCACCGTCGTCATCACGTCGGCGAAGAAGCCGTTGAGCTGCTCCTGTGTGATGTGGAGGGGCGAATCGAGGAGGAACGCCGTGAAGGTGCGGTAGGACTCGACCGTGCGATCGCGGACCGAGCCGAACTCGGACGAGATCTGCTGGACGGCGAGCCACAGCAGCCCCGACACGACCCCGACGGCGACGATCATCGCGACGGCGACGGCGATCCCGCGCGGCCACCGACGACGGACCAGGAAGGCGATGAACGGCACGAGGAGCGCCGACACGAGGACGGCGATGAGCACCGGGATGACGATGAGACGCAACTGCACCACGAGGAAGCCCAGGACGGCGAAGGCCGCGATGATGACGAGGAGGCGCCACGACCACGCGGCGGCGATGCGGACCCCGGGCGTCACGTCGTCCGACTCCCGACGCGCCACGGGGACGACGAGCAGCTCGTCGGTGTCGGTGTCGGTTTCGGTGAGGGTGTCGGCGCCGGCGGGCGCGGCCTGGGACGAATCGGCCGCGGAGCTCGCACGCGACGACGACCAGGGCCACCTCATGCCGTGGGTCCGTCGCCGCTTCTCCATCACCGGGCAAGTCTACGACCGGCACCATGGAGCGACGGGCATGATGACGGGCTCGCGTCAGTGCGCCGGACGGGTGTCCGGCCGGTGCCGATTCTCGATGTCCGGGGTCCATGGAAGACTGCGACCGATGACTGAGACGATCTCCCTCGACGCCGCCAGGCGAATCGCGCTCGCGGCGCAGGGCTTCCAGGCGGCACCGTCGGCGGACCCCGGCCGTCCCGCTCCCGGGGTCCGGTCGCTGGGCGCCCTCGTGCACCGGCTCGGCGTGCTTCAGATCGACTCGGTGAACGTTCTCGAGCGCAGTCATTACCTCCCCGTCTTCGCCCGACTGGGCGCGTACGCCACCGCGGACCTCGATCGCCTCACCCACCGCGCCGGTTCTGGCCTCATCGAGTACTGGGGGCACGAGGCCACCTTCATGCCGGTCTCGTCGTGGCCCCTCTGGCGCTGGAAGATGAGTGCGCGCCGGGCGAAGGCCGCAGCGGACCCGTCGCACTGGTCGCACGCCAACGGTCCGATGCTCGACTGGCTGCTCGACGATCTCGCCGCGAACGGCCCGCAACCGGCCAGTGCCGTCGAGCACGAGGCCTCTGTGCGGCGGGGACCGTGGTGGGGCTGGTCCGACGTCAAGACGGGCCTCGAGGTGCTGTTCGCCTGGGGCCTCGTGGTCTCCGCCGGGCGCACGCCGAGCTTCGAGCGCATCTACGCCCTCCCGGAGCAGGTCCTGCCGTCGACGGTCATCGATGCGGAGCCGTCGCGCCAGGAGGCCATCTCCTCGCTCGTGTCGCACGCGCTCCGCGCGACGGGCATCGGCACCGTCTCGGACATCGCCGACTACTATCGGCTCCCCGTCGCCGACTCGCGCCGCGTCATCGACGACCTCGTCGACGCCGGGGTGGCGTTGCCTGCGACGATCCGTTCGACCGGCTCGGCCGCAACCGACTCGGCCGCAACCGGCTCGTCGACGGCCGCCCGGCCCCGGCCGGTCTGGATCCATCGCGATGCCGCTCGGCCGCGCCGGATCCGACGCGACGCTCTGCTGTCCCCTTTCGACCCGGTCGTCTGGACCCGCCCCCGCGCGGAGCGGCTCTTCGACTTCCACTACCGGATCGAGATCTACACACCGGCCCCCAAGCGCGTCTTCGGCTACTACGTCCTCCCGGTCCTTCTCGACGGCGTGGTCGGCGCTCGGGTGGACCTCAAGAGCGACCGGGCGACCGGGCGGCTCCTCGTCCAGTCCGCTTGGCTGGAACCCGGGGCTCCCGCCGATGCGACCGATCGCCTCGCCTCGCTCCTGCGGGACCTCGCGGACTGGCAAGGGCACGGGGAGATCTCCGTCGGCTCGCGCGGCGGAGGCGTCGAGGCGCTCGCGGCCGTGCTCCGGGCCGGGCGACACGAGTCCCCGTAGGCGGGTCCCGTCCCTGAACAGGCATTCGGAGTCCACCCTCCTAATGGGGACTTCTCCCCCGTGTTGGCGCGGATCGCGACTGGTAGGTTTGCCGTGATCGCATTCGACCGAAGGGGAAGACACAGACATGGTCGCCGACAACAACCCGCCGCAGAGGCCCGAAGACGGAGCACAGAACTCCACCCCGCAGTGGGGGCCGCCCTCGACGGGACACCAGCCCCAGCAGAACGCCCCGCAGACCGGTGGCGCGTACCAGCCCCCGCAGAACGCCGGACAGAACGCCCCGCAGACCGGCGGCGCCTACCAGCCCCAGCAGAACGCCCCGCAGTCGAGCGGCGCCTACCAGCCCCCGCAGAACGCCGGACAGAACGCCCCGCACACCGGTGGCGCGTACCAGCCGCAGCAGAACGGCGGCGCCTACACGCCTCCGTCGAACGGCACGCCGCCTCCCGGCGGCTTCCCCGCCGGTTCGGCTGGATACGGCTCGACCCCTCCCGGCGGACCGGGCGGACCGAAGAAGCCCTCCAACCCGAACAAGAAGAAGATCGTCCTCTTCAGCGTCCTTGCCGGTGGACTCGTGCTGCTCCTCATCATCGGTGCCGTCGTCGTCAACATCGTGAACTCCTCGGTGTACGGACCCGACGCCACCGTGCGCTCCTACCTCTCCGCGATCGCCTCCGGTGACGCGTCAGAGGCGAACGACCTCGCCGCCCCGGGTGTCGCGGAGGAGCAGGCCGTCCTGCTCACCGACGACGTCCTCGGCGAGGCCACCGAGTTCATCACGGACGCGAAGATCACGGCGTCGCGCGTGCGCGGCGACCAGGCCACGGTCGACGTGTCCTACAGCCTCGGCGGAACCGTCTACGACGGATACATCGAGCTCTCCAAGGCGGGCAAGCAGGCCCTCTTCTTCGACACCTGGAAGATCGACTCGCCGCTCGTCGGCGACCTGCCCGTCTACATCCAGAACTCGAGCACGGAGACCAACGAGGCTGCGGTCAACGGTGTGACGGTCGCCTTCGGCGACGAGTACAGCCTGCCGGCCTACCCGGCGATGTACACGGTCGGCGCTCCCGGCAACGACTTCTTCACTGCGGAGGAGCAGAGCTACGCGGTCGCCACGGGAACCCGCGCGAACTTCGACGGCGTGACCCTCGAGGTCGCTCCGACGGAGGCGCTGACGGCCGCTGTGCAGGAATCGGTCAACGCATTCCTCGACGACTGCGCCGCGTCGACCGAACTCGACCCCGAGGGCTGCAGCCTGCGCCTCTCGTGGTACACCGACTTCACATCGGTGGACAAGGTCACCTACAAGATCGACGAGTACCCCACGGTCGAGGTGGACGAGAACGGCACCTACTTCACCGCGTCCGAGGGCTCGTACACGGCCGACGTCACGGGAACCACCTACGACGGATCGAAGGACACGCTGCCCTTCGGTCTCGACGGCGAGTGGGGCATCACGGGCAAGATCACGATCGACGGCGACACCGTCACGATCGAGGACACGTACTGATCCAGCAGTTCTGGGTTCAGTGGTTCTGACTCCCGGCGGCTGAGGCTGCCGCCGGGAGACGAACAGAGGGGATCGACCGAGAGGTCGGCCCCCTCTTTTCTGTGCGGAGCGTCCTGCGCGGAGAATCGTGCGGAGCGTCCTGCGCGGAGAATCGTGCGCCCCGCTGGCTTCGAGATCCGCGGCTGCCAGACTCGGACCATGATCGAGGGAGACGGCGGGATTGCAGAGACCCGAGTCACCTTGGAGCGCATAGAGCCGGATCAGGCTCTGCGTATCATCGCCCGCGACGAGGCGCCCGGTGATTCCTGGGAGGCCGAGTACCCCCTCGAGGATGAACTGGATCCCTTACGCTGTCTGGCCGCGTCGACGCATCCGCATCCCGTCTTCACGCTGTACATGATCCGGCGGGTGAGCGACGGGCGAGCGATCGGAGGATTCGGATTCTTCGGACCTCCCGACGAAGAAGGCCGGGTGGAATTCGGCTACGGGCTCGTACCGAGTGCTCGCGGCATCGGTTTGGCCACTGAGGCCGTCCTCCTCGGACTCGAACGTGCACGGGACGCGGGTGCACGGATCGCTGTCGCCGAGACAGAGCGCGAGAACCACGCCTCGCGGCGGGTACTGAGCAAGGCCGGCTTCACCGAGGTCGCTCGCGAGGGATCCCTCGTCCTCTACTCCCGCGACCTGCGCCGTGCATGACGAAGGGGCGACCTCTCGGTCGCCCCTTCGTCGCGCGGATCGTGACCGCTCAGAACTGGACCCGCGGCGGTTCGGCGATCGCGGCACCATCGGCGACCTCGAAGAACTCGCGCTCCGTGAAACCGAGCTGACGGGCGATGAGATTGTTCGGGAAGATCTTGATCTTCGTGTTGAGCTCACGCACACCGCCGTTGAAGAAGCGACGCGACGCCTGGATCTTGTCCTCGGTGTCGACGAGCTCGCTCTGGAGCTGCAGGTAGTTCTGGCTGGCCTGGAGCTGCGGATAGGCCTCGGCCACGGCGAAGACCGACCGGAGGGCCTGCTGCATGTGGTTCTCCGCCGCCGAAGCCTGCACCGGCCCCGTGGCGGAGAGCGTCTCGGCCCGCGCCTTCGTGACGTTCTCGAACACTCCACGTTCGTGGGCGGCGTACCCCTTCACCGCCTCGATGAGGTTCGGGATCAGATCAGCGCGTCGTTTGAGCTGCACCGTGATGTCGCTCCACGCCTCCTCCACCCTCACAACGAGGCTCACGAGCGAGTTGTACGTCACCCAGAAGTAGATGGCGATCACGGCGACGATCGCGACGACGATCAGGACAGGAATGAGCCATTCCATGCTCGGGCTCCCTCAGTGTTCTCGGTAGGCAGGGGCCGCACGACTTCGTGCGACGACTCCGTCGAGTCTACTGCGACACCCGGACGCGGCACCGTGTGATCGACGACCGGGTGGCTGGTGTCACGGACCCAGCACCCGATCGAGATAAGGATTCGCGAAAGCCCGCCTCGGGTCCAGCTCGTCCCTCAGAGCGAGAAAGTCGTCGAAGCGCGGATAGAGCGTGCGGAGCTCCTCGACACCGAGGTAGTGGATCTTGCCCCAATGGGGGCGGCCTCCGACGTTCCGAAAGATCTCCTCGGCCGCCCGGAAGTACGGCTCGTGCCTCTCCCGGTGGTACCGATGCACGGCGATGTAGGCGCTCTCACGACCGCTGGCCGTCGAGAGCCAGAGGTCGTCCGCGGCGGCGAAGCGGATCTCCAACGGAAAAGAGATCCGCCAGCGCCGCACGGCGATGAGGGCGGCGAGATCTTCGAGTACCGACGGGAGGGCGTCGACCGGGACGGCGTACTCCATCTCGGCGAAGCGGACCGTGCGCGACGTCGTGAAGACGCGGTGCGAATGGTCGGCGAAACGACGCGAACCGGTGAGCTTCGTGGCCGCTCTGTTGAGGGTCGGCACGACGACAGGGAGGACCGTCCCCGTCGCGCACACCGCGCGATACACACCGTTGGCTATGAGGTCGTCGTCGATCAGGCGCCGCACACGCGGCAGCGGAGCGCGAGCCCCGCCCGCGGGAAGTCTCGTGTTGGTCTTCGTCAGTGCGACGCGCGTATGCGGGAACCAGTAGAACTCGAAGTGATCGGCGGAACGCGCACGCTGCTCGGCCGCGGCGATCGTCGCATCGAGCGGTTCCGGCGCCTCGACGGCGCTCACGACGAACGCGTCGACGCACTCGATCGTGACGTCGACGAGCACTCCGAGCGCTCCGAGACCGAGGGACACAGCCGGGAGGAGCTCCGGCGACTCGTCGGCGGAAAAACGTCGCAGCGAGCCGTCCCCCGTGACGAGGGTGACGGCTCGCACGCGCGCGGCGAGTCCCGCGAAGCCGATGCCGGTGCCGTGCGTCCCCGTCGAGATCGCACCCGAGATGGTCTGCCGATCGATGTCGCCGAGGTTCTCGAGGGCGAGGCCGTGGGGCGCGAGGAGGCGCGACACGTCGGACAGCCTCGTCCCCGCGAGGATCGTCGCGAGACGCCGGTCCCTGTCGACGGAGACGAGGCCCGTGAGGTCGTCGAGCTCCAACAGCACCCCGGGCGCGACGGCGATCCCCGTGAAGCTGTGCCCGGAACCCGCGGCCTTGATGGGCAGACCGGAGCCGGCCGCTGCGCGCACGGCGCGCGCGACGGCGCCGGGGCTCGACGGGCGCTCGACCCGGATCGGGCGGGCGGACTCCGTGCGAGCCCAGTTGCGCCACAGCGCTCCGGTGGCCGTCATACGAAGGTCCGTCCTTCTCCGCGATAGGTGGGAGCGTCGTCCACGACCCGCAGGATCCCGCTCGCGTCGGCGTCGAGGACGGCGAAACCATCGAGTCGTTCGGAGAGTTCGCCGGACTTCGCGTGACGGAACCACACGCGGTCGCCGATGCGGAGGGGGCGCGCCGCCGCCCCGGCGAGAGGGGTCTGGACCTCACCGGCCGACTCCCGTGGGATGAATCGGAGCCCCGCCGGAGAGACGGGGGTCGGCAGACGATCGAGCCCGGGGGGACCCGACGCCACGAACCCGCCGCCGAGCACCGTGGCCACCGCCGGTTCCGGTCGACGCGCGACCGTGAGTCCGAAAGCGGCCGCCGGGGCCGGCGAGAAGCGGCTGTAGCCGTCGAAGAGCCGACCGGCGAAGATACCGCTCCCCGCCGCGAGTTCGGTGACGGAATCGTCCTGCGTGGTCTGCTCGAGGGAGCCTGTCCCTCCCCCGTTCACGAATTCGAGATCGGCGAGTCGGCGCACCCGCTCGACGGCGAGCCCCCGGCGCTCGACGAGTTCCGGCATCGAATGCCTCTGCATGTACGCGACGCTCGCGTTGTACGCCCGTCGACCGGCCGTGTCCGCGACACCCGCGATCTGCGCCTCGTAGGACATGATCCCGACGAGGACGAAACCGGGACGTTCGACGACGGCACGGGCGACACGCTCGATGTCGTCGACCGAGTGGAGTGGTGATCGATGGACCCCGACGGTGCCGAGAGGCCCCCGGGAGCGCCACGACGCGTCGAGCTCCACGCAGATCCGCACGGTCTCGCGTTCGGCCGGTGGCCGGACGGCGTCGATCAGGTCGAGGTGATCGATGCTGTCGATCATCAGTGTCACGCGGGCGGCGGCGAGCGGCGCCGTGACGAGGCGGGCGATGGCGCCCCTATCGGCGCTCGGATAGCCGACCACGACGTCGTCGATCGTGTCGGCGAGCCAGAGCGCCTCCGCGAGGGTGTACGCGAGGACCCCGGAGAACCCGTCGAGCTCGAGGAGCGCCTCGATCACGGACCGGACGCGCAGCGACTTCGACGCGATCCTGACCGGCTTGCCGGCCGCGCGTCGGAGGAGGTCGTGGGCGTTGAAACGCACGGCGTCGGCGTGGAGGACACCGACCGGAGCATCGAGATCCGCTGTCGCAGCATCGATCGAACCCCAGTAGGAGAGAGGATCGCGCCAGGGCGCTCGTTCGGTGCTCGCACGGGCTTCGATCGGCCCGAGTGAATACGCCATGCGTCCTCCGTCTCCGGCCCACCATACCGCCGGGCCCCGGTTAACGACACGTCACGAAACGGCGCGGGCGCTTGACCGAGGGCCACCGGCATCGTAGACAGGACAGACGTGGCTCAGCAGGGATCGGCGAAGCGCGAGGCCGTGCGCATCGAGGGAGCGTCGTCCGTGACGACGCCCTCCGTTCGTCGACCCGTGCGACGGAGTCCTCTCCGCTCTCTCGGTGTGGCCGCGCTGCTCATCGGTCTCGTCACGGCCGGCGCGATCGGGACCGGAGCGAGTGCGGCTCTCGCCACGACGGAGACCCCCTCCCCGCCGGCCGCCCCGACCGCTCCTCCCGAGGACGACCGGGCCGAGGCTCCGATCATCGGATCACCCTCGCCCGGGTCGGTGATCACCTCGGCGTCGACGACGATCTCGGGAACCAAGACCCCCGGGTCCGGCGTCCAGGTTCAGAACGGCGCAGGCGACGTGCTCTGCATCATCGACGCGTCCGACGCCGAGGGGTGGTCGTGCACGATCACGCTCGGGGCCGGCGCGGCCATCACGATCCAGGCGATCGCCACCGGCGCAGACGGCGCGGCCGGTGGCCGTACCTCGGTGCAGGTGACGAGCGTGCCGCCGCCGACGATCCTCTCCGGCGGGTCGACACCCGGCAACGGGCTCCTCCGCGGAACGGGCATCCCCGGCGCGACGGTCACGGCGACGACGTCGTCGGGCGAGAGCTGCTCGTCCGGCGCGGACTCGAGCGGTGCCTGGGCGTGCCTGCTCCCCGCTCGAGCAGCGGACGGTTCCTACAGCGCGACCGCCTCGCAGGTCGCGACCTACACCAGTACGCGATCGGATGCGTCTCCAGCCGTGCGGCTCGTCCTCGACCGGACGGTCCCGTCCCCGCCTCTCATCTCGAGCCCGCGCAGCGGTTCTTCCGTCCCCACGGAGGACGTCCGATTCGCGGGCAGCGGGGAGGATGGCGCCACTGTCACCGTCTTCGCCGGCTCGGCATCCGTGTGCCAGGCCATCGTGTCGAACAGCGAGTGGTCCTGCGTGGCCGCGCGGCTCACCGTCGGCGACGTGCGGATCGTCGCCATCCAGCGCGATGCGGCCGACAACACGAGCGGCGGTGGCGTCCCCGTGGAACTGACCGTCGGCGGCTCCACGCCGGCACCCAGTCCGACTCCGACGCCGTCCGGATCCGCGCCCGGCGACGAACCGTCGGAGACCGCGACACCGACGGCGCCGCAACCCGAGCCCTCCCCGGCTCCCCCGACGCCCGACGAGCCGACGTCGCCCGCCGTGCCGCCGCCCGGGGCCTCTCCGTGGGATCGCGACACGTGGGATGCCGCGACACCCTTCACGACGCCGCGCGCGCCCCTCTTCTCCTCGGGGACGGGGCCGGAGTGGGCCAGGACCCTCCTGCTCGCTGCCCTCGCCGTCGCCGGGATCGCGCTCGCGAGCCATGTGGCCCGCGGGGCCGGAGCGGTTTCCCGAGGCGCCACCGGTCCGGGCGCGACCAGCTCCTCGCCGCTCTCCTCGCCTGCTCGCTTCGTCCTGACCGGCCGCAATCGACGTGACGTCGTGACCGCTCCCCGTGTGGTGCCGGCACCGTCATCGATCCCCACGGTGGTCGCGGCCCTCGTCGCGGTGGCGGGCCTGCTCATCCTCTCGAGACCCGTCGACGGGTCGCCGGCCTACGCACGGCTCCTCTTCGCCTCCGTGACGGCCACGTTCGTCGTGGCTCTCGCCTCGGTCGCCGTCCCGGCCGTGGCCTCTCGCCTCTTCGGCTCCGGACGCGTTCACACGACGGTCGATCCCCGCGGGTTCCTCGTGATCGCAGCGACGGTCGCGGCGTCGCGCTTCCTCGGACTCGAGCCGCCGCTCCTCTTCGCCCTCGTCCTCACCGCGTCGACCTCGCTCGCGGTGAGCCGAGTCGCCGAGGGCCGCGTGGCGGGCATCCGCATCCTGTCGCTCGCCGTCCTCGGTGGTGCGTCCTGGGCCCTCGGAAGCGTCTTCCCTCTCCTCGGACTCGGTGGTTTCGCCGCCAGCCTCGTGACGGAGACGCTCAACGTCCTCACGGCCGCCGCCCTCGGGTCGGCCGCCATCATGCTGCTCCCCATCGGCGCGTCCTCCGGACGGAGCCTGTGGGCGGCGTCGCGGGTGGCGTGGGTCGCCATCGGCTTCGTCGTGGTCGCCGTCGAGCTCGTGCTGCTCGGATCAGGCACTCCCGCCATGACGTCGGCGGTCACGTCGATCGGATCGGCCGCCGCCGTCGCGTGCATCGTCCTGTGCCTGTCGGTGTGGATCTGGCGACGCTACATCGCTCCGGCTCTCGAGGAGGAGAGCGGGCTCTGATCCGTGCAGGCCCCGGCCCGACCTGTCAGGCGGTCGTCGCCCCCGCGGCCGCATCCTCGCCGTCGAGAGCGGCGAGCCCACCCTCGACATCGACGGCGTCGAACCCGAGGCCCACGAGGTAGGAGACGACTCGCGGGCTCTTGAGACCGGTCTCGCACACGATGTAGAGCGTCTCCACCGGCAGCTCGACGAGCCGGTCCGAGACCTCCGACATGGGAACGCGGAGCACGTTGGCGAAGGGAGCGCTCCCGGCCACGCCGTGTTCGCGGATGTCGACGACGAGGGCCGAGGGAAGGGAACGAAGACGGGTCGGCGCGATCCGCTTCATCGCGGCGGGGCCCGTCATGGAAGGAGCCAGCGTGTCATGGGTTCATTCTGGCAGGCGCGGGAGGACTGCGGCCGCCTATGGTCCCCCGTCGGCGTCCCCCGTTCGCGAGAACGGGACCGCACGCGGGTGCAGAACAGTGCCCCCGCTGGGGTTCGAACCCAGACTGCGGCGATTTTAAGTCGCCTGCCTCTGCCAATTGGGCTACGGGGGCCGGAGAAACCGACGACGGGTCGGGCCATCGGCCCGACCCGTCGTGTGCAGTCCGTCTGTCGGAGAACTCTACTTGTCCGACGACACCGGCTTGGGGTCGGTGCCCTCCGCCGCTCCGCCGTAGGACTCCTCGGGGGCGGCGCCCGCGCCGGGAGCCTCCGCCTCCTGTGCCGGAGCATTCTGCGCCGCTGCGGCCTTCTTCACGGGAGCCTTCTTCGCCGGCGTCTTCCGTGCCGGCTTCTTCTCCTCGGCGGGAGCGGCCACGGGGGCGTCCTCCGCCTTCGGTGCCGGCGGCTTCGGGCGCGAGGCGAACTCCTCGAACACGGCGCGCGGGGTCTCGCGCGCCTCGATGCCGACGATGTCGCGTCCGAGCCAGATGTTGTTCCACCAGCCGGTGACGACGCGGATCTTCCGCTCCCAGCTGGGCATCGCGAGGCCGTGGTAACCGCGGTGAGCGACCCAGGCGGGCAGGCCCTTGATCGCGATCTTGCCGGACTGGAACACACCGGTTCCGAGGCCGAGGCCCGCGACGGCGCCGAGGTTCTTGTGGTTGTAGTCCTTCGGCTCCTCGCCGCGGAGTGTAGCGACGAGGTTCTTGGCGAGGAGCTTGCCCTGGCGGACGGCGTGCTGGGCGTTCGGGACGCAGAAGCCGCCGACGCCGCCGCCGCTCAGGTCCTTGATGGCCGAGATGTCGCCGGCACCCCAGGCGTCCGCGACGATCGTGTCCTCGTCACCGACCCGGAGGTCGGTACGGACCGTGATGCGGCCGCGCTCCTCCACCGGGAGGTCGCTGTTGCGGACGATCTGCGGGTTCGCCATGACACCGGCGGTCCAGATGATCAGATCCGACTCGAAGCTCTCGCCCGTCGACAGCTCGACCCTGCCGTCGACCGCCGACTTCAGCTGCGTGTCGAGGTGCACGAGCGCTCCGCGCTCGGCCAGGTTCTTGAGCACCCAGTGGCTCGTGGGGAGCGAGACCTCGGGCATGATGCGCCCCATCGCCTCGATGAGGTGGAAGTGCACGTCGTCGAAGGAGATCTGCGGGTACGACTGCAGCAGCGCGGACGCGAACGACCGCAGTTCCGCGAAGACCTCGATGCCGGCGAACCCGCCGCCGACCACGACGACCGTGAGCAGACGATCGCGCTCCGGTCCGGCCGGGAGGGTCGAGGCCCGATCGAAGTTGCCGAGGATGCGGTCGCGGATGGCGACGGCCTCCTCGATCGTCTTCAGGCCGATGGCGTTCTCCGCGATGCCCGGGATCGGGAACGTGCGCGAGACGGCGCCACCCGTGACCACGACGATGTCGTAGTCGAACTCGTAGGGCTCGCCGAGTTCCGGCGTGATGGTCGCCTTCTTCTCGGCGTGGTTGATCGCCGTCACGCGGGCCGTGATGACGTCCGTCTTCTTCAGGTGGCGACGGTGCGCGACGACCGCGTGACGGCCCTCGATGGAACCGGCGGCGACCTCGGGGAGGAACGGCTGGTACGTCATGTACGGGAGGGGGTCGACGATCGTGACGTCGGCTTCACCCCGGCGGAGCTGCTTCTCCAGCTTCCAAGCGGTGTAAAAACCGGCGTAACCGCCGCCGACGATGAGGATCTTGGGCACGGTGAAAGCTCTCCTACACGTGTGTGAATTGACTCGATCAAGAGGTGGTGGACCTGCAGGCCGGCCGGATGGCTCCGACGGCACCGAGCGGCTCGAGTCTATCAGCCGCTTTCACAGCTGATTCACCCGCGCGTGTCCCCCGTCGGGCGTGTCACGGAGCGACGTCCGGGCTCGACGAACGGTCGTCCAGGATGCACTGGCACCGGTCGGGGCTCCACGTCGAGCGCTCGAGAGCGCGATCGCCGATCGGGTTGACGCCCGGTCCGACCGCGAGGGAGTGGGCGGCGAGGGCGTGCAGGCACTTCACACGCGTCGGCATGCCACCCGCAGAGAAGTCCGAGATCTCGGGCACGACGGCGACCGACTCGCGATCTGCCAGATACCGCTTGTGCGCCGCGCGGTAGTCGTCGCCGATCTCCGGCTCCTCGAGGAGGGCCGCGAGCTCCGGCATCACCTGCGTGGCCTCGAGCGCCGACATCGCCGCGGTCGCTGCGGGGTGGGTGAGATAGAAGAAGGTCGGGAACGGAGTGCCGTCGGGCAGGCGAGGGGCCGTGACGACGACGGTCGGCCGTCCGCACGCACAGCGCGCCGCGATCCCGAGCACGCCGCGAGCCGGCCGTCCGAGCTGCTCGCGGAGGACCCGCAGATCCTCATCGCTGGCGGCGGAGACGAAGGGCGGCAGAACGGGCGCGTCGGAACTCATTCGTCGATTATCCCGCAGGAGCGAGGACCGCCGGACGGGCCGCCCCTCTACTCCGACGAACCGGTGACTTCCTCGGCGTAGGCCGACGACAGCAGCGACGCGAGGAGCGACTGCGTCCAATCGGTGTCCGTCACCGTGAGCTCACTGCTCACCGGCTCGTCCACGTCGGCGAGCACGGCCGCGTCGAGATCGTTGATGACGAGGAAGCTCACCTCGCCGGGGTTCACGTAGAAGAAGCGCTCGCGTGCTTGCGTCATCACGAAGGTCGAGTCGTTCCACCGCTCGCGCTCGGCCGTCAGACGATCCACCGTCTCGCCGTCCTCGGTTACCTGCGCGCTCAGCTCGGCGATCTCCTGCCGCTGATCGACGAAGGCCGAGATGTTGGGGGCGAGGACGACGACACCGAGGATGAGCAGCCCCATCATGAGGAGGGAGAAGCCCGAGAAGCGGAGTCCGCGGAGCCAGGCGGAACCCGACGCGGCAGCGCTCGACGACGCGGCGGCCCGGACACGCTGGTCACGGGGGCGGCGGCGAGGCTGTGACATGCGGTCTCCCTCATTCTGGCTGGTCGGATCGTGCGGAGTGGTTCGGGCGGGGTGTGCCGAAACGACGGACTCCCCCGATCCCGGCGTGGAGGCCGAGGAATCGAGGGAGTCCGGTGATCGATCGAAAGTACTGACCGACGCCTAGGCGGTGAAGCGCGGGAACGCCGAGCGACCGGCGTAGACGGCTCCAGCACCGAGGAGCTCCTCGATCCTCAGAAGCTGATTGTACTTCGCGACCCGCTCGGAACGGGCAGGCGCACCGGTCTTGATCTGGCCGGCGTTCGTGGCGACCGCGAGGTCGGCGATCGTCGTGTCCTCGGTCTCACCCGAACGGTGGGACAGGATCGCGGTGTAGCCCGAACGCTGCGCGAGGGCCACGGCGTCGAGGGTCTCGGTGAGGGTACCGATCTGGTTGACCTTGACGAGCAGCGAGTTGGCGGCGCCGCGGGCGATGCCGTCCGCGAGGCGCGTCGGGTTCGTCACGAAGAGGTCGTCTCCGACGATCTGGACCTTCGAGCCGAGTGCGGGCGTGAGGTGGGCGTAGCCGGCCCAGTCGTCCTCGGCCAGCGGGTCCTCGATCGTGACGAGCGGGTACGCGTCGACGAGCTCGCCGTAGTACGCGGTCATCTCCTCGGCCGTCAGGGCCTTGCCCTCGAACTGGTACGCGCCGTCCGAGTAGAACTCGCTCGAGGCCACATCGAGACCCAGGGCGATGTCGGTTCCGGGCGTGAAGCCGACGGAGCTGATGGCCTCCATGATGAGGTCGAGCGCCGCGCGGTTGTTCGCGAGGTCGGGGGCGAAGCCGCCCTCGTCGCCGAGGCCCGTCGCGAAGCCCTTGGACTTCAGCAGGCTCTTGAGCGCGTGGTAGGTCTCGACGCCCCAGCGCAGGCCCTCGGAGAAGGACGGTGCACCGATCGGCAGGACCATGAACTCCTGGATGTCGACGCCGGTGTCCGCGTGAGCACCACCGTTGATGATGTTCATGAGCGGGACGGGCAGCACGTGGGCGTTCGGTCCGCCGAGGTACTGGTAGAGGGGGAGGTCGGCCGAGTCTGCCGCGGCCTTCGCGACCGCGAGGCTGACGCCCAGGATGGCGTTGGCGCCGACGCGCTTCTTGTTCTCCGTGCCGTCGACCTCGATGAGGGCCTGGTCCACGAGACGCTGGTCGATCGCGGGGAGCCCTTCGATGGCCGGGCCGAGCTCGTCCTCGACGGCTTCGACGGCCTTCTGCACGCCCTTGCCCAGGTAGCGAGAGGAGTCTCCGTCGCGCAGCTCGTATGCCTCGAACGCTCCGGTCGACGCGCCGGACGGAACGGCCGCGCGCCCGACGGTGCCGTCCTCGAGCAGGACCTCGACCTCCACGGTCGGGTTTCCGCGCGAGTCCAGGATCTCGCGAGCTGCTACAGCCTCAATGAGTGCCACGGTGTATCTCCTCGTCAGGTTGGGGTCGTGGGTGATCCGCACCCACGCGAGCAAGTCTAGCGAGGGGCCGATGGGCGGTCCCTCACGCGTTCAGGGACTGTTCACACGAGCGGACGGAACGCGAGGTCCGCGGAGGTCACGTCACCGGCGGCATCGCGGGGAACGCTCGCGAAACGACCGTTCACACGAGCGGACGGAACGCGAGGTCCGCGGAGGTCACGTCACCGGCGGCATCGCGGGGAACGCTCGCGAAGCGACTGTTCACACGAGCGGACGGAACGCGAGGTCCGCGGACGTCACGTCACCGTCGGCATCGCGGGGAACGCTCGCGAAACGACTGTTCACACGAGCGGACGGAACGCGAGGTCCGCGGACGTCACATCACCGGCGGCATCGCGGGGAACGCTCGCGAAACGACCGAAGCCGTCGGCCGCGACCCGTTCGAGCAGCGCCTTCACGTTCTTCGTGCGGCGCTCCAGTCGCACGCGCGCGGCACCGTTCCGGATGAGTTCGGCCTTGAGCCGCAGGAGCACGGCGGGGTCGGCGTCGCTCTCGTGCAGGAGCACGACGGACGCCGTGGCTGCATCCTCTCGGGTCTCGACGATGTCGACGATGCGCTCGAAGCCGATCGAGAACCCCGTCGCGGGCACGTCCTGGCCGAGGAATCGGCCGATCATCCCGTCGTACCGCCCTCCGCCACCGAGCGAGTACCCGAAGTCGGGGTGCTCGATCTCGAAGATCGGGCCCGTGTAGTAGCCCATCCCTCGCACGAGGAAGGGATCGAACACGACGAGGTCGCGGGCGAATTGCGGATCGCCGGGGGGCTGGACGTCGATGCGGGACTGCGCCGTCGCGGCCCGGCCGATCGTGACGAGCTCGCCGATCACGGTGTCGTCGGCACCGTCGGGGAGCGCGCGACGGATCTGCTTCTCGCCGAACGGGACGAACTCCTGGGTCTGTGGTCGCTGGAGGAACTCCTCGAGGGCATCGACACCCGCCGTCGTGACGCCGCGGTCGCGGAGTTCGGCAACGACGCCGACGGGACCGATCTTGTCGAGCTTGTCGATCGTGATGAGGACGCCGGCGTGCTCGTCGGCCGGGAATCCGAAGCCATCGAGCATGCCGACGAGGAGTCGCCGGTCGTTGATGCGGATGCGGAATCCATCGATCCCGAGCGCGCGCAGCGCGGTGGACGTGGCGGAGAGGAGCTCGATCTCCGCGAGCGGTCCCGGCTCCCCGATGATGTCGATGTCGCACTGGACGAACTGGCGGTAGCGCCCCTTCTGGGGTCGCTCGGCGCGCCACACGGGAGCGACCTGCAGCGAGCGGAAGACCGGGGGGAGCTCGGCGCGGTGGCTCGCGTAGAAGCGCGCCAGCGGAACCGTGAGGTCGAAGCGGAGTCCGAGGTCTGCGAGGGAGGACGCGCCGTCGCCGTCCGCCGCCGAGCGCAGCGCATCGGCGTCGAGGCCGCGCTTCAGCACGGAGTACGCGAGCTTCTCGTTGTCGCCGCCGAGGCCCGAGTGGAGTCGCTGGTGATCCTCGACGACGGGGGTCTCGATCTCGTCGAAGCCGTGGGCCCGGTAGACCCGCCGGATGGTGGCGAGCGCCGACTCCCGTCGCGCCTTCTCTGCCGGCAGGAAATCGCGCATTCCGCGCGGCGGGGAGATCGGTGAGGCCATGAGGCGATTCTGCCATGTGCGCCGGAGCGGACTCGTCCCTTCTCCCGCGCTACCATTCTCGAAAGCGCTCCACTCCTCGAGCGCCGAGGAGGAGTGCATGAGCCAGACGCCCCAGGTCGCGGCGCCGCCGGCGATCCCCGGAGCGGGCGGAATCGTCGTGAACGGGCTGCGTCGGTCGTTCGGCGACGTGCGCGCCGTCCGAGACATCACGTTCGAGGCCCGGCCCGGACGCGTCACCGCCCTCATCGGGCCGAACGGAGCGGGCAAGACGACGCTCCTCCTCATGCTCGCGACACTCCTCACCCCGGACGCCGGCACCATCAGCGTCGGCGGACACGACCCCGTCACCTCCCCCTCCGCCGTGCGCCGCGTGATGGGCTGGATGCCGGACGCTCTGGGATCATGGAACGCCCTCTCGGTTCGCCGCGCGATCGAGGTGACAGCCCTGCTCTACGGCATGACGACGGAGCGTGCGCGCGAACGTGCCGACGAGCTCCTCTCGCTCGTCTCCCTCGAGTCGCTCGCCCAGGCCCCGACGCGCGCCCTGTCGCGCGGTCAGAAGCAGCGCCTCTCCCTCGCCCGCGCCCTCGTGCACGATCCCTCCGTCCTGCTGCTCGACGAACCCGCGTCCGGTCTCGACCCGGCCGCTCGGGTCGCGCTCCGCGAACTCGTCCGCGGACTCGCCCGCGACGGACGCACGGTCCTCGTCTCGAGCCACGTTCTCGCCGAGCTCGAGGAACTCGCCGACGACGCCGTCTACGTGGAGGGTGGAGCGAGCGTGAGCGCCGAACGTCTCGCGCGAGCGGGTGCCGCAGCCCGTCCCTGGCGCATCCGCTCCATCGACCCGGCCCACCTGTCGTGGTCGATCGCGGACCTCGGCGTGCCCACGGCGGACGTGTCGACGATCGGCGACGCCGTCCTCCTCCCGTTCGCCTCGGACGACGAGGCGGCCTCCTTCCTCGCGGAGCTCGTCCGACGCGGGGTCCGCGTCACCGCCTTCGCTCCCGCCATCGGAGACTTCGAGCGCACCTTCCAGGGTCTCGGCGACGTGGACGGTGCGGCATGATCCCCTTCTCCCGCGGCGTGCGCCTCGTCGTCACCCTCGAGCTCGAGCAGCGGGTGCGCGGCATCGCCGTGTACGTCCTGCTCGGACTCTTCACCCTGCTCGTGGCGATCACGACGGTGCTGCTCTGGCGGGTCGACGAGGGCAGCGGTTCCGGCGGTTTCCTCTTCTCGACGATCGTCTACTTCGTGCTCCTGCTCGGCACTCTCCTGGCCCCGGCGCTCAGCGGCGCCGCGGTCAACGGCGACCGCGACGCGGGCACGCTCGCGACGACGCAGGTCACGCTCGTCTCGACGACGCAGATCGTGCTCGGCAAGTTCCTCGCCTCCTGGTTCACGTCGCTCGCGTTCCTCGTGGTCTCACTGCCGTTCCTGATCGTGTCGTTCGCGCTCGGAGGGGTCCCGGCCCGGACGGTCGTGGCGTCGCTGCTCGTCCTCCTGGCGGAGCTCGCCGTCGTCTCCGCCGTGGGCGTGGGACTCTCCGCGATCATCACCCGGCCGCTGTTCTCGGTCGCCGCGACCTACCTCGTCGTGGCGGCTCTGTCCGTCGGTACGCTCATCGCCTTCGGTCTCGGGGGTGCGGCGGTCCAGACCGAAGTGCGGTCGACGTCCGTGTACATCGATCCCGAGACGTACCCGGAGGACGGATCGACCGAGGCCCCCACCTGCCTCCCGCCCGAGGTGTACACCTACCAGGCACCGCGATTCGATCTCGTCTGGGGCGTGCTCGCCGCGAACCCGTACGTGGTTCTCGCCGATGCCGGATCCGGCGAGTTCGACGCGAGCGGATATCCGAACGACCTCTTCGGCCAGGTCGCCCTGCTCGTCCGTGGCGCTCAGGTGCCGCCCGAGACCGAGATCACCTACAACGAGTGCGAGGACTTCACCGGCGGGTACTCCGGGGAGGACACCGCGACAGCGGAGGAGACGTGGAACTCCACGACACCGTCGTGGTTCGTCGGGCTGGCGGCGCACGTGCTGATCGGCGCCGGACTCCTGTGGTGGGGCATCGCCCGAACGCGGACACCCGCCGGGCGGCTGCCGCGTGGTCAGCGCATCGCCTGAGCGACCGCGTCGGGGTCAGCGACCGGTCGGTTCGGTGCGCCGGACGGAGCGCTGCAGGTCCGCGGTGGCCCGTCGGAGCGCGCGCTCGGGATCGAGTCCCGCGCGCGACGCCGCGGCCGCGATCGAGAGGAGGAGCGCTCCGAGCTCGTCCTCGTCCGCCGGGGCCGACGTCACGACGTCGACCTCGACGGGACTTCCCGCTCGGTCGATGCGGCCGACCGTCTTCGCGGCGAGCGCGAGCGCCGGGAGTGACGAGGGCAGACCGTCCATGATGCTGTCGCGCTCGATCTTCTCCTCGGCCTTCGCGGCGCTCCAGACGCGCAGCACGTCCTCGACCGTCGGTGCCTCCACGCCGGCGAACACGTGGGGGTGGCGCCGGATCATCTTGTCTGCCGCCTCGGAGGCGACGTCCTCGATGCCGAAGCCCTCCCGGGGATCACGCGCGGCGATCGCGGAGTGGAACACCACCTGGAGGAGCACGTCCGCGAGTTCTTCACGGATGTGCTCCGGTACTCCCGATTCGACCGCGTCGACGAGTTCGTAGCTCTCTTCGATGAGGTACGTCAGGAGCGATTCGTGCGTCATCGTGGCACTCCACACGCAGCGATCGAGTACCTCCTCCATGGCTCCGACGAGCCGGGCGAGTTCGGGGTGAGCGCTCATGATCCGTCTCCCGAGCCGGTCCGCGCGATGAACCGTCGGATGATCCCCTCGCGGCGCGGCGTGAACGGCGGGTAGGCGAGGGCGATCGTGTCCGGGGACAGGGGTTTGCGCAGGACCGCTTTCTCGTGGGTGAAGGTGTCGAACGACCTCTTGCCGTGATAGGCCCCGGTGCCGCTCGCGCCCACTCCCCCGAACGGAAGGCCGGGGACGAGGAGATGGGCCGAGGGCACCCCCACTCCGACCGCCCCCGACGAGGTCTCGCGCAGGAAACGCCGCTCGACCTCGCGGGACGAGCTGAAGACGTAGAGCGCGAGGGGCTTCTCGCGGGAGCGCACGACTCGGATGGCCTCGTCGAGGTCCGCCACGTGCACGATCGGGAGGATCGGTCCGAAGATCTCCTCGGCCAGCAGGGGCGAGTCGAGACGGGCGCCATCGACGACCGTCGGCGCGACGTAGCGCGTCCCGCGGTCGACGGTTCCCCCGACGGCCGCGTGCTCGCCCTCGAGGAGGGACGCGAGGCGATCGACGTGCCGGTCCGCCACGATGCGGCCGTAGTCGGGGCTCGCCGCCGGGTCGAGGCCGTAGAACGCGGTGACGGCGACGGCGAGCGCGGCCGTGAGCCGCGACGCGACGGGCGGGGTCGCGAGCACGTAGTCGGGAGCGACGCACGTCTGTCCCGCGTTCATGAACTTGCCCCAGGCGAGACGGCGGGCAGCCGCCTCGACGTCGACCGTGTCGTCGATCCACACGGGCGACTTCCCCCCGAGTTCGAGGGTGACGGGCGTCAGGTTCTCGGCGGCCGCGCGGGCGACGATCCGGGCCACCGCTCCCCCGCCCGTGAAGAAGACATGGTCGAGGCGCTGCGACAGGAGCTCCGTCGTCGTCCCCGCATCGCCCTCCACGACGGTCACGCCACGCGGGTCGAGGTGGTGTCCGACGAGTCGGGCGAGTGCCGCGCTCGTCGCCGGCGCGACCTCGCTCGGTTTCAGCACCACGGCGTTGCCGGCGGCGAGGGCGCCGACGAGCGGCGCCAGGATCAACTGGACCGGGTAGTTCCACGGACCGATCACGAGGACGACCCCGAGCGGCTCCGGCACCACCCGCGCCGACGCCGGGGCGACGGCCACCGGGACGGGGACGCGGGTCGATCGCGCCCACCGCCGCATGTGTCGGAGGGCATGATCGACCTCCGCGCGCACGACCCCGATCTCCGACACCTGCGCCTCCGCCGAGGATTTACCCAGATCCAGAGCGAGCGCTCGTTCCAGTTCGGCTCCGCCGTCGAGGAGCAGTCGCCGGAGCGCGACGAGCTGCGCCCGACGCCAGGCGAGAGGCTTGGTGAGACCGGAGTCGAACCCTCTGCGGAGCGTCCGGACGACCTCCGCTGGATCTTCCGTCGACATGCGTTCCCCGTCCGTCCACCTGCTCCGTCCGGCCCAGGATACGCCGCATCGAGCGTTAGACTGGCGGGCGGAGAGCCGGGAAGTCTGGTCGGCCCGTCGCGGATCGCGGCGGTGATTGTCTATACGCGAACCCACCGAAGGACACCAGTGACTGACACGCCGCCTCTCGACCCGACTCCCCCCGTACGCCGTCGCGTCTTCGGACGCGGGACCTATGGCGAGAGCCTCCGGATCGACGAGATCCTCCGCAAGGAGAGCGTCGGCGGCACGCTGCTGCTCATCGCTGCCGTCGCCGCGCTCGTCTGGGCGAACTCGCCGGCCTTCGGGGCCTACTACGCCGTCCGCGACTTCACGTTCGGCTTCGAGCCGTGGCACCTGGAGCTGAGCGTGGGGCACTGGGCGTCGGACGGGCTCCTCGCCATCTTCTTCTTCATCGTCGGCCTCGAACTCAAGCGGGAGTTCATCGCCGGCGACCTGCGCGACCCGAAGACGGCCGTCGTGCCCGTGCTGGCCGCGGTCGGCGGAGTGATCGTCCCCGCGGGCATCTACGCTCTCATCAACGCGTCGAACCCGGAGACCCTGCGCGGCTGGGCGATCCCGACGGCCACCGACATCGCGTTCGCCGTCGCCGTGCTCGCCATCATCGGCTCGAAGCTCCCCGCGGCCCTGCGCATCTTCCTCCTGACCCTCGCGGTCGTCGACGACTTCATCGCTATCGCCATCATCGCGGTGGCCTTCACGAGCGACATCGATCTCGTCGCCCTCGGCCTCGCCGTCATCCCGATCGCGCTCTTCGGCTTCCTCGTGCAGCGCTACCGTCGCTTCTTCGGCGGGCGCGTCTGGACGGGCTGGGTCATCCTCGTGCCGATCGCGTTCGCGGCGTGGGCCCTCGTGCACGCCTCCGGTGTGCACGCGACGATCGCCGGCGTCGCCCTCGCCTTCACCGTCCCGGTCGTCCGGAGCGCGGCGTCGGGCGGTCCCGACGCGGGACCGGGCCTCGCGGAGGTGTTCGAGCACCGCATCCGCCCGCTCTCCTCCGGCGTCGCCGTGCCCATCTTCGCGTTCTTCGCCGCCGGCGTCACCGTGGTGGGTGACGAGCTCGGCGCCGCGCTGACCGACACCGTGACGATCGGCGTCGTCGTGGGCCTCGTCATGGGCAAGGTGATCGGGATCGCGGGCACCACGTGGCTCGTGACGACCCTCACGAGGGCGAGCCTCGACGCGGCGGTCAAGTGGATCGACCTCATCGGGATCTCACTGCTGGCGGGCATCGGCTTCACCGTGTCGCTCCTCGTCGCCGGCCTCACCTTCGGCGAGGGGAGCCCGCACGACGACCACGCGAAGGTCGGCATCCTGCTCGCCTCGCTCATCGCCGCAGGACTCGCCTCGGCCGTGCTCGCCCCCCGCAACCGTCACTACGCCCGCATCGCCGCCGAGGAGGCGGAGGACGCGGACGCCGACGGCGTCCCGGACGTCTACCAGCGCGACCGCGACGCCTGATCGGAAGCGCCCGGGCGACCGGCCCAGTGATCCGAGCCGGGTGATCCGGGCCGGGTGATCCGGGCCGGGCGATCCGAGCCCGGCGATCCGAGCCGGGTGATCCGGGCCCGATCGTCCGGGCCCGGCCTCGTCAGGCGGTGCGCTCGGCGGAGGCCTGAGGCGCCTTCTCGTCCTTCGGCAGCGGGACCATGGCGTCGAGGAACTGCCGCACCCACGCGATGAGGTCGTGATCGGCGAGAGGTTCGCCGTCCACGCGCGGCATGGGCACGACGAGCGCGTTCGTCTGCTTCATGAACTTGCCCTGCGGGTACATCCGGCGCAAGCGCGCCTGGAGCGAATCCGGGAGCTCGACGGGGGCCGCCCGCAGGTTGCTGCCCATCGCGACGAGTTCGCTGAGCCCGGATCGCTGGGCACGCCGGCGGAGTCGCGCCACCTCGACGAGCGTCGCCACCGCTGCGGGGGGCTCGCCGTAGCGATCGGTGAGCTCGTCGACGACGAGATCGATCTGATCGTCCGCCGACGTCGGGGCGCTCGCGACGGAGAGCTTCTGGTACGCCTCGAGGCGCAACCGCTCGCTGTCCACGTAATCCTCGGGGATGTGCGCGTCGACGGGGAGTTCGAGGCGCAACTCCGTCTGTCCCTCCGCGACGTCGCCGCGGAAGGTCGACACGGCCTCGCCGATCATCCGGAGGTAGAGGTCGAAGCCCACACCGGCGATGTGGCCGGCCTGCTCTCCGCCGAGGAGGTTGCCGGCGCCACGGATCTCGAGGTCCTTCAGCGCGACCTGCATGCCGCTGCCGAGCTCGTTGTTCGCGGCGATCGTCGACAGGCGGTCGTTGGCCGTCTCCGACAGGGGCTTCGCCTCGTCGTAGAGCAGGTAGGCGTACGCGCGCTCGCGACCGCGACCCACACGACCACGCAGCTGGTGGAGCTGACTCAGGCCGTACTTGTCTGCGCGGTCGATGATGATCGTGTTGGCGTTCTGGATGTCGAGCCCTGTCTCGATGATCGTCGTGCAGACGAGGACATCGAAACGTCGCTCCCAGAAGTCGACGACGACCTGCTCGAGCACCGCCTCCGACAGCTGCCCGTGCGCCACGGCGATGCGCGCCTCGGGAACGAGCTCGGCGATCTGCGCGGCGACCCGGTTGATGCTCGAGACGCGGTTGTGCACGAAGAAGATCTGTCCCTCGCGGAGCAGCTCGCGCCGGATGGCCGCGGCGATCTGCTTGTCGCTGCGCGGACCGACGAAGCTCAGCACGGGGTGCCGCTCCTCGGGCGGGGTCGCGAGCGTCGACATCTCGCGGATGCCGGTGACCGCCATCTCGAGCGTACGCGGGATGGGCGTCGCGCTCATCGCGAGCAGATCGACGTTGGTCTTGAGCTTCTTGAGCGCGTCCTTGTGCTCGACGCCGAACCGCTGCTCCTCGTCGATGATGACGAGACCGAGATCCTTGAAGCTGACCTTGTCGGTGAGGATGCGGTGCGTGCCGATGAGGACGTCCACCGTCCCCCGCTCGAGACCGGCGATCGTCTCCCGCGCCTCCTTGTCCGTCTGGAAGCGGCTGAGGGCGCGCATGTGGATGGGGAAGCCGGCGAAGCGCTCCTGGAAGGTCTCGAAGTGCTGCTTCACGAGCAGGGTCGTCGGCACGAGGATCGCGACCTGCTTACCATCCTGCACCGCCTTGAACGCGGCGCGCACGGCGACCTCGGTCTTGCCGAACCCGACGTCGCCCGACAGCAGGCGGTCCATGGGGATCGGGCTCTCCATGTCGCGCTTGACCTCGTCGATCGTCGTGAGCTGGTCGGGCGTCTCCGCGAACGGGAACGCCTCCTCGAGCTCGCGCTGCCACGGGGTGTCGGGACCGAAGGCGTGGCCGCGTGAGGCCATGCGCGCCGAGTAGAGCTTCACGAGCTCGACGGCGATGTCCCGCACCGCCTTTCGCGCCTTGCCTTTCGCCTGCGACCAGTCGCTGCCGCCCATCTTGGACAGCGCGGGGGCCTCTCCCCCGACGTACCGCGTGAGCAGGTCGAGCTGGTCGGTCGGCACGAGCAGACGATCACCCGGGTAGCCGCGCTTCGAGGGCGCGTACTCGAGCACGAGGTATTCACGCATGGTCTTCGTGGGATTGCGCCCTCCGGAGGACACCTCCCGCTGGGTCAGCTCGAGGAACTTGCCGATGCCGTGGGTCTGGTGCACGACGTGGTCGCCCGCCGTGAGCTGGAGAGGGTCGACGACGTTCTTCCGGCGCGACGCGAGCTTCTTGACGGAGCGCGAGTCGTAGCCGGCCGTGCGGCCGTAGAAGTCGGACTCGCCGATGAGGGCGAGCTTGTCCTCCCGCACCTCGAAGCCGTGATCGGCGCACGCCTGAAGCAGATAGGCGACGCCCGGCTCGATCTCCTCCGGGAGGACGTCGACGATGCGCGCGGCGAGACCGCGTTCGGAGAGGACGTCGCGCGCCCGCTCCACGAGGCCGGCGCCCTGGGAGACGACGACGACCCGCCAGGCGGCGGCGAGCAGCTCGGCGACGTGGTCGACGGCGCCGTCGACGTTGCCGGAGAAGCTCGGGACCGGCTCGGCGTCGACACGCACGGTGAGCATCTCGTCGGCGTCGATGGCGACGGGCGCGCCGTCGGCGTCGACGGGAAGATCGGACGGGCCCATCTGGAAGGAGCTGACGGTCCACCACGGCTCGCGGGCGCCGCGCTTCTCACGCGAGTCCTTGAGGGTGTTGATGCTGAGGAATTCGCCGCTCTCGAGGTCGATCGGAGCCTCGGCCCCCGCCGTCGCCGCACTCCAGGCGGCCGCGAGGAACTCCCTGTTCGTCTCGGAGAGGCTGATCGAGCGGGATGCGACGCTCTCGGGCGACACGACCGCGATGGCGGAACCGACGGGGATGTAGTGGGTGACGGGCACGAGTCGGTCGACGAGAGCCGGCGCGAGGGATTCCATGCCCTCGACCGGGATGCCGTTCGCGACCTTCTCGAGGATCGCGGAGAGGCTCGGGAACTCGTGCACCATCTCGGCCGCGCGCTGACGCACGCCCTCGCCGAGCAGGAGCTCACGGCTCGGAGGCAGCTCCACGCTCGGGACGGGCTCCGGCAGGGAGCGCTGATCCGCGACGCTGAAGGCACGGACTGTCTCGACCTCGTCGCCGAAGAACTCGACCCGGACGGGGTGCGAAGCGACGGGAGGGAACACGTCGAGGATGCCGCCGCGCACGGCGAACTCGCCGCGGCGCGAGACCATGTCGACGCGCACGTAGGCGAGCTCGACGAGGCGCTGCGTGATGACGCGCAGGTCCTCGCCGCGCGCGCCCGCCGTGAGGACGACCGGATCGACGTCCGCGAGGTTGTCGGCGATCGGTTGCAGGGCCGCTCGGACCGAGGCGGTGACGACGAGTGGCGCGGCACCGTCCCACGTGCGCATGCGGCGGAGCGCGTGGATCCGTTTCCCGACGATCTCGGCGCTCGGGCTGAGCCGCTCGTGGGGCAGGGTCTCCCACGCGGGGAACTCGATGATCTCGGCCGTGGGGAGCAGGCTCGCGAGCGAGGCGCGGAGGGATTCCGCTTCCCGACCCGTCGGCGTGATGGCGAGGAGCGCGCCGGACTCGCCGCGCGCACGGCGAGCCTCCACGAGACCGGCGAGGAGCGGCGCGCGGAGCCCGTCGGTCGCCGAGAAGTCCGCGTCGCGGCCCGCGTAGCCGAGGGCCTTCTGGAAGCTGGAGGCGCGCGAAAGCGCAGAAATAAGGCCCTGGAGAGTCACCACAGAAGTCTACGCGCGACCACCGACACCATGGCCAGGTTGCACAGAGCCCTGGGGACGTCTCTCCGCCCACCCGTCGTCGCTCTCACCGGGTGGACGCAAATCGTCGCGTCAACCACCGCCAGACGACCATTCGCGACCACCCGAAGAGACCCTCGGAGCCGGATGGGCGCAAGTGTCCCCCCTGCTGCCCCCAGACGACCATTCGCGACCACCCGAAGAAACAGGGCGTGATCGAGGAGGAAGAGGAGAAGTGTGCGGTCAGGGAGCGGGAGCGTGCACCCTCTGCTGCGCGGCGACGAGGCCGTCCTCGACGATCGACTCCACGGCGTCGGCGGCGTCCGAGACGAGCGACGGAAGCGACTGCTTCTCGACGGAGGAGAAGTCCTTGAGCACGAAGTCGGCGGCGTCCTGCCGGCCGGGGGGACGCCCGACGCCGACGCGGACGCGGATGAAGGGAGCGGCGTCCGTCGCCTTGATGATGTCGCGGATGCCGTTGTGCCCGCCGTGCCCGCCGCCGCTCTTCAGACGCACGGTGTCGAAGGGGATGTCGAGCTCGTCGTGCACGACGATGAGCCGATCGGTCGGGATCGACAGGTAGTCGAGGAGCGGAGAGACCGCTCGACCCGACTCGTTCATGTACGTGGTGGGGGCGGCGAGGACGAGCTTCGCTCCCCCTGGCCGGACGCGTCCCTCGGCCACGAGGTTGGGGGTCTTGTGACGCGAGAACCGCGCACCCATCCGGGCGGCGAGTTCCGAGAGCACCATCTGCCCCACGTTGTGACGGTTGGCCGCGTAGCCGGGCCCGGGGTTCCCGAGCCCGGCTACGAGCCAGACGTCCGCCATGATGCGGTGGTGGAGGAGGTCGACTACTTGGAGTCGGCGTCCTCGTCGGAGTCGACGCCGGCCTCGGCGCCCGCCTCGGCAGCGGCTTCGTCGGCGGCGAGGTCGTCGTCCGTCGGAGCCGGCGGGGTCGTGATGCCCACGATGAGCGTCTCGGGGTCGCTCAGGAGCGACGCACCGGCCGGGAGCGTGAGCTCGGCCGCGGAGATCTGCGAGCCGTCCTCGAGGCCCTCGATGGACACGGTGACGCGCTCGGGGATGTGCGTGGCCTCGACCTCGAGCGAGATCGACGAGGCGTCGAGGTTCGCGATCGTTCCGGGGTAGGAGTCGCCCTCGAGGACGACGGGCACGTCGACCGTGACCTTCTCGCCCTTGCGGACGACGATGAGGTCGATGTGCTCGATGATCGAGAGCACGGGGTCGCGCTGCACGTCCTTCACGAGGACGAGCTGCTCCTCGCCTGCGATGTCGAGCGTGATGATCTGGTTGGCCTTACGCACGATGAGGAGCATCTGGTGGCCGGGCAGCGTGACGTGCTGCGGCTCCGTGCCGTGCCCGTAGATGACGGCCGGGATCTTGCCGGCGGCGCGGATCTTGCGGGCCGCGCCCTTGCCGAAGGACTCGCGGATCTCGGTGGTGACCTTGTTGTCGTCTGACATGTTGTTCTCCTTGCGGACCATTCACGGCCCAGATCTGCCATCCGGTCGCGGCGAGGCCGGCCCGGACGGGACTGTTGTATCAACTCGAACGCATAGCGCGTGAGGAAAAGCCGTGAAGCCTGCTCACCGCGTCGATAACGGTCTCCGCTGCCGCACGACGCTCGAAGAGACGAAAGCGCGGTGGCGGATTCCCTCGCCGAAGTTCAGTGGGAGAGTCTACCCCACGCGGGCACCCGCACCTTCCGCGGAGGGCCGCGCACGCCGACGTCGCGATCCGGACGGGCCGGGACCGCGCGATAGTGTCTGAGCATGATGTCCAGCCTCCACGACCGTGTGCTCCACGACCTGGGGCTCCGGATCGTCTCGGGCGACATCGTCTCCGGCTCCACGATGCGGGCGGAGGCGCTCTCGGAGCGCTACGACGTGTCCCGCTCGGTCGTGCGCGAGGTCCTGCGCGTGCTCGAATCCCTCGGTCTCGTCCGGTCGGTCCGGCGCGTCGGCATCCGCGTACTCCCCCCGGGGTCGTGGAACCTCATCGACCCCCTCGTCATCCGCTGGCGCCTGGCCGGGTCGGGTCGCGGGACGCAATTCCGATCGCTCACCGAACTCCGCGGGGCGCTCGAGCCCACAGCGGCAGAACTGGCGGCGCGGCACGCCCCCCTCGACCTCGCGTCCGAGCTGCTGTCGCTCGCCGCGCGGATGCGGAGCGTCGGACGCGAGGGCCGCCTCGAGGAGTTCCTCGTGCTCGACACGGAGTTCCACACCCTCGTGCTCCGAGCGAGCGGGAACGAGATGTTCGCGGGACTGTCCGGCGTGATCGCGGAGGTGCTGAGCGGCCGGACCGAGCAGGGGCTCATGCCAGAGCGCCCGCACGACGAGGCCCTCCAGCTCCACGTCGACGTCGCCGATGCGATCCAGGGTGGGCGGCCCGAGGCCGCGCGGGCCGCGATGCAGAAGATCATGGAGCGCACGATGCGCGAGGTCGAGTCGATCTGGGACGGCCAGGAGCGCACCTTCGACGCCCGGAGCTGACCGGTATCAGAAGGCGATGATCACCTTTCCGCTCGCCGCGGAGTCCTTGGCCATCGCGAAGGCCTCGAGGGAGTCGCCGACGGCGTACTCGTGGGTCACGACCGCCGACGCATCGAGCGAGCCGTCCGCGAGCGCCTCGAGGACCTCGTCGATCTCGCCGGCGAAACGGAACGATCCGACGAGGTCGAGTTCCCGGGTGATGGCGAGGGAGATGAGCGCGGGCTGCTCGCCGCTCGGCAGGAGACCGACCATCACGACGCGTCCCCCACGGGCCGCCGCACGCACCGCCGACATGAGCCCGCGCGGGCTCCCCGACGACTCGAACACCACGTCGGCGTCGATTCGTGCGATCGCGTCGGCGTCGGTCGCCACAACGGTCGACGTCGCGCCGAGGCGCGTCGCCCGTTCGAGCGGCCCCTCGACCATGTCGACGGCGACGATCTCGGCCGCCCCGGCCCGCTTCGCCACGGCGATGATGAGGGCTCCGATGGGGCCGGCGCCGATGACCGCGACGCGCCGACCGGCAACCGATCCCGCCCGGGAGACGGCGTGCCACGCGACGGCGGCGGGCTCCGCCACGACGGCGTCCCGCAGCGACAGTCCCTCCGGGAGCGCTCTGAGCATGCGGGACGGCAGCACCGCCCGCTCGGAGAACGCGCCGTGGGTGTGGGGAATCCGCGCCGCGCTCCCGAGGTAGGTGCCGCCCGGCGAGAGGTTCGGGCGATCCTCCGGGTAGCGTTCGCCGGTCGCGACGACGGTCGCGGGGTGCACCGCGACGGCGGTCCCTTCGGCGGGCCCGGATCCGTCGGCCGCCGCCTGGACGACCGTGCCGACGACCTCGTGCCCGAGGATCATCGGCTCGCGGAGGATCGACTCCCCCGCGGCGCCGTGGGTCCAGTAGTGGAGGTCCGATCCGCAGACGCCCCCGAAGGCGATGCGCACGACGGCCTCGTCCGCGCCGGGGGTCACGAGGGGTATGCGTTCGACGCGGACGTCGTCGCGTCCGTGCGCCACGACGGCGAGGGTGGTGTTCTGAGAATTGGTCATCGATGCATCCTCTTCCGGTTCGAGTTCGGGTTCGGGTTCGGGTTCGGGTTCGGCGTCACGTCGCGTGACGGAGTGATCGGGGGCGCGAGGCGCTCAGACGACGACGGTCATGCCGCCGTCGACGAACACGACCTGTCCATTGACGAAATCGGACCCCGCCGAGGAGAGCCAGACGACGGGACCGGCGAGGTCGGCGGGGGTCCCCCAGCGCGCGGCCGGGGTACGGCCGACGATCCAGGAGTTGAACTGCTCGTCGTCGACGAGTTTCTGGGTCATCTCCGTGTGGATGTACCCCGGCGCGACGGCATTGACCTGGATACCGTGGCTCGCCCACTCCGCCGTCATCGCCCGCGTGAGGTTGCGGAGCCCGCCCTTCGCCGCCGTGTACGGGCCGATGGTGGGCCGAGCGAGGTCGGTCTGCACGGAGCAGATGTTGACGACCTTCCCGCGCCCGCGGGGGATCATCCGCCTCGCCACCTCCCGGCCGACGAGGAACGCGCTCGTGAGGTTCACGGTGAGCACGCGCTCCCAGTCGGCGAGGGCGACATCCACGAGTGGCACCCGATGCTGGATACCCGCGTTGTTGACGAGCACGCCGATGGCGCCGATCTCGAGCTCGATGCCGTCGATCGCCGCCGCGACCTGGGTCTCGTCCGTCACGTCGAAGGCGACGGCGTGGATGCGCTCCGCGCCGAAGCGGTCGGCGAATTCCACCCGCGTCGCCTCGAGGCGGGCTTCGTCGAGGCCGTTGAGGACGATCGTCGCACCCGCGTCCGCGAGGGCGAGCGCGAGTTCCCGGCCGATGCCGCGGCTGGACCCGGTGACGAGGGCGACGGTCCCGCCGAGGCCGAAGAGGGAGTCGATGCTCATGGTGCCTTTCCTAGATGGCGCCCGCGACGAGGAAGATCGCCGACGAGATGATGAAACCGCAGATACCGACGAGCGCCTGGCCGACGGTCCAGGTCTTCAGGGTCGTCTTCGTGTCCATTCCGAAGAACTTGCTGACGAGCCAGAAGCCGGAGTCGTTCACGTGGCCGGCGAAGACCGAACCGGCGGCGAGGCTCAAGACGATCGCGGCGACCTCGATGGGATTGAACGAGGTGGAGTCGAGCACGATCGGTTGCACGAGGGCGGCGGACGTCGTGAGGGCGACGGTCGCGGAGCCCTGGGCGATGCGCACGATCGCGGCGATGAGGAATCCGGCCACGATGACCGGCAGGCCGATCGCGTCGAGGGAGTCGGCGAGGGCGGTTCCGATGCCGCTGGAACGCAGCACACCACCGAACATGCCACCCGCGCCGGTGATGAGGATGATCGAACACACCGGGCCGAGCGCCCCGTCGACGACGGTCTCCACGAGGGTGCGCTCCTTGCGGGCGCCCCAGCCGAGCAGCGCCATGCCGAGCACGACGGTGATGAGGAGGGCGACCGGGGTCTCTCCGAGCAGGCGCAGCGCCTGGACCCAGACCTCGTCGAGGGACACCCAGCCGGCGGTCGCGGCGAAGTTCAGTCCGGTGTTGAGGAAGATGAGCACGAGCGGCAGGACGAGCAGGAACACGATCGTGCGGAGCTTGGGCGCCGAGGCGAACTCGTTGTCCGCGGCGTCGGCATTGCCGAGGATCTCCGGCACCGCGATGTCGTAGCGGCGACCGACGAAACGGCCGAAGTGGTAGCCGACGACGTACCAGGTCGGGAGGGCGACGACGAGGCCGAGGAGGAGCACGAGGCCGGGGTTGGCACCGAGCAGACCGGAGGCGGCGACCGGTCCGGGGTGCGGCGGAACGAAGATGTGCATGACCGAGAACGCCGTCGCCGCGGGGAAGGCGTAGAGGAGCAACGAGCCGCCGAGGCGGCGCGCCACCGTGAAGATGATCGGCAGCATGACGACGAGACCGGCGTCGAAGAAGATGGGGAAGCCCATCATGAGCGACGCGAAGGACAGGGCGAGCGGTGCGCGCTTCTCGCCGAACCGGCGGATGAGCGCGTCGGTGAGCACTTGCGCTCCCCCGCTCAGCTCGAGCATCCGGCCGAGCATCGCGCCGAGTCCCACGAGGAGCGCGACGCTCGCGAGTGTGCCGCCGAAGCCCTGCGTCAGCACCGTCACGATCATCCCGACCGGGATGCCCGACGCGATGGCCGTGAGCAGGCTCACGATGATGAGGGCCAGGAAGGCGTGGATCCGGAACTGCATGATGAGCACGAGCAGCAACGCGATCGCCGCGCCGGCGATCACGAGCAGCGCGGCCGGTGGCAGCGTCCAGAGGAGGTCGAACTCGGCGCCGTTCGGCGTGGTCGCCGTTCGGAACATGATCTGAGACATCGGTGTCCTTCGGTGGTGTGGTGGGGTTTCGCGGTGAGGCGGGGCGGTGTTCTAGGAGCGGGGACGGTCGGGGGATGTGACGTTCTCGACGGCGGGCGTCTCGACGGCTGGCACCTCGACGGCGGGGTTCTCGACAGCGGGGAGCTGCGCGATGATCTGGTCGGCGAGCGTGTCGGGGGCCGAGGTCACGTCGACGACGATGCCGTGTTCGTCGGGCTCGATCGGCTCGAGGGTCGCGAGCTGAGATCCGAGGAGCGTCGTCGGCATGTACTCGTGATCGCGCGCCCCCATGCGGTCGGCGATGAGCTCGCTCGAGCCCCGGAGGTGCACGAAGATCGCGTCGGGAGCGTGACGGCGGATGAGGTCACGGTAGCTCTTCCTCAGAGCGGAGCACGCGACGATCGTGGGGTGGCCCTCGACGAGACCAGCGTCGATGAGTTCGCCGATCCGATGGAGCCACGGGAGTCGGTCATCGTCGTCGAGCGGCTCTCCCGCCCGCATCTTCTCGCGGTTGGCGTCGGGGTGGAGATCGTCACCGTCGATGAATGGGATGTCGAGCCGCTCCCCGAGGAGCGCACCCATCGTGGACTTGCCACTGCCGGAAACGCCCATGACGACGATCGGGGGCAGTGCGATGAGCGGTGGCATTGCGTGGGACGACATCGTTCCTCCTGCGGTTTCCATCGGACGCTTCATTACATCCGACAAATGATTCCCCAGGGGGCATTACGTCAGATTTATCTGAGACGGTAGCACGGTGATCGGAAGCGGTCCACCAACCGTGTCACGCCCCGTGCCGTCGAGAACAGCCCGGGGAATACCCGTCGATTGTCGGTATCGTTGTCCGTGGCCCTCCCACGGCGGATCCTCGTCGCGGAGACCCCCAGAGCACCGAAGATCTCGACAGGAGCACCGTCCATGGCGGAGAACGCAGCAGCAACAGCCAACATCGGAGTAGTCGGACTGGCGGTGATGGGCTCGAACCTCGCCCGGAACCTCGCGAGTCGCGAGGGGAACACCGTCGCGGTGTACAACCGCTCGTACGAGAAGACGGAGACCCTCCTCTCCGAGCACCCCGAGGCCGGTTTCGTCGGCTCGAGCACCGTCGAGGAGTTCGCCGCGAGCCTCCAGACGCCGCGCACCGCGATCATCATGGTCAAGGCCGGCGCCGGCACCGACGCCGTCATCGATCAGCTCACCGCGGTCTTCGAGCCCGGCGACATCATCGTCGACGGCGGCAACGCACTGTTCACCGACACGATCCGCCGCGAGAAGGCCGTACGCGAGACCGGCATCCACTTCGTGGGTGCGGGCATCTCGGGCGGCGAGGAGGGCGCGCTCAACGGTCCGAGCATCATGCCGGGCGGCTCGAAGGAGTCCTACGAGACCCTCGGCCCGATCCTCTCCTCGATCGCAGCGGTCGCCGAGGGCGAGCCGTGCGTCACCCACGTCGGTACCGATGGCGCCGGCCACTTCGTGAAGATGATCCACAACGGCATCGAGTACGCCGACATGCAGCTCATCGCCGAGGCGTACGACCTCATCCGTCGCGGCACCGGCAAGTCCCCCGCCGAGATCGCCGACGTCTTCGCCGAGTGGAACACCGGAGAGCTCGAGAGCTACCTCATCGAGATCACCGCGGAGGTCCTCCGCCAGGTCGACGCCGAGACGGGCAAGCCTCTCGTCGACGTGATCGTCGACCAGGCCGGCGCCAAGGGCACCGGTGCGTGGACCGTACAGACGGCCCTCGACCTCGGCATCCCCGTCTCCGGCATCGCCGAGGCCGTCTTCGCGCGCTCGCTGTCGTCGAAGCCCGCTCAGCGTGCCGCCGCGACCGACCTCCCGGGCCCGAGCGACGCGTGGACCGTCGACGACCCCGAGACCTTCATCGAGGACGTGCGCCGCGCGCTCTACGCGTCGAAGATCATCGCGTACTCGCAGGGCTTCGACGAGATCGTCGCGGGAGCCGAGCAGTACGGCTGGGACATCCAGAAGGGCGAGATCGCGAAGATCTGGCGGGGAGGATGCATCATCCGTGCGCAGTTCCTCAACCGCATCACCGAGGCGTACGCGGAGAACGACGGCCTCGTCGCGCTCGTGACGGCTCCGTACTTCCGCGACGCGGTCGCCGGAGCGCAGGACAGCTGGCGGCGTGTCGTCGCGACGGCCGCCCACGCGGGCATCCCCGCGCCGGCGTTCTCCTCGTCGCTGTCGTACTACGACGGCCTGCGCGCCGACCGCCTGCCGGCGGCGCTCGTCCAGGGGCAGCGCGACTTCTTCGGCGCCCACACCTACAAGCGCATCGACAAGGACGGCACCTTCCACACCCTGTGGTCGGGCGACCGGTCCGAGATCAGCGCCGTCGACACGCACTGATACTCAAGACAGGACACGGGGACGGCGAGTACATGACCGACACGATCGTCTCCGGAGCCGGCCGCACGGACGCCGGGAGGACGAGCACGCGCGATGCGCTCGTGCGACTCCTTCCCGGCGTCCTGCTGTCCCTGTCCGGCTTCCTCATGTTCGGTCTCCACTGGCGGCCCGGGGCGTACCTCGTCCTCGTCGCCGCCGTGGGGATCGGCTTCGTCGTCGATCGGTCGCTCGGTCGCGACCTGTCGCTCATCGGCTTCGGAGTGGTCGTCGTGAGCCTCGTCGAGGTGAGCACGAACATCGAGTGGGGCCACATGCTCGTGATGGGGACCGCCCTCGTCGTCGCCGTGCTCGGCCCCTACCTCGGGTCGCGGTACGTCTACCGCGACCACGCGGTCCGCTTCCCCGTGCTCACCGGGAAGCGCTGGGGGAAGCGGGAGTACGGCTACCTCGTGGGCATCGTGGCCCTCGGCTACTTCATCCTCCCCGTCTACATGGTCTCGACCGGGGTCTACGAGAACTGGCCGGCCGCGACGGACCCCGACGCGATCTTCCGGCTCTTCCTCGGCACCAACGCCCTCGGCATCTGGGACGAGCTGTTTTTCATCTGCACGTGCTTCGCACTGCTCCGCCGCCACTACGGCATGTGGACGGCGAACATCCTGCAGGCCGTGATCTTCACGTCGTTCCTCTGGGAGCTCGGCTTCCATGCGTGGGGGCCGCTGCTCATCTTCCCGTTCGCGCTCATCCAGGGGCTGACGTTCACGCTCACGAAGTCGCTGAGCTTCGTGGTCGCGGTGCACCTGCTCTTCGACTTCGTGCTGTTCCTCGTGCTCGTGCACGCGCACACGCGCGAGTGGTTCCCGATCTTCCTCTACTAGCCCAGGGCAGCGTCAGGCGGCCCGTCTCCGACGGACGACGAGGGTGCGGCCGAGCAGTCCGAGGAGGACGACGGCGAGGCCCGCCGCTGCGGGAACGGGCGGGAGGGCGAGCACGAGGACGATGCAGCCCACGAGGCCGACGAGAGCGGTCGCCCGGAGTGATCGGACCGAGTCGGTGCGCCCGGCGAGTCGCCAGGCCGACAGGTTGGCGACCGCGTAGTAGATCAGGACACCGACGGACGACATCGCGACCGCCGCTGTGACGTCCACGGTGAGGACGAGGACCACGGCGACCGCTCCGACGACGAGTTCGGCCCGCGCGGGCACACGGGTCCGCGCGGAGACGCTGTCGAGGACCCCGGGGAGATCGCGTTCGCGCGCCATCGCGAGGGTCGTACGGCCAAGGCCTGCGAGGAGGCCGAGCAACGCCCCGAGCGCGGCGAGGGCGGCACCGATGCGGACCACGGGCACCGCAGCGTCCCACCCGGCCGCGCGAACGACGTCGACGAGGGGTTCCGAACTCTCCGCGAGGCGATCGGCGCCGAGTATCAGGACGCAGACGAAGGCGATCGCGGCGTAGACCGCGAGGGCCACGATGAAGGAGATCGTCACCGCGCGCGGAATCGTCCGTCGCGGATCCCGCACCTCCTCCCCGAGCGTCGCGATCCGGGCGTAGCCGGCGAAGGCGAAGAACAGGAGCCCAGCGGCCTGCAGGATCCCGTACGGGGCACCGAGGACGGGACCGACCCCGCCCACCGCTCCCCCATCGTCCAGGCCTCCGGCGCCGAGGCCCGCTCCCGCCACGGCACCGGCCGAGATGACGAGAGCGAGCACACCGAGGACGACGACCACGATCACGCGCGTGAGCGCCGCGGTCTTCGAGATGCCGAGGACGTTGATCATGACGAGCGCGAGGATCGCGGCCGCGGCGATCGGGCGCTCCCACCCGACAGGGGCGGCGTAGGCGGCGACGACGAGCGCCATCGCCGCACAGCTCGCGGTCTTGCCGATCACGAAGCACCATCCGGCGACGAAGCCCCACCAGGGACCGAGCTCCGCCCGGCCGTAGGCGTAGGCGCCTCCCGACGTCGGATGCTCCGCGGCGAGCTGGGCCGTGGAGCGGGCGTTGCACCACGCGATGACCGCGATGAGGACGAGGGCGGCAAAGAGTCCGGATCCGGCAGCCCCCGCGGCCGGCGCGAAGACGACGAAGACCCCGGCACCGATCATCGACCCCAGGCCGATGAGCACGGCGTCGCCGAGCCCGAGACGTCGGTCGAGGGAGGCGGTCGTCGTCACCGGGTGATCCTCCCGGATTCGGGTGAACGGAAGGTGACGACCTCGGTCACGCGACTCATCCGCGCCGGCGCTCATTCCTCGCGCGGCGCTCATCCCTCACCGTCGTCGTCGGTCCGGCGACGCTTCGCCGTCGTCGCGACGACCGCTGTCGGGTCGTCTCCCGGATGCCACGTCGTGCGCAGCCGTTCGCGGAAGGCTCGAGCCGCGAGTGTCCCTGTGGCAATAAAGACGACCCCGACGAGGAGAACGACGACGACTCCGACCATCACGCCGTTCAGATGGCCGATCACTGCCCCGAGCGGGTGCAGCGGGCCGCGGGCGACGACGATCGCGGCGCCCACGGGTTCGAGCACCATCGTCGCCACTCCGACGAGGGCGGCGCCCGTCGTCACGAGCGGCGACAGGACGATGAGTTGATTCTCGATGACGCGTCGATCGGGGCCGTCGGCTGGCCGCCCGACGAGCGCTCGTCGGAGTGCAGCGCGTTCGAGGGCGACCTCCGCCGTTCCGACCGTCGCGCTCAGGACGAGGAGGAGCAGACCGATCGTCACGACGATGGCTCCGCTCCCGCTCAGGACGTCGATGACATCCTCCCCCACGTCGTCGTAGGAACGCGGAGATGCCCGCCGACCGGGTTGCCGGATGTACACCCCGATGAAGTGGACGACGGCACCCGCTCCGACGAGAGCGGACCCACCGGTGATCAGCGGGCGGAAGGACCGCGAGACCACCGCGTGGAGTCGTCCGTACGCGGGGGCGCCGCCGAGCGGGGGTCGCCGCGTCGTCTCCGCACGACGTGCCGCAGCGATCCACTTCTCCGACCACACGCGTCGCGGCTCGGCGATCAGCTCCGGCCAACCGTGGCGGCGGCTCTCCTTCAGCACGCCGTTCACCGCGACGAGCCCGCCGATCGTGAAGACCGCGACGCCGAGCACGATCATGCTCGCGAACGTGTCGTCGGTCTCGGCCCAGAGGAGCACGTCCACGCCCGCGACCGCGATCGCCACACCGATCACGACCCGGCTCAGGATGAGCACGGGTGTCACGGGCTCCTGCTTCAGCCCCCGGTTGCGAACCGTGAGCGGAGGCACGTCGAGGGGCTCTTCGACCGCGAGACGGGCCAGCTGCCGCCCGAGCAGGAATCGATCGAGTGAGAGGGCGATCGGGTAGAGCGCGCCCGCTGCGGCCGCGACGAGCGACGTGCCTCCGAGGTTGAGGCGCGAGACGGGATCGAGTCCCCACTCACGCCAGACGTCGGGGAACGCCTCCTCGAGCGTGAGCCACAGACCGAGGGTCACGAGGAACCCGATGCCGCTCCCCGCGAGGATCGCGGTGACGGTGACGAACAGGGTCGACGCGGCGAGCCGGCCGGAACCGATCGGAGGCTCGACGAACCGATGATCGGTCGGCGGCTCGCTCGATCGCTCGCGCCTCCGACGCGCCGCCGATGCCATGTCAGCCGTGGGAGGCCGTCACCCGACGCCGTCGGGCGTCAGGCCGCGCCGTCGAACATCGAGGTGACCGAACCGTCGTCGAAGACCTCGTGGATCGCGCGCGCGATGAGCGGAGCGATCGGGAGCACCTCGAGCTTCGGGAAGCGCTTGTCGTCGGTGAGCGGCAGCGTGTCGGTCACGACGACGGAGTCGATCGCATCCGACTGCAGCAGCTGGGGTGCTGGGTCGCTGAAGACGGCGTGGGTCGCCGCGACGACAACACCGATCGCACCGGCGGCCTTGAGCGCCTCGGCGGCCTTCACGATCGTGCGTCCCGTGTCGATGAGGTCGTCGACCAGGAGGCACACGCGCCCCTCGACCTCTCCCACGATCTCGTGCACCGAGACCTGGTTCGGCACGAGCGGGTCGCGGCGCTTGTGGATGATGGCGAGCGGCGCGCCGAGCTTGTCGCTCCAGATGTCGGCGACGCGCACACGCCCCATGTCGGGCGAGACGACCGTGAGGGTCGCGGGATCGAGCTTCTCGCGGAAGTGCTCGAGCAGCACGGGCATCGCGAAGAGGTGGTCGACGGGGCCGTCGAAGAAGCCCTGGATCTGAGCGGCATGCAGGTCGACGCTCATGATGCGGTCGGCGCCGGCAGCCTTGAAGAGATCGGCCACGAGGCGGGCGGAGATCGGCTCGCGGCCGCGGCCCTTCTTGTCCTGCCGTGCGTACGGGTAGTACGGCGCGACGACGGTGATGCGCTTCGCCGACGCACGCTTGAGGGCGTCGACCATGATGAGCTGCTCCATGAGCCACTCGTTGATCGGCGCGCAGTGCGACTGGATCACGAAGGCGTCGCTCCCGCGCACGCTCTCGTCGTACCGGGCGTAGATCTCGCCGTTGGCGAAGGTCCGTGCGTCCGTGTGGACGAGTTCCGATTCGAGCTCCTCGGCGATCTGCTCGGCGAGGGCGGGGTGCGCCCTCCCGGAAACGAGCACGAGGCGCTTCTCTCCGCTGATCTTGATGGCGGACACTGGCCCTGCTTCCTGCCGTCTCCGGCTGTTGCGCTCTGCTACTCGTCGTGTCGCATCTGAAGAATCCAGGTGCGTCAGTCCGTGGGATCGATCGGTTCCGACGCCTCCGCCGCCGTGGCTGCCGCGCTGCCCGGACGGTTCGCGACCGTCCATCCTTCGAGGTTCCGCTGCGGGGCGACGCTGATGGCGAGGGACCCCGACGGCACATCCTTGCGGACGACCGTTCCGGCTCCCGTGTACGCTCCGTCACCGATTCTAACGGGAGCCACGAAGACGTTGTGCGAGCCGGTCCTGACCTCGTCGCCGACGACCGTCGAGTGCTTGTTCACGCCGTCGTAGTTCGCGAAGATCGTGCCGGCGCCGATGTTCGCACCCTCGCCGATCGTGGCGTCGCCGACGTACGAGAGGTGCGGGACCTTGCTGCGCGCGCCGATCTCGGCGTTCTTCGTCTCCACGAAGGTGCCGATCTTGCCGGCCGCGCCGAGCAGGGTCCCTGGCCGGAGGTAGGCGAACGGTCCGACGGTGGCGCCGGCTCCGACGACGGCGAGCGTGCCGTCCGTGCGGCGCACCTCGGCGTCCTCCCCGATCTCGCAATCGACGAGCGTCGTGTCCGGTCCGATCGTCGCCCCCGTCTCGACGACGGTGGCGCCGAGCAGCTGCGTGCCTGGCTTGATCGTGACGTCCTGGGCGAGGGTCACGCCCATGTCGATCCACGTCGTCGACGGGTCCTGCACCGTCACGCCCGCGAGCTGCCACTTCCGGATGATGAGGGCGTTGAGTCGTGCAGCCTGGCGGGCGAGCTGCGCGCGGTCGTTGACCCCCTCGACGGCCCACGGCTGCGAGACGGGCACGGCGTGCACCTCGTGCCCGGCGCCGCGGAGGAGCCCGACGAGGTCGGTCACGTACTTCTCGCCCTGGGCGTTCTCGGTCGTGAGCGAGGCGAGCTGCTCGCGGAGACCCGCGACGGAGAAGACGTAGACGCCCGCGTTGATCTCGGTGATCGCGAGCTCCGACTCCCCAGCGTCCTTCTGCTCGACGATCGCCGAGACGCTTCCGTCGGCGGCGCGCACGACCCGTCCGTAGCCCGTCGCATCGTCGAGCACGGCCGACAGGATGGTCGCGGCGGCCGTACCGGCGCGGTGGCGCGCGAGGAGCTGACCGAGCGTCTCGGAGTCGAGGAGCGGCACATCGCCGTTCACCACGAGGACGTCCCCGGCGAAGTCGTCGGGGAGCGCCGAGACGGCCTGCTCGACCGCACGGCCGGTCCCCGGTGTGTCGTCCTGGTCCACGACGACGCTCTCCGGGAGCTCCTCCTGCACGACCGCGGCGATGCGGTCGCGTTCGTGACGCACGACGGTGACGACGTGCTCGGCGGAGAGCGCACGGGCCGTCGCGAGGACGTGCCCGAGGATCGGCACGCCCGCCAGGGGGTGCAGCAGCTTGGGCATGGACGACTTCATCCGCGTGCCCTGCCCGGCGGCCAGGACGACGACGGCGAGAGCCCGAACGTGGGCGGCGCCCTCCGTCGCAGAGTCCGCGGCCGTGCCGTTCGCTGTCGTGGTGTGCTGGTCGTGCGTGTGATCAGTCATGCTCCGCCTCCAGGATTCGAACCTGGTCCTAACAGCTCCAAAGGCTGTCGTGCTGCCGTTACACCAAGGCGGACCGCGCGGGGCATCGGCCGTCACGCTCGCCTCCCAGTCTGCCAGATGCGCGGCCGACCGCCGGTGGGCGGCTCGGGCGTGGGCGGCCACGATAATGGGGACATGGCGGCGGAGCAGAGCGACGAGGTGGACCGGATCGTCGAGGCCTGGGAGCGGGAGCGCCCCGACCTCAACTTCTCACCCCTGCAAGTCCTCTCGCGCGTCTCCCGCCTCACCCGGCACCTCGATCGCGAGCGGCGGCAGGCTTTCGCCCGGTCGAAGCTCGAGTCGTGGGAGTTCGACGTGCTCGCCGCCCTGCGTCGCGCCGGCAGCCCCTACATGCTGAGCCCGAAGCAGCTCCTGCAGCAGACACTCGTCTCGAGCGGCACGATGACCAACCGCATCGACCGCCTCGTATCCGCCGGCCTCGTCGAGCGCCGGATGGATCCGAGCGACGGCCGCGGCATCCTCGTCGAGATGACCCCGAGGGGACTCACACGCGTCGATGCCGCGATCACACGGCTCGTCGATGCCGAGGCCGAGCTGCTGGCGAGCCTCACCCCGTCCGAGCGCACCCGGCTCGCGAGCCTCCTCCGGACGCTCAGCGTCGGTTTCGACGGCGAGAAGGCCGGCGAGTAGGCCCGTCGGGCGCTCGACGGCTCGGCGGCGCAGGGCCTTCAGCGGCGCAGGACCTTTCGGGCCAGCCAGTTGCCGAGGAACTGCACGAGTTGGACGAGAACGATGACGATCGCGAGAGCCGTCCACGTCACGACGGGTTCGAACTGACGGAAGCCGTACTGGATCGCGAACGCTCCGAGGCCACCACCGTTGATGCTGCCGGCCACGGCCGACATGTCGACGATCGCGACGAAGACGAACGTATACCCGAGGATGAGCGGGCCGAGGGCCTCCGGCAGCACGATCGTCAGGATGGTGCGGATGGGTCCGGCCCCCGCCGCTCGGGCCGCCTCGATGACGCCGGGAGACACCGTCAACAGGTTCTGTTCCACGATCCGGCTGATGCCGAAGGTCGAGGCGAGCGAGAGCGTGAAGATCGCCGCCTCCGTGCCGATGCCGGTCCCGACCACGGTTCGGGCGAGGGGCTGGAATGCCGTGAGAAAGATGATGAAGGGGATCGGTCGGAAGATGTTGACGATCACGTTGAGCACGCCGAACACGGCGCGGTTGGCGAAGAGGTTGCCCGCCCGCGTCACGTAGAGGGCGAGCCCGACGAGGAGCCCGCCGATGCCGCCGAAGAACAGGCTCGCGAACACGAGCCACAGGGTCTCGAGGGTGGCTTCCAGGAACTGGGGACCGAGGTCCACGAGCACGTCCATCACACCACCTCCACGATCTCGATGCGCTCGCGCAATCGCGCGATCACCGCGTCGATCCGCTCGTCCGGACCGGTGAGCTCGAGGGTCAGGTTGCCGAAGGCGCGACCCTGTATCTCGTTGACGCCGCCGTAGACGAGTTCGAAGCCGATGCCCTCGCGACCGAACTCGAGGAAGACGTCCGACTGGCTCGCTCCCCCGTCGCGGAAGGACACGGTGACGAAGCGACCGGAGTGCCGCTCCCGGAGGGCCGCGAGTTCGGAGGCCGACGGCACGCCTTTCACGACGGTCGAGACGAAGCGCTGGGACGCGGGAAGTTCGGGCTTCGAGAACACGTCGAAGACCTCTCCCGTCTCGATCACGCGCCCGTTCTCCATGACGGCGACTTTCGTCGCGAGGGATTGGACCACGTCCATCTCGTGCGTGATGACGATGATCGTGACGCCGAGGTCGCGGTTCACGGTTCGGAGGAGCTCGAGCACCTCCTGCGTCGTCTCCGGGTCGAGCGCGCTCGTGGCCTCGTCGGCGAGCAGGATGCGCGGAGATGTCGCGAGCGCACGGGCGATGCCGACGCGCTGCTTCTGTCCGCCGGAGAGCTGGTCGGGGTAGTTCGAGGCCTTGTCCGCGAGCCCGACGAAGTCGAGCAGCTCGGCGACGCGCGCCCGGATCTCGGCCTTCGGCCGCCCGGCGACCTGAAGCGGGTAGGCGACGTTGCCGCGCACCGTGCGGGAGGAGAAGAGGTTGAATTGCTGGAAGATCATGCCGATACCGAGGCGGAGCTTCCGCAGGTCCCGCTCCGGGAGCGTCGTGATGTCCGTTCCATCCACGACGATGCTGCCGGAGGTCGCGGGTTCGAGCGCATTGATGAGCCGCACGAGGGTGCTCTTCCCGGCGCCCGAGTAGCCGATGATGCCGAAGACGTCGCCCTCCTCGATGTCGAGGTCGACCCCGTCGATGGCACGGACGGGCTGACCACCGCGCGTCGAGGCGGGGTACACCTTGGTCACGTCTCGGATCTGGACGAGCGGCACGGCTGCTCCTTCTACGTGTAGCGGGTGGAACGAGAGCGTGCGGCGACCGGTTCGCGGTCGCCGCACGGCGCTGGTGGTTCGATCGGCGATCAGCCCACGTCGGCGATGTCCGACTGGACCGCTTCGAGCGACGACACGAGGTCCTCGACGGGGGTCTTCAGCAGGACGGCCGTGCCGCCGGAGTTCTCGATGAGACCGTCGGTGACCGTGGTCGTGTCCTGGAAGATCTCGACGAGCTGCGCGTAGACCTCGTTGTCGGCGTCAGCCGAGCGGGTCGCGAAGACGTTGGCGTAGGGCAGCGCGTTCGCGTCCTCCGGGTCGTCCTGCGCGATGACGTCGTCGGGCGAGAGGCCCGCCTTCGTCGCGAAGTCGTTGTTGATGATCGCTCCGGCCACGTCGGGGAGCGATGTCGCCGTGAGGTCCGCCGACAGCGGGTTGACGGTCACGCGGGAGTCCTCGGCGATGATGTCGTCGGGCGTGGAGAAGATGGTCCCACCATCCTCGAGCTCGATGAGCCCGGCGGACTGGAGCACGAGGAGCGCACGCGCCTGGTTGCTCTCGTCGTTCGGGATGGCGATCTCCGCGCCGTCGGGGATGTCCTCGACGGAGTCGTACTCGGTGGAGTAGAGCGGGAGCGGGTAGATCGCCGTGGACCCGATCGGCTGCAGATCCTGACCGGCCTCCTCGTTGTACTGCGCGAGGTAGACGATGTGCTGGAACTGGTTGATGTCGATCTCGCCCTCGCTGAGGGCGGGGTTCGGCTGCGTGTACTCCGCGAAGTCGACGAGTTCGACGGAGATCCCCTCGTCGGCCGCCGCGTCGACGTACGTCTCCCAGTAGGGGTCGCTCGCGCCGACGACGCCGATGGTGACGGGGTTCGCGTCTGTGCCCTTGTCGTCGGCAGCGGGGGCGTCCGACGCTCCGCCGCAGCCGGCGAGCAGTCCGACGACCGCGATTCCCGCAATGGAGGCGGCGAGCTTTTTACGTGTGGGCATGGTTCCTCCTGGTGCGTGGTGCTGTGACACGGTGATGCTGTGGTGCAGCGGTGCTGTGATGTCTGTGGGCGGCACGCCTGTGCGAAGCCGCCTCATCCAGGGTAGGCAGGCACGGCGGACGTCTCGGTCCGCGACGTAACACGGCGGAACATGGGGGACGTCACGGCCGCGAGCCGAGGACTCAGCCCAGCTGCTCCTGCAGTTCGAGCCAGCGGAGTTCGAGGGTGTCGACCTCGTCGGCGATCTCCTCGAGGCGGCTCTGGGCGGCGCCGAGCTTCGCGTAGTCGCTCTGGTCGGCCTCCGCGAGCTGGAGGTGGAGGGACTCCTTCTCCTTCTCGAGCTTGACGATGCGGCGCTCGGCTGCGGACAGCTCCTTCTCGGCGGTGCGTCGCTCGGAGCCGCTGAGTCCCGACGCGGTGGGCGCCGCGGCGGAGGTCGCGTTCGACGCCTGGAACGACGACTCGTGGAGCGACCCCGAGCGGGCGTCGTCCTCGAGCGCGCGCAGCCTCACGTACTCGTCGACGCCGTTGGGGAGGTGGCGGAGCTTCCCACCCATGACCGCGTACTGCTGATCGGTGACCCGCTCGACGAGGTAGCGGTCGTGCGAGACGACGATGAGGGTGCCCGGCCACTCGTCGAGGAGGTCCTCGATCGCGGCGAGCATGTCCGTGTCCATGTCGTTCGTGGGCTCGTCGAGGATGAGCACGTTCGGTTCCGACAGGAGCACGAGGAGCAGCTGCAGGCGACGGCGCTGGCCGCCCGAGAGCTCCCCGATCGCCGTGGAGAGCTGCGCGCTCGAGAACCCGAGCCGCTCGAGGAGCTGACCGGGAGAGAGGTCCTTGTCGCCCACCGTGTAGGCGGTACGCAGCCGCCCGACGACGTCGCGCACGCGCTCGTGCTCGAGGCCCTCGAGCTCCTCGAGACGCTGGGACAGGGTCGCGACGTTGACGGTCTTGCCGCGCTTCACCTTCCCGGTGGTCGGCTGCAGCGACCCGGCGACGAGGGACAGGAGCGTGCTCTTGCCCGCTCCGTTCGCGCCGAGGATCCCGGTGCGCTCGCCGGGGGCGAGGCGCCAGGTGATGCCGTCGAGGATCTGCCGCCCGTCGAAGGCGACGCCGATGTCCTCGAGGTCGACGACGTCCTTGCCGAGTCGCGCCGTGGCGAGCCGGGACAGGGCGATGGTGTTGCGGGGCGGGGGCTCGTCCGCGATGAGCTCGGTGGCCGCGTCGATGCGGAACTTCGGCTTCGACGTACGAGCAGGGGCTCCGCGCCGCAGCCACGCGAGCTCCTTGCGCATGAGGTTCTGGCGTCGCGCCTCGGACGCCGAGGCCATCCGATCGCGCTCGACCCGCTGGAGGATGTAGGCGGCGTATCCGCCCTCGAAGACCTCGACGACGCCGTCGTGGACCTCCCAGGTGGTCGTGGACACCGCGTCGAGGAACCACCGGTCGTGTGTGACGACGACGAGTCCGCCGGAGGACGAGCCCCACCGTGCGGACAGATGCTTCGCGAGCCACGCGATGCCCTCGACGTCGAGGTGGTTCGTGGGCTCGTCGAGCATGACGACGTCCCAATCACCCACGAGGAGGGCGGCGAGCGCGACGCGACGCTGCTGGCCTCCGGAGAGGGTCGAGAGCTGAGCGTCCCACGCGATGTCGGAGACGAGACCCGCGATGACGTCGCGGATGCGGGAATCGCTCGCCCACTCGTGGTCGGCGCGGTCGCCGACGATCGCGGCGGAGACGGTGAGCGACGGGTCGAGGACGTCGCCCTGGTCGAGCATGCCGATGCTCACACCGCGGCGCGAGGTCACGCGTCCGTCGTCGGGTTCTAGCCGACCGGCGAGGAGCGAGAGCAGGGTCGACTTGCCGTCGCCGTTACGACCGACGACGCCGATCCTGTCGCCTTCGGAGACCCCGACGGTGACGCCGTCGAAGACGACGCGGGTCGGGTACTCGAGGCGGAGCCGTTCAGCCCCGAGAAGATGTGCCACCCGTCGAGACTACCCGGGATGCACACGTTCGATCCGCGCGTCGGCACTCGGCGGGCCCGACCGACCGCGAGATCGCCGAGTCGCTGCACGTCTCGGTGACGACGTCCTCCCGCCGCGATCGGCGTGGACTGATGGGCCCGCGTGCGACCGATGCGGCACGTAGGCCCTGTCGAGAATCGACGGTTCTGAATGGCGGAGGCTGGACCCTGACCATCGCGATCCCCCTAGCGTGGGAAGGACCCCTGAGATCACTCGACCGCGCGGGGCTCCCCAGGAGTCCACCCGACCGCGATCCTCCGCAGTGATCCGGGTCTTGCGTGACCGGTGGTCGAGACGAGAGTCTCGGCCTCCGGGATCGTCCGTCGGCGAGAGCGACAACCGGTCGCTCCGCTCGTCAGGTCGATTCACTCGTCAGGTCGATTCGCCGGTCAGGTCGATTCGCCGGTCAGTCGGAGACGACGCGCGCGCCGGCGACGGGGCCCGTCACCCGCGCCGCGCGCAGTCCAGACGCGCTGAGCGCGATGTGCAGATCGATCGCAGACTCGGCGTCCGCGGCGAGGAGCGCGACGGTCGGGCCGGACCCGGACACGATGCCCGCGAGCGCCCCGCTCGTCTCTCCGAGTTCGAGCACGTCGGCGAGATCCGGGCGCAGCCGCAGAGCGGGCGCCTGCAGGTCGTTCGAGAGGCAATCCGCGAGCATCTCCGGATCCCCGGCCCGTAGGGCTTGGAGCACGTGGGCCTCCACGGTCGGCGTCTCGGTCAGGGGCCGGATGTCCGCGGCGTAGCGCTCGCGGTGCGCGTCGAGCGCGGTGTAGACGTCCGGCGTGGACATGCCGACGTCGGAGAACGCGAGGACCCAGTGGAACGTGCCGCGGGCGAGGGCCGGAGACAACCGGTCGCCCCTGTCTGTGCCGATCGCGGTGCCGCCCATGAGCGCGAACGGCACGTCGGCCCCGAGCCGGGCGGCGAGTCTGAGCAGCTGTTCGCGTGACAGGCCGGTGCCCCAGAGGGCGTCGCACGCGACGAGCGTCGCCGCGGCGTCAGCCGACCCGCCGCCCATGCCGCCGGCGATCGGGACGTTCTTGTCGATCTCGAGGCGCACGCCCCCGCGGTACCCCGTGCGCCGAGCGAGGGCTCGTGCCGCGCGCACCGCGAGATTCGAGGCGTCGGTCGGCAGCTCCGAGACGTCGACGGATCCCGTGAACGAGACGGAGAAACCGTCGTCGTGGGAGGCGACGACGTCTTCGTAGAGCGAGACGGCCTGATAGGCGGTCGCGAGATCGTGGTAGCCGTCTTCGCGCACTTCGCCCACACGGAGGAAGACGTTGATCTTGCCCGGGGCACGAACGTGCACCGAGCCGTTCACGTCCGGGTCTCCCATGCTTCCAACCTAGACCAGGCCCGGAGGTCGGAATCGCGTCAGGTCGCGTCGCCGGTGCCACGCACGGCGAGGAGCGCACGGCCCATGGCGATGAAGCTCTCCACGCCGAGCTCCTCGCCGCGGGCCGTCGTCGCGACCCCCGCCTGCTCGAGCGCGGCGCTCGCACGAGCAGAATCGCCGAACAGCGTCGAGAGCGACTGACGGAGCATCTTTCTCCGCTGCCCGAACGCCGCGTCCACGACATCGAAGGTCGCCCGCCGGAGGCGCTCGTCGCCCGGTTCCTCCGCGGCGCGATCGAAGGCGACGAGCACGGAGTCCACGTTGGGGACGGGCCAGAACACCTGGCGCCCCACATTCCCGGCGGTGCGCCACACGCCGTACCACGCGGCCTTGACGCTCGGAGACCCGTAGACCTTCGATCCCGGGGGCGCCGCGAGTCGGTGCCCGACCTCCGCCTGAACCATGACGACGCCGGACCGCAGGAGGGGGAAGTGCTCGAGGAAGTGGAGCAGCACCGGCACCGACACGTTGTACGGGAGGTTCGCGACGAGGCGGACGGGCTCCCCCGGCAGCTCGAGGATGCGCATCGCGTCCTCGTGCACCACGGTGAGGGCCGCGTCGGGGGCGAGGAGAGCGACGGTCTCCGGCAGCTGGGCGGCCAACCGGCCGTCGATCTCCACCGCGATGACGTGAGCGCCCGCAGCGAGCAGCCCCAGGGTCAGCGACCCGAGCCCCGGCCCGATCTCGACGACCGTCTCGTCCTCGCGAACGCCGGCCGTCGCCACGATCTTCCGCACCGTGTTGGCGTCGATGACGAAGTTCTGACCGAGCTTCTTCGTGGGCTGCAGGTCGAGAGCCTCGGCGAGATCCCGGATCTCCGCGGGTCCCAGCAGGCGGACCTCGCTCATTCCGACACCGCCGCATCGAGGTCCCACGAGCCGTAGACGCGCTCCGTGTTGGCCGCGATCGACGCGGCGAGCTCGTCCTCGTGCACGTCGAGCGTCTCCGCCATCGACCGCAGCGTGTGCGGGATGAGGTATGGGGCGTTCGGCCGACCGCGGAACGGAGTCGGGGTGAGGTACGGGGCGTCCGTCTCGACGAGCACGAGCTCGCGGGGGGCGATCGCGAGGGCCTCGCGCAGGCGCCCGGCGTTCGAGAAGCTCACGGTGCCGGCGAACGAGAGGTACCAGCCGTTCTCGGCGCAGAGTCGCGCGAGGGCTTCGTCGCCCGAGAAGCAGTGGAAGACGGTCTTCTCCGGGGCGCCGACGCGCAGGAGCGTCTCGACGACCGCCTCGTGGGCGTCCCGGTCGTGGATCTGCAGCGCGGTCCCCGTGCGCTTCGCGATGTCGATGTGGGCCTCGAACGACGCGAACTGGGAGTCCCGCCCCGCCTCTCCCGTACGGAAGAAGTCGAGGCCCGTCTCGCCGACGGCGCGCACGCGGGGGCGGGAGGCGAGTTCGGCGATCGTCTCGAGCGCGGCCTCCAGCTCGCCGGCGGCGGCGAGCTCCGGGGCGTCGTTCGGGTGGATCGCGACCGCGGCGAGCACGCGGGGCTCGATGGCCGCGAGTTCGGCGCTCCAGATCGACGTCGCGACGTCGGTTCCCACCTGCACGACGCCGCGGACCCCCGCGGCCCGGGCGCGCTCGAGCTGCGTCGCGACGTCGAGGGGGTCGTCACCGTCGGCGACCTCGAGGTGGGTGTGGTTGTCGTAGACGGCGACCGCGAGGGGCTGCGGCTCCTCCGGCCAGCGCCGGTCGCGACGCCCCTGCTCGGAGCGCGATCTCAGGTGCGAATCGTCCGCCATCGTCGGGGGCTCAGGAGGTCGCGAGGTCGATGCGGGGGAAGAGCGGCTCGAGTGGCGACACGGTCGCCCCCGACGGGAGCTGACCCCAGCGGCCGGCGTCGCGGAGGGGCTGCTCGCGGAGATCGCCGAGCGCTTCCTGCGCCCCGATCGCGTTCCACAGGATCGGGGTGCTCTTCGTGAGCACCGGGGACAGCAGAACCGCGAGCGCCCGCAGCCCCTCGGTCGCCGTGTAGAGCACCGTCCTGAGCCGGTCGCGCTGAGCCTCGTCCTTCGCGAGCACCCACGGCGCCTGCTCGGTGATGTAGCCGTTGAGCGCGTCGACGATCGTCCAGACGGCGCCGATCGCCTCGTGCACCGCGAGGCGATCGATCGCCGCGTCGGCCGTCGTCGTCGCATCGGCGACGATCCTCTGGATGGCCTCTTCGGCCTCCGTGGACTCACCGGCGGCGGGGAGCACGCCGTCCTCGTAGCGACCGACCATCGCGATCACCCGCGAGGCGAGGTTGCCGAAGCCGTTGGCGAGCTCGGCGTGGTAGCGCGCGTGCAGGTCCTCCCAGCTGAAGGAGCCGTCCTGACCGAAGGCGATCGCCCGCAGGAAGTAGTACCGGAACGCGTCGGAGCCGAAGGTGTCGGTGATCTCGCGCGGCGCGATGCCCGTGAGCTTCGACTTCGACATCTTCTCGCCGCCGACGAGCAGCCAGCCGTGCGCGAAGACCTGCTTCGGCACCTCGAGGCCCGCGGCCATGAGCATGGCCGGCCAGATCACCGAGTGGAAGCGCAGGATGTCCTTGCCGACCACGTGGGTCGCGGGCCAGCGGCGGGCGAACTCCTCCGGGTCGTCCGAGAGGCCGACGGCCGTGGCGTAGTTGAGGAGCGCGTCGAACCAGACGTAGACGACGTGGGTCTCGTCCCACGGCACCTTGACGCCCCAGTCGAAGCTCGACCGCGAGATCGAGAGGTCGTTGAGGCCCTGCTTCACGAACTGGACGATCTCGTTACGCGCCGAATCGGGCTGCACGAAGTCGGGACGGTCGTCGTAGAGCGCGAGCAGGCGATCGGCGAACGCGCTCATGCGGAAGAAGTAGTTGCGCTCGCGCAGCAGTTCGACGGGCTTCGAGTGGATGGCGCAGACGAGCTGGCCCGCGTACTCGCCGGTGCCGTCGAGCAGCTCGCTCGACTGCTTGTACTCCTCACAGCCGACGCAGTAGTACCCCTCGTACTCACCCGCGTAGATGTGGCCGTCGTCGTAGAGCTTCTGCAGGAACGCCTGCACGTTGCGCTCGTGGTGCTCGTCCGTCGTGCGGATGAAGTCGTCGTTGGCGATGTCGAGTGTCTCGAGCAGCGGCTTCCACGCTTCGGCGACGAGGCGGTCGGCCCACTGCTTCGGCGTGACGCCGTTCGCGACGGCCGTGCGCAGGATCTTCTCGCCGTGCTCGTCCGTGCCCGTGAGCGACCAGGTGTCGTCGCCGGCCTGGCGGTGCCAGCGGCTCATCACGTCGGTCGCCGCCTCCGTGTACGCGTGCCCGATGTGCGGGGCATCGTTGACGTAGAAGATCGGCGTCGTGATGTAGAAGGAACGGCCTGAAGACATGGAGTCAATCCTAGGACGCGGCGACGGCGGCGAGCGCCGCGTGTCTTTGGCCGGTCAGGGCGTGCGACGGGCGTCGAGGACCGCCTGATAGAGCTCACGCCGGCCGAGTCCCGTGGCCTCGGCGACCTCGGCGGAGGCCTCCTTGAGGCGTGCACCCGCCGCGACGAGGGCGAGGACCTGCTCCGTGCCCGTCTCCATCGTGACGGTGCTCGGCGCGGCGCCCTCGATCACGAGGCAGATCTCACCGCGCACTCCCTCGGCCGCCCAATCGGCGAGCTCCCCGAGCCCGCCGCGACGCACCTCCTCGAACTTCTTCGTGAGCTCCCGGCACACCGCGGCTCGGCGGCCCGGCCCGAAGGCCTCCGCCGCGGCGGCGAGGCTCTCGGCGAGCCGTTGGGGGGATTCGAAGAAGACCATCGTGCGTCGCTCGGTCGAGAGGGCCGCGAACGCGCTCCGTCGCTCCCCCGGGCGACGCGGGAGGAATCCCTCGAAGCTGAAGCGGTCGGTCGGCAGCCCGGACACGGCGAGCGCCGAGATGACCGCGCTCGGGCCGGGGATGACGCTCACCGCGACGCCCGCCGCGATGGCGGCCTCGACGAGGTGGTAGCCGGGATCCGAGACCGTCGGCATGCCCGCGTCGCTCAGCACGAGCACGTCGGCCTCGCGAGCGAGCTCGACGAGGTCGCCGGCGCGCTCGCGCTCGTTGTGGTCGTGGAGGGCGATGAGCCGCGGTCGCTCCTCCACCCCGAGGGCGGCGAGCAGGCGCATGGTCGTGCGCGTGTCCTCCGCCGCGACGACCGGCATGGTGCGCAGCGCCTCGACGAGACGGGGAGAGGCGTCTCCGAGGTTTCCGATGGGGGTGGCGCCGAGGACGATCATCCCCCCAGTGTGTCAGGAGGCTGTGGCGGTCTCAGCACGTCGCCTGTCAGCAGGCGCCGGCTGTCAGCGCGCTCACGGGCCCGATCGCGCCGTTCGCCTACCATGGTCACCGTGACGGTGACCGGCTCGGACGGCGAGCGCTCGAGCGCGACCTTCGACGAGGTCGTCGCGGCAGCACCGTCGGCGACGGTTCGGCGCCGTGACGCGCGGGTCTCCCGCGTCAGGACGGAGCCCACGCGGATCGATGCATGGTGGGCCCGTGTGCTCGGCACACCCGGCCGACGCGCGCTCTGGTACTGGGGCGGCCCGGCCATCGTGACCCTCCTCGCCGCCGTGCTGCGATTGTGGAACCTCGGTCACCCCCACGCGCTCGTCTTCGACGAGACCTACTACGTCAAAGACGCCTGGACCCTGTGGAACACCGGGGCCGAGCGGTCCTGGCCGGACGGAGCGGACGACGCGTTCGCGGCGGGGGACGTGAACGGCTGGCTGGACGATCCGAGTTACGTCGTGCACCCACCGCTCGGCAAGTGGATCATCGGTCTCGGGATGGCCCTCGTGGGGCAGGGGACGGACGCCGTCGGGTGGCGTATCGGCACCGCCGTCGTGGGCATCCTCTCGGTCCTCCTCCTCACCCTCATCGCGCGTCGTCTCTTCTCCTCCACCGCCCTCGCCGTGGTGGCCGGAGGCCTGTTCGCCATCGACGGCCACGCGATCGTGATGTCCCGCGTCGCCCTGCTGGACACGATGGTGATGTTCTTCGCGCTCCTCGGGTTCGGCGCCGTCATCCTCGACCGCGAATGGGTCAGGAGGCGCCTCGACGCGTGGCTCGTGCGCCGGGGGCCGGGGCCCCTGCCGCCCTGGGGCCCGGTGTTCTGGACCCGACCATGGGTCATCGCGGCCGGCGTCGCCTTCGGGCTCGCCACGAGCGTGAAGTGGTCGGGCCTGTACTTCCTCGCCGTCTTCGGCGTCTACCTCGTGGTCGTCGACGCCCTCGCCCGGAGACGGGCCGGCATCCCGTTCTTCTGGAGCGCCGCGATCCTCAAGCAGGGGCCGGCGACGTTCCTGCTCCTCGTCCCGGTGGCCCTCGTCGTCTACGCCGCGAGCTGGTCGGGGTGGCTGCTCGGCGACGACGGCTACGACCGGACGTGGGCCGACCAGGCGGGCAACGCGTGGACGGGGCCTTTCGCCTGGATCCCCACCGCGCTGCAGAGCCTCTGGCATTACCACTCGTCGATGTACACGTTCCACGTGGGGCTCAGCCAGCCGCACCCGTACCAGGCCTCGCCGACGACCTGGCTGCTCATGCTGCGGCCCACGTCGATGTGGTACTCCGCGACCCCCGGCGGGGCCGAAGCCATCACAGCGATCGCCAACCCGCTCATCTGGTGGGCCGCCGTCGCCGTCCTGCTGTTCCTCGTCTACCGCATGATCACACGCCCGGACCGGCGGATCGGCCTCGTGCTCACGGGGATCCTGGCGGGCTACGGGCCGTGGCTGCTGTACCCGGAGCGCACGGTGTTCCAGTTCTACACGATCGCGTTCGAGCCGTATCTCCTCCTCGCGCTCGTCTTCGCGATCGGGTGGATCGTGGGGCCGCGCGACGGGGACACGGTGCGCCGCGGGACCGGGCTCGTCATCGTCGCGGTGTTCCTCGGTGTCGCCGCCCTGCTGAGCGCGTTCTGGTTCCCGATGTGGACCGCGACGTGGGTGCCGGACGTCTTCATCCGGCTCCACTACTGGTTGCCCAGCTGGATCTGACGCACCCGGACTGATCCGTCAGCGGATGCCGAGTTCGGCGGTGAGGACGATCGCGCCGGCGCCGCGGAGCACAGCGTCGTCCCCGTAGGTCGCCCGTCGCACGTCGATCGTGCGGCGCTGCGTCGGGAGGGTGCGCTCCTGCAGGGTCGACACGAGCGTCTCTCGGAAGTCAGGACCGAGGAGGTCCTCCGGACCCGCGACCACGATCTCCTCGAGGTTCAGAGCGCCGATGATCGGAGCGAGCGCGATGCCGAGGCGCTCCCCCGCGTCGCGGACGACGCCGGCGTCGCCGTCGGCGAGCCGACGCCGCACGGCCGGGATCGAGACCCAGGCTTCGAGGCAACCCCGACGCCCGCACGCGCACGTCGGGGCGTCGCCCGGGTCGGTTCCGACCGTCACGTGCCCGATCTCGCCGGCCGCCATGTGGCTTCCGATCACGAGCTCGCCCCGCACGAGGATCCCGGCGCCGACACCGCGGCCGATCTTCACGAGCAGGAGGTCGCCTCTCGAGCCTGCGAGGAGGTGCTCCCCCACGGCCGCGGCATTCGCGTCGTTCGCGATGTGCACCGGGACGGGGACCGCCCGGGCGAGCGCGCTCTGCATGTTGAACCCCGTCCAGCCCACGTTCGGAGCCGTCTCGACGACTCCGGACGGCGAGACGATTCCCGGCGTGGCGACCCCGAGGCCGAGGACACGACCGGGCGCAGCCGCCTGCAGCCGCTGTGCGAGTTCCACGATTGCCGCCTCGGCGCTCGCGCTGTCCCCCTCGGGCCAGGGCACGGAGTGACGAACTGCCTCCTCCCCGAGGAGGGAGATGACGGCCCCCACGTAGCTCTGCGGTCGCGAGAGGTCGATCGCGATCACGTGCAGCGCGCTCCGATCGACGTCGACGAGCATGCCGGGTTTCCCGCGACCGCTCCGCGACTGCATCCCCTGCTCGATCACGAGCCCCGAGTCGACGAGTTCCCCGACGAGATCGGACATCGTCACCCGCGTCAGTCCGGATCGACGGGCGAGTTCGGCGCGGCTCAGCGGGCCGTCGTGGAAGAGCAACCCGAGGACGAGGGACCGATTGCGCGACCGGGCGTCAGCCGGGTGGCTCTTCCGCGGGGCGTCCGGGGCGACCGTCTGTGATCCGTTCGCCTCCACGATCGGCGACGAGGCGGGTGGAGGCGAGGGGGTCATGAACCCACACTAGTTCGCCGCGTCGATTTAGTGTACCGTCCTAACAAGAAAACCGCCCGGCCCGTCCGGAGCCTGCGACGCCCGCACCGCCAGCACCCTCTCTCCCCTCCATCCCCTACTCTTTGCGAGGTCTCGATGAAGTTCTTCCAGAAGCTCGGCCGGTCGATCATGCTCCCGGTCGCCGTCCTGCCCGTCGCCGCGATCCTGTCCGGAATCGGATTCTGGATCAGGAGCGCCACCGGCGATGATGGCAACATCGCTGCGATCTTCCTCGCGGCCGCAGGAGGAGCGCTCCTCGACAACATGGCGCTCCTCTTCGCCATCGGTATCTCGATCGGTATGGCCAAGAAGAGCGACGGAACCTCGGCACTCGCGGGCCTCGTATCGTGGCTCGTGGTGACGACCCTCCTCGACCCCTCCAAAGTCGCCGGTATTCAGGGAATCGCCGAAGCCGAGGTGGACCCGGCGTTCGGGTTCATCAAGAACGTCTTCGTGGGTATCCTCTGCGGGCTCATCGGCGCCTACTGCTACGACCGGTTCAAAGACACCAAGCTCCCCGACGCGCTCTCGTTCTTCTCCGGCAAGCGCTCCGTCGCGATCGTGACCGCGGGCGTCTCGCTCGTGCTCGCCCTCGTGCTCTACGTGGTCTGGCCGATCGTCTTCGGCGGCCTCGTCGGCTTCGGCGAGTGGATCGTGACCCTCGGCCCGCTCGGTGCGGGCATCTACGGCTTCATGAATCGTCTCCTCATCCCGCTCGGTCTCCACCACGCGCTCAACAGCGTGTTCTGGTTCGACGTGGCCGGGATCAACGACCTCAACAACTTCCTCTCGGGCACCGGCACCTACGGGGTCACGGGACAGTACATGACCGGCTTCTTCCCCGTCATGATGTTCGGCCTGCCTGGCGCAGCGCTCGCGATGTATGTGACGGCGAAGACAACGCGCAAGAAGGTCGCGGCCGGTCTCCTCCTCTCCGGCGCCGTGTCCTCGTTCTTCGTCGGCGTGACCGAACCGCTCGAGTTCGCTTTCATGTTCCTCGCCCCCGTGCTCTACGTGATCCACGCGCTGTTCATGGGAATCTCCCTCGCGATCAGCGCGCTCCTCCCGGTGCGGATGGGCTTCGGGTTCTCCGGCGGCTTCATCGACCTCGTCCTCCAGTGGATGAACCCGATGGCCCAGAATCCCTGGATCATCCTCGTCATGGGCGTGTTCTGGTTCGTCGTCTACTTCCTGGTGTTCCGCTTCGTCATCCTGCGCTTCCGCCTGAAGACGCCGGGCCGCGAGGACGACGAACCGGGCGACGAGGACGCACCCGCCGGATCGACCGACGAGCGATACCGGGCCACCGCTGCTCGCTTCCTCGACGCGCTCGGCGGGCGGGAGAACATCGTCGAGCTCGAGAACTGCGCGACGCGCCTGCGCATGGAGGTCGCCGACGTCTCGAAGGTCGACGACGCCGCTCTCAAGCGGGCGGGAGCCGCCGGGACGATGAAGCCGGGCGGGACGAGCGTGCAGGTCGTCTACGGCCTCAACGTGCAGTTCGTGAAGGACGCGATGGAGGATCTGATGGCGGGGCGCACGAGCGCGCCGTCCGAGAACACGCGACTCGCGGAGCCCGAGGGGACCACGACGACGACCGTGACAGCCACGACCATCCGTCTGCGCCAGCCTGTCGAGGGACGGGTCGTGCCCCTGTCCGAGGTACCCGATCCCACCTTCGCCGAGGCGATCATGGGCCCGGGACTCGCGATCGAGCCCTCCGGTGACACGGTCGTCGCTCCAGCGGACGGGACCATCGGTCACGTCTTCGACACCGGCCACGCCGTCGCCGTGGTCCTCTCCGACGGCACCGAGCTGCTCGTCCACGTCGGCATCGACACCGTGGAGATGAAGGGGGACGGCTTCACGACGCTCGTCGAGACCGGCCAGCGAGTCACGGCGGGAACGCCGCTGCTGCGCTTCGATCTCGCGAAGATCCGCGCCGCCGGCCACCCGACGATCACCCCGGTCGTCATCCTCAACAACGAGGCGGCGTCCCTCTCGTTCGACTGACGATCCGCGCGGGTCGCTCCGGCGACCCGCGCGATCCGCAAGCCCTCACCCAGCAAGGAGACCCACTCGTGGCCGAAGTCATCATCGTTCCCGACGCCCCGACCGGCGGCGGCATCGTCGCCGACGAGATCGCCGCCCTCATCCGGCGCCGACCCGACGCCGTGCTCGGGCTCGCCACCGGGTCCACCCCGCTCCCGGTCTACGAGGCCCTGCGCGACCGGCTCGCGGGGGTCGACGTGTCGCGGGTGCGTGGCTTCGCTCTCGACGAGTACGTCGGTCTCGACACGGCGCACCCCGAGTCGTACCGGTCCGTCATCACGCGCGAGGTCGTGGAACCGCTCGGGCTCGACCCCCGCCACATCCGGACCCCCGATGGCTCGCTCGACGGGATCGCCCGCGCCGGGGAGGACTACGAGGAGGCGATCGTCGCCGCCGGCGGCATCGACGTGCAGATCCTCGGGATCGGCACGGACGGGCACATCGGCTTCAACGAGCCGGGCTCCTCGTTCGCCTCGCGGACGCGCGTGAAGACCCTGACACGGCAGACCCGCGAGGACAACGCGCGCTTCTTCGAGACGATCGACGATGTGCCCATGCACTGCATCACGCAGGGACTCGGCACCATCCTGCGCGCCCGCACCCTCGTGCTCCTCGCCTTCGGGGAGGGCAAGGCCGAGGCGGTCGCCGGGGCGGTCGAGGGGCCCGTCACCGCGTCGTTGCCGGGCTCTGCGATCCAGCTGCACGAGCACGTGACGGTGATCGTGGACGAAGCGGCAGCGTCGCGCCTCGCTCACGCCGAGTACTACCGCTACGCCTGGGAGAACAAGCCGGCCTGGCAGGGGATCTGGGACGCGTCGTGACCGCGTTCGAACTCGCGATCCAGGACGCGGCCGGGATCGCGGTGGCGACCCGCGTCCGTCCGGAGCGCGTCGAGCTCGCATCGGCGTTGGCGACGGGCGGGCTGTCCCCGTCGATCGGTCTCCTGCGAGCGGCCGTTGCGGCCGGGCTGGCCGTGCACGTCCTGCTGCGACCGCGTCTCGGCGACTTCGAATACGACACCGCGGATCGAGCTGTGCTCCTCGCGGACGCCCGCGAAGCGATCCGGGCCGGAGCGGCCGGGATCGTCGTCGGAGGGACGCGGGACGGCTCCGTCGACATCGACCTCGTGCGCGCGGCGCTCGACGTCGCCGGTTGTATCGACGAGGGCGTCGAGGTGACCTTCCACCGCGCCTTCGACACAGTGACGGACCGATCGGCGGCGCTCGACACGCTCACCGATCTGGGCGTCACGCGGATCCTGACGTCGGGCGGCGCCGAGAGCGCCGCGGACGCGCTCGACGAACTCCGCGCCCTGGTGCGGCGCGCGTCCGGATCGGTGCAGATCATGGCCGGCGCGGGCGTCGATCCGACGACGGCGGCCGTGATCGCCGCGACCGGCGTCGACGCCGTCCACGCCTCCGCGAAACGAGTCGTCGACGGCTCGAGCACGCTCTCGCTCGGGTCCGACCCCCGCCACGGTTCAGCCGCCTACGAGACGACAGACGAAGCAACGGCCGCTGCCATCCGCGACGCCGTGCGGAACTGACGCGGCGAGCACGCACGTCCCCGCCGCCCGTGGTCCGATCGGCTCCACCCCGCAAGCCCCGCTCTGGTGCGATCCTCGGTCGTAGTCTTGACCTCGATGACTGACCAGACGAGCGACGACCAGACGAGCAGCAACCAGACGAGCAGCAACCGACCGACGACCGGTCCCGAACCCCACGAGATGGACAGCCGCACGCGCTGGAGGGCCTTCGCCGTGTGCGTCGCGGTCGCATCGCTCACGATCCTCGACCTCTCGAAGGTCAACGTGGGCCTTCCGTCGATCGAGGAGGCCCTCGGCGCCGGTCCGACCGACCTGCAGCTCATCGTCGCGGGATATGCGCTCGCCTTCGGGCTCATCCTCGTGCCGGCCGGTCGCTACGGGGACCTCCACTCACGCCGTCACATGTTCCTCATCGGCCTCACCGTGTTCGCCGCGGCGAGCCTCGTGTGCGCGATCGCCCCGAGCATCATGGTGCTCATCGTCGCGCGCATCCTCCAGGGCATCGCCGCCGGTCTCCTGATGCCGCAAGTGCTCGGGCTCATCCAGCAGCTCTTCGTCGGACCGGAGCGCGGTCGCGCCTTCGGCCTGTTCGGCGCGATCATCGGTCTCTCGACAGCGTTCGGACCCACCCTCGGCGGGCTCCTCATCGCGATCGGCGGCCCGGAGAGCGGCTGGACGCTGCTGTTCTGGATGAACGTCCCGCTCGCGATCATCCTGCTGCCGATCGCCTGGAGGCTGCTGCCGAAGACACAGCCGCACCCGTCGGGTGCCAACTCGCTCGACCCCATCGGCATCCTGCTGCTCGCCGTCGCGGTGCTCGGGCTCATGCTGCCCTTCGTGCTCACCACGGGATCGCCGAGTGACGACCCCAACCGCTGGTGGCTCCTCGTCGTCTTCGTCGTCTTCGCGGCCCTGTTCGCGCTCTGGGAGGGCCGCTATGCCCGACGCGGCGAGACCCCGGTCGTGGACTTCGCGCTCTTCCGCATCTCCGGCTACCGGAACGCCATCCTCATCGGCACGTGCTACTTCGCCGCGATGCCGGCGACATTCCTCACCCTCACCCTCTTCGTGCAGCAGGGCCTCGGACTCGAGCCGGTCTTCGCCGGCATGATCACGATCCCCTTCGCCCTCGCCTCGGCCGTGAGCTCCTGGTGGAGCGGCCGTCACGTCGAGAGGTACGGTCGCGCCCTCGTCGTCGTTGGGCTCGTGCTGGTTGTGGTCGGCTTCTCGCTCAACTCGCTCCTCGCCTCCATCCTCGCGGCCGACGTCGCTCCGTATGCGATGAGCGCCGCGATGCTGATCGCCGGTATCGGAGGCGGCGCGGTGATCTCCCCGAACCAGACGCTCATGCTCGCGGACGTGCCCGTCTCGTCCGGCGGCGTCGCCGGCTCCATCGGCCAGCTCGGTCAGCGCATCGGTACGGCCGTCGGCCTCGCGGCGGCCACAGCCACGTTCTACGCGACGGTCTACTCGGAGACGGGAACGGTATCGGACCTCGTGGTCTACCACGACGCCTACCGCAACGCGACGTTCGTCACGATCTCGTTCGTCGTCGCGGCACTCGTCTTCGCGCTCCTCGACGCCCGTTCCCGCCGTCTCCAGGGCGTCACGTAACCCACCCCAGCCTTCTCCCCCTTTTTCTCCGCGGAAGTGCGGACTTCCGCCCCCTCAATCGGCGATCGGGGGGCGAAAGTCCGCACTTCGGCGGGGTTGCCGGGCCTAGTGGGCGTCGGAGACGAGCTTGAGGCCCACGACGCACGCGACGATTCCGAGGATGAGCACGATCTTGATGAGGCTCGCGGGCTCGTCGCCCGTGACCATCGCGTAGGTGACCGTGAGGGCCGCGCCGATGCCGACCCAGACGGCGTAGGCCGTCCCGACGGGGAGTTCCCGGAGGGCCCACGCGAGGCCGGCCATGCTGAGCACGAGGCCGACGACGAAGACGATCGACGGGACGAGCTTCGTGAAGCCCTCCGATTTGCCGAGCGCTGTGGCCCACACGGCTTCGAGCATTCCGGACACGATGAGGACGATCCACGACATGACGACTCTCCTGAAGCGTCAGTCTTGTCGCTGCCCGGGTACTGCGCCCTCGTCCGGAACCGCTGTCGGCGGCTGACACCGAGTGTGCCAGAGGAGCCTGATCAGGGTCTGTGCAGGTGCCGACGAGCGGTCGGCCGGACTTCTCCGCACGAGTATGACCTCGCGTGACGGCGACGGCCGGGCGGCCGGTGCGGTCGACTAGCGTTGTCCCATGGCAGATCGCGAATACGGCTTCCGCACCAGGGCTATCCACGCCGGCAACATCCCGGACGCCGTCACCGGCTCGCGGGCCATCCCGATCTACCAGTCCACGGCCTTCGTCTTCGACGACACCGCCGACGCCGCCGCACGATTCGCCCTGCAGAAGTACGGCAACATCTACTCACGGCTCGCGAACCCCACCGTGGCGAGCTTCGAGGAGCGCATCGCGAGCCTCGAGGGCGGCCTCGGCGCCGTCGCGACGGCCACGGGCCTCGCGGCGCAGTACATCACCTTCGCGAGCCTTGTCGGGGCCGGGGACCACATCGTCGCCTCCGCGAACCTCTACGGCGGATCGATCACGCAGCTCGACGTCACGCTCCGCCGCTTCGGCGTCGAGACGACCTTCGTCCGCAGCTCCGACCCCGCCGACTACGCCGCCGCCATCACCGACCGCACGAAGATCCTCTTCGCCGAGACCGTCGCGAACCCGTCGGGCGAGATCGCCGACATCGCCGGCCTCGCCGACGTCGCTCACGCCCACGGTATCCCCCTCATCATCGACTCCACGATCGCGACACCGTTCCTCAACCGTCCGATCGAATGGGGCGCGGACATCGTCACCCACTCGGCGACGAAGTTCCTCGGCGGTCACGGCACGACTCTCGGCGGCGTCGTCGTGGAGTCTGGTCGGTTCGAGTGGGACTCCCCCAAGTTCCCCCTCTTCACCCAGCCCGTGCCGTCGTACGGCGGCCTGCAGTGGTCCGGCAACTTCGGCGAGTACGCGTTCCTCACCCGACTCCGCGCCGAGCAATTGCGCGACATCGGGCCGTCCCTCTCCGCGCAGTCGGCCTTCCAGCTCGCGCAGGGTGTCGAGACCCTGCCGTTCCGCATGAAGGCGCACGTCGACAACGCCCGCCTCGTGGCCGAGTGGCTCGACCAGGACCCGCGCATCGAGGCGGTCTTCTGGGCGGGGCTCCCCGGACACCCGCACCACGAGCGCGCGGCGAAGTACATGCCGCTCGGTCCGGGGTCCGTGTTCAGCTTCGTCGTGAAGGGCGGACGCGCGGTGGGCCAGAAGCTCATCGAGTCGGTGAACCTCGCGAGCCACCTCGCCAACATCGGCGACGCGAAGACGCTCATCATCCACCCCGCCTCGACGACGCACGCGCAGCTGAGCGAGCAGCAGCTCGTCGACGCCGGCGTGCTCCCCGGTGTCGTACGCCTGAGCGTCGGCATCGAGGACCCCGAGGACATCATCGACGATCTCGATCAGGCGCTCGCCGCCGCCGTGGAGGTGTGATTATGACCGATCTCGTGGAGACGCGACTGCAGAACGGCCTCACGTGCGCCCTGCCCGCGAGCTCACCGCTCGCGAAGCTCCTGCACAGCCAGCGCACGTGGACGGGACCGGACGCGAAGCAGCGCCTGCAGATCCTCCGGAACGCCCGCTCGATCGCGATCGTCGGAGCGTCGCCCAATCCGGCCCGCTCGAGCTTCTTCGTGGGCACCTACCTGCAGCAGTCCTCGGACTACCGCGTGTACTTCGTGAACCCCAACGCGGACGAGATCCTGGGGCAGAAGGCGTACCCCGACCTCGCGTCCCTCCCGGAGGTGCCCGACATCGTCGACGTGTTCCGGAAGCCATCGGACATCCCGTCGGTCGTCGACGAAGTCCTCGCGATCGGCGCGAAGACGATCTGGGTGCAGCTCGGCATCTGGAACGAGGAGGCGGCGTACGACGCGGAGGCCCGAGGGCTCACCGTCGTCATGGACCGCTGCATCAAGGTCGAGCACGCCCGCTTCCACGGCGGCCTCCACCTGCTCGGGTTCGACACGGGCCAGATCTCGGCGCGCAAGCAGATCCGCTAGCGTCCCGGCAGGCGATCGATCCCAGCGGGAGAGAGTCAGCAGGTCTCGAAGACGTAGCCGGGTTCGCCGCTCGGCAGGAGGTCCCGGTCGCGGAGGACGACGGAGGGCGGTGTCGTGGGATCGGCGCACACGTCGGCGAAGGAGCCACGGAGGTCGTCCGTGTATTCGATGTCGATGACGGATGAGCCGTACACGTCGGTGTACGCGGCGCACTCCTCGAACCGGTGGCACTCCTCGGACACGGCGAAATCGAAGCCGACCGTTCGCTTCAGGTCCCCCGACAACTCGGCGGCGTTCTTCTGCCCGATCGCCATCCCGTCGGCGTGAGCGCGTTCGGCGAAGAGGGCCGCGAGCGCGATGTTGTCCTCCGCCGCGAGCTGGTCCCCCGAGCGCGAGAAGCTGTCGAGGTTGTCGATCTCGACCGCCTGGAATCCGGCGTCGGAGCAACCGTCGATGATCGAACCGATCACCCCCATGATCGCGAGCCGATTCGCCGGCGTCGACGTGTCGAGCACGTACTCGTCGGGCCAATTGGGGTCGGCGAACGGTTCGCCGTCGACGTGGAGGACGAGCTCCGGACGTTCGGCGAGCCACTCCTCCGACTCGCCCGGCTGCGTCTGGAATCCGTTGACGTAGCAGATGGACCACACCCCGGCTGCGGGCTCCTCGGTGCTGTCGCGCGCCACGATCCCGACTCCGTCGGCCGGCGGATACGCTCCGCCGAGCTGGTAGTCGACCCCGGCACCCGCCGGGAAGGGAGCGTGCGACACGCCCGTGGTCGCCTCCGGAGGCAGCCGGAGATGGTCGACGGGATCCTCGGGCGAGCCGCACGCCGCGAGGCTCGTCACGAGGAGGGCCGCCGTCGCGAGTGCCGCAATTCGTGCGCGGTGTCGTTCGGCCCTCATCGGCGCTTCGGTCGCTTTCCACGCGGCGTTCGCGGGCGCAGCGGGGCACGCGCGGCAGGCTTGCGCGGTTCCATTCGCCGCTTCTTCTCCGGCTCGGGCTCGGGCTCGGGCTGGCGACCGCGCGAACTGTTGGCACGACGGCCGCGGACGACTCCGACGAAGTCCTGCAGATCGTCCGCGAGCTGCGGCGACGCGTCCTCGGTCGAGCGCTTCCAGACGAGGGCGACGCGCGTCGTCGGGGCGTCCCGGAGGATCCGCCACTCGAGTCCCTTGCCCCCGGCGGCACGGGCGACGGACTGCGGGAGCACGATGACCCCGACCCCCGCACGGACGACCTCCGTCGTCTCGAGCAGCGCGGCATCCGTCGGATGGACGACCTCCCCGTCGAGGTCGGCGAGACCGAGGTCGTCGGCGGCCGTGAGGTCGGAGTCCGCCGACATCAGCACGACGGCGAGCTCCTCGTACAGCGGGATGACGTGGAAGTCGTCCGGATCCACGTCGAGTGGCAGGCGGACGAGGGCCATGTCGGCCTGTCCGGAGACGAGCGGGTCGAGCTGGCGGTCCTGCTCGGTGGGGAGGAGGTGCAGGAGGGCGGCGGGATGGCGCTCGTCCCAGATGCGCTGCCACTTCCCGGGGAGCACGCCACGGACGAACGAGAGGGTCAGCGAACCGTCATCGCTCGCGTGTCCTGTCGTCATGTGGGCCTCCCCCACGAGCCTATAAGGCGTCAGGACCCTCCGATGCACCACCGTCGGTCGCGAGGGCCTCGGCGAGGCCTGCGCGGTCCGTGACCGGGAGCCGGCACACGAAGTCGCGGCAGACGTAGGCCGTGGCCGCACCGCCGACGGCGTCACGCGCCGCGAAGAGCTCGAAACCGGCATCCGCGAGAGCGCGCGCGGTCGCCCCCGTGACCGACGCTGTGAGGGTCGGCCGCGGATCGGTGCGGATCGAGTCCGTCAGCGGGTCGGCTGCGCGAGACAACCCGTCAGGTCGCACGATGACGAGTTGCAGGAGCTCGTCCGCGAGCCGGGTCGCGACGCGCAGCGAGGTGCCGAAGGAGACCGGCGAGGCCTCAGCGAGCGACGCGACGGAGGCCACCACCCGTTCGGCCGCGACCCGATAGCGGCGCTCCCCCGTGAGCACGTGGAGGACGAACGCCGCCTCGGCGCACGCGCTCCGCCCCGACGGGTAGGCACCTTCCGACGGGTCGCCCGCGAGAGCGAGGCCGCGGGCGACGAGCACGGGATCGCCTCCGCCGGGTTCCTGGAAGACCCCGTCGTCGTCGAGCACGGCGTCGAGCACGCCGCGACCGGCGATCACGAGGTCGGCTCGATCCGCTGCGAGTCCCACGGCGACGAGCGCCGACGAGAACAGGCCGTGGTCCTCGAGAGTCGCGACGGCGGTCGACGGCCGACCGTCGAGCGAGGCGCGCACGAGCGAGCCGTCGGGCCGGACATGAGAGACGAGCAGGGCGTCCGCGACCTCCACCGCCCCGGAGAGCCAAGCGTCGACGCCGAACGCCTCACCCGCGCGGGCGAGCGCGCCGATCGCGAGGCCGTTCCACCCCGTCAGCACCTTGCGGTCGAGCGACGGCGGTGCTTCGTTTCGACGCTCCTCGACCGAGAGAGCGAAGTAGCCGCCCTCGGACCGTTCGCCGCGTACCGTGCTCTCGGAGTCCTGGGCGCTCGCGAAGCCGCTGGAGCCTCCCGAGGAGGACGGGAGCCGGAGCGTCTCGAGCAGGAATCGCGCGACACCGGATGCGGCATCGGCGGCCCAACCTCTGCTGCGGTCGTGGGCCCAGGCCGTCGTGTAGGCGTCGAGAAGCAGGGCGTTGTCGTAGAGCATGCGCTCGTAGTGCGGCACCGACCAATCGGCCTCCGTCGCGTACCGGAAGAAACCCCCCTCGACCGGATCGCGCAGGTCGGACGCCGCCATGCGCTCGAGCGAGCGGGCGGCCAACGCGTCGGCGCCCGCGTCGAGGAGGAACTGGAGCGCCGGCGCGACGGGGAACTTCGGAGCGCCGCCGAAGCCACCGTTCACCGGGTCCTCGACCGCCTCCATCGCGACGACGGATCGCTGGATCGCCGCCGCATCGGGCACGCCGTCGGCGCCGGACGTGGTCGGGAGGGAGGAACGCACCGCGTTCGCGATGGCGGCGCCGGTGGCCTCCGCCTGCTCACGCCTGTTCGTCCACGCGTCCACGACCGCACCGATGACCCTGCGGAACGAGGGGTGGCCCTGCACATCGACGGGCGGGAAGTACGTGCCGGCGAAGAACACCTCGCCGCCGGGGGTCGTGAAGACGGACAGCGGCCACCCGAGGTTGGGGGTGAACGCGCTCGCGGCGGCGAGGAAAGCGGCGTCGACCCCCGGGTGCTCCTCGCGGTCGACCTTGATGCTCACCACGGCATCGCCGAGGAGAGCGGCGATCTCGGGGTCGGAGAAGCTCTCTCTGGCCATGACGTGGCACCAGTGGCACGTGGCGTAGCCGATGGAGACGAACACGGGTACGTCCCGCCGGCGGGCCTCGGCGAAGGCCTCCTCGCCCCACGGCCACCAGTCCACGGGATTGTCGGCGTGGGCGAGCAGATACGGACTCACGGCGTCTGCCAGGCGGGAGGCCATGCTCAGGAGACCGGATCCGACGGGGCCGTGGAGTCGGACGGCGCCGTCGCGGGGACGAGCACGGTCTCACCGGCGCGAACGGGCGTCGTGAAACGGTTGTTCCCGGGCGGCAGCGGGCACACGTACTCGTCGCTGAAGGCGCAGGGAGGCAGGTAGGCCCGGTTGAAGTCGACCGTCACGATGCCGTCGGGACCCGGGGCGGGCATCCCGAGGAACCGGAAGCGATAGCTCTCCCGTCCGCTCGTCCCGTCGGCGATGACGGCCCGCAACCCGGACGGTCCGCCCGTGACGGTGAGCTCGAGGGCCTCGTCGCCCACGGTGAGTGCGACCGCGCCGGCGAGGCGCTCTTCGGCGACGTACCCGTCGATCGCCGTGACGGCGAACGTGGCCGACGGATCCGCCGGAGTGAATCGTCCGTCGATGACCCAGCGAGGATCCGGCGGGAAGTGACCGATGTCGGTGGTCGAACGCCGAACGGGTGACTCGGGATCGAGGACGCGGAGCGCGAGAGCACCGTCACGGTCGAAGAACCGCAAGCGGCCCTCGCCCACGGCGAGCTCCCCTCCCGGAGACAGGCTCACGGCACCGCCGACGACGGCCCCGACCGCCTCGCCGTCCCGGAGGACGGGAAGACCGTCGAGGTCGTCGCCGTGGCCGACGATCACGTCGATGTCGGACCACCACTCACCGGGCACGCCGGGGAGCCGCTGGGGCTCCCCGGTGAGCCAGTGAGTGGCCGTGAGCGCGGCGATCCCCAGCGGCGAGAGCGTTGCCCGCAGCCGCGCCCGGTGCCAGGCGTTCCACGTGCGCTCGAACCGCTCGACCTCGCCCTCGCCGGCGGAGTCCTCGTCCCACGCCGTGGGTGCCGCGCCGTTGTCCGACGTGCTCATCGCCCGCTCCGTTCGATCATGCGTATTCGGTGGTGCGTGCTCGGTGGATCAGTTGACCTCGTCGGGGTGGGCGCTCACGCGGCCGCCGCGCTCGAGGCCCGAGATGGCGTCGATCTCGTCCGCCGTGAGCTCGAACCCGAAGAGGTCGAGGTTCTCGCGGATGCGCTCGGCCGAGTTCGACTTGGGGAAGACGATGTTGCCGATCTGCAGGTGCCACTTGAGGACGGCCTGCGCGGGGCTGACCCCGTGTGCGGCTGCGGCCGCGGCGACGGGCTCCTCGTCGAAGAGGGGATACTTGCCCTGTCCGAGCGGGCCCCAGGCCTCGATGTGGATGCCGTTCTCACGGCTGAACTCGGTGACGTCGCGCTGCTGGTACGCCGGGTGGAGCTCGATCTGGTTCACCGCTGGGACGGTCCCGCCCTCGGCGATGATGCGCTCGAGGTGCGGCACGAGGAAGTTCGAGACGCCGATCGAGCGCGACTTGCCGTCGGCCGCGATCTGCTCGAGGGCATGCCACGACTCCACGTAGCGGTCCTTCTGCGGCGTGGGCCAGTGGATGAGGTAGAGGTCGACGTGGTCGAGCCCGAGCTTGTCGAGGCTGCGGTCGATCGCGGCGTACGCGGAATCGGTGCCCTGGTCGTCGTTCCAGAGCTTCGTCGTGATGTAGAGCTCGTCGCGCGGGATGCCCGAGGCGGCGATGGCACGGCCGACGCCCTCCTCGTTGCCGTAGATCGCGGCGGTGTCGATGTGGCGGTAGCCGGCCTCGAGCGCGTCGGTGACGATGCGCTCGGTCTCGGCCGGGTCGACCTTGAAGACGCCGAAGCCGAGCTGCGGGATCGAGTAGCCGGAATTGAGCTGGATGGTGGGAACAGTCATGATCTCAACGCTACCGACCGCGTCCGACAGTGGGCACCGGGTTGCGTTCTCGTTCGCCGTCCGCGGAACCGGTGTCCTCGCCTCAGCGGAATCGGCGCCCCTGGTCGCGGCGCATCAGCACGAGGACGAGCGCGAGCAGCAGACCTGTGGACACGAGCGCCCCGACCGGCGCCCACCATTCGAGCGAACCTCCCTGAACGGCCCAGATCACGAGTTCCCGCGCCTGACGGGTCGGCAGGAAGCGCGAGAGGGCGTCGAGCCACGCGGGGAACATCATCGGCGGGAGGAAGAGTCCTCCCCCGAAGGCGAGCGCGAACATGATCACCTGGACGACCGCGATCGCGGCCTTCGAAGGGAACGTCAGACCGATCGCCATTCCGATGAACATCGACGGCAGTCCCGAGAGGCCGAGCATCACGAACCCGAGGACGATCTGCACTGCCGAGGCCTCCGCCGCCGTGGCGAGGGCTCCGATCACGACGAGCGGCACGATCGCCACGAGACCGAGCGTGCCCGTCGCCAGCACGAGCCCCGCGACGCGCACGATCCCGGGCGCCGGGAGGGTACGGAGATAGGGGTCCCACGGCTTCTCCCGGTTCTCGGCGATGCTGATGCCGTAGCCGAAGAGCCCGTTCGACATGATCGCGAAGACGGACAGCGAGATGACGGCCTGCGTCGCGAAGAGCGGGTCGTCCGCGACCGCCCGCTGCGGCACGACGAAGAACAACAGCGCGAGCGCCGGGAAGACGAGCGAGCCGATCACGGCGATCGGCACGCGCACCGTCTCCAGCAGGTTGAAGCGCGCGTGCACGAGGGAGAGCCGCGCGGCGCGACGGATCGCGGCGAGCCGCGAGGGCTGCGGCGAGCCGGTCTCCGCCCCGGCTCGTCGGGGCGTGCGTGTCGTGGTCGTCATGCGCTCATCCGTTCATGGGAGGTGATTGCGGGGGATGCGTCGGCGTCCGACGTGAGGGTGAGGAATGCCTCCTCGAGAGTCGCCCTCCGGACGGCGAGTCCTTCGAAGGGTGCGCCGGAGACGACGAGGGAGCGCACGAAGGCGTCCGAGTCGCGCACCCAGACGGTGACCCCGGATGCCGCTGCTGCGGGATCGACGTCGTCCACGCGCACGACGCCGTCGAGGGATCGCACACGCTCCGGATCGACGCGATCGAGCGTCACGCGGCGGAGGCCCACGCGCCCGAGCACACCAGCCAGATCGTCGTCCGCGAGGACGCGGCCGTTCCCCATCACGACCACGCGCTCCGCGAGCGCCTCGATCTCCTCGAGGTAGTGGCTCGTCACGACGATGGTCGCGCCACGTTCGTGCTGACGACGCAGCGCACTCCACAGCGTGTGCCGCGCGTCCACGTCGAGTCCGGTCGTGGGTTCGTCGAGGAGCACGAGGCGCGGGTTGCCGATGAAGGCGAGGGCGACGGCCAGCCGGCGCTTCTGTCCGCCGGACAGCGCTCCGGTCTGCTTCCTCATGAGGGGCTCGAGCCCGAACTCCGCCGCGATCGTCCCGCGGTCGGCTGCATCGTCGAAGTGGGCGGCGACGAAGTCGAGCACCTCCGAGACGCGGAGGGTGTCGGGCAACCCCGTCTCCTGCGGGGTGCACCCGAGGCGCTGTCGCGCCCGCGGGTCGTCGGGGGCGAGCCCGAAGATCTCGACCCTGCCGCTCGTCGCCCGCCGACGCCCCTCGAGAAGGGACAGGAGCGTGGTCTTGCCCGCGCCGTTGGGGCCGAGGAGACCGACGATCGAACCCGGCGCGATGTCGAGCGACACGTCGTCGAGAGCGACGACGTCGCCGAAGCGACGGCTGACGCCCGTGAGTCGGGCGAGCGGGCGGGTGTCCGTCGTGGTGTCCTGTGTGGTCATGATCCTTCTCCCAACAGCGCTCGGAGCGCCGTCATGTAGTCCTCGAACGCCCGGCGCCCCGCGGCGCTGAGCTCGACGTAGGTGGCGGGTGTGCGGTCGTTGTGGGTCTTCGTGACGATCACGTAGTCCGCGTCCTCGAGCTTCCGAAGGTGGGTCGAGAGATTGCCGGCCGTCATGTCGAGCAACTGCTGGAGCCGGGGGAAGCTGACCTGCGCATCGGCACCGAGGGCTGCGAGGGTCGACATGATGCGCAGCCGTGCCTGCGCGTGGATGACCGGATCGAGCTCAGCCACGCGACGGCGCTCCGACCATCCGGCGATCGCGGCGGGAACGCGCGACGAGGAGGACGACCCCGTAGACGAGGAAGGCCCCTCCCCCGGCGAGCGACATCACGAGGTAGTTGCCCGGCGAGCCGAAGTAGGGCGCGACGATGCCGATGAACAGGATCCAGCCTCCGACGACGATCATCGAGCGGTCGGAGAAGAGAGCGGCACCGAAGAGGTACAGGATGCCGACGACGATGCAGTAACCCGCCGGGAAGTAGAGCGCGGCCACCTCGGCCGACATGCCGGCGCGGAACAGTGCGCCCGCGAGCATCGGGACGGCCAGGCAGCCGAGAGCCCAGGTGATCCCATAGATCCTCGCCTGCACCTGCTGCGGCCCCTTCACTCCCGCGCCCGTCCGTGTGCCGACGACGCCCGAGATGACGATCCCCGCGATCATGAGAACCACGAAGACCGCCGCTGCGGGCCCCGCCGGCACCGCGATCGGGCTGGCAGACGACGCCGACCAGAGGGCCAGGAATCCGATGGTCCAGGCAACGCCCCAGGTGACCACGATGATGGTCGTCGGCGTCTGGTAGAAGTCCTCCACGCGGTGTTCCTGGGCCCGCGTGAGGGCGAGCATCTCCGCGGGGGTCATCGGGGCGTCGTCGTCGTGGGCGTCTGACGCAGCGGGTGTGTCGTGTGGATCGGTCATATGTACTTTGTACCGCAAACTACTCTGCGAGGTCAATAGGTTTGCTCTTCCCGATCCGAGGACGGGAGACCTCTCGCTGGCCGTACGATGGAGGGCTATGCTTCCCGCGATCGTGTATCCCCCCGAGCTGCCCGTCAGCGCCATGCGCGACGACATCGCGGCGGCGATCCGGGACAACCAGGTCGTGATCGTGGCGGGCGAGACGGGCTCGGGCAAGACGACGCAGCTGCCCAAGATCTGCCTCGAGCTCGGCCGGGAGAACATCGGCCACACGCAGCCCCGCCGCATCGCGGCGCGCACGATCGCCGAGCGCATCTCCGACGAGCTCGGCACGGAGCTCGGCGGCATCGTCGGCTACCAGGTGCGCTTCACCGACACCGTCTCGTCCGACACGAAGATCAAGCTCATGACGGACGGCATCCTGCTCGCGGAGATGCAGCGCGATCGACTCCTCCGCCGGTACGACACGATCATCATCGACGAGGCGCACGAACGCAGCCTCACGATCGATTTCCTCCTCGGCTACCTCAAGCAGCTCCTCCCCCAGCGCCCCGACCTTAAGATCGTCATCACGTCGGCGACGATCGACCCGCAGAGCTTCTCGAAGCACTTCGGCGACGCCCCCATCGTGGAGGTCTCGGGCCGCACCTATCCCGTCGAGGTGCGGTACCGGCCGCTCGTCGCGGAGGCGGGCACGGGGGACGACGAGGACGAGGACGACGCCCCGACGGACGACCGCAATTACATCGAGGGCATCTCCGACGCCCTCGACGAGCTGGCCCGTGAGAGCTCGGGCGACGTGCTCGTCTTCCTGTCGGGCGAGGCGGAGATCCGCGACGCAGCCGACGCCCTCCGATCGAAGTACGCGGGCGAACGGGGCGGCGTCACCGAGATCCTCCCCCTCTACGGACGCCTCAGCTCCGAGGAGCAGCACCGGGTCTTCCGGCCGTCGACCGTCGCCGGAGTGCGGCGACGGGTCGTGCTCGCGACGAACGTCGCCGAGACGAGCCTCACCGTGCCCGGCATCCGGTACGTCATCGACGCCGGTACCGCGCGCATCTCCCGCTACAGCACGCGGTCCAAGGTGCAGCGGCTGCCGATCGAGGCGATCTCGCAGGCCTCGGCCCGCCAGCGCTCCGGTCGCGCGGGACGCACGAGCGCGGGCATCGCGATCCGGCTCTACTCCGAGGAGGACTTCGAGCGCCGCCCGGAGTACACCGAGCCGGAGATCCTCCGCACAGGGCTCGCCGCGGTCATCCTGCAGATGGTGTCGCTCGGACTCGGCGACATCCAGGACTTCCCGTTCCTCCAGCCACCGGATACCCGCGGGGTGCGCGACGGACTCGACCTCCTCGCCGAGCTCGGCGCCCTGAACGATCCGCGATCGTCGTCGCCGACGCTCACGCGCACCGGTAAGGACCTCGCCCGCCTGCCGATCGACCCGCGCTTCGCCCGCATGATCGTGGAGTCCCGCCGCTGGAACACCACGCGCGAGGTTCTCGCGATCGTCGCGGCGCTCACGATTCAGGACCCGCGCGAGCGTCCCCTCGAGCAGCGCGGCCGCGCCGACGAGCTGCACGCCCGCTTCGCCGACCCCACGAGCGACTTCCTCACCCTGCTCAACCTCTGGAACCACCTCGAGGAGAAGCAGCGCGAGCTCTCGTCGAGCGCCTTCCGCCGCTTGTGCCGGTCGGAGTTCCTCAACTACATGCGGGTGCGCGAGTGGCAGGACGTGTATCGGCAGCTCAAGCGCCTCGCGAAACCGCTGCGCCTCACCGTCGGCGAGCCCGCCGTGAACCCCGACGGAATCCACCGTTCCCTGCTTTCCGGGCTCCTCTCGCACATCGGTGTGAAGGACCAGGCCGCCGCCGCGGCGACGAAGCCGTCGGGCGCGGGCCGCGACCGCAAGACCCCGGGCCCGCCCAAGAAGGGCGACTACGTGGGTGCGCGCGGCATGCGCTTCGTCATCTTCCCGGGTTCCGCCCTGTCGAAGAAGCAGCCGAACGCCGTGATGAGCGCCGAGCTCGTCGAAACCTCCCGGCTCTTCGCGCGCAACAACGCGTCGATCGACCCCGCGTGGGCCGAGCAGATCGCCGGAGACCTCTGCAAGCGCAGCTACTCCGAGCCGCATTGGGAGAAGAAGCAGGGCGCTGTCGTGGCCTACGAGAAGGTCACGCTGTACGGGGTGCCGATCGTGCCGAAACGGCGTGTCCAGTACAAGAAGATCGACCCCGAGCTGAGCCGCGAGCTGTTCATCCGCCACGCCCTCGTCGAGGGCGAATGGGAGTCGCCGCAGTCGTTCGACCGGGCCAACAAGGCCCTGCGCCGCGAGCTCGAGCAGCTCGAGGAGCGCACCAGGCGACGCGACATCCTCGTCGACGACGAAGCCGTCTTCGACTTCTACGACGCCCGCATCCCCGCCGACGTGGCGTCGACGCGGGACTTCGAGGGCTGGTGGCGCCAGACGCGTGAGAAGACCCCGAAGCTCCTCACGATGACGCGCGCCGATCTCCTCCCGGAGGAAGAGGCCGAGGCGGAGATCGACGAGTCCGTCTTCCCGCCCACGTGGCGCCAGGGCGACCAGAAGCTCCGGCTGCGGTACCGGTTCGATCCGGGCTCGGAAGACGACGGCGTCACGGTGCAGGTGCCGCTCGCGCTTCTACCCCGCCTGTCCCCCGCCGGCTTCGACTGGCAGGTGCCCGGGTTCCGCAAGGACCTCGTGACCGCCATGATCAAGTCGCTCCCGAAGGCCATCCGGCGGAACGTCGTGCCCGCGGCGGACTGGGCGGACAAGCTCCTCGCCGATCTTCCCGCGGAGCCCGACGCCGCCCCGACCACGAACGCCGACACGCTCGCCGCCCGGCTCGCCATGTCGATCAAGCGCCTGTCGTACATGGCGATCGAACCGTCCGACTTCGACGTGGCGCGCGTGCCCGACCACCTGAAGATGAACTTCCGCATCGTGGACGAGCGCGGCCGCGAGGTCGCGACCGGCCGCGACCTCTCGCGTCTCCAGGAGCGGCTCGCCACCCGCTCGCGGCAGTCCGTCGCGACGGTCGCGGAATCCAGCCCCCACGCGATCGAACGACGCGGACTCACGACGTGGGACATCGACGAGCTCCCCCGCTTCATCGACGTGAAGCAGGGCGGCGGGGTCGTCCGGGGGTACCCGACCCTGATCGACGAGGGTGACTCCGTCGCGATCCGCATCGTCGCGACACCCGAGGAGCAGGCGAAGACCCTGCCGGCCGGTGTGCGCCGACTCCTGCGTCTCGCGGTCCCCTCCCCCGCGTCCTACGTCCAGCAGCACCTCACGCAGAACGAGAAGCTCGCCCTCGCGACGAGCCGCTACCCGTCGACGAATGCGCTCTTCGACGACTGCCTGATGGCGTGCATCGACGACGTCCTGTACCGCGTGAGCCCGGACGGTACGGTCTTCCTCCGCGGCCAATACGAGGCCGTCCGGGACAGGGTGTCCGGCGCGGTCATGAACACGATGTTCGACACCGTCTCCCTCGTGGCCCGGATCCTGCTCGCGGTGCGCGCCGCCGACAAGGCGCTCAAGGACGCGACGGGTATGGCCGTGATCGCCCAGGTCGCCGACGCGCGCGCCCAGCTCGACGCGCTCACGGGATCCGGCTTCGTCGGGAACACCGGACTCGCGCGCCTCGCTCACCTGCCCCGCTACATCGGCGGCGTACGGGCGCGGGCCGAGAAGCTCGCCGACAATCCGCATCGGGACCGCGCCTGGATGACCGAGTACCAGACGGCGCTCGAGCGCTACACGGCGGCGGGCGGCACGATCCCCATCGACCCGCACGGCCCCGAGAAGCTCGTGCACGCGCGGTGGATGCTCGAGGAGTACCGCGTGAGTCTGTTCGCGACCCAGCTCGGTACCTCCGAATCCGTGTCCCTGCAGCGCATAACCAAGGTCCTCGCCGGCTGACTGGGTCGCTGCGGTTCCCCGCTCGCCCCCTCTCCACCCGGGGTCTTGCGCACGCAACTGCGTTCTGCGGGGGAAATTTCACGCGCGCCGGGCAGTTGCGTACGCAAAAGCCCACGAGCCGAACTGCTCCCGCGTGCGTCGAGGAGGGGTGGCTCGGTCGGCGAAAGGTGGCGCGCTCGGCGACGTAGGGCCCGGCTCAGAGTGTCTGGTCAGGGGGTCGGGCCGGTGGCGACCGGGCGATCGGGGTGGTTCGACCAGGCGCTCCACGACCCGGGGAACAACCGGGCGTCGATGCCGGCGATCGCGAGAGCCGCGACCGTGTGGGCGGCCGTGACGCCGGAGCCGCAGTAGACGCCCACTTCGGTCTCGGAGGTGGCGCCGAGCGCGGCGAAGCGCTCGCGAAGGGCGTCGACGGAGAGGAAGCGCCCGTCCGGGCCGAGGTTCTCCGAGGTCGGGGCACTCATCGCACCGGGGATGTGACCGGCGCGCGGGTCGATGGGCTCGACCTCCCCCGCGTAGCGCTCCCCCGCTCGCGCATCGAGGAGAGCACCGACAGCCGGGAGCGCCGCGGCCTCGTCGATGTCGAGGGTGCCGCCCGGCGCCGGCGCGCTCAGCGTGACCGTTCCCGCACGCGGCGACGACGGCCCGCTCTGAAGCGGCAGCCCGGCGTCGCGCCAGGCACCCAGGGATCCGTCGAGGATGCGCACGTCCTCCACCCCGTGGTGCCGGAGCAGCCACCATGCCCGCGCGGCCGACATCCCGCCGAGGTCGTCGTACACGACGACGGTGTCCCCGTCATCGATCCCCCAGGATCGCGCGGCGTCCTGGAAGGCCTCGGGGTCCGGAAGCGGGTGACGACCGTCGGTCGGTTCGCCGCGTCCGGCGAGCTCACGGCCGAGGTCGACGAACACCGCTCCCGGGAGGTGTCCGGCCTCGAACTCGGGGCGGCCGTTCGGGCGGTCGAGCCGCCACCGCACGTCGAGAACACGCACGGGTGAACCCGATCCGATGAGCGCGTGGAGGTCCTGAGCCGAGATGAGCACCGTCATCCGATCAGCCTATTCGGGCGCCGGCGCGCGTCACAGACGGTAACCCGGCTTGCCCGCCGGAGGAGAAGAGACGATGTTGGAATGCGACGGCGCCCCCGCGCGTTGTCACCCGCAGAGAGAGACACGAGGAACCACGGTGAGCATCACGGACCCCGCAGCATTCCCGAACTCCGGCGCCGCATCGGCCGACCACCCGTCGGCCCGTCACACCTTCGAGGGCGTCGGCCCCGACGAGTTCAAGGCGATCTTCCGCCACCACGCCGCGGGTGTGTCCCTCATCACGGCGGACGCAGGCGCCGGACCGGCCGCCCTCACCGCGACGTCCGTCTTCTCCGTGAGCGCCGAGCCGCCCATCTTCGTCTTCTCGATCTCGTCGTCGTCCTCGGCCGCCCCGGTCATCACCACGGCCGAGACGCTCGTGGTGCACATCCTCGACGCCGACCGCCTCGACCTCGCGAAGCTCGGAGCCACGAGCGGTATCGATCGTTTTGCAGACACGACCGCGTGGTCGCGGCTTGCCACCGGCGAACCCGTCTTCACCGGCGTCAGCACGTGGATCCGCGGGCGCGTGATCAACCGCATGGAAGCGGGCAACTCCACGATCATCGCGGTGCATGCCCTCGAGACCAGCCAGTCGTCGACGTCCCCCGATGCGCGTGAGCACGGCGCCCCACTCGTCTACCACAACCGCACATGGCACTCGCTCGGGGAGCACTCGGCGCTCGACTCCTGAGCGGTTCGCGTCCCGGTACGCGCTGCCCCGGTTGCGGCCGTCCAGAAATTCTCGGCCGACCCGCGTCATGATCCGTCCGATCGTGCATCTTCTCCAGTGAGAGCGTCCGAGGGGGACGCGGAGGAGGACGAAACGACCATGGATCGCGTACTGAATCGGGCCTGGAACATCGTACGGGGCACGGGCACCACCCGGGCCGTCGGAACGGTGTACGTGCCCGACCGGATGGCGTCCGCGGCGGAACGTCGGTACTTCGACTCACTCGTCGGCCGGGAGGACGTGCGTCACGACCCGAACGTGGTGCTCGTCGCCGGCTGACGCGCGCGGGCGGTCGCCGTCGGCGTCGTGTTCCTCCGGGGGGAGGGATCACGCTCGCCCGGCGACCGCCCCGTGCGCACCACCGACTCACACCCATCCGATTCGCGATGGCGTTCCGAACGTCTCGTCATGGGATGGGGGTGCCCGTCGGTGCCGCCATCCCGTCCATGCGCCGCGCTCCCGCTGCGCCGGCCGCATGGAAACGCCGCACGGCGCGGGCTCTTGGTCTCATCTTCCGGGGGGAAGGTGGACGCCGGCCCGCGCCGTGCGGCGCATCATGCGTGGGTACGCGGAGGTCGTGACTAGAAGTCCCAGTCCTCGTCTTCCGTGTTGACGGCCTTGCCGATCACGTAGGAGGAGCCCGACCCCGAGAAGAAGTCGTGGTTCTCGTCCGCGTTGGGCGAGAGCGCCGACAGGATCGCCGGGTTCACGTCGGTCACGGTCTTCGGGAACATCGGCTCGTAGCCGAGGTTCATGAGGGCCTTGTTCGCGTTGTAGTGCAGGAACTTCTTGACGTCCTCGGTGAGGCCGACGCCGTCGTACAGGTCCTGCGTGTACTGGATCTCGTTGTCGTAGAGCTCGTACAGGAGGCTGAACGTGTAGTCCTTGATGTCCTGACGCTCCGACTCCGTGAGCTTCTCGAGCCCTTTCTGGAACTTGTAGCCGATGTAGTAACCGTGCACGGCCTCGTCACGGATGATGAGGCGGATCATGTCGGCCGTGTTGGTGAGCTTGGCGCGGCTCGACCAGTACATCGGCAGGTAGAAGCCGGAGTAGAAGAGGAACGACTCGAGCAGCGTCGAGGCGGCCTTGCGCTTCAGGGGCTCGTCGCCGCGGTAGTACTCCATGACGATCGAGGCCTTCTTCTGAAGGTTCGGGTTCTCAGTCGACCAGCGGAACGCGTCGTCGATCTCGCGCGTCGACGCGAGCGTCGAGAAGATCGACGAGTAGCTCTTCGCGTGCACCGACTCCATGAACGCGATGTTCGTGTAGACGGCCTCCTCGTGCGGCGTGATCGCGTCGGGGATGAGCGACACGGCACCGACGGTGCCCTGCAGCGTGTCGAGGAGCGTGAGCCCCGTGAACACGCGCATCGTCAACTGCTGCTCGTCGGGCGTGAGCGTGTTCCACGACTGGACGTCGTTCGACAGCGGCACCTTCTCGGGCAGCCAGAAGTTGTTCACGAGGCGGTTCCACACCTCGACGTCCTTCTCGTCCTCGATGCGGTTCCAGTTGATGGCCTGGACCGAATCGATGAGCTTGAGCTTGTCAACCACGGGAGGGTCTTCTTTCCGGGAGTTCGGTGGTGATGGGGGTGGACGATGCAGGGGCTACAGCATGCAGCTGACGCAGCCCTCGACCTCGGTACCTTCGAGGGCGAGCTGGCGCAGACGGATGTAGTAGATGGTCTTGATGCCCTTGCGCCATGCGTAGATCTGCGCCTTGTTGATGTCGCGCGTGGTGGCGGTGTCCTTGAAGAACAGCGTGAGGGACAGGCCCTGGTCCACGTGCTGCGTCGCCGCGGCGTACGTGTCGATGATCTTCTCCGGGCCGATCTCGTACGCGTCGGTGTAGTAGTCCAGGTTGTCGTTCGTCATGAACGGCGCCGGGTAGTACACGCGACCGAGCTTGCCCTCCTTGCGGATCTCGATCTTCGACGCGATCGGGTGGATCGACGACGTCGAGTTGTTGATGTACGAGATGGAGCCCGTGGGCGGCACGGCCTGCAGGTTCTGGTTGTAGATGCCGTGGGCCTGGATGGACGCCTTGAGCGCGACCCAGTCCTGCTGCGTGGGGACGACGACGTTCGACTGCGCGAAGAGCTCGCGCACACGCTCGGTCTCGGGGACCCATTCGCGGTCGATGTACTTGTCGAAGAACGCACCGGACGCGTAGGTCGAGTCCTCGAAGCCGTCGAACGTCGTGCCCCGCTCGATGGCGATCTCGTTCGACGCGCGGAGCGCGTGGAACAGCACCGAGTAGAAGTAGATGTTCGTGAAGTCGATGCCCTCTTCGCTTCCGTAGTGGATGCGCTCGCGGGCGAGGTAGCCGTGCAGGTTCATCTGGCCGAGGCCGATGGCGTGCGACTTGTCGTTGCCGTCCTCGATCGAGCGCACCGACGTGATGTGGCTCTGGTCGGAGACCGACGTGAGCCCGCGGATCGCGGTGTTGATGGTGCGACCGAAGTCGGGCGAGTCCATCGTCAGCGCGATGTTGAGCGAGCCGAGGTTGCAGGAGATGTCCTTGCCGATCTCGTTGTACGAGAGGTCCTCGTTGTACGTCGTCGGGGTGTTGACCTGCAGGATCTCCGAGCAGAGGTTCGACATGTTGATGCGGCCCTTGATGGGGTTCGCACCGTTCACGGTGTCCTCGAACACGATGTAGGGGTAGCCGGACTCGAACTGGATCTCCGCGAGCGTCTGGAAGAAGTCGCGCGCCTTGATCTTGGTCTTCTTGATGCGGGCGTCGTCCACCATCTCCTGGTACTTCTCGGTGACCGAGATGTCACCGAAGGGCACTCCGTAGACGCGCTCGACGTCGTACGGGGAGAAGAGGTACATGTCCTCGCCCTTCTTGGCGAGGTCGAACGTGATGTCGGGGATGACGACACCGAGCGAGAGGGTCTTGATGCGGATCTTCTCGTCGGCGTTCTCGCGCTTCGTGTCGAGGAAGCGGAGGATGTCCGGGTGGTGGGCCGAGAGGTACACCGCGCCGGCACCCTGACGCGCACCGAGCTGGTTCGCGTAGCTGAAGGAGTCCTCGAGCAGCTTCATCACGGGGATGATGCCGGAGGACTGGTTCTCGATCTGCTTGATCGGGGCGCCGGACTCGCGGATGTTCGAGAGCGAGAGGGCCACGCCGCCACCGCGCTTCGAGAGCTGCAGGGCGGAGTTGATGCCGCGGGCGATCGACTCCATGTTGTCCTCGATGCGGAGGAGGAAGCAGCTGACGAGCTCGCCGCGCTGCGCCTTGCCCGAGTTGAGGAACGTCGGGGTGGCCGGCTGGAAGCGGCCGGCGATGATCTCCTCGACGAGGTTCGTCGCGAGTTTCTGGTCGCCGTCGGCGAGACCGAGCGCGGTCATGACCACGCGGTCCTCGAAGCGCTCGAGGTAGCGCTTCCCGTCGAACGTCTTGAGCGTGTAGGACGTGTAGTACTTGAACGCGCCGAGGAACGTCTGGAAGCGGAACTTCTTCGAGTAGGCGAGGTCGTTGAGGCCCTCGATGAAGTCGAACGGGTACTTGTCGAGCACGTCCTGCTCGTAGTACTGCTTCTCGACCAGGTAGTCGAGGCGTTCCTTCAGCGAGTGGAAGAAGACGGTGTTCTGGTTGACGTGCTGGAGGAAGTACTCCCTGGCCGCCTCACGGTCCTTGTCGAACTGGATCTCACCGTTCGGCCCGTAGAGGTTGAGCATCGCGTTGAGGGAGTGGTAGTCCATCCCCTGGACCGCCGGGATCTCCGTCATTGTCTGTTCCAAAACTGTTCCAATCCGTCGTGGACGTTCTCGACGTCCTCGGGTGTGCCGAAGACTTCGAATCGATAGAGGCTCGGCACGTTGCACTTGGCCGAGATGATGTCTCCGGCGCGGCCGTAGGCCTCGCCGAAGTTGGTGTTCCCCGCCGCGATGACTCCGCGGATCAGGGAACGGTTGTGTGGGTCGTTGAGGAAGCGGATGACCTGCTTGGGGACGGCGCCGCCCTCGGTCCCGCCACCGTAGGTGGGGAGGATGAGGACGTACGGCTCGTCGACCGTCAGGGCCGGATCCTTCGCGAAGAGGGGGATCCGTTTCGCCGGCAGAGCCAGCTTGTCCATGAATCGTTTCGTGTTGCCCGACACGCTCGAGAAGTACACGAGCCGTGTCGTCGTGGTGCCTCCCGTGAGATCACGCGGCACCGCTTCGCGGATGGCGCTGCTCATGCGGGCCGACGCTTACGCGAGACGCTGAGCGAGCTCTTCGATCTTGTCGGGGCGGAAGCCCGACCAGTGGTCCTCGTCGGCGATGACGACGGGGGCCTGCAGGTAGCCGAGCGACTTGACGGCTTCGAGCGCCTTCTCGTCGGCGGAGAGGTCGAGGACCTCGTATTCGATGCCCTTGCTGTCGAGCGCGCGGTACGTGGCCGTGCACTGGACGCAGGAGGGCTTCGTGTAAACGGTGATCGCCATGATGGGGACCTTTCTCCTCGAGAACTGTTCGTGTGGGAAGTTGACTGCCGGTGGGGGTCTCGAGGCGGGATCTCGATGAGAGATCCGCGCGGTCCGAGCCACATCATGTGGTGTTTCCTACCAGGCTTCCGATACTACATCTAGTGAGTGGAAACCGCCCGCACCCCAAGGGGTAGTAGTTACACGGATGTAGTTTTCCACGGGGTTATCCACCGAAATCACGAGTTATCCACTCCTTTGTCCACCGATCGGGTGCCGACCCCCGAACGGGAGAAAGTGCCGATTCCGGAGCAAAAACGAAGCAGGGGAACGACGATCTCTCCACAGAAGAAAACGTATTTGGGACCACCGACATTCCACATGCCACGCATATCTCGACGGCGTGTCGCGGAGCCATACACTGTTGTCCTGTGTCCAGCTATCGCAGCCTCCTCTCGGCCCCCGGTGTCGGCCGGATCATCGCTGCGCAGCTCGTCGCGCGCTTCCCGTTCGGGATGCTGTCGCTCGCCTTCCTCCTGCACATCGAGCAGGTGACCGGCTCCTACGGCGCGGCCGGTCTCGTGCTCGCCGCGACGAGCATCGGCCAGGGCATCGCCGGTCCTCTCACGAGCCGGTGGATGGGCTCGTGGGGGATGCGCAAGGTGCTCGTCACCACACTGTGCGTCTCGGTCGTCGTCGTGACGACGATCGCCCTCGCAACGCTCCCCGTCCCCCTCTACATGGTGCTCGGCTTCCTCGCCGGGATCAGCACTCCCCCGATCCAGCCGGCCGTCCGCACGATCTACCCGAAGATGGTGACGTCGTCGCAACTGACGCCGCTGTTCTCCCTCGACGCGTCCGCGCAGGAGATCATCTGGGTGCTCGGTCCCGTCATCACGACGTTCGTCTCCACGCAGGTCGGCACCGTGTGGGGCATCCTGCTCGCCGTGCTCATCATGGTGGGTGGCGGCATCTGGTTCATCGCCTCCCCCGAGGTCGGTCGCGTCCGCATCCCGCGCAGCAGGCGATCGATCGGCAAGGTCCTCGCCAAGCCGCCGGTCCTGCTCGCCACCGTCGTCGGATTCCTCCTCATCGGCGCGTGCTCGGCCATCGAGGTCGGCGTCGTCGCGACGTTCGGTCACGACGGACTCGAGGCCGGGATCGTGCTCGCGGTGTTCTCCGCCGGCAGCCTCGCGGGCGGACTCGCCCTCGGGCACGTCCCGATCGGCCCGTGGGCGCTCGCACGACGGATGTTCATCGTCTTCGCCGGAGTCGCCCTCGCCTCGTTGTTCCTCAACGAGTGGTGGCTGGCCGTCACCCTCTTCATCGCGGGCGTCGGCATCGCGCCGGCCCTCGCCGTGCTCTTCGCGATCGTCTCGTCGAGCGTCAAGTTCAGCGACACCGCCGAGGCCTACGGGTGGGTCGGCACGGGTCAGCTCATCGGCGCCGCGCTCGGGTCCGCTGTGGCGGGGTTCCTCATCGACGAGAACGGTCCGGGCGGAGCGTTCACGGCCGCGATCGCGCTCGCGTTCGTCGGATTCGTCGTCCCCGCCCTCGGCAAACGCTGGCACCCGGACCTCCGCGGTCGCGATGCGAGCCCGTTGGCCGACACGGAGCCGGTTCCCATCCAGCCCTCCTGATCAGGAGAGCCGGGGGCGGGCGGAGCGGTCGCCGCGCTTCGTAACGCCGGAAGGGGCCGCCTCTCGGCGACCCCTTCCTCTGCACGTGCGGTATCGGCTCAGCGCACGAGGACGGCGTCGCGGCGCACGAGTGCGAGCGAGGCGTCGAGGTCCTTCAGCTCGATGAGCAGCGAGTCGAGAGCGGCCGACTGGCGGTCGCTCGGTGTGAAGAATCCGTCGTCGATCTGACGGCGCGTGAACGGGATGTCGACCGAGGCCGCCGCCGGGATGAGGCCGAGGCCCTGGAGGACGGGGAGGAGTCCAGCCACGCCGCGGGTACCGCCGGCGACCCCTCCGTAGCTGACGAAGCCCACCGGCTTGCGGGACCACTCGTGGTACAGGTAGTCGATCGCGTTCTTGAGGGCGGGCGAATACGAGTGGTTGTACTCGGGCGCCACGAAGACGAACGCGTCGGCATCCGCGACGCGCCGGCTCCATGCCTGCGTGTGGCGGTAGCGGTACTGGCCGAGCTTCGGGTCGTTCGGCTCGTTCATGAAGGGCAGGTCGAGCTCGCCGAGGTCGACGAAGTCGATCTCGAAGCCGCCGACCTCCGACACGCGATCGTGCACCCAGAGGGACACGGGCAGCCCGGCGCGGCCGGGGCGGACGCTGCCGACGATGATCATGAGTTTGAGGGGGTCGCTGTGGGTGCGATCGTTGGAAATGGGCATGCACAAGCCTCCTGAGGGCATCTGTCGTTCGGGTTCAACAGTGCGGAGGGTGCGGCTCCACGACTGGGGCAGGACACGCTCATCCGGGGGGAACGACGGTCCTACGGGGATGCTCCGCTGGTCCGGGGGAACCACTGAAGCGGATACCGTCCTCGGGTTTCGGGGCCCTCTGATCGGTACGGCGACGATACTCCCGAACGGGGGCCACACGGTAGAGGGCTCGCACGATCAGCGAAATCACCGGTGCCGAATCGAAGGATCGCCAATCATGCGGTCGGGCGACCGCTCCGCTGAATCATCGGACGATATGTCCCTCGGAACGCCTCGTCCACCGCCGATCGTTCGGTCGAGGGCGGCTGATTCGATCGTGAGCAATCCGTGAGGTCGGGTGGTTCCCGCCGCTCGTAGAGTGACACCATGATCCGATCACGCCGCGCCTCGACGATCATCGTCTCCGCCGCCATCGTCGCGTTCGCCCTCACGTCGTGCTCGTCGAACGAGGGCGGGGTCGCACAGGACGCCGGTGGCGCCGGGCAGCCGATACCGGGCGAGCCGCTTCCCGCCCAACCCGTCCCCGGCGATGTCGAGGAGGAGGGGCCGAGCGGTTCGGAACCGGGCGACTCCGCGGCCGACGACGCCGACAGGGCGGTGATCGTGACGGCGACCGTCTCGCTCAGCGACCCCGACCCGATCGCCGTCGCCGACGAGGTCCAGGAGATCACCGAGGCGGCGGGCGGCCGGATCGATCGGCGGAACGACTCCCCCGGTTCGGGAGCGCAGTCCCCGTCGGCCGATCTGGTCCTCCGGGTGCCGAGCGAGTCCCTCGATGCGGTGGTCTCGGACGTGTCCGACCTCGCGGGCGTCGTCTGGTCGAGTGTCGATCGCCAGGACGTGACGGGCTCCGTCACCGACATCACCGCACGCATCGGCGCTCTCGATGCGTCGATCGACCGACTGCTCGCGCTCCTCGACGCCGCCGGTTCGACGACCGACCTCATCACGATCGAGTCCGAGCTCACGACGAGGCAGGCGGAACGCGACAGCCTCGCCGCCCAGGTCGAGTCGCTGTCCGATCAGGTGGAGTTCTCCACCGTCACCGTGAGCATCGGTGTGCCCGACGAGGTGGACCCGACCGGTCCCGGCGACTTCTGGGGAGGGCTCGTCCTCGGCTTCACCTCGCTCGGCGCCTTCCTCTCGGGCCTCATGGTCGTGATCGGCGTCGTCGTACCCTGGCTCCTCCTCCTCGCCCTCGTCGCGGCCGCCATCTGGTGGGCCGCCCGGCGACGGTCGGGGGCTCCTGGACCGACCGCCGGGCGTGGGCCGGCGGCTGCACCGGTGTCTGCTCCTGCTCCGGTGCCCGCTCCAGTGCCTGCACCCGCACCCGCACCTGCGCCTGCGTCTGCGTCGGGCCCTGCACCCGCCGCCCCACCGATCTCTCCCCGGCCCCCACTGCCGGCCGCGCCTACGCCCGGCACCTCTGCCGCTGAGACTGCGCCCGACTCCCCTCCCGCCACGGCCGCTCCGAAGAAGAAGGCGACGCCCCGATCGAGCGGCGCGAAGGCGACGAGCCCGCGAACCACGAAGACGACCCGAACGACGAAGGACACGTAAATGACCGATCTCCTGAGCGACGAGCTGCTCGCCCGCATCCACGAACGCGCCCCCGGCTACGACCGCGACAACGCCTTCTTCACCGAGGATCTCGACGAGCTCGCGGAGTCCGGATACCTCCGGGCGTTCCTCCCGATCGAACAGGGCGGTCGGGACGCGACACTGCTCGACGTCGCGCGTGCCCAGGCGCGACTCGCCGCCGCGGCTCCGGCCACCGCGCTCGCGATCAACATGCACCTCGTGTGGACGGGTGTGGCGAGGCTCCTCCGCCGGAGCGGGGACGACGCCCTCGCCGAGGTCGAGAAGCGAGCGGCGGCCGGGGAAGTCCTCGCCTTCGGCATCAGCGAGGCGGGGAACGACCTCGTGCTCTTCGGATCCGACACGACGGCGACGCCCGACGGCGACGGCGGCTACACCTTCTCCGGCACGAAGATCTTCACCTCACTCGCCCCCGCCTGGACCTCGCTCGGCGTGACCGGTCTCGACACGGTGTCGCCGGACGGACCGCGGATCGTCTACGCCCTCGTGTCACGGGACGGCGCCACGACGCGCGACGACTGGGACACCCTCGGGATGCGCGCGAGTCAGAGCCGCACGACGATCCTCGACGAGGCGCACGCCCCGGCCGGGGCTGTCCTCCGTCGGCTCGAGGCCGGGCCGAACGCCGACCCGCTCGTCTTCGCCATCTTCGCCCTCTTCGAGACCCTCATCTCCTCCGTCTACACGGGGATCAGCGGCCGCGCTCTCGAGCTCGCGGTCGAGGCGGCATCGGGACGGCGCTCGAAGCGCACGGGCGCCCCGCTGTCCGACGATCCCGACATCCGGTGGCGGATCGCCGAGGCCGCGATGGCTCACGACGCCCTCTGGCCGCAGCTCGAGAGCATCGCGCGGGACGTCGAGGACGGGGTCGACCACGGTGCGCAGTGGTTCCGGGCCCTCGTAGGCCTCAAGACCCGCACGACCGAGACGGCGCGTACCGTCGTCGACCAGGCCATCCGCGTCTCCGGCGGCTCGAGCTTCTTCTCGCGCAACGAGCTCAGCAGGCTGTACCGCGACGTCCTGGCCGGAATGTTCCACCCGTCCGACCCGGAGTCCGCTCACGCGACCGTCGCGACGGTCTTGCTCGGGGCACCGGGGGCCTCGTCGTCCTGAGGCTCAGGACCCGCGGTTGTTCGAGAGCTCGAAGACCTTGAGGAGCTCCTCCACGGCCGCTTCACGCTCGTCGCCGCCCTGCTCGAACATGTCCGTCACATGCGTACGCAGATGATTCTCGACGAGCAGCTTGTTGAGGGAGCCGAGCGACTTCTGGATCGCGAGTGACTGCGTGATGATGTCCATGCAGTAGTCCTCGTTCTCGACCATCTTCTCGAGGCCCCGCATCTGCCCCTCGAGGATGCGGATGCGGTGGAGGGCGCGCTTCTTGATGTCTGCGATCACGCGCTCAGAATACCTCCCCGGGGTCTGCCGAGGTCGCGCGGCTACTCGACGCGGGCGATCCGGACCATTCGGTCGACCGTGCCCGCGGAGCTCGTCAGTTCTTGCGCAGCAGGTGGACCGGGATGAAGATCGACAGGCTGATCACGAGGATGCCCGCCGTGAAGATGAGGCCCTGGAAGCTCGTCACGACGAACGCGAGCGCGAACAGGTACATTCCGGCGAGGAACAACAGGAGGGCGAGCGCGAACATCATGGGACCATCCTAGCCCGACACCGGAGCACCCGGTGGATCCCGCGCGGCGTCCACGAACGGATCTCCGCCGCCCGGAGATCAGACGATCCGCGCTCCCGATGCGTCCCAGAAGGTGAGCTCGGGGCGCCGGTGAGCCAGCTGCACGAGAGCCACGGACCCCTCGGGGGTCGTGGGAGGCCAGGTCCACCAGGCGATCTCGGGAACCGCGGACAGGCCGGCCTCGAAGAGCTCCGTCTCGACACCCGACCCGCGGTGACGCCCCGGCACCTCGACGCTCACGATGCGTCCGTGCCCCTGGATGATGAGGAACTGGAGCAGCGAGCCCGTCTGGTCGTCGCGCACGATGTACTCGCGACTCCCCGGGAGATCGGCGGGGATCTCGGTGATGTCGAACCGGGCCGACCCGTCCTTCGAGAAGCTGCGCCAGAGACTGCGACCGAACAGCGCCACGAGGATCACGAGCATGAGGGCGATGAACAGGAACCACACGGTCTGGCCGCCGGGAAGCAGGTCTGACACCGTGGGATCGCCTCCTTCTCGGGCTCGGGAACCGGTGCGTTCGTCCCTCCGCACCGGATTCAAGCCTACGTCGGCATCCGGCGCATAGCCTGTGAAGTCCCGACGTGAGGCCTCGGGAATCCCCGGGGGATCCGCGTGGTTGTCACGATGAGAGGCCACGGCGCTCCCCCTGGGGGCGCTGGCCGGACAGACGCGAACCCAGACGAACCGGCGCAGCCGGAGGACGAGGAGAGAACCATGCCCACCATCGACCTCACAGAGGCGACCTTCGGAACGACCGTCGAGGAGAACGGGATCGTCCTCGTCGACTTCTGGGCCGCGTGGTGCGGTCCGTGCCGCCAGTTCGCCCCGACGTTCACCGCCTCCTCCGAGAAGCACCCCGACGTGGTGTTCGGCAAGGTCGACACCGAGGCCGAGCAGCGTCTCGCCGGTGCTGCGGGCATCAGCTCGATCCCCACCCTCATGGGCTTCCGCGACGGCATCCTGGTCTTCTCGCAGGCCGGCGCGCTTCCTCCGGCCGCGCTCGAGCAGCTCGTGACCGCCATCGAGGACCTCGACATGGACGACGTGCGGCGCCGCCTCGCCGAGTCCGAGCAGGCGAGCGCCGAGGCCCCCGTCGCCGACTGACCCGTCCCCGCCGGCGAGCGGGGAAGAAGGGCGCGGGCGCAGACGCGGGGCGCCGGCGACAGCGCCGAGAACCGTCAGGCGGCGACCGGGGCTGGCGACCCGCCGGCGAGCACCGACTCGGCCGGGGTGTAGTCCAGGCCGAGCGCGGTCGCGACCCCCGCGTTCGTCACCCGGCCGTCGTGCGCGTTGAGGCCGCGGCGCAACGCCGCGTCGTCCTCGAGCGCGCGGCGCCAACCCCTGTCGGCCAGGGCGAGGGCGTAGGGCAGCGTCGCGTTCGTGAGCGCGCGGGTCGAGGTCTCGGGCACCGCTCCTGGCATGTTCGCGACGCAATAGTAGATGGAGTCGTGCACGCGGAAGATCGGTGCGTCGTGCGTCGTCGGGACCGACCCCTCGAAGCACCCGCCCTGGTCGATCGCGATGTCGACGAGCACGGAGCCGGGCTTCATCGTGGCGACCATCTCGTCGGTCACGAGCTTGGGGGCCTGAGCGCCCGGGATGAGGACGGACCCGACCACGAGGTCCGCATCGCGCACGAGGCGGGCGATCTCGTAGTGCGAGGAGACGGCGGTGCGCACGGCTCCCTGGAAGCGGCGTTCGAGATCCCGCAGACGCGGGATCGACAGGTCGACGATCGTGACGTCCGCTCCCATGCCGAGTGCGTTCGCCGCGGCGTGCTCCCCCGCGACTCCTCCGCCGATCACGACGACGGACGCTTTCGGCGTGCCGGGCACACCGCCGAGAAGGGTGCCGCGGCCTCCTGCGAAGCTCATGAGGTGATAGGCGCCCACGAGGGCCGACAGCCGGCCGGCCACCTCGCTCATCGGTGACAGCAGGGGAAGGCTCCGGTCGGCCAGCTGGACCGTCTCGTATGCGATCGCGGTGGTCCGTGAGGCCAGGATGGCCTCGGTGCACGGTCGGGAGGCAGCGAGGTGGAGGTAGGTGAAGAGGACCTGATCGGCGCGCATCGACGCGTACTCGGCCTCGATCGGTTCCTTGACCTTGAGGAGCAGGTCCGCCTCGCCCCAGACGGCGTCCGCGCCCTCGACGATCGTCGCGCCCGCGGCGGAGAACTCGTCGTCGGACACGGATGAACCGACGCCGGCCCCGGCCTGCACGAGGACATCGTGGCCGCGGCGCACGAATTCGTGTACTCCTGCCGGCGTCACGGCGACACGGTTCTCGTTGTTCTTGATCTCCGTCGGCACTCCGACCCGCATGGGTGTCTCCTCGTCTCGGCGCTGTTCGCGCTGTTTCCGCAATTGTGGCGAAGGATTCGACCTCACCGCGTAAACTCAGAACATCCCGTGGCGTATTGCCCGATCACCCGAATCAGATGCGGGACGCGTGAGAGGTGGAGCCATGGCGACGAACATTGTTCGCGATCGGGAGCCCGGCGGTCTCGACGAGGTGGACGCCCTCATCGTGAGGCAGCTCCAGAAGGACGCGCGCACACCCAACAACCAGCTCGCCGAACGTGCGGGCATCGCGCCCTCGACGTGCCTCGCTCGCGTCCGCTCCCTGGTCGACCGAGGCGTCATCACCGGTTTCGAGGCGCGGGTCGATCCGGCGGCGCTCGGACTCGGGCTGCAGGCGCTCATCAGCGTGAGCGTGCGCTCGGGGGCGCGTCACCGCATGGCGGAGTTCAGCGCCGAGATGCGCGGGATGCCCGACGTGCTGCAGTTGTTCTTCCTCGGGGGCTCGGAGGACTTCATCCTGCACATCGCCGCCCGGGACAGCGCGCACGTGCGCGACTTCGTGCTCGAGCACCTCTCGGCGCACCCGTTCGTGGCATCGACGCGCACGAGCATGGTCTTCGAACACGTCAGCAGGGCCGTCACGATACCGTGACGGCCCTGCTGTGGTGATGCTGCGACGGTGTCGTCAGGCGGCGGAACGGGCCCGCGGGAGCATCCGCGGGATGCGCCCGGCCGGCACCTCGGAGCCGTCGGCGATCTTGGAGTCGTTGGCGAGCCGGGCGAAGTCGCCGACCGTCGCCCCCGCGCCGATGCGCGAGAAGCTCCCGATCTCGGCTCCGCGACCGATGACCGCGCCCTCGCCGACGTGGACGCCGGCACCGATCATCGCGTGGTCGAGGACGACGGCGTCGCGGTCGATCCAGCTGCCACCGCTCACGATCACGCTCCGTCCCACGCGTGCGCCGGACTCGACGTACGCCGTGGGTTCGACGTGGGTGGACGGGTCGACGCGCGCAGACGTCGCGACGTTCCCCCGGCCGTTCTCGTGACGGCGGTAACGAGTCACGACTCCGTGCTCGTCTTCGAATTCGATGATGGTTCTGCCCATGGCGCACTCCTCTCCGGGTTCAGCGATGGCGCTTCGGGCGGCGCTGCCCCGCGACGTGCCGGACGGCCCCTCGCAGGAGCCGATCCTGGACGGCCGTCGCTCGATCGGCCGTCACTTGAGACAACTCTGCCCCTGCGCGAGGTATTCCCGCGACGGGTTGCGCGATGCCGCAGACCCGCTACGTGATGAGGGCGTTCGGTCAGCCCTCGACGACCACGGCGGCGAGCTGCACGACGGCACCCAGGATCCCCACGGCCATGAGGATCACGCCGAGGAGGACGAGCACGCGCGAGGCGTGCGTCCGCTTGTCGAGGTGCGTGTGGAGAGGGCGCCCGCGGCGGTAGTGCACGACGACCTCGTGGACGTCACCCGCCGCGAGCCGCTCATCGGAGTCGAGGAAGCGGCGGTACACCTCGCCGTCCTCGGCCGTCCATGTGAGCTGCAGGTCGCCGTCGATCTCGGCGACCGTGGCCGTGGCCGTGAGCCAGCTGCCCTCGAACAACCGCACGACGAGGGCCAGGACGAGGACGAGGACACCCGTGAGAAGGCCGAGCCACGTGAACAGCTCGGAGATCTCTCCGACACGATCGAGCATCCCATTCACATGATCACGCTACCGTGCCGGGTCCGGGTGCCCGAGCACGGCCGCTGTACCGCCGGCCCTCACTCCGATGCGGGCGACACGATCCAGACCGTCGTGTCCGCGGGGATCGAGCCGCCGTCGAGTTCGCCGCTCGCGACGATGAGCTCCCCCGCCGGCAGCGGCACGGGCGCTCCGGAGACGTTCGCGACGACGAGCACCTCACCGCGACGGAAGACGAGCACACCGTCCGCGGCATCGTCCCAGTGGAGCGACCCACTCCCCAGCCCCCACGCCCGCCGAGCCTCGAGGAGGCCGCGGTAGAGGGCGAGGGTCGACGCGGGGTCGACCTCCTGGACCGAGACCGCGTACCGGCCGTAATCGTCCGGCTGCGGGAGCCAGGTCGTCGCCGCCGAACCGAATCCGAACGACGGTCCGTCGGGCAGCCACGGCAATGGGACGCGACATCCGTCCCGTCCGCGGATCGTACGACCCGATCGCTCCCACACCGGATCCTGTCGAACGTCGTCCGGGAGGGCCGTCGCCTCGGGGAGGCCGAGTTCCTCGCCCTGGTACAGGTAGGCGGAGCCGGGGAGCGCGAGCATGAGCGCCGTCGCGGCTCGCGCCCGGCGCAGACCGAGCGCCCGATCCGGCTGGGGGTCGCCTGCCCCGACGCCGGACTCCAGCTCCACCGGGCCGTCGTACCCGTACCGACTCGCGTGCCGCATCACGTCGTGATTCGACAGCACCCACGTAGTGGGCGCGCCGACCGCGTCGTTCGCCGCGAGGGACTCGTCGATCGTCGCGCGGATGTCTCCGGCGTCCCAGAGCTGCTCCAGGTAGCTGAAGTTGAACGCCTGGTGCATCTCGTCGGGTCGGACGATCCGAGCGGCCCGCTCGGGCGAGAGCCACGCCTCCGCGCAGAGGATGCGGTCGCCGTCGTATTCGTCCAGCACCGAGCGCCAGGCCCGGAACACCTCGTGGATGCCCTCCTGATCCCACATCGGCGGCATGACCCCGTCGACCGGCTCGACGACACCCTTCGTGCGGTGCGGCCAGTCCGGCAGTCCCGGCGCCTTGATGATCGCGTCGCACACGTCCACCCGGAACCCGTCCGCTCCCCGATCGAGCCAGAACCGGAGCGTCGTCTCGAAGTCGGCGCGCACGGTCGGCTCGTCCCAGTTCCAATCCGGCTGCGTGGTGTCGAAGAGGTGCAGGTACCACTGGCCGGGAGCGCCGTCGGCCTCCTCGACTCGCGTCCACGCGGGTCCCTCGAACATCGACGTCCAGTCGTTGGGCGGTAGCTCACCCGTCGCTCCGCGCCCGTCGCGGAAGTGGAACTTCGCGCGCTCTGGCGAACCGGGGGCCGCCATGAGCGCCGCGCGGAAGTCGGCGTGGTCGGACGAACAGTGGTTGGGAACGAGATCGACGATCACGCGGAGACCGATCGCGTGGGCGCGCGCGACGAGCGCGTCGAAGTCGCCCAGGGTGCCGAACTGCGGGTCGACGGCCCGATAGTCTGCGACGTCGTAGCCCCCGTCGCGCTGCGGCGACGGATAGAACGGCGAGAGCCACACGGCGTCGGCACCGAGCCGTGCAACGTGGTCGAGCCGGTCGGCGATTCCACGGAGGTCGCCCGTGCCGTCTCCATCGGCGTCGGCGAACGAACGCGGATATACCTGGTAGATGACGGCCGAGCGCCACCAGTCCGTCGGCGTCGAGGGGTCGGTCGATGGCGCGGTCATACGGTCTTCTCCGTGGAATAGATGCCCGGTCGACGATCTCCGAGCAGGTCGTTGTGCGGGGAGATGGATTTGTCGCGCGCGAGGGGCAGGAAGACGTCCGCGACGGCCCTGCCCTCCCCGACGACGCGGTCGAGGGGCCAGCCGAACTGGTCGAGGATGACGGTGCCCTCCGTCCATGCCTGGCCGCGCTCGAGTCCCGTGCGATCGCAGCAGGCGATGAAGACGCCGTTGGAGCGGGCGGCGGCCTGGGCGTGGATGATCTCCGGGGGTTTCTCCCCCTCCGGCACCTCCGTCCGGGGCCAGTTCGTCGGCACGACGATGAGGTCGGCGCCGGCCAGGGCGAGCGAGCGCGGCATCTCCGGGAACTCGAGGTCGTAGCAGACGATGACGCCGAGGCGGCCGTGCGGGGTCTCGACGACCGGCGGGGCCGACGATCCCGGCGTGAAGACGAGGTTCTCGCGATCCCAGAGGTGGACCTTGCGGTACACCGCGAGCACCCCGTCGGCCGAGACGACGGCGGCGCTGTTGTAGAGCGCTCCGTCCGTCCCGAGCTCGCAGAAGCCGAGCACGACGACGGTGCGCGTCCCCTCGAGCCTCACCGCGATCGCGGCGAACACCTCGTCGTCGGGAGTGATGGCGACGGACCGTGCCTCCGCGGGCGAATCGAACACGTACCCGGACGTGACGAGCTCGGGGAGCACGAGCACGTCGGCCCCGTCGGCGACGGCGCGATCCAGGACATCGAGGACGAGTCGGGAGTTGTGGGCGAGATCCACGATCGCCGGGGCGACCTGCTCGCACACGATCCGCGTGGTCGTGGGGATCGACGCTGCCGTCACTTCACCGCTCCTTCCGTGAGCCCGGCGATGAGCCGCCGTTGCAGGATGACATAAGCCAGGACGATCGGCGCCGCGACGATGACCGCGGCGGCCGCCACGACGCTCTGATCGATCGAGCGCCCGGCCCCGGCGAAGAACGACAGGGCGAGCGGCGCGGTCTGAGCGACCGGACTCTGCGGCACGAGCACGAGAGCGAGGAGGAACTCGTTCCACGTGAACAGGAAGAGGATCGTCGACAACGTGGCGATCGCGGGTCCCGCGATGGGAAGGAGCACGAGGCGGAAGGTCTCGAACCGGCCGGCCCCGTCGATGCGCGCGGCCTCGAGCAGCTCGACCGGCACAGCGGCGAAGAAGGCGCGCATCCAGAAGACCCCGAGCGGAACCGACAAGCCGATCTGCGGCAGGATGAGCGCCCACCAGGTGTCGAGGATGCCCCAGTCCGTCATCATCTGGTAGAGCGGCAGGACGGTGACCTCGTACGGCAGGACGAGCCCGAGGAGCAGGACCGGCAGCATGATGCGGCCCCCCGGCACACGCATGGTGGCGAGGGCGTAGCCGGCGAGGCTCACGACGGCGACCGTGACGAGCACGACCGTGATCGAGATGAAGGCGCTCGAGAGGAGGGCCGGACCGAACGAGCCCCGCTCCCAGGCCACCGCGAAGCTCCCGAGTCCGAACCCGTCGGCGCCCTGCAGCGCTGAGGCGACGATCGACACGAGCGGGTACACGGCGATGAGCGCGGCGAGCACGAGGATCGCGTGGGTCAGGGTCGTCTCGACCGTCGATACCTTCATCGGACTCCTCCCGACCGGCGCGCCGCTCGGGGCACATCGGATCGCTCACGCAACGCGAACTGCACGATCCCGACGATGACGAGGATCAGGAGCGTGAGCACGACGGCCATGGCCGAGGCCTGGCCGAGGGCCCTGTTCTGGAACGCGTCCTGGTAGATGTACACACTCGGCACGGCCGTCGACGTTCCCGGTCCGCCCCTCGTGGTGTTCCAGATGATGTCGAAGTTCCTCAGCGCGAAGGTGATGCAGAGGATGAGCGCGATCGAGATCTGCGGGCGCAGCGCCGGCAGGGTGATCGCGCGGAACTCGCGGATGGCGCCGGCGCCGTCGAGGCGAGCGGCCTCGTAGAGCGAACGGTCGATCCCCACGATGCCACCGAGGAAGAGCACCATGCAGAGTCCGTACTGCACCCAGGTGCCGATCCCTCCGACGGCGGGCAGCGCCGTGTCGAAGTCACCGAGCCAGCTGGTGGCGAACGAGCCGAGGCCGACGGCCTGCATGACCGAGTTCAGGGGTCCGTCGGACGCGAGGATCCCGCGCCACGCGACCGCCACGACGACGCTCGAGAGGACCTGGGGGATGAAGAGCACCGCTCGGAAGAACGTCAGTCCGTAGATGCGGATGCGCGAGAGCAGTCCAGCCAGGCCGAGGCCGATGACGACGGGGAGGACCGCGTAGAAGAACAGGAGGACGAGCGAATGCAGGAGCGCCTCGCGCAGCGCGGGATCCGTGAAGACCGCGACGTAGTTGGCGGCTCCCACCGGCGTCGCGACCGTCAGCCCGTCGTACTCGTAGAACGAGGTCTGCACCGAGATGCAGATCGGGTAGATGACGAAGACGCCGAAGAAGAGGAGGGCCGGGGCGACGTAGAGGAGCGACGACCAGCTGTAGGCGGTGAACGACGACCGCCGCCGCCGACCCCGAGGGGTGGCGACGACGGTCGCTCGCGTCGCGGAGGACACGGTCATTCGCTGCCGTGTCCGTCGGCCCAGGCCGCCTGCACGGTCTCGACGAAGTCGTCGGCGCTCGATCGTCCGGCCATGACCTCCTGCAGCCCGCCGCCCATGACGGTGAGCATGTCGGTGGTCGTCCAGTCGTAGTAACCCACCTGCGTACCGGCGTCGATCGTCGCCGTGAGCGCGTCGAGGGTCTGCTGCTGCAGCTCGTCCCCGGCCGTGACGCCGTCGGTGATGACGGGGAGGCGACCCGTGTCGAGGATCCACTGACCCGTCTCGGGCGAGTGCAGCATCTCGAGGAAGGCGATGGACGCGATGGCGTTCTCGCTCGAGCTGCTGATGTGCCACGGCGACGCCGTCGCTCCCACGCCACCAGAGGCGAGGGCACCGAACCCGAACTCGGCGGCGTTCAGGGACGCGCCGTTCCACGACCCGCCGACGAAGAAGACTCCGTCGCCGTCCGCGAAGCGTGCGATGGCGTCCTCGTTGCCGAGGCCGTCGTAGCCGTCACCGAAGTAGCCGGCGTCGGCCCATTCGGCCATGGTCTCGGCGGCCTCGACGTTGCCGTCCGTGACGAAGGACTGGTCGGGGTCCCCGCCGATCCAGGCGCGGATGTCCGCCGGGTCCTGCGTCGTCGCGGCGATGTCGGAGAAGATGTGCGTGCCGGCGTACTGGTCGGCGTTGCCGAGCATGATCGGCGTCTCGCCGGACGCGGCGGCGACGGGCAGCGCCGCCTCGAGGTCGTCGATCGACGCGGGGGCGTCGAGGCCGAGGGCCTCGAGCTTCGACGTGTTGTAGTAGATCCCCTGCACCTCGCTGATCGGGGACATGCCGTAGAGGGTGCCGTCGCCGAAGGTCGTGGCGTCGTCATTCCACTTCGAGGGGGCCAGCGTGCTCGCGCCCGTTCCCTCGTTCCAGCCGTACACGTCCGCCACGTCGTCGAGCGGACGGACGAGTCCGGCCTTCACGAGCGCGCCGTCGACGGCGTAGCCGATGTTGCCCTGGAACAGGTCGGGGGCGTTCGCACTGTTCGCGGCGTTGACGACGGTCGCGATGAGGTCGTCGAAGCTCTTGTACGTGATGTCGACGGTGACGTTGGGGTACGCCTCCTCATAGGCCGGGACGAGGAGGTCCATGAGCGGCTCCTCCGCCTGGTCCGCCCACATCGTGAGGGTGATGTCGCCGAGGTCGGCGACCTGGTCGGCCGTCACCTGCTCGGCGATGTCCTCCTGCTCGGCGGCGTCGGAACCGCCGCCCGCGCCCGGGGCTGCGCAACCGGCGAGAGCGACGACGGTCACTCCGACGAGTCCCGCGAGGGCGAGGCGACGGACGGGGGTGGATCGTGTGGGGATTCTCATGAGGTCTTCCGCAGGGTCGGTGGTGCGATCACTGGTCGATGGTGCGGTCACTGGGCGTAGGTGTCGAGTCGCATGGTGGCCGTCGCCTGGTGGGCGGTCATCCCCTCGCTCGCGGAGATGACATCGACGGCGTGCGCGAGGGCCGGTGTGCTCTCGCGGGCGATGCGCTGGTAGGTGAGGGGCTTGAGGTAGCGGGAGACGGAGAGGCCGGCGCTGTGCTTCGCGCCCCCGGCGGTGGGCAGGGTGTGGTTCGTCCCGGCCATGCCCTTGTCGGAGTACGCGACGGTACTCCAGTGGCCGATGAAGAGCGACCCGTAGTTCGTGAGCGTGTCGTGATACCACGCGTCATCCGCCGTCTGCACCTCGAGGTGCTCCGGCGCGAATTCGTCCATGACGCTCACGGCGTCCTCACGGTTCGCGACGAGCACGACGGAGCCGAAGTCGCGCCAGGCGGGTCCGCAGATCTCGCGGGTGGACAGGCCGACGAGCTGTCGGTCGACCGCCTCGATGACGGCGCGGCCGAGCGCCTCGGACGTCGTCACGAGGGCGGCCGGGGAGTTCGGGCCGTGCTCGGCCTGCCCCAGGAGATCCGCGGCCACGATCTCGGCGTCCGCGCTCTCGTCCGCGATCACGGCGACCTCGGAGGGGCCGGCGAGCAGGTCGATCGCGACACGACCGAAGAGCTGGCGCTTGGCTTCGGCGACGTAGGCGTTGCCCGCGCCGACGAGCATGTCGACGGGAGCCTCGCCCAGCAGGCCGAAGGCCATCGCGGCGAGCGCCTGGACGCCTCCGAGGGTGAAGAGCCGGTCGACACCCGAGAGGTGCGCGGCGTACGCGACGGCGTCGTTCGGTCGACCGTCGGGTCCCGGCGGGGTGCATCCGATGACCGTGGGCACACCGGCGACCTTCGCGACACCCACCGTCATGAAGGCGCTCGCCGTGAGGGGGAAGCGACCGGCTGGCAGGTAGGCCCCGACCCGCGAGACCGGGATGTAGCGCTGCCCGGTGATGAGGCCGGGCGCGAGCTCGGCCTCGAAGTCGACGAGGTGCTCGCGCTGGAGCGCCGCGAACTGCTTGGTCCGCTCGGATCCGAGCTCGATCGCCTCCCGGAGTGCGGGGTCGAGGCGGTCCCCGCTCGTCGCGAGTCGCTCGCTCGTCATCTCGAAGGACGACTCCTCGAAGCGGTCGAGGTCACGGGCGTAGCGGCGGACGGCATCGAGTCCACCCGACTCGATGTCCGACAGCATCGCCGAGACGCGCTCGCGGACCGCGGGATCGGTCTGCGCGGGCGGAGCGTCGATGGCCGGCGACTTCAAGAAGTTCACGCGGCCCGCATTATCGGAGAGGAAGCGGGGGCTCAATTTCATGGTCTCCAGCCTGCCGATCGACCTGACCTCGGACAATGCCGAGTTAGGTGGGACCTCCCATAGGCTCGACCTATGACGCTGAATCAATTCCGCGCGTTCGTCGCCGTCGCCACTCTCGGGACGTTCACCGCGGCCGCGGCCTTCCTCCACATGACGCAGCCCTCCGTGTCCGAACTCGTGAAGCGCATCGAGCAGGCATACGGAGTCGATCTCTTCACCCGCGGTCCCCGCAAACTGACGCTCACGAGCGCGGGGAACGAGCTCCTCCCCTTCGCGCGACAGGTGGTCGCGGCCGCCGACGGCGCCGATGCCGCGCTCCGGTCCTCCACCTCGCTCCTCGGCGGCGTCGCGACCTTCGGTCTGCTCCGCAACGCCAATTTCTACTTCCTCTCGCAACTGCTCGAGACGTTCCACGAGCGGTACCCGAAGGTCCGGCTGCGGATCATCGGACAGAACTCGGTCGAGGTCGCCGACGCCGTCGCCTCCGGTGATCTCGAGGCGGGACTCGTCGTCCTCCCCGTCGAGAACGACGGCCTGCACGTGACTCCGCTCATGCGCGACGAAGTGGTCTTCGCGACCGCCGACCCGGCGAAGGCCGCGAGCCCCATGACGATCGAACGACTGGCCGAGAGCGACCTCATCCTCTACGACGCCCACTACGGGTGGCGCGATCCGACCCGACGCCAGCTCGCGGGACGCGCCCAGCTCGCCGGCGTGGATCTCACGCCGGTCATGGAGGTCGAGCACGTCGAGTCGGCCCTCAGCATCGTCGCCCGCGGGGGCGGCGACACGATCGTCTCGCGTGCCGTCGCCCGCAGCCGCGTCTTCCCCGACGGTCTCCACACCGTGGGGTTCGAGGAGCCCCTGTGGGACGTCATCGCGATCGTCCAGCGCCGCGACACGGTCCTGTCCCCCGCGACCCGCGAGATCGCGCGGCTCGCCCGACGGATGATGCTCGAGCACTGAACACCCCCGAAAGACTGTCCGACACACGTCGGGGACGTTTACGCAAGGGGTGAGCGCAAAATCCCCCTCCACACCCCCCGTTCGGCCGAACCCTAGGGGGGTGACGCCGTCGCTGGTAAAAACAGCACAGGAGCGGTTCTCTGCGATCTCACCTCGGTATCCATCGGCACCTCTCCGATTGGACGGCCATGCCGACGACCACCCCCTCCTCCCGACAACTCAGGTTCGCAGCCGCCTTGGGCGCTGCGACGCTCGCATTGGCCCTCGTGCCAGGGGCGGCGGCGAACGCAGCGACGACGATCGACGGGCCCATCGGGCTCGGAACGGCAGCAACCTACGGCGTACTCGCCTCGAGCACCATCACGAACACCGGACCCACGACCGTCGGCGGTGACGTGGGCCTCAGCCCCGGCAGCGCCGTCGTCGGATTCACCGGACCGCCGACCGGCGGCAGCTACACCGGAGCCCTCAACGTCGCGAACGAAGCCGCCGCCACGGCGCGGGCAGACCTCACGACCGCCTACAACGTGGCCGCCGGCCTGTCGCCCAACCGCATCGGCCTCGGCAACCTCGGTGGCCAGTCCCTCGTTCCCGGCGTCTACTCCGGCACGAACCTCTCACTGACGGGAACGCTGACCCTCGAGGGCAATGCCGACTCCGTGTGGGTCTTCCAAGCTGACGAGACGCTCATCACCTCGACCGCGAGCGACATCGTCTTCAACGGCGACGCGACGTCGTGCAACGTCTTCTGGCAGGTCGGCAGCTCCGCGACGCTCGGAACCGACTCCGACTTCGTCGGGACGATCCTCGCCGACCAGTCGATCTCCGTCACCACCGGTGCGGACATCGACGGCCGTCTCCTCGCCCGTGTGGGCGCCGTGACCTTGCAGAGCAACGACATCGTCATCCCGAACGAGTGCGGAGAGGACGGCGAGGTCGGCGAGACCCCGAGCCCGACCGTCGGCGACGACACTCCCCCGGACGGAACCGTCGGTACGCCGTACGAGTTCGAGGTCCCGGCAGACGGCGAACCCACCCCCTCGGTGGAGCTCGGCGAGGGAAGCACCCTCCCGCCCGGACTCGAGCTCGATGACGACGGCACGATCTCCGGAACGCCGACGACACCGGGCGAGTACACCTTCGAGGTGATCGTCTCGAACGGCAACGAGCCCGACGTCACGGTCGAGTACGACATCACGATCGTTCCCGAGGACATCACCCCGACCCCCGGACCGAGCACGCCCCCCACGACCCCGACCCCCAGCGCTCCCGGAACCCCCGGTGACGGCGGCGGCGACGGAGGAGACGGCGACGGCTCGGGCGGAGGCGGTTCCGGCGACGGCGACAGCTCCGACGGTCCCGGCGACGGTCTCGCCTACTCGGGTACCGAGGCGGTCAGCGGCGGCGCCCTCCTGTGGGCGGTCGCGCTGACGGCCCTCGGCTCGCTCGCGCTGGCCTTCCGCATCCGGCTGCGACGGGCTGACGCGCGCAGCTGACCCTGCACGGGAGATTCTGCACGACGCGCGGCGCGGTCCTCGATTCCTCGAGGACCGCGCCGTCTGCTGTTCTGCGGAGCTCATCCGAGCCCACACCTTCGATCAGTGCGCGATCGGAGCGTTCCACTTCCGGATCGCCGGCCGCCCGTGCTCGAAACCGAGCTCACTGAGCGTCGACGTCGAGAGCGCGAAGATCGTGCCGGACTCCGGTGGCAGCGACACCCAGGCGATCGCGATGGCGCGCAGCATATGACCGTGTGCGAAGAGGATGACGTCGCCCTGCGGTAGCGCCTCACGGGCACGGGCGAGGACGACATCGGCCCGTCGGCGTACGTCGGCGGCGCTCTCGCCCGGGGTGTCCCCGGCTGGGACCCCGTCGTTCCAGAGGTCCCACTGGCGACCGAGCTCCGCACTGATGTCCGCCGTCGTCCTGCCCTCGTACGCGCCGTAGTCCCACTCGGTGAGATCCGGCTCGATGGTCACGTCGGTGAAGCCCGCGAGCTCGGCCGTGTGCTGCGCACGGCGGAGCGGGCTCGAGAGCACGAGGCCGAAGTCGGCGGGGTCGAGCACGGCGCGGAGCTGCCGCGCCTGCTCCTCCCCCCGTTCCGTGAGGGGGAGGTCCGTCGTGCCGGTGTGCTGGCCCGAAAGGCTCCATTCCGTCTCGCCGTGGCGGACGAGGACGATGCGGCCGGTGGGTTCCGTCGAGTCATTCACCCCTCCATCCTCCGGCACCGGGAGCGGCTCCGTGCACCCCGTGCACGGATGCGCAGTCGATCCGCCTAGCCGTTCGGCCTCGCTCGCACCATCCCCCGGCCCCGAGCGGCATCCCGGCGGGGCAACGGTTATCGTCGTCCCTCAGGCGTACGACGAGGAGTCACGATGGCGGAGAAGAAGATCCTGGCCCCACCGGGCCCCGACGAGGTCGGGCCCCGGGGCGAGCTCGAGCAGGACCGCCGCGTCGGGAAGCAGGATCTCACCGACTGGCGGACTCCGCTCGGTGAGTTCTTCGCGGCCGTCTTCTACCGGATCAGTCGACTGCTCGGCCCCAACAAGGCTCTCGTCCTCCTCCTGCTCGTCGGCGCCGTCATCGCGGCGACGCTCACCTACGTCGTCTCCGAGGTCTACGAGGCCGTCACCGAGGCCGACGGCGTCGCACTCCTCGACCAGCCCCTCCTCGACGCCTCGCTCGGCCTCCGTTCCCCAGGCCTCGACGCCGCCGTCACGGGATACACGGACGTCGGCGGGGTCATCGGCATGCCCGTCATCGCCGTCACCGTCATGCTCTTCCTCGCGATCCGACGCCGCTCGTGGACCCCGGTGATCCTCATCGTGTCGGCTGGAGCCGGTTCGCTGCTCATGACCGTCGCGGGCAAGGAGCTGATCGGGCGGGCCCGTCCCGAGCGCGCGGACGCCGTCCCCCCGTATGAGACCTCGCCGTCGTTCCCGTCCGGGCACACCCTCAACGCCACCGTGATCGCCGGGATCGTCGCCTACCTGCTCATCCTCAGACAGTCCGCCGTCGTCACGCGGGTCCTGACCATCGCGATCGCGGCGATCTTCGTCGTCACGATCGGGATCAGCCGGGTGTTCCTCGGTCACCACTGGTTCACGGACGTCCTGGCCGCCTGGATCCTCGGGGCCGCCTGGCTCGCGGTCGTTATCACGGGGCACCGCCTCTACCTCACGACGAGGAAACGGGACGCCCAGCACGGCGAGGTACCGGCGAGCTAGGTCCTAGGTCGTCCTCCGGAGCGGGCGACGACCGCGCGCCCGGCGGTACGCGGGCTCGCGAAGCGCTCGGGTCCACTCATACGTCCGAGCTCCGGACGGCGGTGCGAGCACCGGGTCGAAGCGGAGGTCGGCGCGATCGACCGCCTCGCCGGCGGGTGCGGACAGGGAAAGGGTGGCGAAGGGGCGCCACGGTCCGCTGGGGGTAGCCCAGAGGAGCTCGAGAACCCAGGGCCGCCTGCCCAGCTCGCGCGCCTGACCGGTGGGCGTGGCGGAGGCGGGAGCGCCGGAGATCGTCCGCGCCCCGACGAGCACGGCCCCCGTTGCGGACCGGTACGGCATGACCGTGCCGAAGACGGCGCCCCAGGGAGACAGGCGGACCATCGGCACGAATCGGGCGCGTCGGCCGGATCCGAGGAGACTCGCGAGCAGGACGTCGCCTGATCGCGTCGCGACGCCGGCTCCTCCTTCCGTCGCGGCTCGTTCCGAGCGCTGTCGGAAGGCCAGACCCCAGATGTCGGGAACGGGGACCGGGACGCCGATCCCGCGCGACAGTCGGGCCTCGACGGGGCCGGACGGGGTGCCGTCGATCCAGTCGATTCCGCTCCGCTCGAACCCGGGAGCGTCAAGCGGTTCGATCCGACCGTCGAGGACGAGCCCGGCAGGATGGATCGGCCGCGGCGCGCGCGCGAGACGGATGAGGGCGACGATCCCGCCGAGGACGACGCCGCCTCCGACGGCGGCGAGGCGGCCGGCGACGCCGAGCGGCGCCCGAGCCGCTCCGCCGATTCCTCCTGCGCCGATCCCCCCGCGCCCGCTGCCTCCCCGTCTGGCCATCAGGAGCCGAGCGTCCCCTCGCGAGCACCCTTCCACAGGTCGACGCCGCCGTCCGTGGCGTAGCGATCGATCTCGGTGAGCTCCTCGGAGGTGAAGTCGAGGCGATCGAGCGCGCCGACGTTCTGCTCGAGCTGCTCGACCGACGACGCCCCGATGACGAGCGACGTGACGCGCTCGTCGCGGAGGGCCCACGCGAGGGCCAGCTGGGAGAGCGACTGCCCGCGACGTTCGGCGATCGCGTTCAGCGCGCGCACGTTGTCGAGCACCTCATCCGTGAGCCACGACGTGTCGAACGACGTCCCCTTGGACGCACGGGATCCTTCGGGAACGCCGTCGAGGTACTTCGGCGTCAGGAGCCCCTGCGCGAGCGCCGTGAAGCCGATGACCCCGGCACCCACCTCGGCGGCCGCGTCGAGCAGACCCTCGGTCTCGATCCACCGGTTGAGCATCGAGTACGAGGGCTGGTGGATGAGCAGCGGCGTGCCGAGTTCGCGCAGCAGGCCGGCCATCGTCCGAGTGTCCTCGGCGCCGTAGGACGAGATGCCCACGTAGAGCGCCTTGCCCTGCCGTACGGCGGTATCGAGCGCCCGGGCGGTCTCCTCGAGCGGCGTCGAGGGGTCGAAGCGGTGCGAGTAGAAGATGTCGACGTAGTCGAGGCCCAGTCGGTCGAGCGACTGGTCGAGCGACGCGAGCATGTACTTCCGTCCGCCGCCGCCCTGCCCGTACGGGCCCGGCCACATGTCCCAACCCGCCTTCGAGGAGATCACGAGCTCGTCCCGGTAGGCCGTGAAGTCCTCGCTGAGGATGCGACCGATGTTGCGCTCCGACGCGCCATAGGGCGGCCCGTAGTTGTTCGCGAGGTCGAAGTGGGTGATGCCGAGGTCGAAAGCGCGGTGCACGATCGCACGCTGCGTCTCGATCGGGCGATCGTCACCGAAGTTGTGCCAGAAGCCGAGCGAGAGCAGCGGCAGGTCGAGGCCGGATCGGCCCGTGCGTCGGTACTGCATGGAGCCGTCGTAGCGGGTGGAGTCGGCGACGTAGGTCATCGAGAAGGTCCTTCCGGATCGGTCGGGCGACGCTCGGTCCGTGGAGCTCGGCACCGACGCGTCGCGCCCTCCTACTCTGGCACGCTCCGACACCACTCGGCGGGTATCGCCCGGCGCTTGCCTCCCGGCCGATTCTCTGTGATGGGCCGGGGCTCTCTGTAAAGGCCCGAGCTCTCCCTGTAAAGGCCCGGGCACACGGATTCGCGACGGCTATCGTCGGGCGCACCACCTCTTCGAAGGAGACCATATGAGAACCCGCACCATCGGAAGCCACTCCGTCAGCGCCATCGGCCTCGGCGGCATGCCCATGTCGATCGAAGGACGCCCCGACCGCGAGCGCTCCATCGCCACGATTCACGCCGCGATCGACGCCGGCGTCACCTTCATCGACACCGCCGACTCCTACCACCGCGACGCGGGCGAGGTGGGCCACAACGAGGAGCTCATCGCCGAGGCCCTCGCGAGCTACGGCCGCGACACCTCGCACATCCTCGTCGCCACGAAGGGCGGGGCCCTCCGTCCCGGCGACGGATCCTGGACGCTCGACGGACGGCCCGAGCACCTCGTCGAGGCGGCCAAGGCCTCGCTCGCCCGCCTCGGCGGCGACGCGATCGGTCTCTACCAGTTCCACCGTCCGGACCCCGAGGTGCCCTATGCCGACTCGATCGGAGCCCTCGCGCTGCTGCTCGAGGACGGTGTCATCGAGCAGGCCGGCATCTCGAACGCGACCGTCGAGCAGATCGACGAGGCGCACTCGATCCTCGGAGGCAAGCTCGTCTCGGTGCAGAACCAGTTCTCGCCCCGGTTCCTCTCGAGCCGCACCGAGCTCGAGCACAGCGCCGCGCTGGGTCTCGCGTTCCTGCCGTGGAGCCCCCTCGGAGGCATTTCGAACGCCGCGGAGCTCGCCGAGCAGCATGCCGCGTTCGCCGAGGTCGCCGAGCGTCACGACGTGAGCCCGTACCAGATCACCCTCGCGTGGGAGCTGTCGATCTCCTCGACCGTCATCCCGATCCCCGGTGCGTCGCGTCCCGCGTCGATCACCGACAGCGCGGCGGCGGCGGACCTCGACCTCTCGGCGGACGACATCGCGACGATCGAAGCGTCACTCGTCTCCTGAGCCGCGTCCCGGCTCGGAATACCGAGCGTCACTCGCGTCCGCTGCACGTTCCGACGTGCAGCGGGCGCGCAGTGTGCGGCGATAGCGTGACGGGTATCCGGCACGCCAGGAAAGGCACACCATGACCGAGGACCTGTCCTCCATTCCGATCACGACGATCGACGGCGCCACTACGACGCTCGCCGAGTTCGCGCCCGTCAAGCTCATCGTGAACGTGGCCTCCCGCTGCGGGCTCGCTCCGCAGTACGAGACGCTCGAGAAGCTGCAGAAGACCTACGGTGATCGCGGCTTCACGGTGCTCGGTTTCCCGAGCAACCAGTTCCTCCAGGAGCTGAGCGACACGGACAAGATCAAGGAGTACTGCTCCATGACGTGGGGTGTCACGTTCCCGATGTTCGATAAGGTCAAGGTGAACGGCCGCTCGGCCCACCCGCTCTACGACGCGCTGAAGAAGACCCCCGACGCCAGCGGCAAGGCCGGACGCGTGTCGTGGAACTTCGAGAAGTTCCTCGTGACGGCCGACGGCACGGTGCACCGCTTCCGTCCGTCGACAGAGCCCGACGACCCGGAGATCGTGCGCCTCATCGAGGCGTCGCTGCCTGCGTAATCCCGCTGGCGCGACCGAGCCAGCTGATGCGGGCTCGCTCAGTGGGCGCGGTTACGCGGCGAGCGTGTGCTCGCGCTCGACGACGACCTCGAGGCTCTCGTCGATCGCGACCCAGTCGCACTCGTCGCTCGCGCAGCGCACGACGTCGACCGGAGCGTCGATCCCCGGCCACATCGCACGTCCCGCGTCCATCGTGTCGTCGCCGCACTCGGGGCAGTTCCTGATGTCCATGTCTCCACGGTAGAACCGACCACCGACATCGCCGGGATGCACAGCGGTGCGCCGACGACCGGGGACACCCCGGGCGTGCACAACCCCGCGCGGGATGGCTCTCCGCACACCAGAATGGCCACATGCTCGCCGTCGACGCCCTCAACGAGATCGGTTTCTGGCTCGAGCGCTCGGGCGCTCCGTCCTTCAAGGTGGGGGCGTTCCGGAAGGCGGCGAAGATCATCGCCCCGCTGTCGGAGGACGAACTCGCCTCACGCGTGCGCGGCGGGCGCCTGACGAGCATGAAGGGAATCGGCGGGCGCACGTCCGAGGTCATCACTCAGGCCGTCGCGGGCGATGTACCCGACTACCTCGCGGATCTCCGGGAGAAGAACACGGAGACGCTCGCCACCGGTGGCGCCGACCTCCTCACGCAGCTCCGCGGCGACCTCCACGCGCACAGCGAGTGGTCCGACGGCGGCTCCACGATCGAGCAGTTGCTCCACGGCGCGACACTCCTCGGGCGCGAGTACATCGCTCTCACGGACCACTCCCCCAACCTCACGATCGCGAACGGCCTCAGCGTCGAGCGGCTCACGGAGCAGCTCGACGTGGTCGACGCTCTGAACGCGGAGGGCGGACCGGTCCGGCTCCTCTCCGGGATCGAGGTCGACATCCTCGAGTCGGGCGAGCTCGATCAGACCCCCGAGATGCTCGACCGGCTCGATGTCGTCGTCGCGAGCGTGCACTCCAAGCTGCGCTCGGACCGCGCCACGATGACCGAGCGCATGCTCGGAGCCATCCGGACCCCGCGCACGAACGTCCTCGGGCACTGCACGGGCCGTCTCGTCCAGGGCTCCCGGGGAACCAGGCCGCCATCGGACTTCGACGCCGAGACCGTGTTCGCAGCGTGCGCCGAGAACGACGTGGCGGTGGAGATCAACTCGCGGCCGGAGCGCCAGGATCCGCCGGACGAGCTCATCACTCTCGCCCTCGACGCCGGGTGCCTCTTCAGCATCGACACGGACGCGCATGCGCCCGGCCAGCTCGACTACCTCGCCTACGGCGCCGACCGAGCGACACGCAATGGCGTGCCCGCCGACCGCATCATCACGACCTGGCCGGTCGAACGCCTGCTGGAGTGGACGCGGGGCTGACCCACCCCGCTCACACCAGCGCGAGGCGCATGAGCACGCGGGGGAAGCCGTTCAGCACGCTCGTGGTGTCGGCGGCCTTCTCGAAGCCCTCGGCCTCGAAGAGCGCACGCGTGCCGACGTAAGCCATCGTCAGGTCGACCTTCTTCCCGTCGTTGTCGACCGGATACCCCTCGATCGCCGGGGCCCCGTGGGACCGCGCGAGATCGACGGCCCCAGCGAGGAGGGCGTGCGAGATGCCCCGGCCACGGTGACCGGGTCGCACCCGGATGCACCACACGCTCCACACGTCGAGGTCGTCGATGTGGGGGATCTTGCGGTTGCGCTGGAACGACGTGTCCACTCGCGGGTGCACACCGGCCCAACCGACCACCTCGTCGCCGTCGTAAGCGAGGATGCCGGGCGGGATGTCCTCGGCGATGAGCTCTTCGACCAGTCGGCCGCGCTCCGGCCCCACGAGGGCCCTGTTCCGTGTCGACGGAATCCGATAGCTGAGGCACCAGCAGACGTTCGCGTCGGGCCGCTTCGGACCCACCATCGTCCTGACGTCCTCGAACACGGTCGCGGGTCGCACCTCGATGGCCATGCCGTCACCCTCCCATCGTCCCCCGACGTCGGCAAGACCCCGGTCCGCACACGCGGAACGGACGGCGCGCATCAGCGCAGGAGGTCGGAGAGGCGTCCGGCGAGCGCGCGAGTGGCGTCCTCGATCTCGGAGCGGCGGTGGCGCACCGAGTCCGTTCCTCCGGTGAGGCACGCCGCCCCGGCCACGGCGCCGCTCGCGTCGCGGATCGGCGCGGACACGGAGATGAGTCCGGCGTCGTGGTCCGAATCGATCGTGATGACGCCGGCACGGGTGACCTCGCGGATGCGCTCGACGAGCAGCTCGAACTCGTGCGCAGGGTGTCGCTTCTGCAGCAGACCGGCGAGGTCGTCGGGCTGGAACTCCATCACGAGCGTCGGGCCGCCGTCCGAACCGATCACCGGGTGCGGCCGGCCGAGCCACGGCATCATGACGATGCCGCCGTCCGGAGATCCGAGCTCCTCGACGACCGTGAAACTCCGGATCCCCTTCAGGATGGTGATGAAGCCGAAGACCCCGGCGTCCGCCGCGGCCTCGGCCACGAGCTCCGCACCCGTCGAGGTGAGGACGGGCACCGTCGCCGACCGATGCCAGCCGTGGATGCCCCACCCGAGTTCGACGATCCCCGCATCGGATCGCGTCTCCACGACACCCGCCCGGATGCCTGCGTCGAGGAGACGCTGCACGCGATCGAGCCGGAGCCCGGTCGAGCGTGCGATCCCGGCGGGTGTGTCTGCTCCCTCCGCGAGGCGGCCGAGGATGCGGACCGTGGCGTCGAGAGCCGGCTCGCTCCGAGACCGATCGCGCGACGGAACGTCGACCGGTCCACGATCGTCGGGTGCGCGTCGCGCGCGCCCGATCATCGACTCGATGCGACGACGGGCGGCGACCACGGCTCGACGAGCACGCGGCACACCACCCGTCGCTCGGTGGGTCGGCAGGCGGACGGCCACCACGGCGACGCACTCGCCGTCCGGTCCGATGATCGGCGTCGCCACCTCGACGACGCTCGCCGATCGCGACTCGAACACCCTCGGGGCTCCGTCCCCGAGATCGGTCCGTTCCGTCGCCGCATCGGCGATCGCCGTGCCATTCGCGATCCGTTCCCCGACGTCGGCCGAGGCGTGCAGGGTCCACTCGGATCCGACGGAGGCCGAGATGTGCACGGAATCGCCGGCCCGCGCGGCGACGCAGGCCGTCTCACCGGTGTACTGCGCCGCCAGGGTGAGCGCGTAGCGGACCGAGCGCGCGACGGGCGCCGCCGCGCGACCCGAGAGCCGGACGGCCTCCCGGCCGAGACCGTGGGAACCATACCTCCCGCCTCCCGCGATCAGGCCGGTCCGCTCGAGCTCGGCGCACACGCGGGAGATGCGACTGGGGCTCTCGCCGAGTACGCGCGCCACGTCACCGGAACCGAGCGGCGACGTGGGGTCGGGCCGCTCCGCGACGGTGCGGAGAACGCGGAGGGCCACCTCGACCTGAGCCGTCATCGTGATGCGGGTGCCGCGGAGGACCGCAGAATCGACAATTCCACGCCGTCTTGATTGCACATGATGAGCACTGTAACAGGGGGGCATCACGCGATCCATAGAGTGACCGCACCCCGCCGGCGAACCGAGTCCGGACGGGCAGAGACAGCGCTCCACCTCCCCCATCGCCCGGCCATCTCGCTCGAGGAGTCCCGCTCATGACCGTCGCCACACCGTATGCCCGACCCCGCCGATCCGCACGTCCCCGCCTCACCCTCCTCGCGGTTTCGGTGGGTGCGATCGCGGCGTTCACCGGGTGTTCCACCCCTTCCTCGGCCCCGGACTCCGGCACCTCCGCCGATCCCGTCGAGACGATCGGCTCCGACTTCATCGCGGGGACGTTCGACCAGGAGGCGGCCGATCTCCTCCCGTCCGACATCGCCGAGGCCGGCGTCATCCACGCCGCCGGCGGACCCGGGTATGCCCCGCACTTCCTGCTCGCCGACGACGGCGAGACCCTCACCGGGAACGACATCGAACTGCTCCTCGCGGTCGGCGACGTGCTCGGTGTGGAGGTCGAGCACGAGGACGTGGGCTTCGACGCGATGATCCCCTCGCTGCAGTCCGAACGCGTCGACATGGCGAACGGCGCGATGAGCGTCACGGACGAGCGACTCGCCGTCGTCGACTACGTCACCTATTTCGCCGGTGGCACGTCGCTCATCGTGCCGACCGGGAACCCGCTCGGCATCGACCTCGACTCGATGTGCGGTCGCCGGATCGCGGTTCAGCAAGGAACGGTCTACGCGGACAACTACATGCCGATCTTCGACGCCGAGTGCACCGCCGCGGGCGAGGAACCGATCGAGATCTCCGTGTTCCCGACCCAGCCGGACGCCACGCTCGCTCTCACCTCCGGTCGAGCGGACGCGAGCATGTCGGACTACGGGCCGCTCGTCTACGTCGCCGACCGGTCGAGCGGCGCACTCGAGGTGCTCGAGGAGACGTACGACCCGAGCACCTGGGGCTTCACCTTCACGCAGGGCTCGGACCTCTCGCCGGCGATCGCCGCGGCGGTCAACGTGCTCATCGAGGACGGGACGTACGCGGAGATCCTCTCGAAGTGGGGCGTCACGAGCGGGGCCGTCGAGGAGTCCGAGGTGCTCACCAGTGCCGGGGAGTGAGGCGGCCCCCTCCCCGGCCGCGGCGATTCGGGTGGTCCCCGTCCGACACTACGGACAGTGGGTCGCGACGGCGCTCGTTCTGCTCGTGGCCGGCCTCATCGCGGTCTCCCTGCTGACGAATCCGCGTTACCAGTGGGACCTCGTCTTCAGCTACGTCTTCAACGCGCAGATCCTCGCCGGCCTCGCGACGACGATGTGGCTGACGGTCATCGCGATGGTCTTGGGCGTCGTCATCGGGGTCGTCATGGCGCTCGCGCGCGAGTCGTCGAACGTGGTCGTCTCCACCGCCGCCTCCGCCTACGTCGCCTTCTTCCGCGGGACCCCGCTCCTCGTCCAGCTCATCTTCTGGTTCAACCTCGCCGCGCTCTACCCCGTGGTGTCCATCGGAATCCCCTTCGGCCCGACTCTCTTCACGGAGAGCACGAACGTGCTCATCACGCCGTTCCTCGCCGCGGTGCTGGGACTCGGTCTCAACGAGGGCGCCTACATGTCGGAGATCGTTCGGGCCGGTCTGCAATCGGTCGACTCCGGGCAGACCGACGCCGCTCACGCCCTCGGGATGAAGAAGTCGCAGACCTTCCGTCGGATCGTGCTCCCGCAGGCCATGCGCGTGATCATCCCTCCCACGGGCAACGAGACGATCTCCATGCTCAAGACGACGTCTCTCGTCAGTGTCATCGCGATCCCTGAGCTCCTGTGGCAGGCGCAGGCCATCTATTCGCGTACGTACCAGGTCGTCCCTCTGCTCATCACCGTGAGCCTCTGGTACCTGCTGCTCACCACGGTGCTGAGTATCGGCCAGTACTACCTCGAGCGTCACGTCACGCGCGGCGATTCCCGACGGACCGACCGCACGCTCCTCGGCATGATCGCCCGCGGCATCGTGCCGCGACACGCTCCGGTCGCTCCCGCCGGGGAGACATCGACGGAGAGGACGTCCCCATGACGATCGAATCGGCCCCCGTGCTCGTCGAGGCGAGAGGTGTGCACAAGGCGTACGGATCGAACCTCGTGGTCCGCGGCATCGACATGACGGTGCGGACGGGCGAGGTCATGTGCCTGCTCGGACCGTCAGGCTCGGGGAAGAGTACGTTCCTGCGCTGCATCAACCACCTCGAGAAGATCGATGCCGGCACCATCAGCGTCGCCGGGGAGCTCGTGGGCTATCGGCGCCAGGGCGACCGGTTGCACGAACTCCGCGATGCGGAGATCGCCTCCCGGCGAAGCGACATCGGAATGGTCTTCCAGTCGTTCAACCTGTTCCCGCACATGACCGTGCTCGAGAACCTGGTCGAGGCGCCCATCCGGGTGCGCCGCGAGAGCCCGACGTCGGCCAGGGCCCGGGCACGCGAGCTGCTGGACGCCGTCGGTCTGGCGGAGAAGGCGGACGCGTACCCTCGGTCGCTGTCCGGCGGTCAGCAGCAGCGCGTCGCCATCGCGCGAGCGCTCGCGATGCGGCCGAAGCTCATGCTCTTCGACGAGCCCACGTCGGCCCTCGACCCGGAACTGGTCGGCGAGGTGCTCGACGTCATGCGCGGGCTCGCCGACGACGGAATGACGATGATCGTCGTCACGCACGAGATCGGTTTCGCCCGCGAGGTCGCCGACACCGTCACGTTCATGGACGAGGGCGTGGTCGTTGAATCCGGTCCGCCGACGCAGGTGCTGCGCGCACCCCAGCACGAGCGCACCCGATCCTTCCTCGCGAAGGTCCTCTGACATCCCTCCCCTCATCCGTTCCGCCACCCACAGAAGAAGGATCAGCACCACATGGAGACATTCGACGTCGCCGTCGTCGGCCTCGGAGCGCTCGGAAGCGCCGCGGCCTACCACCTCGTACGGAAGGGGGCGCGCGTCGTCGGCTTCGAACAGTTCGATCTCGGCCACGTGCGCGGTGCTTCCCACGACACCTCACGGATCGTGCGCACGTCCTACGGCGCTCCGGAGTACGTGCGGCTCGCGCAGGCCGCGTACCGCGACTGGGCCGACCTCGAGGCAGCCACCGGGGAGCACCTCCTCGACATCACGGGGGGCCTCGTCTTCTTCCCCGACGACGGTCCGCACTCGATCGACGACTTCGTCGAGAGCCTCACGGCCACGGGGGTTCCGTTCGAGATGCTCTCGAACGTGGAGGTGCATGCGCGCTTCCCGCAGTTCTCGATCCCCGCCAACGTGCGGGCCATCTACACGGCGGACTCGGGCATCGCGCACGCGGCCCGCTCCGTCGCGACCCTGCAGATGCACGCCCGGATGGGAGGCGCCTCGCTGCGCGACCGCACCACGGTCGAGGGCGTCGAACCGGACGGCGACGGTGTGATCGTCCGCACGTCCTCCGGCGACGTGCGGGCACGGAAGGTCGTCATCGCGGCCGATGCGTGGACGAACCGACTCGTCGCCCCACTCGGCGCGGAGATCCCCCTCACGGTGATGCAGGAGCAGGTCACGTACTTCACCCCGTCCGAACCACAGGACTTCGACCGCTCCCGGTTCCCCGTCTGGATCTGGGAGGACGTGCAGTGTTACTACGGCTTCCCGACGTACGGCGAACCCACGATCAAGGCGGCGCGAGACGTCTCCGACAACCTCATGCGGCCGGAGGATCGGACCTTCGTACCCTCCCCCGCGCTGCTCGACCAGCTCTCGACCTTCATGGCGGCGACGATCCGTGGGAGCGGAGAGGTGCTCCGCACCGTGACATGTCAGTACGCGCTCACCGAGAACCGCCGCTTCATCATCGGCCCGCTCGACGACCACCCCGATGTGATCGTCGCGCTCGGCGCGGGACACGCATTCAAGTTCACGCCGACGATCGGTCGGGTGCTCGCCGAGCTCGCGCTCGACGGGGAGACGTCCGAGGACATCTCGCGCTTCACGGTGACGGAGCCGGCGGGAGCCGCGGTTCCGTTCCCCGTGGGGTGAGGGCGGGCTCGGGTCAGGTCGCGTCCCGTAGCGCGTCGGCGAACGCCTGGATCGCTCGGTTGCGCTCGCCTCCGCGACGCACCGCGAGCGAGACGACCCAGTCCGGGAGGTCGTCGCTCAGCGCGATGACGCGGCACCCCGCGGAATCGATCGCATCGGGGACCACCGCGATCCCCACCCCGGCTGCGACGAAGGACGCGACGCTCGGGAGATCGGCGACCTCGGCGGACAGACGCCGCACGATACCGAGCTCGGCGAGCCGGGCATCGAGTTGCACCCGATTGCCGAAGCCCGGCAGCACGTCGATCCAGTCCTCGTCGGCGAGATCGGTGAGCGACACCTCGTCGCGACCGGCCAGCGGGTGATCGAGCGGCACGAGCGCGACGAACGGCCGACGCACGACCGGCACCGCCTCGAGTCCCGGCGGAACCGGGAGTGCGACGAAGGCAAGGTCGAGCCGACCTCGCAGGAGGTCGTCGAGGAGGCCGGTGGATCCCGTCGCCGAGGTCATCAACTGGACGTCCACACCCGCGTGGTCGCGCCGGAAGCGTCCGAGAACACCGGGGAGGTCGAAGACGAGGAGCGCCGCGAAGGTGCCGACCCGGACACGACCCCGGAGGCCGAGTCCCGATTCGTTCGCCGTCGAGAGCAGCGCGTCGATCCCGTCGAGGACGTCGCGCGCGATCGGGAGGAGGGCTTCCCCCGCCGGGAGCAGGGAGACGGCCTTCGTCGATCTCTCGAACAGTCTGACGCCGAGCTCCCGCTCGAGGCTGCGGAGCCCGGCCGAGACCGTCGACTGTGCAACGAACAGGCGCTCGGCTGCGCGCGTGAGATTGGACTCGTCGGCGACCGTGACGAAGTACTCGAGCATGCGCGTATCCATGACCGTGATCATAGAGTGCATCGATTACTGGCATCGATATAATTCGCTTCCCTCGATGACCAGCCGCGCGCATGATCGACCTATGAGCCTCCTCGCACACAACAGTCGGCCGTCCTCCGACGAACGCACGCCCTCCCCCTCGGTCCGCACCAGCCGAACACCCGGCGCCCATCTCGCCGTGCCGCACCGCGCGGGCTTCTGGATCACCGCGGCAGCCTTCCTCGTGATGATGGCGTTCAACACCGTGCCGACGCCGCTGTACGCGCTCTACGCGGAGCGGGACGGGTTCCCGACGATCGTCGTGACCGTGGTGTTCGCGGCCTATTCGATCGGCGTGATGATCGCGCTCTACCTGGCCGGACATCTGAGCGACCGTGTCGGCCGGCGACGCATGATCCTCTCGGCGGTGGTTCTCGAGACCCTTTCGGCCGTCCTCTTCCTCGTCTGGTCCTCCACGCCCGGCCTCATCGTCGCGCGCCTGGTCGCGGGGCTCGGGATCGGCCTGCTCACTTCCGCAGCGACAGCACACCTCGCCGATCTGCGGCGCATCACGCACCCCGTGTCGACGGCGGGCTTCGCCGCGACGATCGCCGGCATCGCGAACATGGGAGGTCTCGCGCTCGGCCCCCTCGTCGGCGGGATGTTCGCGGAATGGGCGAACGCACCTCTCGTCACCCCGTTCGTCGTCTTCCTCGCTGCGCTCGTCGCGATCGGCTTCGCCTACGCCTTCGTGCCCGAGACGGTGTCGGCGCCCATGGCCCGGGCGCCCTACCGCCCTCAGCGTGTCAGCGTTCCGGCGGAGAGCCGTTCGACGTATTGGGCCGCCGGAGTCGGTGCGTTCGCCGCCTTCGCGATCACCGGACTCTTCGGTTCGGTCGCTCCCACGTTCCTCTCCCGGATGCTGAACCAACCGGATCACCTCATCGCCGGGCTCGTCTCCTTCGCCGTCTTCGGGGCAGCGGCGGCCGCACAGGTCGTCTTCGCGACTCTCGCGGCCCGACGTCAGCTGGTCCTCGGGGTCGTCGCGATGGTCGTCGGTCTCCTCACCCTCGGGGCTGCCGACCTCGCGGTCTCGGCGGTCGCCTTCGTGCTGGGGGGAATCGTCGCGGGCGCCGGCGTGGGCCTCGTCTTCCGGGGCGCCCTCGCCACAGCCTCCTCCCTCTCCGACAGCGGCAACCGGAGCGAGATCACGTCGGGCATCTTCCTGCTCGCCTTCGCCGGGATGACCGTTCCCCCGCTCCTCGTCGGCGCCGCCCTCCTCATCCTTCCCCTCACGCCGGTCTTCGCCGGGTTCGTCGGCCTCGTGCTCATTCTGATCCTGTGGGCAGGGCCCCGGATGATCCGGACGACGGCGCGCTGATCCCCCGGCTCAGGCGTCGAGGCGCGCCCGGAGCCAGTCGACGATCCGATCCCGCAGGGCGCCGTCGAGGAGGTCGAGGGCGTGCCCGTCGCCCTCGACCCGCTCGAGGACGACGTCGACCGCGGCCTCCTCGAGCGCGGCGACGAACGCATCCGCCTGCTCGACCGGAATGAAATCGTCCTCCGCGTGCACGATGAAGAACGGCGGCGCCCCTGGCTCGACGGCGTGCATCGGCGATGCCGCCCGCGCCGACGGGCAGTCGTCGTACGTCTCGCAGCCGAGGTAGTCGAGCTGAACGCGCTGGAAGCTGTCGTCGAGGTCTCCGAGCGCGGCCCCGTCCTGCGTGAGGTCGAGCGGGGCGCTCAGCTCCACGACACCGCGCAGGGTCCCGGAGGCGGTCGCTCCTCTCAGCCCCAGCAAGGACACGAGGTTGCCTCCGGCGGAGTCCCCGAACGCCGCGACCCGCGACGGGTCGTGGCCGAACGTCGCCGCCTGCCCGTCGTCACGGATCCAGTCGAGCGCCGTCTCGAGGTCGTCGAGCCCCGCGGGGAAGGGATGGTCCGGCGCCAGGCGGTAGTTCGACTGGAAGACGACGAATCCCTCGCTCGCGAGCCACGCGCACGCCTCCCGCCACTGCGGTTGTGCCTTGTCGCCGGCCCGCCAGCCGCCCCCGTGTACGGACAGGATCGCGGGCGCGCCGGGAGCCGCTTGGGCCGGCCGGCATACGTCGAGGCGGATCCCGGCCGGGCCGCCGAAGTCGACGTCGTCGATGAACTCGATCTCATGGTCCGCTATCGGCGACCACGACACGGCGCCGTCGCCCGTCGCGGGTTCCGGGGCGCATGCGGCGAGCAGCAGCACGAGCCCGGCCGCCGCGAGACCCGCCGCGCGCCGTACGGCCCGCGCCGCCGCCAACCGCTTCATCGTGCGGCGAGGATCGGTTCGAGCCGCGCCGTCAGCACGTCGGCGAGCGAACGGGAGTAGGTCGCCGTCACGTGGTGTTCGTCGGAGTAGACGAGCGTCGCGCCGATGACGGCGGGGCACGTCGTGACGTTGCAGAAGAAGTCGGTCAGGTCGATCACCGCTCCCCCGTGTTCGGCCGCCACGAGGCGCTGTGCGTCGCGGATCGCCGGGTTGAGCGCGTCCTCCCGCGGCACGGAACACCGGTCGGCGTCATCGAGGTTCGAGGAGAGGCACAGCACCGGTGACGTCTCGAACTCGGGCGAGTCGGCGATCGTCACCACGAGGCTCGACTCCGGCAGCCGGTCGTACAGCGCGGACAGCCCGTCCACCCAGTCGTCGCGCTGTATCGCGGGATCCCGCCCGGGCGTCGGGCCGAGGTGGTTCGCGAGCACGATCACGTCGGGCGGATCGGCGAGAAGCTCCTGCACGGCGGCCTCCCGCCACTCGGCGCACGACGCGTTCTTCGACGACGCCCACGCCTCGGCGGTCTCCTCGGTCCGGCAGCCCGACTTCGTATACGTGTCGAGGCGGTAGTCGAGCGCGGTCGCCGCCTGCTCGAGGGCGGGGAACCAGCGGCCCGCGTGGGAATCGCCGAACAGCGCGATCGTGCGCGGCGACTCGACGGAGCCGAACGAGCACGACACCACCTCCGTGCCGGAGAGATTCTGCTGGCACCCATCGGTGTAGACGGCCCCCGTGTCGGCGGTCGCCGAGCGGAGGGCCGGCGCGATGTTCGTCGGCACGACGTCCGTGCCGACGGGAAGTTCCGCCGCGGCGGTGGGCGGCACCTCCCGCGCCGACGTGAGCGGGAGGTGCGTGGCCGCGGCGCTCCCGCCGAGGAGGCCCGCGACGAGGGCGAGCGTCACGGCAGAGGAGACCACGACCACCCGGCGCCCCGTCGATCGTCCCGAGCGCAGGGGCGTCTCGACGAGACGGAACAGCAGCCACGCGATCGGAACGGACGCCGCGGCGAGAACGACGGAGACGACGGCAGGTAGAGGCTCGTCGAGTCCGAGGTGCTCGTGAGCGAGGACGAGGATCGGCCAGTGCACGAGATAGAGCGAGTAGGAGATCGCTCCGACGAAGAGGAACGGGCGGAGCGAGAGCAGCCCCGTGACGCTCCCCCGCGGCACGCCCTCACTGCCGGTCGTTCCGCTTCCGGCCGCGATCACGAGTGCCGTGCCGGCCACCGGGAGGAGCGCTGCGACACCCGGATAATCGACGGCGGCCGTGTACGTCGCCGCCGCCGTGAGGACCATCCCGAGCCCCACCCATCCGAGCACGACCGCGACGCGGCCGGGCAGACCCGCGAGGAGCGGCGCCGCCCCCGCGACGAGTGCACCCACGCCGAATTCCCACGCCCGCGTCATCGGCGAGAAGAACGCGAGCGACGGCGCCTCCGGTGTGAGCGCGACGCTCGCGACGAACGACGCCACGGTGACGAGACCGATCACGAGGAGGATCGAGCGCACCGAGCGTCGCCCCACGAGGAAAGCGGCGAGCAGCAGGACAGGCCAGACGAGATAGAACTGCTCCTCCACCCCGAGCGACCAGAAGTGCTGGAACGGCGAGGGCGCCGTGCCCGCGAGGTAGTCGGTCTGACGGATCGCGAACACGATGTTCGGCACGTAGAGCGCCGACGCCACCGCGTCCTGCAGGATCTCGACGATGCGCAGCGGTGACACCACGATGAAGGCCGCGACCGCCGTGGCCGCGATCGTGACGAGCGACGCCGGCAGGATCCGTCGCGCACGTGCGGCGTAGAAGCGCATGAAGTCGATGCGTCCCGTGCGGCGCAGGCTCCCCACGAGGTGCCCGCTGATGAGGAAGCCGGAGATCACGAAGAACACGTCGACGCCCACGAACCCACCCGGAACGAGTGTCGTCACCGCGTGGTTCACCACGACGAGCATCACGGCGACCGCGCGCAGTCCCTGGATGTCGCCGCGGAACGGGCGCCGCTCGGGTGCGCGCGCCGGAGCGGTGGTACCGCTCGGCAGCTCGCGCACGCTCGTCATTCCCCCACTATGCCGCTCGCGGGAGAACGGGTGGTGAACGGCTGAGGACGCCGGGCTACGGCTGCGACGAAAAATCCCGTCCACGACGGTGAACGGGATTCCTGGTGTGCCTGGATGTGGTGGACCTAGGGGGATTCGAACCCCCGACCTCTTCATTGCGAACGAAGCGCGCTACCAACTGCGCCATAGGCCCAAGTGCCTGAACAGGCTATCACGATCGAACCGGGCGACCGGACGGCGCCGGAGCCCCTACCCAGCACGGCTGGGTGCTCGGCATGACGTCTCACTGATACCGAGAATCTCCAGAATCCAGCATCGCTGGACAGCCCGCCCGTGACCGGACATGTCATGGGTAAGGATGACCACGATGGAGGCTCGACCATGAACGACACCGACCTGGACGCTCGACTCTCGGAGTCGGCGCCTGCCGCTTCTCCCCCGCTCGGCCTCGCCGCCCATCGCGGCCGGATCATGGCGGAGGCGCGGGCACGACGGTCCCATCGCGCGCGTCTCGGCATCGCCAGCGCCGCCGCATCGCTCGCGCTGATCGGCGGTGGCTCCATGGCGATGGCGGGCAACGGCGGGCAGACACCCTGGGGCTGGGTGGCCGACAACGTGTTCTCGACCGATCGGCCAGACGGCTCGTTCTGCTTCAAGGGCATACGTGTGATGTTCGACGGCGTCAGCGGAGGCTCGGACATCGCGCGCGACGCTCGAGACATCGTCACGTCGATCGATCTCGACAGCCTCGACACGACCGAGGCAGAGGCGAGGGCCCGGGCAGACGACGCTGCTGCCGTGGATCTGGACGGCGAGCCGGCGCCCATCCACGACAGCGAGGATCAGGTGCGGCTGCGAGCGATCGACTCGATCGTGGCGCACAGCCTCTTCGACGGATTGGCGGAGCGCGGTTACAGCGAGACGGAGATCGCCCAGGTCTCGCTCGAATCGCGCACGACGGGCTGCGAGTGATGGGCACGCCGACCGGGCGCACCGCGTTCGACGACAGGATCCGGGAGAACGAGCAGGACGTACTCCGCTACTTCCAACGGCGCCTCCTCAACGACGCTGACGCCGCCGAGGCCTTCGGCGAACTCCTCCTGACGGCCTGGAAGCTGCGTCGCACGATGCCGGCGGATCCTGTCGCTGCCCGCATGTGGCTCTTCGCCACCAGCCGCAACGTGCTCCTGAATACCAGACGGAGCCTCGCGCGGCGATCGGTCGCCACTCGACGCTTCGTCGATGAGATGAGGACGCATCCGCAGAGCGTGGAAGCCGATGATCTCGCGATCGAGATCCGCGACGCCATCGCGGCCCTGCCTGCGGAGGATGCCGAACTCGTGCGCCTGGTCTATTGGGACGGCTTCCGCTCCCACGAGGCGGCGGCCGTGCTCGGGATCAATCCCTCGACGGCGCGGTCGCGGCTCTCGCGAGCGAAGCAGACCCTCCGCGCGGTGCTGGCCGACGAACTCGAGCCGACCGGCACCCGGTCGGAGTGATCGCGTCAGCCCGCCATCCGGCGACGGCGGACGATGTCGTTCGTGGCGATCTCGGTCTCGTCGATGACGCCCATGCGGGCGAAGCGGGAGTCGACCGCCGGGGCGTCCTCGACGGCGACGGGCGCGGCAGGCGCGGTCGAGGCGGCCGGGGTCTCGCGCACGGGGAGCGTCGTGACAGGGCGGGCGAGTTCGGCGGCGCGCTGGGCCATCGCCTCGGCGAGAGCCGCCGCACGGAGGCGCTCGTGCGCTTCCGCCTCGGCGATCGCGGACGCTGCCGCGGTGCCTTGGGAGAGGTGCAGCGGACGCGGCAGGGGCACGGGCGTCCACGTGGTCTCGGGGACCACATCGGCCTCGTACTCGACGAGAGCGGACGATGCGGGGGCGGCAGCGGTCACCGGTGCCACGGCTACTGCGGTGGAACGGCGTCCGGTGACGCGCGCCATCCGCGACAGCAGACCGACGCACACGACGGAACCCGTCGCTCCGGCGGCGAGGAGCATCCAGGCTCCGGCCGTCGCGAGCTGAATGCCGCCGAACGCGGTGGAGACGAGAGAGGCGAGGAGCACGGTGGTGGTGGCGAGCCGGGCCCGGCGTCGCGAACGGGCGAGAGCGGAGGCCGCTGCCTCGGCGGAGAGCTTCCGCGATTCGGCCTTGAGCTTCCGGGCGAGCGCCTCGGCCTCGGCCTTCGCGATCGCGGCCTGCTCGGCGCGGTGTTTCTTCAGCACACGCTGCTGCTCGGCGACCGCACGGGAGCTCGCCTCGACGCGGACCTCCTCCGGCACTTCCGAGGTCTCGGCGAGGATCCGGAGCGTCTGCTGGAGGCGCACGGCGTTGCGTTCCGTCGCGATGTACTCGCTGCGGCGGCGCCACGTAGGGATGAGGTAGAGGATCCAGAGTGCGGCGGCGATCGCGAAGACCACCCCTCCACTCAGAACTCCACCACCGGCCATGTCCCTAAGGTAAGGGTTGAAGGTTCCCCGAGCCTGGTGATCGCATGGGTGTGTTGCGGCGTATCGCGTGATCGAGGGCGGCAGCTCGGTGCCGAGGGCGGCAGGTCTAGGTGGCGCCCTCGCTCGGGAGTAGCGACTTCAGTCGGTGAAGGTGGTGAGGGGGTGGGCGGCGGCCTCGCGGTCGGCGGCGGGAATGACGCACGCGTCGGCGGGCACGCGGCCCTCCTTCCAGCGCGCGAGCACTCCCCCGGGCACTTCTTCGCGCACGAGCGCGAAGCAGAAGTGGTCGGCCCACGAGCCGTTGATGTGGATGAAGCGACGGCGGAGCCCCTCGTAGCGGAAGCCGAGCTTCTCCACCACCCGCAGGCTCGGCGCGTTCTCCGGACGGATGCAGATCTCCATGCGGTGGAGACCCATCGAGAAGAACACGTGATCCGTCGCGAGCGCGACCGACGTCGGCGTGATGCCGTAGCCGGCGAAGCGCTCGCTCACCCAGTAGCCGAGGGTCGCGCTCGACACCGACCCGTAGACGATACCCGAGACGTTGAGCTGACCGGCGATCTCGCCCCGGTGCTCCATCACGAACGGCAGGCCGTTGCCGCCGCGCGCCTGCGCGAGAAGGGAGCGGATGCTGCCCTTCATGTCCCACGCACTGAGCGGGCCGTACGGGTTCGTCGCCTCCCACTTGCGGAGCCACGTACGGTTCTCCATGAGCTCGCGTTCGACGACGCGAGCGTCGCGTAGACGAATGGAACGCAGAGAGATGTCACCGTCGCGAAGGACGGGAAGCGGTGCCGCCATGGCAGTCCTTCCGCCGGGCTCGGCCCGGCCGGGAGATGGATCGAGCTCGGCCGAGCGTGGCCGTACTCAGTCGGAGTCGGAGTCGGCCGAACTCGGTCGAGATCGGCCGTGCTCAGTCGAGGTTGGCCGCGAAGTCCTTGAGCCACGGACCGAGGTCGGCGCCCAGGTCCTCGCGGTCGAGAGCGAGCTGCACGATCGCCTTGATGTAGTCGAGGCGATCGCCCGTGTCGTACCGGCGACCGCGGAAGATGACGCCGTACACGCCGCCCGCGATCTCGTCGTCGGCCGCGAGCACCTGCAGGGCATCCGTGAGCTGGATCTCGTTGCCCTTGCCGGGCGGGGTGTTCTCGAGGACGTCGAAGACCTCGGGCTTGAGCACGTAGCGACCGATGATCGCGAGGTTGGAGGGGGCGTCCTCCTTGGCCGGCTTCTCGACGAGGCCCGTGACCTTGACGACGTCGGGGTCGTCGGTCGCCTCGACGGCGGCGGCGCCGTACAGGTGGATCGAGTCCGGGTCGACCTCGAGCAGGGCGATGACGGTGGCGTTGCGGCTCTCCTGCTCGTCGAGCATGCGCGTGAGCAGTTCGTCGCGCTCGTCGATGAGGTCGTCTCCGAGGAGGACGGCGAACGGGTTGTCGCCCACGTGGCTCTTCGCACGCAGCACCGCGTGACCGAGACCCTTCGGGTCGCCCTGACGCAGGAAGTGGATGTCGGCGAGGTCCGTCGACTCCATCACGCGGGCGAGCTTCTTCTCGTCACCCTTGGCGAGGAGGTTGGACTCGAGCTCCGCGACGCGGTCGAAGTGGTTGGCGATCATGTTCTTGTTGCGGCCGATGATCATGAGCACGTCGTCGAGCCCCGCGGCGACCGCCTCTTCGACCACGTACTGGATCGCCGGCTTGTCGACGACAGGCAGCATCTCCTTCGGCATGGCCTTGGTGGCGGGGAGGAAGCGCGTCCCCAGTCCCGCGGCAGGAATGACGGCTTTTTCGACTCTGTGTCCCATGGGGCCAGCGTACAGATAATCGACCCTCGCGCACGTCGCACTAACAGGGGACACACCGGACGGATGCCCGAACTAGAATGTGCGCATGACGACCGACACGGAGCACCGCAAGCGCGCCCTCCGAGCCGAACTCCGCGAACGCCGTCGCAACCTCACCTCGTCGGAGCAGGATCACGCGTCGGCCGGTCTCACCGAGAACCTGCAATCGGTCACCCTCGGACTCAGTGCACGCTCGGTCGCCTGCTACCTCTCTGCTCCTGACGAACCGAACACCCGCCCCTATCTCGCATGGGCGCAGTCGGAGGGACTACGTCTCCTCTTCCCCGTGAGCCGGGACGACGGACTGCTCGACTGGACCGTCGGCGAGGACGGCGAGGAACTCGTCGGCCTCTTCGGCATGCCGGAGCCCTCCGGTGAGCTCCTCAGCCCCCTCGCCATCAACGACGTCGACCTCATCCTCGTGCCCGCCGCCGCGATCGGTCGCGACGGCATGCGCATGGGTTGGGGCAAGGGCTACTTCGACAAGACCCTCGGGTCGATGGAGAAGTGTCCCCCCGTCTACGCGGTCGTCTACGATTCCGAACTGATCGACGAGGTCCCGCGCGAGCGGCACGACCAGCCCGTCGACGGCGTCGTCACGCCGGACCGCATCATCGAATTCTGATCCCCCGAGAAAGACACGCATGCCCACCTATGCCTATCGCTGTGCCGATTGCGGAACCGCCTTCGACCAGTACCAGTCGTTCACCGACGACACCCTGACCGAGTGCCCGGCTTGCGGCGGACGCCTCCGCAAGGTCTTCGGCTCCATCGGGGTCACCTTCAACGGCAGCGGCTTCTACCGAAACGACTCGCGATCGAGCTCGTCGACGTCGAGCCCGGCGTCGGGATCGTCCTCCGACGGCGGGTCGTCCTCGGGCTCGAAGGAATCCTCGGGGTCGAACGGGACCGGCTCAGGTTCCGGCTCGTCCGGATCGGGCTCGGGATCCTCCGGGTCGTCGGGATCCTCCGGGTCGTCGGGATCCTCCGGGTCGTCGGGCTCCAGCGGCTCCGGTTCAGGCTCATCGGGATCGGGCTCGTCGGGATCGGGATCGGGCACGTCGGGGTCCGGGTCGAAGACCGCGGCCAACTGACCGCCGGCCGGCGGCGCATCCACCTCACTCAGGGAACGAGGCAGAACACATGATCAAGGGTTTCAAGGAATTCATCCTTCGCGGCAACGTCATCGACCTCGCGGTCGCCGTCGTGATCGGCGCGGCGTTCACGGGTGTCGTCAACGCGATCGTCACGAACCTCTTCAACCCGCTCATCGGGGCCCTCTTCAACGCTGAGAGCCTCAACGATGCGTTCCCCGTCGACATCCCCACGATGAGCGGCGGCGAGGCGACGATCCACTTCGGCGCGATCCTGGGTGCGATCCTCAACTTCCTCATCATCGCCGCGGTCGTCTACTTCGTCTTCGTACTGCCCATCAACACACTCAAGAAGCGTGCGGACGCACTGCTCGCGAAGAACAAGCCCACCGAGATCGAGAACGAGGCCCCCCTCGCGTCCACCGAGGTCGAGCTGCTCGCCGAGATCCGCGACCTCCTGGCCAAGCGCGAGGCGTAAGCGAGTCGCCCCGCCGAACGGCGGGCGCTCAGGCTGCAGGCCTAGGCCGACACCGGGACCGTTCCACGGACGGCCCATGCCCGGGCCGGGAGCGAGATCGAACCGTCGGGCGCGACCGGCATGGCACGCCGGATCGCTTCCCTGAGAGCGGCGACGGCCTCCGGCTGGAGCGTCGCGACGTAGGACGGCGCCGACCCCTGATTGACGAGGAGGGGTGACCAGTAATCGTCGAAGTCGGCGTAGACCGTCGTGATGTCGATCGGATGCAACTCGATGTCGACCAGTCCTGCGGCTCGGAATCGGTGCGCGAGCTCGTCGGGCATCCAGGAGGCGAACCGTCGACCCTCGTGACGACGCCGAGCGACGGGGTCGAGGAGTGTCGCGGTGTCCCAGAAATGCCGGATCGACCACATCTCCCCCGCGTAGTCCCAGATGTAGGCACCGACGACCCCACCCGGCCGTGTCACACGGACGGCCTCGACCAGTGCTGCGGAGGGGTCGTCGACGAAGTTCAGAACGAGGCCGGAAACGGCCGCATCGACGGAGGCATCGTCCGCGGAGAGCGCTTCGGCACGGCCGACGGCGAACGCGACCCTCGAGTCGTCGACGGTCGAGCGGGCGTGCGCGATGTAGGTCTCGGACGGATCGGACGCCACGACGGAACCCGGGTTCGCGACTCGGAGGATCTCCGACGTGAGAGGACCGGTCCCGCAGCCGGTCTCGAGCCAGCGAGCGCCGGGAGGCAGTCCGAGCCACGCGACGAACTCCCGAGCCACGAGCCGGCTCCACCGACCGATGTACGGCTCGTATGATTCCGCGTCCGACCAGCGGATCGGTGGTGCTGTTTCTGCAGACATGGGGGGTTCGCCTCTCACGTGAGGTCGGGTCGCCCGTTCCCTCGCCGCGCGCTGCCTGATTTCGGGATCACTGTACACCCGCTCACCAGTGCGGCGGAACATCCTCGATCAGTCGCTGGTCGTTCTCGCCGCGCCCGCCCGAGGGCGTCGAGCGTGGCTGCTCCCGCCGGGGGATGTCCGGGGACGTGTCGGTGCCCGCGACCGGCTCCAACCGGGCGCGACGCGAACCCGGCACCCTGCTGACGCGCTGACGCGACCTCGGCTCGTCGTCATTCGACTCCGAGCCCTGCGGATCCGCGTCGTCAGGAGGCGACGACACCCGTGTCCGCCGCGTCGGGGAGGGGGGCGCCGAGGATCGACATGACGTTACGGGCCACACCCTCCGGGTCGGCGAACAGGTCGAAGCTGTGCACGCGGATGTAGTGCCAGCCGAGGCGCCGCAACACATCGGGTCGCAGACGGAGCGACTCCCGCAGCGACTCGAGCCCGACCTCGGGGTCGGATTCGATGGCGACGGCCTTCGACCCGTACGCGGCGACGAGAGCGATCGAGCCGCGATATCCGATCTCCACGTTGAGGCCGTAACGGTAGAGGCGCTCGGCGAGGTCGAGCAGCATCGGCTGCGCACCGTCGGTCACCGGCGGGCGCGGGTCGCGACGCGGCGGCTCGCGGAGGATCTGCGCGAGCGCGACGATCCCGTGCTGCATGCGCTCGGGATCGATGTCGTCGGGTCGGATGCACGAGACGATGACCATCGAGCGACGTGCGCGCGTCATCCCGACGGCGAGCAAGCGGTCGCCACCCGGACGACCGAGGGCACCGAAGGTCGACAGCACGCGCCCGTGGGGCGTGACGCCGAACCCGAGGGAGAAGATGACCCGATCGCGGCTCTCCGCCTCGGACTGCTCGAGCGTGAGCACGGTGAAGGGCTCGGCGCGCTCCCGGAGGATGAAGTCGGAGAGGTCGCTGCGGCGCGAGAACGCGTTCAGGACGGCCTGCTGCACGCGCACGGCGTGCTTCTCGCTCGCCGTCACGACCATGAGGGACTCGCGCGGGCGGTTGGTGGCGTGCTCGAGTACGAGGCTCACCACGCGAGCGACCTCGGGATCGACGGACTCCACCGTGCCCGTGAGCGGATCGGGCATACCGTGGCCGTTCGCGACGTAGTCGAGCGTGAGCGACCCGTGTCCGAGGAACGATCCGGCCCACGGCAGGGAGTCGATCTCGCCGCCGTAGAAGCGCTGGTTCACGAGCTCGGCGAGGTCCTCGCCTCCCGCCCGGTAGCTCCGCGTGAGCTGGAGACCTGGCAGCAGCTCGCCGAGACGGGCGAAGGCCGATCGCGACGCGAGCTCGTCGACGTCCACCTCGTGGTGGGACGAGGTCTGGTCGGGAGCGCCGATGGCGATCTCGAAGGGCGTGGGGCTCTGGGTGACCGGGTCACCGAACACGACGACCTGCTTCGCGCGGCGGATGGCGCCGACGTTCTCGGACAGCAGAGTCGCTCCCCCGTCGAGCAGGAACACCGCGTCGAACCGCAGGGAATCCGGCAGGGAGGGCACGTCGTAGGGCGACATCGCCCAGATGGGCGACAGCGAGCGCGCGAGGTGCGGGGCCGCGGCTTCGACGTCGGCCGGCGAGATGACGCCGTCGCCGCGCAAGAGCGTGCGAAGGGCGAGCGCCTCGTCCGGCCAGTCGACGAGACCGATCTTCCACATGTCCGCGAGCATCCCGGCCAGAATCCCCCCGGAGGCCGACGCGTGCGCCTCGTCGACGAGACGGAAGTCCGCCTCGAGTCGATCGATGACCTGCGTGTTCGCACCGAGGAGGGCCTTGTCCGAAGCGAGCGCGTTCTCGAGGACGGACTGCCACCACGCGAGCTCGAGCTCGTCCGCGACGAGGTGCTCGGGCACGTGCCGGCTCGACAGATCCACGAGGAGGTCGTCGAGACCCTTCTCCCGCAGCTCCGCGATCAGGGTCGTGCGCTCCTGCAGGTTGTCCATCACCTGGGACTCGGCGGCGAGGCCGGACATCATGCGGACGAGTTCCTTGACGGGCGCGGCGACGAGGCGGTCGGCGGCGTCCTCGCGACCGAGCGGCCCGTCGAGCTGACCGAGGTCAGCGACGACGCGCTGGTAGGCGACCTGGACGTCGGCGATGCCGAGCGGCACCTCGGGCGTGACCCCCGCGTCGACGTAGCGCTGCCAGAGGATGCGCTGCTGCTGCACGCGACGGAGCGCTCCGTTGAGATCGGAGATGTGCACCCCGGGACGCACGTACTCCTTCGCGAGCCTCTTGAGACGGCGGCGGTTCGCCGACGCCATGCCCGGCGACTCGCGGCGCGAATCGGTGGCGGCGATGAGTTCGGCGAGTGAGCGGTCGAAGACGGAGGGCTGGAACTTGTCGAGCGTCTCGCGCACGTCGAGCAGCAGCCGCAGGTAGATGCCGAGTTCCTCGAGCGTCTCGAAGGGCCGCATCCGGGTCTGACCGATGAGCTCGTACCCGCGCTCGAGGAGCCGGGGCAGCTCGCTGCGGTTGAGTTTCTTCGCGAGCTCGTGCGTCGCCTTGGCGTCCTCGGTCGTCGCGAAGTGCGCGCCGTACCAGGGCGAGTCGCCCGGACCGTACTGGAACTCGCCGAGGGCGGCCGCGTGGGCGAGAGCCTTCGCCGTCTCCTCGCGTCCCTGCGCGAGCTGGGTGATCGAGTGCATACCGAGTCGGGCCGTCGTGGACGGCGACTCCGGCTTGTTCGCGAGGGCGGTGAGCGCATCGAGAGCGTCGACGACGGAGACCCCGAGCAGGTGGTCGATCGACACGAGCGACGACCTGTAGTCGATGAGCACCTTGCGGAGACGGACGAGTGCGTCGTCCACGTCCGAGACACGCGGCGCCTTCGCCTTCTCGTTCCGCGAGATCGCGGTCACGAGGTCGCGCCGCAGCGTGGACGGGTGGGCCGCCAGGCCCGGGAGGCCGACTCCCGTGAAGCGGTGACGCATGCCGTCGAGGCTCGAGCGGCGCGGGCTCACGACGAGCACGCGCTTGTGCTTCGAGACGAGCTCTCCGAGGGCATTCACGATGGTCTGCGTGCCGCCGGTGCCCGGAAGCGTGCGGACGACGATGGACTGCCCGGCCACGATCTGGGCGATCACGTTCTCCTGCTCGGAGTCGGCGTCGAGGAGCAGCGTGTCCGTGGTCGGCGGGCGCTCATCCTGCGGCACCGGGTCGACCGGCGAACTCATGCCCTCGATGAGGCGACGCGATCCCGGGTTGCCGGCGAGGGCGTCGAGCACGGGGTGGTCGAGGCTGCGCGTGTCGTGGACGAGACCCGCACTCGCGTCGGCGAACGAGGAGACGACGAGGCGCGGCTGCACGTTGAACCAGTCGAGGTGCGACGTGAGTCCGCGCAGTCGATCGATGACCGGTTGCGGCTTGAAGACGTCACCCGCGTGGGCGAGGGCCTCGAAGGCGGTCGCGTCGAGGGTGATGCCGAACTGCTCGCGCAGGGCGCGGGCGAGTTCCGGGTTGAGCACCGTCGTGCCGGTGAGCTTGAGCTCGAAGTCGCTGCCGTAGCGACGGATCGCGAGCGGCCGGAGCAGCACGGGGGCGCAGTAGTCGTCGCCCTCGAAGCGCCAGTGCGCGAGGCCGACGGCGAGGTGGACGGCGTCGATGCCGCGCACGCTGCGGAGCTCGATGCCCTTCGCGGTGATCAGATCGGCCGAGACCTTCGCGCGGCGCAGCGCGACCTCGTCACGGATGAGGTTCGACAGGAGCGTCGACTGGCCGGTGATGAACTGCGGGAGTCCGCCGGGGTGTGTGGCGCTCAGCTCGATACCGGTGTGGGCGGCGTCGACGAAGTGGAGGAGCGGCGAGCGACCCCCGACGATCGTGAGCTCTTCGCGCCACTGCTCGCGCGTGCGATCCGCGACGTTCGCGACCGTCACGGTCGGATCCCCGAGGCTGAGGTCGTGCGGTTGCGTCGTGTTGGGCCCGAGCACGTCACCACCGGCGGCGTCCCCGGTCTCGAGCACGCCGTCATTGTTTCGTCGATCTAGCCTCCACACACCGCCACCCTAGGCGCGTCCACCGTGAAAAGCCGGTATTCCGCACCGATCGGCGAACGATCGGGCCGTGAATCCGCTCCGCGGGGTGTCAGAGATCGACGCGGCGACCGAACGAGCGCGCCCGCCGGGGTCGCGGCGAGCACTCGAGCACGGGCAGCAGCCGCGTCAATTCGTGCGGTTGGAGCGAGGCGACGGCGGAGAACTGCTCCACCGAGCTGAAGCCCCCGAGTCGCTCGCGTTCGGCGAGCACCGCCTTCGCCCGTTGGCGCGTGAAGCCGGGCAAGGCCTGCAGCGCCTTCTGCGTGGCGGTGTTCACGTCGACCGGGGTCGTCGGCAGCGCCTTCTGCCGCGTGTTCGGCGCGGGCGTCCGACCGCGCGATGCTCGCGACGAGCGACCGGACGCCGATGTCCGACCGCCGCTCGGTGTCTCGGCGAGGTAGTCGCTGCCGTCGGTGCCCGCGGCGTCGAGCAGCCCGACAGCCTCGTCGGGGACATCGCGGCCGGATCGGCGCGACGCGGTTCGGCGGCTCCGTGACGGTCGCCCCCGGCCAAGAGGCGAGAGTCCTCGTTCCATCCGGCTCCAGAGCGTTGTCTGCCACGTTCGGTTCGCTGCGATGCCGTGCGCGATCCCGACGACCCACAGCACTCCGCCGAGCACGACGCTCCACGCCCCGAGCGCCTCTGTGGTCTCGATCATGACCGTCGCGACGAAGTACGCGACGCTCGCGGCGATCCACACGGGACGGAGCATCGCGAAACCGATGAACGCGAAACCCAGCCAGGTCGTGACGCCGTTCGGCAGCAGCACGAACACGAGCCAGATGCTCGTGAGTAACAACCACCGGGCGGACGGACCGTCCGGCCCTCCCCACCTCGACGTCTTGAGCGCACTCGTCACCGTGTCGTCACACGTCCTGTCGCACGTTGAGCACCATCGTGACCGTCGAGGCCTCGTCGCGCGTCTCGGAGACGAGCTCGAAGCCGGCCGAATCGGCCTGCGCCCGGATCCGCTCGGCGACAGCCGACTGGACCCGACCGGCGTAGGCGGCGTCGAGGCGGGTCAGGATGTCACGGGCGATGTCCTCGTCCACCGCGATGCCGTCGGCCCTGTCCATGTGGGCCTCCCAGACGTCATCCTCGGTGAGCGTCATCGAGAGGCGGATGTCGTCGATGGTCGCCGTCACCTGCGTCTCACCGGCGACGACGTCGAGGGCTCCGAGGTCGTCGAGCGCGAGCCCCAGGAGCCCACGGTCCTTCATGCGTGTGCGCACGGTGAGGGCGGTACTGGGGTTTCCGGCCCGTCGGCTCTCGTCCCGGGCGCGGTTCGCCGCGCCGAGTCCCGCCCCGCCGGCGAGGGACGCCGCGGCGAGCGCGACGGGGATGAGGAGGATCGTGACACTCATCGGTTCTTCTCCTTCCGGAACGGGGCGTCGGCCCTCACTCCGAGATCGTCGAGCAGGATGGCGAGGGCCGCGTCGTCGGCCCAGCCGTTCACATCGATGCGGCCGTCACGGTCGATCCGGATCTCGACCCGGTCGCGGCCTCCGTCGGCATCGATCCGCGCGACGACGTCGGCGTACGCGGGGCTCAGTGCGCGGATCCCCTGGTTCGTCGATCCGAGCCACGGCCGGATCGCGTCCGGGCGATCGCGCAGGTACGGACCGTCCACGAGCAGGTCGGTGGCGGCGAGCAGGCGCGCGATGTCGTCGCGCTCCGCCGCCCACCCGGTGAGGGCGTCGAGGGTGTACCCGCTGAAGGTCATCACAGTGAGGCCGCGCGCCGCCATGGCCTCCGCGACGACGGCGAGCGCCTCGGCCTGGTCGAAGGGCTCCCCGCCGAGGAGGGTGACGCCCTCCGCGCCGGCCGCCTCGGTCTCGGCGGCGAAACGTTCGGCGAGAGCCGCGGTGTCGTCGAGACGCGCACCCGCCGCGGCCCACAGGTGCGGGTTGAAGCACCCGGGGCAGTGGACGGAGCACCCCTGCGACCACAGGGCCGAGCGGACGCCCGGTCCTTCCGCGGTTGTCGACGCCAGGAAGCGTGACCAGCGGAGCGTCTCCCCCGACCGGCGCTCCGGCACGGGCCGGTCGAGGAGGTCAGCGACCGAGCGCATCGCGGTCCTCCGCGACCACGCCGGCGGAGTCGTCGACCCCGGTGCGGTGATAGTCGTCCGTGAAGGCCGACTCGGTGGTCTCCGCCTCGAGCAGGTTCTCGAGAACGGCGATGTAGTCGAGGCACTCGGCGCCCTGCATGCCGATGGTCTCGGCGTGCACCGTGCCGTCACGTCGCACCTGGACGACGAGTTGCTTCTGCGTCATGCGTTCCTCCTCCATCCGTTGCCGTTCACCAGAACCGTGCTCATCAGAATTCCACCGTGCGGCCGCCGCGGCGCTTCGCGAGGTCGGCTCCCGTGGCCGGGACCCCCGCCTGGGCATCGTCCTGAGCGGGGTCCGCGTCCTCGCTGCCCGTCGCGCGCACGGCCCGGAGCGCCGCCCAACTGCGAATGCCCGCGACCTCCTCCGACTGCGTCACCGCGAGCGGGATCATCGAGGTGATGGCCTTCTCGAGGTCGTCGATCGTAACCGTGCGCCCTCCGGCGAAGGCCTCGTACATCGCCACGACGACCGCTTGCTCGATCTCGGCGCCCGAGTAGTCCTCGGATGCGGCCGTGAGGCGGTCGATCACGCTCGCGTCTGACGCGAGCGGCGCGAGGCCGTTGGCCGGGGTCGCTTGCGACGCGAGCTGGATGCGCCAGATCGCGTCGCGCTCGATTCCCGTGGGGAGATCGACGAAGAAGATCTCGTCGAACCGGCCCTTGCGGAGGAATTCCGGCGGCAGTGCGTCGATGTTGTTGGCTGTCGCCACGACGAAGACGGACTTGGTCTTCTCCTGCATCCATGTGAGGAAGTAGCCGAACACGCGCGCCGTCGTGCCGGAGTCGCCGGATCCGGTGGTGTTCGAGAACCCCTTCTCGATCTCGTCGACCCAGAGGATGCAGGGTGCGACGGCCTCCGCCGTCGCGATCGCCGTACGCAGGTTCTGCTCGCTCGAGCCGACGAGCCCCGCGAAGATCTTGCCGATGTCGAGGCGGAGAAGCGGGATGTCCCACGATGCGGCCGTCGCCTTCGCCGTGAGGGACTTCCCGCAGCCGGGAACGCCCGTGATGAGCACTCCCTTCGGAGCAGGCAGCCCGAAGGCCTCGGCCTCCGCGAGCCAGGAGCCGTCGCGCCGCGACAGCCAGCGCTTGAGGTTGTTGAGGCCGCCCACCTGGTCGAGGTCGATGCCGTTGTCCACGAAGTCGAGCAGACCGGCCTTCCGGACGGTCTGCCGCTTCTCGTCGAGGATGATGTCGATGTCGTCGGTCGTCAGTGCGCCGTCGTCGACCATGGCCCGCGCGAAGGCGTTCTCCGCCTCGGCCATCGTGAGACCGAGAGCAGCCTGCACCATCTTCTCCCGGTCGCCGGTCGACGCCTTGACCCGGATGCGCCCCGAGCCCGACGAGTTGTTGTCGATCATCGTGTCGAGGAGCCAGGAGAGCTCCTTCCGCTCCGGCAGGGGGAACTCCACGAGATTCGTGAGCTTGTCGAGCTCCGGCGGGATCGCGCGAACCGGCGCGGTCACGACGAGTGCCCGGCCGAGGTCGCCGTGCCGGAACTCCAGCACCGCCTCGCGCACCTTCCGGATGATGCCGGGGTCCCCTGGCCGGCCCTCCGACCCGAAGTACGCGTGCAGGTCGCAGAACACGAACACGGCGTTCTCGGTGACGGTCTGCGCATGCTCGAGCGCGCGGGACGGATTGGTCGTGTTCGAGATGATCTTCGACTCGGGCGACACGAGTCCCGTCGCGGACGACCATGTCCACACCTGACGCGGGTGCCGCAGCTGCCCGGCGGCGCGGCCGATCTCCTGGATCACCCGCTCCTCCTCGCTCGTCTCGATGTAGAGCAGCGGGAGCCGGGCCTTGAACGCCTGGTCGAGGGTCTTCACGAAGTCGGCCATCTACGGGGTCTCCTGCTCGGTGGGGGGATCGGTCGGCTCGGACGACGTCGTCGGCGTCTCGCCGGGAGTCGGGGTGCTCTCATCGTCATCATCGTAGGAGTCGATGTCGACGACCCAGGCTCCGCGGTCGGCGCTCGATTCGATACTCAGGACGACGACATCGGACGGCGACCACGACTGCCGCTGCTCGATCGGGTCGCTCTCGATGATGAGGGATTCCTCGCCGACCTCGCGCGAATACGCCGTGACGATGAAGACACCGTCGCCGACGAACTCGAAGAGCGCGCTCACGGCGTTGCCCCGATAGACGAGGAGCCTGTTGCCCTGGCCGGAGACGACGTCCGTGATCTCGTCGGCGACGAGTTCCTCGATGCGGAGGATCCACTGCTCGTCAGCCTGGACCCACAGTTCGAGGGTCCCCGCGTAGGGGAACACGACGGAGGGCAGGTCTTCCTGTGGATAGCCGACGCGCAGCGGCCACTCGCGATCTTCGACGGGCAGCTCGGGGTCGATGTCGCCGCTCTCCGTCATCGAGAGCCGGATGTACTCGCCGTCGATCGGAGTGACCTGCAGAGGCGCCGTCGTCACGCCGTCGATCCGGATGACGGCGTTGCCGTTGCCGACGTAGACGTCGGGGTCGTTCGCGTCCGGCTGCGCCTCCGGGAGGTTCTCGTCCTCCCACGGGTAGTCGCTGTAGCCGCCCCCACCAGGCTCGAAGAGTCGGCCGGTGTCTCCGTCGACCGCGAGACGACTGAAGGTGCCGAAGGCGATGAGCGCCATGATGATCGCGCCGGCCGTCCACGAGGCGCCGGCGAAACGCGCGATCGTGCGGCGAGCGCGGTCGGACTGGATGGGCTGTCCCGAACTCACAGCGATCATCTCCCCCGACAGCGTGATCAGGCATCCGCGCGGCGATCACGGGTGCAGGATCACCCTATCGACACGCCGGACCGTCCCGTCATGGGGAGCGCTCCCCACTCCAGGGGTATGGAGTGGGGAGCGCTGGAGGTCGTTCGTCAGGCGGCAACCGGGAGCGCTACCGCGCGCCTCCAGGCGAGGAGTGGGGAGCGCTGGGTGGAGCAGAACGTCAGGTCAGCGGGAGACGAGCTCCGACTCGGCCGCGGCGTCGACACCGAGGAGCTCGCGGACGCGCGGGGCGACCTGCGTGCCGTAGAGGTCGATGCTGTTCATGAGCTGCTCGTGCGGCATCGTCCCGTTCGCGTACTTCAGGTCGAAGCGGTCGAGCTCGAGGATCTTCGCCGTGCGGGCGATCTTCCCGGCGACGGTCTCCGGCGAACCGACGTAGAGGGATCCCTCGGGAGCGGCCTCCGCCTCGAAACGGTCGCGCGTGATGGGGGGCCATCCGCGGTCGCGGCCGATCCGGTCGAGCAGCACGCGGTAGTGAGGCCACAGCTCCTCGCGGGCCTGCTCGTCCGTGTCCGAGACGTGTCCGGGCGAGTGCACGCCGACGGGGGGCAGCGGGTTGCCGAACTGCTCGAGGGCCTGCTTGTAGAGCTTCACGAAGGGGGCGAAGCGGTGCGGCTCTCCGCCGATGATCGCGAGCATGAGGGGAAGGCCGTAGTGCGCGGCGCGCACGACGGACTCGGGGCTTCCGCCGACGCCGATCCACGTCTTCAGCAGGCCGTTCTCGACGGGCGGGAAGACAGACTGGTTCGACAGCGGAGCGCGCGTGTTGCCCTGCCACGTGATGGGCTTCTGCTTGCGCACCTCGGTGAAGAGCTGCAGCTTCTCCTCGAAGAGCTCCTCGTACTGCGTGAGCTCGAAGCCGAAGAGCGGGAAGGACTCCGTGAACGAGCCGCGGCCGAGGATCACTTCGGCGCGTCCGTTGGACACGGCGTCGAGGGTCGCGAAGCGCTGGAAGACGCGGATGGGGTCGTCCGAGCTGAGGACCGTCACGGCCGTGCCGAGGTGGATCCTCTCCGTCTGCGCGGCGATCGCCGCGAGGAGGACCTCGGGGGCGGAGACGGCGAAGTCCTCGCGGTGGTGTTCGCCGATGCCGAAGTACGCGAGACCCACGCGGTCGGCGAGCTTCGCCTGCTCCACGAGGTTCCGGAGAACCTGGGCGTGCGGCAGCAGGTCGCCCTGAGCGTCGACGCTCACGTCTCCGAAGGTGTCGAGTCCGAGTTCGAGGTTCTTCGTCATGTCGGTTGCGTCCGTCCTATCCACTGGTGTCCACTGGCTTCCAATCCATTCATCTGAATGTATTGGCTCATGTGGGTCAACGGCAGCCCCCTCGGCGGTATTCCCAGACCGCCTTTCTCGGCACGACACGGGATCGTCACTGCGGCCTTCCCTTTCTTCGCGCCCCGTCGCTCCGTCCGGCACTGCACGATATCGATCTCGGACACGGGATCGTCACTGCGGCTTCACCTCCCGTCTCCCTCGTGCTCACCGCTCCGTCCACGTCACGCGGGACCATCGAGTATGCGGATCGCGATGGTCGCCGAGTCCTTCCTCCCTCACATGAACGGGGTGACACACTCGCTGCTGCGTGTGATGGAACACCTCACCGAGCGCGGCGACGAGATGATCGTCATCGCCGCACGCAGCGGTAGGCTCACGCCGGCCGAACACGCGGGTGTGCGCGTCGATCAGGTTCCCTCCTTCACGCTCCCCCGGTATCCGAGCGTGCGCGTTGCGCCAGGGGGCTCGCGCCGCCTCATGAACACGCTCGAGCGGTTCCGCCCGGATGTCGTGCACCTCGCGTCCCCCTTCGTGCTCGGATGGCGCGGCCTCCTCGCCTCCCAGGCGCTCGGGCTGCCGACCGTCGCGGTCTACCAGACGGAGATCCCCGCCTACGCCGCGCGCTACGGCATCCCGTACGCCGAGGAGCTGCTCTGGCAGCACGTCGACCGCATCCACTCCGGGTCGACCCTCACGCTCGCACCCTCGAGCGCCGCGATCCGCCAGCTCGAGGAGCGCAGCATCGACCGTGTGCGCCTGTGGGTGCGCGGTGTCGACTCGGAGCGGTTCGATCCGTCGAAGCGGTCCGAGGCCTGGCGCCGGGCGATCGCCCCGAACGGCGAGCGCCTCATCGGTTACGTCGGGCGCCTCGCGGCCGAGAAGCAGCTCGAGGACCTCGCGGCGCTCTCCTCCGTGCCGGGCACCCGGCTCGTGATCGTGGGAGACGGCCCGCTCGCGCCGGCCCTCAAGCGGCAGCTGCCCGACGCGCACTTCGCCGGCTTCCTCGGAGGAGAGGACCTCGCCGTCGCCATGGCGAGCCTCGACGTCTTCGTGCACCCCGGCGAGTCGGAGACGTTCTGCCAGACGATCCAGGAGGCGATGGCCTCGGGCGTGCCCGTCGTCGCGACGGGGCGCGGCGGCCCCGTGGACCTCGTGGACTCGAGCCGCACCGGCTGGCTCTACACCCCCGGCAACCTCGACGAGATGGCCTCGGCCGTCCGCGACCTCGCCGGCGACGACGGCAAGCGCGCCGCCTTCGGCCGCGCCGCGCGCGAAGCCGTGCGCACCCGCACGTGGAAAAGCGTGACGGGAGCACTCGTCGGCCACTACAGCGACGCGATCGAACTCGCCTCCGGCACCTCCCCCCTCCCGGGCTCCCCCCTCCACACCCCTCGCCTCCAAACCCCCCGCCGCCGCCGCACGAGCCGCCCCTAAGCAAGGGGCTACTCCCGAGCGAGGGCTACAGGTGCGCCTGTAGCCCTCGACACACACCTACCGCCCTCGGCCCGCCCCGCCCCCTCCCTTCTCCAAGCGAGGGCCTTCGAGCCGACGTGGCGCCCTCCGCGGAGTCGATGTCCCACGGAGCACATACCGCTTCGGCGAGTGATTGACTGAGCTGATGCAGATCCGGTCCTTCCAGGCTTCCGATACCGAGGCCGTCATCGCGCTGTGGCATGCGTGCGAACTGACACGACCCTGGAACGACCCCCACCGCGACATCGAGCGCAAGCTCACCGTGCAGCCCGAGCTCTTCCTCGTCGGCACGATCGACGATGAGCCCGTCGCGAGCCTCATGGCGGGGTACGAGGGGCACCGCGGCTGGCTCAACTACCTCGCCGTCTCCCCGTCGCATCGAGGGGAAGGCTTCGGCCGGGCCCTCGTGCGCGAGGCGGAAGTGCGCCTCGAGGCTCTCGGTTGCCCGAAGATCAACCTGCAGGTGCGCGCGGGAAACGACGCGGCCCTCGGCTTCTACGCCGCACTCGGCTACGAACCCGACGGCTCGATCAGCATGGGTCGCCGCATCATCCCCGACTGACGCACACTCGCCCTCTCCCCACACCTCCTGCTCCCCCGACACCCTCGCACGCCCGATCGGATCGCACGCCCGATCGGGTCGCAGGTCGGTGAGCGCTACTGATCTAGCCGAGGGCTACGGATTCGTGTCGCGCTCGGCGATAGCTGTAGCGCACGGCGCTCGTGATCGTGACGAAGAACGGAGGGCGACCGAGCGACCCCGAAAGCATGACGGAGGTGTATAGTTGACCGTTGCCAACTATTACCGGGAGTCACATGTCACGCGGAGACGTTGCGCGGAAGCGCAGCACGAACACATCACCCTCAGCCACCACGGCGGCGCCGGACGGCTCGCCCGACGGCTCGATGACCCACCGCCAGGTACTCCAGGCCCTCTCCGGCCTCCTGCTCGGCATGTTCGTCTCGATCCTCGCCGGAACGGTCGTCTCGACCTCGCTCCCGCTGATCATCTCGGAACTGAAGGGCGACCAGTCCGCATACACCTGGGTCGTCACGGCGACCCTCCTCGCGACCACCGTGTCCACTCCCCTGTGGGGCAAGTTCGCCGACCTCTTCAACCGCAAGCTGCTCATCCAGCTCGCCCTCGGGCTCTTCGTCCTCGGCTCCGCGGCTGCAGGCTTCGCGCAGAACACCGACTGGCTCATCGTCTTCCGCGTCTTCCAGGGCCTCGGCGGAGGTGGCCTCGCGGCGCTCAGCCAGATCATCATGGCCGACATCATCAGCCCGCGTGAGCGCGGTCGCTACGCCGGTCTCTTCGGTGGCGTCATGGCCGTGGGCACCGTGGGCGGACCGCTCCTCGGCGGCCTCATCACGGACGCGTTCGGATGGCGCTGGAACTTCTTCGTCGCGCTCCCGGTCGCGATCGTCGCCATCATGCTGATCCAGTCGACGCTCCACCTGCCGAAGCGCGCCAAGCGCAAGGTCACGATCGACTACGCCGGAGCCGTGCTCATCGCCGGCGGTGTCTCCCTCTTCCTCATCTGGATGTCGATGGCCGGCAAGCAGTTCGACTGGATGTCGCTCGAGACCATGATCATGGTGACCGGTGCGATCGTGCTCCTCGCCGTGGCGGTCGTGGTGGAGCTCAAGGCGAAGGAACCGATCATCCCGCTGTCGATGTTCCGCAACCGCACCTTCACCCTCGCCGTGATCGCGAGCATCTCCGTGGGCGTCTCGATGTTCGGCACCGCCGTCTTCCTCGCCCAGTACATGCAGCTCGCTCGTGGCGCGACCCCGACGCAGTCCGGTCTCCTCACCATCCCGATGATGGCGGGCCTCCTCATCGCCTCCGCGTTCTTCGGCTCGCTCATCAGCAAGCGCGGCAAGTGGAAGGCGATCATGGTGACCGGTGGCGTGCTCGCCGTCGTGGGCACCTCGCTCCTCAGCACGCTGCACTACGACACGCCTTTCGTGCTCGTCGCGATCTACATGTTCCTTCTCGGGGCGGGGATCGGCATGCTCATGCAGAACCTCGTGCTCGTGGTGCAGAACTCGATCGAGGTGCGGAACCTCGGCGTCGCGACGAGCGCGGTCACGTTCTTCCGCAGCCTCGGCGGCACGGTCGGCGTCTCGGCCCTTGGCTCGATCCTCGGCACCGTCGTCGCGCAGAGCATCAAGGACGGCATCGCCGACCTCGCTCCCGAACAGCAGGTGGTCGCCGCCCAGGCCCTCGCCGGCGGCACGATCCCGCAGGTGAACCAACTCCCCGAGGCCGTCCGCATCGTCGTCGAGAGCGCCTACGGCACGGGCGTCGGCCAGGTCTTCCTCTGCAGCGTGCCGCTCGCGATCATCACCCTCATCGCGGTCGCGTTCCTGCCCAACGCCCACCTCGGTACGATGAACGCGGTGCAGCGCCACGGCGACGCATCGAAGACCGAGCTGGAACGCGAGATCGACGTGGCGGAGGACAGGCTCATCAGCACCTCGACCGCCGCCGTCGCTCTGCCGCCCGTGGGGCTCGCCCGCCCGAACGGCGTGGAAGCGACCGACCCGGAGACCGGCGCGGGAGGCCGAGAGCGATGACGACGCCCGAGGTCGACGGCGGCACCACGCGCGATGACGGGGCCCCGACCCCGCTCACCGAGGTCGAGGAGCAGATGGGGATCCTCGCCGCGAAGATCCGCACGAGCATCCGTGACGCGGCAGCCGCCGTCGACCCCGGGCTCCAGCCGTTCGGGCTCAAGCTGCTCCGCATCGTCGAGCGCCTCGGCCCGATCCATGCGGGTGCCGCCGCCGACATGCTCGCCGTCGACCGAACGGCGATCAGCCGCCAGTCGCGGCAGCTCGAGGACCTCGGCCTGGTCTCCACCCGGTCGGACCCGGAAGACCGCCGGGCGCGTTTCATCGAACTGACCGACGAGGGACGGCGCCGCCTCGCGAACCTGGGACCGACCGGCTTCTCGTCCCTCCAACGCGTGCTCGGCGAGTGGGAGGACGAGGACCTGCACCGATTCGCGGGGTACCTCGCGCGGTGGATCCACGATTGGGAGGCCCTCGAAGCCGAGGACGGGCGGGACGCAGCCGTCTGATTGACTGTGGGCGTGAACCGAGATGAACCAGATCGCCCCGAGGACGACGACGAGGGCGTCGAGGTCTTCGCTGCCGGGTCCTGGCCGCAGATCAGCCCACTCGCGACGCTATGGGGGACCAACGCGACCCTGGGCGAACGTCCCGACTGGGCTACCGCCGCGACCTTTCTGACGAAGGCGATGGATCGTCACCGCGAGGCGGCCGAGGCCTACGCGAAAGCGCTCCTGACCGACGCGGACATCGGCGAGTTGAACAGCGCGACCGCCGCTCTCGAGGAGTCGATCGTGAGTCTCGGGCTCGCGCGGGCGATGCTCAGGGATGACGCGCATTTCGAACGCGAGATTTCCGCGTCCAACGAAGACGAAGACGAAGACGGCGACGGCGACGGCGACGGCGACAACGACGGCGACGGCGACGGCGGATGGTTCATCGGATTCAGCGACTCCGGTGAGTTCGACCGTCCTCCCCGCGACGAGCTTCCCGTGACGCTCGCCCCCGATATCGTTCTCGTCGACAGTTCGACGACCGTTCGCGTGCGCGATGTGCGCGTGTACACCAAGGGCGTCCTCCTGACACTCGACATCGCGATGCGCTCGGAGAGCGGATGGAACACGCGCGAGGAGATCGACCTCACACAGCGCTTCTCCGATTCCCACCTGGACGAACACCACTCCTTCGGAGGGGAACAGCCCGGTCCCGAGCTGACCGACTCACGGGTGGAGACGTTCGATCGTGCTCTCGTCGGGTGGCGGCAGTATTGGGTCGACACGCGAGACGCCGTCGAGCCCGTGGTCATCCGGATCAAGAACCCGCTCGATGAGTCCGCCGATGACTGGCTCGTCCCTCTCGACATGTCGGTTCTCGCTCATGCTCGAGAGCGCGTAATCGACCTGTCGAACGCCCGGTAGGTCGCGAACCTTCAGTTGACGGACTGGATGAGGTCGAGGAGCGCCTCGCCGTAGGCCTCCGCGGCGTGGTCGCTCGTGTATCGGCGATCCTCCCCGTCGATGCGCGCGACGACCGTGTAGACGGTGCGTCCGCGCAGCCCCTCCTGGAGGCGCGCGAGGGAGACGAAGGCGCCGCGGAGCAGCTCGCGCAGCTGGTCCTCGCGCGGAAGCCACAGGGCGTCCTCGAGCGAGACCGAGTCGAGCGCCCACTCGGTGGTGCCGTTGAAGCCGAGGATCGTGCCGCTCGGATAGTGCTGCGGTTCGATCGTCATGTCGCTGACGGTGAAGACGTCGCCCTCGAAGTCATCACCTTTGATCTCGAAGGCGTCACCGGAGGACGGGGCCCACGTGAGGCCGGCGGTGCGGAGACGGGACGCGAGCAGGGTGGAGATCATGGGTCCATCCTGTCGTGTTCCGCGGCGTACAGGCTGAGTGCGGCCGGATCGAACAGCCGATACGGTCAGCGACCGGCCGTCGCCACCTGCAGGTCGTCGAAGACCGCCGTGTTCGCGTCGAAGGCGGCGCGCGCCTCGGCGACGAGGGCATCCCGCTCGGCGTCGGTCAGATCGAGGGCGTCGAGGGCGTCCCGGTAGCCGCGCTTGTACGGCACGAGCGGGCCGAGGGCGTCGAAGCGGAAGTAGGAGAGCTGGTCTTCCGTGGCGCCGTAGTGGCGGCGCAGCATCGTCGCCATCACCTGGCCACCGGAGAGGTCCCCGAGGTACCGCGTGTAGTGGTGGGCGACGAGGCGGAGCGGCTCGTCTCGGGCGAGGGCCCGCAGGCGCTCCTCGTAGACGATCGTCGCGGGCAGGGCCGGCAGGGTGTCACGCCAGTCGGGGGCACCGAGGGCGGCGAGGTCGGCCTCGATCGCGGCGGCCCGGTCGAGTCGGCGGTCCTGGAGCACCGCCGGATCCGACCGCACCGTCTCACGCGATTCGAGCCCCGCGTAGATGCGCGCGAACTGGGCGAGGTAGAGGGTGTAGGCGGCGAGGTCGAGTTCCCCACCCATGAGCGCCGTCATGAAGGGTCGGGACTCGGCGGTGCGGTGCTGCGCGTCGGTGGCCTCGCGCAGCAGAGCGGCGACGCCGGGGGCCTGCTCGGCGAGCGGGGTGATGGTCGTGTCCATGGCCTCACTCTAGAGCAAAGGGTAGGTTTACCTAAGTAGTTAATCTGGTTAGGGTTGGCTTACCTTCCCTCGCTGCCATCGCGACCCCATCGATCGAGAGCCTCTCCTCACCGTGACCACCCCCCGCCGCCCCTTCATCACGGCCGCTTTCGCCGTCGTCACCCTCCTCCTCTCGGGGTGCACGAGCACCGGGAGCGCGACGGGCGAGGACGCGGCCACCACGCCCCGCCTGGCCGATGTCGCACCGATCGCCGACCCGGCCGCGTGGGACGGGCCGAGCACGGCCGTCGCGCCCGCCTCACCCGTCGACCCCGTGACCGTGGGCGAACAGTCCCTGCCCGCGATGATCACGGACGCGCAGGGCACGACCGTCGAGGTGGACGACACCTCGCGCATCCTCGCCCTCGACATCTACGGGTCGCTCTCGCGCACGGTGTTCGAGCTCGGCTTCGGCGATCAGGTCGTCGGACGCGACATCTCGAGCGGCTTCGCGGAGATCGCGGACCGTCCGCTCGTGACGCAGAACGGCCACGACCTCAACGCGGAAGCGATCCTCGACCTCGCGCCCACACTCATCATCACCGACACGAGCCTCGGCCCGTGGGACACCGTGCTGCAGATGCGGGACGCGGGTATCGATGTGGTCGTGGTCGACTCGCACCGGTCGCTCGACTCCATCGGTTCGCTCATCGACGGGGTCGCTGCGGCCCTCGGGGTCCCGGAGCGCGGCACCGCTCTCGCCGATCGCGTCACGGCATCGGTCGACGCGACCGTCGCCGACATCGCCGCCATCGCCCCGGCGGACGGCGAGCGCCTCCGCATGGTGTTCCTCTACGTCCGCGGCCAGTCGGGCGTCTACTACCTCTTCGGGCAGGAATCCGGCGCCGACGCGCTCGTCTCGGCGCTCGGAGGCGTTGACGTCTCCTCGGAGATCGGCTGGACGGGCATGCGGCCGGTCACCGACGAGGGACTCGTCGCCGCGAATCCGGACCTCATCCTCGTCATGACCGGCGGCCTCGAGTCCGTCGAGGGTGTCGACGGGCTCCTCGAGGCGCTCCCCGCCCTGCAGCAGACACCGGCCGGCGAACACCGACGGGTCGTCGACATGGCCGACTCCCAGATCCTGAGCTTCGGTCCGGACACGGCGCGCGTGCTCGAGGCGCTCGCCGTGGCCGTGTACGCCCCGGATCAGGCCGGATGAGCGCCGCGATCGCGCGGGTCGCTGCCGCCCCCGGTGACGACTCCGACGACCCCACCCCGCTCGACCGCGACTCCGATGCGGTAATCGCGCATCATCGTCCGGCCCGACGGCGCCGCACCCTCACGTGGTCGCTCGTCGTCGCGACCGCGGCTCTCGCCGTCGTGTCGGCGGGTCTCGGCCAGCTCGCCATCCCCGTGCCGGAGATCCTCGGGTCCGTCGCCCTCCACACGAACGACGCCCTGTCGACGATCGGCCTCGGCGGGATCCGACTGCCGGTCGCCGCGGTCCCGAGCCACCCCAACGCCGATGCGACGCTCTGGTCGATCCGGATCCCGCGCATCACCATGGCCCTCCTCGTCGGGGCCGCCCTCGCCGTGGGCGGCGCGCTCATGCAGGGGGTCTTCCGGAACCCCCTCGCCGAGCCGGGAGTCGTCGGCGTGTCGTCGGGAGCCGCCGTGGCGGCATCGGTCGCGATCGTCTCGGGTGCGACCTTCGCGGGCCCGCTCACCTCGCCGCTGTTCGCCTTCGTCGGCGGGCTCGTCGCGACCTTCCTCGTCTACCTGGCGGCCCGATCGGGCGGGCGCACCGAGGTCGTGACGCTCGTGCTCACGGGAATCGCCGTGAACGCGGTGTGCGGCGCGGGCATCGCGCTCGCGACGTTCCTGTCCTCCACGCAGCAGCGTGAGCAGATCGTGTTCTGGCAGCTGGGTTCGCTCAACGGCACGCGCTGGCAGGACGTCGCGATCGTCGCACCGGTCACCGCGATCGGGATCGTCGGCGCCCTGGCACTCGCGCACCGCCTCGATCTGCTCGCCCTCGGCGAGCGCCAGGCACGCCACCTCGGCGTCTCCATCGAGCGCACGCGCGTGATCGCGATCGTGCTCGTCGCCGTCCTGACGGCGGCGGCGGTCGCGCTCTGCGGCATCATCGCGTTCGTCGGCCTCGTGGTCCCCCACCTCGTGCGACTCGTCCTCGGGCCGGCTCACCGAGCGCTCCTCTCGGTGAGCGCCCTCGGTGGCGCACTCCTCCTCCTCGCCGCCGACACCGTCGCGCGGACCGCCGTTCCCTACGCCGACCTGCCGATCGGCATGCTCACCGCGCTCGTCGGAGGCCCCTTCTTCTTCTGGTTGCTGCGCCGCACGCGCCTCCGTTCCGGGGGCTGGGGATGACGGCGGTGGGGGCAACGCCGGTGGAGACGACACCGGTGGGGACGACACCGGTGCTCGAGGCACGGGGCCTCACGGTGCGATTCGGGTCGCGGGACATCCTCTCGGGCGTCGATCTCGCAGTGCGCGCGGGCGAGCTCGTCGCCCTGGTCGGTCCCAACGGGGCGGGCAAGTCGACCCTTCTGCACGCCCTCTCCGGAGACGTTCCGGCGTCGAACGGCGTCGTGGAGCTCGACGGGCGCCCCCTCCGCGCCTCCTCCCCGATCGATCTCGCGCGACGGCGATCGGTCCTGACGCAATCGAACGAGGTCTCCTTCCCCTTCTCGGCGCGCGAGGTCGTCGAGATGGGCCGCGCGCCCTGGCGCGGGCGTCCCGAAGCGGACGCCGACGAGGCACACGTCGCCCGCGCGGTGGCGGACGCCGAGATCGCCCCGCTCCTCGACCGATTCGTGACCGAGCTGTCGGGAGGCGAGCGCGCCCGCGTCGCCTTCGCTCGCGTGCGGGCGCAGGCCTGCCCGATCATCCTGCTCGACGAACCCACGGCGAGCCTCGACATCCGCCACCAGGAACGGGTCGTGGAGCGGCTCCGCGCCCATTCCGACGCCGGCGGCGCAGCCGTCGTCGTGCTCCACGACCTCGATCTCGCAGCGGCGTACGCGGGGCGGGTGGTGGTGCTCGACGCGGGTCGGATCCGGTCGGACGGATCGCCCCGCGAGGCCCTCTCGAGCGCGCTGCTCTCCGAGGTGTACCGCCACCCCATCGATGTGCATCCGGAGGGGCATACCGTGCGGGTGCGCCCGGTCCGGACCACTCGTCCCACGTCCGCTGCCCTGCCCTCGGCTCCCCACGCCGAACGACACCTCGATCCTCGCCGGAAGGACCACTCGGCCCATGACTGACTCCCCCACCCGCCGACGAACGCTCGGCGCCTCGATCCTCAGCGCGGCCGTCGTGGCGACCCTCCTCGCCACGACGGTGCTCACCGGATCAGTCGAACCCGCGGCCGCCGCGGGCCGCGTCTCGGTGGAGAGCGAGACCGGAGGGGCGACCGCGGACCCGGACTACGCGACGACCGTGACCGTCACAGGCGCGGGCTTCCAGTCGATCGCGGGCGGCTTCGGCGGCGTTTACGTGCTTTTCGGCTGGGTCGCGGACGGAACATCGTGGCAACCGAGCGAGGGAGGCACCGTGGGCACGGACTACCGCTACGTGCCGGATTCCGAGGCGAAGGACAACCAGGGCTTCCAGCGGTTCGTCGCCTTCCCCGGCAGCGAGACGGAGGACTCCGCGAACGCCGTCATGGCCGCGGACGGGTCGTGGAGTGTCGACATGATCGTCCCGGGGGCGTCGTTCGAGAGTCTCGACCGTTCCGGCGAGGTCTCCTCCGTCGATTGCCTCTCAGTGACGTGTGGCATCATCACGATCGGTGCGCACGGCGTGAAGAACGCCAACAACGAGACCTTCACCCCGATCGACTTCCGCTCGACGACCGGAGCCGGCGAGGAGACGCCGCCGGCATCCGGTGCGGATTCGGGTGGGCCCCCGAGCGACACGGCGGCGACCGCCGCCCGGGTGGGTTACACGACCACCACGGCCGTGCCGGGCCAGGCCCTGAGCTTCACCGGGCAGGGATTCGACCCCGGCGAACTCATCGTCGCCACCCTCGACGACGGGGTCTCCGCCGTGGGGCCCCTCACGGCCGGTGCCTCCGGCGAGATCGCCGGGGTCCTGCCCCTGCCCGCCGATCTCCGCGTCGGAACGCACCTCCTCACCCTCACCGGTGCGGCTTCCGGCCGGATAGCGGAATCGAACGTGACCGTGTCGGCCGACCCCGCCGTGATCCCGTCCGCCACCGACCCGACCGCGCTCCCCACGTGGCCGTACATCGTCCTGGGGGTCGCGGTCCTCGTCGCGCTCGTCCTCCTCATCCTCAGCATCGCGACATCGATCCGACGTTCGGTCCGAGCACGGGCTGCTCGACGCACCGAGGTGACGGCGTGAGGCGCGAGCGCGCGGCGGGCGCGATCGTTCTCGCACTCCTCTCCGCGGCTCTCGTCCCGTCCGCGGCTCTGATGCCGACCGTGGCGATCGCCGCTCCTCTGTCCGCTGAATCCGACGACGGCGTGCCGATCGACGTGACGGTCCCGGAGTCGACGGACCCGGCGGCGCCCACGGCCGGCACGGTCGACGACGCGCAGTTGCGCTGGGGCCTCAATCGCGAGACGAGCGGCGGGGCGTTCGCCGGCGGCTGCAACTTCCTCAGCGCCGGTCTGGCGGGAGACTCCGGCGGCGCCCGCGTGTGGGGCGCTGACGACGGCCTCTACGCAGCGCAGAGCGGTGACGTCGAGATCGTGAAGGCGACCGCAGACGGCGAGTGGGAACGCGCGAGCTTCGCCACGAAGTGCCTCGACGCGGCCGGAAACGCCGTGACCGCGGCTTCGACGGCATCCTCCACCGACTCGCAGGTCGTCTACACGGGCGGAACGGGCACCTTCGGCCGCGATGGCGTCGACCTCCGCTGGACCGGCTCGTTCACGGTCGCGTTCTACGGCGGAATGACCTACTGGAGTGCGACGGACCCTGTGCTGGAACTCGACGCCTCGGGCAACGGCCGGCTGACCGCCACTCTGAGCGGCTTCGGTACGAGCATGGAGGACATGACGAAGTGGGAGCCGATCCCCGGCCGCACCGTCGTGCTCGCCGAGCTGCGCGGTGCGGCCCTCCTCGACACCGGCTTCGAGATCCTGCCGGAGTACCTCGGAGTCGATGCGGCCGGCGCCGGCCAGGTCGCTCGGACGGACACGAACGCCACCTACTGGGGCGCCTTCCCCGCGACGTTCCTCGGGTTCCAGAAGCTCACCGGACAGACGGGCTACTGGATCACCTCGGGCGGGCAGCGAGACCCGGCGAAACCCGCGACGACGCTCGTGGTCAACGCCGAGGCCGAGGCCCCGGCGATCGTGCCGACGACCGGCGGCTCCGGAACCCCGTCCGGTGCGGTCCCGCGGAACGACGTGATCGCGTCCCCGCGCGCCGGGTCCGCACCAGCGACGACGACGGATCCGCCACCCCCGGCGATGCTCGCCGCGGCACAGGCCTGGTCGAGTGTGCAGCGCGGCGCGGCCGGTCTTGTGCCGGAGGCCACCGACCTCGTCGCGCCCCTCGTCCTCCCCCTCGGCGGTACTGTGCTTGCGGTGCTCGTCGGCATCCTCTCCGTTCTGAACATGGCGGGCCGGTTGCGATTGCCGTGGTCGAGGAGCTGAGGCGCGTCACGCGCGCCGTCGCCTCCGCAACACCAGCATCACGGCGGCGATGATCACGGCGATCGCCACCAGGATCAGCAGGGTGGCGACGGGCACGGCGGGGAGCCGGAACGGCTGGACGACCGAGTCGAGCTGAGCCGCTCCGATGCCGACGCTCGTGGGGATCACGTTCACAGCACCGTCGAGCCAGAGGAGCGCCGCGACGCCCGAGAGGGACTGCCGCACCTCGACCGTCGAGCCCGGAAGCACCTCCGCGAGCTGCTCGGCCCCCGTCGATACGGGGGCGACACCGAACGGCCCGTGGGCAGAGCTCGCCGCCACGGCGGTCACGCGGGTGTCTCCCGTGTTGCGCAGCGAATACACGATCTCGAGGTCGCCGAGAGCGAGCGGATTCCACGAGCCGGTGAACGCGACGGTGGGCTCGGACACCTCTACGGCGGGCGACAACTCACCCCCGACACGCACGAACAGGCGGCTTCCGAGTCGACGGTCCACCTGCACCTGCGCGCCGGAGTCCTCGGACAACAGCGACGTGACGATACCCGCGGGATGGTCACCGGGGCGCGCGTCGGCGGGGACGGAGAGCGTGAAGGGGACCGAACGGGTCTCCCCCGGTTCGAGCGTCACCTCGGCGGCTCCGAGCTCCACCCAGGTGCCCGCGTCGACGGACTGCTCACCCGCGGGGAGGAGATCGATGTTGCCCTCCCTCGTCGTGAACGCGTCGGCGGCATAGACGCGCAGGGTCAGGGGTGCCGCCCCGTCGTTGCGGATGTCGAACGCGTCGGAGACGCTCGCCCCCGCGTCGAGTGCGAAGTCGAAGAACGGCCGCCCCGTTCCCCGCGCGGAATCGGCCGGTGCGACACTCCAGCTCGCGCCGTCAGCGGGCGTCGCGGTAGAGGTCGACGTAGCCACGATCGGCTCAGCGGCGGCCGAGGACGCGGCGGGGATGCCGCTGAATGCCACTGAGACGGCAACGGTGGCCGCGAGGACCGCGGCGGGGAGGGACGATCGGGCGCGGGTCATCGGGAAACCTTCGTTCGGAGGGGTGATGCACAGGTGACGGAACTGGCGCAGAGGTGACGGAGCTGGCGTGGAGACGGCCAGCGGTGGCGACAGCCAGGGGTGGAGAGGATACGACGGCGGGAACCGACGAGGGGCGGTGCCGGCGAATCGCCGGCACCGCCCGTTCGTTCCGTCGGCGGATCAGCCGAGTGCGGTCACCGTGAGCGTGGCGGAGTAGTCGCCGGCCGCCGTGTCGCTCGGGATCACGAGCGAGAGGGCGGCGTCGACGGCCGCGCTCGCCGCTGCCGTGCTCGACGCGAGGGTCGCCGATGATCCGAGGCCCGCTCCCCCGCTCAGGGTGGAGGAGACCGGTGCGCCGGCCACGACACCCGCTCCGGCCTCGGAGACGCTCGGGGTCCAGCCGAGGTAGCCGGCGGAGAAGCTGCCGTCCTCCGAGGCGAAGTCGGAGACGCTGCCCGAGATGCTCCACGAGTACGCACCCGCTCCACCCGAGCGCGTGTCGGTCACGGCGATCGTGTTGAGGGAGCCGTCCGCGGTGAACGTGCTCCCGGCCTGGGTCGCGGTGCCGAGATCCACGGCGGCGGCGGACGTGAACGCCCACCCGAAGCTGCCCGTTTCGGGCTCGGGCGCTGCGGGCACCGTCACGTCGATGTCCTGCTCGTCCTCCGCCGGTTCGGTGCCCGGGTCGGTACCCGGGTCCGTGCCCGGGTCGGTGCCGCCCGCTGTGAGCTCGTACGACACGTCGAGGGGCGTCGTCGGCTTGGCCGCGTCACGGGATCCGCCGGAGCTGTACCAGTAGCTGCTCTGGCCGGTGAGCTGCTGGAAGTCGACGAAGCTCTGGGGGAACGAGCCCCACGTGGCGCCCGTCGTGGACTGGGGAGTGCCGGCAGTGGTCACGGTCTCGCCGAGGTAGTCGGGGGTCACCGTGAGGCCGTCGTCGTCCGTGGCGGCCGCGGTGATGTCGGCGAGCACGATCTCGCGGCCCGCGATCGGGACCCACTGCGTCATGTCCTCCATGCTCGTGCCGTAACCGGAGGCCGTAGCGGTGAGCTGCCCGTTGCCGGAGCCGTCGAGCGTCAGGACGGGGTCGGTCGCCGTCCAATAGGTGAGGCCGCCGTAGAAGGCCACCGTGAACGATCCGGTCCAGGCGATCTCGGTGGAGCCGTCGGCGGCCACGGTTCCCGCGCCCCCGTCGAAGACGACGGCGTTCTTCGTGAGCGACGTCGTGGAGGAGGCGGAGACGGCCGTGCCCTGCGGGGTCTGGCACTTCGTCGCCCAGGTCGGCTGCTGGAGCTCGCCGGCCGCGTTCGGCTTCACGATCGTGACGTTGCCCGACTGCGTCGAGTAGAAGCCGTCCGCTTCGGTCCACAGTCGCGAGCTGCCGGTGTCGCCGGCGGTGCCGGCGCTCAGGAAGTTGCAGCCGCCGAAGAAGGCTCCGCCGCCCGCTTCGCCGCTGAGTCCCCACGTGAACGACGCGTCGGAGATCGTTCCGGCCGAGGGTGCCGCGTTCGCGGCGGTCGCCGTGCCGAGGGCGGCTCCGAGGGAGAGCGCGGCGGCTGCGACGAGAGCCGCGGCTTTCCGAGCCGTGGCGCCGTGACGGCGTGGTACTGCTGAATGCACAGGGTGTCCTTTCGGGAAGGGAAGACCAACCCTCCCCATGGCACGCCAGGGGAGATTGGTTAGGTTACCCTTAACTTACTTAGGAGAGGCTTACCTACACAAGGGCACGAGACATGCGGACCACCTCGCCTCCCGAACCCGTCTCAGAGATCCCCGCTCGCACCCCCAGCCGGCCGACGGGCACCGACAACGCGGACGACCACACCGTGCCACCGAACGCCCCACCTCGTTCCCTGGGCCTGTCGAAGGGAGGCGACCACCTCGGCCACCGAGAGCGCCCTCCGATGGCCCCCTCGGAGGGCGCGGTCCGATCCGCAACCTGTCGTCCACAGGATGATCTCTCGAGAGAAACTGACTCCTTTTCCAGATACCGTCCGAATGTCGGTGGTCTCGTGTTCACTGGACGTATGGGGGAACACGGCACCGCGCACCGGCAGGCGATCAGAGCCCTGATCGCTCAGTTCGACGCGACCCTCGCCGCCCTCGACCCTGCCCTGTTGTCCGGCGCGGAGTTCCTCTCGATCGTGTCCGAGGCGGAAGCCTTCGGTCGCCGCGGGGATGCCCTCCGGGCTCGAGTCGCGGCAGAAGCCGAGACGCGCATGGACGGCCCGATCGATACCCTCGGCGCTGCCGGTTACGCGTCCGCGAAGGATGCCGTCGCGAAGCTCACCGGTACGTCCGTCGTAGAGGCATCCCGCCGTATCCGCATCGGGAAGGGTCTGTCTCCCGGCGTTGCCCTCTCGGGCGCCCCGACCGCGCCACGTCACACGTCCGTCGCCACCGCCGTCGCGGCCGGCAACCTCGGCGTCGAGGCGGCGGATGTCATCATGCAGAACCTCGACACAGTCGCATCCCGCGTAGACCCGGTCATCCTCGCAGAGACGGAGGACAGCCTCGTGTTCCTCGCCGCCGGCACAGACACCCACCCGCCCGTGTGCGTAGATCTCGTGCGGGTGCAGATTGCCGCGTTCCTCCTCCGCATCGATCCCGATGGCGCCCGACCCCGCGAGAAGCGCGCCCGCCGGAAGCGCCACCTCACCTTCGGGCAGGAGACCCTCGACGGGTTGATCCCCGTGTCGGGGTTGCTGGTCGCCGAGGTCGGGGCCACATTCAAACGTCTCGTGGAATCCCATGTCCGGAGGGTCACGTTCACGGACGGCAGCGAACCGGCCGTGGCCGACGATCGCACGCGGCCGCAGCGCAACCACGACACCCTCGCGGACATCCTCAGCGCCGCGTCCAGAGTCAAGGACGCCCCCGAACTCGCCGGTTCGGCACCGGCCGTCCTCGTCACCGTCACGGCGACCGAGCTGGAGGACGGCCGCGGTGCGGGCTTCATCGACGGACACGCCGCCCCGATCTCGATCGACGCGGTGCAACGACTCATCGACTCCCGCGGACTGCAGACGGTCACCCTCAACACCGCGAACCGCGTCCTGGCGCTCGGTTCGACTCAGCGCTGCTTCACCTCGTCGCAGCGTCGGGCCATCACCGCGCGCGACGGCGGGTGCGTCATCCCCGGCTGCCCCACACCCGCCGGCTGGTGCGAGGTGCACCACATGATCCCCTGGAGAGCGGGAGGCGAGACCCATACGGACAACGGGGTGCTCCCGTGTTGGGGACACCACCAGCGGATCGACTCCGGACCGTGGCGATTGTCCATGCCGGACGGAGTCCCCCACGTTGTGGGACCCGGGTATCGCGAGTGGACCCCCACCGTCGGGGCGCGCACGCGCGCATCCGCCCCGCGCACCCTCACCGGCTGACATCCGCCGGCCGTTCAGGGTGCGCGGAGACGGGAGGAGGACACATCCCCCTCCCGTCCCGAGTTCACCCCCGCCGCGGTCGCCCGCCGTCCGGCCGGCCGGGCTGCCGCTCGGCCTCGGCTTCGAGCTGCTGGACGATCGGAGATGATCCGCCGAGGGTCCGCTCGAGCTCGTGCGCGAGCGATTCGAGCTCTGCACCGCCCGCCATGAGGCTCGTGAGCTCGTCGAGAGTGATGTCCTTCTTCGCGAAGTCGCCCAGGCTCGTTCCCCGGTTGAGCAGGAGGAACCGGTCGCCCACCGGATACGCGTGATGCGGATTGTGAGTGATGAACACCACGCCCAGGCCCCGGTCGCGCGCACGCGCGATGTACTTCAGGACGACGCCCGACTGCTTCACACCGAGCGCCGCCGTCGGCTCGTCGAGGATGAGGACACGAGCACCGAAGTAGACCGCGCGGGCGATGGCCACACACTGACGTTCTCCACCGGAGAGCGTGCCGATCGGCTGATCCACATCGCGGAGGTCGATGCCCATGTTGTCGAGCTCGGTGTAGGTGATCTTCTTCATCTCACCCACATCCAACCGCCGGAACGGCCCCACGCCGCGGGTGATCTCGGAGCCCAGGAAGAAGTTCCTCCACACGGGCATGAGCGGGATGACCGCGAGGTCCTGGTAGACGGTCGCGATCCCCGCATCGAGGGCGGCACGCGGAGACGAGAACGTCACCGGCTTCCCGTCGAGGAGGAACTCGCCCTCGCTCGGCGAATGCGCTCCGGCCAGGATCTTGATGAACGTCGACTTTCCGGCACCGTTGTCTCCGAGGACGCATGTCACCTCCCCGGCCTTGACCGACGTCGAGACGCCCGAGAGAGCGTTCACGGGGCCGTAGCTCTTGCCGATCCCGGTCACCTCGACGATCGGCGCGGCCTCGGAGACCGCGGGTCGTGTACCGGTCGCGCTCATCGTGAACCTCCCGCTCGAGTCCTGACGAAGTGGTTGAGGAAGACGGCGAGGAGGAGCATCGCGCCGAGGAACGTCCGCAGCCAGTTCGTGTCCCACTGCGCGAACGTGATGCCCTGGAAGACCATGCCGTAGATCAGGGCACCGAGCGCCGCTCCGATGGCCGAGCCGAACCCTCCGGTCAGGAGGCAGCCGCCGACGACCGCGCAGATGATGTAGATGAACTCCTGCCCGACGCCCGTGTTCGCCTGGACGGTCGACGTCCGGAACAGGGAGATCATGCCCACGAGCCAGGCCGCCGCGGCCGTCGTCATGAAGAGGCCGATCTTGGTCCGCAGCACCGGCACACCCACCTGTCGTGCGGACTTGAGTTCGCCGCCGACGGCGAAGATCCAGTTTCCGGCCCGGGTCCGCAGGAGCACCCAGGTGGCGATCGCCGTCGCCACGAACCACCAGAGCACCGACACGTAGAACGTGCCGCCGCCGATCTGGATCGATGCACCGAAGAGCGGCTGGATCGTGTCGTAGAAGGGCACGCTCGTCATGCCCTGGATGGCGACCTGACCGGTGATGAGCTTCGTCACCGCCAAATCGATCCCCGCGAGGACGAAGAACGTCCCGAGCGTGACGATGAAGCTCGGAAGCCCCGTCTTCATCACGAGGAGCCCGTTGATCGCGCCGATCGCGAGAGCCAGGACGAGGGAGATCACGGCGGCGACCCAGATGTTGAGGCCGTAGTGGCTCGTGAGGATTCCGACGACGAGGGCCGTGAACCCCGTCATCACACCGGCCGAGAGATCGAACTCCCCGCCGATCATGAGGAGGGCGACCGCCACGGCCATGATGCCGAACGTCGACGCGGATTCGAGCCACACCCCCGCACCCGAGAGGGTCATGAAGGTCGAGGTGTAGACGGAGAAGAACAGCATCACCGCGAGAGCCGCGACGAGGGCTCCGATCTCGGGCCGGCCGAGGATCTTCCGGAGGGGTCGGTTCTCCAGGCGGGGCCTGTTACCGACGGTCACGATATCGGTCGTCGTCATCGTTCAGGTCTCCTCTCGGTGGTCGCGGCGGGGACGGGCGCCCCCGCCGTCGGCGTTCTCACCGCGTACCGTTCGCGGCGTACTCGGCGACCTCGGCGGCGTTCTCCTCGGTCACGAAGGCCGGTCCGGAGTAGACCGGCTGGCCGCCGCCGATCTGGTTGCCGTTGATGGAGTCGAGGTACAGCGCGGTCACGCCGAGGAATCCCTGGACGTAGGGCTGCTGGTCGACGGCGAAGAGGATCGCGCCGTCCTCGATGTTGCTCACGACGTCCTCCGAGAGGTCGAACGTCGCGACCGTCGCCTCGCTGCCCGCCTCGGAAACGGCACCGACGGCGTCGATCGCGTACTGGCCACCGAGAGTGAGGACGCCGTCGATGGAGGGATCGGCCTGGAGCTTCGACTTGATGGTCGCCTTGACCTCGGCATCGTTCGTGCCGTCCACCTGCAGGTTCTGCATCGATCCGGTGAAGGTCGAGGCGGCCGAGCCGCATCGCTCCTCGAGTCCGACGTTCCCGGCCTCCTGGATCACGCACAGGACGTTCGTGAGTCCGGCCTCCGAGAGCCGGTCACCGACCGCCTCGCCGGCGACGGACTCGCTCTGTCCGATGTGCGTGATGGCGCCGAACTCGGCCGAGCGCTCGATGCCCGAGTTGATCGTGACGACGGGCACGCCCGCCGCGACGGCCTTCTCGATGCTCGACTGCAGGCCGTCCGGGTTCGCCATGGAGACGACGATCCCGTCGACGTCCTGCGCCACGGCGTTGTCGATGAGCTGCGATTGCTTGGCGGGGTCGGGGTCCGCGTTGTACGTCACATCGACTCCGTAGTCGGAGCCGGCACGTTCGGCACCGGACTTCACGCGGTCCCAGAAGGCGTCTCCTGGACCCGAGTGGGTGACGACGGCGTACGTGAGATCGAGCGATTCCGAGGTGGCGGCCGGCTCCTGGCCGGTGCCTGAACAGGCGGAGAGGAGCAGGGCGGCCGTGGCGGCGAGGCCCACGCTCGTGAGGAGGCGCATCTTCATTGAGGGTTCCCTTCGGTGCGGAGCGTCTCGCCTGCGAGCCGTCCGGGTGACGTCGGTGTCGAGTTGAGTTTCCGACTGTTCGACGCATTTGTCAATACATTCTGTCAAGCCGGTATAGTCGGCATCACTCACCGTCGAGGAAAGGTCTGTCATGCCGGAACGAACACGCGTCGGGGTCGGCCTCGTCTCCGTCGGTTGGATGGGTCGCGTGCACGCACGGGCCTACCGGGCGGTCGGGATGCACTATCCCGACGTGACCGCGAGCGTCTCCCTCGTCTCCGCCGCCGACGTCAACGCCGATGCCCGGCAGTACGCGGCCGACGCGCTCGGGTTCGCGACGACGACGGACGACTGGCGGAAGGTGATAGACGACCCGGAGGTCGACGTGGTGTCGATCTGCACCCCGAACTACCTCCACCACGAGGTGGCCCTGGCGGCGGCCTCCGCCGGTAAACCCTTCTGGATCGAGAAGCCGATGGGCCGGGGAGCCGCGGAATCGGCCGACATCGCGCGCGCGGCGACGGCTGCCGGGATCGTGACCTCGGTCGGGTTCAACTACCGGCACGCACCCGCCGTGGCCCGCATCCGCGAGCTCGTGCGCGGCGGACACCTCGGCCGCATCACGAACGTCCGCGTCGCCCTGCTCGCCGACTACTCGGCCGATCCTCGCGGCGCCCTGACGTGGCGCTTCCGCACGGAGGAGGCCGGGTCGGGCGTACTCGGCGATCTGCTCTCCCACGGCGCCGACCTGGCCCAGTTCACCGTGGGCCGCATCTCCGAAGTGACGGCCCTGACGGAGCGGTTCATCCGCGAGCGTCCTCTACCCTCGAACGCATCGAGCGGGCACTTCTCGCTCGGTTCCGCGTCGGCCGAAACCGGCGAGGTGGAGAACGAGGACTACGCGGCCCTGCTCGTCCGCTTCGACTCGGGCGCCGTCGGCGTCATGGACTCCAGCCGGGTCGCGGTCGGCCCGCACGCCGAGTACACGCTCGAGATCTACGGAACGCTCGGATCCGTCCGCTGGGACTTCCAGCGCTTCAACGAGCTGCAGATCGCCGATTCGGCGGACGGGTATCGCACGGTCATGGCGGGGCCCGAGGCCGGCGACTTCTCGCGCTTCCAACCCGGCCGCGGCACGAGCATGGGGTTCGACGACCTCAAGACGATCGAGGCCCAGCTCTTCCTGCGATCGGTGGTCGAGGGACGGCAGGTGGGGCCGTCGGCGTCGGACGCCTGGTCGGCGTCCGAGATCGTGGCAGCGGCCCTGCGGAGCGACGAACGACGGGCGTGGGAATCCGTCCCCACAGTCGAGGGAGCCACGACCTTCGATTCCTGAGGCGACGCGCCGGGCCTCAGCGGGCGGCGCGTCGCCGCGTCCGGGCGAGCGCGGCGGCGAGGGTGCCCCGTTCCTCAGACCGTGAACGCAGCCCGGAACGCGGCGAGCGCGGCGTCCGGGTCGGAACGGGCCCAGGCTTCGAGGCCCACGACGCCCGTGTAGCCGAGGACCCCGAGCTCCGCCGCGATCGCCTCGTAGCGGATCTCCCCCGTGCCCGGTTCGCAGCGACCGGGCACGTCGGCGACCTGGATCTCCCCCACCCACGGCAGGGCCGACCTCACGAGTTCGATGAGGTTCCCCTCGCCGATCTGCGCGTGGTAGAGGTCGAGATTGAGGCGGAGGCCCGGGTCGTCGACGGAGCGCACCAGGGCGAGCGTGTCGGCGGCACGGGCGAACGGCGTGCCCGGATGATCGACCGCCGTGTTGAGGTTCTCGAGCGTGAACACCCGTCCGGATCGGCGCCCGAGGTCCGCCAGCCGCGCGAGAGTCTCGCGGGCCCGCAGCCAGTCCTCGCCCTCGACCGACGACCGCGGATGCACCGGCATCCCGTCGGGATCGAGCCCCGTTCCATGGAGATTGAGTCGGGGCGAATCGATGATGTCGGCCGCGCGCAGCGATTCCTCGGCCGTCGAGAGCAATTCGGCGATCCCCTCGTCCGTCGTCGGGTCTCCGCGGAGGTACCCCGTCATCGAGGAGAAGGTCGCACCCGTCGCGGCGAGGGACTCGAGGTCCTTCGACCGCCAGTCCCAGATCTCGACCTCGAAGCCGAGCTCGTGCAATCGACGCACCCGATCCGCGACGGGGAGGTCGACGTAGAGCATCTCGGCCGAGGCGGCCAGCCGGAATCCCACGACGATCTCAGCCCAGGTCCACCGCGACGGAGACGCGCTCCTCGGCGGAGCGCTGGGCGGCGTCGGCGAGGATCAGGGCGGCTCGGCCATCCTCGAACGTCGGACTCGTCGAGGACTCGCCCCGCACGAGACGGACGAAGGCGCGCAGCTCGGCCGCGTAGGCCTCCGCGTATCGCTCGAGGAAGAAGTTCTGGTACGGCGGCTTGCCCTCCACGACCGTGGCGGTCGACAGGCTGACGAGGCTCGTGGGGGCGTTCGCGACCTGCAGCGAGCCCTCGGCGCCGAAGGCCTCCAGGCGCTGGTCGTAGCCGACGGCGCTGTGCCGCGAGTTGATGATCGTCACCGTCGCGCCCGACGACGCGCGCAGCGTCGTGACGGCCGAGTCGAAGTCGCCGTGCTCGCGGGCGCCGTCGTCGAAGAGGGCCGATCCGACCGCGGTGACCTCGACGATCTCCGGCAGGAAGAACCGCGCCATGTCGAGGTCGTGGATCGTCATGTCACGGAAGATCCCGCCCGACACGGCGACGTACGCCGCCGGCGGTGCCGCGGGGTCCCTGCTGACGATGGTGAGCTGCTCGAGGGCGCCGATCTCCCCCGCCGCCACGCGGGACTGCACGCTCGCGAACGCCGGATCGAAGCGGCGGTTGAACCCGAGGGCGACCGGTACGCCCGACGACCTCACGAGGGGCAGCAGGGAGTCGACGCGCGAGATGTCGAGGTCGATGGGCTTCTCGCAAAGCGCGGGGATTCCCGCCTCGATGGCGGCGGCGATGAGGTCGACGTGGGTGGCGGTCGGCGAGGCGATGAGCACCGCGTCGACGTCGCCGGAGGCGAACACCTCGGACGCGTCGTCAGTCACGGCACCGCCGAAGCGCTCCGAGACGGCTTCGGCGCCCGCGATGAAGGGATCGCACACCCAGGACAGCGTCGTGTCGGGGTCTGCGGCGATACTCCGGGCGTGTACCTGGCCGATGCGGCCGGTTCCGATGAGTCCGAAGCGGAGGGGGCGAGTGGTCACGATCTGTCCCGTCGAGTAGGTGGAGCGTGGAAGGTCAGGGGGAAGGCGTCTACAGCCACGAGCGGAGTGCCTCGCGGTTGTCGCGCTGGTCTGCGGCGCGTTCGTCGCGGAAGGCGGCGATCGAGACGCCGGGTCCGTTGAGCACGTCCTGCTCCACGACAACCCAGCCGCCGAACCCGCGCGCGTCTATCGCGTCGAGGACTGCGTCGAGATCGAGGTCTCCGCGACCGAAGGCGACGAACGCGCCGGACGACCAGACGTCGCGCATGCCCCCGCCGGCGGCGAGCACGCGGCGCAGTTCGGCGAGGTCCACGTCCTTCAGGTGGAGGTGGTTGATGCGATCGCCCCACCGCTCGACCACGTCGAGCGGATCTCCCCCCGCGATGAGCAGATGGCCGGTGTCGAGCGTGAGGTCGATGTCCACGTTCGCGAGGAAACGGTCGATCTCGGCGGACGACTCCACGAAGGTGCCCGCGTGGTGGTGGAACGTGGGTTCGAAGCCCGCGGCGCGCACGCGGGCGGCGGCCGTCTCCGTGTTGGCGAGGAGGCGCGACCAGCCGGCCTCGGCGAGAGGATCCGCGGTCTCGCCGCGACCCGGAGCGCTCCGGCGGGCGGCCGAACCGTCGTCGGCGAGCGTCGGGAGCGGCAGTCGGTCCTGGCCGTTCTCCGCCGCCTCCGCGAACACGCGGAGCGCCTCGTCGAGCCCGGGCAGCGACGCGGCGAACGCGTCGTCGTCCGACAGCGGGAGCTGCACCCAGCCGCCCGCGAGCTCGAGGTCGAACCGCCGGAGCCGCGTGCGGAGCTCGTCACCGCGACCGAGGAAACCCACGGGCCCGAGGTCGATGCCCCGGTATCCCGCCGCAGACAGCAGTTCGAGCATGTCGTCGGGGCCCACGGTGTCGGCCCCCTCCGGCGTCATCTCGAACACGCCGAAGCTCACGGGCGCGCCGGCGACGGCGGCCTTCATCGGTCCGCTCCGTCGCCGGCCGCTTCTCCCAGAAGGGGACGCTGCGCCGAACGGAGGCGCTCGTATTCGGCTCGCGCCCGCGCGGTGGATTCGGTCGTGGAGGTCTGCGCCACGGGCACGTCCCACCAGCCCTCGCCGTCCGGCCCGTAGAGCAGCGGATCGCTCTCGACGTGGATGACAGTGGACCGCGCCGACGCCTTTGCGGCGCGCACCGCGTCGCTCAGCCGTGTGCTCGCGTCCGGCCCGGGCTCGACCTCGATCACGTCGATGCCGTAGCTGCGCGCGTTCATCGCGAGATCGATCGGCAGGAGCGTGTCGCCCTGGAAGTTGCCCGTCGCCTGATCGAGCGCGCGGTACTTCGTACCGAATCGCTCCGAGCCGACGGTCTCCGAGAGGTGTCCGATCGACGCGAAGCCGTGGTTCTGGATGAGCACGACGACGATCTTGATCCCCTCGGCCACCGCGGTGACGAGCTCCGAGTGCATCATGAGGTACGAGCCATCGCCGATCATGACGATCACGTCGCGGTCGTCGCCGACGGACTCGAAGGCGCGCTTGGCGCCGAGTCCTCCCGGTATCTCGTATCCCATGCAGGAGTATGCGTACTCCACGTGGTAGCCGAGCGGGTCGCGCACGCGCCACAGCTTGTGGAGGTCACCGGGCAACGACCCGGCGGCCTGCACGACGACGTCGCGCGGGTCGGATGCGCCCTGCACCGCGCCGATGATCTCGGACTGGCTCGGTCGTTCGGCGCCCGTCGGAGCGAGGGCTGCGTCCACGACGGCGTCCCATTCGGCCTTCTCGCGGGCGATGCGCTCCGTGTAGGCCGGGGCGACATGGAAGCGCGTCAGCTCCGCTGCGAGCGCCTCGAGGGCCTCGCGCGCGTCGGCGATCACGGGGGTCTGCGTACCGTGCTTATAGGCGTCGAACGCCGCGACGTTGATGTTGACGAAGCGCACGTGCGGGTCCTGGAACGCCGTTCGCGACGCCGTCGTGAAGTCGCTGTAGCGTGTGCCGATCCCGATGACCACGTCGGCCTCCGCCGCGAGGCGGTTGCCGGCGGTCGTGCCGGTCGCGCCCACCCCGCCGAGGTACTGCGCGTGGTCCCACGGGAGGGAACCGCCGCCGGCCTGCGTCGTGACGACCGGGATGCCCGTGGCCTCGGCGAACGCACGGAGCGCGTCCTCCGCGGCGGAGTAGAGCACGCCGCCGCCCGCGACGATGAGCGGCCGTTCGGCGGCGCCGATCGCGGCGACCGCACGGGCGAGAGCGCCCCGCTCCGGAAGGGGCCGGCGGAGGTGCCACTCGCGGTCGGCCAGGAACTCCTCGGGCACGTCGAGCGCCTCGGCCTGCACGTCCTCCGGGAGCGCGATCGTGACCGCACCCGTCTCGGCCGGGTCGAGCAGCACCCGCATCGCCGCGAGCGCGATCGAGTAGAGCTGCTCGGGCCGCTGCACGCGATCGAAGAACCGCGAGAGCGGCCGGAACGCGTCGTTGACGGTGAGACCGATATCCCACGGCTGCTCGAGCTGCTGCAGCACCGGGTCGGCGACGCGCGTCGCGAAGGTGTCACTCGGCAGGAGCAGCGCCGGAAGGCGGTTGGTCGTCGCGAGTGCGGCTCCCGTGAGCATGTTCGTGGCCCCCGGGCCGACCGAGGCGGTCGACGCGAAGGTGCTCAAGCGGCGGCGCATGCGCGCGTAGCCGACGGACTGGTGCACCATCGCCTGCTCGTTGCGGGCCTGCAGGTACGGCATGATCCGCGAACCCTCGGCGTCGAGCTGGGCGAGCGCCTGCCCCACTCCCGCGACGTTTCCGTGGCCGAAGATCCCGAACATGCCGGGGATCGTGCGCTCGCGGTGGTCGCCGTCGACCGTCCACTGGTGAGCGAGGAACTCGACGAGGGCCTGCCCCACCGTCATTCGTCTCGTGGTCATCGGGTGGATCCTTCCGTCGTGTACGGCAGTCGGGCGTCGACGCCCGCCGTCGCCCAGTCGTCGCGCACCCACGCGTGGCGCGGGTCGTCCGTGATGCGCCAGATGCGCTCGGCGTCGGGTCCCGCCATCACATTGAGGTAGTAGAGGTCATAGCCGGGGGCGGCGACGGCCGGGCCGTGGTAGCCGAAGGGCACGAGGGCGATGTCACCCGAGCGCACCTGCGCGTCGATCTCGATGTCACCGGCCGGGGACGACGACGTGCTGAAGAGGCCGAACGCCGCGTCCGCATCCACGGAGGCGGGGGCCCCGCGGGTGGGGGCGGACTCGAAGTAGTAGATCTCCTCGAGGCGGGACTCCACGCCGTCGACGTGCTCGTCGTGCTTGTGCGGAGGGTAGGACGACCAGTTCGACGCCGGCGTGATGACCTCGCAGACGATGAACCGCGCAGCGTCGAGGCCGTCGGGCGTGCCGAAGTTGTGCACCTGACGGCTCGAGGCACCAGCACCGCGGAGCTCCACGGGCGTCTCGGACGCCGCCACGTGCCGCGTCGGGAACCGCTCCTCCGTCGGCGACGAGGCGACGGCGACGCGGCCGCTTCCGGAGACCTCGATCGTCGACCCGGCGCCCGCGTAGAGCACGTCGGTGGGGCCGTCGAAGACCGACGCGCGACCGGCGAGCGCGACCGTCCGTCGCTCCCCGTCTCCGTCTCCGTCAACCACGACGACTTCGAAGCGGCCGGAGAGGGGAACGACGAGTCGCTCCTCACCGCGGTCGTCGAGCGCGAGCGTCTCGCCGTCGCTCAGCTCTGCGACGCGCAGGCCGGTGTGCTGCCAGCCGGGCAGCTGCGCGTCCACGACGCTCTCCCACCCGTCGCGGGCGAGGTCGCCGCGGCGGTGGAACCAGCGGGGTGTCGAATCGGTCATGCGGTGTCCTCGTTCCGTCGGCGTCGTCGCCGTCTCGAAGGGTGTCGTCGGGGGCTGCTGGGCCTCGCTGGGTCAGGGTGTCACACCGGGGTCAGGGTGTCACGGGGTCAGGAGGACGAGGCGGGGTGGACCAGTCGAGCGGCGGTGTCCACGGCCCCGGCCACATCGCCGTCGGGCGGATACAGCAGCGTGCGACCGACGGTGAGTCCCCGCACGCCGGGAAGCGCGAGCGCGTCCTGCCAGGAGGCGAACGTCTGGTCGGGGTCCGATCCGGAATCGCCCCCGAGCAGGAGCGTCGGCAGCGTCGTGGCCGCCATGACGCGCTCCATGTCCTCGACCACGGGCAGCTTGAGCCACGTCGATGCGCTGCTCGCGCCGAGGCCCGAGGCGATCGCGACGGACAGGATCACGGCGTCCGTCGAGAGGTCGTTGACGACGCGGTCGTCGACCCAGCGGCTCATGAACGGCTCGAGCATGATCGGGAGTCCGGCCGCCGCCGCTGCCGTGACCGCGTGCGCCGTGCTCTCGAGCGTCGCGGCGGTGCCGGGGTCGTCGAGGTTCAGCCGGAGCAGGGTCTTCGCGACGTCGAGCCCCGCCCCCACCATCGACGGCACGTCGTACGCCGTGAAGCGGTCGTCCATCTCGAAGCGGGCACCGCGCAGACCGCCGCGGTTCATCGACCCCACGACGATGCGATCGTCGAGCAGCCCCAACAGGGCGAGGTCGTCGATGATGTCGGGCGTGCCGAGCACGCCGTCGACGCCCGGGCGGCTGAGTGCGATCGCGAGTCGCTGCAGCAGATCGTCGCGATCGGCCATCGCGGTGGGGCGGTCCCCCACGGCGAGGGCGCCGCGGGCGGGATGGTCGGCGGCGACGATGAAGAGCCGCCCGTCCCCGCGCATCAGGTCGCGACGGCGACGCGACGCGAGGGCCTCGCGGATCGCCTCGGGCCGTTCGGCGCGCACCCGGCGGAGTCCGGCGAGAGCGTCCGAGGCGAGCACGGTCGTGAGCGTCATCTCAGCGCCTCCCGTCGAGGATCGCGTCGACCTCGTCGCTCGTCGGCATCGCGGTAGAGCATTCGCGTCGCCCCGCCACGATCGCACCCGCGACGTTGGCGAAGCGGAGGATCCGTTCGAGGTCCCACTCCGCGAGGAGCCCGTGCACGAGGGCCCCACCGAACGCGTCCCCGGCGCCGAGGCCGTTCACGACGTCGACCGGTACGGGCGGCACCTCCACACGCTCGGCCCGGGTCTTCGCGAGCACGCCCTTCGGCCCCTGCTTCACGATGGCGAGTTCGATGCCGAGGTCGAGCAGAGCGTCGGCAGCGCGATCGGGGTCGGACTCCCCCACCGCTACCTCGCACTCCTCGCGGTTGCCCACGGCGACGGTCGACAGGGCGAGTGCCCGGCGCACCTCGCGGGTTGCGTCCTCCGGTGATGACCAGAACATCGGGCGATAGTCGAGGTCGAAGACGGTGAAGCGGGCACGGTCGCGGATCGCGAGCGCCTCGGCGTGTGTGGTCCTGCTGGGCTCGGCGCTCAGGCCCGTCGCGGTGAACCAGAAGACTCGGGCCGAACGGATCGCGTCCGCGTCGACGTCGTCGATCCGGATCGCGAGATCCGGCGCCTTCGGCTCGCGGTAGAAGTAGAGGGGGAAGTCGTCGGGCGGGAAGATCTCGCAGAACGTGATCGGTGTCTTGAAGTCCGGGTCGGTCGGCACGAAGCGCGCGTCGACCCCGAGCCGGCCGAGTTCCGCCGTGAGGTAGCGGCCGAACGGGTCGTCGCCCACGCGGGACACGAGGGCCGAACGCCGACCGTGACGCGCGGCCGCGACCGAGACGTTGGCGGCGCTGCCGCCGAGGTACTTGCCGAAGGTCGAGACGTCTTCGAGCCCCACGCCGTCCTGCAGCGGATAGAGGTCGACGCCGAGGCGTCCCATCGCGAGGAGGTCGAGGCCTCCGGTGTTCTCGGTCATACGGCGCTGTACAACTTCCTGGTCCACATCACGGCCACCCCGTGACTATGTCCTGACAATATCACAAGCTCTCGTTGGCAGAGATGTGACAACGCACGGGGTTCGTCCTATTGTCGTCACAATGACGCGCAGCCGGCGCGGTGAGGGAGCGACATGGCCGACGATCGCACGTACTGGCCGGACGAACTCTTCGCCGACCTCGACCGCACCGGCCCCGTGCCCCTCTACTTCCAGGTCTCGAGCCGACTCGACGCGGCGATCCGCGGGGGGACGATCCCGCCCGGAGCGCGCCTCGACAACGAGATCTCCATCGCCGCGCGGCTCGGGCTCTCGAGACCGACCGTGCGCCGCGCGATCCAGGAACTCGTCGACAAGGGCCTCCTCGTGCGGCGCCGCGGCATCGGGACCCAGGTGGTCCAGGGCCAGGTCACACGCCCCGTCGAACTCAGCAGCCTCTACGAGGACCTCGAGAACACCGGCCACTCCCCCGGCACCGTCGTCCTCGAACACGCGGTGATCGCCGCCGACGACGCGCTCGCCGAGCGCCTCGGGGTCGACGTCGGCGCGGACGTCGTGCGTATCCGCCGCCAGCGCTCCACAGACGGCGTGCCCGTCGCCGTGCTCGAGAACATCCTGCCGGGCGAGTTCGCGGACATCACGGCGGAGCAGCTCGAGACGGCCGGGCTCTACCAGGTGCTGCGGGGTCGTGGCGTCGCGATCCGCATCGCGAAGCAGAAGATCGGCGCGCGACGCGCTCACGGCGACGAGGCCGAGCTGCTCGGGATCGAGCGCGGCCACCCCGTCCTCACGGTGGAACGGATCGCGTTCGACAACGCAGGGCGGGTCGTCGAGGTGGGGCACCACTGCTACCGGCCGGACATGTACAGCTTCGAGACCACGCTCGTGGCGAAATAGTCACCCGAAAGTCGTCCGGAAGCTGCGGCGGACCGGACATGAGTCAAGGGTCTCCGCGAGGATGGGATCGGATGATCGAATGGACATCGACGATCGAGGGATGAACACGTGAAGGAAGAGATGTCGGACGACCAGGGACACGAGCTCGACGAGACGATCGCCGCGGACGCCACCGCCGATGAGACGGTCGAGGAGACCAGCGAAGCGGGCGAGATCACCTACGACGAGCAGCGCTACCCCGCGCGCCCCCGTCGTCTCCGGCCGCGCACCAACCTGCGCGGCGGCAGCCTCCGCCGCTCCTTCTCCGACCCGCGGGCGGCGAACGGCCAGAACCCGGCCTACGTCGAGTGGCTCGTCCGGCACTCCATGCTGAAGGATGCCGACGTCCTCGGCCGCCAGCTCTCGGGACAGCCGAGCATGTGGCGCCACCCGTACGCCCGTCCCGACGCGCGTCGGGCCGTCGCGACCACCGACGTGTGGTTCACCGCCTACCCGATCTCCGTGATCACGCGCGAGCACGAGACCTACATCGGCGCCCTCGCCGACCCCGCCCTGTGGAGCGCCTTCCAGGCGATCGGCATCAACGGCGTGCACACCGGACCCGTGAAGCGCGCCGGTGGAATCACCGGCTGGTCCGAGACGCCGAGCGTCGACGGTCACTTCGACCGCATCAGCACGCAGATCGACCCCGTCTTCGGCGACGAGGAGACCTTCCTGCGCATGGCCGACGTCGCTGAGGAGCACGGCGGCAGCATCATCGACGACATCGTGCCCGGACACACCGGCAAGGGGGCCGACTTCCGCCTTGCGGAGATGGCGTTCAAGGACTACCCCGGCATCTACCACATGGTCGAGATTCCGCCGGAGGAGTGGGACCTGCTGCCCGAGGTTCCCTCGAACCGCGACTCGGTGAACCTCTCCCCCGCCACGGAGGCGGCTCTCTCCGAGCGCGGCTACATCATCGGCGAGCTGCAGCGTGTCATCTTCTACTCCCCCGGGGTGAAGGAGACGAACTGGAGCGTCACGGCCCCCGTCGTGGGCGTCGACGGCGTCACGCGGCGCTGGGTCTATCTCCACTACTTCAAGGAGGGTCAGCCGTCCGTCAACTGGCTCGACCCCACCTTCGCTGGCATGCGTCTCGTGATCGGCGACGCGCTGCACTCGCTCGGCGACCTCGGCGCGAGCGCCCTGCGTCTCGACGCGAACGGCTTCCTCGGTGTCGAGAAGAGCGCCGAGGGTCTGCCGGCGTGGTCCGAGGGTCACCCGCTCTCCCAGGCCGCGAACCACATCATCGCCGGCATGGTGCGCAAGGTGGGTGGCTTCACGTTCCAGGAGCTCAACCTCACCGTCGACGACATCCGCGACACGGGTGCCGTGGGTGCGGACCTCTCGTACGACTTCATCAACCGGCCCGCGTACCAGCACGCCCTCGCGACCGGCGACACGGAGTTCCTGCGACTCACGCTGCGCACCTCTCTCGAGTACGGCGTCGAGCCCGTGAGCCTCGTGCACGGCATGCAGAACCACGACGAGCTCACCTACGAGCTCGTGCACTGGTCGACCCTGCACCGCGACGACGTCATCACGTACCGGGGCGTCGAGACGACCGGTCTCGCCATCGCCGACTCGATCCGCGCGGAGCTCACGTACGTGCTCACGGAGAACGCCGACTACAACATGGTGTTCACGCAGAACGGCATCGCCTGCACGACGACGTCGCTCATCGCGGCCTCGCAGGGCCACCAGACGCTCGACTCCATCACGGAGGACGACATCCCGAACATCCGCGAGGCTCACCTCGTGCTCGCCGCGTTCAACGCGTGGCAGCCGGGAGTGTTCGCGCTCTCCGGGTGGGACCTCACGGGTGCGCTCACCATCCCGAAGGAGGAGGTCGCCGACCTCATCGCCGACGGTGACACGCGCTGGATCGAGCGTGGCGCGCATGACCTCGTGGGTTCCTCGCCCAACGCGACGCGTTCCCTCTCGGGCATGCCCCGCGCGCGGTCCCTCTACGGCACGCTGCCCGACCAGCTCACGAAGTCCGATTCCTTCGCCACGGGGCTCAAGGAGATGCTGCGGATCCGCGCCGAGAACGGCATAAACACGGCTCGCCAGGTCGACATCCCCAACGTGGCCCAGCGAAGCATGCTCGTGATGGTGCACGAGATCGACGGGGAGGACGGCGAGGTCACCACCCAGGTGACGGTCCTCAACTTCTCAGGCGAGCCCATCGACGGAGCCGTGCTGTCGGAGTCGCTGCCGCCGCGGGCGATCGTGACCGACGTCGCGACGGGCGAGACGATCGCGAAGGTGGACGATCTCCACAGCTTCCCGATCAGCCTCGAGCCGTACGGTCGCGCCTTCCTCATGCTGAAGCCCGGGCCGCCCGAGGTCTCGACGGCCACGACGGCGATCCCGATCATCGTGGGCACGGGCACGTCCGCGATCCCGACGATCACGTCGGCGATGCCGATCATCCCGCCGACGCACTGACCCGGCGAGGCGTCGTCTCGAGGAGGCATCGATGGTGATCGAGGTCCTGTTCAACCTCGCGATGATGGTGCTCGACGCGCTCAGCGTGTTCTTCACCGGGCGTCGACGATTCGACTTCCGTGGGACGGACGCGTCCGAGGACGGTGGGTTCACCCTCGGCCTCGAGCGGCGGAAGAATCATCCGTACCTCGAGATCCGCGTGAAGACGGCGATCGGGACCGGCCGTGAGCACTATCGGCTCACGGCCGAGGAGTACGGACGTTTCCTCAACGATCACGCTGCGGGCGCGGCCTTTGCTGAGGAGTGCCGCGTGGAGCAGCACGACGACCGGTTGTTCCGGCGTCGGCGCTGGTCGGCGGAACAGAGCGACGCTTCGACCTGAGAGCCCGCACCGGCGCGCCGCAACTTTTGCGTCGTGCGCTGCAATTCCTGGTGAGCGCTGCTGCAATTGCTACAGCGCTCACCAAGAACGGCAGCGCTGCACCAGCGCCCATCGAAGTGGTCGATCGAACACCTCGGGAGAAGCGGGCGGCAGGTCCGCGCGGCACACTGGAGTCATCGCATTCGATGACGAAGGAGACCACCATGGCCGAGACCTCGGAACCCACCGATGCCCGCACCGACGACGAGCAGGACGGCTTCTCCGACAAGGAGAAGGCCGCGATGAAGGAGCGCGCCGCCGAGCTGCGGAAGCAGAAGCGCGGTGCGAAGAAGGATCCGGAAGCCGACCTGCTCGAGAAGATCGCCGAGATGCCGCACTCCGACCGTGCGATCGCCTCGCGCATCCACGAGCTCGTCACGGAGCACGCCCCGTCGCTCACGTCGAAGACCTGGTACGGCATGCCCGGCTGGGCGAAGAACGGCAAGGTGCTCTGCTTCTTCCAGGGGGCAGCGAAGTTCGACACCCGCTACGCGGCCCTCGGCTTCAACGACATCGCGACCCTCGACGACGGCACCATGTGGCCCACCGCCTATGCAATCACGGAGATGAACGCGGCTAACGAGAAGCTCATCATCGGCCTGTTGAAGAAGGCCGTGCAGGAGTAGTAGCGGCGAGCGCCGGGAGTCTGCCCCTCGGCCCCGATCAGGCGAGCTGAGCGCGCAGCTCCGCGTCGGACGATCCCGAGAACTCCGCGATCCGGCCGTTTGTCACGCGGTAGATCGCGAACTCGGCCACGTTGACGTGCCGTCGTGTGGGCGCGATGTCGCGGTAGTGGCCGGAGTGCGTTCCGCTCCCTCGCAGGTGCGCGGCGATCCGGTCGTCCTCGATCACGAGCTGGATGCGCTTCCACCGCCAGTCGGGGAAGGCGTGGAAGAACTCCCCGAGATCCGCGATCCATGCCTCGCCCCCACGTGGCAGGTGCGCGCGCCGGACGCCCGGATCGATGAGTGAGCGCACGGCCTCGAGGTCGTGGCGGTTCAGGGCGTCGAGGAACTCGCCGTACCACTCCCCCAGTTCCCACGACTCCACCCGTCCATTATCCCGGGGCGGTGCGGGTGTCGGGACGTGTCGCGGTGACTGCGGGCGAGCGCTACTCGGCCCGCGACGCGCGTCAGTCGGTGGGACGCTTGCGCAGCTGCTTCGTCTGGCTGCGCTTCTGGTTCGCCACCACCCGCCGCTTCTGCGCACCCTTGCTCGGCTTCGTGGCTCGGCGCGGCGCCGCAGGCGGCCGCAACGCGTCGGCGACCACGGTCGCGAGCCGCGCGAGCGCGGCCTCCCTATTGCGCAGCTGCGCCCGCTGCTCCGACGCCGCGATCGTGAGCACGCCGTCCACGAGCCGGCTACTCAGTCGATCGAGGACACGCTCCTTCTGAACGGGCGACAGCGCGCTCGATCCGGCCGCGTCCCACACCAGCTCCACACGCGAGTCCGTCGTGTTCACGCCCTGCCCGCCCGGCCCAGACGACCGCGAGAACCGCCACGACAGCTCGGCGTCGGGGATCGTGACCCCCGACGTCACGCGGAGGCCGGGGCGGTGTGCGGTGGCCATGAGTCCATTATCCCGCGCGTGGGTGACCCGGTGAGAGTGACAGAATCACGGTTGGATGCTTTCCGGCCTCCTCTTCCCACCAGGAGAATCCGCCCGGTATGTCGCGTGACGGCTAAGGGACGCTGATGACGAAACGAACCTCGCCACAGAAACGTGCGACTACGGCTCTCCTCAGTGCAGGAGGGCTGGTGATCGCCGTGTGGCTGCTCAATCTCGCGTACATCTCACTGGACGAGTCGGCCACGCCTCCGACGACCAGCCTCTCGGCGATTCCAACGGGAGCCGAGTCAATTCGGACTGAGAAGATCTGTGCATCCGGGGGATGCTGGCAGGAAGCGACGATCGTGCCGTCCGACGGAGAGTCGCCCGACGATTTGGCGGCTCGAATGGGACTGGCGACGGAGACGTGCTCGCCAGGAACGATCATCGATCCGCGGACCATCTGTCGCGGCTCGATGACGTCGAAGGACGGGCAGCTCGTGATCTACGTGTCGTGCTGGGCTCGCGGCTACTGAGAGCGGCGGAGGGAGGGCGTCCAGTCGGCCTCGGTTCTCGAGACGATCACAGAGTGCCCCTGGAGGGACTCGAACCCCCAACCAACTCCTTAGGACGGAGGTGCTCTTCCATTGAGCTACAGAGGCCAGCGCACGACAGTCTATCCGACGGCCCCGCCCGAGCTCTCGTCGCGCCCTCGGCTCCGCCACCTGAGGCTTTTGAGCGTCTTCGCGCCGGTGTAGCGGCGCGAAGACGCTCAAAGGCCCCACCTGACGGGTGGAAGTCCCGGCGGGTGCGACGGGGTGGGGGCCCGCACAGCGGCGGAATTCCTCCACGTACCGGGCGTTCACCGGCGGGACACGCCACGGGGCGCGGCGGGCCATACAGGGTTCATAGGGAACCGGAAGCGTTGAGACGTTTCCAGTGGAAACGACTCCCCCTCCGTACGACCTTCCGAAGGACACCCCTGTGCATTCCTCCCCCTCCGCCCCCGCCGGCGGATCCGGGCGACGCCGAACCGTCGCTCGTGCGACCGCTGCGGCGGCCGCGAGCGCCGTCGCGCTGAGCCTCCTCGCCACGGCCCCCGGCACCCCCGCCGTCGCCGCGCCCGAGGACCTCGCGTCGCGCTTCACGTTCGCCGTGCTGCCCGACACGCAGTTCTACTCGCGGTATTCCGCCGACCAGTTCCTCCCCCGCTATGGCACCGACCCGTTCCGCGTGCAGACCGAGTTCCTCGCGGAGAACGCCGACGCCCTCAACATCCCGTTCGTCGCGCACCTCGGCGATGTCGTCGACCGCGTGGGAACCACCCGCGAGTGGGAGGCGGCCGACGTCGCCATGCAGACCCTCGACGACGCCCCACTCCCCTACTCGATCCTGCCCGGCAACCACGACGTTCGGAACTCCAACGACCAGCTGAGCGACGTCGACTACGACCTCGCGAACGAGCCGTTCCTCGACTGGTTCGGCCCCGACCGCGCTGCGGGCGTCTCCACCTACGAGGGCAGCGACCCCACCGGGCTCAGCCAGTACCACGTGTTCGAGGCCGAGGGCCAGGAGTTCATGGTGCTCGCCATGACCTGGCGCGCGTCCGACCAGACATTCCAGTGGGCGCGCGACGCGATGGCCGCGCACCCCGACGTGCCCGTCATCCTCACCACGCACTCGCTCCTCAACATCGAGGCCGACCAGGAGACGCCGCGCGACACCGAGTACGGCGACAAGCTGTGGGACGAGCTCATCGCCCCGAGCGACCAGATCTTCCTCACGCTCAACGGTCACTTCCACGGCGCCACGAAGCAGACGAAGATCAACGACGCCGGCCACGCCGTCACGCAGGTGCTCATGGACTACCAGATGGCCTATGAGGGCGGGAACGGCTACCTCGGGCTCATGGAGTTCGACCTCACGAACAACGCGATCAACGTGCAGACGGCGTCGCCGTGGGTCGTCTCGAAGCCGCAGGAGAGCCTCACGAGCTACGACCAGCCCTTCGTCGAGTCCGCCGGTCAGCAGTTCACGATCGACATCGACTTCGCGGAGCGCTTCGCCGCCTTCGACCCCGACTTCACCGCCGGGGAACCGACGCAGCCGAAGCTCACCGAGGTCGCCCGCGACATCCTGCTCGACGGCTTCGAGGGTCCCGACCCCATCTCCACCGAGATCCCGGGCAACTCACTCGACTACCTCGAGGCCGACGGCACCGTCGCGCACTGGCGCATGGGCTCGCTCGACGAGGGCGTGCTGCCCGAGGGCGGCGTCGTGCCCGACGTCGCGAACGGCAACGACCTCACCCGCGCCTCCATCGAAGAGTCCGGTTCCGCCACGGCCGAGGTCGGCGACGTCACGATCGTGAAGGACGACGTGCACGACTTCTCCTCCGACGGCGCCGCGATGTGCTTCGCGAACACCGACCAGGCGGCCGGTCGCTTCAGCTACCTCGAGACCGCCGAGGACGCCCCCGCCAACGACGAGACCTTCGAGGACGGCTACACGCTCGAGACGTTCATCAAGCTCGACGAGAGCTGGACGGCCGAGAAGAACGGGTGGTCCAAGGCCATCGTCCGCTCGGGCAACCGCGAGAAGCTACCCGGCATGCCGTGGTCGCAGTGGGACCGAACGGCGTCCCCCGCCGCCCTCGGTATCTCGAACCTCCGCGAGTTCCAGTACACCGAGGTCCCCACGGAGACGACGAAGGGCGACCGCACCGCCTGGTCCGGCGAGATCATGGTCGACAGCTGGGCGCACGTCGCCATCGTCAACGACCCGGACACCTCGACCACCACGATGTACGTCGACGGTGCCCCCGTGCTCCGCAACGCGACCGACACCCTCGGGCAGAGCATCAACGAGGACACGACATGGCTCTTCGGCGCCGACTTCGTGGACGAGGCCGCTCGCAACGGGTGGAACGGCTGCATCGGCGAGACGCGCGTGATCGACCACGCGACCGACCAGACCGAGTGGCTCACCCAGCGCGCCGACCTCAGCACGCTCACGGTCGCTGCCCCCACGGGCACCCTGCCGTGGGACACGGAGCTGACGGAACTCTCGGGAACCGGCTTCCCCGGCGCCGAGGTCACCGTCGGTGACGCTCCCGTCGACGCCGCTGCGGCGCTCGCAGCGGGCGAGCTCGCCGGCACCACGACGGTCGACGAGGACGGCACCTGGACGGTGTCCTTCGACGAGGCCCTCGCAGCGGGTGACTACGCGGGATCGGTCGTCCAGGCCCTCGGTGCCCGGGCGTCCGACGCGATCGGTCTCGACTTCGCGATCGCCGCGGCACCCGCGGAACCGACCCCGGGACCGACCGACCCGACGGATCCGAGCGACCCGAGCGACCCGCCCACCGCGCCGACGGATCCCTCCGATCCCGACGCCGACGCTCCGGGCACCGGCGGTGACGACGACCTCGCCGTCACCGGTTCCGACGCCGCCCCGTGGCTCATCGGCGCCGCGATCGCCCTGCTCCTCGGAGCAGCGTCCGTCGTGATCGCGCGCACCCGCCGCCGCCACACCGCCGACTGACCCGCACCTCGGTCACAACGCACCCATCCACACCGGAACGCCCCGCCCGCACTCGCGAGCGGGGCGTTCCCCCGTCCACCCGGCTGTCTCCCCCAGCCCGCCCGCCTCACCTTCGGGTGGACGCAAAAGGTCACGCAACCGCCTTCTGGGCAACACAACGCGTCCACCCCGCTGGTCCTCTTCCGTCGAGTGGACGTGAATGGTCATGCGACCGCCTTCTGGAGGACAAAACGCGTCCACCCCCCGCTGCCGTTTCGACCCGACCGCGCCCCACAACCGACCCGCCTGCGATCCATCCGCGATCCATCCGCGACCAACACCCGACCCACCCCAATCCACCGGCCCACCGCACTCGGATGGACGCGAATCGTCGCGCGACCGCCTCCCGGGCGACAAAACGCGTCCACCCCGCTGCTCCCTTTCCGCAGGGTCGACACGAATGGTCGCCCAGTTTCCCGGAAGGCGACAGGTTGCGTCCACCCGGAAGGCGACAGGTTGCGTCAACCTGGAAGGCGACAGTTTGCGTCAACCCGGAAGGTGGCAGTTTGCGTCAACCCGGAAGGTGGCAGTTTGCGTCAACCCGGAAGGCGACAGTCTGCGTCCACCTGGAAGCGGCGCGGTGCAGCGCTCGGCGATGAGGAGCGTGAGGAGCGCGCGGAAGCGAGGTGTGCCTCAGGCCGCGGTGACGATGTCGAGGTACTGGTCCCACACCGGGGTCGTCCGCTCGACGCCGCGCACCGCCCATGTGGGGCCGTGCGGCGTCTTGGGCGTGACGCGGAGCTGCCAGCCCATCTCGGCGGGTGTGCGGTCGCTCTTCAGGTTGTTGCACTTGAGGCAGCACGCCACGAGGTTCTCCCAGGAGTCCTCGCCGCCGCGAGAGCGAGGCAGGATGTGGTCGATCGTCGTGGCCGTCTTACCGCAATACCCGCAGTGCTGCCCGTCGCGACGGAGCACGCCCCGCCGCGTGACGGGCACGCGTCGGGAGTGCGGGACGCGCACGTAGCGCGTCAGCACGATCACGCTCGGGCGATCCCACGAGCCCGATGCCGCCCACACCGGGTGGCCCGTGTCGACCTCGACGACGGTGGCCTTGTCATTCATCACGAGCATGAGGGCCCGCTTGAACGACACCACGGCAAGGGGTTCGTATCCTGCGTTCAGCACGAGTGTGCGCATCGGTTGTTCCTCTCGAACGGCCGCTTGGGTTTCCGGTAATTCGAACTGCACCGACACGAGACGAGGATCCAGGGGTCTTCAGGCAACAAAAAAGGCACCGTCCAATGGACGGCGCCTTTCTCCACTCGGTCCGAGACCGAGGCACAGTTGGCTGAAATGCTTCAGGACGTACAGGCCGCGCGCATCCATGGGGTGGATACCCGTAACCCTGTCCATTCGGCTCCCCTTCTCCTCGAGAAGTGTCAGAGCATCAGAGTAACCCGATTTCGTCGGAAATCGTCCCAGACCAATCGATCGTCCTCATGTCGTCACGCGGAGTTCACACGGGGCTCCCGCAGCCAGGGGAACGGGTCAGCCGTTGATCCGCACGATGTAGTAATCGCTCGTCCAGATGGAACGCATCTGCACGACCTTGCCGGGGCGCGGGGCGTCGAGGATCATCCCGTTGCCCGCATAGAAGCCGTCGTGGCCGTTCATGATGACGAGGTCACCCGGCTGCGCCTCGGACAAAGGGATGCGGGTCCCGGCGGCGGCCTGCGCGCTCACGGAGTGGGCGAGGTCGATGCCGAACTGCGCGTACACATACATGACGAAACCGGAGCAGTCGAAGCCCGAGGGTGTCGACCCCCCGAACACGTACGGGGTTCCCCGATACTGCAGCGCGGTCTGAAACACCGCATCGAGGCTGAACGACGTGGTGGGCACGGATCCGGTTGACGGCGGGGCGGAGGTCGTCCCCGCGGACGTCGCCGACGCGTTGGCGGCGGCCGCGGCACGCGCTGCCGCCTCTGCTTCCGCTGCCGCTTCGGCGGCAGCCAACTCCTCCGGGGTCGTCGCCGAGTAGGCGCCGGCGGAGGCTCCCGCGAGAGCGATGTCACCGTTCACCGTGAGGGACTGCGTCTCGATCGCGGCCGTCTGCGAGGCGGGAGTGGGCTCGGGGCCTGGCTCCGTCGCGAAGGCGGGGAGCGCCGTGGTGCTGAAGAGACCGACGACGATCGCGGTGCCGATGACGCGGGCCCGCGCCTTGCGGGCGCGGCTCGCGGCGACGAACCGTCGTTCCGCTTCCCGGCGGGCGGCACGAGAGGTGTGGATGGACACGTCGGCGGGGGTGGCGGAGCGGCGGATGTCAGCGGAAGTCACGAAATGAATCTCCTGTGCCCGCTCGACGCGACCGGAGTCGTCCGCCGCCTCGCTCGGTGGTTCCGGGATCGATCACCGGGGCGAGGCGCGGGCACCCGGGAACGTGTCAGCCCTGAGAGGATCTGGGGGCGGACCTCGACCACACTAGGCCACGATCAGACGAATGGCCAATTGTCCAGAGCCTCAGGTCACGAACGCATAACGACTGCCAGGTGATTCAGAGTCGGGAGTCACCTCCCGAGGACGCTACGAACGCGTCAGGCCACGCCGTTGGCGCGAAGCCAGGCCATCGGGTCGACGAGGGATCCGTTGATCTTGACCTCGAAGTGGAGGTGGTTGGCCGTCGAGCGGCCGGTGCTGCCGACCTGGCCGATGATCTGGCCGGCCGTGACCGTCTGACCCACCTGCACGGCGCGCGTGCCGTAGGTCATGTGCGCGTAGAGCGTGGAGACCGTCTGTCCATTGATGACATGGTCGATGATCACGGCGACCCCGTAGCCGAAGTAGCCCTCGGAGGAGACGCGCACGACGCCGTCGGCGGCGGCGCCGATCGCGGTACCCCCGGCGCAGAGCATGTCGACGCCGTTGTGGGCTCCGCCGCGCGAGCCGAAGCCGTCGCCGATGGTCGCCGTGACGGCGAGCGGGTACCGGACGGCACCCGAGCCGGCGATCGCGCCGAAGATGGCGGAGCCGCCTCCGCTGGAGCTGCTCGAGTCGCCACTCGCGAGAGCGGCCTCGGCGGCCTTCTTCGCTGCGGCGGCCGCCTCGGCCTCTTCCTTGGCCTTCTTCGCCGCGGCGATCTCCTCGGGGGTGGTCGCCGCGTACATGTCACGGTTCACCGTCAGGGCACCGGAGGCGGAGGAGACGACGAGGGTCTGGGCCGAACCCTCTGCGACGGAGTGTGCCGTCTCGGTGACCGAGACGTCGGGCGCGACCGCGTAGGCCGGGAGCGCGACGGTGGCGAAGAGACCGGGAACGACGAGGGCCACGATGGCCGTGGAGCGGAACGACTTGCGCGGCGCCGGGCGCTTGGCCGCCGATGCCGGAGCGGTACGAGCGGGCTGCCGGAAGGCGTCGTCCGAGGAGCGTGCGTTCGACGTCGGGATCGACGCGGCGGAACGCGGAGCGGATGCGCGCTGTTCGGCGCGAGCGGTGGCCGCCGTGGAGGCGTCTCGACGCAGCGACCGCCGCGAGGGGAGTTCTGACGTGGTCAGCTCGGCGGGAGTCGAATCAGTGGATCGCTCGGGCACGGAACCCTCAGGAGTCGAGGCGGATGACAGAACCAATAGGTGACCTCCGGCGTCCCGAACCCTTGCGGGCAGCTCTCGTCACAACCAGGAAGTTGGCTTCTCCCCGCGATGTGACGAGTCTCGGGACGACTCGCGGGGGGTCCGTCGGTCGGTGTATCGACCTTTGGACTTCCCCGAGAATACGCGAGAATCCGCCGAAAAGCACGTCCTTCGACCGCCATCGGGGGAAAGATAACGACCCGATAACGACGAAACCCGACGTGACCCGGCGTTTAAGCCGCGGACCGCACGAACGCCTCGGCGTGATCGATGTCGATCGACAGGTGCCGGACCTACGCGACGGAGACGTAGATGTGGCCGGCGACCTCGGTCGGCAGCTCGAGTCCGTCTCCGTGGCCGTCCACGCGGACGAGGATGTAGGACCCCGAGGCGGAGAAGGTCGCGGAGGAACCGGGCGTGACTCCCGCCTGCTTGAGCTGCAGGAGCAGCTCGGGTTCGAACTGGACGGGCTCGGCGAGACGGCGGACCGTGGCGACCACGGGCACGTCCGAACCACGGACGGCGTCGACGATGTTCACGACGCCCGTCGTGAACGCAGCGGCTGCCGTGCCTCCCAGTTCCTCGAGCCCGGGGATGGGATTGCCGTAGGGCGACTCGGTAGGGTGACCGAGCACCTCGAGGAGCTTGCGCTCCACCTGCTCGCTCATGACGTGCTCCCAGCGGCAGGCCTCCTCGTGCACGAACTCCCACTCGAGTCCGATGACGTCGCTCAGGAGTCGCTCCGCGAGGCGATGCTTGCGCATGACGTGGACAGCGCGTCGACGACCGAGATCCGTGAGCTCGAGGTGACGATCGCCGGAGACGACGACGAGACCGTCACGCTCCATGCGTCCGACAGTCTGGGACACGGTCGGGCCGGAGTGGCCGAGCCGCTCGGAGATCCGAGCGCGCAGGGGCACGATGTTCTCCTCCTCGAGGTCGAGGATCGTTCGGAGATACATCTCCGTCGTGTCAATAAGGTCGGTCATCGACATCCCCTCCGCAGGTCACGCACGTCGACCCCAGCCTAGTGTTTTCCGAGACCTCCCCGGCGCAGGGCCTCGTCGGGCGGACGGAGCCGTGCGCCTCTACAATCGAGGCATGCCTGAGCTCGTCATCCCCCGTGACCTCCTGCCCGCCGACGGACGATTCGGTTGCGGACCGTCGAAGGTCCGCCCCGAACAGGTCGCGGCCCTCCAGGAGGCGGGGACGTCCCTCCTCGGTACGTCCCACCGGCAGGCGCCCGTGAAGTCGCTCGTCGCCGACGTGCGGCGCGGCCTCGCGGAGCTGTTCGCACTGCCGGACGGCTACGAGATCCTGCTCGCCAACGGAGGCTCCACGTCGTTCTGGGACGCCGCCGCGTTCTCGCTCATCTCCCGCCGCAGCCAGAACCTCGCGTTCGGCGAGTTCGGTCAGAAGTTCGCGACCGCCGCCGCAGCTCCCTGGCTCGACGCACCGGACGTGCGGAAGGCACCGGGTGGCGGGATCGTCGCCCCGGAGGCCGTCGAGGGCGTCGACGTCTATGCGTGGCCGCACAACGAGACGTCGACCGGTGTGATGGCCCCCGTCCGCCGCGTCCACGGCGACTCCGGAGCGCTCACCGTCGTCGACGCGACCAGCGCGGCCGGCGGGCTCCCCGTCGACCTCGCCGAGACCGACGTCTATTACTTCGCGCCCCAGAAGAACTTCGCCTCCGACGGCGGCCTGTGGTTCGCCGCCGTCTCCCCCGCCGCGATCGAGCGCATCGAGCGCATCTCCGCGAGCGACCGGTACATCCCCGAGACGCTGTCGCTCGCGAACGCCGTGGCCAACTCGCGTCTGGAACAGACCCTCAACACCCCGGCGCTCGCCACCCTCGTGATGCTGCGCGCTCAGCTCGAGTGGATGAACGGCAACGGCGGTCTCCCGTGGGCGAGCGAGCGCACCGCGACCTCGGCCGCGACACTCTACGACTGGGCCGAGCGCACCTCGTACACGACCCCGTTCGTGTCGGACGTCGACGCGCGATCGAACGTCGTCGTCACGATCGACTTCGACGACGCGGTCGACGCGTCGGCGGTCGCCAAGACCCTGCGGGCCAACGGGATCGTCGACACGGAGCCCTACCGCAAGCTCGGCCGCAACCAGCTGCGCGTCGCGACCTTCGTTGCGATCGATCCGGCGGACGTCGAGAAGCTCGTCTCGTCCATCGAATTCGTCGTCGACGCCATGTGACGTGCGCCTCTGCACGATGACGAAGGGGCCGGTCGCATCGCGACCGGCCCCTTCGCTGTTCCCGACGAACCGTCAGCGGTCGTCTGCGTCATCCTCGTCGTCGGACTCGTCGTCGTCGGACTCGGAGTCGTCATCGTCGTCGTCGGAGTCGTCGGATTCATCGTCGTCGTCATCGTCGGATTCATCGTCGTCGTCATCGTCATCGGCGTCGTCATCGTCGTCGGAGTCGGCGACGACAGCGTCGATGTCGAGATCGTCGTCGTCCTCGTCGAGGTCCGCCTCGTCGATATCGTCGTCCGCATCGTCGTCGGCGTCGGCGGACGTGGCATCGGCAGCCTCCTCCGACGCGCGGTGGTCCGCGAGCCGGTCGGACCACGGCACCCAGTCGGGCGCCGTGAGCGAACCCTCTCCGGGCATCATCGAGATCTCGAGCACCGTCGGCGCCTCGTCCTCGACCCGCGCGATCGTGACCACCCAGAACCATCCGACGTAGCCGTCGACCCGGCTCGAGAAGCGGAGCGTCAGGACGTGCTCGGCTTCCACCGTGTGACCGGCGTCGGCACCGATGGTGCGTTCGGGCGTGACCTCGAGGAGCGCGGAGCGCGCGAGTGAGCGTGACGCGACGAGGACCTCGTCCGCCTCGAACACGATCTCGGTCGTCGCCTCGTCCGAGGACTCGTCCGCAGGCGCTCCGCCAGCCGAGGAGTCGCTCGCGAGCGGCTCCTCGTGGACCTCATGCACCTCGTCGGTCTCCGGCGCTTCGCGGGTCTCCGCTGCCTCCTCGACGTGCGCATCATCGATCAGGGGCACCGCCAGGTCCCCGGTGTCCGTCGACTCGTCGCGCTCAGGCATCGAGCTCGTCGGCGACGCGACGGAGAACCGCCGCGACCTTCCGTCCCTGCGCACCCTCGGGGTAACGCCCCTTGCGGAGGCCCGTGCCGAGTCCGTCGAGGAGCTTCACCAGATCCTCGACGATGATCGCCATGTCATCGGCGGACTTGCGCTTCATCTTGACGAGGCTGGGCGGCGCCTCGAGCAGACGGACGGAGAGGGCCTGGGCCCCGCGCTTGCCGTCGGCGATGCCGTATTCGAGTCGCGAGCCCGTCTTCACGCTCGTGACGTCCGCGGGCAGAGCGGACGCATGCAGGAACACTTCCTGACCGTCGTCTCCGGCGATGAAGCCGAAACCCTTGTCCTCGTCGTAGAACTTGACCTTGCCGGTGGGCATGGTGACCTCGCTGTGTTTCGAACGCCGATCGTGCCGGCGTCAGGGGGTGATCGTCTCGGACAGGTCCGAGACGGGGGCGACATTCGCGCCGCCCTCCTGAGTTTAGTCGGCGGGGCGCTTGGCTCCTCTCCGTCGCGACCGATCCCGGCCGGTGCGGGCCGTACGCCGCCGATCCCGCACGTCCGATCCGAGCCGGTCCGGCCGCGAGCCGCCGCCCCCCGACCCGTCTGGGCCTATCCTGAGGAGGTGAGCACACCGTCGACGTCCGCCCCTACTCGCATCGAGCGCATTCTCGCGTTCATGCTGATCGGCGTCTTCGCCATCTCGATCGTGGCCCTCTTCACGGTCCTCATCGCCACGTGGGCCGGCGCCGTCGACTTCGGCGGCAGCCTGTGGCCCGTCGTCGCCATGACCCCGTACTTCGGGCTGCCGATCTCCTTCCTCCTCCTCTTCGCGCTGCTCATCATCGCCACCGTGCGGCGAGCGCGCGCAGCCCGACGCGACGACGGGGTCTGACCATGGCCGACCCGCTGAGCAGGCCAGAGTGACCGACACTCTCGCGCTCGCGGGCGCGCTCCGGACGTGGGACGAGGACCGCCTGCGCGCCCTCGTCACGCTCCGCCAGGTCCCCGACGACGCCGCCGTCGACGACCTCTTCGACCTCGCCGAGTACCTCCTCGACCGAGCGCGGCTCGAGGCCGTCGTCCGGCGACTCGATCGCCGCGTCCTCATCGTCCTGGCGGCGGCAGCCGAGCTGAACCGTCCCTTCGCCCTCGAGGAGCTCGTCGCCCTCGTCTCCCGGCACGGTGGCGACACCGCCGGATGGGACGAGGAGGTGCTCACCGAAGCCCGGTCCACGGCCATCGCGTCGGCACTCCTGCTCGACGAGGACCTCGACGTGCCGATCGCAGCGGTGGGCGCGGCACTCGCGGCCGTCGTTCCGCCCCTCGCCCTCGCCTCCCTCCTCCGGGAGGACCGCCCACGCACGCTCGCCGCGGCGGACGATCCGACGGCCGTCGCCGCGATCTCCGCCGAACGCGCCTTCCTCGCATCGGCGCGCACAGGTGACCTGCTCGACGCCCTCCTCCGCCACCCGGCCCGCGAACTCGGACGAGGCGGGCTCTCGCTCCCCGACGCCCGGAACCTCTCGACGATCATCGGGACGGACGTCGAGGCCGTCGGACCGCTCATGGAGCTCGCCTCCGCCGCGCGCCTGGTCTCGCTCGAGGACCGATCCTGGCTCGTCACCACGGTGGGACTCGACTGGCTGGGGCTGCGGATCGCTGACCGCTGGCGCGTCCTCGCGGATTCCTGGCGATCGGGGATCTCGCCCGAGATCCTGTCCATCATGAGTTCGACCCGCCACGGTCATCTCGGCGACCGGCTCGAGGCCTTCGCCCGATGGTGGTTCCCCGCGGGCGGCGACTGGCTCACAGGACGCATCGATCAGCTCGCCGCGCGCTCCGACATCCTCGGCCTCACGGTCGACGGCGCGTGGAGTCCGTCGGCCGTCGCCCTCCTCACCGATGGTGTCGACGCTGCGTCAGAGACCCTCGCACCGTCCCTGCCCGAGGAGGTCGACAAGGTCTACATCCAGAACGACCTCACGATCATCGCGCCGGGGCCTCTCCTCCCCGAGCTCGATCGCACGCTGCGCGGCCTCGCGGACCTGGAGTCGCGGTCCCACGCCTCGACCTACCGGGTGTCGCCGGCGAGCGTCGGCCGTGCGCTCTCGCACGGCACGAACCGCGAGGCGATCCTCGACTTCCTCCGTGGCATCTCCCTCACGGGCCTCCCCCAGCCCGTCGAGTACGTGGTCTCCGAGGCCGCCGCACGTCACGGGCTGATCCGGGTGGGACCGTTCTCGCGGCACGACGGTTCGAACGCCGCGTCGTCATCGACCATCCGATCGACGGACCAGGACTACCTCGACGCGATCCGCGTCGACCAGTCGCTCGCGCCTCTGGCCCTCTCCCCCTCGACGCGATCGGACGGGCGGGGCGGCCTCGAGAGCCGGTTCGCGCCCGATGTCGTCTTCTGGGCGCTGCAGGGCGCTCGCTATCCGGTCGCCGCGGAGACGGCGGAGGGGACGATCGTCCAACTCGCCCGCGAACACCTCGCGGGCGGCACGGAACCCGCTCGGTCGAACTCCGACGCCCTCGTCCGTCGTCTCGTGGAATCCACGGGCGAGGACGGAGAGGCGACGGATGCCGCGTGGCTCGCCCGCCAACTGGACGAGGCCGTGAAGCGGCGGAGCACCATCACGATCGTCGTGAACTTCCCCGACGGCCTCGAGCGCGAGTTCACCATCGAGGCGACCGGCCTGTCCGGTGGCCGTCTCCGCGGCCGCGACGCGAACGCCGACGTCGAACGCACCGTGCCCGTGCGGAGCATCGCCTCAGTCCGACCCGCCTGAGCCTGGTCCCGCGCCGACCTCCGCTCTGCCGCGACCCACGCGAGCGACCGTGCTCTCGGACGCGCGCAACCCCCGACCGCTCAGGCACCCCGTGCACCCGACGGCTCCCGGCCCGAATAGAATTGACCCTTATGTCAGACGGACCTCTCATCGTCCAAAGCGACCGCACGGTGCTGCTCGAAGTGGCGCACCCACTCGCTGAGGATGTGCGCCACGAACTCGCGATCTTCGCCGAGCTCGAGCGCGCGCCCGAGCACGTGCACACGTACCGGATCACCCGTCTCGGGCTCTGGAACGCGCGCGCGGCGGGCCACGAGGCCGACGGCATGATCGCGACCCTCGAGCGTTTCTCAAAGTTCCCCCTGCCGCAGAGCGTCGTCATCGACATACAGGACACGGTGTCGCGGTACGGCCGGCTCGTCATCGAACGCGACGACGAGAAGCGACTCGTCCTCCGGTCGACCGACGAGGCGGTGCTCGCCGAGGTATCGCGGGCCAAGCGCATCGCTCCCCTGCTGATCGGCCACCCCACGCCGGACACGTTCCTCGTCGAGGCGTGGGCCCGGGGTCAGCTCAAGCAGGAGCTCGTGAAGCTCGGCTGGCCGGCCGAGGACCTCGCGGGTTACACGCCGGGCACGCCCCACCCCATCGACCTCGCCGAGGACGGCTGGGGCATGCGCGACTACCAGTCCAAGGCGGTGTCGAGCTTCTTCGACGGCGGCTCCGGGGTCGTCGTGCTCCCCTGCGGCGCGGGCAAGACCATCGTCGGCGCCGGCGCAATGGCCACGGCCGCGACGACGACGCTGATCCTCGTCACCAATACCGTGTCTGCCCGCCAATGGCGCGACGAGCTCTTGCGGCGCACGAGCCTCACCGCCGAGGAGATCGGCGAGTACTCCGGCGAGTCGAAGGAGGTCAAGCCCGTCACGATCGCGACGTACCAGATCCTCACGGCCAAGCGGAAGGGCGAGTACGCGCACCTGGCGCTCCTCGACGCCCTCGACTGGGGCCTCGTCATCTACGACGAGGTGCATCTGCTGCCCGCCCCCGTCTTCAAGCTCACCGCGGAGCTGCAGGCGCGTCGGCGCCTGGGACTCACCGCCACCCTGGTGCGCGAGGACGGCCGGGAGGGCGACGTCTTCAGCCTCATCGGCCCGAAGCGGTTCGACGCCCCGTGGAAGGAGATCGAGGCGCAGGGCTACATCTCGCCGGCCACCTGCTACGAGGTGCGGGTCGACCTGCCCTCCGGCGAGCGCATGACCTATGCAGCCTCGGCCGACGACGAGCGCTACCGCCTCGCCGCCACGGCCCCCGTCAAGCTCGGCGTCGTCCGGCAGCTCATCGAACGGCACGCCGGCGAGCGCATCCTCGTGATCGGCCAGTACCTCGACCAGATCGACGAGATCGCCCAGTCCCTCGGCGCACCGAGCATCACGGGTTCGACGCCCATCGACGAGCGCGAGCGGCTGTACCAGGCGTTCCGCGTGGGCGAGGAGAAGGTGCTCGTGGTCTCCAAGGTGGCCAACTTCTCGGTAGACCTCCCCGAAGCGACCGTGGCCATCCAGGTGTCCGGGTCGTTCGGGTCGCGTCAGGAGGAGGCTCAGCGCCTCGGCCGGCTCCTCCGACCGAAGGAGTCCGGTCTGCCCGCGAACTTCTACACGCTCGTGGCCCGCGACACCGTCGACCAGGACTTCGCCCAGAACCGCCAGCGCTTCCTCGCCGAGCAGGGCTACAGCTACACGATCCTGGACGCGGACTCCCTCGCCGCCGCTTGACTCTCCCCCCGGAAATTCCGCTGTCGACCCGTTTTTTCGAGCACCCGCGGGATTTCCAGGGGGGTCAGCGGGTGTAGCGGAGGAGGAGGGTGTCGTCGGCGCGCACGATGTGGGCGAGCGACAGACCCACCGGACTCTCCGGCACGCGGCCGTGCGCGATCCGGCCGGCGTCGCCTCCCGCGAGCAATGGGCTCACCGTCAGGCACAGGTCATCGACGGCACCGTCGGCGATGAACGCACCGAAGAGCGCGGGTCCACCCTCCGAGTGGATCCGTGGCATGCCCTCGAGAGCGAGGACCTCCCGGACTTCCGTCCCGTCGACGGCCTCGTCTCCACACGCGTAGACGTCCGCGACGCGTGAGAGCGCCGCGACGCGATCGCGGTCGGCGGAGCGGGTCGTGATCACGACGGGACGCACGGGCGCCTCCGTGAAGATGCGGTGGTCGGGATCCAGATCGAGCGACCTCGAGACGATCCCGAAGCGCGGCTGGGCGGCGAACCCCGCGCCCTCCCGGAGGGCGGAGTGGTGGTCGTCGACCCTCAACGCCCCGTATCCCTCGGCGCGGACGGTCCCGGCCGCGACCACCACGACGTCGCACGGCACACGGAGGAGATCGAAGACGCGATGGTCGGCATCCGAACCGAGTCCGCCGCTCAGGCCGTCGACCGTGACGGCGCCGTCGACGCTCGCCACGAAGTTCATGCGCACCCAGGAGGACCCGTCCGTCGGCACTGATTCCTCGTACCAGGCGAGGACGTCGAGGTCCCCCGTGTCGCTGCCCGCGCCACCCGCGCGCGCCCAGACCCGATCGAGCGGCGCGTCAGTCATTGATCTCACCCATGTTGTGTCGGAGCTCCTCGGGTTCTCGCAGCCCGAGGATCGTCTCGGCCATCCGCACCGCCGCCACCGACTCCTTGACGTTGTGCATGCGGACGATCCGGGCGCCCTGCGCGATGCACAGCACCATGGCCGCGAGTGACCCCTCGAGACGCTCGGGCTTCGGCGCACCGATGCTCTCCCCTACGAAGTCCTTGTTGGACACCGCGACGAGGGTCGGCAGCCCGATGCCGACGATCTCCCCGAGGCGCCGCGTCAGCTCGAGGCTGTGCAGCGTGTTCTTGTTGAGGTCGTGGCCCGGGTCGATCACGAGCCGCTCCTCGGGGATGCCACCGTCGAGCGCCCGCGACACCCGTTCCTCGAGGAAGCCGGCCACGTCCCGCACGACGTCCGCGTATTCGGGTCGCGGGTAGACGGTGCGCGGTGCGGCGAGGCTGTGCGTCAGGACGAGGGTCGCATCGCTGTCCGCCACCACCGGGACGAGGTCGGGGTGGTGCAGTCCCGTCGTGTCGTTGATCACATCGGCACCCGCGTCGATGCACGCTCGCGCGACCGCAGGGAGGAACGTGTCGACCGAGATGACGACCTCGGATCGTCTCCTCACGGCCTCGACGACGGGGAGCACGCGTTCGAGCTCCTGCTCGGCGGTCAGCGCCGCCCCTGGCGCGAAGGGCACTCCGCCGATGTCGACCCAGTCGGCCCCCTCCGAGACGGCGCGTTCGCAGGCCGCGACGGCAGCGTCGAGACCGAACGTCCTGCCCTGGTCGTAGAAGGAATCGGGCGTGCGGTTCACGACCGCCATGACCGCCACCTCCCGCGCGAAGTCGAAGGAACGGGCACCGATGCGGCGTCGAGGGCTGCGGATCTCCAACCCCTCCGTGAGTGAGACGAGTGGCGGAAGGGAGGTGGTCATGTGGCCATTCTGACCGACGCGTCGCACGACCGGCTGTGAGCCGCGAGTGGCATTCAGGAATGCTTCAGGGAACACGCAGATACTAGGTTCCATGACCGGCCCCCGCATCCTGATCGTCGACGACGAGCCCAACATCCGCGACCTCCTCACCACGAGCCTGCGCTTCGCCGGCTTCGCCGTCCGGGCCGTCGGAAACGGCGCCCAGACCATCTCCGCCGTCCTCGAGGAGGAGCCGGACCTCATCATCCTCGACGTCATGCTCCCCGACATGAACGGCTTCGGGGTCACGAAGCGACTGCGTTCGGCCGGCTACACGGCCCCGATCCTCTTCCTCACGGCGAAGGACGACACCGAGGACAAGATCACCGGCCTCACCGTCGGTGGCGACGACTATGTCACGAAGCCCTTCAGCCTCGACGAGATCGTCGCTCGCATCAAGGCGATCCTCCGCCGCACGATGCAAGCGGACGAGGACGCCGTGATCCGCGCGGGGGAGCTCACGATGGACCAGGACACCCACGAGGTTCTCGTCGGCTCCACCCCGGTGGAACTCAGCCCCACCGAGTTCAAGCTCCTGCGCTACCTCATGCTCAACCCGAACCGCGTCCTCAGCAAGGCTCAGATCCTCGATCACGTCTGGGAGTACGACTTCAACGGCGACGCGGGCATCGTCGAGAGCTACATCTCGTACCTCCGCCGCAAGCTCGACCAGTTCTCCGACGAGCCGCTCATCCAGACCAAGCGCGGCTTCGGATACATGCTGAAGACCGCCGCGGCGAAGCCCTGACCACCGGCGTTCCCGTGGAGGAGTCGACCCCGAAGCGGGAATCATGGCGGGCGTTCGTCGAGCGCACCGGTGAATGGTGGAACGGGATCTCCCTGCGCACGAAGATCACGGGTGTGACGGTCCTGGTCCTCACGTTCGGCCTGCTCATCGCGGGCACGGGCACGATGGCGATCCTGAAACAGGCTCTCGTCTACCAGGTCGACACTCAGGTGAGCGCGATGTCCGAGAGCAAGGTGCGTGCCTACCTCGAGGGCGATGCGAGTGCCTTCGCCATGCAGTCGCAGAACGAGCTCTTCATGGCGCTCTACGGCCAGGACGGTGCCCTCGTCGATCAGTCGTGGTCGTCGGACGATGCGCTCGCCCCCCGAGTGAGCGAGAACATCGACTTCTCCAAATACCTCGCGGAGGTCGGCAATCCGAACCCCTTCATCACGCACAGCGAGACCGGGGGAACCGAATTCCGGGGCCGGTTCGTGTCCGTCTCGACCGCGGGGTGCGACTCCTGCTACCTCGTCTACGTCGCGGCGTCGATGCGCAACACGGACACGATCGTCGCGACCTACCTCACGATCTTCTTCGGCCTCGGTCTCGGCGTCATCGTCCTCGGCGCGCTCCTCACCCGCATCCTCGTGACCAACACGTTCCTCCCCCTGCGCGAGGTGGAGCACACCGCCGCCCGCATCGCGGACGGCGACTTCAGCCAACGATTGTCGGGCGCGACCCCCAACACCGAGGTCGGCCGGCTCAACCGGTCACTCAACACCATGCTCGCGCGCATCGACCGCGCCTTCCGCGACCGCGCGCGCGCCAACGAGCAGATGCGACGGTTCGTCGGCGATGCGAGCCACGAGCTGCGCACTCCGCTCGTGACCGTGCGAGGCTACGCGGAGCTCTATCGGATGGGAGCCCTCCAGACCTCCGATGACGTCGCCCAGGCGATGGAGCGCATCGAGAAGGAGGCGATCCGCATGGGTGGACTCGTCGAGGACCTGCTCGAGCTCGCGCGCCTCGACGAGACCAAGCCGATGCGGCTCGAGCGTGTCGATCTCAGCCCGATCGCGCGCGACGCCGTCATGGACGCCCGCGCCGCCTCCCCCGCTCGAGACGTGCGGGTCGTCGTGGACACTCCGCCACCCCGCGTCTCCCCTCTGACGCGTCCCGAGGACGTCCCGGTGCAGGCACCACCGCTTCCGGCGATCGTGCGGTCACGGACCGGAACATCGACGGCGACCGGACCGATGGCCCTCGCCGCCGGTACGCTCGCGCGACTCCGCTCCCGTCGGCCGCGGAAGAACGGAGACGAGGAGCAGCCGACGCTCACCTTCGATCCGATCGCGCACACCGTCTCGCCCGAGCTGTCCGTGCCCGCGGTGGTCTTCGCCGAGGAGAACAAGCTGCGTCAGGTCATTGCGAACCTCATGGGCAACGCTCTGCGATTCACGCCGTCCGACTCTCCGCTCGAGGTCGGAGTCTCGGCCGATGCGCTGACCGGTCGCGCGACCATCTCGGTGATCGACCACGGTGAGGGGATCCCTCCCCAGATCCGCGACAAGATCTTCCAGCGCTTCTGGCGGGCCGACAGCTCGCGCACGCGGGAGACCGGTGGCAGCGGACTCGGACTCTCGATCGTCTCCTCCATCGTCGCTGCACACCAGGGCACCGTCACCGTCGTGGAGACCCCTGGCGGAGGCGCGACCTTCCGCGTCGAGCTCCCCCTCGCGGCCCCGGCGGACGACCAGGCGCCCTCGACGGCCGATGGCGCCGAGCCGGTCTCCGGCGCCTGAGCACGTCTCCGCGGCGCCGTCCGCACGTCGTCCACAAGGACGGCTCACCCGGAGTTCCGCACATCCTGCCGCTCCGCCGTCGCCGCGCGATCGCATCCGACCTACCGTTCTGGAGCACGCACACGGCGTGCAGTGACGGACGGAGTGGACATGACGAGATTCCAGGTCGACAGCGAGGCGGCGGCCGGTGCCGCGAGTACGATGCGATCGACGGTCGACCGCGTGCGGACGGAGTGCGCCGCCCTCCACGCGCAGTTGACCGAGCTGCAGGGGTCGTGGACCGGCTCGGCATCGGCCGCGTTCCAGGGGGTCGTGGCCGAATGGCGCTCCACCCAGCAGCGGGTGGAGGAGTCGCTCACGAGCATCAACACCGCGCTCGACCGCACGGTGCAGAGCTACGTGGACGTGGAGCAGCAGAACGCGGCCCTCTTCCGCTGAGGCACCGGGCTGGCGGCGGCACCGCCGCCTGCCGCACGCGAAACGGCGGGGCGCCTCCCGAAGGAGACGCCCCGCCGTCGCGGTGCTACGGGTCGGACTAGAAGTCCATGCCACCCGTGGGGTCGGCCGGCATCGGAGCGGACTTCTCCGGCTTGTCGGCGACGACGGCCTCGGTCGTGAGGAAGAGGCCGGCGATCGACGCGGCGTTGACCAGCGCGGAGCGCGTGACCTTCACCGGGTCGTTGATGCCCGTGGCGAGCATGTCGACGTACTCACCGGTCGCGGCGTTGAGGCCGTGTCCGACGGGGAGCTCGCGCACCTTGGCGGCGACGACACCCGGCTCGAGACCAGCGTTGAGCGCGATCTGCTTGAGCGGCGCCTCGATGGCGACCTTGACGATGTTCGCACCGGTCGCCTCGTCACCCGTGAGGTGGAGGCTCTCGAACGCGGTCTTGCCCGCCTGGATGAGCGCGACGCCACCACCGGCGACGATGCCCTCTTCGACGGCTGCCTTCGCGTTGCGGACGGCGTCCTCGATGCGGTGCTTGCGCTCCTTGAGTTCGACCTCCGTCGCGGCTCCGGCCTTGATGACGGCGACGCCACCGGCGAGCTTCGCGAGGCGCTCCTGGAGCTTCTCGCGGTCGTAGTCGCTGTCGGTGTTCTCGATCTCCTTGCGGATCTGGGCCACGCGGCCGTCGATCTGCTCCTTGGTGCCCGCACCGTCGACGATGGTCGTCTCGTCCTTGGTGATGACGACCTTGCGTGCACGGCCGAGCAGGTCGAGCGTGACGTTCTCGAGCTTGAGGCCGACCTCTTCCGAGATGACCTGTCCGCCGGAGAGGATCGCGATGTCCTGCAGCTGCGCCTTGCGACGGTCTCCGAAGCCGGGGGCCTTGACGGCGACCGACTTGAAGATGCCACGGATCTTGTTGAGGACGAGGGTCGCGAGAGCCTCGCCGTCGACGTCCTCGGCGATGATGAGGAGCGGCTTGCCCGAATCGATGACGAGCCCGGCGATCGCCTGGATGTCCTTGATGTTCGAGATCTTCGAGTTGACGATGAGGATGTACGCGTCCTCGAACACCGTCTCCTGGCGGTCAGTGTCCGTGACGAAGTACGCCGACAGGTAGCCCTTGTCGAAGCGCATGCCCTCGGTCAGCTCGAGCTCGGTGCCGAAGGTGTTCGACTCCTCGACGGTGACGACACCCTCCTTGCCGACCTTGTCGATCGCGTCGGCGATGATCTCACCGATCTGCGTGTCGGCGGCCGAGATGGCGGCGGTGGCCGCGATCTCCTCGCGGGTCTCGATCTCCTTGGCGGACGAGAGGAGCTCGGCGCTGACGGCGGCGACGGCCTTCTCGATGCCCTTCTTCAGGCTGATCGGGTCGGCGCCGGCTGCGACGTTGCGCAGGCCTTCGCGGACGAGAGCCTGAGCGAGGACGACGGACGTGGTCGTGCCGTCACCGGCGACGTCGTCGGTCTTCTTGGCGACCTCCTTGACGAGCTCCGCACCGATCTTCTCGAACGGGTCGTCGAGCTCGATCTCCTTGGCGATGGACACACCGTCGTTCGTGATCGTGGGGGCTCCCCACTTCTTCTCGAGGACAACGTTGCGGCCGCGCGGGCCGAGGGTGACCTTGACGGCGTCGGCGAGCTGGTTGAGGCCGCGCTCGAGACCGCGGCGGGCCTCTTCGTCGAAAGCAATGATCTTTGCCATGTGGTTTTTCGTCCCTCCCGGACGTTGAGAACGTTTTTTAGCACTCCGCTAGCGGGAGTGCTAACACCGATTCTGGCACTCTCCTTCGTCGAGTGCAAGCCGCGTCCCGGGGGGAGGATCGGGCGCTGACGGCACGATACGACGAACGCCGCCGACCGAGGTCGACGGCGTTCGTCGTATCGCTGATCCTCCGGTGTCTACGCCAGGCGGACCGACTCGGCCTGAGGACCTTTCGAGCCCGTCCCGACCTCGAAGACGACCTGCTGGCCCTCCTCGAGGGCCTTGTAGCCGCTCATGTCGATCGCGGAGTAGTGGACGAACACGTCCTGCCCTCCGTCGTCAACGGTGATGAAGCCGTAGCCCTTCTCAGCGTTGAACCACTTCACGGTTCCGTTCGCCATGCCTACTCCCATGTTGCTGTGTCTCTCGGTGCTCGGCTCTTGCCGCTACCGGGCCCGCCGCATCCGCGAGCGCAGCATGCGCGACCACTTCCAGATCGTAGCCACGCCAGGGGGCCGCGGACATGGCCGAGGGGAAATGGTTACAGAGGCTCCTCACCCCGGAAACACGCGGGAAACACAGCGGCCGGACGAGGGCCGCTCGACTCAGCCGGCGGGCGGGACGTAGTCGTCGCCGAGCACGACGACGAGCTGCAGGATCGGCTCCTCACCCTCAGCGGCGTCGATCGCGAAATCGTCGGACAGGGTGATGGCGCCGACGCCGAGCGACTCGGCGAGACCCCGGGCTGCACCCTCCTGGGACGCGTCCTGGTAGTAGACGATCGTCGTCGCCACGTCCGTCTGGTCGGCATTGCTCACCGCGATGTTCTGCGACCAGCCGTCGGCGGCCAGCTGCTCGACGGCATCGGCGGCGAGGCCGGCCGTCTCCGTGCCGTTGAGCACGGTCACGAGCGCCGCGGGGTCGACGACGGCGGGCGAGGGCTCCGCCGTCGCGGAGGGCGACGCGGCCTGCGACTCCTCCTGCTGCGGGAAGACGGCGTCGAGGTCGAGCCGGTCCGTGATGAGCTGGAGTCCCACGATGCCGACGATGACGAGCACGACGGTCGCCGCCGCAGCCCAGGCGAACGCGATCCAGCCTCGTCCTCGTCGCTCGGGGGCTCGATGGGCACCGACGCGCACCGGCTCCGTCGGACTCTTCGCATCGAAACGGTCGCGGGGATGGCTGCGGGTCATTGCGGTGGTGGCGTCTTCCGGTTCTTCGTCGTCGAAGCGTCAGCTCGACGACTGGGGGGTGGAGCGTGCGGCTCGGGCCGCCGATCGAGCATCCCGCATGCGCTGCAGTCTCTTGACCAGCATCGGGTCGTAGACGAGCGCCTCGCGACGATCGAGGAGGGCACCGAGCACCTGATAATACCGGGCGGCCGACAGGGAGAATTCTGAGCGGATCGCGTCCTCCTTCGCACCGGCGTGTTTCCACCACTGGCGCTCGAAGTCGAGGATCGCCCGTTCGCGGGCATCGAGGGGGCGTGCATCGCGGGAGCCGTCCGTCCCTCCGGTGGTCTCACTCGCTGCCATGTCGCCCCTCCTCTCGCGCACATCCTAATCACGCAACGTGTCGCGCACGTTTCGTGGTGCGGCCCGTCGTGGACTGCGCCTCACAACGCACAGAGGGGAACAACCCGGGACGCGTGCGGTTGAATGGAGGAGGACACCGATGGAAGGACACGCATGTCGCACGAAGTGAAGAAGAGCGATTCCGAGTGGCGCGAAGAGTTGAGCCCCGAGCAGTACGCGGTACTCCGCGAGTCCGCCACCGAACGCCCGTGGACGGGTGAGCTCCTCGACGAGGCGCGCGCCGGCCTCTATACGTGTGCGGCCTGCGGCGCCGAGCTCTTCAAGAGCGGCACGAAGTTCGATTCCGGTTGCGGATGGCCGAGCTTCTACGAGTCGGTCGACCCCGAGGCCGTGACGCTCATCGAGGATTCCTCCCTCGGCATGGTCCGCACGGAGGTCCGTTGCGCGACGTGCGACTCGCACCTGGGACACGTGTTCGACGACGGCTTCGGGACTCCGACGGGCGACCGGTACTGCATGAACTCGCTCGCGCTCGGCTTCACGCCGGCCGCCGAGTGACGTCGACCGACGGTGCCGCTCGAGCAGAGCGGGCCGTGACCTTCGAGACCGTCCTCGACGCGGTCGCCTCGCGACGGTCGTGGTCGAGCGTCACCTCGGAGGCGCCGACCCATGACGAGCTCGCGCGCATCGTCGCCGCCGCCGGCCGTGTCGCGGACCACAGTTCGCTGCGCCCGTGGCGCATCGTCGCCCTCCGCGGCGACGCACGTCGGCGTCTCGGTAAGGCGATCGCGAAGGCCTCGAAAGACCGCAAGCCGTCCGACAAGCCCCTCAAGGCTCCCCTCGTCCTCGCCGTGGTGGTCAGCGCGAAGAAGTCGCACAAGGTACCGCGGTGGGAACAGGAGGCGGTCGCGTCCGGTGTCGCCCACACGATGAGCCTGCTACTCGATGCAGCCGGCTGGGGCGTCTTCTGGCGCACCGGCTGGTACACGCGCCACAAGGCCATGCGTAAGGCCCATGGCCTCGAGAAGAACGAGGAGCTCATGGGCTGGCTCTACGTCGGCGGCGTGCCCGAGGGCAGACGCCGCGGATCGCGCCGTGTGGTCGACGCCGAGCGGTTCCTCACCGAACTCTGACCGGGTCGAACTCCGCTCGGGTGCTCGCCGTTCGGACGAGCAGCCTCTCAGCGCCGGATGCTCGCGATGGCCACGGCGACGAGAGCGAGACCGGCGCCGGCGACGGTCGTCCAGTGCAGACCGCCGGCGCCGGGGACGAAGACGTCGAGGAGGACGGCCCCCACGAGCTGGCCGGCGACCGTGCCGAGCCCGAGTACGAGCAGCCCCGTGTGGGACACGAGGAAAGCGGAGACTCCGATGAAGACGCACCCGATCGCACCTCCGATGTAGAGCACCGGGTCGCTCGGGAACGGTGAGGGCGGCCCGGCCACCGCGACGTGCACCGCCGTCGCGACGAGCAGGACGACCGTTCCGATCGCGAAGTTGATGAAGGTCGCGGTCAGCGAGCTTCCCGCGAGCTGACGGACACGGCCGTTCACGGCCTGCTGCCATCCGATCCCGATCCCCCCGAGCAAGGGCATGAGGAGCAGCAGCAGCGGCTTGTCGCCGCCGAACTCGGTCGACACGGCCCAGGCGACGGCCACGAGAGCGAGCGCCGACCCGAGCACACGCATGGTCTGGAAGGGCACGACACCGTGAGGGCCGAAGCCGATCCGGTCGAGCACGAGCGAGGACACCGTCTGGCCCGCGACGATCGCGACGGTGAAGAGGGCGACCCCGAGAGCTGCGGCCGCGATCCCCTGGGACAGGACGAGGAAGGCCCCGGCTCCGCCACCCGCGACCGTCCACCACGGCACGCTCCGGTCCCTCAGCCCCTCGATCACACGGCCGAGACCGCGACGCCCGGGCCGGGAGAAGGCCATGACGGCGATCAGGATCACGAGCCCGGAGCCGAACGACACCGCGGCGGCCGCGAATCCGTCGTCGATCGCGACGCCGAGCGCGCCGTTGATCCGAGCCTGGACCGCCACGAAGGTACCCGCGATGATCGCCATGACGAGACCCAACCACTGCGGGAAGGCCCGCTTCACACCCTCAGTCACACGAACCGCCCGATCGTCTCCGTCACGCACAAACCCGGCGAGTCTACTCCCGCGGCTACAGCACAGGTCCCGCTAGGACGCGTCGGGGACGAGTTCACCCAGCAGGCGTTCCACGCGCGATCGGATGTCGTCGCGGATGGCACGGACCTCGTCGATCGGGCGGCCCTTGGGGTCGTCGAGCTCCCAGTCCTCGTACCGCTTGCCCGGGAAGATCGGGCAGGCGTCGCCGCACCCCATCGTGATGACGGCATCGGCCGCCCTGACCTGCTCGGTCGTCATGAGCTGCGGTACGGCCTGGGAGATGTCGATGCCCTCCTCCGCCATGACCGCGATGGCCGTCGGGTTCAGGGAGTCCCCCGGCTCGGACCCGCCGGATCGCACCTCGACGGCCCCGCCGGAGAGAGCACTCATGTAACCGGCGGCCATCTGGGACCGACCCGCATTGTGCACGCAGACGAACAGGACGATGGGAGTATCGCTCATCGATCGGGTGTCCTCTCGATTCCCTCGCCTGGTCGCGAGCGGTCTTCACGGGGTAAAGATGTGGAGCCGACTGCGGGACTCGAACCCGCAACCTACGCTTTACAAGAGCGTTGCGCTACCAATTGCGCCAAGTCGGCCGACGAGCACCTATCCTAACCATTCGGCGGCGGGCGCTCGACCGATCAGCCGTTCGCGGGGGCGGTGTCCGTCGGCGTGGGGGTCGGTGTCGGAGTCGACGTCGAGTAGGTCTCACTCGAGGCCTGCAGGACGAACGCTCGGAACTCCTCGGTGTCGGTGAGCGAGCCGCTGTACTGCCGACCATTCACGAGGATCGTCGGAGTGCCCTCGACGTTCGTCACCTTCGATCCGGGCAGCGGGCCCTCCTTGGCACGATCGGTGGCCGATTGGATGAAGCCCGAGAAGTCCTGGTCGGTGATGCAGTCGGCGACCCCGCCGGCGCCCGCCGTGTCGGCCATGTCGATGAGCTGCTCGTCGGAGAGCCCGGCGGTCCCCTCGGCCGGCTGGTCCGCGAAGAGAGCGGAGTTGAACGCCCAGAAGCTGTCGGGCGCCGAGTCGGCCACGCACGCGGCCGCGTTCGCGGAGCGGAGCGAGTACTGGGTGCCGGCGGACCGGCCGGTGAGGATCGCGATCGGGTGGATCTCCACGGTCGCCGCTCCGGATTCGATCAGCGATTCCATCTGCTCGCCGTTCGCGCGCTCGAAGTCGCCGCAGTAGGGGCAGAGGTAGTCCTGATACACGCGGATCTGCGCGACGGCCGGATCCTCGGCGGTCGGCACGGGATCGGAGCCCGCGGCGAGGGCCTCCGTCGGGACGGCCGAGAGACCCTGCCCGATCACGATGCCGTCGCTCGCCATGTTCGCCGGGCCGTTCGACGCGGGACGGATCGACGACACCACGACGACGGCGACGATCGCGACGACCGCGAGCACGGCGACGATGATGCCTCCCTGGATCAGGAATCGGTTCCGCAGTTCCTTGCGTCGCTGGGCGGTGCGGAGCTGCTTCGCCTTCTCCCTCGCCGCCTCGCGGCGGTCGTTCTTGGAGACGGGCGTTTCGGGACCGGCAGGCTGTCCGGTTGTCATGGATCCTCGCTTTTGACGTCGTACAGGGCTCGGTACGTCACCCGGGGGCGCGACGTACCTCCCGATAGTAGGCCCGCCTCCTGAGCGTCGGCCACGCCGTGGCTGGACGAACGGTGCATCGGAGACGCGGGCGACCGGAGCATCGCGCCCCCCGTTCACGGGAGTCGTGGCATACTGGGAAGGCGTGACGACGTCGTCGCGTGCGTCGCCGCGTCGACGGCCTCCGTCAGGAGTCCTCGCAGGTCGCGCTTCCATTCACTCGGATCGTCCGGCACGTACCTGCCGGTGAAGGAGAAGACAGAACATGTCATCAGTCACATTCGACAACGCCACGCGTCTGTACCCGGGCGGCACCCGCCCCGCGGTCGACAAGCTCAACCTCGACGTCGCGGACGGCGAATTCCTCGTGCTCGTCGGCCCCTCCGGCTGTGGCAAGTCGACGTCCCTGCGGATGCTCGCCGGCCTCGAAGAGGTCAACGACGGTCGCATCCTCATCGGCGACCGCGACGTCACGGACGTCCCGCCGAAGGACCGCGACATCGCGATGGTGTTCCAGAACTACGCGCTCTACCCGCACATGACCGTCGCCGAGAACATGGGCTTCGCGCTCAAGATCGCCGGTGTCGGCAAGGAGGAGCGCGCGACGCGCGTGCTCGAGGCCGCCAAGCTCCTCGACCTGGAAGAGTACCTCACGCGGAAGCCGAAGGCTCTCTCGGGTGGTCAGCGTCAGCGTGTCGCCATGGGTCGCGCGATCGTGCGTCAGCCGCAGGTGTTCCTCATGGACGAGCCCCTGTCGAACCTCGACGCCAAGCTCCGCGTGCAGACGCGTACGCAGATCGCATCGCTCCAGCGTCGACTCGGCGTCACGACCGTCTACGTCACGCACGACCAGACCGAGGCGCTCACCATGGGTGACCGCATCGCCGTGCTGAAGGACGGCCTCCTCCAGCAGGTCGGCACCCCGCGCGACCTGTACGAGGCACCGCAGAACGTCTTCGTCGCCGGGTTCATCGGCTCCCCCGCCATGAACCTCCTCACGGCAGACCTCGCCGAGGGCGGCGTGAAGTTCGGCGCGAGCGTCGTCCCCGTCGACCGCGACATCCTCAGCACCGCCTCCGGCAAGCAGGTCACCGTCGGTGTGCGCCCCGAGGACATCGTCGTCTCGACCGACCCGGGTGCGGGCCTCGAGGTCGTCGTCGACCTCGTCGAGGAGCTCGGCGCCGACGGCTACCTCTACGGCCACTCGGACGTGGACGGCAAGCGCACCGACATCGTCGCCCGCGTCGATGGTCGCCTCCACCCCTCCATCGGTGACACCGTGCACCTCGTCCCGGCTCCGAACCACATCCACGCGTTCGACGTCGAGTCGGGCCTGCGCCTGAACAAGGCCATCGCCAGCGTCTGACGCTCGATGCTCTGACCACCGACGACGCCGGTCGGCGCGGCTTCTGCCCGCCGGCCGGCGTTCTCTCTTTCCCGAAACGAAATGGCGACACCATGAGCGCGTCCCTCAGCATCACGTCGGCGACCGTCGACCCGGCCCTCCTCGACCTCCCCTGGCACCTGCCGCTGGACGAGTGGCCGAGCGAGACGATCGCGTCGCTGCCCAAGGGCATCTCGCGACACCTCGTGCGATTCGCGTACCTGTCCGGCTACGTGATCGCGGTCAAGGAGACAACGACCGAGATGGCCAGGGGCGAGTACGACATGCTGCGGACGCTCCAGCGACTCGACATCCCGTGCGTGGACCCCCTCGCCGTCGTGGCCGGGCGGTTGAACGACGACGGGGACGACCTCGCGAGCGTACTGGTCACACGCCACCTCAAGTTCTCCCTCCCCTACCGCGCCCTGTTCTCGCAGATGCTCCGGCCCGACACGGCGACGCGACTCGTCGACGCCCTCGCCGTCCTGCTCGTCCGGCTGCACATCGTCGGCTTCTTCTGGGGCGACGTCTCGCTCTCGAACACGCTCTTCCGTCGCGACGCCGGTTCGTTCGCCGCCTACCTCGTCGATGCGGAGACCGGAAAGCTCTTCGACGGCGGCCTCTCGAACGGCCAGCGGGAGAACGACCTCGAGATCGCCCGCGTGAACATCGCAGGCGAGCTCATGGACCTCCAGGCGGGCGGGCGGGTCGAGGACGAACTCGATCCCGTCGAGGTGTCGAACGGCATCGTCGCGTCGTACCGATCGCTCTGGAAGGAGCTGACCGGGTCCGAGTCGTTCGCATCGAGCGAGCGGTGGCGCATCAATCAGCGGGTGCAGCGCCTCAACGAGCTCGGATTCGACATCGAGGAGCTGGCGATCCGTACGGACGCCGGTGGAACCACGGTCCGCATCCAGCCGAAGGTCGTCGACGCTGGGCACCACCAGCGCCGCCTCATCCGGCTCACGGGGCTCGACACGGGCGAGAACCAGGCGCGGCGCCTCCTCAACGATCTCGACTCGTACTCCGCGACGCATGCGCGGGAGGGGCAGGACGTCGACGAAGAGCAAATGGCGCACGAGTGGCTCATCCGCGTCTTCGAGCCGGTCGTCACCTCGATCCCCCGCGACCTCCGCGGCAAGCTCGAGCCCGCCGAGGTCTTCCATCAGCTGCTCGAGCACCGCTGGTTCATGTCCCAGAGGGAGGAGCGCGACGTGCCGCTCGCCGAGGCGCAGACCGCCTACGTCAACGACGTGCTGCGGCACCGCCGGGACGAGGCCACCGTCATCAACCCGCCGACCGAATCGATCGCCGTCCCCGTGGACGACGACGACTCCGCGGAGGACGTCGACTGGCGCGAGCGCGTCTGACCCGCGCGGGCACCGTAATACATCGAAAGCACCCGAGTACTCGGGTGCTTTCGAAGGATCACGGTGCCTACGCAGGTGGGAGGTGCTACTTCTTCGCGGCCCGAGCGCGCGACGTCGAGATCTCGTAGAGCGTGACAGACGCCGCGATACCGGCGTTGAGCGACTCGGTGTCGGCACCGATCGGGATCGAAACGATCGCGTCGCACGTCTCCGTCACGAGGCGCGAGAGTCCCTTGCCCTCGCTGCCGACCACGACGACGAGCGGGCGGTCGGCGAGGTCGAGACCCGGCAGGTCGACGTCCCCTCCCCCGTCGAGACCGATCACGAAGACCCCGGCCTCCTTGTACGCCTTGAGCGTCTGGGTGAGGTTCGTCGCCATCGCGACGGGAACCCGGGCGGCCGCGCCGGCGGAGGTCCGCCACGCCGCGGCCGTGACGCCGACGGAACGGCGCTGGGGAACGATGACGCCGTGTCCGCCGAACGCCGCCGTCGACCGGATGATCGCTCCGAGGTTGCGCGGGTCGGTGATCCCGTCGAGGGCGACGAACAGCGGCGTCTGGCCGGCGTCGACGACTTTCTCGAGGAGATCGACCGGGTGCGCGTACTCGTACGCGGGCACCTTGAGGGCGACGCCCTGGTGGACGCCGTCGTGTCCGGCCAGGCGGTCGAGTTCCGGCCGCATGACCTCCATGATCGGGATGCCCCGCTTCGTGGCGATCTGCAGGATCTCCTTGACCCGGTCGTCCGTCTCGATGCGCATCGCGATGTGCAGCGCCGAGGCCGGGATCCGCGCGCGGAGCGCCTCGACGACGGCGTTCCGACCGGTCACGATCTCGACGTCGTCCTGGTTGCGCGCCTTCCGCTGCTGGTCCTGGCGGCGGCTCTGCGTGGCGCTCGCGGCGCCACGAGGCGCTGAGCCTCCCCGACCGCGCGCCTGGTCGAGCCGGTCCTGCGCGAGCTTGCGCTTGCCGGCGGGGTGGTACGGCCGGTCCTCCGCCTTCGGCGTCGGCTTCTTGCCCTCGAGGGCCTGCCGTCCGTTGCCGCCGGTGCCCTTGAGAGGGCCCTTCTTCGTCTTCCGCACAGCACCTGCGCGGTTCTTACCTACTGCCATCGATGCTCCAGTGTGTGCCTGACGGGGTGTCTTCGATCGTGATGCCGACGGCGGAGAGATCGTTGCGGATCCGGTCCGATGTGGCGAAGTCTTTATTGCTTCGTGCGACCCTACGCTCTTCGACGAGTCTCAGCACGAGCGCGTCGAGAGCGGCCGCCGTCGCATCGCGTCCTCCGGCGGTGCGCCACTCGGCGGAGAGGGGGTCGATACCGAGCACCTCGGTCATCGCCCGCACCTGCGCCTCGGCGGTCGCGACGGCGTCCGGGTCGTCCGCATCCATAGCCTGGTTACCCGCCCGGATCGTGTCGTGCAGCACGGCGAGCGCCTGGGGCACTGCGAGATCGTCGTCGAGAGCCTCCGCGAACGCGGAGGGGACGACCGGCAGGACGCTCCCGGCGAATCGGGTGCCCACGAGCCGGCGCTCCGCCCGATCGAGGAAGCTCTCGATGCGGTCGATGGCGGCCTCGGCCTCGGCGAGGGCTCCATCGTGGAAGTCGATCGTCGACCGGTAGTGCGCGGAGCCGAGCGCGTAGCGCACGGCGATCGGTCGCGCGGACTCCAGGAGGTCGGCGGCGAAGACGGAGTTGCCGAGCGACTTCGACATCTTCTGTCCGCCGACGTTCACGAGTCCGTTGTGCACCCAGTAGGACGCGAAGTCCAAGCCGGCTGCGGAGGACTGCGCCAGTTCGTTCTCGTGGTGGGGGAACCGCAGGTCGAGGCCCCCTCCGTGGATGTCGAACCGGTCGCCGAGATACCGGCGGGACATGGCAGAGCACTCGATGTGCCAGCCCGGTCGACCGGCGCCCCACGGGCTCTCCCAGATCGCCGAGGCCGGTTCGCCGTCCTTCGCGCCCTTCCAGAGGGCGAAATCGTGCGGATCGCGCTTGCCGCGGGGATCGGCGTCGGTCGCGGCCTCCATCGCGTCCACACGCTGACGCGTGAGCTCGCCGTAGGAGGACCAGCTGCGCACGTCGAAATAGACGTCGCCGGAGGAGTCGGTGGCGGGGTAGGCGTGCCCGCGCTCGACGAGGAGCGCGATGATCTCGTGCATCTGCGGGATGCTCGCGGTGGCCCGCGGCTCGTACGTGGGGGGAAGTATCCCGAGGGCGTCGTATGCCGCGGTGAACTCCCGCTCCATCCGGTAGGCCAGGGCCCACCACTCCTCGGCGTCGCTCGCGTTCTGGAGAACCTTGTCGTCGATGTCGGTCACGTTGCGCACGAGGGTGACCGAGAGCCCGGAGGCGCTCATCCAGCGCCGGAGGATGTCGTAGACGAGGGCCGAGCGGAGGTGTCCGATGTGCGGCGACGACTGCACGGTGGGTCCGCACACGTACATCCCGACGCGGCCGGAGACGAGCGGGACGAACTCGCGTAGCGTCGCCGTGCGGGAGTCGTGGAGTCGGAGGGTCACCCGCCCAGCTTATTCGAGGAGCGCACCGGCCTGCGATCGCACGAGAGCCGTGGCGATCGCCGTGACCCCCTCGCCCCGCCCGGTGAAGCCGAGTCCGTCCGTCGTGGTGGCCGCGACGCTCACGGGGGCGCCCACGATCGCGGAGAGCTGTGCCTCGGCCTCCGCTCGGCGCGGAGAGAAGCGCGGGCTGTTGCCGATCAGCTGCACCGCCACATTGACGGGCACGAGACCTGCTGCGGCGAGCACCTCGACGGCACCGACGAGGAACACCTCCCCCGAGGCGCCGGCGAATCGAGGGTCGTCCGTCCCGAAGAGCGATCCGATGTCGCCGAGTCCCCCGGCGCTCAGGAGGGCGTCGACGATCGCGTGCGCCACGGCATCGCCGTCGCTGTGTCCGGCGAGGGCCGCGTGACCCGGCCACTCGAGCCCGGCCAGCCGCAGCGTCCCGATGTCCGAGAACGCGTGCACGTCGATCCCGACACCGGTCCGGAGGTCGGATCGCGACACGAGCAGCTCGGCGCGGCGCAGGTCCCACGGTGTCGTGATCTTGAACGCGCGCTCGTCCCCTGCGACGATTCGCACCGTGCCGCCGATCGCCGCGACCGTCGCGGCGTCGTCCGTGCGCTCGGCCCCGTCATCGGCGTAGGCGCGTTCGATGAGGTCCCGCGGGAACCCTTGCGGGGTCTGCACGGCGCGCAGCCGTTCCCGGTCGACGGTCGCGACGACCGCGTTGCGGTCGTCGATCTCCTTCACGGTGTCGACCACCGCGAGACCGGGCACGATCGCCTCCCCCGTCGATCGCACGGCGTCCGCGACGGATTCGAGTAGCGAGGTGGGGCACAGCGCGCGCGCCGCGTCGTGGACGAGGACCGAGCGGACCGAGGGGAGGAGCGCGTCAAGGCCCGCGCGCACCGATCGCGTCCGGGACGTTCCCCCCGGGACGACGTGGAGGAGTCCGGATGCGATGCCCGCGACGCGCTCAGCGAGAGACCGAGTCTCCTCGACGGCCGACGGCGGGGCGACCACGACGACCTGCGCGGGCGCGCGCATCGCGAACACGCTCGTCAATGCGCGCTCGAGGATCGTCACGCCGCCCAGGGGCACGAGGGCTTTGGGGCGACCTGCGAGCAGGCGGGTTCCGTCCCCGGCAGCGACGACGATGACCGCGAGGGTGGGATCGACACTCATACCCCGACAGTACGACAACCCGCGGCTCGGTCGGCGTCGACCGATCGGACCTCGGGATCACGCCCTGAGACGACGATCGCCCGCCGGTCGGCCGGCGGGCGATGATCGTTCGGATATCCGTCTCGGGCGACGAGCCTCGCGGAGAGGCCCGCCCGGAACACGGAGTCGTCAGGAGGCGAGGACCTCGTCGAGAACGGTCGAGGCCTTCTCTTCGTCGGTCTTCTCGGCGAGGGCGAGCTCGGACACGAGGATCTGACGGGCCTTCGCGAGCATGCGCTTCTCGCCGGCGGAGAGACCGCGGTCCTGATCGCGGCGCCAGAGGTCGCGCACGACCTCGCTCACCTTGATGACGTCTCCGGAAGCGAGCTTCTCGAGATTCGCCTTGTAACGCCGAGACCAGTTCGTGGGCTCCTCGGTGAACGGCGCGCGCAGGACGTCGAACACACGCTCGAGGCCCTCCTTGCCGATCACGTCGCGAACACCGACGAGGTCGACGTTTTCGGCGGGGACCTCGATCACGAGATCACCCTGGGTGACATGGAGCTTCAAGTAGAGCTTCTCTTCACCTTTGATGATCCGAGTCTTGACTTCCGCGATCGTCGCGGCTCCGTGGTGGGGGTAAACGACAGTTTCGCCAACCTCAAAAAGCATGGAATAGTATCCCTTCAGCGTCTCCCAGGATACCACAGGCCCCTCGGGGTGAGGTCCGCCTTACCAGCGCTCCCCCGCGCGAACGCTAGGCTATGACTGAACCGAACCGGCAGCAGGACGGGCATCACCCCCGGCTGCGCCCCGTCCGCTGGAGGCACCCCGTGAGAACCCGCGCCCGCGTCATCGCGTCGATCGTCATGGCGGCCACCGTCGCCCTCGGTACGACGTCGTGCAACCTGCTCGCCCCGCAGGCGACCCTCAAGAAGTACGACCCGAGCGACGGCGTCAGTGCGACGGTCGGCGATGTGGCCGTCCGAAACGCGATCGTGTTCGCCGACGGCGAGGACACCGGCTTCCTGCTCGCGACCGTGATCAACACGGGTTCCGCCCCGCACTCCGTCTCGATCCAGGTGGGCTCGGGCGACGACCGACAGGACTTCACCCTCACGGTGGCCGGCGGTTCGACCACCACCTACAGCGCCGGCGACGCACAGCGCCTCGAGCTCGACCCGCTGCAGGAGCCGGCCGGCGCCGTCATCCCGGTCTTCGTGCAGTACGGCCAGGAGGAGGGTGTCGAGATCGACGTCCCCGTGCTCGAGCAGGACACATTCGCCGAATACGCGACACTCACGCCCACCCCGGCACCGTCGGAGTGATCCCTCCCCTCACCGTGGGGTGTGAGAACGGTGATGGTGCGCGTCTCGACGCGCACCGTCACCGTTTTCATACCCCGGAAGGTCAGGGCTCGAAGCGATAGCCGAGGCCGCGCACCGTCACGAGCATCACGGGATCGGACGGCTTCTCCTCGATGCGCGAACGGATCCGCTTGATGTGCACGTCGAGGGTCTTCGTGTCGCCGAAGTAGTCGCTCCCCCAGACCCGGTCGATGAGCTGCCCGCGCGTCAGCACGCGACCGGCGTTGCGGAGCAGGAGCTCGAGGAGCTCGAACTCCTTGAGCGGCATGGACACCTCGGCACCGCGCACGGTGACGGTGTGACGGTCCACGTCCATCTGGACCGTTCCGGCCTCGAGGACCGATTCCGCCTCATCGATGTCCGGCCCGCGTCGACGCAGGACGGCGCGCACGCGCGCGAGGAGCTCGCGCGTCGAATACGGCTTCGTGACGTAGTCGTCGGCACCGAGCTCGAGCCCCACCACGATGTCCACCTCGGAGTCCTTCGCCGTCAGCATGATGATCGGCACGGACGAGACCGCACGGATCTGGCGGCAGACCTCGGTGCCGGGGATACCCGGCAGCATGAGGTCGAGGAGGACGAGGTCCGCCCCGTTCGCGACGAACTCATCGACGGCCGTCGGTCCGTCCGCGGCGACCCGGACCTCGTATCCCTCCCGACCGAGCAGGTAGGCGAGCGGTTCGCTCAACGATTCTTCGTCCTCGACGAGCAGAATGCTTGTCATCGCGACACCTTTCTCTTGGATCGTCCGCTGGACGATGTGGGCTCCTGGGCGGCTTGGGGAAGCCGGATGGTGAAGGTCGAGCCCCGGCCGAGCTGCGACCAGACCTTGACCTCGCCTCCGTGATTCTGCACGGTGTGCTTGACGATCGACAGGCCGAGTCCCGTGCCGCCGGTGCGACGGGAGCGGGCGTCGTCGACGCGGAAGAACCGCTCGAAGACGCGCTCCTTGTCCTCGTCGGCGATCCCGATCCCCTGGTCGGTCACCGCGATCTCGACGGCGCCGTCCGTCGCCCGCGCGCCGACGCCGACGCGTCCGCCCGGCGAGGAGTAGGCGATGGCGTTCGTCACGAGGTTGTGGACGGCGACGGTGAGCAGCGCTTCGTCGCCGAACACCGCGAGACCCTTGCCCCCGGCGCCGACGAGCTCGACCCCGGCGGATTCGGCCACGACCCGGCTCTGATCGATCGCGGCGGCGACGATGTGGTCGACGTGGATCAACTCCGGGCGGGCGAGGGCGTCGGCGGCCTGCAGGCGCGACAGCTCGATGATCTCGGCCGTGATCTTCGCGAGACGCGCGGCCTCTGCCGTCATCTTCGTCGCGAAGCGACGCACCTGCTCCGGGTCGTCGGCCGCGGTCTGCAGCGCCTCGGCCAGCAGGCCGACGGCGCCGATCGGGGTCTTGAGTTCGTGACTGATGTTCGCGATGAAATCCCGCCGGACCTCGTCGAGCCGCTTGGACTCGGTGATGTCCTCGGCGAGAACGAGGATGAAGCGCGTGCCGAGTCGTGCCGCACGGACCCGGACCATGGCGTTCGACTCGCCGAATCGCCCCCGACCGAGATCGAGCTCGACGACCGCTCGCTCCCCCGTGGAGCGTACGGACACCGCCAGGCGATCGATCTCCTCATGGACGAGCACCCCGCCTCTCACGAGTCCCATGGCGACCGCACCCGGCGAGGCCTTCACGACGTTCGCCGACGGGTCGAGGACGATACCGGCGCTCTCGAGCGCGTCGAGGATCTGGTCGACCCCGTCGGGGACCTTCGGCGACGCGACGTTCGCGACGCGCTCGCTCCGGCGGAACGCCAGGTAGACGAAGCTCGAGAACGCTGCGCCCATGAGAGCTCCGAGAGCTACGGCGGCGAGCACCACCCAGGGGGACTGCATGAGACTAGATTAGAGGTACGCCGACGAGCCGCTCGGACCGGGGCCCCCGGAATTGCGAGCGCCGTCGTGCAGTGTTCATCGTTGCTGCACCGTTCGTTAACCTTCCGACGGCAGGCTTGATGAGACGGCCAGCTGCCGACGGGTGGACGTCGGCGCCCGCACCCGAACGAGAGAGTGACCCCTTTAATGCGCGAAGTGTTCCAGCAGGAGCTGCACGAAGTCCAGCACCGCCTCGTCGAGATCGCCGAACTCGTCGCCATCTCGATCGAGGGCGCGGTCCATGCCTTCAACGAGTCCGACGTCGCTCGGGCCGAGGAGGTCATCGAGAACGACAACCGCATCGACGGCCTCACGGTCGAGCTCGACGAGCTCGCCATCACGATCCTCGCGCGCCAGCAGCCCGTGGCCCGAGACCTGCGGATCGTCGTGAGTGCGCTGCGCATCAGCGCCTCGCTCGAGCGCATGGGAGACATGGCCGAGCACATCGCCCAGCTCGCCCGCTCCCGCTTCCCCGAGCGCGCCGTCCCGAAGGGGCTCCGCTCGACCTTCGCCGAGATGGGCCGACTCGACGTCGAGATCTCGCGCAAGCTCGCCGAGCTCCTCCGTACGGAGGACATGGAGCTGGCCGAGCAGATCCGCGACGAGGACGACGTCATCGACGACCTGCACCTGCGGGTCTTCGACAAGGTCCTCGGCGAGACCTGGAAGGGCGAGACGGCCGCGACCGTCGACGCAACGCTCGCGTCGCGCTACCACGAGCGGTTCGCCGACCACGCGGTCTCGATCTCCAAGAAGGTCCAGTACCTCGCCACCGGCGACTGGAGCGCGGAGAGCGTCACCCCGCTCCCGATGGCCTGATCCCGCAACACCGGAACCCGCAACGCGAAAGTGCGGGCTTTCGTCCCCTCCCCGATCGGGAGAGGGACGAAAGCCCGCACTTCTGCTTGGAGCGGGTGTCGCTACTTCTTGCCCTGGGCGGCGACGGCTGCCGCTCCGGCGGCAGCGGCAGCGGGGTCGAGGTACTCGCCCGGCCCGAGCGGCCGAAAGTCGGCGTCCAGCTTGTAGACGAGCGGGATGCCCGTCGGGATGTTGAGTTCCGAGATCTCCTCGTCGGAGATGCCGTCGAGGTGCTTCACGAGGGCGCGGAGCGAGTTGCCGTGGGCGGTCACGAGCACGGTGCGGCCGGCCGCGAGATCGACCGTGATGTCGGACTCCCAGTAGGGCAGCATGCGGTCGATGACGTCCTTCAGGCACTCCGTGTCCGGGACCGGGCCGTCGATGCCGACGTAGCGGGGGTCGTGCGCCTGCGAGTACTCGTCCCCGGGGTCGATGGGAGGCGGCGGGACGTCGAAGGAACGCCGCCACGTCATGAACTGCTCCTGTCCGTACTCGGCGAGCGTCTGCGCCTTGTCCTTGCCCTGGAGCGCGCCGTAGTGGCGCTCGTTGAGCCTCCACGACCGCTTGACGGGGATCCATGCGCGATCGGCGACGTCGAGGGCGAGGTTGGCGGTCTGGATCGCGCGGGTGAGGACCGAGGTGTAGAGGACGTCGGCCTCGATACCCGCGTCGGCGAGGAGTTCACCGGCCCGCTTGGCCTCCTCCACGCCCTGATCGCTCAATCGGACGTCGACCCATCCGGTGAAGAGGTTCTTCTGATTCCAGTCGCTGTTTCCGTGCCGCAGGAGCACGAGGGTATAAGGCTCTGACATGCTCCCAGCCTATCGGGAGGCACCGGGCGGGCGAGGGCGCTGAGATGATGGATGCATGCCGATCGGAGCGATCACGCGCGGGACCACCAACACGAACCGCCTCCGCCGCGTCGATCGTTTCATCGCCCGATCGGCGGCGTTCCGCGCGTCCGAGGACCCCCTCGTCGTGGACCTGGGGTTCGGGGCCAGCGCCGTCACCGCTCTCGAGACCGCGGACCGCCTACGACGGACCCGCGAGCACGTGCACGTCCACGGCCTCGAGATCGACCCGGAGCGGGTACGGACGGCGCAGCGGCAGCTCGACGATGTCCGCGCCGGACGCACGTCCTTCCCCTCCGACCTCGCGGTGACGGTCGGCCTCGGCGGCTTCGAGACCCCGGCCCCCGACGGCCGGTCGATCGACGTGATCCGCGCCTTCAACGTGTTGCGGCAGTACGACGAACACGAGGTCGCGGCCGCCTGGTCGCGCATGGTCTCGCGTCTCTCCCCCACCGGCGCACTCGTCGAGGGCACATGCGACGAGGTCGGGCGCATCGCGAGCTGGGTGACGATCCCCCGCGACGGCCCCGCGACCTTCACGATCTCGCTCCGACTGACGGACCTCGAGCGCCCGTCGATCGTGGCCGAACGACTGCCGAAGGCCCTGATCCACCGCAATGTCCCAGGCGAACCCGTGCACGACCTGCTGCGGGACCTCGACCGGCAGTGGACGCTGCACGCACCGCTCGCGACCTACGGACCGGTGCAGCGCTTCATCGCCTCCGTCGAGGGCCTGCGGGCGTCGGGCCGCACCGTCGTCGGGACCCGCTCCGTGTTCCGTCTCGGCGAGCTCACGGTGCCGTGGGAGGACGTGGCGCCGATCGGCGGCCCCGTCATCCCGTGATGCCGCTCCGGGCCCGGCCGCGCCCGGTGCTCAGGTGGCCGGAAGCAGGTCCTGAGCGTCGCCGACCGGCATCCCCGTGGCGACGAGCAGGTCCACGACGAGGGGCCTGACCGCGATCACGAGGGCCTGCTCGGATACGGGGGCATCGTTCCCGAGGACCTCCTCAGGGCGCAGATGACGAGCGAGCTCCTCGAGCGTCCGTCGAGCGACCGGCAGCTGCTCGATGTCGTCGAGGCTCGCCGAGAGCAGGGACACGGCACCGCGGATGCGGCCGAGGAGGTCGGCCATCGCCGGTCGTCGCCGCCCGTCTCGCCCGACGAAGTCGAGGCGGCGAGCGATGACCCGCAGATTACGGGTGGCGAGGTCCATACCGGCGAAGATCACGGCCTGACGGTCGAGCTCACCTCGATGGCGTCGGACGAGCGGGGACACCCGCACGATCGCCCGGGACGACTCGAGGGAGGACTGCCAGGCGTCGAGCAGGGGCTGGGTCCCCCTGGCACGCCCGAGGGCGCGCTCCGACTCGTCGTGGTCGCCGAAGCGCAGAGCGGAGACGAGCGAGCCCGTGACGGCCTCGAACTCGGTGAACAGGGCACGGGCCTCGCGGATGGCCGCCCGACGCGGGTCCCGCGGGATCAGGGCGGTGGCCGCGAGCGCCACGAGCCCTCCGATGACGCCGTCGACGACCCGCACGAAGGGTCCGCCGTCCGGCGCGGGGAGGAGCGACACGAGGACCGACTGGATGGCCGCGGCGATCGCGAACGCGGCGGCGGGCGACAGCAGTCGCGCGATCACCAGGGTCGCCGCGAGGACCACGGCGAGCTGGACGATCCCCTGGCCGAACGTCAGCACGACCGCTTCGGCCACGGCGATGCCGAGAGTCATCCCGACAGCCGTCTCGAGCACGCGGGCGGGCCGCGCGTCGCGGACGAAGCCGAGGCTCGACAGGGAGACGGTGACGGCGAGGAGCGGCACCTCGTGGCCGAGCACCTCGTGGGCGATCAGGTAGGCGACGATCGCCGCCACCGTGATCTGCAGGATCGCCGGAGCCGACGTGGACACCCGGTGGAGGGAGAGGCTCGCCAGGACGGGGAGGCGGCGCGCGGGGCGCTGCGCGGACCCGGCGGGTCGTGGCTCGCCGCCCGCTCCGGAGGGCGCGGTCATGAGGTCAGCCGCGGCCGAGGCGCGGAAGCCGGGGGACGTCCGCCGTGGCGCCGGCACCCGGGGGAACGATCGCCTGCTGAGCCGCGGCGACCACCGTGTCGCCGACCAGGACGGAGAGCGGGACGTCCGCGGGAACCGCTCGCTTGATCACGGCGAGCGCGATCGGACCGAGGTCGTGGTGGATCGCGGAGGACGTGACGAGACCGACCTCGCGGGCCTCCCCGTCCTTCTCTGCGGTGATCACGGAACCGTGCGCCGGGAGCACCGCGTCGCTGCCGTCGAGGTGGAGCATGACGATCCGCCGAGGCGGCCGCCCGAGGTTGTGCACCTTGGCGACCGTCTCCTGTCCGCGGTAGCAGCCCTTGTCGAGGTGCACGGCGGTGCGGAGCCAGTCGAGCTCGTGCGGGATCGTGCGCTCGTCGGCGTCGAAAGCCTGACGCGGGCGCCACGCGGCGATCCGCAAGGCCTCGGCCGCGAGCGAACCCGCGACGCCGATCCGGGCGGAGCGGATCATCGCGACGACCTCGTCGAGCCGGTCTCGCGACACGATGGACTCGAACCAGGTCCGCTCGGAACCGGGGTGGGTACCCTCCGCGTACTGCCAACCGCCGGCGGCGACGGCCGCCCAGGGGTCTCGCCAGACCACGGGGATGCCCTCCGGCGCGAAGACGGGGAGCCCGTCCAGCTCCGCAGCGGACGCGATCACCGCGACGTCGACCGACCGGTCGGCGACCTCGACGCGCAGCATGAACCGCATGCGGTCGAGGAACGCGGCGAGCGGGGCGGCGAGCCCGGGATCGACGATCAACCAGGAGGTGCGTCCGTCGTCCACGACACGGGCCGCGAACTCGACCCGACCCTGCGGATCGAGGACGAGGGTCTCGGCCGAGGCCCCTGGGGCGATGTGTCGGAGGTCCTGCGATGTGAGGGCGTGCAGCAGCTGAAGACGGTCCTCACCGTCGAGGGACACCACGCCGAGGTCCGACGCGTCGACCAGGGCTCGACCCGCCTCGAGCTCGCGCTGCTCGCGGAACGGGTCGCCGTAGTGGAGCGGGACGAGGCGCGCGTCGCTCGTAGCGCCGGCTTCCTCCGGCAGGACGGCACCGTCGAGGGCGGCGAACGGCGACACGTCGGCGTCGATCGCGGTCATCAGTCGACCTTCGCGAGGCGGGCGGACGCGTGGGTGCGCAGATCCTGGCCGAGCGCGGCGATGTCCCAGGCCCACAGGAGATCGTTCTCGACGAGCCCGTACAGCCGGGTCGCCGCGGCGTACGGCTTCGAGCCCGCCGTGCGCATGACGGCGTCCGTCGCGAGATCCACCCGCGGTCCCTTGATCTGTCCGAGGTACAACTCGCTCACGCCGCCCGGGTGGACGAGCGCGACCTCGAGGTCGAAGCCGCCGTCCGAATTGCGGAGGGTCTCGACCGACTGGGCCGTTGTGAACGGGCGCGGAGCCGTCGGCGGCAGCATGGCCGGTCCGGGATCACCCTCGAGCTGGGAGCGGTGCAGGCGCCAGTAGCCGCTCTCGGCGGCGAGTGGGGTGCTGTGCTCGTCGTCGAGCCACGAGAACGACGTGTAGTTGAGGTACGGGAGGCCGTCATGGCTGAACGACACGCGCTGACCGAACCGCTGCGAGACCGTGTCGTCGCCGAGCTGGTATTCGACGTTGCCCGCACCCTCCCAGACGCCGATGAGCCACGACAGCGGGACGAGCTCGGACGGGAGGTCGACCGGGATCTCGATCACGATGCGCGGGCGATCAGCGCTGGCCGCGGTACAGGTTGTATACGACGACGCCCGCCACGAACGCGATCGCGAGGCTGGCGAGTCCGAGGAGGCCGAGGTAGAAGAGTTCGAGCGCGAGCATGCGTCGAGTCTACCCGTCAGATCGTGAAGAGGGAGGCGATTCCGATGACGACCGAGCAGAGGACGAGCACGAGGACGGCTCCGGCCACGCTGATCGCTACGCGCGTGAGATACCCGGCGGTGACGCCTCCCGCGAGCTGGATGCCGAAGGTCAGCAGAACGCTCCCGGCGAGCGCGACCCCGAGCCACGCGAACCGATCGTCATCGGGGGTGAACACGCCGACCACGACGGCGGCGACGACGGCCGCGATCCAGACGGAGACGACACCGACCCACGACCTGTCCTGCACCTCGCGTATCGGCTCGCTCATGCCTCCATGATGCCCGACGGCGGGGCACGGCGTGACCACTGGCGTAGTATTGTCGCAGTCACGACCCGGAGGACACGCTTGGCGCAGCTACTCATCCTGACATCGACGGCTGGCGCGGAGGTGCTCCCGTCGCTCGGTCTGCTCAGCCATCGCGTGCGTCAGATCCCGGCTCAGCCGGCCCAGCTCGTGAACGCTCCCGGCAGCGACCTCATCATGGTCGACGCGCGACGCGACCTCGCAGCGGCGAAGTCCCTGTGCAAGATCCTGACCACGACGGGTATCGCCGTCCCCCTCCTCCTCATCCTCACGGAGGGAGGGCTCACCGCGGTGAGCGCCGACTGGGGCGTCGACGACGTCGTGCTCGACACGGCGGGACCCGCCGAGGTCGACGCGCGCATCCGCCTCGCCATCGGCCGACAGGCCCAGGAGCAATCGGCGAGCAAGATCCAGACCTCCGGCGTCGTGATCGACGAGGCGAGCTACTCGGCGAAGGTGCAGGGTCGCCCCCTCGACCTCACCTTCAAGGAGTTCGAGCTGCTGCGGTTCCTCGCGACCCACCCGTCCCGCGTGTTCACACGTGAACAACTGCTCAGCGAGGTGTGGGGGTACGACTACTTCGGAGGGACGCGCACGGTCGACGTGCACGTGCGCCGCCTCCGCGCCAAGCTCGGCGACCTCGAGCAGCTCATCGGCACCGTCCGCAACGTCGGCTACCGGTTCAACGTCTACGAGGACGACAATGCGCAGGCTCCGACTCCGAGTTCGTGATCTGAACGATCCCGACGTCGACGAGACCGTCGGTACGCTCGTGCGGCGCGCGATCGCCGTGGACGGTCAGCCGCCGTTCAACGACCAGGCCCGGCTGGATGCGCGCACCGGCTCCCGCACCCTCATCACGGCGATCGTCCCGAGTGACGACGACGATTCCGAGACCGTCATCGGGGCTGCGATCCTCGGTCAGGGCGAGCTGGAGTTCACGATCGACCCCGAGTGGCGCTCGTACGGGTACGGCGACGCGGCCCTCGGCGCCCTCGTCGGCAGCGCCCCTCCCGCCCTCTCCGCGTGGGCCCACGGCGATCACCCGGCCGCGGGCGCTCTCGCGGCGCGGCACGGCTTCGCCCGTGTGCGCACCCTCCTCCAACTCCGCATGCCGCTCGCGGCGCGTGTGCCGTCGACCGGAGCGCCCCGGGGGGACCTCGAGATCTCGGCCTTCGTGCCGGGCCGTGACGAGGACGACTGGGTCGCCCTCAACGCCATCGCCTTCGCGGATCACCCGGAACAGGGCCGCCTCACGGCGGACGACGTCCGCGCCCGAGAGGCCGAGTCGTGGTTCTCCGCCGACGATCTCCTCCTGGCCCGTGACCCGGACGGACGACTCGTCGGCTCCATCTGGCTCAAGGTGGAGGACGGGATCGGGGAGGTCTACGCGGTGGGCGTGCACCCGGATCGCGCGGGAGCGGGCATCGGCCGCGAGCTCATGCGGGCCGGACTCGATCGGCTCGAGGCGTCAGGAGTCGAGACCGCCGCCCTGTACGTGGAGTCGGACAACGAACCGGCGACACACCTCTACCGATCGATCGGATTCACCGACCACACGGTCGACGTCCAGTACCGTCGCGACCCCTCGGCGCCGGCCCGTTAAGACGAAGTTCACCGACTCGGTCGAAACCGGTCGGGCGCTGGTGACAAGATGTGGGGATGGTTCCCGAGACATTCGCCACCGATGCAGGACTCGACCGCGACGACGACGACTTCGACCCCGTCTTCGAGCAGGACGATCCCGCCCTTCCGGACCACCGGTACCTCGATCGCGAACTCAGTTGGCTCGCATTCAACAAGCGGGTCCTCGAACTCGCCGAGGACCCGTCGCTCCCCACGCTGGAGCGGTCGAACTTCCTGGCGATCTTCGCGTCAAACCTCGACGAGTTCTTCATGGTGCGCGTCGCCGGGCTGAAGCGCCGGATCGCGACCGGCATCGCCGTGCCGACCAACAACGGCCGGTCGCCGAGCGAGGCGCTCGCGGACATCCTCCAGGCGGCGCACGAGCTCCAGTCGCGGCACGCCGCCGTCTGGCACGACCTCGTGGCCCCCGCGCTCAACGACGCCGGCGTGACCGTCGTCACGTGGGACAGCCTCGACGACGAGGTCAAGAGCAACCTCGGGGATTACTTCTCCCTGCAGATCTTCCCGGTCCTCATGCCGCTCGCGGTGGACCCGGCGCACCCGTTCCCGTACATCTCCGGGCTCTCCCTCAATCTCTCGATCCGCGTGCGGAACACCAAGACGGGCCGTGAGGAGTTCGCGCGCCTCAAGGTGCCGCAGATGCTGCCGCGCTTCGTCGCGGTCGACACGGCGACCGAGCCCGAGCGCGTCCGCTACATCACGCTCGAGGACCTCATCGCCAACCACCTCGACTACCTCTTCCCCGGCATGGAGGTCATCGAGCACCACGTCTTCCGAGTGACCCGCAACGAGGACGTCGAGATCGAGGAGGACGAGGCCGAGAACCTCATCCAAGCGCTCGAGCGTGAACTGCTGCGCCGCCGGTTCGGTCCGCCCATCCGCCTCGAGATCACCGACGACATGGACGACGTCACGCTCGGTCTGCTCGTGCGCGAGCTCGACATCACCGACCGCGAGGTCTACCGCCTCCCCGCTCCCCTCGACCTGGGCGGGCTCTTCTCCCTCGGGAGCCTCGATCGTCCCGATCTGCGCTACCCGAAGCACGTGCCGTCGACGGCCGTGCAGCTGCAGCCGAGCGAGCCCAACGGCAAGGCGGACATCTTCTCGTCGATCTCGGCTGGCGACGTCCTCGTGCACCACCCCTACGAGTCCTTCGCCACGAGCGTCCAGGCGTTCCTCGAGCAGGCCGCCGCCGACCCCCACGTCCTCGCCATCAAGCAGACCCTCTATCGCACGTCCGGCGACTCGCCCATCATCGAGGCTCTCATCGACGCCGCCGAGGCAGGCAAGCAGGTGCTAGCGCTCGTCGAGATCAAGGCGCGCTTCGACGAACAGAACAACATCACGTGGGCGCGCAAACTCGAGAAGGCCGGCGTGCACGTGGTCTACGGTCTCGTGGGCCTCAAGACCCACTGCAAGCTCGCCCTCGTGATCCGGCAGGAGGGCAACACCCTCCGCCACTACTCCCACATCGGAACGGGCAACTACAACCCGAAGACGAGCCGCATCTACGAGGACTTCGGTCTCTTCACCGCCGACGACCAGGTGGGCAAGGACCTCACCCGACTCTTCAACGAGCTGTCGGGGTACGCGATCGAGAAGAAGTTCAAGCGACTGCTCGTGGCCCCGCTGCACCTGCGGAAGGGGCTCCTCAAGGCGATCGACGCGGAGCGGCGCAATGCCGAGGCCGGGCGCCCGTCCGGGATCCGCATCAAGGTCAACTCGATCGTCGACGAGGCGATCATCGACGGCCTCTATCGCGCGAGCCAGGCGGGTGTGCCGATCGACATCTGGGTGCGCGGGATCTGTGCCCTGAAGCCCGGGGTCCCGGGGATGAGCGACACGATCCGGGTGCGCTCGATCCTCGGCCGTTACCTCGAGCACTCGCGCATCTTCAGCTTCGCCGGCGACGGCGACCCGAAGACCTACATCGGCAGCGCCGACATGATGCACCGCAACCTCGACCGCCGGGTCGAGGCGCTCGTGAGGCTCACCGATCCGAAGCACCTCACGGAGATCGAGTCGCTCTTCGACTCGGCGATGGACGAGGGCACGATGTCCTGGTACCTCGACTCCGAGGGCGTCTGGACGCGTCACGCGACCGACGAGGACGACAAGCGGCTCGTCGATCTGCAGGAGAAGGTGATGCGCAGCATCGCGACGCGCCGTCGATCGCGATCGCGCCGATGACCTCCCACGACCACTCCGCGATCTACGCCGCCGGCGCCGTCTGCTGGCGCATCGTCGACGGCAAGCTCAAGGTGCTCCTCGTACACCGCACGGCCTACGGGGACGTCACGATCCCGAAGGGCAAGGTCGATCCGGGCGAGACCCTCCCCCAGACCGCCGTGCGCGAGATCAAGGAGGAGACCGGTCTCTCCGTCGCGCTCGGGGTCCCCCTCGGGGCCGCGCAGTACCGCGTGCACTCGAATCGCGAGAAGATCGTGCACTACTGGGCCGCGGAGGTGTCGGACGCCGCCGTGCGCGCGTCGACGTTCGTCCCGAACGCCGAGATCGCCGCCCTCGAATGGGTCACGGTGAAGAGGGCACTCTCATACGCGAGCTACGACCAGGACGTCGAGATCCTCCGCCACTTCGAGAAGCTCGTCGACGAGGGCGTCACGTCGACCTTCCCCATCATCGTCCTGCGGCACGCGAAGGCGACGGCCCACGGGGACTGGGGCGGTTCCGACGCGTCGCGCCCCCTCACCTCGCGCGGGGTCACCCAGGCGGCGGGCATCGTCCCGACCCTCCAGGCGTTCGCGCCCCGCCGTATCGTCACGAGCACCGCGACGCGCTGCATCACGACGGTCGCCCCGCTCGCGGCGGCCCTCGGCCGCACGTCGAAGGCCACGGACGACCTCAGCCAGAACGCCTACGAGCACGGCGAATCGGACGTGCGGGCCGTGGTCGGCAAGCGCATCGCCGCTCGCAAGCCCGCCGTGCTCTGCAGCCACGGCCCGGTCATCCCGCTCATCCTGCGAGAGATCGCACTCGCGACGGGCACCCCGGCCGGCTCCTACCTCGCGAGTGCAGCCGATCTCGAACCGGCGGCATTCTCGGTCGTGCACGTCTCGGCCACGGCTCCGGCGTCGGGCATCATCTCCATCGAGACCCACGAGCCGCGTACCTGACCGCTCCGGAGACCGGGCGAGCGTCCGATCGATGTCGTTTCGGGCGCGGAGCGGACAGGAGCCGTTCACCTGCTGTTTACCGAGCTGATGGAGGCTCGTTAAGCCTCGCACTTAGCGTGAGGGCGGGCCATGCACCGGTCCACACCCCTCCCGAAGAAATGGACACTTTGTGAAGTTCAACACGTTCGGTCGCGCCGCGGCCGTCACAGCAATCGCAGCACTCGCCCTCACGGGCTGCGCCGCGAACGAAGGCGGAGCCACCGGCGGAGACGACTCCGAGAACGCGAGCGACCTCACCGGAACGCTCGTCGGCTCCGGCGCATCGTCGCAGCAGTCGGCTCAGGAGGCGTGGACCGCCGCCTTCCAGGACGCCAACCCCGACGTCTCCGTCGAGTACGACCCGGCCGGCTCCGGTGCGGGTCGCGACACGTTCCTCGCCGGTGGATCGGCCTTCGCCGGTTCCGACCGTGCATTCAACGACGAAGAGGTCGCCGCCGGCGGCTTCGGTGCGTGCACCACGGACGGGATCGTCGAGATCCCCGCCTACGTCTCGCCGATCGCCGTCATCTTCAACCTCGACGGCATCACGTCGCTCAACCTGGACGCGTCCACCATCGCGAGCATCTTCACGGGCGACATCACCACGTGGAACGACGAGGCCATCGCGTCGCAGAACCCGGACGCCGACCTGCCCGACACGGCCATCACCGCCGTGCACCGTCAGGACGACTCGGGAACGACCGAGAACTTCACCGAGTACCTCTACGCCGCGGCTCCCGACGTGTGGACCGAAGAGCCCGACGGAGTCTGGCCGCTCGATGGCGGCGAGGCCGCTTCGCAGACCTCCGGCGTCCTCGACGCCGTCACGGGCGGAACGGGCACCATCGGCTACGCCGACGCCTCGCGCGCCGGTGACCTGGGCACCGTCTCGGTGAAGGTCGGCGACGAGTACGTGCCGTACTCCGCCGAGGCCGCTGCCGCCATCATCGACGCCTCCCCGGTCGTCGAAGGCCGTGGCGAGGGCGACCTCGCCCTCGACATCGACCGCACCACCGAAGAGGCCGGCGTCTACCCCGTCGTCCTCGTGAGCTACCTCATCGGTTGCGAGGAGTACGAGGACCCGGCCAGCGCCGAGCTCGTCAAGTCGTACTTCTCCTACATCGTGAGCGACGAGGGACAGCAGGTCGCGGCCGACGCCGCCGGCTCCGCTCCGATCTCGTCCGACCTGTTCGACAAGGCCACCGCGGCCATCGAGCTGATCAAGTAGTAACCCTCGAGGGTGTGTCCGGCGGCTTCCACGGAAGCGCCGGGCACACCCTCGTCCCACGCGAGACTCCGACCCGACCGAGAGAGCCCGTCATGACCGCTCCAGCTCCCACCGCGCTGATACCCGCGAAACAGCGCCCAGGGGATCGCCTCTTCTCCGGCAGCGCGCTCGTAGCCGGCTCCCTCATCCTCGCCGTGCTCGCTGCGGTGGCCGCGTTCCTCGTGATCCAGAGCGTGCCGGCCGTCACGACGGACCCCGACGACATCTCGATCCTGCGCGGCGCGAACATCGTCGAGTACATCGGGCCGCTCGTCTTCGGTACGGTGTGGGCGGCCTTCATCGCCCTCGTGCTCGCGGTCCCCGTTGCCATCGGCATCGCTCTCTTCATCAGCCACTACGCTCCGCGCCGTCTCGCGCAGGGCCTCGGCTACATCATCGACCTGCTCGCCGCGGTGCCGTCCGTGGTCTTCGGCCTCTGGGGCGGCAACGTGCTCGCACCGGCCATCCAGCCCCTGTACACGTGGCTCGAGCAGAACCTCGGCTGGATCCCGCTCTTCGCCGGCCCCGCCTCGGGCACCGGCCGCACGATCCTCACCGCGTCGGTGGTCCTCGCGGTCATGATCCTGCCGATCATCACGGCCATCTGCCGCGAGGTCTTCCTCCAGACCCCCGTCCTCCACGAGGAGGCGGCCCTCGCCCTCGGAGCGACGCGCTGGGAGATGATCCGCATGGCCGTCTTGCCCTTCGGCCGCGCCGGTATCGTCTCCGCGTCGATGCTCGGCCTCGGCCGTGCGCTCGGAGAGACGATGGCCGTGGCCATGGTGCTCTCCGCCTCCGGCGGCATCACGCTCAACCTCATCAGCTCGAGCAACCCGAGCACGATCGCGGCGAACATCGCCCTGAGCTTCCCCGAGGCCTACGGCGTGAACGTGAACGTGCTCATCGCCTCCGGTCTCGTGCTCTTCGCCATCACCCTGCTCGTGAACACGATCGCCCGCATCATCGTGAACCGCCGCAAAGACTTCTCAGGAGCGAACTGATGTCCCAGATCACCGCACCGCCGAAGACCGGCGAGTCCGCCGGCGCGATGCCGAACTCCTACGCCACCGGCAAGCTCCCGAAATTCGTCCCGTGGGCCATCCTCGCGGCCTCCCTCGTGGTCACGTTCGCCATCTTCGCGCTCTTCGCCGCGGCGGACCCCGAGGGCGGCTTCAACACCGCCGCCGCCGTCTTCCTCGGCGTCGTGCTCTACGGGATCGTGCTCTTCGTGGTCGCCCGCATGATCGAGGGCACACGACGCGCGAAGGACCGCCTCGTGACGACGCTCGTCACGCTCGCCTTCCTCATCGCGCTCCTCCCCCTCATCTCGCTGCTGTCGACGGTGCTCCTCAACGGCACCGCACGCTTCGACCTCCAGTTCTTCACGAACTCGATGCGCAGCGTCGTCGGCGAGGGAGGCGGTGCCCTCCACGCGATCACCGGCACCGTACTGATGACGGGTGCCGCGGCGATCATCTCGATCCCGATCGGCCTCATGACGTCGATCTACCTCGTCGAATACGGCCGTGGCCGCCTGGCCCAGGCCATCACGTTCTTCGTCGACGTCATGACCGGCATCCCGTCGATCGTGGCCGGTCTGTTCGCCTACACGCTCTTCGTCATCATCTTCGGACCGGGTGTGCGCCTCGGCGTGGCCGGCGCGATCGCCCTCGCCGTGCTCATGATCCCCGTGGTCGTGCGCTCGAGCGAGGAGATGCTGCGCCTCGTGCCCAACGAGCTCCGCGAGGCGGCCTTCGCCCTCGGCGTGCCGAAGTGGCTCGTCGTCCTCAAGGTCGTCCTCCCCACGTCGATCGCGGGGCTCACGACCGGCATCATGCTGTCGATCTCCCGCGTCATCGGCGAGACCGCTCCGCTGCTCGTCGCCGCCGGTTACACGAACAACATGAACTACGACCTCTTCGACGGCCGCATGCAGAGCCTGCCGGTCTTCGTCTACAGCTCCTACGTCAGCCAGGGAACCGAGGCGCAGGCCTACCTCGACCGCGCCTGGACCGGAGCGCTCACCCTCATCCTGATCGTCATGGCGCTCAACCTGCTGGCACGCTTCATCGCCCGCGCGTTCTCGCCCAAGCTCAGCCGCTAACCCGAAACCGGAAGACCACACACGTGTCCAAGCGCATCGAAGTCAACGACCTCAACGTCTACTACTCCAAGTTCCTCGCCGTGGAGGGCGTGGGCCTCACGATCGAGCCCCGCAGTGTCACCGCGTTCATCGGCCCGTCCGGTTGCGGCAAGTCCACCTTCCTCCGCACGCTCAACCGCATGCACGAGGTCATCCCCGGCGCCCGCGTCGAAGGCCAGGTGCTCGTGGACGGCGACGACCTCTATGGCCCCGGCGTCGACCCCGTGCTCGTGCGCCGCCAGGTGGGCATGGTGTTCCAGCGACCGAACCCGTTCCCCACGATGTCCATCCGGGAGAACGTGCTCGCCGGAGTGTCGCTCAACAACCGCCGGATGTCGCGTTCGGAGGCCGACGAGCTCGTCGAGAGCTCGCTGCAGGGTGCGAACCTGTGGAACGAGGTCAAGGACCGTCTCGACCGCCCGGGCTCCGGCCTCTCCGGCGGTCAGCAGCAGCGCCTCTGCATCGCGCGCGCGATCGCCGTCTCCCCCGACATCCTCCTGATGGACGAGCCCTGCTCGGCCCTCGACCCGATCTCGACGCTCGCCATCGAGGACCTCATCGAGGAGCTGAAGAAGGAGTACACGATCGTCATCGTGACCCACAACATGCAGCAGGCGAGCCGCGTGAGCGATCGCACCGCGTTCTTCAACATCGCGGGGACCGGCAAGCCCGGCAAGCTCATCGAGTACGACGACACGAACACGATCTTCACGCAGCCCTCGGTCCAGGCGACCGAGGACTACGTCTCGGGCCGCTTCGGCTGATCCTTCGTCACCTCATCACGACGCCGCGTCTCCCCCTCGGGAGGCGCGGCGTCGTCGTCGTCGGTCCGGGGCGCAGGCGCCGCCCTGCCCTACTGGATGGGTGGCGCGGGGAACGCGAAGACCCCCGGTCGCTTCCAGGAGGAGGCGACCGGGGGTCTCATGGCGTGAACGACGAATCAGGCGGGTTCGACCACGAGGACGGGATCCGTCGTCGGCGTGCCGTCCGAGCCACCAGACTTCTCGATCGTGACCGCCACGACGTCGTCGCCTGACAGCGCGCCGGCGAGGACACCCCAGCCGTTGCCGTCGGCACCCGTGTCGAAGACGCCGGCCGAGACCGGACCGCCCTCGCCGATGTACCAGAGCTCGTAGGTCTTGTCGTCGGGGAGCTGCGGGAGTCCGTTCACGACGAGCACGGACTTGCCGAGGTCCTCTGACCACACGAGGGTGGCGGTTCCGCCCTCCTCGTCGAGGTCGACCGTGGTGCGCTGCACGTCGGATGCCGCATTGACTTCCGCGAGAGCGACGGCCTGAGGCAGCTGGTTGCCGTTCTCCACGACACCGGCGAACAGACTCGAACCGACGATGACCACACCGACCGCCGCCGCGGCGACGGCGTAGGACAGCGGCTTCGAGTACCAGCGACGGTTCGCGCGTTCCTGGGCCTTGCGGATCTGACCGGGCGTCGGCTGGGCGCGCCGCTGAGCCGACGCCCCCGCGGTCGCCGAGGCGATGTCCGTGACGGGCGCGACGGGCGATTCCTCGGGGGCGGGTGCCGCCGGAGCATCCGAGCGCTCATGGGTGTCGTCCGCATCGGCATCCGACTCAGCGGCATGCCGCGAACGGGACTCGACCGGGAGCTGCGGCGTCGTGGCGATACGCGCCATGAGCGAGGCCTTCAGGTCCATCGGAGGGGTCTCCGGCTGCACGGCGAGTCCGAGAGCGGCCGAGACCCTCTCGAACGACTCGAGTTCGTCGCGCGCTGCGGGCGACGACTCCAGGAGCGCCTCGAAGGCCGCGGACTCGTCCGCGTCGAGCGCTCCAGCGGCATACACGCTCGCGTCGAACGTCGGGTCGTCGTTGCGGTTCATGATGCCACCCCCATTTCATCTCGAAGACGGATCATTCCGTCGCGTATTCGTGTCTTCACCGTGCCGAGGGGCACGCCGAGCAGTTCTGAGACCTCGCTGTGGCTGTAGCCGCCGTAGTAGGCGAGCGTCACAGCCTCTTTCTGGAGGTCGGTGAGTTTTGCCAGGGCCTTCTTCACCCGCTGGTTCTCCAAACGGAGCTCCGCGGTCTCGGAGACGCTGTCGTAGTCGATCGTGTGGTCTCTGATCCCCACACGGAGGTCCCGGTCCCGGCTCGCTTGCGAGGCACGCACCCGGTCAACAGCCCGGCGGTGTGCGATCGTCATGACCCAGGTGGTCACTCCACCCTTGTTCGGAGCGTACCGGGGGGCGGATTGCCAGAGCTCGACGAAGATCTCCTGCGTCACCTCCTCGGACTGCGACGGGTCCACGAGCACCCGGCGGACGATCGCGAACACACGGGGAGCGAGGCGGTCGTAGAAGTCCCCGAACGCGAGCTGGTCCCCCGACGCGATCCGTGCGACGAGCTGCTGGAGCTCTACGGCAGCGCTGTCGCCCGCAGGAATCTGCTGGGCTCGCGCCTCGGTGCTCGTCTCTTCGCTTGCCACAGCGTCAAGCATGCCAAACAAATCCGAGAAGTCCGGCATCCACTCGCCCGTTAAGGAGGGCCCGTTACAGGAACGTGTCGGAGCGATGTCCAGGACGAGCATGGGGAGGACCTCTCGGATCGTCGACTCTCGCCGCATCAGACGGGTCGGAATGACGAGGATCACCCGGGCGGGCGACGAGGAGAGTTCGTTCAGGCCCGGTTCGGTGCGCTCCTGCGAACGGGTTGGTCCCGGGCTGGTCGCGTGCGACATCCCGGCCTCCCCCGACGTCGATCTCGACTCCCGGGAAGTTTTTCCGTGCTTCGCATTAAGAGGGCTCCATGACGGCGGTGCGGAACCAGAGCGGAAATCGTCCCAATCCTCTCCCCCAGGGGTTCCGAATGCCATATCGAGAGTCGCAGACCAGCGGCTCCTCACCCGGCGCACCGCCGGTCCTAATCACAAGGAGTGTTCTCATGCGAGTGAAGAAGCGCAATCTCATGGCCGTCCTGTCCCTCAGCGCCGTCGCGGCGTTCGGCCTGGCAGCCTGTTCCACCGGCACGTCTTCGGACGACGCGAGCAGCGAGCCGTCCATGACCGAGGAGTCCACGAGCCCCAGCGCCGAGGAGATGGACCCCGCGGCGAACCTCGTCGGACCCGGCTGCGCCGACTACGCCGCGTCCGTCCCGGACGGCGACGGATCGGTCGCCGGCATGGCTCTCGACCCGGTCGCGACCGCCGCGTCCAACAACCCGCTGCTCACGCAGCTCACGGCCGCCGTCTCCGGTGAGCTCAACCCCGATGTCAACCTCGTCGACACGCTGAACAGCGGCGAGTACACCGTCTTCGCCCCGGTCGACGACGCGTTCGCCGCCGTGGACGCCGCGACCGTCGAGGCACTCTCGACCGACGCCGACCTGCTCACGACGATCCTCACCTACCACGTCGTCGAGGGCCAGGTCGCTCCTGACGCCATCGTGGGCGAGCACACCACCCTCCAGGGCGGAACCGTCGAGGTCACCGGCTCGGGCGATGAGCTCATGGTCAACGACGCCAACGTCATCTGCGGCGGCGTCATGACCGCCAACGCGACCGTCTACCTCATCGACGGCATCCTCATGCCGGCCGCCGAGTAATCACGGACGTATGGAAACACAGCGTCACTGAGGCGCACAGCTGACGAAAGCGGTCACGGCACATGCCGTGGCCGCTTTCGCCGTTCCCGGGGCCGGCCACCGTGGGGCCGTGATGAACTGAGGCATCCTCGATTTGGTCCTAGCGGTGTCCCCCGATCGGGGGACATAATGGGCGGACGACCCGCGCGACCGATCCGAGTACATCCGATGCTCGATCGCGTCGCTCTCCGCCCGCCACGTCGCCACATGCGGCGCATCTCCCGAACGGAACCCACCCGATGCACGTCAGATCAGCTCTCGCCTCGATCGGTCTCGCTGCCCTCGTCGCCACGACGGCCGCCGTCCCCGCGGCCTCGGCGGCCTCGGCGGCCTCCCCGAACACCTGCGACTCGATGCGGCAGGACGTCCGCCAGTCGGTCAACCCCGACAGTCAGCAGTCCCTGCTCACGGCGAGCGCGAACGAGACGGAGCGCGCAGCCTCCGTCTGGGGCTTCACGGACCAGCGCGGGTCCGTGTTCGAGGCGGCGTCGTCGCAACGCGACGGCCTCGTCCCCGTGTACCGCCTCTACGAGAACGAGAGGTTCGTGTGGATCCCGGAGAAGCACGGATCGGACGAGATCGAGCGCGCTCAGAGCGTGTACGGCTGGGATCTGCGGAAGGTCGACTTCTGGGCGTCACCGTCCCCGATCGACTGCGGTGTCGGTGTGCACCGCCTCTGGAGCGATGAGCTGAAGACCTTCCGAATGGAGGTCGACGAGGCGCGCATCGCCGATCTGACGGCGACCGGCTGGCGTGACCAGGGCGCCCGCTTCTGGGTGTCCGCCGAGGACGACGTCACGGAGCCGTCGCCGGAACCCGCTCCGGAGCCCGCTCCCGTGCCGGAACCGGAGCCCGAGCAGCCGGTGGAACCCGAGCAGCCGACGGAGCCCACGCCGCCGGTCGAACCCGCGCCGCCGGCCGAGAGCCCGGCCGACGCCGACGGAGTGTTCTCCTTCGCCGTCATCCCCGACACGCAGATGGAGATGGGGAAGACCACTCGCTTCGCCGACCGTACCCGGTGGCTCGTCGAGAACAAGGACGCCCTCGACCTCCGCTACGCCCTCCACACGGGCGACGTCACGAACTGGGGCGAGGTCGACCCCGCACAGTACACGGTCGCGTCCGACGCCATGAAGGTCCTCGACGACGGAGGCATCCCCGCCGCGATCGCGATCGGCAACCACGACACGTCCGCGGTGTGCGCCGGTGGCAAGGCCTGCCCGGGGAAGGACGCCCGGAAGACGGTCAGGGACACCCCGCTCTTCAACGAGACCTTCCCGGCGTCGCGGTACCCGAACATCTCCGCCGTCTACGAGACGGGGCGCGTCGACAACAACGTGCAGACCTTCTCCGCCGGGGGCGCCGACTTCCTCATCCTGACCCTCGAGCTCTGGCCCCGGGTCGAGGTCGTCGAGTGGGCCAAGGATGTCGTGGCCTCGCACCCGGACCACAACGTGATCGTGAACACGCACTCCTACCTCGAGTCGGACGCTTCGATCATGCAGTCGAACGGCGGATACGGTGCGACATCCCCGCAATACCTCTACGACGAGCTGATCTCCCAGTACGCCAACATCCGGATGGTCTTCTCGGGACACGTCGGGATGTCGAACCAGCGCACCGACGTCGGTGTCCACGGCAACACGATCGCCTCGTTCCTCGGTGGCTTCCACAGCCCGGCGAACCCGGTGAAGCTCGTGGAGGTGGACGTCGATTCCGGGTCGCTCACGGCGAAGGTCTTCGTCCCGCAGACGGACACCTACGAGACGCAGTACGACGCGACGATCGACGGCATCGACTTCATCCAGTAGACCACTCCCCCGGTGGAGCGTTTGCGTCGTTTCGCGGCAGTACACCGCCGCGAAACGACGCAAACGCTCAACCTCGTGAGGGGACGGAGCTCGTCCTCGTGAGGGGACGGAAAAGGCCGGGCCGCAGAACGCCTCTCGGCGCGAGGCCGCACACTCACACTCACGCGGCGAAGAATCCCGCAAGACGGTGCGAAAAGGCCGGGCCGCAGAACGCCTCTCGGCGCGAGGCCGCACACTCACACTCGACGCGGCGAAGAATCCCGCAAGACGGTGCGAAAGGGCCGGGCCGCAGAACGCCTCTCGGCGCGAGGCCGCTCGGAGCGGCTAAATGTGGAGCCCGGGGTTACTGCGGCCCGGCCGTGTTCCAGTGTAACGGGGTCCCGGCCGGGCTCATTCCCTGTTTGCGGAGGGCGAACAGCGTGCACATCCGTGACCCGCGCCGCTACCCTGCAGCGTTCGCCCGACCGACGAATCTCCCGGCGTCGCTCGCCCGAAGAGTCGCACGCGTCAGTCGAGCGACTCGGACCGCCAGAGCCGGGCGCAGGACGTGAGCTCCGCGGCGATCGTGGAGTATCGCAGCGCGCGACGTGTGAGTTCGCTCGATCGTTCCGGCTCCGTCAGATCCAGGTCATCGGCCACCGAGGTGCACCCGGCGCTTGCGACGCGGCAGAAGGCCGCAGCGCGATCGAGGGCGACGGCGAAGTCGCCGTCGAACAGGCCCCGGAGGATCTGGTCGGCGAGGGCCGTGATCTCATCGGGGCCCGTGGGTGCCTCGGCTCCGGCCACGACGGGGTCGATCGTGCGCGTGACGGCGACGCCGCGCTCGAAGTAGAACGACGACGACACGGGGTCCTGGCGGATGATGACGCGTAAGAGATAGATGCGCCACAGGGCACCGGGCAGGCTTCGCGCGCTCGCGTGCGACCAGAGGTCCGCGATCGCGTCGATTCCGTGCTCGTCGGTGTAGGAGACGAGCCGCTCGACGATGTCGACGTCGGGGTCGGCCCGGACGCGGGACAGCAGCGCGTGCGAGGTCTCGTGCGCGATGCGACTGGACTCGGCGGGATCGATCCCACCCTGGTACGCCTCGAAGACCGCGCTCGGAAACATCGTCGGCTTGTGGAATTCCTCGGCCATGACCCTCCCCCTCGCTCGCGTGCGCCAGCGCGCACCGCTCAACGCTACCCCGCTCGCGGCGCGCAGGTCCCGGTCTGCCACGTGCCGTCCCGGACCGTCTGTCACGATAGATTGGTCGTCACGGGCCTCTAGCTCAGTCGGTAGAGCAGCGGACTTTTAATCCGTAGGTCGTGGGTTCGAGCCCCACGGGGCCCACCGTCGTCCCCAGGATCAGACGTCCTGAACGCATCCCGCGAAACGGGGGTGAGGCTGCAGGATCGTTCGCGATTCCAATTGCGAGGGATCCTCACGTCCGGTCAGTGTGATCACCGTTCAGGAGTATCACCACTTTTCTTGCCGGCCTCCGGCGCTTCCTCGCAACGCCGATCGCCCGTTGCCCTGACGCAGAGGATCCCCATGGATCTCACCATCATCGTTCCCACGTTCAACGAATCGCCCAACATCGACGAGCTCGTGCGACGCATCACGCCCGTCGTCGCCGGAACCTCCGCCGAGATCGTCTTCGTCGACGACTCGACGGACGAGACGCCGTCCGTGATCGCCGAGGTGGCCGCTCGCGCCGAGATCCCGGTGCGCCTCATCCATCGCGACGACCCGCAAGGCGGCCTCAGCGGCGCGGTCCTCGAGGGCATCGCTGCCGCGCGAGCCGGCTGGTGCCTCGTGATGGACGGCGACCTGCAGCACCCACCGGAGGTCATCCCCACACTCGTTGCCCGAGCCGCCCGCGGCGACGCGGACGTCGTGGTCGCCTCGCGCTACGTCGGCGACGGGAAGGCCGACGGCCTCGCCAACGGCCTGCGGACGCTCGTGTCGCGCGCGTCCACCCTCGTGACGAAGGCCATGTTCCCCATCCGGCTCCGCGACTGCACGGACCCGATGACCGGTTTCTTCCTCGTGCACCGCCCCTCCGTTGTCCCAGACGAGCTCCAGCCGCGCGGGTTCAAGATCCTGCTCGAACTCCTCGCGCGTCGCCCCTTCCGCGTGGCCGAAGTCCCCTTCGAGTTCGCACCGCGGTTCGGCGGAGAGTCGAAGGCGAGCGTGCAGCAGGGCCTGCGCTTCCTCATGCAGCTGGCCATGCTGCGCTTCGGCAAGCTCTCGGGATTCGCCCTCGTGGGCGGCATCGGCACGATCGCCAACATCGCGATCGTCGCGCTGCTCACGGCGTTCGGGACCCCGTTCGTCGTGGCTTCGATCATCGCGGCGGAGGCGACGATCCTCGGCAACTTCGTCCTCCTCGAGCGCTTCGTCTTCTCGGACCTGCGCCAGGATGCGGGATCCGTCTGGAGCCGCCTCTGGAAATCGTTCACGTTCAACAACGTCGAATCGGCGATCCGTATCCCCCTCGCGACCGCGGCCGTGAGCGCCCACCTCATGACGGGGACGATCGCCACGGCGGTCACGCTCGCGATCGCCTTCATCGTGCGCTTCACGTTCCATTCCCTCGTGGTCTACGCCCCTCGGCGCACCGCGAAGGTGTCGTCGATCGCCACATCCCCCACGGAAGCGGCGACCTCCAGGCCGGCGGTCTCCGACTCCGTCGACGAGCACCTCGCGAGCTGACCCCCGGGACGCTACTCCGCTCCGGGCCGCACTCCGGCGGCCGGCAGGATGACGCCGTCGATCGTGTCCTCGAGGAACTCGCGGTCCACGGGCCGTCCGAGCATGAGGACCCGGTACGCGGCCATCGCCGGGCCGATCGTGCAGAGCCGCTCCACGTCGCTGTCGGCGGGGATCTCGTCCCGTTCGATCGCCCGCGCGAAGAGCACACGGTTGACCGACGCGCGCGGCTCGACGAGCGCAGCATAGGCGGCGGTCGCCATCTCCGGGCTGCGGGCGATCATCGACACGATGCCCGCCATGATCTTGAGCTTGCGCTCGGCGTCGCGCATGCTCGGGGTCTTGATCATGGCGACGAGGTCGCCGCGCAGCGTTCCCGTATCAGGCAGGGCATCGAGGTCGATCTCGCCGGCCTTGAGGCAGGCGACGGCGTCGAGGACGAGTTCGGCCTTGGACGACCAGCGCCGATAGAGGGTGGCCTTCCCGGCCTTCGCGCGGGTCGCGACCATGTCGATCGTCATCCCGTCATAACCGGTCTCGGCCAGGATCTCGAGGGCGGCGTCGAGGATCTCGGGATCCCGCGTGTGGTCGCGCTTGCGGCCCAGCCTGGGCTTCGGCTCGTCGAGGTCGGTCTGCGACATCGCGGGCCTCCTTCCGTCATGCCCCAGGTTACCGGTGCATTAATTCCAGAACCAAGCATATCCGGAACTGAATAGTTCCGTATATGCTCATCGTCATGTCAGAAACAACGTCATCGACGGGTCGCCGCCGCTGGGTCACACTCGTCGTCGTCGGGCTCGCGCAGCTCATGGTCGTTCTCGACGCGACCGTCGTGAACATCGCCCTCCCCTCCGCCCAGGCGGACCTCGCGTTCTCCGACGGACAACGCCAGTGGATCATCACCGCCTACTCCCTCGCCTTCGCGAGCCTCCTCCTCCTCGGCGGACGCCTCTCCGACCTCATGGGTCGGAAGCGCACCTTCGTGATCGGCCTCATCGGCTTCGCCGTCGCGTCCGCCCTCGGCGGAGCAGCGACCTCGTTCGAACTGCTCGTCGCGGCCCGCGCGCTGCAGGGCGTCTTCGGTGCCCTCCTCGCCCCCACCGCCCTCGCCGTGCTCACGACCACCTTCGTGATTCCGAAGGAACGCGCCCGCGCCTTCGGCGTCTTCGGCGCGATCGCCGGAGCCGGCGGCGCCGTGGGCCTGCTCCTCGGCGGATTCCTCACCGAGGCCCTCGACTGGCGCTGGAACCTGTACATCAACGTCCCGATCGCCGCCGTGGCTCTCGTCGGAGCCTTCCTCTTCGTACCGAGCATCGAGCGCACGGGACCGCGCCCGAAGCTCGACGTCCCGGGCACGATCCTCGTCTCCGGAGCGCTCTTCGGGCTCGTCTACGGCTTCTCGAACGCCGAGACCGAGGGCTGGGACTCACCCGCCACGTGGGGGATGCTCGCCGGAGCGGCCGTGCTCCTCGTGGCGTTCATCGCCTGGCAGCGACGCACCGTGCACCCGCTGCTCCCCCTCTCGATCGTGCTCGACCGCAATCGCGGGGCGGCGTACAGCTCCGTGCTGATCGCGGGTGCCGGGATGTTCGGCGTCTTCCTGTTCGTGACCTACTACCTGCAGATCACCCTCGGATACTCCCCCATCCAGACCGGGCTCTCCTTCCTGCCGATGATCGGAATGCTCGTGCTCGCCGCGCAGCTCGGGACGAACATCTTCGTGCCACGCTTCGGACCGAAGCTCATGGTCCCGATCGGGATGACCCTCGGTGCGGGCGGAATGGTGCTGCTGACCGTCCTCGACGCGTCGAGCTCGTACGCCGCGAACGTCCTGCCGGCCCTCATGGTCATGGGAACGGCCATGGGCACGATCATGCCCGCGTCCATGCAGACGGCGACCCTCGGCGTCGACCGGCAGTTCGCCGGCGTCGCGTCCGCCATGGTCAACACGAGCCAGCAGGTGGGCGGTTCGATCGGGACCGCCCTCCTCAACACCCTCGCCGCCACGGCGACGGCCGACTACCTCGTCGATCACCCGGTCGTGACGGAGACGATCGGGGTCAACGCCGCCATCGCCGGCTACCAGACGGCCTACTGGTGGGGTGCCGGATTCTTCGCCGTGGGGGCCGTGCTGTCCGCGCTGCTCTTCCGCCGGCGCAGACAGGGTGCGTCGCTCGGTCACGGAGAACCGGCCCCGGCCGCTCGCGACGCGGAGCCCCTGATCGCGCACTGAGCCCGCCCGGGGACGGGAGGAACGGTGAGGTCGTCGTTCCGCGATCCTCTCCCCTGCGCGCCTCCCCCGCGCGGTCTCCCCCGCGCGGCGGAGGCGCGCCAGACGTTCGATCCCTAGCCTGGGGTCATGACCGAAGCCGATCCCGTCATCCCCGTTCCCCCTCCAACGACCTCGGCGCCGGCGCTGCGCATCGCCGGACTACGGAAGTCCTTCGGCGACAAGATCGCCGTCGAGAACCTCGATCTCACCGTGCCGTCCGGGTCGTTCTACGGTCTCGTCGGGCCCAACGGCGCGGGCAAGACCACGACACTGTCCATGGCGACGGGACTCCTCCGCCCGGACGCCGGCACGATCGAGATCCTCGGCACGGACGTGTGGCGCGACACCGTCACGGCGAAATCGCTCGTCGGTGTCCTGAGCGACGGCGTGGCCCTCTTCGACCGCCTCACCGGCGAGCAGCTCGTCACCTATCACGGCCTGCTGCACGGCATGGACCGCGAGACCGTCGCTCAGCGCACGGCCGACCTCCTCGAACTCCTCGACCTGCAAGAGGCCGGGGGGATCCTCGTGGTCGACTACTCGGCCGGTATGACGAAGAAGATCGCCCTCGCCTCCGCGCTCGTTCACGCGCCCCGCCTCCTCGTGCTCGACGAGCCGTTCGAGTCGGTCGACCCCGTATCGGCTGCGAACATCCGCGACCTCCTCGCCGGATACGTGCGCGGCGGCGGCACGGTGATCGTGTCGAGTCACTCGATGGACCTCGTGCAGCGGATGTGCGACCACGTCGCCGTCATCGGCTCCGGCCGCCTGCTCGCCGCGGGTACGACCGACGAGGTCCGCGCCGGGTCGACCCTCGAGGATCGCTTCGTCGAGCTCGTGGGCGGCCGCCACACCACGGAGGGGCCGGCATGGTTGCACACCTCCTGAGGCTGCGGTACCGCCTCCTCCTCAACGGATTCAAGCGCAGCACGTGGGCCCTCGTCTCCGCGGTGATCGGACTGGCCTACGGTCTCCTCGTGCTCGTGGGTCTCATCGTCGGCATGATCGCCCTCTCGTTCAGCGAATCAGAGCTCGTCTGGGTCGTCTCCGTCCTGGGCGGCGGCGTCGCCGTGCTCGGCTGGGTCATCGCCCCGATCCTGCTGCGCGGCTACGACCAATCGCTGAGCGTCGCCAAACTGCGCGTCTTCCCGATCGCGCCACAACGCCTCCTGGTCGGACTGTTCGTCGCCGGTCTCCTCGGCGTCCCTGGGATCGTGACGGTCATCGCCGGACTGTCGACGACCATCGGCTGGATCGGCGAGCCCGTGGCACTCGTGGCGGCTCCGTTCGCCGCCCTGCTCGCCGTCCTCACGTGTGTCGTGGCCTCGCGGGCGTTCGAGTCCGTCGGAGCGTCTCTGGCCGCGGGACGGCGTTACCGGGAGATCATGAGCGTCGCCGTCTTCGTGCCTGTCCTCCTCCTGGGGCCCATCATCGGGCTCGGGCTCCCGGCGCTCTCGAACGCGTCGGCCGATCTGCCGGCGATCGCTCGGATCGTGTCGTGGTCGCCCCTCGGCGCGGCCTGGTCCATTCCGGGGGATCTCGCGCTCGGACGGCCGCTCGAGGCCCTCGCCAAGACGGGGATCGCCCTCGCGACCCTCGCCCTCCTCGTCCTCGCGTGGCGCCGGAGCCTCACGACCCTGCTCGCGACACCGCCGCGCTCCGCGGCCGGGGGCGGGCGTCGGAAGGGCCTCGGCCCGTTCTCCTGGTATCCGGCCACGCCCACAGGCGCGGTAGCCGCGCGCACCACCGTCTACTGGCTGCGGGACCCCCGCTACGGCGGCTCCCTCGTCACGCTCCCGGTCCTCGTCGTCATCGCCGTCTTCGTGTCGATCACCGGCTCGGACTGGTTCCTCGCAGCACTCGGTCCCGTCTTCGCGGCGACCTTCGCGATCACCCTGTGCGCGGAGGTGGCTTACGACGGCACGGCGTTCGCCTCCCACCTGTCGACGGGAGTGAGCGGGGCCGCCGACCGCGCGGGCCGCGTCATCACCCTCGCGATCATCGCCGTTCCCCTCGTCCTCGTCTCGACGATCGTGCCCCTCCTGGTGCTCGACCGCGCCGAGCAGATCCCCGCGCTGCTCGGGATCGGATTCGGGCTCCTCCTCACGGGATTCGGGGTGTCGAGCATCGCGTCGGCTCGGTTCCTCATGCCGGTGCCGGCCGCCGGTGAGAGCCCGTTCAAGACGCCTCCCGGATCGACGTTCTCCGCGCAGCTCGGCATGTACGCCGCCTGGCTCATCATCTTCGTGCTCGCCATCCCCGAGCTCGCCCTCGGGATCGCCGCGATCGTCACCGGCAGCGTCGTCCTGGGCGTCATCGCCCTCGTCGTGGGAATCGCACTCGGCACGGTTCTCATGATCGTGGGGATCCGGCGCGGAGGTGCGCTCCTCGAGCGGCGAGGTCCGGAGCTCCTCGCGAGCCTCACCCGGGCCCGCGGCGCCTGATCCGGACCGGCGAGGCGGACGCGGGGACTCGTGCGTCTCAGACCGGCTGTGGACCCGGCGGGACGTCGCTCGTGTTCGAGCGTGGATTCGTGAGCACCGCACCGGCGCTCGCGACCACGACGAGACCCACCGCCACGATCTGGAGCACACCGAGCTCCTGGCCGAGGATGACGAAGCCCGCGGCCGCCGCGGTGGCCGGGGCGAGGCTCATGAGGATCGAGAAGGCCGCAGGAGGGAGGGTTCGCAGCGCGCGCAGTTCGAGGGCGTACGGGATCGTCGACGAGAGCAGGGCGACCGCGAGTCCCAGCCCCAGGATGGTCGGCTCGACGAGCGTGGCGCCGGTCGTCGCGATGCCGAACGGCAGGACCATCACGGCCCCCACCGTCATGGCGATCGCGAGGCCGTCGAGCTTCGCGAACGCGCGCGACGTCCGCGCCGAGAACAGGATGTACGCGGCCCACATCGCGCCGGCCCCCGCGGCGAACAACACACCGACAGGGTCGAGCTCGGTGAGGCCACCCCGACCGAGGAGCACCACTCCCCCGAGGGCGAGCACAGCCCAGAGCCATCCGATGGCGCGGCGTCCCACCACGACGGACAGGACGAGCGGGCCGACGACCTCGATCGTGACGGCCGCTCCGAGCGGGAGGCGCACGAGGGCCTCGTAGAAGAGGAGATTCATCGCGGCGAGCGCCGTCCCGAACCCGAGCACCGTGACCCACCCGGACCGTGAGTGTCCACGAAGGCGCGGACGGCACACGGCGAGCAGCACGAGCGCCGAGAGGACGAGTCGTAGCGTCACCATCCCGGCCGCGCCGGTCTGGGGGAACAGGAGCACCGCGATCGACGCTCCCACCTCCTGCAGGGCGAGCCCGACGAGGACGAGACCGGCCGCTCCGATCGTCGATGCCGACCTCTGATCGGGGGAGGAAGGGACGGCCACGGTCCGACGATACGACCGGACGGCGGCCGACGACGAATCCACGGGTCCGGGGCGGCCCGCCGCCGGATCCCGTGCTCGGGACGAGCTGTCAGGGGGGTCTGGAAGACTGGCTGCATGTCCTCGCCGAACGATCCCTCCGACCAGAGCCCGCAGACTCCACAGAACGGCGGCTTCACGACGCCGGGAGGCGCTCGGGGAGCAGCGGATTCGTCGTCCGGCGGCCCCTCGTACGGCGCCGCCTCCTCGAGTGCCCAGGGATACAGCGGCCAGGGATACGGCGGCCAGGGCTACGACGGCCGCGGCCACGGCGACCGGAACGGGTACGGGCAGGGAGGGAACCAGCCCGGCTCCGGAGGCCGGCCGCCGTACGGTACGCCGACCGGTGGCACCGGGTCGAGCCCGGGCGCCAACCGCTTCGGTCTGGCCGCGCTCATCATCGGTTGCGTCTCGCTCGTGCTCGCGTTCGTGCCGATCATCAACTACGTGAGCGGCATCCTCGCGCTCGTCGGCCTCGTGCTCGGCATCGTGGGTCTCGTCATCAAGAACCGCACGCGCGGACTCGCGATCGGCGGCGTCATCACCTCCGGCCTCGCTATCGTCCTGTCGATCGTGTTGGCCGTCGTGTACACGTTCGGCTTCGCGTCCACGGTCATCGACGAGATCACCGACCGCATCCCCGGCCCGACCGTCTCGCCCGTCGACCCCTTCACGCCCGAGGCGGGCGTGCCGACCCCCGGCGTCCCGGCGCCGGGCGAGGAGGAACGGACGGTGGAGGTCGTGTACGAGGTCTCGGGCGAGGCGAGCGACGCGACGATCGTCTACCTCTCCGTCACCGCCGCCGACGCGGCGAACGACATCGAGACGCTGTCCGGCCAGGCGCTCCCGTGGACCGAGGACTTCGAGGCGACCGTCGGCGGCGGTTTCGCCTACACGACGTTCAACATCACGGCCACCAATGGGGTCGAGGACGAGGGGCCGATCTCCTGCCGCATCACCGTCGACGGCGTCGTCGTGGCGGAGGACACCTCCGAGGGAGCATCGGGGATCGTGTCCTGCACCTCGAGCGACGTCGTCGGCTGATCCCGGTCCTCCTCGCACCGCACCTCCCCCGAGCCGAACCAGGAAGCAGCCACGCCATGAGCGCACCCGCCAGCGACTCCTTCACCACCCGCCCGACTCTTCGCGGCAACTTCGGGATGGTCGCCTCGACCCACTGGCTCGCGACGGCCGCCGGACAGGCCGTCCTCGAGCGTGGCGGCAACGCCGTCGACGCCGCCGTCGCGGCGGGCTTCGTGCTCCACCTCGTGGAGCCCCATCTGAACGGTCCAGGCGGCGACATGAACGCCATCGTGTCGACCACCGAGCATCCGTCGCCGCGCGTCGTCGTCGGCCAGGGCCCCGCACCGGTCGGTGCCACGATCGAGCACTACCGGTCCGAGGGCCTCTCCGACGTCCCCGGCGCCGGGGCCCTCGCGGCGGCCGTGCCCGGCTCGGTCATGGCCTGGTTCCGCCTGCTCGAGGACCACGGCACGTCGGAGCTCTCCGACGTGCTGTCGTACGCGATCCACTACGCGCGCACCGGACACGCCATCGGCGCCACGGCCGCGCGCACCATCGATCGCATGAGCGCGCACTTCTCCGAGCACTGGGCCGGATCGGCCGAGCAGTGGATGCCGGATGGCCGGGCGCCTCTCGCCGGCGAGATCATCACCTACCCGGCGTGGGCCGATGCGCTCGAACGTCTGCTCGCTGCGGGGGCAGAGCACTCGACGCGGGAGGAACGCATCCAGGCCGCGCGGCGGGAGTGGTCGCACGGGTTCGTCGCCGAGGCGATCGAACGCTTCGTCGCGACGCCTCACCGGCACTCCAGCGGGACCGATCACCGCGGCGTCCTCACGGCCAGCGACCTGGCCGCATTCGACGCGAGCTACGAGGACCCGGCGGTCTTCCGTTTCCGCGGCGTCGACGTAGTCAAGACCGGCCCGTGGGCGCAGGGTCCCGTCCTCCTTCAGGCGCTCGCGATCCTCGACGGGTTCCCTGATCACCTGATCGACCCCGACACGGGGGACGGTATCCACACCATCGCCGAGACGCTCAAGCTCGTGCTCGCCGATCGGGACGCCTGGTACGGCGATCCCGAGACCGCTGCGGACGTACCCCTCGACGATCTGCTCTCCCCCGCCTACGTCGCCGCCCGACGCGCGCTCATCGGGGCGGACGCCTCCCTCGAGCTCCGCCCCGGTGCGTTGGCCGGCCGGACGTCCTGGGCGGTGCCCGCCGCGGAGGCTCCCCCCGCCGGGGAGCGCTCCGCCGCCACCGGGGAACCGACCCTGCGCGCCGGCGATGCCGTCACACCGGACGAGGACTCGACCGGCCACACCCGCGGGGACACGTGCCACGTCGACGTGGTGGACCGGTGGGGCAACCTCGTCTCGGCGACACCGTCGGGCGGCTGGCTGCAGTCATCGCCCACCATCCCCGAACTGGGGTTCTGCCTCGGAACCCGGTTGCAGATGACGTGGCTCGACGCTGATTCACCGTCGGCTCTGACGCCGGGTCGACGCCCGCGCTCGACGCTCTCGCCCACGATGCTCGTGCAGGACGGAGCGGCCGTGGAGGCCCTCGGAACGCCGGGCGGCGATCAGCAGGACCAGTGGCAGCTGCTCTACCTCCTGCGCACGATCGTGTTCGGACACACCCCGCAGCAGGCGATCGACGCGCCGGCGTTCCACACGACCTCGCACATCAGCTCGTTCTGGCCCCGGATCTGGGAGCCAGGCGGTCTCGTCGTGGAGGACCGCGTGGGCGAGGAGACGATCGCCGAGCTGCGAGCTCGGGGCCATGTCGTCTCTCGCGCCGGTGAGTGGTCGCTCGGCCGTCTCTCGAGCGTGCGTCGCGACCCGGTGACCGGCGATCTCTCGGCCGCCGCCAATCCACGCGGCCTGCAGGGGTACGCCGCCGGGCGCTGACGCCGCCGGGCCCTGGGGTCGACGGACGCTCGAGCCTCCGGCGGACACGGAGGCCTCCGGCGGAACCGACGATCGGGGCCGCTTCGCTCCCAGAGCAGAAGAGGAAAAGCGACCCCGGGCGACGTCCGGGTGGGCGACGTAGCATGGCGCCATGGCTACCATCGCAATCGCCGGGGGGCACGGCAAGATCGCCCTGCTCCTCTCGCGCACCCTGTCCAGTGCCGGTCACGACGTCCGCGGGATCATCCGCAACCCCGACCAGCGGTCGGATCTCGCCGCCCACGGCGCGTTGAGCATCGTCCTCGACCTGGAGTCGACCGACGCCGAGACGCTCGCGACCGAGCTCGACGGGGTCGACGCTGTCGTGTTCGCCGCGGGGGCCGGACCGGGCAGCACCTCGGATCGCAAGCTCACCGTCGACCGCGACGCAGCCGTCCTCCTCGGTCGCGCGGCCGTGGCCGCCGGAGTGCGGCGCTACGTGCTCATCTCCTCGATCGGTGTCTCATCGCCCCCGCCCGAGGGCACGGACGACGTGTTCCGCGTCTACCTCGAAGCCAAGAAGGCGGCCGAGGACGGCGTCAAGGAGCTCCCCCTCGACTGGACGATCATCCGCCCGGGCGAACTCACGGACGACGAGCCGACGGGGACCGTCACTCTGACGCCGGAGGACACCCGCGGACCGATCTCTCGAACGGATGTCGCCATCGTCATCGCGGCCCTGCTCGAGCGCGACGACCTCGCCGGCGTGACCTTCACGGCGCTCTCCGGCTCGACCGAGGTCGAGGACGCACTCGACGCACTCGTCCCGTAGCCGTGCGGGGCATGATCGGGTCGTCGTCCGCATCGAACGGACCGGAATGATGTCTCGCGAGCCGGTCGAGGACGTTCCCGTCGGTAGCGACGTCATCCGTCTCGGGCAGTTCCTGAAGTTCTCTGGCCTGCTCGACTCGGGCGGTGACGCGAAGGCGGTCGTCGCCGGGGGCGACGTCCGGGTCAACGGCAGGGAGGAGCGCCGCCGTGGCCGCCAGCTGGTCGATGGTGACGTCGTCGCTCTCGGCGGACGGTCGGTCCGCGTCCGCCCCTGACCTCGAGGGCGATATTGCGGCCCGAGCGCGATACCGCCACGGAGCGCCCTCGGGGCAGAGATAGCACCCTCGGCGGCCGACAGGGGTATCCCTCAGCCACGCAGCGGGGAAGAGGCGAAGAAAGATCCGGTGCCGTGTCGATCCTCGTCCAGTACGTTCGACGCAGAGGTGAGGGCACCACAACGGTCCCTCACCGATGAAGGAGGACACCGTGAAGTACATGCTGATCATGCGCTCGAACGACGAGGCCGTCGAGGCGTACGAGGAGATCCCGTTCGAGCAGATCATCGAGCAGATGGGGCGGTACAACGAGTCGCTCATCGAGGCCGGCGTCATGGCGGCCGGAGAGGGACTGACGGACGCCTCGGAGGGGGTCGTCGTCGACTTCTCGTCGACGCCGCCGACCGTCACCGACGGCCCGTACGGCGAGACGAAGGAGCTCTTCAACGGGTTCTGGATCCTGCAGGTGTCGAGCCGGGAGGAGGCGATCGAGTGGGCGAGCCGGTGCCCGCTCGGCCCCGGGTCGAAGCTCGAGGTGCGCCGCGTGACGGAGCTGTCCGACTTCCCCCAGGACAACGAGTGGATCCAGAAGGAAGCCCAGTGGATCGCCGACGCGGAGCGCGCGAAGGCCGACGAGTAGGCCGTCGCACGCGATGAGAGCGGCGGATGAGGCCGAGGCGGCCGTCGGACGTCGGGTGGCGGCGGTGTGGCGGATCGAGTCCGCCCGCATCGTCGCCGCGCTCGCCCGCGACGTCGGCGATGTCGGGCTCGCGGAAGACCTCGCTCAGGACGCCGTCCTCGACGCCCTGCGACAGTGGCCGGTCGACGGGGTGCCGTCATCCCCCGGGGCCTGGCTCACCGCCGTGGCGAAGCGGAAGGCGATCGACGGCTGGCGCCGGCGCGAGCGCCTCGACGAGCGCTACGCCGCGATGGCATGGGATCTCGAGAGCCGGGTCGACGACGGAGTGCCCTGGGATCCCGACACGATCGACGACGACGTCCTGCGGCTCGTCTTCATCTCGTGCCACCCCGTGCTCGCACCGGAGGCGCAGGTCGCCCTCACCCTGCGACTGATCGGTGGACTCACCACCGAGGAGATCGCACGGGCCTTCCTCGTCCCCCACTCCACGATCCAGCAGCGCATCGTCCGCGCGAAGAAGACGCTCCGGGCGGCGCACGTCCCCTTCGAGGTGCCGGAGCGTCGGGAGTATCCCGAGCGGCTCTCGTCCGTGCTCGGCGTCCTCTATCTGATCTTCAACGAGGGATACGCGGCGAGTGCCGGGGAGGACTGGATGCGGCCGGAGCTGTCGCTCGAGGCGCTCCGCCTCGCGCGCTCCCTTGCCGCGCTCGTCCCCCGGGAGGCGGAAGTGCACGGGCTCGTCGCCCTGTTCGAGTTCCAGGCGTCGAGGTTCGGCGCGCGGACCACGGATACGGGGGATCCGATCCTCCTGCCCGATCAGGATCGCACGCTCTGGGATCGCACGCTCATCGGCCGGGGCTCGGCGGCCCTCGCACGCCAGGACGCCCTCGGTCGGGGGCGAGGCTTCTACGGGCTGCAGGCGGGGATCGCGGAGTGCCATGCGACGGCCGTGCGTGCCGAGGAGACCGACTGGGAGCGGATCGCGCTGCTGTACGAGGCCCTCGGTCGACTCGCTCCCTCCCCCATCGTCGACCTCAATCGCGCGGTCGCCGTCTCGATGGCCGAGGGACCGGCCGCGGCTCTGCGCATCGTCGACGGACTGGTCGCCTCGGGGAGGCTGGCGGGGTACCACCTCCTTCCCAGCGTGCGCGGGGAGCTCCTCGCTCGGCTCGACCGCTCGGACGAGGCGCGCGCGGAGCTCCTCGAGGCGGCTCGGCTCACCGGCAACGAGCGGGAGCGGGCGGTGCTGTTGCGGAAGGCCGACGCGCTGCCGTGACCGTATGAGTCGGGACCACATCGATCTCTCGCCGAGGGCGCCAGGTCGGTGCCGAGGGCGCCAGGTAGAGGTGTAGCCCTCGCTCGGGAGTAGGGCCCTCGGCTATTGGAAGTCGCGGGAGGTCGTCTTGGCGGCCATCGTGAGCGACTCCATGCGGTCGGCGACGACGTTGATGACACCGTCCGGCGAGCGCTCGAGCACACCGCGGATGATCATCGCGGGAGCCTCCCGCGCGACCCGCCGATAGCGGCCCCACACCCCGACGCTGCAGACGATGTTGACGAGGCCCGTCTCGTCCTCCAGGTTCATGAAGGTGATGCCGCTCGCCGTCGCGGGGCGCTGCCGGTGGGTCACGACACCGCTCACCTCGATGCGTCGCCCGGACTCCGCCGTCCGCAGCGCCTCGACGGTGAGGACGCCGCGCCGTGCGAGCGGAGGACGCAGGTGTCGCATGGGGTGATCGTCCGGCGAGATGCCCGTCGACCAGAGGTCGGCGACGAGCCGCTCGGAATCCGTCATCATCCCGAAGAGCGGCGGCTGCACCGTGATCTGCGTGCCCTCGAGCTGATCGGGCCGCTCGGCCGCCGCGTGCGCGGCACCCCACATCGACGAGCGCCGGGAGTCACCGAAGCCCTCGAACGCCCCGGCTGCGGCGAGCGCCTCGAGCTGCGGTGTCGACAGTCCCACCCGGCGGGCGAGGTCCGACATGTCGGTGAAGGCCCCGCCCCGATCGCGCTCCGCGACGATCTGCGCCGCCTTCCGGGCTCCGATCGATCCCACCTCGGCGAGGCCGAGCCGCACCGCGTGGTGACCGTCGCGGCGGTGATCGCGGGAGTCGAACGGGGCGCTCCGATCGAACCGGCCGACGGGCGGCTGCTCGCCGCACACGCACGTGTCGGGACCCGTGTGTCCCGTCTCGGCGCCCGTCGCCTCGAGACCGGCCTCGACGCCGGAGAGGAGGATGTCGGGCCGCAGCACCGTGACGCCGTGCGCACGCGCGTCGGCGACGAGGCTCTGCGGCGAGTAGAACCCCATGGGCTGGGCGCGCAGCAGCGCCGCGAGGAAGGCCGCGGGATAGTGCAGCCGCATCCACGCGCTCGCGTAGACGAGCAGGGCGAAGCTGATCGAGTGGCTCTCCGCGAAGCCGAAGTTGGCGAACGCCTGGATCTTCGCGTAGATCGTGTCGGCGTCCTCCCCCACGATGCCGTTGCCGGCCATCCCCACGTAGAGCTTGTCCTTGAGCGACTCGATCTTCTCCTGGCCGCGCTTCGACCCCATGGCCCGCCGCAGCAGGTCGGCGTCCTCCCCCGTGCACCCGCCGACGGTCATGGCCATCTGCATGAGCTGCTCCTGGAAGAGCGGGACGCCGAGGGTGCGCTCGAGCACCGGTTCGAGCGACGGATGCAGATAGGCGACGGCCTCCTCCCCCGTTCGTCGGCGGATGTACGGATGCACCGCGCCTCCCTGGATCGGACCGGGGCGCACGAGCGCCACCTCGATCACGAGGTCGTAGAACCGCCGGGGAAGCAACCGCGGGAGCGTGCCCATCTGCGCGCGGCTCTCCACCTGGAACACCCCGATGGAGTCGGCCCGGCACAACTGGTCGTAGACGCCGGACTCCTCCTTCGGCATCGACTGGAGGTCCCAGCGTTCCCCACAGTGCTCGGCCGCGAGATCGAACGCGTACTGGAGCGCCGCGAGCATGCCGAGGCCCAGGAGGTCGAACTTCACGAGACCCATCCATGCGCAGTCGTCCTTGTCCCATTGCAGCACCGTGCGCTTCTCCATGCGCGCGTTCTCGATGGGGCACACCTCGCCGACCGGTCGGTCCGTGAGCACCATGCCGCCCGAGTGGATGCCGAGGTGCCGCGGGAAGCCGAGCACTTCCTGGGCGAGACCGATGACGGCCTCGGGGATGTCGTGGTCCTCCGTGGAGGTGAGCGCTCCCCATCGCTCCACCTGCCGCGACCAGGCGTCCTGCTGGCCGGGGCTGTGGCCGAGCGCCTTCGCCATGTCGCGCACGGCGCCCTTCGGCCGATACGTGATGACGTTCGCGACCTGCGCGGCATTGAAGCGGCCGTATTTCTCGTAGACGTACTGGATGACCTCCTCGCGCCGATCCGAGTCGAAGTCGACGTCGATGTCGGGCTCCTCGTCGCGCATGCTCGACAGGAACCTCTCGAACGGCAACCCGTAGCGGATCGAGTCGACCGCGGTGATGTCGATGAGGTAGCAGACCGCCGAGTTGGCCGCGGATCCCCGGCCCTGGCAGAGGATGCCGCGCTTCCGGGCGAACTGGACGATGTCGTGCACGATGAGGAAGTAGCCGGGGAAGTCCTTCTCCTCGATCACCTGGAGCTCGCGTTCGATGCGCACGCGCTTGGCCTCGTCCATCCCGGGATAGAGCCGCTCGGCCCCCCGCCACGTGAGCTCGCGCAACCAGCTCATGGGCGTGTGACCGGCCGGGACGTCCTGCTTCGGAAGTCCCGGTTTGAGGCCGCGCAGCCGGAAGCCGAGGTCGGCGGCGTAGTCGACGGTGCGCTCGACGGCCCCCGGGTAGCGCGCGAACCGGGCGGCCATCTCGGCGCCGCTGCGCAGGTGCGCCGTCGGCGCGGCGGGCAGCCAGCCGTCGAGCTCGTCGAGGCTGCGTCTGGCGCGGACGGCGGCGAGCGCCGTCGCGACGGGGAACTCCCGCGGGGTCGCGTAGTGCACGTTGCCCGTCGCGACCACCGGCACGCGGAGCCTCGACGCGATGAGCGCGAGCGCGTCGTTCGCGGCGCTGTCGCCCGGGTTGCCGTGATCGATGAGCTCGACGGCGACGTTGTCGGGGCCGAACCGATCGAGGAGCGCACGAACCTCCCGGTCGGCCGCATCGGGCCCCTCGGTCTCGAGGGCGAACCGCACGGCCCCCTTCCGGCATCCCGTGAGGATCTGCCAGGTGCCGTCGGCTGTGGACGCCAGATCGTCGAGGTCGTAGACCGGTCGCCCCTTCTCCGCCCCTCCCGCGAGCTGCGCCGAGGTGATGGCCGCGGCGAGCCGGTGGTACCCCTCCTCCCCCCGTGCGAGCACGAGGAGATGGCGCCCCTCCGGATCGGCCACGCCGTTCTGCGGTGCCTCGAGACCGAGGGAGAGCTCCGCCCCGAAAACGGTGCCGAGCTCGGGCGCCTCGGTGCCCCCCGACGGCCCCGCGGAGAGGAGGGGGGCCGGGGTGCGCGAGCGGGCGGTGCTGTGGGCATCGGCCGCCTCGGCGAGACGGACGACGCCGTACAGACCGTCGTGGTCGGTGAGTGCGAGGGCATCGAGACCCAGTCGGGCCGCTTCCTCGACGAGCTTCTCGGGCGGCGAGGCGCCGTCGAGGAAGCTGAACGTGGAGTGGGCGTGGAGTTCGGCGTACGGCACGCGCGGTCCAGACGACTCACGAGGGCCCGGGTCGTCCGGTACGTACGGGGAACGCTTGCGCGACCAGGCCGGGGCGTCGCCGCCGTCCGCTCCGACGGGCGGCGCGCCGGGACGTCGCCGGTCCGAGAGCTGCTTCTCGAACTCCGACCAGGGAATGGGCGGGTTGCTGTAGCCCATCAGTCGTACACCGCCTCGGCCCACCAGCGGTGGGCGGCGAGCACGAGCAGCCACGCCCTGCCCGTCTCGTCGACGAGCTGAACGCGCTGTAGGCTCCGCGCGGTGGAATCCCACCAGCGCTCCGAGACCGGCCAGGGACCGGCCCACGCGCTCACCGGGGACGTGCGCTCAGGGCGCTCCCCCATGCCGAAGCGGGCCGGAGGGGTCGTGAAGGCGCCGCGGTCGTCGACCTCGACGGAGTGCCCGTCGGGACCCGTGACCACGACGGGGCGCGGCTCGGGGAACACGACGCTCGGCGCCGGACCCGGGATGGATCCCGGCCACGGGAGGGTCGCCGAGGCCTCGACCGCCTTGTCTCCTCCCGGCGGGCGGTCGCCCCAGGGCACGAGCAGCTGCCGTTGACCCGGCATGCGTCCACCCGTGACCCGCGCCGTGAGCACGCCGTCGTGCCCGACCATGCTCTGGACGCGCGACAACCCGTGGTGCACGCGCTCATCGGTGCCGTTGCCCCAGAGGCCCTGCTCGTGACGCGACATCGCGTCGACGCTCTCGGGCTCCACACGGATGCGCTCGACGGCGGCCTCGAGCCCCTCCGTGCGTCCGTTGCCCTGGATCTGCCAGCGGACCCGGTCGACGATGTCGGAGGCCGTGAACCAGCGCGGGTGAAGCCATGACCTCTCGCGCACCCCGACGTCCTCGAGCCCGATCTCGACCCGGATGGCCGTGGCGACGAGGGAGGCTGCGCGCAACCGGGCGACGATATCGTCGGCGACCTGCCGGAAGGCGAAGGCGATCTGGTCGACGCGGTCGAGGGCGGCCTCGAAGACGGCCTCCCCTCCGAGGTCGGGCGGAGGTGTGCGCGCGTCGACGTCGCGGGGGTCGAGGCCGCTCGCGAGCGCGTGCAACCGCTCGCCCTCCTCGCCGAAACGGTCGCGCACGTCGAGGGCGTCGAGCGCCGCGAAGTGCTCGAGCGTGTGGATCCCGAGGCGGCGCAGCACGGTCGCGAGTTCCAGGCGGTCGAAGACCGCGAGCGGGAGGGGCGCGAGGAACGCGCGCGCTCCACCCGGCGGCACCACCCGTACGACGTCCTCCGGGCCGCGCAGGCGGGCCTTCGCGAGCTGCTCAGCGGCGAAGAGCGTGTCCGCGATGCCGACGCGCGCGATCGCGCCGGGTGGCGCCGGTACGTCGTGGTCACGGGCGGCCGGATGCGCGTCCGCGACCACCGCGAGCACCGCGGCGGCCGCCTCGGCCTCTCCGCCGTAGTAGCGGCTCGGGCCGCGCGCCTTCACCGCGAGGGTGCCGGGCCGGACGAGTTGGGCACCGGGAACGATGGCCTCGACGGCGGCGATCACCGGCTCGAAGGCGCGGTGGTCGAGGTCCGCGTCGTACGGCATGACCGTGAGCGCCGGGCAGCGCGCTTGCGCCTCGCGGACGCGCAGCCCGCGAGCGACCCCCTCGCGGCGGGCGGAAGCCGAGCATGCGAAGACCTCGCCCTTCATCACGAGCGCGACCGGCGCGGACGGAGACAGACCCGCGGCGTCCGCCGCCGCGATGACCGGCCAGTCGGGGCACCACAGCAGCAGCACACGCGGCGGGGCCGTGGTGGGCGCCGCGAGCGCGGCCCCCCGGCGCGCCATCAGGCCACCTCGACGGGACGGAGGTGGCGCGCGGGACGATCCGCGACATCGTGCTCGCGTTCGACCCCGTCGAGGCGCGGGACGTCGGGACGGGCGGGAACGGCGACCGGCTCGACGGCGCTCACCCCGGCGCGCGCGTCGGGCAGCCACAGCGTGGTGCTCACAGGACGACCGGCTCCCCTGACCTCGGACGTGACGGTGACCTGCCGGGCGGCGAGGTGCCCGTGGCCGTGACCGATGCCCTCCCACGAGGCGCTCGAGACGCGCAACGTCGCCTCGCTCTGGGGCCAGTCGCCGAGCACTACGAGGGCGGCGCCCCGCTGCCGGAGACGAGCGGAGAGTCGCGCGAGGTCCCCGGGGTTCACCCGCCCGGGCGGCCGTGTGAGCACGACGGTGACGACGTCGGCCATGGCCGCCGTGACGCCGAGCCACTGGTCCCCCGGCTCCGGGACGAGCACGAGCCGCTCGAGATCGATGCCGAGCCCCGCGGCCGCCTCCGCGCCGAAGGACGGCACACCCACGACGGCACACCAGGATCCCGCGGCGCTCGGACCGGCGAGCATCGCCATGGCGAGCATCGCCGAGCGGTGCACGGCGTAGCTCGACCCTGCCCGCAGCGCGCCCCCGGGGAGGAGCGGGGCGAGCGCCGGCACGGTGGGGAGCGCCCGGGTGTCGAGCTTCGTCTCCTGCATCCCGCGGATGCGGGCCTGCAGTTCGAGGATGCGATCGAGCGAGGCCCGCGCGTCCGCGACGGCCTCGGCGTCCGCGAGAGCGGCGGAGGCAGCGCCTCTTCCTTCGCCGAAGGCAGCGCCTCTTCCTTCGCCGAAGGCAGCGTCAGTGGCCGTCTCCATACTGGAGTCGAAGGAGATCGCCGCCTGCGCCATGGTTAAACATTCGAACACATGTTCGAATAAGTCAATCCGGATGCGGCGCGTCGTGAACTCGAATCCCCCGCCGCCGAGGCGGCGTTCGGTGACCCCGGATCAGGCCCCGATCAGCCCGCGAGCAGCGCCATCGCGTCCTGCGCCTGGCCGAAGTAGAGCGCCTGATCCACGAGCGCACCGGGGTTCTCCGTCGACGACTGCAGAGTGATCACGTAGGCCTCGTCGCCCTTCTCCACATACCAGCTGCCCGCGAGTACGCCGACGGAGCTGCCACCCTTGAAGGCCACGTAGTCGAACGGGTCCACGACCTCGGGAGCGAATCCGGGGTTGGCCGAGAGGATGTCGCGCACGGGCCCACCCGCCTCCGTGTCCGCGAGCTCCTGCAGGGCGAGATGGGCGGCGACGAGATCGTCGGGGCTCGCGAACCAGTCGACGCCGTCGATCCAGACCGCGTCGACGAGCGCGGTGGGCTCCACGTCGATGAGACCGCCGGGGAGGGCGTCGAGCAGCGCGCGGCGTTCGGCCTCGTCACCGTCCCGCCACGCGTCACGCAGCGCGCCGTCGTCGCCCCAGCCGATCTGGAAGAGGGCGCGCGTGGAGGGGAACGGCGTGTTCAGCGACGGGTCGGAGTGCCCCATGTCGGCGAGCGCCTGCTCGACGGATTCCCGGCCCACGGCGTCCATGAGCATGTCGGTGGCGGTGTTGTCGCTGATCGCGATCATCTTCTCCGCCGCCTCCTGAACGGTCACGGTCGTCCCGCTCTCCTCGTCCTGGAGCTCGCCGGACGGCAGGCTCTTGAGGTCGTCCGTGATCTCGAGGGAGTCGTCCCACGCGATCCGCCCGTCCTCGATCGCCGCGACGACGGCCCCGAGGACGTAGAGCTTGAAGATGGAACCGAGCGGCTGAGCCGCATCGTCGCCCACGGAGAGCACGACGTCGCCGGTCTCACCCCCGGTCACCTCGGTGACGCGCAGGCTCGTCGGAACGTCGAGCGCCTCGACGTTCTCCTCGAGCTCGTCCCAGCTCGCCGCCGGCGTGCGATCGGCGGGTGTCGGCTGGAAGAGCAGTCCGGAGATGAGTCCGTCCGCATCGACGGATGCCTGCAGGTCGAGGGAGCCCTGGCTGTCGCTCACGATCGTCGACACGGCCTGCGTCTCGGTACCCTCGTACGACGTCGGGGTCCACGGCTCCCCCGCTGCGAGCTGGTCGACGATGTCGACGAGCTGCTCCCCCGTGACCGCCGCGAGCATGTCGGCGTTCAGCCGTTCCTCGATCTCGGCCGCCGTCGGATCGATCTCGCCGTTGAGCGCGTCGAGCGTCCACGAGACCTGCTCACCCACCGGGGTGTCGGGGATCGAGACCGCCGAGGGCGCGGGGCTCGCCTCGTCGTCGCCCGCCGGAGTGCAGGCCGAGAGGAGCAGCGCGGACACGACGGCGAGCGCCCCGGCGAGCGCACCCTTCCTCCGCGGAGGGCGGGCGATCGGACGGTTCGTGATCGGACGACGGGGCTGCGCAATACTCATACCCTCATCGCACCATCCGCACCCCTCCGGGCGCGTCCCTCGCGTGACGGATATCCCCCGTCCACCCTCCCCGCCGATGTGCGGACATCGGTCCTCCTCCCCCGCCGAAGTGCGGACTTTCGCCCCCTGAGACGGGAGGAAGAGGGCGAAAGTCCGCACTTTCGCACAGGTGAAGAGTGGTCAGAAGCCCTCGGGGTCCCGGGGGACGTACATCGCTTCGAGGGCTGTCGTCTCCGCCTCGGTCAGCTCGATGTCGACGGAGGCGACGGCGTCCTCGAGGTGCTCAAGCTTCGTCGCGCCGACGATCGGCGACGTCACCGCTCGCTGCTGCCGCACCCACGCGAGCGCGATCTGCGCGCGCGGCACACCGCGCTCCTCGGCGACCCAGGCGACGGCCTCGGAGACCGCGCGATCGCTCTCCTCCCGCTGGCCGTAGAGGGTCTGACCGAAGACGTCCGTCTCGCTGCGCACCGTGCGGTCGTCCCACTCGCGCGTGAGGCGTCCCCGCGCGAGCGGGGACCACGGCAGCACGCCGACCCCCTGGTCGAGGCAGAGCGGGTGCATCTCCCGTTCCTCCTCCCGATTGATGAGGTTGTACTGGTCCTGCATCGACACGAACCGCGTGAAGCCGCCGAGGTCGGCGACGTGCTGTGCCTTCGCGAACTGCCACGCCCACATGGACGATGCCCCGATGTAGCGGGCCTTTCCGGAGCGGACGACGTCGTGGAGCGCCTCCATGGTCTCCTCGATGGGCGTCTCGGGATCCCAGCGGTGGATCTGGTAGAGATCCACGTGGTCGACGCCGAGACGGTCGAGGCTCGCGTCGATCGCAGAGAGGATGTGCGAACGGGAGAGCCCGCCGCCGTTCGGACTCTGCCGCATTCGGCCGTGCACCTTCGTGGCGATGACGACGTCGTCCCGGTGGGCGAAGTCGCGCAAGGCCCGTCCGACGATCTCCTCGCTCGTGCCGTCGCTGTAGACGTCCGCGGTGTCGAAGGTCGTGATGCCGAGCTCGAGGGCCCGGCGGATGAACGGGCGGCTCTCGTCCTCGGAGAGGCTCCACTCATGCGACCCACGCTCGGGGACGCCGTAGCTCATGCAGCCGAGCGTGACCGCCGAGACCTTCAGACCGCTCCGACCCAATCGGACGTATTCCATCGCCGCTCCTCACCCTCGCAGGGACGCCGGACCGCCGTGGCCGGCCTCCCCAGTATCGCGCCGCGCATCAACTTCACCCTCGCGAAGTGCGGACTTCCGCCCCCTCCGTGGTCGCGAAAGGGGCGAAAGTCCGCACTTCTGGTCGCAAAGGGGCGAAAGTCCGCACTTCTCGGGCTGAGCGGGGCGGGGCGGGAGGGGCGGGAAACGTGGGCGTCAGCAGTGCGAACGTCAGCGGATGGGGAAGACGGGTGTCGCAGACTCCGGCCGCGCCGACTCGTACCAGGCGGTCGCGCGCAGCACTCCGATGTCGTCGTGCCGACGACCTGCGATCTGCAGGCCGATCGTGCGACCGTCGGACGTGAAGCCGCTGTTGATGCTGGATGCGGGCTGGCCCGACATGTTGTACGGCACGCAGTAGGCGATGTGCGCCATGCCTTCGTCGGCCTCGCCGAACGGCATCGGCCACTCCGCGGGGAACGCGGCGACCGGGGACACCGGGGAGAGCACGACGTCGAACGGCTGGCTCGCCGCAACGGTCGCTTCACGCATCGCCTGCATCGTGTCGTACGCCTCGAGTACGCGACGCCCGGCGACGTCGGCGCCGCCCGAGCACCACTGGACGATGAACGGCAGCACGCGCTGCCGGTCGGCGACGGAGAGCTTCGAGTAGGTGTTCCAGAAGCGCACGCGCCAGAAGAGGTCGACGGCCTCGAGCATCTCGGGCGTCAGCGCCGGGGCGAGCTCGACGACCTCGGCCCCCGCGGAGGCGAACAGATCGGCCGCCGCCCGGACGGACGCGGTCACCTCGGGATCGACGGGCATCCCCGCCCCGGGATCGAGCTGGAGACCCACGCGCAGGCCCCGGACGTCGCCCTCGAGCGCCGTCCACGGGAGCTCGGCGGGCGGGAGCGACGTGTAGTCGCGCCAGTCCGGGCGGGAGACGGCGGTCATGGCCAGGGCGACGTCGGCGACGGTGCGCCCGAGGGGACCGAGCGAGCGCCCGAAGTACGGGGTGTCGTGCGGGATGCGGCCGTCGCTCGGCTTGAGTGCGACGAGGCCGGCCCACGTCGCCGGGAGACGCACCGATCCCCCGATGTCGCTGCCCAGGTGGATCGGCCCGAAGCCCGCGGCCGCGGCCGAACCGGCGCCTCCGCTCGAGCCCCCGACGGTCCACGCCGGGTTCCACGGGCTGCGGGTGATGCCGTGCAGGCTCGACACCCCGGACGACAACATGCCCCAGTCGGGCATGGTCGTGGAACCGACGATGACGGCCCCCGCCTCGAGCAGCCGCTCGACGGCCGGGTTGTCGGTGTCCGGGAAGGCCGGGCTCCCCGCGGCCGTGCCCGACTGGTACGCCACCCCGCGGCGGTGCATGTTCTCCTTCACCGTGACGGGCACGCCGTCGAGCGGGCCGAGCTCCTCGCCCGCCGCCCAACGCACAGCGCTCGCCTCGGCATCCGCGACGACCTCGTCGGGGACGTACGACGCGAAGACGTTGAGCTCGGAGTTCCGCGCGTCGACGGCGGCGATCACATCCCGCGCGACATCGACGGGGGTGAAGTCGCCCGCGCGATAGCCCGCGACGATCTCGGAGGCGGCGAGTGCGCTCGGTCGGACGGTGGTCGTGATGGTCGAGGGGGTCACGCGTTCTCCAAGGTGTGCTGAAGGGTCGGTGTCGCGAGGACGAGTTGGCGGGTGTATTCGTGCGCCGGGGCGTCGTACAGCTGCTCGGTCGGACCGGTCTCGACGATCTCGCCCGCACGCATCACGGCGACCGTGTCGCAGAGGTGCCGGACGACGCCGAGGTCGTGCGAGACGAACACGAGCGTCAGACCGTACTCGTCGACGAGGTCGGCGAGCAGGTTGAGGACCTGGGCGCGCACGGAGACGTCGAGCGCGCTGACGGGTTCGTCCGCCACGAGGACGCGCGGTCGGCAGACGAGGGCCCGTGCGATCGAGATGCGCTGCCGCTGCCCGCCGGAGAACTCGTGGGGGAAGCGTTCGACCGAGGCGGCCGGTAGGCCGACGTGATCGAGCATCTCGGCCACGAGCCGTCGCCTCTCGGCGGGGGACGCCGCGACGCCGGAGCGCAGGTTGGCGGGGTTGAGGAGCGGTTCGGCGACGATGTCACCGACCGACATGCGCGGGTCGAGAGAGCCCATCGGGTCCTGGAAGACGATCTGCAGGGTGCGTCGCAGTTCCCCGAGGTCCCTCTCCTTCGCGCCGCGGAGCGACGTGCCGACCACCTCCACGTCGCCGGAGGTCGGCTGGTCGAGACCGGACAGGATGCGGAGCAGGGTGGACTTGCCGGAGCCGGACTCCCCCACGATGCCGAAGCGCTCGCCCTCGCGGATGTCGAAGTCGAGACCGCGGAGGGCCTCGACGCGGGCGGCGCGACCGAAGAGACCACTGCGCGAGCGCACGTAGGTCTTGGTGAGTCCGCGCACGCTCACGATGGGCGGGGCGGTCGAGACGGCATCGGCGGCTTCGGACACGGGGGCCGCCGACGGCTCCACGACGGCGGCCGGAGCCTCGGCCGGAGTCCGAACCGTCGAGGAGGGAGAATCCACCGCCGCGGTCTCGGCGTCCGCGTCGCGCCGCAACCGCGCGGGGTCGTAGCCCGCGGCCGTCGCGATCGTGAACAACCGCCCGCCCGCGTCCGTGGCCGTGAGGTCCGAGGCGGCGAGGAGTCCGCGCGTGTAGGGGTGCTGCGGCCGGGTGAAGACGGTCTCGATCGGCCCCTCCTCCACGACGACACCCGCGTTCATGACGAGTACGCGTTCGCACACGCTCGCCACGACGGCGAGGTCGTGCGTGATGAAGAGCAGTCCCGTGCCGCGCTCGGTCACCGCCCGGAGCACGAGGTCGAGCACCTGCTTCTGCACGGTCACGTCGAGCGCCGTGGTCGGTTCGTCGCACACGAGCAGGGCGGGGTCGTTGGCGAGCGCCATCGCGAGCATCACGCGCTGGCGCTGACCGCCGGACAGCTGGTGCGGGTACGCCTTCGCGGTCTCGGCCGGGTTCGGCAGTCCGACGTCGTCGAGGAGCGCGACCGCCCGACGGTCCGCCTCGGCGGGCGACGCGGTGCGGTGGATCGTCATGATCTCGGCGACCTGCCGACCCACCCGCATGAGCGGGTTGAGCGCCGTCATGGGCTCCTGGAAGACCATCGACATGGCGGAGCCGCGCAGTCTCGCGAGCCGGGCGTCGCTCTTCCCGAGCAGGTTGTCCCCGCCTCCCGCCACCGACACGCTGCCGCTCGTCGAGAGGGTGTCGGGCAACAGGCCCATGATGGCCGTCGAGGTGACCGACTTGCCGGAGCCGGACTCGCCGATGAGCCCTACCCGCTCGCCGGGAGCGATGCGGAACGTGACGTCGTCGACGAGAGTCGTGGACCCGGCCGTGACCGTGAGTCCGCGGACGTCGACCGCGAAATCTGCAGAGGTCATCGGTTGCTCCTCATCTTGGGGTCGAAGCGGTCGCGGAGACCGTCTCCGAGCAGGTTGAAACCGAGGACGGCGACCGCGATCGCGAGACCGGGGGCGATCGCCAGGTAGTCGTAGGAGCCGAGGAACTGCTGCGATTCCTGCAGCATCCGGCCCCACGACGGGGTCGGGGGCATGGTGCCGAGCCCGAGGAAGGACAGCCCCGCTTCGGCGAGCACCGCGATGCCGAAGTTCACGGAGCACTGCACGACGATCATGCCGCTGATGTTCGGCAGGACATGGCGGAGCGCGATCCGGAACTCGGAGCGGTTGGCTGCGCGGGCCGCGAAGACGTAGTCCGTCTTCATCACCTGCAGGGTGCCGCTGCGCGCGACGCGGGCGAAGGCCGGGATCGATCCGATGCCGAGCGCGACCATCGCGGTGACGGTGCCGGCGCCGAAGACGGCCCCGAACACGATCGCGAGGAGGAGCCCGGGGAAGGCGAGGAGGATGTCGTTTCCCCGCATGATGAGGTCGCCGAGCCGGCCCTGCCGCATCCCCGCGAGGATCCCGAGCGGGACACCGACGACCACGGCGATGCCGACGGCGATGAAGCCGACGAGCAGCGTGATCTGGGATCCGGCCATGACCGCCGAGAGCACGTCGCGGCCGAAGCGGTCGGTGCCGAACCAGTGCGCCGCACTCGGGAACTGCAGCCGATCGGCGGCGACCGTCGTCTCGGGGTCGTAGGGCGTCCACACGAGTGACACGAGGGCGACGATCGCGACGAGCCCGATGAGGGAGGCGCCGATGATGAGCTGGATCCCGGGCCGGGCCCGCTTCCGGCGGGCGGTCGTCGTGGGCGGTGGGACCGGGACGCCTGTTGCATCGGGCGCGTCGAGGTGCGTGGTCATCGTCACGCCGCCTTTCTCAGTCGGGGGTCGAGCACCGTGTAGGCGAGATCGACGAGGAAGTTGATGAGGATCACGAGGAGCACGAGCACCGCGACGATCGCCTGAACCGCGAGGAGGTCCCGGTTGCCGACGGAATCGACGAGGAGGCTCCCGAGGCCGGGGATCACGAAGACGCGCTCGATGACGACCGAGCCGATGAGCATCGCCGCGAGTTGCACGCCGACGATGGTCACGACGGGTACTCCCGCGTTCCGCAGACCGTGGCGGACGAGGGCCGCCCCCTTCGTGAGCCCCTTGGCCCGAGCCGTGCGCAGGAAGTCCTCCCGCATGATCTCGAGCACCGCCGAACGCACGTAGCGCGTGATGATCGCGGCCTGCACGGATCCTAGAGCGATGACGGGAAGCACGAGCCGGCGGGCGAACTCGACGGGATCGTCGGCCGGAGCGACCCATCCCCCGGACGGGAACCACCCGAGGTGCACGGCGAACACCGCCACGAGCAGGACGCCCACGAGGAAGTTCGGCACGGCGACGCCGACCTGCGAGATGCCCGACAGTACGACCCCGGAGGGATGCTGGTGGCGGATCGCCGCCAGCATCCCGAGGGGCACGGCCACGAGGAGCGCGAGGAGCATCGAGAGGCCCACGAGGATCAGGGTCACCTGGACCCGGTCCACGATGAGCGGCGACAGATCCTGCGACGTGACGTACGACGTCCCGAAGTCACCCCGGACGAGGCCACCCATCCACTGCAGGTACTGCAGGGCGAGCGACTGGTCCGTCCCGTACTCCGCCCGCCACTGGGCGAGCGCCTCCGGCGTGGCGTTGATGCCGAGCGCCACGACGGCCGGGTCACCGGGCATCACGCGCAGCATCACGAAGATGAGCGCCGTGGCGACGAGCAGTGTGGCGAGGAACTGTCCGAGGCTGCTGAGCAGTCGTCGTGCCATCTCGCTCTCCTTCTCTCTCAGGGTCGGTGCGGGTCGCCGACGGACGGCCCGCCGTCGGTCAGTCCGACCAGGTGAGGCCGGACAGGATGAGCGACTCCGTCACCGCGTTGGCGGCGATCCCGTCGAGGTCGGCGTCCGCGACCACGAGGTTCGGGAAGAGGAAGAGCACGTCGGACGCCGCGTCCTCGGAGATCGTGCGCACGACCTCCTGCATCCCGCTCACGTACTCCTCCGGCGTGCCGGAGTCGGCCGCGATCACCTGGTCGGCGATCTTCGAGTTGTCGTAGCCGATGTAGTAGTCGGGGTTGTTGAACGTCGCGAGCACGTCGCGGGCTTCCACCGCGAGGATGACGGACATCTGGTAGTCGGCCTGCGTGAAGACCTTGTCGAGCCAGACGGCGGGGAACTCGGACGACTGGATCGAGGCATCGATCCCCACCTCGGCGAGCTGCGAGACGACGATCTCGGAGACGGCCGTCGCGTAGGGGCGTGTGGGCACGTCGAACGTGATGGAGAGGTCCTCCGCCCCGGCCTCGGCGAGCAGCTCGCGCGCCTTCTCGGGGTCGTAGGGGTACATGTCGGTGAGGTCCTCGTAGTAGGGGTCCGTCGGGGGCACCATGGCGCCGATCTCGGTGCCGTAGCCGGCCCAGGCGGCGTCGATGACGGCCTGACGGTCGATCGCGTACATGACCGCCTGGCGGACGCGCACGTCGTCGAACGGCGCGACCCTGTTGTTCATCGACAGCAGGATCTCGCCGTTCGAGGTCCCTTCGATCACCTGGAAGGCGTCGTCGGACTCGAACTGACCCATGAGGTCCGGGGCCTGCATGTTGTAGACCATGTCGATGTCTCCGGAGCGGAGCGCGTTGGTGCTCGCGACGGCGTCGGCGAAGTAGCGCAGCGTCACGTCGGTGATGTCGGGCTCTTCGCCCCAGTAGTCGTCGCGACCGGCGAGCGTGATGCGGTCGCCGCTCACGAAGCTCTCGACCGTGTACGGTCCGGTGCCGATCGGCGTCGTGGCGAGGTCGTCGACCCCGGTCTCGGAGAACATCGCGCCCACGTACGTTCCCATGTCGAACAGCCACGCGTTGCTCGGGCGGGAGAGGGTGACGCGGAGTTCGGTATCGGAGACCGCCTCCGCCGATGCGACGACGTCCATCTTCGACTTCGTGCCGTTCAACCACGCGTCGCTCTGGACGCGCTCGATGCTGAACACGGCGTCGGCGGCGGTGAAGTCCTCGCCGTCGGAGAAGGTGACCTCGTCGTGGAGGGCGAAGTCGTAGACGGTGCCGTCCTCGCTCACCTCCCAGCTCTCGGCGAGCTGCGGCTGGAGCTCACCCTCCTGGTCGATGGTCACGAGACCCTCGTACACGTTGTTCATGACGACCTGCGGGATCGCGGCGCCGGAGGTCGTCGTGAAGTCGAGGTTGACGGGTTCGCCCGTGAGACCGATCACGATCGCGTCCGACGGGGTGTCGGAGCCGCCGGATGAGCTTCCGGCCGAGCAGGCGGACAGGGCGAGGACGGCGGCCGCCGCGGCTGCTGTCGTCGCGAGTGCGCGACGGGAGGTTCGGGCGTTCATGGAGCTCCTTCGTGAGTCGGGGAGGAAGTCGAGGAGACCGGCGTGGAACGGGGGCCGGGTTACTGGTCAGGCCAGTAACGGACACGCTAGGGTGAGGCGAAAGAGAGCGTCAAGCGGGGAAACAAACATGTAACGCAAGCCTCGTGCATTCTCCTCCCCATCCATCGTCGAGTGCACCGAGAGGGAGAGCGATGAGCTTCACACCCGTGCAGAAGGTCAACGCGTACGAGATCATCGTCGGCCAGATCGAGCAGGCGATCTCCGACGGAACCTACGGAGCCGGCGACCGCTTGCCGAGCGAACGAGCGCTCATGACCGATTTCGGGGTCAGCCGCGCGACCGTTCGCGAGGCGATGCGGGTGCTCCAGGCCACGGGCGTCATCGAGTCCCGGCCCGGCGATCCGCGGGGTCCCGTGATCACCGCCTTCTCCCCCCGCGTGCTCGAGAAGTCGATGGCGAAGCTCGCTCAGCTCGATTCCGTGTCGCGTGTCGAACTCCTGCAGTTCCGCCTCCTCCTCGAGGGCCAGGCGAGTCTCCTCGCCGCCACAGAGCGCACCGACGACGAGCTCGCCGAGATCGCGAGCCGCGGTGAGGACATCGTCGACCTGGCCGATCAGCCGGACGTACGCTTCGGCGAGCGCGTCAACCGCTTCCACCAGGCCATCCGGCGCGCTTCGCACAACCAGATGCTCGAGATCTGTGGCAACGTCGTGGGCGGCGTCATGACCGAGATGATCGACCGCCGGCTCACGAGCGAGACGGACCGGAGCGCTCGCGTGCGCACGAGCGCCCGCGACGCGCGCGCTCGTCGCGGCGATCCGCGACGGGCGCGCCCACGAGGCCGCCGCGATCTCGACGGAGAACATCTACCGCTACTACGCCGATGACCTCTCCGCCGAGGAGACTGCGCGACTCGCCACGATGATGGAGTCGTACCGCACCCTCCCGATCTGATCGCCCCTCGACGATCGCCCCTCGACGAGAGACGACCGGCGTCAGTCCCCGACGACGGGGGTGGGGATTCCTCCCGTGATGCGCACGAGCTCGTCGAACGTCGTGGGGAACACCGTGTGGGCGTGCCCGGCGGCCGCCCAGATCACGGGGTGATCGGCGAGTGCCGTGTCGACCCAGGTGCGGACGGATGCCGGGTGACCGACCGGGGCCACTCCCCCGATGACCTGACCCGTCGCCGCCCTCACGACGTCGGCACTCGCCCGGGCGAGCCGTCCGCCGAGGACGCGGCCGAGGAAGGCGGTGTCGACCCGATGCGCCCCACTCGTCATGACGAGCACGGGTTCGCCGTCGAGTGCGAAGACGAGGGAGTTCGCGATCGCCCCGACCTCGCATCCGATGGCGGCGGCAGCCTCGGCCGCCGTCTTCGCGCTGTCGTCGAACCATACGACATCGCTCGACACACCGGCGGCGGCGAGCGCGGCCTCGACCCGCTCGACCGCCGGGTGCGTTCGCTTCTCGGTCACGGTCTCTCGTTCAGGCGCGTTCGGCGGACTGCACGACGTTCGAGACGAGGAGCGCCCGCGTCATGGGTCCGACACCACCGGGGTTGGGCGAGAGCCAGCCGGCCACCTCGGCCACGGCGGGATCGACGTCGCCCGAGAGCTTCGCCTTGCCGCTCTCCGTGGTGCCCACGCGCGTCACGCCCACGTCGACGACGGCGGCACCGGGTTTGATCCACTCCGGCTTCACGAGGTGGGGCACGCCGACGGCGGCGACGACGATGTCCGCGCGTCGCACCTCCGCGGCGATGTCCGGCGTGCGCGAGTGCGTGAGGGTGACGGTCGCGTCGATGCCCTTGCGCGTGAGGAGCAGCCCGAGGGGACGCCCCACGGTGAGCCCGCGTCCGATCACGGTCACGTGCGTGCCCGCGAGGGCGACGTCGTTGCGGCGGAGCAGCTCGACGATGCCGGCGGGTGTGCACGGGAGCGGAGACGTGAGCTCCCCCGCGACCCCGAGCACGAGACGGCCGAGGTTCGTCGGGTGGAGACCGTCGGCGTCCTTGTCCGGGTCGATCGCCTCGAGGATCTCGTTCTCATCGATCCCACCGGGCAGCGGGAGCTGCACGATGTAGCCCGTCACCTCGGGGGCGGCGTTGAGGTCGCGGACCGCGGCGAGCACGTCCTCCCGCGAAGCGGTGGCCGGGAGGTCGACGCGGATGGATTCCACTCCCACCTCGGCGCAGTCGCGGTGCTTGCCGGAGACGTAGCTACGCGACGCCGGGTCGTCACCCACGAGGAGCGTGCCGAGACCGGGGACGACCCCGCGCTCGCGCAGCACGTCGACGCGCGTACGGAGCTCGGCCTTGATGGCGGCCGCGGCCGCGAGGCCGTCGAGCTTCTGTGCCGTCATGCCCGCGCCTACTGCTCGAGACCGGGGTAGAGGGGGAAGGCGTCGGCGAGTGCCGAGACGCGGCCGCGGAGGGCCTCCACGTCCGCGCCGGGGCGCAGCGCGAGAGCGATCACGTCGGCGACCTCGGTGAACTCCGTCTCGCCGAAGCCGCGTGTGGCGAGGGCGGGCGTGCCGATACGCAGTCCCGACGTGACCATGGGCGGGCGCGGGTCGAACGGCACCGAGTTGCGGTTCACGGTGATGCGCACGTCGTGGAGCACGTCCTCGGCCTGCTTGCCGTCGAGCTTCGAGTTGCGCAGGTCGGCGAGCACCATGTGGACGTCCGTGCCGCCCGTGAGCACGTCGAGGCCCGTGGCCTTCGAGTCGTCGGCCGTGAGACGCTCCGCGAGGATCTGCGCGCCGCGGATCGTCCGGGCCTGGCGGTCCTTGAAGTCGTCGGAGGCAGCCAGCATGAACGCGGTCGCCTTTGCGGCGATCACGTGCATGAGCGGTCCGCCCTGCTGACCGGGGAAGACGTTCGAGTTGAGCTTCTTCGCGAGGTCCTGCTCGTTCGTGAGGATGAAGCCGGAGCGCGGTCCACCGATCGTCTTGTGCACCGTCGACGACACGACGTGCGCGTGCGGGACGGGCGACGGGTGGAGTCCGGCGGCCACGAGACCGGCGAAGTGCGCCATGTCGACCCAGAGCGTCGCGCCGACCTCGTCGGCGATCTCGCGGAAGAGCGCGAAGTCGAGCTGGCGAGGGTAGGCCGACCAGCCGGCGATGATGACGCGGGGCTTGTGCTCGCGGGCCTTCGCGCGCACGTCCTCCATGTCGACGAGCATCGACTCGGGGTCGACGCCGTAGGCGACCGCGTTGTAGAGCTTGCCGGAGAAGTTCAGTCGCATTCCGTGCGTGAGGTGTCCGCCGTGGGACAGCTCGAGGCCGAGGATCGTGTCGCCCGGCTGTGCGATCGCGGAGAGCACGGCCGCGTTGGCGCTCGCGCCGGAGTGCGGCTGGACGTTGGCGTAGGCGGCGCCGAACAGGCTCTTGGCGCGCTCGATGGCGAGGGACTCGGCGATGTCGACGTACTCGCAGCCACCGTAGTACCGGCGTCCGGGGTAGCCCTCTGCGTACTTGTTGGTGAGCACGGAGCCCTGCGACTGCAGGATCGAGACGGGGACGAAGTTCTCGCTCGCGATCATCTCGAGGTAGCCGCGCTGGCGGCCGAGCTCCTGCTCGAGGACCGCGGCGATCTCGGGGTCGACCTCGCTGAGCGGGGCGTTGAACATCTTCTGGGATTCGGAAATGTCGGTCATGTGAGGCTGACTCCTTCTGACAGCGGCGGACGTGAGGGTGCTCCGTATCGGCCCAGGCGTACGGCCGAATCCGTGTCAGTCGCTCCCCGATGGTGACCATCTCCGGCAGATGCGAGGCATCAGCCAAACGCCAGTTGCGACGGGATCAGCATAACAGGATGAACGGCCCGGTCTCGGGGCCGGATCACTCCACACGCACGCCGAGGGCCGCGGCGAAGAGCGGTGCGAACTCGGCGAGCTGGTCCTCCGAGACGATGGCGCCCTTCAGGGACTCGACGCCGGTGATGGTCGAGAACTCGGCGCCGCGGAGATCGACGTCCACGAGCCGCGCGCGTGACACGTCGAGCACCCCGATACGGCAGCCGGGCAGGGCGAGGCGGGTGACCTCGGCGCCTCCGAGGTCGAGCTCCTCCAGCACGGTGTCCCTCACGACCACGTCGGACACCTTCGCCCCACGGAGATTGAGGTACCCGAATTTGGACTGCCCGATCGACACGGACCGCAACTCCGCGTCGTAGAGATCGGTGGACCCGGAACGGGAGGAGACGATCTCCACGTCGCGCCAGAAGGACGACGGCGCGTCGAGGACGGGCGCCTCGAGCCGCTCGATCGTACTGTCGGTGATTCGGGACCCGCGGAGCCGGAGGGCGTCCGAGCGCACCCCGTCGAACGCGCACTCCCCGAACCGCATGTCCGTGAGGTCGAGGCCCGAGACGTCGAGGTCTCCGTAGCGACGCGCGTCGTGAGAGGACTCCTCCACCAGTTCCGCCCGGTCGCCGTCCTCGAGAGGAGGGAGCCGGACGGGCGTGAGACGGGGGGACGAGGAGGTGCGACGAGCCATGCGACCAGTCTGTCGGACGCCCCCGACACCGCTGACCCTCCGCGCGCACGGTCGAGCGACGTCGGCGGCTCGCGGTACCGTGTGGGCATGACGAGCTCGACGGGGACCCTGCCGGAGGACACACGACCGGAGCCGCCCGAACACGGCGGGGAGCGCGAGACGATCGAGGGCTTCCTCGACTACCTCCGCGCGAGCGTCGTCTTCAAGGCGACGGGGTTGTCCGACGCGGACGCGGCGCGGCCCGTGCTCCCGAGCATCACCACGGTCTCCGGCCTCATCCGGCACCTCGCGGACGTCGAGCGGTCCTGGTTCCGCGAGGTCATGGCGGGAGAGGCCGACGTGCCCTCCCGCTGGTCGGACGAGGATCGCGACGGGGAGTTCCGCGTCTCCGATGCCGATGCTCTCGCCGACGTGATCGCCGACTACGAGGCGGCGTGCGCCGAGTCGCGCGCCGTCGCGGCGCGGTTCGGCCTCGAAGACCGGTGCTCCGGGCGGCAGGGCCGGTTCCACCTCCGTTGGATCCTCGTGCACATGATCGAGGAGACCGGCCGCCACTGCGGCCACATCGACATCCTCCGCGAACTCCTCGACGGGGCGGTCGGCGAGTGAGCGCCGTGACGATCATCCACTCCGCCCACCTCGTGGACGGCGGCACCCTCGACGGCGACACCGAGACCGCCGACGCGTGGGTCGCCCTCGCCGACGGTTCCGTCCTCGCGCGCGGCACCGGGGACGGCTGGCGTTCCCTCCAGACGGATCCCGCCTCCGAGGTCGTCGACGCCGGAGGGCGCCTCCTCGTCCCCGGGTTCATCGACCTCCACGTGCACGGCGGAGGGGGGACCTCCATCGACGACGGGGCCGACGCGATCGCGAACGCTCTCGCGTCCCACCGCCGCCATGGGACGACGCGCAGCGCCCTGTCGCTCGTCTGCGCTCCACTCGATGTACTCGTCGACCGGCTCGGCACCATCGCCCGGATCACCGAGAGCGACCCGACCGTGCTCGGAGCGCATCTCGAGGGGCCCTTCCTGTCGCCCGACAATCGGGGCGCGCACGATCCCGCCGCGCTCATCGCACCGACGCCCGAGGCCGTCGCCAGTCTCCTCGAGGCCGCGGGCGGTCACCTCCTGCAGATCACGATCGCTCCCGAGCTCCCCGGGGCGATCGAGGCCATCACCGCGTTGCGTGCCGCCGGTGTCGTCGTGGCGGTCGGCCACACGGTGGGCGAGGAGGAGGACGCCCGGGCGGCGTTCGATGCGGGCGCCACGCTGTTGACCCACGCCTTCAACGCGATGCCCGGCATCCACCACCGGCGCCCCGGTCCCATCCCGGCGGCCGTGGCCGACGACCGCGTCGTGCTCGAACTCATCGCCGACGGCGTGCACGTCGCCCCGTCCGTGCTGGGGCTCGCGTTCGCCGCGGCCCCCGGTCGCGTCGCGTTGGTGACCGACGCCATGGCGGCGGCGGACGGCGCGGACGGCGACTACGACCTCGGCGGACTCGCGGTCACCGTCGATGCCGGCGTCGCCCGCCTGAGGGGCACGGACGTCATCGCAGGGTCGACGCTCACGCAGGATGCAGCGCTCCGCACGGTGGTCGCGGCCGGCGTCCCCCTCGTCGACGCCGTCGCCGCTCTCACCCGGACGCCCGCTCGTGTCATCGGCCGGTTCCCCGAACTCGGTTCGCTCGCGGTCGGAAGCGCGGGCGATGCCGTCCTCCTGTCCCCCGACCTCACGGTCGACGCCGTGTGGGTAGCAGGGGTGCGCTCGAACTGAGCGGCGTCCGGCACGACGTCACGTCCACCCGGGACACGCTCGAACGCCCTCGATCAGTCGCGGGGGTCGTCCCGATCGTCTCGGGACGCCTCCGCTCGATCCCGCGCGTCCGCGCGCTGCACGGCGTCCGCGAGCTCGTCCGTCACGATGAGGTCCCGCCGCAAGTGATCGCCGCGGTAGGCTGCGCGCCCCACCATGTGGGCGGAGATCGGCGCCGTGAGCCCCTGGAAGAACAGGATGGCGATGGCGAACACGACCGTGCCGAGGCTGATGTTCGACACGGCGACGTCCAACACGATGAGCCCGAGCCCGAGGATCTGCGGCTTCGTCGCCGCGTGGAGGCGCGACAGGACGTCGGGGAATCGGAGGAGACCGATGCCAGCGGCGGCGCACAAGAACGCCGAGACCACGATGAACGCGGCGGTGAGGGCGTCGCTCAGCTCGGCGCTCATGTCGTGTCCTGCCGGGCCATGAAGCGGGCGATGCTCACGGATCCGACGATGCCGAACATCGCGAGCGCGAGCATCACGGGCAACGTGTCGGTGTGGCGGTTGACCGCCATCTCGGCCCCGAGGACGCACATGATCGTGACGACGAGGACGTCGGAGGCGATCACGCGGTCGAGCAGGCTCGGGCCGACGACGATCCGATAGATCGAGGCCAGGGCTCCGACACCGAACATGACTCCGGCGGCGACGAGGGCGATCTCCATCAGCGTTCCCCTTCCGGTCGTGCGGTCGAGCGGTCTTCGACCGGAACGGGCTCCGGCGCCGTGCCGCACACGAGCTCCACGTCGTGCGCCGAACCGAAACCACGCACGATGCGCTTCTCCGTCGCGAGAACGCGTGCCCGCGCGGCCTCGACGTCCCGATCATCGTCGGTGTCGAGGACGTGCAGGTACAGGATCGACGCCCCGCGATCGAGGTCGACGACGATCGACCCGGGCACGAGCGACAACGACTCCGCGACCCACATCGTGATGAGATCCGATCGCGTGCGCAGATGAACGGCCACGATCGAGTTCCGCGGCGGCGGTCCCGGCTTGACGACGATCCAGGCGACCTGGAACGAGGCGAGCACGATGTCGACGAACAGCCGCAGGAAGAAGTACACCGCGCGCACGGGGTTCAACCGCCTCGAGAACTGGACGGCGGGGAGGTAGAAGAGGATCGTGACGATCGCGGCGATGGCGATACCGGTGAGGAGCGACAGCACTGTGAACTGCCCCCACAGCATCGCCCACAGGAGGACGAGACCCGCGAAGAGCAGGGCTCGGGAGCCGAAGCTCGCGTGTTCGCGCTGCTGCATCAGGGCACCTCCTCCGGGAACACGGCCCGCACGTAGACCGACGGGTCCTCGACGTTCTCGGCCGCCCGCTCTGCGAGACCGAACAGCGGGCCGGCGAAGACCGTGAGGGCCACGGTCAGGGCCATGAGCCCCGCGGTCGCCGACACCATGAGCGGTGAGACCGTCTTGAGGGCGACGCGGCCGTCGTCCTCGGGGTTCTCGCTGAGCGACGCCATGAGCGAGGAGGAGTAGCCCTCGACCTCCCGTCGACGGCGCCAGAAGGCCATGTTCCAGACGCGGGCGAGGGCGTACAGGGTGACGAGCGAGGTCGCGGCGCCCGCGGCGATCACGACGTAGTCGAGGGGCGTGCCCGATTCGGCACCGGCCCGGAAGAGACCGACCTTGCCGAGGAAGCCCGAGAAGGGCGGTATCCCCCCGAGGTTGAGCGCGCCGATGAAGTAGAGCACGGCCACGACCGGGGCGGCGGTGAGCAGCCCACCGAGCCGACTGAGCGAGGTGGATCCGCCGACGCGTTCGATGAGCCCCGCGACGAGGAAGAGCGCCGTCTGGACGACGATGTGGTGCACGACGTAGTAGATCGTGGCCGTCGTCGCCGCCTCGCTCCCGATCGCAATGCCGAACACCATGTACCCGATGTGGCTCACGAGGGTGAATGACAACAGCCTCTTGATGTCGGCCTGGGCCACGGCGCCGAGGATCCCGACGACCATCGTGACGGCCGCGACGATGAGCAACGGTGTCTGGAGAGGGACGTCGACGAAGAGCACGGTGTCGACCCGGATGATCGCGTAGATGCCCACCTTCGTCAGGAGCCCCGCGAAGACCGCCGTGACGGGGGCCGGCGCGGTCGGATACGAGTCGGGCAGCCAGAACGACAGGGGGAAGAGCGCCGCCTTCACGCTGAAGCCGACGAGCAGGGCCAGGCAGAGAACGAGCTGGATGTTCGGCGGGAGGTCCCGGACCCGCTCCGAGATCAGAGCGATCGTGACCGTACCGGTCGCACCGTAGATGAGCGCGATCGACGCGACGAAGATGATCGACGACATCAGGCTCACGACGATGTACGTGACGCCGGCGCGGATGCGCGCGCCCGTGCCACCCAAAGTGAGCAGGACGTAGCTCGCCGCGAGCAGCATCTCGAACGCGACGTAGAGGTTGAAGAGGTCGCCGGCGACGAAGGCGTCGAACACTCCAGCGGCCAGCACGAGGTAGGTGGGGTGGAAGATCGAGACGGGTGGCGGGTTGCTGTCCCGGTCCGCGATCCCCTGCCCGACGGCGAAGATGAGCACGCCGAGCAGCATGAGGGACGAGACCACGAGCATGATCGCCGCGAGGCGGTCCGCGACGAGCACGATCCCGAAGGGCGCTTCCCATCCGCCCACGTGCACGACGGCTGGCCCGTTCGCGTCGACGTGCACGAGGAGCATGATCGACAGGACCGCTACGGTCGCCAGCACGAGCGTGCTGACGGCGATCTGGATCTTCGGGTACTTGCCGAGCGTGAGCGCGACGGCCGCCCCGAGGAGCGGGAGCATCACGACGAGGGGGACGATGGCGTTCATGAGCGCTCCTCCCTCGTCGTGTCGTCGTGCGTGCTGCGTGCGGGAGCGTCGTCGTCCGGGCGCTCGTCGCTCGCGCGGAGGACCTCGTGCACGGCGGCGTCGTCGAGATCGAGCGGGTCGAAGCTCGATTCCGTCTCGGCCTCGGTCTCGCCCTTGTGCTCGTCTGGCAGGGTGTCGCCCTCCTCCCCCAGCTGAGCGAGCCACCATGAGCGGTAGATGAGGGCCAGGAGGAAGGCCGTGATGCCGAAGTTGATCACGATCGCCGTGAGCATGAGGACCTGCGGGATCGGATCGACGATGTCCGCGTCCGCGGCCGTCCCGGTGACGAGCGGCGGGCGTCCGCTCCCGCCGCTCATGATGAAGATGAGGATGTTCGTGGCGTTCCCCACGAGCAGGAACCCGATGAGCACACGGGTGAGGCTGCGCTCGAGCATCACGTAGATGCCGACGGCGTACATGACGCCCATGAGGATCACGAGCGTGAGGGATGCGCTCATCGGCTCGCCTCCGTCGTCGTGAAGTCGTCCTCGGCCTCGGGATCGAGATCGAGCTCCGCGTCCTCCTGCTGGCGGTCGATCTCGCCGCCCAGGCTCCGGAGGATGTCGACGGTGAGCCCGACGACGACGAGGTAGACGCCGATGTCGAAGATCGTGGACGTGCCGATCGAGAGGTGTCCGATCACCGGGACATCGGTCTCGAGGTAGGCGGATGTCAGGGCGTCCGCGCCGAAGAACAGGGACGCAGCGGCGGTCCCGACGGCCAGCAGGATGCCGGTGCCGAGCAGCTTGCCCGCGTCGATCGGCACCGCCTCGGCGAGTTCGTAGCGGCCGCCGGCCAGATAGCGCGCCACGAGGGCGAGGCCAGCGAGCAGTCCGCCGGCGAAGCCACCGCCCGGCGTGTTGTGGCCAGTGAAGAGCAGGAAGATCGACACGACGATCGCGGGGTGGAAGAGCAGCCGCACGAGGATCTCGAGGAGTACCGAGCGGTTCTCGTCGCGGATCGTGCGGCCGGCGAGCAACCAGGACTGACGCTCACCCGAGGCGAGTCGCTCCTCCGGCGTCGTCGTCCGGCTGACCTTCGGCTCGTCCGTCGCGGGTTGGGAGCGGACGGGCTGCGACTCCTCGTCGGTCCGGTCGGAGGCCTCGCCTCCACCGTGACCGGCGGAGATCGCCGCGGGCACCTCGATCGATCCCGTGAGTCCAGTGCGGTGCCTGACGTCGGCCGGCACCGATCGGCGGTTGGATCGCTGGCGACGCGCCCCCGGGATCCGCTGCGGGGTTCCGGAGCGGCCGGAGACGAACAGCAGGCTCGCGATACCGGTGGCGACCACCACGAGGACCGCGATCTCGTTCATCGTGTCCCATGCACGGATGTCGACGAGCATGACGTTGACGATGTTCCGCCCATGCCCCTCCTCGAGGGAGAGCCGCGGCAGGTCGCCCGCGAGGCTCTCCGCCTGACGCGACGACAACGCGACGGCGCCGACGACCGACATCGTGGCGCCGAACAGGATGCCGACGATCGCCCGCCGGACCTTGCGCACGGGCTTGTTGTGCTGCGCGATGGTCTGGGGCAGACGGCGGAGGACGAGGATGAACGTCACGATCGTGGCGAGTTCCACGAGCGCCTGGGTGAGGGCGAGGTCCGGGGCGCCGTGCAAGCCGAAGAGCGCGACGAGGCCGAATCCGGTCACGCCGGCGAGGAGGACGGCGGTCATGCGCTGCCGGGCCCGCGCGGCCATGATGGTCGCGACGATCATGCACGCGGCGATCACCGGCTGCAGGCCGTAGTCGAAGAGCCGGATGTCCGTCGGCCACGTCCCCGTGGCGATGAGCGCGCCGCCGACGGCGAGGACGAAGACGACGACGATCGTCATGAGGTACTGCGGCAGTCCCCCGCGCTGGGCGAACAGCGTCACCCGGGCCGCGGTCCGGTCCACCGCGTTCACGGTCGTCCAGTAGCCGCGCGAGGCGTCGACCGTGTCCGGCACCCTCGCTTGCAACCGAGCGACGGTGCGACGAGCGACGAACAGGCCGAGGCCGATGGCGATGACGGCGATCGAGAGGAAGAGGGCCGGCTCGAGACCGTGCCACAGCGCCAGGTAGTAGTCGCCCTCGCCGAGGGTGTCGGCGTAGGCGGCGAGCAGGGGGTCGAGGAGGGGGACGGCCACGCCGAGCACGACGCCGGCGAGACCGAGGAGAGCGGGGGCCGCGACGATCAGACCGCTGTCGCGGTGGATCTCCACGGGCTCCTTGACCGAACGGTTCGCGAACGCGCCCCAGACGAAGCGCGCGCTGTACGCGACCGTCAGCACGGAGCCCACCGCGGTTCCCACGAGGGCGATCCACGCCCAGACGTCGCCCTCGAGACCTGCCTCGATGAAGGCCGTGAACACGGCCTCCTTGCCGACGAATCCGATGAGCGGGATGATGCCGGCCATCGACGCCGTCGACAGCACGGCCGACACCGTGAGCACCGGCATCGCCCGGGCGAGGCCGGTGAGCTTCCGCCAGTCGCGCGTCCCCGTCCGGTGGTCGATGATGCCGACGGTGAGGAACAGCCCGGCCTTGTAGACCGCGTGCGCGAGCAGCATGGTCGCCCCCGCGAGGGCCGCGTCACGCGTGCCGAACCCGACGATCACGAAGAGGAACCCGAGCTGGCTGACCGTGCCGTACGCGAGGACGAGCTTGAGGTCGTACTGCCTCAACGACCGCCAGGCACCGACGAGCATCGTGAACACGCCGAAGCCCACCACGACCGGGATCCAACCGGGCGACTCCGCGTAACCGGGGGCGAACCGGGCGACGAGGTAGATGCCGGCCTTCACCATCGCCGCCGCGTGCAGATACGCGCTCACGGGAGTGGGAGCGGCCATCGCCGCCGGCAGCCAGAAGTGGAACGGGACGATCGCCGACTTCGACATCGCCCCGACGAGAACGAGCACGATCGCGATCGACGGCCCCACTCCCTCCGGGGGCGCGGCCACGAGCTCGGAGATGCGGGTGGTCCCCGCCTCGACGCTCAGGATCACGACGCCGACGAGCATGACGAGTCCGCCGAGCGTCGTGACGAGGAGCGCCTGCAACGCGGCACCCCTGCTCTCCTTCCGGCCCGTGTAGTGGCCGATCAGGAGATAGGAGAGCACGCTCGTGATCTCCCAGTACATGAACATCACGATCACGTCGTCGGACGTGACGAGCCCGTACATGGTGCCGGCGAACCCGAGGAGGAGCGCGGCGAAGCGGCCGAGCGACGGCTCGTCGTCCGAGAAGTAGGAGGCGCAGTAGACGAGCACGAGGGCCCCGACCCCCGTGACGACGAGCGCGAGCAGCCAGGCGAGCGCGTCCATCCGGAAGCTCAGGACGATCTCGAGCTGCGGGATCCACGCGAACGACTCGTCGACACTGCCCCCGGCCTGGAGGATCACGGGAGTGGCGACGAGCGTGTGCACGAAGGCGACGACCGGAACAGCGGCCAGGACGAAGAAGGCGCGTCGCCCGAGGAGACGGACGATGGCGGGAGCCGCGAACGACAGCACCGCGAAAAGCACTGTCATGATCGCCATGGGGGTCCCTCGAGGTGGTCGGCTGGGGTGGTCGGCCTGGTGTCCCTATTAATCTATCAGCGGTTTGCAGTCGTCGGTCCGGAACCACGGTGACGAACCCGATACATTCCGCTCGTCGCATGGACCACGGTTCACTCGCTCGAGCGGAGGTGGTGGGCTCCCCCGAGCACCACCACCCCGCTGGAGATCCGGACCCGAGCTCGTGCCCGCGGGGTCCGATCCTGCGTCCAGAAGGACAGAGCAGGTCCGTGCCGGCATGGCCGAATGGGTGCCGGCGTCCGTCACCGCGAATGCAAGAACTCGGTGACGGCGACCGAGGCCGGGAGTTCGGCTGGGCCGGCTCCGTGGACTCGTCGTCACCCCGAGAGAGTGCGACGTCTCCGGATCATGACGCGACTCCGGGAACGACTCCATCGGACCGTCATCCACAGGTTCGAGATTTCCTCCCACGGGGCCCGTCGGAAGAGGAGAATCGGGAACCGACGTCATGATCCGGCCGAGGACGCGTCTCTCAGGATGAAGCCCCACCCGAACCCGGCTCCGGATCCCGCGCACACACCCGATCGCGCCCCCCGACGAGCTGCCGAGCCATACGGAGAAGTCGTGCACGACGAGAGCACCGCACCCACCAATGCATCAGGATCGGACGCGACCCCCGAGGACCTGACGGCGGACGACGCGATCGTCGACGACGTGACGACCGACGACGTCCCCGCCTACTCGCAGTGGAACGACGCGTCCGACGGCGATCTCATCCTCTACACGCGCGCCGGTGACGGTGCAGCCTACGGCGAGCTGTGGCGCCGTCATGCCCGCGCAGGGCGAACCGTCGCCCGTTCCTTCACCTCGTCGCTCGACCCCGACGACCTCGTGCAGGAATCGTTCGCGAAGATCTACCAGGCGCTCCAGAAGGGCGGTGGTCCCACCGGAGCCTTCCGCCCCTACCTCTTCACGACCATCCGCAACACGGCATCGGCGTGGGGTCGGGCACGACGCGAAGCGTCGATCGACACGCTCGAGTCCTTCGAGGATCCTGCATCCCGCGACGAGGAGACCATGGCGGCACTCGATCGCAGTCTCACGGCCACGGCGTTCCGCAGCCTGCCGACCCGGTGGCAGGAGGTGCTCTGGTACTGCGAGGTCGAGCGGATGACCCCCCAGCAGGTGGCGCCCCTCCTCGCGATGAAGCCCAATGCGGTCGCGGCACTCGCCTACCGGGCGCGCGAAGGACTGCGGCAGGCCTGGATCCAGGCCCACATCGCGGCCGTTCCCGCGGACTCCGAGCACCGCTGGACGATCGAACGGATCGGCTCCTACACCCGCGGAGCGCTCGGCAAACGTGATACCGGCAAGATCGAGGCCCATCTCGACGGTTGCGCGCGCTGCACGATCGTGGCGGCCGAGGCCCGAGAGGTCGGATCGCGCATCGCTCTCGTCCTCCTCCCGCTCGCGGCCGGCACGGCCGGTGCGACGGGCTACCTGGCGTGGCTCCAGACCGGCTCGTCGTCTGCCTTCACGACCGCCGCGATGCCGGCCGCCGTTCTCGGCGGACACGGGGCCTCCCTCGGCGTGCCCGTGGACCCGTCGCTGCTCGGCTCGCTCACGGGCGCAGGAGCCGCTGGTTCCGGGGCCGTCGGTTCAGGGGCCGTCGGTTCAGGGGCCGCGACGTCGGGTGCCGTCGGTTCGGGAGGCACAGCAGTCGGGGCCTCGTCCGCCGGCGCGGCCTCCGCCGGCGCCGTCTCCGCCGGTACGATCTCCGCCGGTACGATCTCCGCCGGAGCCCTCACGACCGGAATCGTCTCGGGCGTCGTCGCCCTGGTGACCGCCGGAGCCGTGGCCGCCACGCTCGCGTTCAGTCCGACGGCGACCGCCCCGGCCCCCGGCCCCCAGGCCGGTTCGGAGACCGTCACTGAGACCGCGCCCACCGAGACGTCCGACGAGCGCTCGGACCTCTCGTCCGGTGCCGATCCATCCGCCGCCGGGTCGCCCTCATCACCCCCGACCACGGCTCCCCCGTCCTCCGAGCCCCAGGAGTCGTCGACGCCGGAGCCGAACACACCGACCGAAACGAGCACGCCCGACGACGGCACCGACACCCCGACGCGTCCGACCGTCCCCATCGCCCCGGCCAGACCGACCGAGCCGGCCAAACCGACGGAGCCGGAGAACCCCGTCGACCCCGAGCCGTCGATCCCCTCGGCGCCGTTGATCACCATGATCGATCAGGGCGAGGGTGATGCCCTCTACCCGGTCGTCCAGGGATACGGCGACGACGGCGCGACCGTCACCATCCGCCGCGGGACCGAGGTGCTCGCCGAGATCCCGAGCAACGAGGACGGGGGCTTCTGGGTGTCCGAGCCCCTCACGTCACTCCCGGTCGGCGAGAGTGAGATCTCCATCGAGCAGACCGTCTCGGGATCGACGTCCGCGGCGGTCCGTCAGACGGTCACGGTCCGCGAGGCACCGAGCCTCGTCGACCCGGTGGATGGTGCCATCCTGTTCGCGACGGACCTCGATCTCACTCTCGGGAGCGCCTTCCCGGGCGCCGTCGTCGCCGGTTCCGTCGATGACCAGCCGATTTTCACCTGCCGCTACGACGAGTCGGGCACGACGTCGACGTGCGGGTGGAACGAGGGGGCGCAATGGACCTCGCTCGGCCTCGAATGGCACACGGTCACCGTCGCCTACACGGACGAGACCGGTCGAACGGGGCCCGCACGTCAGATCAGGGTCTTCGTCGTCCTCCCCACGGGCACGACGGAATCGCGTTCGGCATCGTCCTCCGACGAAGCGGCTGCGGTCACAGATGTGGACGCGGCATCCGATGCGTTCCCCCATCCGGACGGCGCCGACGCGTCCCGTGAGGCCGAGGACGATCCCGATGTCGGTGCACCGGCGCCGTCGGGAGGCCCTGGCGTGATCGAGACCGGGCCGAGCATCCCAGCGATCGAGGAGACGGAGACGGGCACGCCGGACTCGGACACACCGGACGTCGCGGCGCCGGATGCCGAGACGTCCGATGCCGAGACGTCCGATGCCGAGACACCGGACTCGGTGATGCCAGGGGCACCGTCTCCTGCGACGCCTGCGACACCCGACCCCGGCTCGACGACGGACTGACGACGAGCCGATCCGACGAGGCTCAAGACCGTCTCGACGCCCGACCGCGACCGACCAGCACGACGATCACCAAGCCGATCACCGACTGACCACGAGCCGCGATCCGACGAGGCTCAAGACCGTCTCGACGCCCGACCGCGACCGACCAGCACGACGATCACCAAGCCGAGCACCGTGAGCACGATCTGTGTCGGAGGCAGCGCTCCGAGTCCCCCGGTCTCCAACAGCCACGCGCCGACAAGTGCTCCCCCGCCGATCCCGACATTGAAGGCCGTCGTGTAGAAAGCGGCGGCCGTGTCGCGGATGCGCGTGCTCGCCACCTGGAGGACCCGCGTCTGCATGAGCGGCGGGATCATCCCGAACGCCACGCCCCAGAGCATGACGGCGATGATCGCGACGACGGTGTTGCCGACCGCCAGAGCGGCGATCGTCACGAAGAGCGCGGAACCGGCGAGCGCCGCGACGAGCCCTGTGCTCGGTCGACGCGCGAACACCGTGCCCGAGAGCACCAGTCCGGCGGCACCGGCGATGCCGTAGCCGAACAGGACGACGCTGAACAGGCTCGGGTCGATGCCGATCTCCTGCGTCATGAACGGCGCGATGTAGGTGTAGATGGCGTAGTGGCCGATCATGACGACGGCCACCGTGAGACACACGAGAGCGACCGGAAGCGCCGTCGGATCGAGGGAACGCCGACCGTCCGCGGCCCGGTGCGGCGCCCGCCGTTCCGCCGGACCGACCCCCGGGAGCAGGAGCCCCACCGCGACGACGCCGATCGCGAAGGCGATGGCGACGGCCACGAAGCCCCATCGCCAACCGATCGCCTGCCCGAGGGCGGTGCCCAGGGGCACACCCAGAACGAACGCGAGCGTGCCGCCGGCGATCGTGACGGAGACGGCGCGCGCGATGAGGTCCTTCGGCACGAGCCGTGCGGCGTAGGCCGGCACGGTGGACCAGAAGAGTCCGTGCGCGAGGCCCCCCAGGATTCGGCTCGCCACGACGAGGGTGTAGTCGGGGGCGAGCGCCGTCAGCAGGTTGGCGAGCCCGAGAAGCGCGATGACGCCGAGGAGGAACGGCTTCCGCGGGATGCGCAGGGTCACGGCCGTCAGCGGCGCGCTCGACACGACGACCGTGAAGGCGAACACCGTCACGAGGAGCCCGACGGAGGCCTCGGTGACGCCGAGGTCGGCGCTCATCTCCGGGAGGAGCCCGGTCGGCATCATCTCGCTGGTCACGGAGAGGAACGTCGCGACGGACAGCGCGATCATCCCCCACCAGGGGAATCGGGCACCGGACGGGATCGAGCCGGTGGGCGTGAGGAAGGATCGGTCAGGAGAGGTGGTCATGGCGCGGCACAGACAATCATCGGAGGGAAACGAGAGACGTTTGGCGTTCACTCGGCTGGTGGCGATGCGACCGCTCGAGTTCGTCTGCGCGCCGATGTGCGCGCCCAGGGCCGGGGGGAATCACCGACCGCTGGCAGTCTACGCCTCCCGCGTGGCAATACCCTAGGACGGTGACCGACCACAACACGACCCTGAACCACTGGGTCCTCACCATCGTCTGCGCCGATCGACCCGGCATCGTGCACGCCGTGAGCGGCGCCGTCGTGGGCGCGCTCGGCAACATCACGGAGAGCCAGCAGTTCTCGAGCGCCGATACCGGACGCTTCTTCATGAGACTCCAGGTCGAGTCGGCCGCGGATCGCGAGACATTCGCCGCCGCGCTCGAGCCGATCGCCGATCGCTACACGATGCAGTGGAGGCTCGACGTCGTGGGGCGCCCCCTCAAGACCCTCGTCCTGGCCTCGACGGCCGCGCACTGCCTCAACGACCTGCTCTTCCGGCAGCGCGCCGGCCAGCTCGCCGTCGACATCCCCCTCGTGCTCGCCAACCACGGGAGCCTGCGCGACCTCGCCCAGTTCTACGGCGTGCCCTTCGTCGCGGCACCGGTCACGAACGCCCAGGAGAAGGCGGCCTTCGAGCGGCGCATCGTCGACGCGGTCGAGGAGCACGACATCGAGCTCGTCGTGCTCGCCCGGTACATGCAGATCCTCTCCCCCGAGCTGTGCGAGCGCCTCGCCGGTCGGGCCATCAACATCCACCACTCGTTCCTCCCGGGCTTCAAGGGCGCGAACCCCTATCGGCAGGCGCACGCCCGCGGCGTCAAGCTCATCGGCGCCACGGCGCACTTCGTGACGAGCGATCTCGACGAGGGCCCGATCATCGAGCAGAACGTCGTCCGGGTGGACCACTCCCGCTCCGCATCGGAGCTCGTCGCGATCGGTCAGGACGAGGAGAGCCGCACCCTCACCCAGGCCGTCAAGTGGTTCTCGGAGGACCGCGTCCTGCTGGACGGCGCACGGACAATCATCTTCCGCTGACCGACGTCCTCTGACCCGCGTGCGACGGGCCACGGCTCGCTCGCCTAAAATCGACCCGTGACTGCAACGACCTCCCCCACGCGCATCGGTGTCAACGACGTCCTGCGCCTCGTCCTCGAGCTGTTCGCGTTCGTGACGCTCGGCATCTGGGGCTTCGTGGCCTTCGAGTTCCCGCTCGCCATCGTCGTGGGCATCGGCGCACCGGCCGTCGCGATCCTGCTGTGGGCGCTCTTCCGGTCCCCGAAGGCCGTCTTCTCCATCGACGTCTTCGGCCGATCCCTCGTCGAACTCCTCGTCGTCGCCGCCGCGACCCTCGCCTGGCTCGACCTCGGGCACCCCGTGGTCGGCCTGGTCTACGCGGCCGTCGCGGTGATCAGCGGCGTCGTCGCCGGCCGACGCGAACTCGGTCGATGACCGATCCGGCGGCGGTCCTCGAGGCGCTCCGTCTCGAACTCGGCGACGCCGTCGTGACGGATCCGGCGCGACTCGAAGCGGCCCGCGGTGACAAATCCGGGCACCGATCCGACGCGCCTCCCCTCGCGATCGTCGATGCGCGCTCGATCGAGGATGTCCAGGCGACGATGCGGATCGCCACGCGGACCCGGACCCCGGTCGTGACCCGCGGAGCCGGGACCGGGCTCGCCGGCGCCGCTCTCGCGACGACCGGCGAGATCGTGTTGTCGACCCTCGCGATGGACCGTGTGATCGAGATCGACGAGGACGACCTCCTCGCGGTCGTGCAGCCGGGCATCCTCAATGGTCGATTCAATGATCTGCTCGGCGAACGCGGTCTGTGGTTCGCGCCCGACCCGGCGTCCCGGGCGATCTCGACCGTCGGCGGCAACATCGCCACGGGCGCCGGCGGGCTGCTCTGCGCGAAGTACGGCGTGACGCGTGATGCGGTCCTCGGGCTCACGGTCGTCCTCTCCGACGGCCGCGTCATCCGCACCGGCCACCGCAGCGTGAAGGGAGTGACGGGGCTCGACCTCACAGCGCTGATGGTCGGGTCGGAGGGCCTGCTCGGGATCGTCGTCGAGGCGATCGTGCGGATCCGACGCCGGATCGAGGGCACGGTCGCGACGATCGCCTCGTACTTCCCCGACGCGGCGAGCGCCGCGCGCGCAGCATCGGCCGTCTCGGCAGCCGGGGTGCAGCCCGCGGTGATGGAGCTCATGGACGCGCGATCCCTCGCCGCGGTGGACGCCCTGCTCGGCACGACGATGGGAGCGGCGGGAGCGGCCCACCTCGTGGTGCAGACCGACGGCCCGGCCGCCGCGAGTGAAGCCTCCTCCGCCCTCGCGATCATCGAATCGTTCGGCGGGACGGCGGAACTCACGACCGACCCTGCCGAGGGCGAACGACTGTTGGCCGTTCGCCGGGCCATGCACCCCGCGATGGAGCGGCTCGGCACGACCCTCATCGAGGACGTCTCCGTTCCACGTAGCGCCCTCCCCGCGATGTTCGCCGCGATCGCGGACGTCGAACGACGATTCGGCGTCACCATCCCGACCGTCGCGCACGCGGGGGACGGCAATCTCCACCCGAACTTCATCTTCGACGGCGACGTGGTCCCCGACCACATCTGGGAGGCGGCCGACGCCCTCTTCACCGCGGCCCTCGCACTCGGGGGCACCCTCACGGGCGAACACGGGATCGGCATCCTCAAGCGACGGTGGCTCCAGGACGAGTTGGGCGCCGACCAGGTCGACCTGCAACGCGGCATCAAGGCCGTCTTCGACCCGCTCGGCATCCTCAATCCCGGCAAGGTCTTTCCTCCCGCCGAGTGAGGCCGGATCGATGTGCACCACCCCCTCGTCGGTTCCATCCGCCCTGTTAGGGTCGGGTCGTCACAACCACACGAGAACCAGGGGCCCCAGACATGACCAGGATGACCACCACCCGCTCGATCCGCGCCGTCGCGGGCGTCTTCGCCGTCAGCGCACTCCTGCTCACCGGTTGCACCGGCGGGCAGTCGAAGGAAGAGGCCTGCACGCAGCTGAACACCGAGCTCGAGGACGCGCAGACCGAGCTGCAGGACAGCATCTCCAACATCGCGAGCGACCCGGACGGCGCGATCGACGCCCTCGAGACGTTCCAGGGGTCCTTCTCCGACAGTGTCGACGACATCTCGAACGACGAGATCAAGGACCTCGGCGAGAACGTCGAGGAGGCCCTGGACGACTACATCGAGGTCACGTCTGACGCGGTCGACGACCCGGAGAACGCTGACAGTGCGGCGCTCACCGACGCGATCGAGGAGTTCCAGACGCAGACCGAGGCCTTCTCCGAGGCCTGCGGCTCCTGAGCCCCAGGCTCCTGAACCCCGGGCTCCTGAACCCCGGGCTCCTGAGCCCCGGGCTCCAGAACCCCAGGCTCCTGAACCCCGGGCTCCTGAGCCCTGGGCTCTTGAACTCCTCCCCCGAACGACAGCGGTCCTGCAGGGATTCCCCTGCAGGACCGCTGTCGCCTGCGTCAGACCGCCCCGATCAGAAGACCACGAGGATGAGTCGCGGAGCTCCCGTCGAGCCCGTGTGCGTCTCATCCCCCGCGTAGCTCACCTTCACGGTGTGGATGCCGGATCGCAGCTTCGGCAGGGTGATCTTCGCCTTCCCGTTCGCGTCGAGGACGGCCTCGATCTTCTTCGAGCCGACGGTCACCACGACAGTGCCGGTCGCGGGCTCCTCGGAGCCGCTCGTCACCGTGACCGTCGCCGTGTAGGTCGACCAGCTGAATCCGACGACCGGCGAGACGGAGAGCGCCACCTTGGAGGCGAACGCGACGACGACTCCCGCGGACGTCGCCGAACCGGCGGGGATGCCCTCCCCGGTCGCCGTGACGACCACCGTGAGGGTCTTACCCTGGTCGGCCCGCTTGACCGTGTACGTGGCCTTCTTCGCTCCGGGGATGTCGACCCCGTCGGCCTGCCACTGGTAGGCGAACGTGAGGCCGTCGACGTCCCACTCGCCCGGTGTCGCCGTGAGCTTCTTCCCGGCGGCCGGCGTGCCACTGATCGTCGGTGCGACCACGTTCACGGGCGCCTCGGGCTCCGGCTCGGGTGCCTCGCCGCTCGTGACGGAGACGACCGTCGCCTCTCCTGTCTCGCCGTAGACGACGAGGCCGAGGTAGGACGACTCCGGAGCGAGCCCCGCCCACGACGCGGTGTAGGTCACCGGTTCGCCCTGCACTCCGGCCAGTTCGGCGGGATCGACCGTGAAGTCGCCCTCACCCTGCCCCGGGACGATGGAAGCCGTACGGACGTCGAAGGCCGTCGCGCCCGAGTAGACCTGCGCGATGACGAGGTAGTCACCGGCCTCGGGAGACCAGATATCGACCTGCTCGTCGGCCGAGCCCGTCGCCGACTGCCAGCCCGCGACGGGGTTCCCGTCACCGTCCAGCTGGTAGACGATGAGGTCGAGATCGGCCGTCTTGTCCACCGCGATGAGCGAGAATCGTGCGAGCGACGCTCCGTCGGGCACGGAGACGGGGTACTCGAACTCGTCCCCGGCGGAACCCGAACCCGTGTGGCCATCGGTGGAACCATCACCGGTCGCGAGCACCGACGGCGCGAGCCCCTGAGCCGACAGCGGGATCGATCCGGTCCCACCGGGCGTCACCTCGACGCCGACGCTCCCCGAGACGCCCGTGCCGTCGACCTGGTCGGGGGCGACGATCGTCACGGGCTGCACGGCGATCGGCGAACGGACCGTCGTGCCGTCCGTTCCCTCCCACACGAGCGAGCCCGTGGAGAACTCGTCGAGCGGAGCGTCGGTCCGCGAGAACGTCACCGTGTACGACACGGACTCGCCCTCGGCGATCGTGAACGACGCCGGCGTCACCTCGGCGGTGATGCCGGGGATGTCGATCGGCTGCGCCGTGTAGGTGCCGGCGGTCGTCGCGGTCACGGTGCGCGTGATCGTCTCCGGCGCCGTGAGCGAACCGATCGCGATCGATGCGAGGTTGAGGCTCGACGGATCGGCCGGTTCGACGTCGGGTGACAGCTCGTACCCGGCGCCCTCGATGTAGGACGCCCAATCGTCGAGGTCGTTCAGGTAGAGCAGTCCGGCGTCGAGGAAGCTCCCCGGCTCGACCTGGCCGGCACCCTGGACGAAGGGATCGGTGACGTCCTCACCCGCGGCGTCGACCGTGTTCGACGCGCTCGTCATGAGCGCCGACTTGATCTCGGCCGGCGTCGCGAGCGGGTGCACGCCGAGGTAGAGCGCTCCGAGGCCCGCGACGTGCGGGGCGGCCATCGAGGTCCCGGAAAGGAACCGGAATGTCGGGTCGGCACCCTCGGCATTCGGTCCGCCGGCGAGGATCGCCACGCCGGGTGCCGAGACGTCGGGCTTCAAGATGTCGCTGCCGTCCGCGAGCACGGGTCCACGGCTCGAGAAGCCGGCGACCTGCGGGCTCGGGGGCGACGGGAAGTCGGAGACGTTGTCCGGCAGGAAGGTGGCAGTGGCCCCCTCCGTCTGCGCGTAGGCGACGATGGCGTCGTGGTACGTGGCGTCCACGTGCACCGTCGGGACGCTGTGCTCGTCGAGGTCGATCGACCCGGGGATCGGGTTCACCAGGAGGAGTCCGATCCCGCCCGCACGGGCGACCTCGGCCGACTTGGCGGTGCGATCGTAGGTCCCGCGGTCGCACACGACGATCTTTCCGGCGACGAGCTCGCCGTTCAGCGAGTCCGGTCCGCAGAGGGCGGCGTCGGCGACGCCGTCGGCCGCGACGTCACCGGCCCACACGAGCTCTCCGGTGAGCGCCTCGGCGCCCTCGGTCCGGTCCACCGTGATAGAAGCACCGGGGTAGGCGGAACCGTCGCCGAGTTCGGCCGTCGCCTCGTAGCTCGGGATGGTCGAGGCAGCCACGGTCGTGATCCAGGGCGACGCGTTGTCGAGCGTCGAGGCACCGGGACCGTCGTTGCCGGCGGACGCCGACACGAAGATGCCGGCAGCCGCTGCGCCCAGGAAGGCGTAGTCGGTCGAGGAGACGGTCGTCTCCGCCGCCCCGCCTCCGATGGAGTAGTTGATGACGTCCACGCCGTCCGTGACGGCCTGCTCGATGCCGGCGAGGAGGTCGGTGGTCGCGCAGCCGTCGTCGGTCGTGACGGCCGGGTCGGGACCCGACCAGCAGACCTTGTACGCCGCGATCTTGGCTGCGGGAGCGACACCCGAGATCTGGCCGTAGTCCACTCCGCTCACGCTCGCGTCGACCCCGTTGTTGCCGGCGGCCGTGCTCGCGGTGTGCGATCCGTGTCCGTCGCCATCGCGGGGCGAGACGTACTCGCCGACGCTCGCGTCGCCGACCCGGTCGGCACCGAAGCCCTCGAGGAAGTACCGAGCACCGATGACCTTCGTCGAGCAGGACGACGCGGCGAACTGCTCACCCTCCTCGCAGATGCCGCGGAAGGTGCCGCCGTCCGCCTTGGGATAGACGACCTCGTCGCCGTCGAGGAAGGGCTCGTCACCGGGCGCGATCCCGAGGGGTTCGCCCGCGAACGAGGGGTTCTCGGGCGCGATGCCCGTGTCGAGGACACCGACGACGACGCCGGCGCCGGCCGCGTCGACTCCGCCGACGCCCTCCCAGACCCCGCCCTCACCGGACAGGCCGAGGAAGTCGGTGGACGACTGGGCGGTCGGGTGCAGGATCTCCTCGGCCTCGAGGGCGACGACGCGCTTGTCGGCCGAGAGGGAGCTCGCCTGCTCGCTCGTCAGATCGGCGGCGAAGGCGTTGACCGTGAGTGTGTACGAGTAGTCGATGGTCGCATCGACCTCGCCCGCCACGTCCTCCTGCTCCTCAGCGAGGTAGTCGGTGTAGTCGACGACGTCCTTCGCGCCGGGGTTCAGTTTGTCCCCCGCACCCGGCTGCGTGGCGTCGAAACCGGACACCCCTCCGTCGTAGGTCGCGGCCGGGTCGTCGGCCAGGGTGATGATGTACCGGCCGGCGTCGAAAGTCGTCTTCCCGGTCTGCTGGGCGAACGGCGTCGTCGGTGCGGCCGAGGCGGCCGTGCTGCCGAGGAAGCCGATCGTCGTGATGGCCAGTGCGGCGGTAAGTCCACCGGCGAGCGCTCGGCGCGCCCCGGCTGCTCGTGCGCCGGCTCGTGGCCTGCGCGAATCTGAATATCTCACGGATACCTTTCCCGTCTCGTGTTACGGATGACGCCCGTCACATGCGGCGTCGTCGTGCGAGGGTTTCGGGTACCCAGGAGCGAAACTAGCGCAGATGTGTCCCCCGAGGGAGGGCCACGTGTAAACGTCACGTTACGAGGATGGATGTCCGACGATCGTCGGGAACGGTGCCCCGCGATCGACCAACGGCCGGACGGTGCGTCAGGTCGGGCGTCCGCCGCGCCATCGAGCCACGCACGCGCCGATCGCGCACGGCGAACACCGGATCTGGCACTCTCCGGGGTAGAGTGCTAATCTTTTCTCAGGTTGAGTCACCTCGACTCAACTCTCACAAAGACCGAGCCGGCCGCGACCCAGCGGCCCCCGACAAAGGAGAAAACGATGGCCATGAACTTCGATCCGTTCCGCGAGCTCGACCGCGTCGCCGGTGCATTCCTCGACACGCGCCGGGGACCGCGACTCATGCCGATGGACCTCTACCGCGACGGAGACCACTACGTCCTCGCGGCGGATCTCCCGGGCATCGACCCGGGCTCCGTCGACATCGACGTGGACGGCCAGCTGCTCACGATCCGCGCCGAGCGCACGCTCACGACTGGCGAGGGCGTCTCATGGCTCGCCAAGGAGCGCGAGTCCGGCTCCTTCCTCCGCCAGCTCAACCTCGGGCAGGGCATCGACACCGAGAACATCACGGCGCACTACGACAACGGCGTACTGTCGGTGACGATCCCCGTGAGCGAGAAGGCCAAGCCGCGGAAGATCGCGGTCGCGTCCGCCTCCGACGGGCACGACGCGGCATCGACCCTCCGGGTGAACGAAGCCTCCTGATCCCCGAGCGTCCCGGCATCAACGACGAAGCCCCTCCCCGGATCCCGGGGAGGGGCTTCGTCGTTCATGCCGGAGGGCGTCAGGCGGTCGCCATGCGCTCCTGCAGGTTCTGATCGAGGGTCGCGAGGAACTCCTCGGTCGTCTGGTACGGCTGGTCCGGGCCCACGAGGAGCGCGAGGTCCTTCGTCATCTTGCCGGACTCGACCGTCTTGATGACGACGTCCTCGAGCGCCGACGCGAAGTCGATGAGCTCCTGGTTGCCGTCGAGCTTGCCGCGGTGCTGCAGGCCCCGCGTCCACGCGAAGATCGAGGCGATCGGGTTCGTCGAGGTGGGCTTGCCCTGTTGGTGCTGACGGTAGTGGCGCGTCACCGTGCCGTGAGCGGCCTCCGCCTCGACGACCTGGCCGTCGGGCGTCGCGAGAACGCTCGTCATGAGCCCGAGCGAACCGAAGCCCTGCGCGACGGTGTCCGACTGGACGTCGCCGTCGTAGTTCTTGCAGGCCCAGACGTAGCCGCCCTCCCACTTCATGGCCGAAGCGACCATGTCGTCGATGAGGCGGTGCTCGTAGGTGAGGCCGGCGGCGTCGAAACGCTCCTTGAACTCGGCCTGGAAGATCTCCTCGAAGATGTCCTTGAACCGGCCGTCGTAAGCCTTCAGGATCGTGTTCTTCGTGGAGAGGTAGACCGGGTAGTTGCGGGTGAGGCCGTAGTTGAGGCTCGCGCGCGCGAAGTCGCGGATCGAGGCGTCGAGGTTGTACTGAACCTGGGCGATGCCGTCGCCGGGCGACTGGAAGACCTCGAACTTCTGCGGCTCCGAACCGTCGTTCGGGGTGAACTCGACCGTGAGTGTCCCCTCCCCGGCGAAGCGGAAGTCGGTGGCGCGGTACTGGTCGCCGAAGGCATGGCGGCCGATGATGATCGGCTTGTTCCAGCCGGGCACGAGGCGCGGGATGTTCGAGATGATGATCGGCTCGCGGAAGATGACGCCACCGAGGATGTTGCGGATGGTGCCGTTCGGCGAACGCCACATCTTCTTGAGGCCGAACTCCTCGACGCGCGCCTCGTCGGGCGTGATCGTCGCGCACTTCACACCGACGCCGTGCTTCTTGATGGCCTCGGCCGCGTCGATCGTGATCTGGTCGTCGGTCTCGTCGCGCTTCTCGATCCCGAGGTCGTAGTACTCGAGGTTCACGTCGAGGTACGGGTGGATGAGAGTGTCCTTGATGGCCTGCCAGATGATGCGGGTCATCTCGTCGCCGTCGAGTTCGACGACGGTGCCTTCAACCTTGATTTTCGACAAAGCAACTCCTGAGGGATTACGGGCGGATCTCGCGCGACCAGCCTACCGCGCGGCCGAGATATCTCGATGTCGAGAGACCCGGGCCGCGACCGGGACCCCACAACGGGTCACGATCTTTCACGGCGACGGCCCCGCGCGCTAGCCTGGGGTCATGGCTGAGCTGAGACTCGAGGAACTGTCGGCGACCACGATCGTGGCGGTCAATGCGCTCTCGCTCAAACCCGGCCAGGAGCAGTTCGTCGCTCCGGTCTCCTACGCCGTCGCCGCGGCCGTCGTGGATCCCACGACCAGCTGGCAGCGTGTCATCCTCGACGGCGACGAGGTCGTGGGCTTCATCCAGGGCAACTTCGACCAGAACGCACCACAGGACGAGTTCCGCAGCATCCTCTGGCGCATCAACGTGGACGCCGACGATCAGGGCCGCGGGATCGGCACGTACGCCGTCGACGCGCTGCGCTCCGAGGCGACGGCACGCGGGTTCAACCACCTCGACGTCATCTACGAACCGGGCGAGAGCGGCCCGGAGGCGTTCTTCCTGCGGGTGGGCTTCGTCCCGGTCGGCGAGACGTCGTACGGCGAGACGATCGCGGAACTCGCGCTCTGAGCAGGATCCTCCGTCCCGAGCCCGAGGGCGACGGTCCGCCGACGGGTGACGACTTCGTCGAGGAGGTCCTCGCCGTCGTCGCCGCGATCCCGGCCGGACACGTCATGAGCTACGGCTCCGTCGCGGCGGCGCTCGGCTCGCGATCGGCGCGCGGGGTGGGGCGCGTCATGGCGCACGCCGGCTCCGGTTCTCCCTGGTGGCGCGTCGTCCGTTCCGGTGGTCTGCCACCGCGCGGCCTGGAGCACGACGCTCTCCCCCACTACCACGCGGAGGACACGCCTCTCGTCGTGACGCCGTCGGGCTACCGCGTTGCGCGATCCGCCTGGATCTGACGACGATCCCTCGAGGCCCGACCGACCGGAATCGGCCGGAAGGATGACTCGCCTTCAACCGGCCGGAGGATGACCTCGGCGGGCTGCCGGGCGAGGCTTGAGAGCATGGCACCACGACACCTCCGGAGCATCGCGGCCACAGCGCTCGTGCTCGCCGCCGCCCCGCTCCTCTGCTCCTGCTCGAGCCTCCAGCTCGCCTTCGGTTCCACGGTGGGCGGCGCCTATGCGGCGATCGACGGCTTCCGAAGCGATGATGTGCTGCCCGCGCCCACGTGGGTCCCCGACGACGCCACCGCCATCCGCTACACCACCGATCTCGCCGACGACGCGTCCATCCTGATGTACCATTCGGCGTCGCATTTCACCCCGGGTACCTGCGAACTCATGTCCCCGACGGCCGCGAGCTCGACGGACGGAGCCCCGCTCGACGACTCCTGGTGGCCGGAGAGCATCCCGTCGGCGCTCTTCGTCTGCGACTCCGAGTGGACGGCGTTCGCCGACGGCGACACGATCTACGCGTTCACGGCGGGCACGGCGGCGCCCGACGCCTCCCCCGCGACCTGACGCCGGCCGTCATCCGCTCGCCCCCACACGCGCCGGATGACGGCCCCGGTGCGCGTCGTCGCGCCCGGGGCATCGCCCGTGGACGTCGTCGGCTCAGACGAGAGAGTCCCGCCAGGCCGCATGCATGCGTGCGAACCGGCCCGTGCCCGCGATGAGCTGGGCCGGCGTGCCGTCCTCCACGATCTGGCCATGCTCCATGACGAGCACCCGGTCCGCGATCGCCACGGTCGACAGACGGTGGGCGATGATGACCGCCGTCCGATCCGAGAGCAGCGTCTGCAGCGCTTCCTGCACGAGTCGCTCGCTCGGGATGTCGAGCGAGGCCGTGGCCTCGTCGAGGATGAGCACCGAGGGGTCGGCGAGGAACGCCCTGGCGAAGGAGATGAGCTGACGCTGTCCGGCGGACACACGACCGCCGCGCTTGTTCACGTCCGTCTCGTAGCCGTTCGGCAGGGCCTCGATGAACTCGTGCGCACCCACGGCCTGTGCCGCGCGACGGATCTCGTCCGCGGACGCCCCCGGCTTCCCGAGGGCGATGTTGTCCGCGACGGTGCCCGAGAACAGGTACGCCTCCTGCGTCACCATGACGATCGCCCGGCGCAGGTCCTTCGGGTGGAGCAGGCGGAGATCGACACCGTCGAGCAGCACCCGCCCCTCCGTCGGGTCGTAGAAGCGCGAGATGAGCTTCGCGAGCGTCGATTTGCCGGCCCCGGTCGTCCCGACGAGGGCGATCGTCTGGCCGGCCGGGATGTCGAGCGTGAACTGCGGGAGCACCACACTGTCGGCGTTGTAGGCGAACCGCACCTCCTCGAAGGAGACGTGCCCCCTCGCCGTCCAGAGATCGATCGGGCTCGTCGGATCCGGGACGCTCGGGCGCTCCTCGAGGACGCCGGAGATCTTCTCGAGCGCCGCGGCGGCCGACTGGTAGGAGTTGTAGAACATCGCCATCTCCTCCATCGGATCGAAGAATCGGCGGGTGTAGAGCACCGCGGCCAGGAGCGCGCCGATCTCGATGGCGCCGTCGACCACGCGGAAGCCGCCCACGAGGAGGACCGCCGCGACCGTCAGGTTACCGATCAGCACGAGCCCCGGGTCGAAGATCCCGAAGAGCTTGATGGCGCGAGCGTTCGCGTCCCGATAGTCCTCGACCACCGCGCCGAAGGCCTCCTCGTTGCGCTTCTCCTTCCGGAACGCCTTCACGGCGCGGATGCCGGTCATCGTCTCCACGAACTGGACGATGACACGCGCGCTCTGCACGCGCGTCTCACGGAACACCGCCTGCGAGCGCTTCTGGAACCACCGCGTGAGGATGAGGAGCGGTACGAGCGAGACGAGCAGCACGAGACCGCTCGTCCAGTCGAGCAGGAACAGCGCGAGCCCCGTGAAGCCCATGTAGAGCGCCCCGGAGACGAGCTGGTTGATCCCGGAGTCGAGCAGCTCCCTGATGGAGTCGAGGTCGCTCGTCTGACGCGAGATGATGCGCCCGGAGGTATAGCTCTCGTGGAACTCGAGGCTGAGCTTCTGGGTCTGCCGGAAGACCCGCTTGCGCAGATCGATGAGGATCGCCTGGCTGATGCGGGCGCTCAGAACCGTGTACCAGGCGATGAGGACGGCGCCCACGAGCCCGGTGACGAGATAGACCCCGACGATCAGGAACGTCGGCATCCAGTCGCCCCGGTCGATCACAGCGGGGAGAGCCGAGTCGATTCCGTAGGCGATGAGGGCCGGACCGGCTACCTGGGACGCGGTCGACACGATGACCACGAGCATCGTCCAGGCCACTCGGACCTTGAGGGGGCCGAGGAGCGATCCGAGCAACCGGAGCGACCGGCGCCGGATCTGTCGTGACTCCTCCTTTGTGAAGTCGTCGCGCTCCTCTCCGCTCACGCCGAGAACCGATGATGCGCTCACGAGGACACCTCCTGTCGTCCGTCGCCCTCGGCCGGGGCCGAAACGGCGGGATCGTCGTCGTCGAGGCTCGAGATGACGAACCTGTAGTGCTCGCTCGACGCGAGTAGCGAACTGTGGGTGCCGACGGCCGTGATGCGTCCCTTCTCGAGGAGCGCGACGCGGTCGGCCAACATGACGGTCGAGGGCCGGTGGGCGACGATGAGCGCGGTCGTACTGGCGAGGACGCGCCGGAGGGCGGCTTCCACGAGCGCCTCGGTGTCCACATCGAGAGCGGACAACGGGTCGTCGAGCACGAGCACCGCCGGGTTGGCGGCGACGGCGCGTGCGAGCGCGAGACGCTGACGCTGTCCGCCGGAGAGGCTCAGCCCCTCCTCCCCGACCGTCGTCTCCACTCCCTGCGGGAGCTCCCGGGCGAAGCCGGCCTGTGCGATGTCGAGGGCCTCTTCGAGGACCGCGTCGGCCTCCGGCGAGTGCAGGTCGAGGTCGTCGCGACCGAGCAGCACGTTCTCGCGGATGGACGCCGAGAAGAGCGTCGCGTCCTCGAAGGCCATGGCCATGTGGCGACGCAGTTCGAGGCGGGACAGGTCGCGGATGTCGACGCCGTCGATGAGGATGCGTCCACCCGTCACCTCGTAGAGACGCGTGGTGAGCGCGGTGAGCGTCGACTTCCCCGACCCGGTGATGCCGATGAGCGCCATCGTCTCGCCGGGTTCGAGCTCGAGATCCACCCCGTCGAGGAGATCGGGCTGCCCGACCGGGGTGTCCTGGAAGCGGAAGTGCACGTCGTCGAAGACGAGACGACCGCGCACGTCCTCCACGTGCGACGGCCGCTCGGGATCCGTGATCGTGTTGATCTCGTTCATGACCTCGAAGAAGCGGTCGCTCGCCGTGCGGGTGTCGAAGGTCATCGCGAGGAGGAAACCGATCGATTCGATGGGGAACCGGAGGATCGCAGCCGTTGCGAAGAACGCGAAGAGCTGAGCGACCGAGAGCTCGCCCGTCGAGGCGAGCCACACCCCGCCGAGCAGGCAGAGCGCGAAGGCGATGTCGGGCAGCAGGAGCAACCAGTACCAGATGCCGGCGATCGCCTTGGCCTTCTCGATCTCGGTCCCCCGCAGGCTCTCCGCCTGGTGGGCGAAGTTGTCGAGGGCGTACGACCCGCGACCGAACGCCTTGAGCACGCGGATGCCGTGCACCGACTCCTCGACGGTCGTCGCGAGATCGCCCGCCTGGTCCTGGCTCCGCCGCGCGATGAGCGAGTACTTCTTCTCGAAGACGAATCCGTAGATCCAGATCGGGACGGCGCAGGCGATGAAGATCGCACCGAGCAGCGGGCTCCAGGTGAACAGCACGACCGCACCGACCACGATCGTGACCGTGTTCACGACGAACAGCACGAGACCGAAGGCGAGCCACCGGCGGATGAGGTTGAGGTCGGTCATCGCGCGCGACAGGAGCTGACCCGACTGCCACCGATCGTGGAAGGCGACGGGCAGGTCCTGGAGCTTCTCGTAGAAGGAGTTGCGCAGTCGCGCCTCGACATGCGTGCCGGGAGTGAGGACGAACCAGCGCCGGAGCGCGATCATGATGGCCTCGACGATGCCGAGCCCGGCGACGACGAGCACGGCCGGCCAGATGCCCGCACCGTCCCCGTTCTCGAGGGCGCTGTCGACGAGGTTCTCGAGCACGAGTGGGATCGAGAGCGCGACGAGCGCGGCGACGAGCGCCGCACCCATCCCGAGGGCGATGCTCGGGACGGCGGGTTTCGCCCAGGGGTAGATGCGCCAGAGAGCCGCGGCGGTGCCGAGCTTCCGGGGGCCGGCGGCGGACGGTGGGGTGCGTTCAGGCATGGATGGATGTTCCTCGCGCGTGCGGAGACGGCCGACGGGTCGCGTCGGTCGTCGGGAGAAAGGAGTGAGTGTGCGTCCGCCACCGGGTCGAGGCACGCGCCGGATGGCGGGCGTGGATCGGCGGCGGCGAGGTCCGGGAGAGGTTCGGCGGGTGCGGCTACGCCGAGGGGCGGTCGCGGACGAGGACAGCGGGACGGGCGAACGGGCCGGCGGTGGCGATCAGTCCCCGATTCGGCGCGATGACTGTGTTCATGTGACCCTCCCCAACTCGACGATTCGTGAGCCGCGGCTCCGCCCAGGGCGTTGCGCACAGCCTTACAGGATATTCACAGCCGGTCGTGGAGCGCAAGAGGCGGAACGGAAGAACGTTCCGATCAGCCGAGGCGGACCGAGAGGCAGGTGACGCACCCCTCGAGCTTCTCGAACTCGGAGATGTCCACGGCGACCACGTCGTAGCCGAGCTCGCGGAGCAGCTCGGCCGTCTCCGGAGCCGCCTCGGACATGAGGAGCGTCTCGTCGTCGAGAGCGACGACGGCGACGCCCTCCCTCTCGGGGACCGGCAGGAAACGGGCGAACAGGCGCGGCTCGTCGACGAGGTCGTCGTGTCCGATGACCGTTCCGTCGGGCAGCGCCGTGACCGTCGACTTGAGGTGCAGAGCCCGGGTGACGGGCACCGCGACGACGTCGAATCCGCGGGTGACGAGGAGCGCCCGCAGCTGGGCGATCCCGTCGGCGTTCGTCCGGCTCGACCGACCCACGTACACGGTCGTGCCGACGACGAGCACGTCGCCGCCGTCGAGCGTCCCGGGACTCATGATGCGCTCGACCGGGTACCCGCGGGCTGCGAGTACCTCCTCGACGCCGTCGGTCTCGCCCCGTCGCTCGTCGCTTCCCGAACGCGCGATGATCGCGAGACCATCGATGACGACGACGGCATCCTCGACGAACACCGAGTCCGCGAGTCGCTCGGCGTAGGGCACCTCCTGCGTGGTCCATCCGTGGTCGGTGAAGGCGGCGACGTAGGCGTCCCACTGACGGTCCGCGAGGTCCGTGTCGACGGGCGACCGGTCGATGTGGGTCGTCTGGCCGTCCGCGAGATTCTTGGCCGGAAGGCGCACGAGGGCGACGCGATCCGTCGATCCGGCCGAGCGGTCGTCGGCGACGAGCGAACGGTAGACGAGGCGGCCGACCGTCGGGACGACGGCCGCTGTCACGATGAGGAACCCGAAGTTGACGGTGAGCAGCGTCGATGCGATCGAGGGGAGGAACGTGTCGTCGATGGGTACGCCCTGCGAAACCACCTGGAAGGAGGTGCCGGCGAGCGGCGCGACGAGTCCGGCCAGGACTCCGGCGACGAGCGCGCCCCACCATCGTCCGAGCAGACCGAAGACGCCGAACGCGAAGACGATCACGAAGGAGATCAGCGTCGCGCTCAGGAAGTACTGGTGCGCCGCCCCGATGATGGCGGCGTTCGAGGAGTCGGAGATCCAGAACGCGACGATCATCGCGAGGTGGACGAGGCCGGCGGAGGCGAGGGCGCTGAGGACGGAGGCGAGGAGGCGGTGGCCCCAGGAGACGGACATGCCGTCGAGCCTATCCGAGCCGGCTATGGATCCCCCGCCACCCGGTCCCTCCCCCGACCACGGCGGCAGCCCCGGTCGGAGGAGGCCGGCCGATCAGTGGAAGAAGTGCCGTTCGCCCGTGACGTACATGGTGACGCCGGCGGCACGCGCGGCCGCGAAGACCTCCTCGTCGCGCACGGAACCGCCCGGCTGGACGACCGCGCCCACGCCGGCGTCGATGAGCACCTGGAGGCCGTCAGCGAAGGGGAAGAAGGCGTCCGACGCCGCGACGGAACCGCTCGCGCGGTCCCCTGCTCTCGACACCGCGAGGTGGCACGAGTCCACACGGTTGACCTGCCCCATCCCGACGCCGACCGAGGCTCGGCCCGAGGCGAGCAGGATGGCGTTCGACTTGACAGACCGGCAGGCCTTCCAGGCGAAGGCCAGGTCGGCGAGGGTGTCCTCGTCGGCGGGCTCACCCGAGACGAGCTCCCATCCGGCCGTGAACGCGTCGACGTCACCGGACGCGAAGCGGTCGGCCTGCTGCACGAGAACGCCACCGGAGATCTGCTTCGACTCGAGCGGCTCGAGCTCGAACGCCTCGGGTAGCCGGAGGATGCGCAGGTTCTTCTTCGTCCGGAGGACGTCGAGGGCCGCGTCCTCGAAATCGGGGGCGACGATCACCTCGGTGAAGATCTCCTTGACCGTCTCGGCCATGCCGAGGGTAACGGTGCGGTTCGCGGCGATGACGCCGCCGAACGCCGAGACCGGGTCGCACTCGTGCGCCCGGAGGTGCGCCGACGCGATCGCATCGGGGGCCTTGGGCGCCGCGGTGGCGATGCCGCACGGGTTCGCGTGCTTGATGATGGCGACGGCCGGCTCCGAGAAGTCGAAGGCGGCTCGGACGGCCGCGTCGGCGTCGACGAAGTTGTTGTAGCTCATCTCCTTGCCGTGCAGCTGCGTGGCCTGCGCGATCCCCTGGCCGCCGGCGCGGAGGTAGATGGCGGCCTCCTGGTGGGAGTTCTCGCCGTAGCGGAGCACGCTCCCGAGTTCCGCCTGGATCGTGAGCGACGCGCCGAATCCTTCGGCCGCATCGGTGAACCAGCCGGCGACGGCCGTGTCGTACGCGGCCGTGTGGGCGAACGCTCGTGCCGCGAGTTCACGGCGCTCGGCGAGCGTCGTGCCGGAGCGTTCCGCGATGGCCTCGATCACGTCGGTGTAGGCGTCGGGGGACACGACGATCGCGACGTTCGGGTGGTTCTTCGCCGCCGCCCGCACCATCGCCGGGCCGCCGATGTCGATCTGCTCGACGATGTCGTCGCGCGCGGCTCCGCTCGCGACCGTCTCGGAGAACGGGTAGAGGTTCACGACGACGAGCTCGAAGGGTTCGATCGCGAGCTCGGCGAGCTGCTCCTCGTGGGACTCGAGCCGCAGGTCGGCGAGGAGGCCGGCGTGCACGTTCGGGTGGAGGGTCTTCACACGGCCGTCGAGCGATTCGGGGAAGCCCGTGACGGTCGCGACGTCGGTCACGGCGTGGCCGGCCTCCCGGATCGTCGCTGCGGTCGAACCGGTCGAGACGATCTCCACACCGGCCGCGGCGAGGGCCGCAGCGAGATCGAGGAGACCGGTCTTGTCGCTCACGGAGATGAGGGCGCGCTTGACCTCGACGAAATCGCGATCGCGGTAGAGGCTCGAATCGTGGCGGGGGCCGGCCATTGGGGTGCTCCTTGGGTTACAGGGTCTCGAGATCGAGCCCGTTGGCGATGTCGAGGACGGTCTGCACGAGCAGGCGTCGTTCGACGGGTTTGATGCGTTCGTGCAGGGAGTGCTCGGTGTCGCCCATGAGGACGGGAACGCGTTCGCGCACGATGATCGGACCGTCGTCGACGCCGTCGGCGACGACGATGATGGACGCCCCGCTCTGCTCGGCGCCGGCCCGGATGGCGTCGCGCACGGCATGGGCTCCGGGGAACTCCGGCAGGTAAGCCGGGTGGGTGTTGATGAGTCGTGGCGAGAGCTCGGCGACCACGCGATGGGGAAGCAGTCGCATCAGGCCGGAGAGCACGACGAGGTCGGGGTTCCAGACACGGATCTGGGCGAGCAGCTCGTCGCCCCATTCCTCGCGGCTCGCGAACGACCCGTACGGCACGGTGAAGGTCGGGATTCCGAACTCCTCGGCGTGGGCGAGCCCGTCGGCCTCGCGGTCGGCACCGACGGCGAGGATCCGAGCGGGATACGCCGCATCGGCCTGCGCCTCGAGGAGCGCGCGGAGGTTTGACCCACCTCCGGAGATGAGCACGACGAGCGACAACACGCCGCAATCCTACCGGGCGAGGCGTCGCTCCCCCGACCGGGTCAGCCCGCGTCGGGACCGTATCGGCCGGAGGCCATTCCGACGAGGGCCGAGACACCCGTCGTCGCGAGCGTCGCGAGGAACACGGCGAGCGCATCCGGCCCGACCTCCTGCAACCGCGCGGGGCCGATCGCTCCCCCGGCCACGAGCGCGAGGAGACCCATCAGGACACCGGCGACGACGGCGATCCCGACGGCCGTCAGACCGAGTGCCGCCACGAGCCCCGCGCCTCCCGCCGCGCGGACCACGGCGGGCCGTACGGCTGCGGCGCCGAGGAACCCGATGAGTACGGGCACGATGAGCCCGAGGAAACCGAACGGAAGGTCGCCCGTGGGGATCGCTCCGAGCACGGGGATACCGGGCACCGGTCCGAGCAGCGTGGCCGCCGGCGACACGCTCGTGCCGACGCCGATGGCGAAGCCCGGTCCCAGCAACCAGGCGGCGCACCAGACGACGAGGTTGGGGAGGTAGGCGAGTTGCGCGATCGTCACGGCGATCCCGCCCGTGACGCCGACCCCCGAGCTCTCGTAGAGGCCGATGACCGTTCCGAACGACAGCAGCAGCATCGCCGCGACGACGACGGCTGCGACGCCGGTGATCCCGGACGCGACGATCGCGCCGCCGCGGAGCGAGGAGGCGATGATCCCGAGCGAGCGATCGCCGACGCGATCGCCCATGTCCGCCAGCCGGTTCCCGAGTCGCCCCCCGACGACAGCGCCCCGACGGATGCGGGCCCCGATGAGCCCGACGGCGAGGCCGATCAGGTAGACGACGGCCGGCGCGACGATCCCGCCGACGAGCGATGGGCTCACCGTTCCGTTCGACGCGGACAGCGTGACCGCGGCCGAGAGGACGAGCACGGTCGCGACCGATGAGACGACTCCCGTCACCCACAGGCCCGATTCCGCCGCGCGTCCGCCCGTCCGCGCACCGAGCAGCACCGTGATCAGTCCGATGCCGAGAGGTGCGAGAGAGACGGTGAAGGGGGCCCCGGCCTCCAGCAACCCGGTGCGCGCGATGGTGACGGGATCGAGGGTGACCGTCAGGTCCGTTCCGTGCCCGAGGAGCCAGATGTCCACGGCCGCGCGCCAGAAGACGAGCCAGTCCACCGAGAACCCGAACTGGACGGCCCAGAGGAGAGTGAGGGGGACGAGTGCGATGGCGATGCCGATCGCGACGACGATGAACGCCTCGAGGGCGGCGAGAAGCGCGACGGTCGTTCGATTCATTGCTCCGCGAGCTTACCCGTGCACCGGGAGTGCGACCTGTCGCCGCCCCGGTGACGGGTGAACCTCTGATCCAGCCTCCGGTCCACGGTCGACGGACCCCGGAGACGCACGACGCCCCCGCCCGGAGACCCGGACGGGGGCGTCGTGTTCTCGTCCGCCTAGAGGGCGGCGATGACCTCGCGCATGAGCGCAGCCGTCTCGGACGGCGTCTTGCCGACCTTGACGCCGGCGGCCTCGAGGGCCTCCTTCTTCGCCTGCGCAGTGCCGGCGGAGCCCGACACGATCGCGCCGGCGTGACCCATCGTCTTGCCCTCGGGGGCGGTGAAGCCCGCGACGTAGCCGACGACCGGCTTCGTGACGTTCGCCTTGATGAAGTCGGCCGCGCGCTCCTCGGCGTCGCCGCCGATCTCACCGATCATCACGATGGCCTTCGTGTCGGGGTCGGCCTCGAATGCGGCGAGCGCGTCGATGTGGGTGGTCCCGATGATGGGATCGCCACCGATGCCGATCGCCGTCGAGAAGCCGATCTCGCGGAGTTCGTACATCATCTGGTAGGTCAGCGTCCCGGACTTCGACACGAGGCCGATGGGTCCGGAACCCGCGATCGTCGCCGGCGTGATGCCGACGAGCGACTCGCCGGGCGTGATGATGCCGGGGCAGTTCGGCCCGATGATGCGGGTCGTGTTCCCCTTGCTCTGGGCGTAGGCCCACAGCTCGGCCGAGTCGCCCACGGGGATGCCCTCGGTGATGATGACGAGCAGGGGGATGCCCGCATCGATGGCCTCGATCGCGGCGTCCTTGGCGAAGGCCGGCGGGACGAACGCGATCGACACGTCGGCTCCCGTCTGCTCGATCGCCTCGACGACCGAGCCGAAGACGGGGAGTTCGACGTCGCCGTGGGTCACGGTAGTGCCCGCCTTGCGGGCGTTCACACCGCCCACGACCTGCGTTCCCGCCTTCAGCATGAGAGCCGTGTGCTTGGTGCCTTCGCCGCCGGTGATGCCCTGGACGATGACCTTGGAGTCCTTGTTGAGGAAGATCGACATGTTCTTCTGATTCCTTCTGTGGTGGTCGTCCGGTTACGCGTTCGCCAGTTCGGCGGCCTTGTCGGCGCCCTCGTCCATGGTGGCGGCGAGGGTGACGAGGGGGTGGTTCGCCTCCTGGAGGATGCGGCGACCCTCCTCGACGTTGTTGCCGTCGAGGCGTACGACGAGGGGCTTGGTCGCTCCGTCCCCGATGATCTCGAGGGCCTTGACGATGCCGTTCGCGACCGCGTCGCACGCGGTGATGCCGCCGAACACGTTCACGAACACACTCTTGACCTGCTCGTCTCCGAGGATGACGTCGAGTCCCGCCGCCATGACCTCGGCCGAGGCTCCGCCGCCGATGTCGAGGAAGTTGGCGGGCTTGACCCCGCCGTGCGCCTCGCCGGCGTACGCGACGACGTCGAGCGTCGACATGACGAGACCGGCGCCGTTGCCGATGATGCCGACCTGACCGTCGAGCTTGACGTAATTGAGGTCGTTCTCCTTGGCCTTGAGCTCGAGGGGGTCCTCGGCGGCCGTGTCCTTGAGCTCCTCGTGGCCCGGGTGGCGGAAGTCCGCGTTCTCGTCGAGCGAGACCTTCCCGTCGAGGGCGACGATGTCCCCCTCCTCGGTGAGGACGAGCGGGTTCACCTCGACGAGGGTCGCGTCCTCGCCGGTGTAGACGGCGTAGAGCTTGACGAAGACGTCGGCGACCTTCTCCACGAGCTCGTCGGGGAAGTTCGCGGCGATGGCGATCTCGCGTGCCTTGGCGGCGTCGATGCCCGTGATCGGGTCGACCTCGACGCGGGCGAGCGCCTCGGGCTTCTCGACGGCGAGCTGCTCGATCTCCATGCCGCCCTCGACGCTCGTGAGCGACAGGTAGGAGCGGTTGGCCCGGTCGAGGAGCACGGAGAAGTAGAACTCCTGCGCGATCCGTGCGCCCGCGGCCACCATGACCGTGCGCACGACGTGCCCCTTGATGTCGAGTCCGAGGATCGCCTTTGCGGCTTCTTCGGCCTCGTCGGGGTTCTTGGCGACCTTGACGCCGCCGGCCTTGCCGCGGCCTCCCACCTTCACCTGCGCCTTGACGACGACGACGCCGCCGAGCTTCTCGGCCGCTGCGCGCACCTCCTCCGGCGTGGTCGCGACGATGCCGGCGAGCACCGGCACCTCGTACTTCTCGAAAAGATCTCGTGCCTGGTACTCGTAGAGGTCCACGTGATGTTCCTATCCGCGTCGATGCTTTGTGGTCGTGACCGTTCGGCTCCCCCGCGCGACGTCTGGAAAAAGCGGGGAAAAAGCCGCGTCCCACTCTACTCCGCGCCGGGGCGGGCCCCCGTCCACGCGACCGGGGGTTGCCGAACGTGCACCCGGTGAGGATGACCGTATCGTTGAGCCCGTGAGGACGCGCGGGGGGATCAGGGGTGTCGCGGCCGAGTCCGTGCTCGTCGGCGCCGGAGGGCGCGCGATCCTCCTGCAACTGGCGCATCCCGCCGTCGCGCGCGGGGTCGCCCGACACAGCGATTTCGTCCACGCCCCTCTCCGCCGGCTCACAAGCACCCTCGACTACATCTACCTCGTCGTCTTCGGCACAGCGGATGAGAGGGCGTCCGCCCGGCAGCACGTCGAGAGGGCGCACGCCCCCGTCCGCGGACCGGCCGAGGACGGCGCTCCCTCCTACGCGGCAGACGATCCCACGTTGCAGCTCTGGGTCGCCGCGACCCTGTACGACTCGGCGATGGCCATGCACGAGCGCGTGCTCCCACCGCTGCCCGACGACGAGGCCGAGCGTGTCTATCGCGAGTACGCCGTCCTCGGGGAGGCGCTCGGCATGCCCCCCGCGCTCTGGCCGGCGACGCGGGCCGACTTCGGGGTGTGGTGGGCCGACCGTCTCGCCGAGCTCCCGATCGGGGACGATGCACGACGCGTCGCCCGGGATCTCCTGCATCCCCAGGGACCCGGTGCCCCGGTTTGGCTGCGGACCGTCATGCCCATCGCCCGTCTCCTCACGACCGGTCTGCTCGACGAGCGGCAGCGCGCGGGCTTCGGGCTCCCGTGGAGCCCTCGACGCCAGGCCGTGTTCGAGGTGGTGATGAGGGTCACGCGGATCCTCTGGCCGCTCCTGCCGCCGGGACTACGACATGCGCCCGCGATCCGATCGTTGCGGCGGCACCGGTCCCGGAGCCGTCGCGGCTGACGTGCCGAGCGACCGGGATGCCCCTCGACCGGTGCGCCTCGACCCAGAGGCCCAGTGGCCCAGTGGCCCAGAGGCCCAGTGACCCAGAGGCTAGAGCTTCTCGATCGGCGCGATCTTGATGAGCAGCTTCTTCTGACCGGCCCCGTCGAAGGCGACGTGCGCGACGCGCTTCGACCCCTCCCCCGTGACGGCCTGCACACGTCCCTCGCCGAAGTCGGTGTGGCGGATGCGATCGCCCGAGGCGAGCTCGAGATCGCCGTTGTCCCGCACCGAGCCGGTGACCGCGTTGGGCCAGACCTTCTTCTCGGCCTTCGGGAGCGCGAAGCCTCCGTCGCGGTCGTTGTTCGGCCCCTTCCAGCCGCGCGGGCCCCCGAGAGAGCCCTGCCCGTAGCCGCCGCGCTGACGGGCATCACCGGGCGACTGGCGCCACTCGATGAGCTCGGCGGGGATCTCCTGCAGATACCGGCTCGGCATCGCGACGGCCGTCTCGCCGTACTGCGCGCGCGACATCGCGAGCGACAGATGCAGCCTCTTGCGCGCTCGCGTGATGCCCACGTAGAACAGGCGCCGCTCCTCGGCCGGCCCGCCCGGCTCATTGGCCGACATGCGGTGAGGGAGCAGATCCTCCTCGACGCCCGTGAGGAAGACCGCGTCGAACTCGAGTCCCTTCGCGGTGTGGAGGGTCATGAGGGACACGGTTCCGGACGAGTCGTCGAGCTCGTCGGCGGCGGCCACGAGCGACACCTCCGTGAGGAAGTCGATGAGGGTGCCGTCGGGGTTGTTGCGCTCGTACTCCTTCGTGACGGCGACGAGTTCCTCGATGTTCTCCGCGCGCGCCTCGTCCTGCGGGTCGCGACTCATCCGCAGCGCATCGACGAGACCGCTCTTGGTCACGAGCAGGGCGAGCACGTCGCTCACCTTGCCCTCGGCGGCGAGAGAGGCCGCCTCGTCGAGGAGCCCGCTCAGCACACGGATCGCACTCGCGACCTTCGGTCCGAAGCCGAGCGTTCCCGCTTCCCGCAGCGCCTCACGCAGCGACGTCTCCGCGTTGTCGGCGAAGCTCTGCAACTGCGTCTCGGTGGCCGGGCCGATGCCGCGCTTCGGCGTGTTCAGGATGCGACGGACCGCGAGGGCGTCGGCCGGATTCACGACGGCCGTGAGGTAGGCCATCGCGTCCTTGATCTCGGCGCGCTCGTAGAACTTGGTGCCACCCATCACGCGGTACGGCAGGGCCGACCGGATGAAGATCTCTTCGAGCGCACGCGTCTGCGCGTTGGTGCGGTAGAACACCGCCATCTCGCTGTACGGCATCCCCTCACGGTGGAGCTTCTCGATCTCGTCGGCGACGAACTGGGCCTCGTCGTGACCCGAGTAGCCGGTGAAACCGACGATCTTCTCCCCGTCGCCGACGGAGGTCCAGAGCTTCTTGTCCTTCCGATCGAAGTTGTTCGAGATCACCGCGTTGGCTGCCGAGAGGATGTTCTGGGTCGACCGGTAGTTCTGCTCGAGGAGGATCACGGTGGCACCGGTGAAGTCGCGTTCGAACTCGACGATGTTGCGGATGTCGGCTCCGCGGAAGGCGTAGATCGACTGGTCGGAATCGCCGACCACCGTGAGGGACGCCGCCTCGATCGAACCGTCGCCACTCGTCACCGGGGTGTCGAATCCGGCCCGGGCGACCACGTCGGCCGGAACGGGGCGCGTGAGCTCCTGGATGAGGGCGTACTGGGCGTGGTTCGTGTCCTGGTACTCGTCGACGAGCACGTGACGGAATCGCCGCTGGTAGTGCGCCGCGATGTGCGGGAAGGCGCGGAAGAGGAAGACCGTCTGGCTGATGAGGTCGTCGAAGTCGAAGGCGTTCGCCGAGGACAGCGCACGTGTGTAGCGGCGGAAGATCTCGAGGAACGCGAGCTCGTTGGGGTCGCTCACGTTGACGTTGCGGGCGAACGAGTCGACGTCGGCGAGCTCGTTCTTGAGCTTCGAGATGCGGCTCCCGGCGTTCGCTGGCGTGAAGCCGAGCACATCGGCGTCGAGCTCCTTGATGATCCGCTTGAGCAGGACCCTCGAGTCGGAGGAGTCGTAGATCGTGAATCCGGGCTTGAAACCGAAGTTCTCGGCCTCCCGGCGGAGGATACGGACGCACGCGGAGTGGAACGTGGAGATCCACATCCCCTCGGCGGCTCGGCCGACGAGGTGTCCCACGCGCTCGCGCATCTCGGCTGCGGCCTTGTTGGTGAAGGTGATCGCGAGGATCTGGCTGGGCCAGGCCTCGCGCGAACGCAACAGGCCGGCGATACGTCGCGTGAGCACGCTCGTCTTGCCCGAACCGGCGCCCGCCACGATGAGCAGGGCGGGACCGCGGTACTCGACGGCTGCTCGCTGCTGCGGGTTGAGGCCGTCGAGCAGGGGATCGGGGCCTGCCCCGCCCTCGTGCCCTCCCGGCACGGCGGCGGTCGGCCAGTCGACGATAAGCGGCGTCACGGACGATCCACCCGCGTGCGCGGTGGAAGAGGCGGGTTTTTCGGAGGAGGAAGAGGTGCTCGACATGTCCCCCTCAGTCTACCGGCGGCCTCCGACACCGTCCCCGTCCGGACCCCGGCGGACGCCCGCGCGGTCGTCGAGGGCGTCCCGCGCGGCGACCCCGAGATCGGGGTGGTCGAGGAAGACCCCATCGATCCCCGTTCCGAGGATGACGGCGAACTCCGACGCCCAGTCGCCGAACGCGTCCGCCGGACCGCGCCGGAATCCGGCGGAGAGGAATCGGTTCTCGGGCCGCAGGGTCCAGGCGTAGGCGGTCAGCCCGCGCGCGTGGAGGCGGGAGACGAGGTCGGTCGCTCCGGTCGCGACCCCGTCCTCGTCGAGGCTCAGTACGAGGGTCTTGTCGGCGCTGACCCCGTCGACGAGGACCGCGAGCGCGTCGAGACCGCCGTCGGAGAGCTCCTCGGCATAGGTGATCGCGGACGCACCGTCCCGCGCCACCACGTCGGCCGCTGCACCGGACCGCTCCACGAGGTAGACGAACTCGGCCTCGAGGCCCCGGGCGGACACCCCCGCGAGCACCGTCTTCTCGAAGCTCTCGACGATGAGGGGACGCCCGCTCCCCCACCCCGCATCGTCCAGCTCCGTCGCGACGAGTTCGTCGAGGGGAAGCCCGAGGGCGTCGAAGTGGGTCGCGTGCTTGATCTCCACCGTCATCCCGAGCGGCCTGCCCTGCTGCTCGGACGCCGCATCGACGAGGACCGCGAGGTCCGCCAACCGGAGGATGCCCTGTTTCCCGTCGAACGACGCGGACGACGGGCGGATCATCGGGAGGCGTTCGCGGACACGCAGGGTCGAGAGCTCCTCCCATGTGAAGTCCTCGGTGAACCAGCCCGTGTGCTCGTCCCCGTCGATCGTCTTCGTCGCACGGAGGTGCGCGAACTCGGCACGCGACGCGACGTCCGTCGTCCCGGAGATCTCGTTCTCGTGCCGGACGACGAGGATGCCGTCCTTCGACGCGACCACGTCCGGCTCCACGGAGTCGGCACCGAGGGCGAAGGCGAGCTCGTAGCCCGAACGGGAGTGTTCCGGACGGTAACCGGGCGCTCCCCGGTGCCCGATCACGAGCGGACGGGGTCGTGCTTCGCTGGCCATGGCTCCACCCTAACCAGCCGATCGAAACGGTGACGCTCCTCCGCTCCACACCCCGAACAGGCCCGGAATCACGCGGGAATCGAAAGCGTCCTCACAGCGTTGTGGGATAACGTGGAGGCATCGCTCCCGCACAGGGAGCACCGCATCCCAGCCGCACCGACTGAGAGTAGGACTACAGCAATGGCAATGGACAACCCCGCGTTCCGAAATTCGGCGTTCCAGCAGGGAGGTCAGGTTGCGACCGCGAGCACCCAGCAGGGTCTGAGTGCTGAAGAGCTCGTTCAGATGTACAACCGGCCGGCCGCCGCACCGACGCAGACCGACCGCATGACCGTCGAGGACACGATCGCCAAGACGGGAATCTCGTTCGGCGTTCTCCTCGTCGCCGCCGTCGTGGGCTGGCAGTTCCCGGCGCTCGCGATCCCCGCGGCCATCGTCGGATTCGTGCTCGCCCTCGTCAACATCTTCAAGAAGGAGCCGTCGCCCGGCCTGATCCTCGCCTACGCGGGAGCACAGGGCCTCTTCGTCGGCGGCATCTCGGGCATCTTCGAGGCGCAGTGGGCCGGAATCGTCACCCAGGCCGTCATCGCCACCCTCGTCGTCGTGGGCGTGACGCTCGCTCTCTTCGCGAGCGGCAAGATCCGCGCGTCGAAGCGCGCGACGAAGATCTTCCTCGTCGCCATGATCGGCTACGCGGTCTTCTCGCTCGTCAACGTCGGCATGATGTTCTTCGGTGCCACCGACAGCGCGTTCGGTCTCCGCAGCGACATCGAGATCATGGGCATCCCGCTCGGCATCATTCTCGGGATCTTCGTCGTCCTCATGGCGGCGTACTCGCTCGTCCTCGACTTCGACATGATCCAGCAGGGCGTGCGCAACCGCGCCCCGCGCAAGTACGGCTGGACCGGCGCCTTCGGCATCATGGTCACCGTCGTGTGGCTCTACCTGGAGCTGCTGCGCATGTTCGCGATCGCTCGCGACTGATCGATCCATCTGCAACGACGAAGGGCCGGGAGCATCGCTCCCGGCCCTTTCTCGTGCCCCGACCGTCAGGCCGGGATGGAGAGGATCACTCCCACTCGATGGTTCCCGGCGGCTTCGACGTGACGTCGAGCACCACGCGGTTGACGCCGTCGACCTCGTTCGTGATGCGGTTCGAGATGCGCGCGAGCACGTCGTACGGCAGTCGCGTCCAGTCGGCCGTCATCGCGTCCTCGGACGAGACGGGACGCAGCACGATCGGGTGCCCGTAGGTCCGCCCGTCGCCCTGCACACCCACGGAGCGCACATCCGCGAGGAGCACGACAGGGCACTGCCAGATCTCCGTGTCGAGGCCCGCCGCGGTGAGCTCGGCGCGAACGATGGCGTCGGCCTCGCGCAGGAGGTCGAGCCGCTCCTGCGTGACCTCGCCGACGATGCGGATGCCGAGCCCCGGCCCGGGGAACGGCTGGCGACCCACGATGACCTCGGGCAGACCGAGTTCGCGACCGATCTGGCGGACCTCGTCCTTGAAGAGGGTGCGGAGGGGTTCGACGAGCTCGAACTGCAGGTCTTCCGGCAGCCCGCCCACGTTGTGGTGGCTCTTGATGTTCGCCGTGCCCGTACCACCGCCCGATTCGACGACATCGGGGTAGAGCGTGCCCTGGACGAGGAACCGGATGGGATCGCCGTCCTGCTCGTACGACTCCGCGACGAGGTCGGCCTGGGCCTGCTCGAACGTGCGGATGAATTCGCGACCGATGATCTTGCGCTTCTGCTCCGGGTCGCTGACGCCGGAGAGCGCATCGAGGAAGCGCTCTCGGGCGTCGATCGTGACGAGTCGGACTCCCGTCGAGGCGACGTAGTCCTCCTCGACCTGGCGGCGTTCGCCCTGGCGCATGAGGCCGTGGTCCACGAACACGCACACGAGCTGGTCGCCCACGGCCTCGTGGACGAGCGCCGCGGCCACGGCGGAGTCGACCCCGCCGGAGAGAGCGCACAGCACCTTGCCCGAACCCACCTGGGAGCGGATGCGCTCCACCTGGTCGGCGATGACGTTCCCTGCGTTCCAGTCGGCGGGGATGCCCGCACCGCGGTGCAGGAAGTTCTCGATGACACGCTGCCCGTAGGCGGAGTGCTTGACCTCGGGGTGCCACTGCACGCCGTACAGCCGGCGCTCGTCGTTCGCGAAGGCGGCGACGGGCGTCGACGCCGTGGAGGCGAGCACCTGGAAGCCCTCGGGCGCCGTGGCGACCGAGTCCCCGTGACTCATCCACACGGTCTGGTCGGCCGGCTGGTCGTGGAGGAGCGTCCCGCCGTCCGTCGACACGTTGGCGTCCGTCGATCCGTACTCCCGGGCACCGGTGCGCGCGACGGTCCCACCGAGCGTCGTCGCCATCACCTGGAATCCGTAGCAGATTCCGAGGGTCGGGACGCCGAGGTCGAAGACACCGGGGTCGAGGGAGGGCGCACCCTCCTCGTAGACGCTCGAGGGTCCGCCGGAGAGGACGATCCCGACGGGGTTCTTCGCAGCGATCTCTTCGGCCGAGATCGAATGCGGCACGATCTCCGAGTAGACGCCGGCCTCACGGACGCGACGGGCGATCAGCTGCGCGTACTGCGCACCGAAATCGACGACGAGGACGGGACGCGGGCCGTCGGGCAGCAGTTCGGTCATGCGGTGGGGGCCTCCACTTTCTGGGTCGACGCCGAGGTCCGACGGTCGAGGTACGCGGTGACCTCGCGGCCGATGCGGGCCTCGAGGAAGAACGAGAGCAGGGGCACGATGCCGCCCGTCGCGATGAGCAGGAACTTCCAGAACGGCCAGCGCATGAGGGACCAGAGCCGGAAGTCGCTGAAGAGATACACGACGTAGAACCAGCCGTGGGCGATGAGGATACCCGTCGAGAGATTGATCGCGACTGCCGTGTCGGTGGGGACGAGGGCGAGGAATCCATACGGACCGGCGAGTTCGAGCTCGTAGCCGAGGCCGTACTTGATGATCATCTCGACACACAGGAGCAGGAGCATGACGCCGGTGATGACCGACGCGATCTTGTAGAAGCGCAACGCGCCGCGGATGCGCGGCAGGTCGCTCTCGCGGGGTTCGAGGGGCATGATCCCAGTTTAGACGGACGTGCCGGTGCCGATCGTCATGCGCCGACGGGTGCGCCTTCCTCCGCCGCCGCCCCCTCGGCGAGCGCCTTCTCCTCCGCTTCGCGCTCCCACGCGTCCCGACCGAGCCGGTACCAGAAGTACACGGCGAACCCGGCGAAAACGACCCACTCGGCCGCGTAGAAGATGTTGAGCCAGTTGAGAGTGGTCTGCGCTTCCGGGCGGGGCGAGTAGATCTGCTCGAGGCCCGCCGGGGCTGCGCCTGCCACGAGGTTGACGCTGTAGATCTCGGGAGAGGCCGTCGACTGCCAGATGTTGATGAGTGCGGCTTCCGAGAGCGTCGTCATCTCGAACGGGTCGTCCTCGGGCTCGGGGACGACGGGCGCCTCCGAATCGACGACGCGTCCCGTGAGCTCGACGACTCCGTCCGGGGCCTCTCCGTCGTTCCACGCCGCCGCGATGCGCTTCGCCTCGTCCTCGTCGGCCGTCCACCCGAGTGCGACGGCGAGCGATGGCCCGGCGCCATCCGCTCCCGTCGCGAGATGACCGGCCACCCACCACCCCATCGGCCCGTCGTTGACGCGATCGGCGATCGTGAGGAAGTCCCCATCCACCCACTGCCCCTCGACCGAGACGAGTCGGCCGACATCGTCGGTGCGGATGATGTCCGTCGGCTCGAGGACGTCCTCGAGAGCCGTCGGCGTCTCCTCCTCTCCCACGCTCGTCCCGGGGTCACTGGACTCGACCGCCCGTGAGAGCTGCCACTGCCCGAGGGCCGCGAAGGAACCCGCGATCACCAGGGCGAGCGCGAGCAGTGCGATCCATCGCGGTCGCACGAGGGTGCGCCAGAGCGGCCGGTCGGGCGTGATGCGGTCCTCGGTACGCACGTCGTCACTCATCGCGAGGCCTCCTGACCGCTCCGTCGACGCGGTCGTCCGCGTCTCCGGCCATGGCGGCGTCGACGAGCGCGCTCTCCTCGGCCGTCATCCCTCCGCGGCGCGCGGCGGTGTTCCGACCGGAGTCGGCGAGCGCCCGCCGCTTCCGCCTCTTCGACGGCAGGACAGCACCGCCGATCCGTTCCGATTGGGCGGCAATCATCGGTCCTCCGATGGACAGGATCAGGACGTAGAGACCCGCGAACGGCTGAATGCGTTCGTCGAGCCCGGCCGAGAGGGAGAGGGTCGCGAGGATGAGGGCGAATTCCCCGCGGTTCTGGAGGATCACCGTGGTGTTGATGCCCTCCTGCGCGCCGAGCCCGTTGAGTCGCGAGACCACCTGACCGGCGACGATGTTGAGGATGACGGTCATGAGCACGGCTCCGAGGACGGGGATGAGGACGCCCCCGAACTTCGACGCGTCGAGCGCGAGCCCGAAGTTGAGGAAGAAGAATGCGCCGAACACGTCGCGGAGCGGCACGGCGATCGTCTCGATGCGGTTGCGGAAGCGCGTCGCACCGAGCACGAGGCCGATGAGGAAGGCACCGATCGCATCCGTGACCCCGAGGAGCTCGCCGATCCCGCCGAAGAGCACAGCGAGTCCGAAGAAGAGGATCGTGAAGAGTTCGTCGTCCTTGGTGCGCAGGAGTTTCGACACGACGCGGCCACCGAAACGGGCGATGCCGAACATCACCACGATGAACGTGAACGACAGGGCCAGCTGTCCGACGACGGGCCACAATTCGGTCTGCCCCGACAGCACGACGCCGACGATCGCGAGGTAGATCGCGATGAACACGTCCTCGACCACGGTGATGCCGAGGATCATGGGCGTCTCACGGTTCGTCAGCCGGCCGAGCTCGATGAGCAGCTTCGTCACGATCGCGCTCGAGGACGTCGCTGTGATCCCGGCGATGATGAGCGCCTCCGGCGTCCCCCACCCCACGAGGATGCCGAAGCCGAGTCCGGCGGCCATGTTGACGAGGATGTATGTTCCGCCCGAGACGAGCAGCTTGCCGGCGTTTCCGAAGAATTCGTCCTGGTCGAACTCGAGCCCGAGGTTGAACAGGAGCAGGACGAGACCGATCACGGCGATCAGTCCGATGTAGTCGCCCTCGAGCGTGAGGGGGAACCAGTCCGTGTACGGCGAGGCCAGCAGCCCCACGATCATGTACACGGGGATCGCCGGCAGTCCGATGAGCTTTCCGAGGCGACCGAGACCGTAGGCGATGAGGAAGAGGAGCCCGACGACGACCATGTCGGCGCCGAAGTGCGATCCTTCGACGGCGGCGGTGGCAAGCGGCATGCGTCAGTTCCCGGGCGCGGAGTCGGCTGGTGCCTTCGTCGTCGCGCCGGTGCGGAAGAACGAGAACGCCTTCGCCACCTTCTCCGGGCTCCCCGCGACCACGAGGATGTCGCCGGGGAAGACGCGGAAGTCGGCAGCGGGTGCCGGGTTGGTCGATTCCCCGCGCACGACGGCGACGACCGTGAGGCCGATGATGCCGTGCTCAGCCGGGTCGCCGAGCGACTGACCGGCGATGTGATCCTCGTAGTCCACGGTGAACCAGTCGATCGAGAGGCCGGGGAGCTGGTCGAGGGCCGTGAGCGATTCGGTGATGCGCGTGCCGCCGAGCAGCTCGGCGAGGGTGTGCGCTTCGTCCTCCGACAGACGCAGGGAGACCTTCGTGGCGTCCGAGCCGTCCTCGTCGTCCGAGAAGGTGATGAGGTCGCTGTGGCCGGAACGGTGCGCGATGACGCCGACCTTGCCGCCGTCGTCCGTGATGAACGAGTGCAGGACACCGACACCCGGGAGCTTGACCCGCCGCACGTCGACCATCACGTCACCCTTTCCTTTGCCTACCCCTCCAGCCTACCCGCCGGCACCCCCTCCATCCCCCGCCAGCGGGCCGCCACCCCGCCCCGCCCGAAAGGGCTACTCCCGAGCGAGGGCGCCACGTGCATCTGCCGCCCTCGACCGCGACGTGCAGCCGTCGCTCGTTTCCGGTTGTCGGTCACCGTCGTCCACAGGCTCCAGCGCACCGCCCGTCTCCCCAGCGGACCGTGGTCCCTGCCCGCGAACACCAGATGGAGGAGGACTGTCGGTTCATGCCTTCACTCTTCGATGCGCCTGACTACCCCTTCGACTTCGCTGCGGCACGACGCACAGGTGGACGCATCCCGCCTTCGCCGGCCAGCGAAAACCTCCACCGAGTCCGCCGCGGGGTGTACATACCGGCCGAGAGCTGGAGCTTGCTGAATCCGGATGACCGATACCGCGCATTCATCCACGCGACTCTTGCCTGCTCTCCGACGTCACCCGTTCTGAGCCATTTCTCCGCGGCAGCTCTCCACCGCCTTCCGGTGGTCGGTTCCTGGCCCGGCACCGTGCATACCGTCATCAATGAGACCTCTGGCGGGCGATCGTCCGGCTTGTACAGTCGCCACCGAACCTCTCGTCCTCCCAGAGTCACCGTCGTGGGTGGTGTGAACTGCACTGCGCTCGAGCGAACCATCGTCGATATCGCGCGGGTGGGGGCGCGGGCCTCGGCCTTGGCGATGGCAGATCACGCCCTGTCTCGGCAGTGGACGAGCGCCCGGGCGCTCCTCGACGAGGATTCCGACCTCGGCTCCGGACGAGGCTCCCAGCAGAGCAAGGCGCTCCTCGCATTGGCGTCACCGCTGTCGGCGAACGGCGGCGAGTCGTTCGTGCGACTTCTCCTCCACGATGCCGGGTTCGTGCCACCCCGATTGCAGCACCGCTTCGACGACGCCGATGGATTGATCGGATACGTCGACTTCGCATGGCCCGACCTCGGCGTCGTCCTGGAGTTCGACGGTCGGAGAAAGTATTCCGCCGCAGAATTCACGGCGGAACGAAACCCCGAAGACATCGTGTGGATGGAGAAGCGTCGCGAGGATCGTCTCCGCGCGCTGGGTCTTCACGTCGTCCGAATCACCTGGGAGGATCTCGGTGGCACGAATCCCCCCGTCGTCAGCGTCGTTGCCGCGGCTGGCGTCACTCGACGGCCACAGATAGGCATCGACGGCGCTAGATAGAACTAGCGCCCTCGCTCGGGAGTAGCCCTGTGGTTATTCGGTGACGGAGGCGACGTCCGGGGCTTCGAGACGCACGCGGTCGGCGGAGGCGTCGTCCGGCTGCTCCTGCGATGCACGCTCGGCGGCCACACGCTTGAGGTAGTTCTGTACCTCGCGTTCGGTCCGCTCCTCGTCCCAGCCCAGGACGTCGGCCATGAGGGCCGCCGCGATCGGAGCGGCCGAGACGCCTCGGTCCCACGCTTCGATCGAGATACGGGTTCGACGGGCGAGCACGTCCTCGAGGTGGAGCGCCCCTTCGTGCGACGCCGCGTATACGACCTCGGCCTGCAGGTAGTCGTCGGCCCCCGGGAGCGGCTCGGCGAGCTCGGGGCGGTGGCGGATGAGATCGAGGAGCTCATCGGTCAGGACGCCATAGCGGTTCAGCAGGTGCTCGATCCGGACTTTGTGCACGCCGAACGCGCGGGCGATCTTCCCGCGCTTGTTCCACGCCGCCTGGTACCCCTCGGCCCCGAGCAGCGCGATGTCCTGCGTCGTCGACGGCGGGATGCGACCGTCGAGTGCATCAGCGGCCGCGTCGATCGCGTCCTTGGCCATGATGCGGTAGGTCGTCCACTTGCCGCCGGCGACCACGACGAGCCCGGGGACCGAGTGGGTCACGATGTGCTCCCGCGACAGCTTCGACGTCTGGTCGCTCTCGCCGGCCAGGAGGGGGCGGAGTCCGGCGTAGACGCCCTCGACGTCCTCCCGCGTGAGTGGTACCGCGAGCACCTGGTTGACGTGCTCGAGGATGTAGTCGATGTCCGCGGCGGTCGCGGCCGGGTGCGCCTTGTCCAGGTTCCAGTCGGTGTCCGTCGTTCCGATGATCCAGTGGCGACCCCACGGGATCACGAAGAGCACGCTCTTCTCGGTGCGGAGGATCATGCCCATCGTGGACTGGAAGCGGTCGCGGGGGACGAGGAGGTGGACACCCTTCGACGCGCGCACCTTGAACTGACCCCGTTCACCGACCAAGGCCTGCGTGTCGTCGGTCCAGACGCCCGTCGCGTTGACGACCTGCTTGGCGCGGATCTCGAACGTCTCCCCGGTCTGCAGGTCGTGAGCCGTGACGCCGACGACACGCTGCCCCACCTTGAGGAAGCCTTCGACGCGGACGCGGCTCGCGACATGCGCACCGTAGAACGAAGCCGTGCGGGCGACGGACGACACGTAGCGGGCGTCGTCGACCTGGGCGTCGTAGTAGGTGAGACCGCCGGTGAACGCGTTCGCCGCGAGCGACGGGATCGAGCGCTGGATCTGCCGCTTGCTGAGATGACGGTGATGCGGGACACCGGGGGGACGTCCACCCGAGTAGCTGAAGATGTCGTACAGGAACATGCCGGCGCCGATGTAGAAGCGCTCCCAGACCGGCTTCGTGAGCGGGTAGAGGAAGCGCACGGGCTTCACGAGGTGGGGTGCGATCCTCTGCAGGAGCAGGCCCCGCTCGATGAGGGCCTCGCGGACGAGCCCGAAGTCGAGCTGCTCGAGGTAGCGGATACCTCCGTGCACGAGCTTCGAGGAACGGCTGGACGTGCCGCTCGCCCAGTCCCGCGCCTCGAGGAGGCCTGTCGACAGGCCGCGGGTGACGGCGTCGAGGGCGGCGCCCGTGCCGACGATCCCACCCCCGACGACGAGCACGTCGAGTTCCTTGGTCTTGAGCGCCTCGATCGCGGCGAGTCGCTCCTCCGGACCGATCTTGTTGGACCGGGACACAGAATTCTGGGCCATCATCGCCTCCAAGGACGTCATCGTCGAGGCTCGATCGCCCCGATTTCGACGCTACTGCACGGGGTAGGGGGCGACAACCACTTCCACCCGCTGGAACTCTTTGAGATCGCTGTACCCGGTGGTCGCCATGGACCGCTTCAGGGCACCCACGAGGTTCGCCGTGCCGTCGACCGAGGTCGCCGGCCCGTAGAGGACCTCCTCGAGCGAACCGACCTGACCGACCTCGACCCGGCGGCCGCGCGGCAGCTGCGAGTGATGGGCCTCCGCACCCCAGTGGAAGCCGCCGCCGGGTGCATCGGAGGCACGCGCGAGGGTCGTGCCGAGCATCACGGCATCGGCTCCGCAGGCGATCGCCTTGACGATGTCGCCGGAGGATCCGAGGCCGCCGTCCGCGATCACGTGAACGTAGCGTCCGCCCGATTCGTCGAGGTAGTCGCGACGGGCACCGGCCACGTCGGCGACGGCCGTGGCCATGGGGGCATGGATCCCGAGCGTGGCCCTGGTGGTCGAAGCCGCTCCCCCGCCGAAGCCGACGAGCACGCCGGCTGCGCCCGTGCGCATGAGGTGCAGTGCGGCGGTGTAGGTGGCCGCACCGCCCACGATCACCGGGACGTCGAGTTCGTAGATGAACTCCTTGAGGTTGAGCGGCGTCTGGTTCTTCGAGACGTGCTCGGCGGACACGGTGGTGCCGCGGATGACGAAGAGGTCCACTCCCGCCTCGACGACCGTGTTGTAGAGCTCCTGGGTGCGCTGCGGAGACAGCGCCCCGGCGACCGTCACGCCCGCCTCGCGGATCTCGGCGAGGCGCTGCGTCACGAGCTCGGGGCGGATCGGCGCCGAGTAGAGCTCCTGCATCCGCGCGGTGGCGTGCGCGGCGGGAAGCGACCGGATCTCGGCGAGGATCGGCTCGGGATCGTCGTAGCGGGTCCAGACGCCCTCGAGGTCGAGGACGCCGAGCCCTCCCAGCTGACCGATCATGATCGCGGTCCTCGGCGACACCACCGAATCCATGGGCGCCGCGAGGATCGGCGTGTCGAACTGGAACGCGTCGATGCTCCAGGACACCGACACGTCCTCGGGGTCGCGCGTGCGGCGGGACGGCACGATCGCGACGTCGTCGAACGAATATGCCCGGCGGGCGCGCTTGGCGCGGCCGATCTCAACTTCCATGCTCACGGGTCCAGCCTACCGGCGCGGACCGACGGACGCCGATCGGGGCCCGACCGAGTGTGCGGTCGGGCCCCGATCGGCGTCGTGCAGGCGTGCTGGCTCAGCGACGGTAGTTCGGCGCCTGATTCCCTCACTAGCAACGGTAGTTCGGCGCCTCCACGACGATCTGGACGTCACCAGCACTGCATGCGATTCCCTCACTAGCGACGGTAGTTCGGCGCCTCCACGACGATCTGGACGTCATGAGGATGAGATTCCTTGAGACCGGCCGGGGTGATGCGGACGAACTTCCCGCGCTGCTTGAGCTCCTCGATCGTGCGAGCGCCGACGTAGAACATCGACTGGCGCAGTCCGCCGACGAGCTGGTACGCCACAGCGGACAACGGTCCGCGGTACGGCACCTGCCCCTCGATGCCCTCGGGGATGAGCTTGTCGTCGCTCGGGACGTCGGCCTGGAAGTAGCGGTCCTTCGAGTACGAGGTGCGCTCCCCCCGCGTCTGCATGGCGCCGAGAGATCCCATGCCGCGGTAGTTCTTGAACTGCTTGCCGTTCAGGAAGACGAGGTCACCGGGGCTCTCGTCGCAGCCGGCGAGGAGGGAACCGAGCATGACGGTCTCCGCTCCGGCCACCATCGCCTTGGCGATGTCGCCAGAGTACTGGAGCCCTCCGTCGGCGATCACGGGCACGTCGTACTCGCGAGCGGCGAGGTACGCCTCGTAGACCGCGGTGACCTGCGGGACTCCCACACCCGCGACGACGCGCGTGGTGCAGATCGAACCGGGGCCGACACCCACCTTGATGGCGTCCGCACCCGCCTCGGCGATCGCGCGTGCACCGTCGCGGGTCGCGACGTTGCCACCGATGACGTCGACTCCGGCGAATGCCGGGTCCGACTTCAGGCGACGGACCAGATCGATGACACCGGCGGAGTCGCCGTTGGCGGTGTCCACGACGAGCACGTCGACGCCGGCCTCGAGCAGTGCCTGGGCACGCTGCCAGGCGTCCCCGAAGAATCCGATGGCCGCTCCTACGCGCAGTCGACCGCTGTCGTCCTTCGTCGCGAGCGGGTACTTCTCGCTCTTGTCGAAGTCCTTGACCGTGATGAGGCCCTTGAGCTTGCCGGCCGGGTCGATGAGCGGCAGCTTCTCGATGCGGTGCTGGGCGAGCAGCGCGATCGCATCGTCGGGGCTGATCCCCACCGGCCCAGTGATGAGACCGTCGCTCGTCATCACCTCGGAGACCTTGGTCGTGGCCTTCTCGAATCCGGCGACGAACCGCATGTCGCGGTTGGTGACGATGCCGACGAGAGTGCCGTCGGGGTTCACGACGGGGAGACCGGAGACGCGGAACTGACCGCAGAGCGCGTCGACCTCGGCGACCGACGCGTCGGGGGTCGTGGTCACGGGGTTCGTGATCATACCCGACTCGCTGCGCTTCACGCGGTCGACCATCTCGGCCTGATCCGCGATCGACAGGTTGCGGTGGATGATGCCGATACCGCCTTCGCGAGCCATGGCGATCGCCATGCGGGCCTCGGTGACGGTGTCCATCGCACTCGACAGGATGGGCGTTGCGACGCGGATCCTCTTCGTGAGACGGGACGAGGTGTCGGCCTCGCTCGGGATGACGTCGGTATGCGCCGGCAAGAGCATGACGTCGTCGTAGGTGAGTCCGATAAAGCCGAAGGGGTCGTTGTCCATTGGCGCCTCTCAGTGTGCGATGTTCCCGCGGGCGAGCGGGCACACTCGTCGGGCCCGGCTGGTTCTCATCATCTTAAAGCTCAATGTACGGGGAGCTATTCCCACAGGGCATAATTACGCAACGCCACTCGTCAGGGGCGCGAAACATGACCGTCATGTTGAGGCCGTAACCTCAGCACCGCCACACGGCACCGTTACATGGCATTGGACGAGGCACCGGCGACACCGCCGTCGCCTCCTGGGAGGTAATTCCTTGCACGCAGGTAAGACATCGGGACTCGTTCCGCGACCCGTCGCACTCGTCCTCGCGACGCTGTTCGCCGCCCTCGCCCTCCTGGGTGTCGGGTCGGCTGCGGCGTCGGCATCCACAGACCCGAGCGAGGAGCCCTCGGGTCCCGTCCTCTCGATCGGGGGGATCATGCGCGACGGGGACGACCCCGTCGAAGGCGTCGAGGTCACCGTCGAGGGCGGCGGCTTCTCCGAGGTGGCCACCTCGGACGACACGGGACGCTGGAGCGTCGTCGTCCCCGAGGAGGGTGACTACTCGGTCACCATCGACCCGGACACACTGCCCGACGGTCTCGATCTTCGCGATCCCGACCGGACCACCGCCGACGTCACGGCGGCCGAGTGGCAGACGAACACCATTTCGCGCCTCTTCCCCCTCGGTGAGGACACCCGGCAGACCTCCGGTTTCCTCGACCTGTTCATGCAGCGCCTCGTCTCAGGCCTCAACTTCGGCCTTCTCGTCGCTCTCGCGGCGATCGGCATCACGCTGATCTTCGGGACGACCGGGCTCAACAACTTCGCTCACGGCGAGCTCGTGACGTTCGGCGGCATCCTCGCCTGGGTCTTCGCCGTCCTCCTCGGGCTCAACATCTTCATCGCCATCCCCATCGTCGTCATCCTCGGAGCGGCGTTCGGATACGTGCAGGACACGGTGCTCTGGAGACCGTTGCGACGGAAGGGCGTCAAGCTCGTCCAGGCCATGATCGTCAGCATCGGCCTGGCGCTCCTCCTGCGGTACTTCTACCTCTTCATGGTCGGCGGAGGCACGAAGACGATGAATGTGGGCCTGTCCGAGGCCATCGTGCTCGGACCGGTACGCATCACCACGGGGTCGGTCCTGAGCATGGCGCTGTCGGTCGTCGTCCTCGTGGGGGTCGCCCTCTTCCTCACGCGGACACGCATCGGCAAGGCGACCCGCGCGGTGTCGGACAACGCGGCTCTCGCCGCCGCATCCGGTATCGACGTCGACCGCATCATCCGGATCGTCTGGGTCATCGCCGGAGCCCTCGCCGCCCTCGCCGGCGTCATGCTCGCCCTCTACCGCCAGGTCTCGTGGGACATGGGCTTCCAGGTCCTGCTGCTGATGTTCGCGGCGGTCACGCTCGGCGGGCTCGGTTCGGCGTACGGAGCGCTCGTCGGCTCGATCGTCGTCGGCCTCTTCGTCGAGCTGTCGACCCTCTTCATCCCCGCGGACCTGAAGTACGCCGCGGCTCTCATCGTCCTGATCTTCGTGCTGCTGCTGCGCCCTCAGGGAATTCTCGGCCGCCGCGAGCGGATCGGTTAGGAAGGAAATCATGGACTGGGGAAACATTCTCGGCAACGCCGTCGGCGAGCTCATCAGCCCGACCACCGCTGCCTACGCCCTCGCGGCCATCGGTCTCGGCGTGCACTTCGGCTACACCGGACTGCTCAACTTCGGCCAGGCGGCCTTCATGCTCATCGGTGCCTACGGCTTCGCGATCCCGACGATCTCGTTCGGGGCCCCGCTGCCGGTTGCGGTCCTGTGCGCTCTCATCGCATCCGTCCTCTTCGCGCTCTTCCTCGGCATCCCGACGCTGAGACTGCGCGCGGATTATCTCGCGATCGTCACGATCGCCGCGGCCGAGGTGGTGCGCTACATCGTGACGACCACCGGCCTCACCGATGTGACCGGCGCCGCGAACGGTCTGTCCGGCTTCAAGGGCACCTTCGCGGCGAGCAACCCGATCCCCGATGGCACGTACGGGTTCGGACCGTTCACCTACAACGCCTACGACTGGTGGGTGCGGATCGTCGGCTGGGGCCTCGTGATCCTCGCGAGCGTGCTCGTCTTCCTTCTCATGCGCAGCCCGTGGGGCCGCATCGTCAAGGGCATCCGCGAGGACGAGGACGCTGTGCGCAGCCTCGGGAAGAACGTCTTCTCCTACAAGATGCAGGCCCTCGTGATGGGTGGCGTCATGGGGTCGATCGCGGGAATCGTCTTCATCCTGCCCCGCGCGGTCCAGCCGGCGAACTATACGACCGGTCTGACGTTCTTCATCTGGACGATCATGCTCCTGGGCGGTGCCGCGACGATCTTCGGGCCGATCGTGGGATCGATGATCTTCTGGGTCGTCCTCTCGCTGACCCAGGGCGTGCTCTACGGCGCCATCGAGTCGGGGTTCCTCGGCTTCCTCTCCACCACTCAGGCCGGACAGATCCGGTTCATGCTCGTGGGCATCGCTCTCATGCTGCTCGTGATATTCCGTCCACAGGGCATCTTCGGCAATAAGAAGGAGCTGAGCTTCAGTGTCTGATCCCATCGACGGGGGCACCACGACCCCCGAGGCCATTCCCACGACCCACCCCTTCGTGAAGGGCGAGGTGGGTCCCGGCTGCGCGAAGGTCGATCCCATCGTCGTCGCCGACGGAGTCTCACGCGCCTTCGGCGGCCTCAAGGCCGTCGACGTCGCGCACCTCGAGATCCCCCGGGGCAAGATCACGGCCCTCATCGGACCGAACGGCGCGGGCAAGACCACGATGTTCAACCTGCTCACGGGCTTCGACAAGCCCAACACGGGCACGTGGGACTTCAACGGTCGTTCCCTCGCGGGCGTGCCGGCCTTCAAGGTGGCGCGCGCCGGGATGGTCCGCACCTTCCAGCTCACGAAGTCGCTCGGCCGCCTCACCGTCCTGCAGAACATGCTCCTCGGCGCTACCAAGCAGCCGGGAGAGAACATCTTCACCGCTCTCGTCCGCCCGTTGTGGAAGTCCCGTGAGGCGGAGATCACGGTCAAGGCCGACGAGCTCCTCGAGCGCTTCAAGCTCGACGCCAAGCGGGAGGACTACGCAGCCTCGCTCTCCGGTGGCCAGCGCAAGCTCCTCGAGATGGCCCGTGCACTCATGAGCGACCCCGAACTCATCATGCTCGACGAGCCGATGGCCGGTGTGAACCCCGCCCTCACGCAGTCATTGCTCGGTCACATCCGGAATCTCAAGTCGGACGGCACCTCCGTGCTGTTCGTCGAGCACGACATGCACATGGTCATGCACATCTCCGACTGGGTGATCGTCATGGCCGAGGGCACGATCGTGGCCGAGGGGCCGCCCGACACGGTCATGAAGGACCCCGCCGTGATCGACGCCTACCTGGGCGCGCACCACGACACCGACCTGAGCGACCTCACGGGCGACGACCACGTCGTCGAGGACGCTCAGGCCGCGGCGGAAGCCGTGCACCAACAGCAGTCGAAGGAGAAGAAGGCATGAGCGACTCCAGCAGCAGCACGGCGTCCACCGCGACGGCCGTGCGCACGGATGCGGTCCTCCGCACCGAGGATCTCGTGGGTGGTTATCTTCCCGGCGTGAATATTCTCAACGGGTGCACGATCGACGCCTACCCCGGTGAACTCATCGGCATCATCGGCCCGAACGGCGCCGGTAAGTCGACGCTCCTCAAGGCGATCTTCGGCCAGGTGAACATCCGTGGCGGCAAGGTGGTCCTGAAGGGCGAGGACATCACCGGGCTCAAGGCGAACAAGCTCGTCGCCAAGGGCGTCGGCATGGTGCCGCAGAACAACAACGTCTTCCCGACGCTCACGATCGAGGAGAACCTCGAGATGGGACTCTTCCTCAAGCCGTCTCTGTTCGCGGAACGATTCGAGTTCGTCGCCACTCTGTTCCCGGAGCTCGGCTCGAGGCGCAAGCAGCGCGCGGGTTCGCTCTCCGGTGGTGAGCGCCAGATGGTCGCGATGGGTCGGGCACTCATGATCGACCCGTCGGTCCTCCTCCTCGACGAGCCGTCGGCCGGCCTCTCCCCCGTCCGGCAGGACGAGACGTTCCTGCGGGTGCACCAGATCAACCGTGCCGGCGTGTCCGTCATCATGGTCGAGCAGAATGCGCGGCGGTGCCTCCAGATCTGCGACCGCGCCTACGTGCTCGATCAGGGGCGCGACGCCTACACCGGAACGGGCAAGGAGCTCTCGAAGGACCCCAAGGTCATCGAGCTCTACCTCGGGACGCTGGCGGCCGATCAGGGCCACTGAGCGACCTGTAGAGCGCACAGAAGGGGGCCACCCGGACATCGTCCGGGTGGCCCCTTCTGTGCGCATGAGGAGGCGCCTGGCCGCTCGCACGCACGCACGCTCGCACGCACGCACGCACGCACGCACGGCATCCTGCCCCCGACGCCCCCGCGCTCGTTCGGACGCCAAACGTCACCCCGCGGGCCCGCAGGCGACGATTCGCGACCACTCGAGCTTCAGCACCACCTGCGCCAACACCCGGGTGGACGCGAACCGTCGCCTCGCGAACCCGCACGCGACGACCTGGGACTACTCGACGTGCAGCATCCCGTCTCACCACGCTGGCGGGAACGACCAACGGGGCGCCGGATCCGAAGATCCGACGCCCCGTCACGGGGTGGTGCATGTTTAGCCGAGCGAACCGAACTCGCTCGTCAGCGGGGCGTAGGTGTTGCCCGCGCCGAACTGGTAGACGCCGATGTAGGCCTCGGTCGGGTCACCGTTCTCGTCGAAGGTGATCGGTCCGGAGATGCCGTCGTAGTCGATGTCGGTACCGGCCGCGAGCAGCTCGGCGCACGCGTCGAACGACTCGCACTTCTCGCCACCTTCGGACACGGCCTGCATCTGGCTCTGGATACCGGGGCCCGATGCGTCGTCGGCGGCGATCGCCGCGAGAGCCATGAGGATCACGGCGTCGTACGACTCGGCCGAGTAGCTGTAGTCGGTCAGGTCGGGGTTGATCCCGAGGAGGCGCGAACGGAAGTCGTCCGTCGCGAGAACACCCGGGAGGGTGCCCTTCGCGCAGTTCAGCGTTCCCTCGTCGAAGTCGGCCGAGTAGTCGGCGAGGTTGCCGTCCACGAAGTAGACGTTCTCACCCGGGTAGCCCTGGGTTCCGACGAGCTCGGGGATGATGACCTTGGTCTGGTCGAACGCGATGAGCGCGATGGCGTCGGGGTCCTCGGCCATGATCGCGTCGATCTGCGAGCTGAACTGGCTGTCACCCTCGTTGAAGGCTTCCTCGGCGACGATCGTTCCGCCGGAGGCCTCGACGGCCGCCTTCACGTTCTCGGACAGGCCGGTGCCGTAGGCGTCGTTGAGGTAGAGGAGACCGATGTTGGTCGCGCCGTCACCCACCATGAGGTTTCCGAGGACGCGGCCCTGGAGCACGTCGGACGGAGCGGTACGGAAGAAGTAGCCGCCGTCCTCGTACTCCGAGAAGTCGGGCGACGTGTTTGCCGGGGAGACCTGCACGACCTGCGCGCCCGTCACCTGGTCGATGAAGGTGAAGGAGACACCGGAGGACGCGGCACCGACGATGCCGGAGACGCCCTGGCTGAGCAGGTCTGTGGCCGACTGGGTCGCGATGTCGGTCGTGGTGTCACCCGAGTCGCGGTGGATGACCGCGGCGTTGCCGCCGAGGACGCCGGACTCGGACGCGTTGATGTCGGCGATGGCGAGGTCGACGCCGGCGATCTCGGGCGGGCCGAGGAACGCGAGCGTTCCCGTGGTCGGCAGGATCGATCCGATGGTCAGCGACGTGTCGCGTTCCTGGGCGGCCGCGATCTCCGCGGGCTCGACCTCGGTGGTCTCGACGGCCTCGGGCCCGCAGGCGGTGGCGCCCGCATCGGTCGTCTCGTCATCGGATCCGCCGTCGCCGGCCGACGAACAACCGGCCAGCAGCAGGGTGCCGATACCGACCGTTGCGATACCGACGCTGACGCGCCGACGGAGTGAACGCGAGGGGCTCGCGAATACGCTCATGGTGCTCCTTCAATTACCTCTGATAGGGAGATCGCGTCGGCAGGGTCTATCGACGCGTGCAGCCAAAGCTAACGGCGGGTAGAACCAGACACAATACGGTCGCGTTACAGCCGTGTAACGCGACCCAATCGTTACATTCCGCGGAACGGACCCGGCGGGACGACGGAATCCGTCGATCAGACCGCCGCGGCGCGTGCTCGACGGGTGCCACGACTCGCGACGACGAGGTCCACCATGAGGACGACGAGGGCGACCCACACGAGGCCGAATCCGATCCACCTCTCGAGCGGCATGGCCTCACGGAGGAGCACCACCCCGACGATGAACTGCAGGAGCGGCGCGACGAACTGGACGAGGCCCATCGTCACGAGGGGCAGCCGGCGCGAGGCCGACGCGAAGAAGAGGAGGGGCACCGCTGTGACCACACCGGACAGGATCGGGAGGCCGACGTGCCAGGGACCGGGAGCCCCGATCATGAGCTCCGACGTCAGGGAGACGACGACCAGGGCGACGGCGGCGACGGGCAGGAGGAAGAGGCTCTCGACGGTCAGACCGGAGAGCGCGTCGACGGTGCCCCCGACGCGCTTCTTGATGTAGCCGTAGAGACCGAACGAGGTCGCGAGGACGAGAGCGATCCATGGCACGGTGCCGTATCCCACCGCGAGGACGACGACGGCGACGCCTGCGATGCCGACCGCCACCCACTGCGGGGCCCGTAGCCTCTCCCGCAGGACGACGACGCCGATGAGCACCGTGAAGATCGGGTTGATGAAGTACCCGAGGGCTGCGTCGACCACATGGCCGCTGAGCGTCCCGAAGACGTAGGTCTGCCAGTTGATGAAGATGAACACCGAGGCGGCCGCCATGATCGCCACGGTGCGTCCCCGCCGGAGGATGGCGACGACACGGTGCCACGAGCGGGTGGCGGTGAGCAGGACGGCGCAGAAGACGAGCGAGAACACGATCCGCCACGCGACGAGTTCGACCGGTCCCATGGGGACGAGCGCGAGGAAGAACACGGGGAGCAGACCCCAGAGACCGTACGCCGAGGCCGCGTAGGCGAGTCCGCCGCGCGGCGAGAAGGTCTCGGCGGGATCGGGGGTCGACGCGGCCCCCACCGACTCCATCCGATTGACCACGGATCGATCCTAGTGAGGGGAGGCCCGGCGTCCGTGGGCGCGAGCGGCCAGAGGTCGTCGACTTTCCGCCATGCCGATCGCCGCCGCGCATGACGAAGGGCCCACCCGACCGGAGTCGGGTGGGCCCTTCGTCAGCCCTGACAGGGAATCGTCAGCGGACGACGACCGCCAGTACGTCACGAGCGGAGAGGACGAGGAAGTCCTCGCCACCGAACTTGACCTCGGTGCCGCCGTACTTCGAGTACAGGACACGGTCGCCGACGGAGATGTCGAGAGGAACGCGGTTGCCGTTGTCGTCGATGCGGCCGGGGCCGACGGCGATGACCTCGCCCTCCTGGGGCTTCTCCTTGGCGGTGTCCGGGATGACCAGGCCGGAAGCAGTCACCTGCTCCGCCTCGACCTGCTGGATGACGATGCGATCCTCGAGCGGCTTGATGGAGACCGACACGGTTGACCTCTTTCTTAGTGCGAAGAATGGGTTAGCACCCTCACCATGAGAGTGCTAACGCCAGTCTACGGATGCTCTGGCACTCGTGCAACGTGAGTGCCAACGATCCGCCCCGCCGCTGGTAGCGTGGCCGGATGGACAGGGCAGAACTCGTCGAACTCCTCACCCCCTCGGGTCTGGCCCTTCTCGACTCCGTCGCGGCCGGCACACCGGCGGAGCTCGTCTCCACCGTCACGAAGCTGCGCGCCGAAGGTCACCCGGCCGCGCTCGTCTCCGCGGTCCTCGGCCAGGCCAGGCTCCGCGCGCGAGCGAGCCGCAAGTTCGGGGTCTTCGCCGACCGCATGCTCTTCACCCAGGCGGGACTCGAACAGGCGACGCGCCTGCGGGTGGCCGCGCTCCACGCAGGCCGATTCTCGTCGGCGGGCCTCTCCCGTGTCGTCGATCTCGGAAGCGGCATCGGTGGCGACGCCCTCGCTCTCGCAAGTCTCGACATCGCCGTCACGGCAGTCGAGATCGACGAGGTCACCGCCGCCATCGCGAGCTACAACCTGGCGCCGTTCCCGACGTCCACGGTCATTCACGCCGACGCCCGCGACATCGACGTCGAGCCCTTCGACGCCGTCTTCGCCGACCCCGCCCGCCGATCGGCCGGTCACTCCGAGACCGAGCGCCTGACGGACCCCGACGATTACACCCCTCCCCTCGACCTCCTGTGGGAGGTCGCCGAGCGCAAGCCCGTCGGTGTCAAGCTCGGCCCCGGCTTCGACCGGTCCCGCATCCCTGCGGGGGTCGAGGCCCAGTGGATCAGCGTCGACGGAGACGTCGTCGAACTCGGCCTGTGGACGGGGGTGCTCGCTCGCCCGGGAGTGACACGCGCGGCACTCGTGATCGTCGGCGACGCCGCGGCGGAGATGACGTCGGACGGCGACAGCGAGGACGAGGCCGTCCGCCCACTCGGCTCCTACGTCTACGAGCCGAACGGCGCCGTGATCCGAGCCCGGCTGATCGGCGACCTGGCGAGGCGTCTCGGAGCCGGTCTCCTGAGCGAGCGGATCGCCTACCTCACGTCCGACGAATTCGTCCCCAGTCCGTTCGCACAGGCGTTCCGGGTCGTCGCGGACCTGCCCCTCGACGAGAAGACCATCAAGAAGGAGCTGCGGTCTCGTGGGATCGGCGTCCTCGAGGTGAAGAAGCGCGGTGCGGACATCGATCCGGCCGTCTTCCGTCGCAAGATGTCGCTCTCGGGAACGCGATCGGCCACGATCATCCTCACCCGTGTCGCCGGGCGCCATCGCGCCCTCCTGGTCGACCGGGAGCCGTCGGACTGACGACGGACTGCCCGGCCGAGCGCGGGGTCAGGGGCTCGTGGGGATCGTGGCCCAGAACGGCACGAAGGCCGCGACCATGATCAGCGGGAGAACGATCGAGATCAGGAGCACGACGATGACGATCGCGCTGTACACGTAGGAGATGATGAGGCCGGCTTTCGCGAGCCCCTCACCCTGCTCCCCCGAGGTCTTGAGCTGCCCGAGTGCGATGTGTCCCGTCACGATGCCGACGATCGGGAACACGAAGGCGGCGATGATGGTGATGATCGCGAGCGTGTTGGTGGGCCTCGCCGGTGGATACGGCGACCCGTACGACGGATACGGCTGCGGTCCACCCGCCTGCGGGTAACCCTGCGGGGCTCCCTGCGGGGCGGACGTCGGGTAGGCGTTCGGCTGCTGGGAGGAGTCGGGCTGTGGGTAGGCGCTCGGCTGCTGCGGATACGGGCCCTGCGGCGCGCCGCCATCGGAGTTGGTCATCCCCACATGGTGGCAGGCGACGGCCGGGTCCACAATGACGCGGCCCAGACCCCGCGGCGCGAGCCGCACGTCATCCGAACAGGACGACGAGGCTGTACGCGAGCCAGGCCCCCGACGCGATCGCGCTGACGAGGACGAGGGCGATGGACCACGTCGCCATCAGTCGGGACCGTCCCGGTCTCCGGCGCACGCGCATCGCGAGCACGAGGGCGACGATCGAGAGAGGCAGACCCCACCCGACGGCGAGTCCGATCAGAGCGCCGACGATGGCGAGCGCCAGCGCGACACCCGCCTCCCGGCCCGGTGCCTCCGCATGCGGCGTGAAGCGCAGAGCATCGGCGCTCGGCCAGGACTGCTGCGAATCGTGCCGTCCCGGCTTGGTCGGCGGAACGTGGTGCTCCCGGAACCCGGGGACGGACGGAGGGGCGAAGGGCTCCTGCGCACGCGTCGGTTGACGCGAGGTGCCCGCAGCGTCCGGGGCCGGTCCATCGTGCGCCGTCACGTCGCCCTCCCTCGTCGAGGGTCCCAGCGTATCGGACGCGTCATCGACGGGACCGCGGTCACGGCACCTGGATCGCCGTGACCGGGAGGGTGGAATCGGCCGCGGCATCGAGCGCTGACCCGGGATGCCCCGCGCGCAAGCGCTCGGCGGCCAGGACGGCGATCATCGCACCGTTGTCCGTGCAGAGATCGAGCGGGGGGATGCGGAGCGCGATACCGGCCGCAGCCGCGCGTTCGGCGGCGACCGTGCGGAGCCGGGCGTTCGCGACGACCCCGCCGCCGAGGAGCAAACGGGGAACACCGGTGTCGTGGCAGGCCGCGATCGCCTTCGAGACGAGCACGTCGACGACGGCCTCGCGGAACGATGCCGCCACGTCGGCGACGGGAACGGGCACCCCATCCGCTTCCCGCTTCTCCACCCACCGGGCGACCGCCGTCTTGAGTCCCGAGAACGAGAAGTCGTAGCGGTGGCGCTCGAGGTCCTTCGGGAGGGTGAGCCCCCGGGGGAACCGGATGGCCGCCGGGTCCCCACCGAGCGCGGCGCGGTCGATCTCCGGCCCTCCGGGATACGGCAGCCCGAGGACGCGAGCGACCTTGTCGAATGCTTCCCCGGCCGCGTCGTCGATCGTCTCGCCGAGGAGGGCCACGTCGTCGACGAGGTCCCTCACGAGGAGGAGCGACGTGTGACCTCCCGAGACGAGGAGCGCGACGGTCGGGTATTCGATGTCGTCGGCGTCCGGCGTGAGCAGGTCTGCTCCGACATGGCCGACCAGGTGGTTCACCGCGTAGAGCGGCTTGCCGAGGGCCACGGCGAGGGCCTTCGCCGCTCCCACCCCGACCATGAGCGCGCCCGCGAGTCCCGGACCGATCGTGACGGCGACGGCGTCGAGATCGTCGAGCTCGACACCGGCCTCCGCGACCGCCGCCTCGATCGTCGGCACGAGCGCCTCGAGGTGCGCGCGCGCAGCGACCTCGGGGACGACGCCGCCGTAGCGTGCGTGCTCGTCCATCGAGGACGCGATGCGATTGGACAGGAGCCGTCGCCCGCGGACGATCCCGATGCCGGTCTCGTCGCAGCTCGTCTCGATCCCGAGGACGAGGGGTGCGTCGGCGATCACGACGACGCTCCGATCGGACCGGGGCCTGCCGAAGCCCCACCGTGGAACTCCAGACGCATGACGACGGCGTCGACGTCGTCCGGCTGGTAGTAGTGCGGCCTCACGCCGACCTCCTCGAATCCCAGGTCGACGTAGAGGGCCTGCGCCGCGGGATTGTCGGCCCGGACCTCGAGGAACACCCGTTCCGCGCCGACCTCCCATGCGGCGCCGATCAGCTCGGCCATGATCGCGCGACCGAGACCTGCGCGACGGAAGGACGGGACGACGGCGATCGTCTGGATGTCCGCGTCCGGCGAGGCGCTCGGCGCCTGGACTCCCCCGTAGCCCACGATCCCCTCGACGTCGTCGACCACGACGACGTACGACGTGTGCGGGCTTCCGAGCTCGGCCCTCATCTGCGCGGGCGACCACGCGTCGTTCACGAAGATCGACTCCTCGAGCCCGAGGATGCCCGCGAGGTCCTCGGACGACGCCGGACGGATGGCGACACTCACTGGGTCACCCGCTTACGGGCGGACAGGGTGACGTCGGGCGCGCGGAGGTAGACCGGCTCGTCCGGGTCGGTCGCGCGCTCTCCGTGCAGACTCAGCGCAGCGAGACGCGCGAGGGCGGCAGCGGGAACTCCCACGGCATCGATGCGGTCGGCGCCGACGACCACGAACGTGGCCCGCTCGGCGAGGTGGGGACCGTCCACCCGCTCGGGCGCACCGGACGGGGTCAGCCCGCTGTACCGGGTCCAGGCGACCTCGCGGCGACGCGCGTCCGTGACGACGACGAGATCACCCGACGCTCCGGACAGGAGACGCTCAGCGGCGACCGCATCGTGGCTCAGCACGGGCACGAGCTCCGCACCCCGAGCGACCGCGAAGGTCCGAGCCGCCGCGATGCCGATCCGCAGGCCGGTGAACGGCCCGGGACCCATTCCGCTCGCGACCGCCGTGATGTCGGCAGCGGTGACCCCGGCCTCATCGAGGACGCGGCGGATCAGCACGCCCACGACCTCGGCGTGCGAGAGATGGTCGGCCTCGTCCGCGGCGGCCAGCAGACGGCCGTCCCGGTCGGCGAGCGCCACGGAGGTCCCGATGGACGAATCGATGGCGAGAATCACGCGTGCCAGCCTACCCGCGAGGGCGGCCTATCCAACGGCGTCGGTGACGCGCATGGTCCGGACCACGACCACGCGCGGTTCCACGCTCGCATCGTCGGACACCGACTCGTCGGGACCGTCGTCCCCGCCCCGCGGACGCTCGATCTCGACGTCGATCCACTCGTCGGCGACGGTCGCGACCGCGTCCCGCCCCCACTCCACGACGACGACCGAACCGTCGAGATCGAGGTCGAGGTCGTCGAACTCCCGCGGGTCCCCGAGCCGGTAGGCGTCCACATGGACGAGGGGCGCACCGCCGACGAGACTCGGGTGCGTTCGGGCGATGACGAACGTCGGAGACTGCACGGGGCCACGGATGCCGAGGCCCTCGCCGATGCCGCGGGTCAGTGTCGTCTTCCCTGCTCCGAGCGGGCCGGTGAGGACGAGGAGGTCGCCCGCGGCGAGTGTCGATCCGATCCGTACGCCGAGCGCGTGCATGTCGTCGGGAGTCGCGACGTCGAATCGCGCGTCGTCCATCACTCCGCTCCCGTGTAACGGCGCGGGACGCGCGGGCCGATGCGCGTGACGATGTCGTAGTCGATCGTTCCCGCGTGCTCGCCCCACTCCGCAGCCGAGGGTGCTCCCGTCGCGGGATCGCCGAAGATCACGACCTCGTCGCCCACGTCGACGGGAGCGTCCCCGACGTCCACGACGAACTGGTCCATGGCGATTCGACCGGCGACGCGGTGACGCCGTCCACCGATCGACACCTCGCCGAGCCCGGAGGCCTGCCGAGGGACTCCGTCGGCATACCCGATCGGGACGAGCGCGAGGGTCGAGTTCTCGCTCGTGCGATAGCGGTACCCGTACGACACGCCGGTCCCGACCTCCGGCCTCTTCACACTCGCCACCTGCGAGACGAGACGCATGGCCGGCACGAGGCCGAGCTCCGCGCCCGTGATCCCCGGTACCGGGGAGAAGCCGTACATACCGATCCCGAGCCGGATCGTGTCGAAACGGGACTCCGGCACGGCGATCGCGGCCGCCGTCGCCGCCGCATGGATCATGCGCGGGCCGAGACCGGACTCGGAGACGAGGTCGAGCCCCTCGTCGAAGACGCGCACGGCGATCCGATCGTCCTCATCGGAGGTGTTCGAGAGATGCGTGAAGACCCCGTCGAGAGTCACGCGACCGGCGTCGACGAGGGTCCGGACACGCGCGACCACATCCGACCAGTCCGACCGGGGCACCCCGTTCCGGCTGAGTCCGGTGTCGAGCTTGACGTGCACGCGCGCCGGCCTCCCATCGCGCGACGCGGCCTCCGCGACGCGCTCGAGCTCGCGGCCGCTCGACACCCCGAGGGCGATGCCCGCGGCGAGGGCCGCGTCGAAGTCCTGGTCGGGCGCGTGGAGCCACGCGAGGATCGGCGCCTCGATGCCGCCGGCTCGCAGCGCGAGAGCCTCGTCGACGTCGGCCGTCCCAAGCATGTCGGCGCCCCCGCGGAGCGCGGCACGCGCGACGGGGACCGCCCCGTGACCGTAGCCGTCGGCCTTCACCACCGCGATGACACGACGGCCCTCGGTGATCTCCCGAATCCGCCGGACGTTGGCACTGATGGCGTCGAGGTCGACGACGGCTTCCCGAAGGCCCGTCATGCGGCGCTCCGGGACTCGGCGATGACGTACGCGATCGCCACACCGGCATCGTGACTCATGGAGAGGTGCAGGACGTCGATCCCTCGCGCCTCGACGGCCGCTGCCGTCGAGCCGGAGAGGGCGAACGACGGCGCTCCACCGTCGGCCGCCACCACGGCGATGTCGACCCAGACGAGCCCGTCGGCTGTGCCGAGTGCCTTCATGAGCGCCTCTTTGGCTGCGAACCGTCCGGCCAGCGAGCGCAAGGGAAGCGCGCGTTCGCTCTCAGCGAACAGGCGATCACGCAGTCCCGGAGTGCGCGCGACGGCGCGCTCGAAGCGCGCGAGATCGACGACATCCACCCCGATGCCGACGATCATCGCGATTCCCGGACCACGGCGCGACCTACTCGACCGTGACGGACTTGGCGAGGTTCCGAGGCTGATCGACGTCGAGCCCCTTCGCGCTCGCCAGGGACATCGCGAACACCTGGAGCGGGACGACGCTCAGGAGCGGTTCGAACAGCGGTCCGGCGAGAGGGATGCGGATGACCTCGTCGGCCGAGGGAAGGACTGCGACGTCGCCCTCCTCGACGATGGCGATGATGCGGGCGCCGCGCGCCCGGATCTCCTCGATGTTCGAGACCACCTTCGAGTGGATCGTCTGCGACCCGCGCGGGCTCGGAACGACGACGAAGACGGGCTGCCCCGGTTCGATGAGCGCGATCGGACCGTGCTTCAGCTCTCCCGCCGCGAAACCCTCGGCGTGGATGTACGCGAGCTCCTTGAGCTTCAGCGCACCCTCGAGCGCGATGGGGAAACCGACGTGGCGCCCGAGGAAGAGCACCGCACGTGTGTCCGCCATCCAGCGCGCGAGCTGCTCGATCGTCTCGTTGTTGGTGAGGACCGTGGCGATCTTGTCGGGGATGGCCTGGAGTTCCGCGGCCTGCTGCGCGATCTCCTCTGTCGACAGCGCACCGCGGACGCGAGCGATGTGGAGCGCGAGCAAGTACAGAGCAGTGATCTGGGCGACGAACGCTTTCGTGGAGGCCACGGCGACCTCCGGTCCCGCGTGCGTGTAGACGACGGCGTCGGACTCGCGAGGGATGGTAGCACCCTGCGTATTGCAGATCGACACGGTCTTCGCACCGGACTCCCGTGCGAACTTGACCGCCATGAGCGTGTCCATCGTCTCGCCCGACTGGCTGATGGACACGACGAGCGTGCGCGGCGTGATGACGGGCTCGCGATAACGGAACTCGTGGCTCAGCTCCACGTCGACGGCGACACGCGCCCATTTCTCGATCGCGTACTTGCCGACCTGTCCGGCGTAGGACGCGGTGCCGCAGGCGATCACGACGATGCGGTCGATGTCGAGGAAGAGATCGTCGAGCCCGTCGAGCTCGGGGATCGAGACCGAACCGGCCGGATCGATCCGACCGAGGATCGTCTTCGCGACGGCCTCGGGCTCCTCGCTGATCTCCTTCGCCATGAAGCTCGACCATCCGCCCTTCTCGGCGGCCGAGGCATCCCAGCTCACCTCGAACGGCTCGGCCTCGACGGGGTTGCCGTCGAAGTCGGTGATCTCGACGCCCGAGGTCGTGATCGCGACCATCTGGTCCTGGCCGATCGCGAGGGCCCGGCGCGTGTACTCGACGAAGGCGGCGACGTCCGAACCGAGGAAGTTCTCCCCGTCGCCCAATCCGATCACGAGCGGGGAGTTCCGGCGGGCCCCGACGACGACGCCCGGCTCGTCCTGGTGCACGGCCAAGAGGGTGAACGCGCCCTCGAAGCGCCCGACGACCCGGAGGAAAGCCGAACGGAGGTCACCGGTCTCGCGGTAGACACGGCCGAGCAGGACGGCCGCGACCTCGGTGTCCGTCTCGCTGTGGAACGTCTCGCCCGCCTCGACGAGCTCGGCGCGGATCGACGCGAAGTTCTCGATGATGCCGTTGTGGATGAGGGCGAGCCGACCGTCGTCGCCGAGGTGCGGGTGCGCATTCGCATCCGTGGGCCCGCCGTGGGTGGCCCACCGCGTGTGTCCGATGCCCGTGTGGCTCTCCGGCAGATTGCCCGACGCGAGGTCGCCGCTCAGGACGGCCAGCTTGCCGGCACGTTTGCGGGTGTGGAGGTCGCCCGCTTCGTCGATGATGGCGACTCCCGCGGAGTCGTATCCCCGATATTCCAGACGCCCGAGCCCACCCATGAGTACATCGATGCTGTCGAGCGGACCGACGTAACCCACGATTCCACACATGCGTTCCAGACTACCCGGAACAATAGACTGCCGTTCTATGCCCGACTCCCACGCTGGTCCCAGCACGCAGACCACACCCTTCGACGAGATCGACCGCGCCGACTGGTCGCGCCTCGCCCCCGGCGCCGTCTCCCCCCTCACCGACGCCGAGGTCGTCCAACTCCGCGGGATCGGTGACCGTCTCGACCTCCGGGAGGTCGCCGAGGTCTATCTCCCCCTCAGCCGGCTGCTGAGCCTCTACGCCCGATCGGCGAAGCGCCTCCACGACGAGCGCACGGCGTTCCTCGGGGAGAGCAATGCGCGTACGCCGTTCGTCATCGGGGTCGCGGGGTCCGTCGCCGTCGGAAAGTCGACCGTGTCGCGGCTCCTCCGGGAACTCATGTCGCGCTGGCCCGACACCCCCCACGTAGAACTCGTGACGACGGACGGTTTCCTCTACCCCAACGCGGAGCTCGAGCGTCGAGGCATCATGGACCGCAAGGGTTTCCCGGAGTCCTACGACCGCCGGGCCCTCCTCCGCTTCGTGACCGAGGTGAAGAGCGGAGCCGCCGAGGTGCGCGCACCGTTCTACTCACACCTCGTCTACGACATCGTGCCGTCGGCGAGCGTCGTCGTGCGTCGACCCGACGTCCTCATCGTGGAGGGGCTCAACGTCCTCCAGGCGCCGTCGACCGGCCAGATGAGCGTCTCGGATCTCTTCGACTTCTCGCTTTACGTCGACGCTCGCACCTCGGACATCGCCGCGTGGTACGAGGAGCGGTTCATGGCACTCAAGCACGGCGCCTTCACGAATCCGAACTCGTACTTCACGGTCTTCTCGGAACTCGACGACGACGAGGCGAGGGAGCGTGCACGCTTCTTCTGGTCGACCGTCAACGAGCCGAACCTTCTCACGAACATCCGGCCGACGAGGGCGCGCGCGAAGCTCGTCCTCGTCAAGGACTCCGATCACACGGTCCGGAAGGTCCTGCTGCGGAAGATCTGACGGCGGCGGGGCCTAGGCGGCCCATCTGCTGGCGAGGACCGTCGCGGACATCCAACCGTTCCGCCCGTTGACCTTCACGTAGTACCACATGCGTTGACTGCTGATGACCTCCACCCTCGCTCCGGCGGGGATGGTCGCGATCGTGCTCCCCCCGGGTCCGGAGCGGAGCGCGGTCGACGCCTTCGCCGTCATCTGCTGGGCCGGATAGACCCTGGTCTTCGTCGATGACGGATAACCCTGCAGGTGCAGGAACACCGTCTTCGAGATGGCCTTGATCGCCTCCTTGGTCGCATTTCCGTTGCCCATCACCGTCAGCACGTAGGTGCTCGTCGGGCCGTAGACGATCCCCACGTCGAGTTGGACCATCCCGGACGAGAGCCAGAGCTCCCCTGGCTTCGATGCCGACCTCACACCGTCCGGCAGTCCGGACGCCAGCCGGCTCCGCCACACCTGGCGCTCCATGAGCGTGAGCAGGTGCGTCGTGCCCGAAACGGAGAGCAGCTGCTTGTTCTGGAGACGACTGAGCAGGAGGGCGAGATCGTTCGCCGTACTCGTCTTGTTCCAGCCCGAGGAGTTCGCCGCGCTGGAGAACTGGGTACCGGTGTACCCCTCGGACGCCAACTTCGAGTTGAGCTTCGTGCGGCCGACGACCGCCATGAGTTCACGCGCGCAGTAGTTGTCCGAGACCTCGATGAGGACACGGAGACAGTCCTTCACCGTCGTTCCCGATGACGTCTTGCGCGAGAACGAGAGGATGCCGTTGTCGATGTTGTCGAGGACCGCGTAGGCGATGAAGAGCTTGCTCGTGCTGGCCGGCTCGCGCTTGCTCGCTCCGTAGACCGAGGTCGACCGCTTCGCGCCATTCAGTTCACGGATGGCGACGGTGTACTTCCAGCCGTGGTCGTCGAGCCGCGTCTTGATCTTCGAGAGAAGGAGCGCCTCGTCGGTGACACCCTTCCAGACGGGAGCCGTCTGATCGCTCGACACCCACTTCGCGACGTAGCCGACGCGGGTTCCCTTGACGTTGGCGCTGAGTTTCTTCCCCACGAGATCTGCAGTCACCTTGAGGCCTCGGCCGGTCGCACCCGCGATGCCTCTGCCATCGGCGAACCACTGGAAGACCACGGTCGTCGGGGACGGGGTCCAGTAGCCGGCCGACACCTGGATCGTCGATCCGTCACGGGGGTTGCCGACGATGACGGGCTTGGGTGCCTGGAATTCGATGGGCTGAGCGCCGGGCTGGACCTCCTGCGGCGCGATGTCCGATGGCTGCTCCGTCCCGTCGTCGGGTTTCGGAGTCTCAGCCTCATCGGGAGTGGGAGTGGGCGTCGGTGTGGGTGTTTCGGTCGGCGGCGCCGTCGTCTCGACCGGATCGGGGGTCGTCGTCTCGACCGGATCGGGGCTCGTCGTGTCCGTCGGTTGCGGATCGTCCGTCGGCGCCGCGTCGGGCGCGACCTCCACGGGCCGCACGACGGAGAGGTCCGACGCCGCGGCGGAGGACGGAGCACCCAGCGGGATGATCCCCCCGGCGATGACGACGGCGGCGAACGCGGCGAGCACGATCCTCGATGGGCGATGATCCATGGCGCGACTCCCTCGGCTGACGCCGATGCGGTGCACCCGGCTTCCAGTAATATACCCGTCGGTCGGACGGAGTCCGGAGGACCCCGTCCGACCGACCCGCCCGACCGATCGGGTCAGACGGCCAGGCGCTCCCGGACGATCGCTGCGAGGGCGTGCGCGTGCGCATCGGCGGTCGTCTGATCGGCAGCCTCGACCATCACGCGGACGAGGGGTTCGGTGCCGCTCGGGCGCAAGAGTACCCGTCCGGTGTCGCCGAGTTCGGCCTCGACGGCGCGCACGGCCTCGGCCAGGACCGTGTCTGATTCGAGGGCGGAGCGGTCGACGCCGCGTACGTTCACGAGGATCTGCGGGTAGACCGTCATGACCGACGCCAGGTCGGCGAGGGAACGGCCCGTGCGCGCCATCTCCGCCAGGATGTGGAGGCCCGTGAGGATTCCATCCCCGGTCGTGGCGTAACGGCTCATCACGACGTGCCCCGACTGCTCGCCTCCGAGGGAGTACTTCCCCTCGCTCATGGCGCCGAGCACGTAGCGGTCACCGACACGCGTCTCGACCATGCCGATGCCGTTCTCGGCCATCGCGATCTTGAGTCCGAGATTGCTCATGACCGTTGCCACGAGGGTGTCGAAGGCGAGGACGCCGCGGCGCTTCATCGACACGGCGAGGATCGCCATGATCTGGTCGCCGTCGACGACGTTGCCGTCGGCGTCGACCGCGAGGCACCGATCGGCGTCGCCGTCGTGCGCGATCCCCACGTCGGCGCCGAGCTCGCGGACCGTGCGAGAGAGACCGTCGAGGTGGGTCGACCCCACGCCCTCGTTGATGTTCATGCCGTCCGGCTCGTTGCCGATGACGGTCACCTGGGCTCCGGCGTCGCGGAACGTCTCCGGAGAGACACCGGACGCCGCTCCGTTCGCGCAATCGAGGACCACATGGATCCCGTCGAGGCGCTGCCGCTCGAGGCTCGCGAGCAGATGGACGACGTAGCGGTCCTCGGCATCGGCGAAGCGCCGGATGCGGCCGACGTCGCCTCCCGTCGGCATCAGGATGTCGCGTTCGAGGTACGACTCGATGCGCTCTTCGACGACGTCGGGAAGCTTCGACCCGCCTCGCGCGAAGATCTTGATCCCGTTGTCGGGAGCCGGATTGTGGGACGCCGAGATCATCACGCCGAAGTCGGCGCCGATGTCCTGGATGAGGAACGCCGCAGCGGGCGTCGGCAGAACCCCGGCGTCGAGGACGTCGATGCCGGAACTCGCGAGACCGGCCGCCACGGCAGCCGACAGGAACTCACCGGAGACGCGCGGGTCGCGCGCGAGAACCGCGACGGGCCGCCTTCCGGCGGCCCGTCGGGCTTCTGCGCTGCGTCCTTTGCCGAGGACGACGGCCGTGGCCTGCGCGAGCCGGAGCGCCAGATCGGCGGTCAGGTCCTTGTTCGCAAGCCCACGGACGCCGTCCGTCCCGAACAGACGTGCCACGAGTAGTGGTTCTCGCCCGCGACTAGCGCTTCGAGAACTGCGAGGCCTTACGGGCCTTCTTGAGACCCGCCTTCTTGCGCTCGATGACGCGAGCGTCACGCGTCAGGAAGCCGGCGGCCTTGAGGGTCGGGCGGTTGTTCTCACGGTCGATCTCGTTGAGTGCACGAGCGATGGCGAGGCGGAGCGCACCGGCCTGACCCGAGGGGCCGCCACCCGAGATACGCGCGATGACGTCGTAGCTGCCCATGAGGTCGAGGACCTTGAAGGGGTCGTTGATGAGCTGCTGGTGCAGCTTGTTGGGGAAGTACTCGGCGAGCTCGCGGCCGTTGACGGTCGCGGTGCCGGCGCCGGGGATGATGCGCACGCGAGCGATGGCCTGCTTGCGGCGGCCGACGGCCGCACCGGGGACGTTGAGGACGGGACGGGGAGTCACGCTCTCCGTCGCGGGCGTCTCGGTCGAGAAGTTGTCGGAGGTCTGGTCGAGGGAATCGCTGATCTGAGCCACGGTGTGGAATCCTTTTTCGTTTTCGCCGGCGCTTACTGCGCGACCTGGCCGAGGGTGTACGTCTTGGGCTGCTGGGCAGCGTGGGGGTGCTCGTTACCGGTGTACACCTTGAGCTTGCGGAGCTGGGCACGGCCGATCGAGTTCTTCGGGAGCATGCCGCGGATCGCCTTCTCGACGGCGCGGACGGGGTTCTTCTCGAGGAGCTCGGCGTACGTGACGGAGCTGAGGCCGCCCGGGTAGCCCGAGTGGCGGTAGGCCTTCTTCTGCAGGGCCTTCGAGCCCGTCAGGGCGACCTTGTCCGCGTTGATGATGATGACGAAGTCACCGGTGTCGACGTGGGGGGCGAAGATCGGCTTGTGCTTTCCGCGCAGGAGGACGGCGGCGTGGCTCGCCAGACGGCCGAGGACGATGTCCTCCGCGTCGATGACGACCCAGTCGCGCTGGATCTCCGCGGGCTTGGGGGTGAATGTGCGCGTCACAGGAGTGCTGCTTTCTATCGGAGTTGGTCGATCGTGAATCCCGCTCCGTTGGGCGTTCTCGAGGAGAACGACGCAGGTGGAGGGCTCAACTTCGGGTACGCGCCTCAATCGGACGCACACCAAGGGTCTACGTTACTCGACACGCCTTCTCGGGGCAAGACGACAACCGGGCGGGATCCGCACGACGCATCGGCCGAATCGCTCCCTGATAGGAATCTGAGTGCCTGAAGTCCTGGTGAGAAGCCTCTTTTTTCGAGCTCATTGACCTCGCCGTCGCTCGGTGTCTAGCGTTGAAACACGGATCGAGACGATCAACAAGAGTCCACCCAATGGAGGAGAAGATCATGTTGAAGATGAAGAGCCGGATTGCAGCAACACTCGCCACCGCCGGGCTTGCCGGCGCACTCGTGGTCGGCGGCGCGACAGCCGCGAACGCGGAATCGTGGGACGGTGTGTATACGATGTCCGCCGCCGAGGTTCAGGAGAAGGTCGACATCATGAACGGGGCGATCGGCGTCTGCGACCTCGTTCCCAAGGGCTGGGGAACGGTGTGTTCCATCGCCGGCAACCTCTCCATGAACGATCACTTCGTCGATGCCGCTGAGGCCGACTGCGGGCTGACCGTCATGTGGCGGGCCACCGGTAGCGGTCTGTCCTACGACAAGGCGGAATACGCCTACGAGCAGGTCTGCTGACCGAGCTGGCAGACCGCCGTCCCGCTTCGAGGCAGGGCGATCTGAAAACGGGCCGATCCTTCCACGGATCGGCCCGTTTTCGCTGTCAAGGGTGCCGCCCGCGCGATGAAGCCCTGGCTACTCCCCGTCGAGACCCCCGGGGAGGGAACGGCGGGAGCGCGTCAGCGCCGCGCGGTCCGCGAGCTGCTCGTCCGGCGGGTAGGCGACCTCCATGAAAGTGAGTCCCCGCGCGGGCATGACCGCGTACGCGTCGTCGCGCGAGACGCCGTCGCGCAGGCTCACGACGTCGGCCACCGAGATCCGCCCTCCCCCGACCGCCACCGTCGCCCCCACGAGGGCTCTCACCATGCTGTGGCAGAAGGCGTCCGCGCGCACGTCGGCACGGAGGACGCGATCCTCGTCCCGCCTCCAGGAGAAGTCGAGCAGGGTGCGGATGGTCGTCGCTCCCTCACGCGGTTTGCAGTACGACCCGAAATCGTGGAGACCGAGGAGCATCGAGGCGGCCTCGTTCATGGCGTCGATGTCGAGGGACGTCGGGAGCCATGCCGTGTGGGCGCGTTGCAGCGGGTTGCGACCGGCGACGACGTCGGCCACCCGGTACTCGTAGCGGCGCCACAGAGCGCCGAAGCGCGCGTCGAACCCGGGAGGCGCGATGGTCGCCCGCGTGATCGCCACGTCGGAGTACGGTCCGAGGACACCGTTCGCCCGTCGAGCGAGGGCACCGGCGGGGTCGGTGCGCCCACCGCGCTGACGAGCCAACCGGTGCATCGCGTCGGGCGAGAGGTCGAGGTGCACGACCTGCCCCACGGCGTGCACGCCCGCGTCCGTCCGACCGGCGACGACGAGCGCCGGTCGCCCGATCAAGTCGCCGAACGACGTCGAGATGGCCGCCTCGAGCACTCCCTGCACGGTCCGCTGCCCGGGCTGCCGCGACCACCCAGCGAAATCAGTGCCCTGATACGCCACGTCGACACGGAACCGCGTGGTGGTGCCCTCCTGCGGGGCGTCCTCGATCATCTCCCCTCCGCTCAGCGCTCGATGACGAATGCGAGGGACCGCGTCGTCGGAGCGAAACCCATGCCCGAGTAGAGCGTGTTCGCTCCGGTCGGGCTCTCGGTGTCGACGTCGAGGATCGCCTTCTCGAGACCCGCGTCCGCGTACGAACGCAGAAGGGCCGAGATGCACGCGGGCGCGAGTCCGCGACGACGCCGATCGCGGACGACGCCGATGAGAGCGACGTATCCGCTCGAGAAGCCCTGGACCTCCCAGTCCCCCTCGTTGATGGTGGACAGCGCGAAGGCGACGACTCGGCGTCCGCCATCGGCGTCGTCCTCGACGGCGACCCAGGACAGGTCGTCGCGGAACTCCTCGCCCTCGACGAACTGCCGCCAGCGCTCCTCGAGCGTCGGCTGGCTCCCCCAGTGGTCGCGGAAGGCATCGTTGCGCGCGATCCGCGTGGCTTCGGCCAGTTCCGACGAGTACGGGACGACGGTGATCCCATCGGGAGTGGCGAGATCGGGCACGGGCTCGGCGATCACACGTTCCATCGAGGTGAAGTACCGCTCGAGCCGCATACCGAACCTCCGGGCGAGCGCGGCCCCCGACGCGTTCGACTCTTCCTGGTAAGACACCGTCCAACCGGGCAGTGTCTTGTCCGACGACGCGAGCTGCTGAGTCGATCGGGCGATCTGCCAGGCCATGAGCTCGCGACCGATCCCGCGTTCCCGCCAGTCCGGGTGGACCCCGCCGAGGACATAGGACTGGACACGGCTCTCCTGGCCCGGGCCCAGCGGGGTCATGCCCCAGGCGAGCACGGTGCCGTCGACCGCGAGAGCGAGCAGGGAATCGGCGGCGACATCGATGTGTGCGCTCTCGAAGTCCTCCGCGATCTCCGAGCGAGGCGTCGTCCAGGTGGGGTGGTCGACGGCATCCATGGCCCGCTGCGTCGCGTGGATCGCGTCGACGTCCGCCGCGGTCGCCGGCCGCCACTCGTGGACGTCGGGGTGGGACGGGACGGGGAGGCGCACAGGGGTGGGGATCCTCGCGGAGAGCGGTGGCACGGTGGACATGCATCGAGCCTATGACAGCCGCGCGGTCACTCTTCCTCGTCACGACGTCGTCCACAACGGGGGCTGAACGCGCTTATCCACAGCCCTCGATCGGTGAAACGTGAGGGTTACTACGCTTTCGTACGCCGGCCGTATCCGGTGCCGCTCGATGGCGCGCGGAGAACCACACATCATCAGGTACCTGGGGGAACCACATGATCCGATGCTCTTCCGACGTGCGTGCACACGCCACGACGCAGCCGGCCGCAGCCGGCGACTCCGCCGAAGCCGGCCGCCGACAGCTCCTCGAACGATTCGTCGAAGACCTCGGTTATCCGGCCGCCGTCGTCGGCGACGTCATCTCACGGTTCCGGCGGGAACGCGGCGCCATGACCGCATCCGACGCGGGACACCGCCTCGCCGAGTGGATCGGAGAGGTCCGGCGGGCAGCCGAGGGCCGGACCGCGATCGTCCCGGTCGCGGACGCCGTCGAGGCCTTCGTCCTGAGCGGCGCCGCCATGTGGCACGTCGACGCCCTCTTCGCGGAACCGTCCGCCCTGCCCGCCACCCACCGCGCGGCCCTGACCCGACACCGCTCGAGCGTCGTGCCGATCGAGCACCCACTGCCGATGCAGCCGCAGAACCTCGACGGTCCGCGGTGGGGCCGTCGCTCTCGCCCCGAGCCGACCGTCCGGCGCCTCAGTTGGGTGCCCTCCCGATGAGCGGTCGCCACGCCTCCGTCTCCATCGGTCTCGCCGATGCGCGATCCTCTCGACCGGCCCGAGGTCGCGCCGCTCCCGTCGCCATCGCCACGGCCCTCACCACGGCGCTCGGGACCGCCGTCTCGCTCATCGCCGCGCACCCTGGCGGGTTCGAGGTCGCCGAGGTCGTGAGCATCGCGCTCTTCGTGCTCTGCTTCGCCTGGATCGCCTTCGCCTTCTGTACGGCCGTCGCGGGCTTCGTCCGCCTGCTCTCACGGCGGCCGCTCTCCGGGCTCATCGGCCCGCAGGGTGCAGCGGATGCCAGCACGATCACGAGTCGGGTCGCCCTCATCGTCCCCGTGCGGAACGAAGACCCGCACGCCGTCTTCGCCAATGTCCGGGCCATCGGCGAGTCGATCGGCCGTAGTCGCCACCCGGACCTCATCGACTTCTTCATCCTGAGCGACACGGTGGATCCCGACGTGCTCGTCGCCGAGGAACTCGCCTGGACCGAATTGCGCGGACACCTCGCCGGCATCTGCGAGGTCTTCTACCGCCGTCGGACCGACAACGACGGGAAGAAGGCCGGGAACCTCGCAGAATTCTGCCGGCGCTGGGGCGCGGCCTACGAGTACTTCCTCGTGCTCGACGCGGACAGCCTCATGGAGGCGGACACGATCATCACGATGACGCGCATCATGGAGCTGAATCCCGGTGTCGGCATCCTCCAGGCCCCTCCCCTGTCCGTCGGCGGCCTCACCCGATTCGCCCGATTGCAGCAGTTCGCGGGATTCGCGTACGGATCCGTCGTGACCGCCGGCATGTCGGCGTGGCAGGGGGGCTCGTCGAACTACTGGGGGCACAACGCGATCATCCGCACGGCCGCGTTCGCCCGTTACTGCGGACTGCCCGTATTGAGCGGGTCCGGTCCGTTCTCGGGTGAGATCCTCAGTCACGACTTCGTCGAGGCGGCCCTCATGCGGCGGGCCGGCTACGAGGTGTGGATGCTGCCAGCCCTCGGCGGCAGCTTCGAGCGGATCCCGCCGACGCTGTTCGACTACGCCGAGCGGGACCGTCGGTGGTCTGCCGGGAACCTCCAGCACCTGCGTCTGCTCGGCACGAGCGGACTACACCCCATGAGCCGTCTGCACCTCTTCCTCGGAGCGATGTCCTACCTGGTCTCGCCCCTCTGGCTCCTCTTCATCGCCTCCGGTGTGGCCATGGCGATCTCCGACGCCGCGACGCCCGGCATCCGCGGGGTCGACTCGTTCGCAGCCGGCGCCGTGTTCGCCGCCTCGACCCTCCTCGTCTTCACGCCGCGCCTCCTGGGAGTCGCGCTCGTCCTTCGCGACCGGGACGTCCGTCAGGCCCTCGGCGGTACCGTCGCGGTCATCGCGAGCGGACTCGTGGAGATCGTCGTGTCGGCTCTGCTCGCTCCGGTCACGATGGTGATGCAGACGACGGCGCTCGTCTCGATCCTCTCGGGCGCCCACGTGTCGTGGGGCTCTCAGCGACGCGACGGCGACGTCCCCTCGTTGGTCGATCTCCTCCGTGTGCACGGAGCGCACCTCGTCCTCGGCATCACCCTCCTCGTGGCCGGTGTGGTCACCCCCGGGGCACTGCCCTGGCTCGCCCTCATGATCGCGTCGCTGCTGGGCGCACCCGCCCTCACGCTCTGGACCGCCGGCGAGGCCCCGAGCGGTTCGCCGATGGACCGGCTCCTCCGGATCCCTGAGGAAGCGGCCCCGAGCCGTGTCTGCTCCCGCGCGGAGGAGCTCCGCGCCGTCCCAGCACCCGCGATCGCGGACGGGCTCCGTCGTGTCGTCACGGATGCACGCGCGTACGCCGTGCATCTCGCGATCCTCGACACGACCGGTTCGCGGGACGACCGCGTGCCCGCCTCGGTCGCTCGCCTCGTGCATCAGGGCGCCTGGGAACGCATCGATCAAATTGACCGCGCGCTCGCGCTCGGCTCGGCCACTTTCCTCAGGAACGCTCGCAGTTCACACACCCCCGCGGTGGCGCACCGCTCGCGTCGACTCGAACCGCTCGTCGTCACGTAGACCTCGACGGATGTTCGACTGCCGGTCGACACCGACGATCCCAGCCGGCAACGAAGAGGTCCCCCGGAGCATGCTCCGGGGGACCTCTTCGTTGTACGGGGTGAGACTACTTCGCGTCGTCCGACTTCGCCTCTGCGGACTCCTCGACCTCGGCGGCCTCCGGGGTCTCGGTCTCCTCGGAGACCGTGGGCTCCTCGACCGTCTCGGTCTGCTCGACCTCGTCGGCCTCGGGCTCGCTCTCCGCGGCGACCGGCGCGGCTGCAGGAGCCGCCGTCGTCTTGGAGCGCTTGACCTTCGGGGTCACGGGCTCGAGAACGAGCTCGATGACGGCCATGGGGGCGTTGTCGCCCTTACGGAAGCCCGTCTTCGTGATGCGGGTGTAGCCGCCCTCACGCTCGGCCACGAGCGGCGCGATCTCCGTGAAGAGCTCGTGCACGACCGACTTGTCGCCGATGATGCCGAGCACACGACGACGAGCGTGCAGATCGCCACGCTTCGCGAACGTGACGAGGCGCTCGGCGACCGGGCGGAGGCGCTTGGCCTTCGTCTCGGTCGTCGTGATGCGCTTGTGCGTGAAGAGAGCAGCCGCGAGGTTCGCGAGCATGAGGCGCTCGTGGGCGGGACCGCCTCCGAGACGGGGGCCCTTTGTTGGCGTAGGCATTGGTGTATTACTCCTGTGTCAGTGGGAAAGCTGGCGAAACCTAGTTGGTTTCTTCTTCGAAGCCCGAGTAGAAGTGGGCTCCATCGAAACCGGGGACCGAGTCCTTGAGGGAGAGGCCCATCTCGGTGAGCTTGTCGCGCACCTCGTCCACCGACTTCTGACCGAAGTTGCGGATGTTCATGAGCTGGTTCTCGGACAGCGCCACGAGCTCGGACACCGTGTTGATGCCCTCGCGCTTGAGGCAGTTGTACGAGCGGACCGAGAGGTCGAGGTCCTCGATCGGGATCGAGAGCTCGCTCGAGAGGACGGCGTCGACCGGCGCGGGGCCGATCTCGATGCCCTCTGCGGCGGTGTTGAGCTCGCGAGCGAGACCGAACAGCTCGACGAGCGTCTTACCGGCGGATGCGATCGCGTCGCGCGGCGTGATGGCCGGCTTGCTCTCGACGTCGACGACGAGGCGGTCGAAGTCGGTACGCTCACCGGCACGCGTCGCCTCGACGCGGTAGGTCACCTTGAGGACGGGCGAGTAGATCGAGTCGATCGGGATCTGACCGGCCTCGGAGAACTCGTTGCGGTTCTGAGTCGCGGAGACGTAGCCGCGGCCACGCTCGATCGTCAGTTCCAGCTCGAACTTCGCCTTGTCGTTGAGCGTCGCGATGACGAGATCCGGGTTGTGGATCTCCACACCGGCCGGCGCCGAGATGTCGGCAGCCGTGACGGCACCGTCACCCGTCTTGCGCAGGTACGCCGTGATCGGCTCGTCGTGCTCGCTCGAGACGACGAGACCCTTGATGTTCAGGATGATCTCGGTGACGTCTTCCTTCACACCCGGGATCGTGCTGAACTCGTGCAGCACTCCGTCGATGCGGATGCTGGTGACAGCGGCGCCGGGAATCGAGGAGAGCAGGGTGCGACGGAGCGAGTTTCCGAGCGTGTAGCCGAAGCCGGGCTCGAGCGGCTCGATGATGAACCGGCTACGGAACTCGGAGATGTTCTCCTCGGAGAGCGTAGGGCGCTGTGCGATGAGCACTGTTGATTCCTTTCGGCCAAGCGTCCGCTATATGACGCTTGCGTTGGTGAGGTATTGAGTTGTGTTCAGCCCCCTGGCCCGCCGACGGATCGGCGGGCCAGGGGGTCTGGGCCGGACGCTAGTGGATCAGACGCGGCGACGCTTGGGCGGGCGGCACCCGTTGTGCGCCTGCGGCGTGACGTCGTTGATCGATCCGACCTCGAGGCCGGCCGACTGAAGCGAACGGATCGCCGTCTCGCGACCGGAACCCGGTCCCTTGACGAAGACGTCGACCTTCTTCATACCGTTCTCCTGCGCCTTGCGGGCAGCGGACTCGGCGGCGAGGCCGGCGGCGAACGGGGTCGACTTACGCGAACCCTTGAATCCGACGTCTCCGCCCGATGCCCAGGCGATGACCGCGCCGGACGGGTCGGTGATCGAGACGATCGTGTTGTTGAACGTCGACTTGATGTGGGCCTGGCCCACGGCGATGTTCTTCTTTTCCTTCTTGCGCGGCTTACGAGCTGCCGTCTTCGGTGCTGCCATGTCTACTCCCTGGAATCCTGGTGGCGGGCGCTGGTTAGCGCGCCTTCTTCTTGCCGGCGACGGTGCGCTTCGGGCCCTTGCGCGTGCGGGCGTTCGTCTTGGTGCGCTGTCCGTGCACGGGGAGGCCACGACGGTGGCGGATACCCTGGTACGAACCGATCTCGACCTTGCGGCGGATGTCGGCCTGCACCTCACGGCGCAGGTCACCCTCGACCTTGTAGTTGCCCTCGATGTAATCGCGGAGGGCGACCAGCTGTTCGTCGCTCAGGTCCTTCACGCGGATGTCTCCGCTGATTCCGGTGTCGGCGAGGGTCTTGAGGGCCCTCGTGCGTCCGACTCCATAGATGTACGTCAGTGCGACTTCCACGCGCTTGTCGCGGGGAATGTCTACGCCGGCGAGACGTGCCATTGTGGCTCTCCTAGGAGTGAGTGGAGGTGTGGAGCGGTTCCGGTGCCCGGGCCTCCGACCCGGGGTGTCCCCCGCTCTCCGGCACGGATGCCGATCGAGTGGGTTTCTGGAAACGCTGTTTCAGGTATTCAGTTGTGGATCTGTGGTCCGCGTGCGGACCGCAGGGCGTCAGCCCTGGCGCTGCTTGTGGCGCGGGTTCTCGCAGATGACCATGACGCGGCCGTTGCGGCGGATGACCTTGCACTTCTCGCAGATCCGCTTGACGCTGGGGTTGACCTTCATCGTGTTTCCTCGTTCTCGCTGTCCTCGTACCGGGAGACGTCCCGGCCGTTACTTACAGCGCGGACCTACTTGTAGCGATAGACGATTCGTCCACGGGTGAGGTCGTAGGGCGTGAGCTCCACGATCACTCGGTCCTCCGGCAGGATGCGGATGTAGTGCTGCCGCATCTTGCCCGAGATGTGGGCGAGGACCTTGTGGCCGTTCGTCAACTCAACGCGGAACATCGCGTTGGGCAGCGCTTCGACCACCGAGCCTTCGATCTCGATGACACCGTCTTTCTGAGCCATAGCCTCACTGTCGTCACTGTCGCTGGGGTAGATCCGCACTGGTCGTGCGGGTGATGTGGGGCCTTCGGCGACCGTCGACAGACATGCTGGACGGAGGCACACGGCACCAAAGGGATATCCTATGCCATTCCGCGCGGATCCGCCACTCGCGACGTCCCCCTCACGGCTCGGCCCGCTCCCCTCGGGGTCGAGGTGAGCGGGCCGAGTCGAGACCGAACCGTCAGGGCGCGGACACGACCTGGACGAGGGACGGTGTCAGCGGGTGGTCGGCAGGGAGGCCCGTGACCTTCCCGACGAACTCGGCCGGAGTCGTCTCCCGGCGCAGCTTCTGCAATTCCACACTCTCCGGGTCCTCCTCCACGTCGAAGCGCAGGGCGAGGCCGACGGCCTCCACGAGGTCGTCGGTCAGCATGCCCCGTTCTGCGAGCTGGGCGGCCGGCCCGATGAAACGCTCGTTGCGCGAGAGCTTCCTGAGCGGTTGCCGGCCGACGCGCACCACGGTGTCCGGGAGAGCGTCGTTCGCGAATCGAGCGAGGATCTTCTCGCGGTACGCGTCCTGCTGACTCGGATCGAGTTCGTGCTTCGCCACGAGGAGGGCCGAGGTCTCACGCAGGACGCGTTCGACGAGGTCCCTCACCGCCGGGTCGGCGAACGACTCGGCGATGCGTCCGTGGCCGGCCGCGAAACCGGCGTACGCCGCCGTCGCGTGCCCCGTGTTCACCGTGTAGAGCTTGCGCTCGATGTACGGACCCAGGGCATCGACGAAGGTCGCTCCCGGGATCTCTGGGACCGATCCAGCGAACGGGCCGGACTCGATGACCCACTCGCAGAACGTCTCGACCGTGACGTCGATACCCGCCGACGGGTCCTGACCCGGAACGATGCGGTCGACCGCCGTGTTGGCGAACACCGCTCGGGCATCGACGTCCGACGACCGCTCCCCAGCCGCCGAGCGGATCTCGGCGGCGAGGATGTCGGTGGCGGAGATCGCGTTCTCGCACGCCATGACGGCGAGACGGGACGCGTCGGGCTCCCGGGCGAGGAGTCCCTTCGCGATCACGGGCGCGACGAACCGCAACACGTTCGGTCCGATCGCGGTCGTGACGATGTCGGCCGTGGCGATCTCCCGGACGAGGGCGTCCTCGTCCACGGAGCTGTTGATCGCTCGGAAACCCGTCACGGTCTTCGTGCGCCCACCCTCGCCCACCTCATGGACGTCGTAGGAGTCGGCCGACCCGATTGCGTCGATGAGGTCCGCGTTCACGTCCGCGAAGACGACCTCGTATCCGGCCTCGTGCAGGAGGAGCCCGATGAAACCGCGACCGATGTTGCCTGCTCCGAAGTGGACGGCCTTCATTCGGCGTTGACCTCTTCGAGGAGCGCGTACAGTTCGTCCGCGTCCTTCGCGTTCACGAGCTTCGCGACCTCGTCCTCGTCCGAGAACACGACCGCGATCTTCGACAGGATGCCGAGGTGCTCGTCTCCCACGCCGGCGATGCCGACGGCGAAGCGCACCTCCTCGCCGTCCCAGTCGATCGAGTGGTCGTACCGCACGAGCGAGAGCGCGGACGTCTTGATGGCGTCCTTCGACTCGTTCGTGCCGTGCGGGATCGCGAGCAGGTTGCCCATGTAGGTGGACACACTCGTCTCGCGCTCGAGCATCGCGTCGACGTAGCTCCCGTCGACGGCGCCCGACGAGACGAGCAGCGCCCCGGCCTCGCGGATGGCCTCGTCCTTCGTGGTGGCGGAACCCTCCGCCACCACGTTGGCCCGGCTCAGGATGTCGTCGCTCACTTGGTGGTCTCCTTCTGGTTCTGGACCTGTCCCACGACCTCGTCGTACTTCGGCGAGTTCATGAAGTTGTCCACCGAGACGTGCTGCGAGTTCGGCGACTGCTGCTTCGCGCGGTCGGTGAGGTCCTTGTGGGTGATGACGAGGTCGGCCTCACCCGTGAGGTTGGCGATGGCCTGGTTCGTCACGGTGACGCCCTCGACGCCCGCCTTCTTGAGCTTATTGCGGAGGACCGAGGCGCCCATCGCGCTCGAACCCATTCCCGCGTCGCACGCGAACACGATGTTCGACACGAGTCGCGCGGTCTGCGGATCTCCGGACGCAGCGGCGGGCGCTCCGGCGAGGCCGCCGAGCACGCTCGACTCCTTGCCCTTGTTGGCCTGCGTCTTCGCGATCGCCGCGGAGAGGTCGCCGGCGTTCTCGGCCTCGAGGTCGCGCTTCCGCGACGCCTTCAGGATGACCGAGGCGATGAGGAAGGTCACGATGGTCGCGAGGATCACCGAGAGGATGACGCCGACGAAGCTGTCGCTCGCGGTCTGGAGGAGGATGGCGATGATGCTGCCGGGGGCCGCGGGGGAACGCAGTCCGGATCCGAAGATCAGGTTCGTCGCGACGCCGGTCGCGCCGCCCGCGACGACCGCGAGGATGAGCATGGGCTTCATGAGCACGTACGGGAAGTAGATCTCGTGGATACCGCCGAGGAAGTGCACGATGATCGCTCCGGGCGCGCTGCCCTTCGCCATGCCCACCCCGAAGACGCTGAACGCGAGGAGGATGCCGAGACCGGGGCCGGGGTTCGCCTCGAGGAGGAACAGGATCGACTTGCCCGTCTCGTCGGCCTGTTCGAGACCGATCGGGGTGAGGACGCCGTGGTTGATCGCGTTGTTGAGGAAGAGCACCTTGGCGGGCTCGATGATGATGCTCGTGAGCGGCAGGAGTCCCGTGTCGACGAGGAACTGGACCGCTTCGCCGATCCGCGCCGTGAGCCACGTGACGGCCGGGCCGATCGTGAAGAAGCCCACGATCGCGAGCAGGAAGCCGAGGATGCCGGCCGAGAACATGTTGACGAGCATCTCGAAGCCCGCCTTGATCTTGTTCTCCCACAGACCGTCGAGCTTCTTCATGAGGTAGGCGGCGAGCGGGCCGAGGATCATCGCGCCGATGAACATGTGGTTCTCCGCCGCGACGATCGCACCCATGGTCGCGATCGTGCCGACGACGCCACCGCGCTGTCCGTAGACCATGCGGCCACCCGTGTTCGCGATGAGGAGCGGGAGCAGGTAGTGGATCATCGGGCCGATGATCGAGCCGAATCCGCCCTCCTCGACGAGGAAGCCGAGACCCATGAGAGGGAACGGGCCCTCGGGGATGAAGAGCGCCGTGATGAAGCCCCACGCGATGAGCGCGGGGATGTTCGGCATGATCATGCCGGAGAGGAACGTGCCGAACCGCTGGACGGCGACGCGTGCGCCGCCCGACTGCGTCGACGTGGTGGACGTCGTTGTCATGAGTGTGTCTCCTTGAGGGATTCGAGCGCGGCGGTGACCGCGGCTCGGGCTTCGGCCGCACCCGAGGCGGCCAGGGCGGTTTCGGCGAGGCGGCGTGCCTCGTCGAGGGTGTAACGGGCGAGTGATGCGCGCACGTCCGCGAGAGCGGACGGCGACATCGACAGGGTGGTGGCGCCGAGGCCCACGAGGACCACGGCGAGGAGCGGGTCCGCGGCGGCCTCGCCGCAGATCCCGACGGGCTTGCTCGCACGAGCACCGGACGCGCCGACCTCACCGACGAGGCGGAGCACGGCGGGGTGCCACGGGTCCTGGAACGACGCGACGGAGCCGAGCAGACGATCGGCCGCGAGCGTGTACTGCGTGAGGTCGTTCGTGCCGATCGACGCGAAGTCGGCGGTCTCGAAGACCTTGTCGGCCATGAGCGCGATGGAGGGGACCTCGACCATGATCCCGGCCGTCTTGAGGCCGAGCTCCTTCGAGAGCCCCACGATGTACTCGGTCTCCTCGACCGTCGAGACCATGGGGGCCATGACCCAGAGGTCGGCCGAGGTGCGCTTGTCGGCCTCGGCGAGGGCTGTGAGCTGCTCGCGCAGGATGTCCTCGCTGACCCGCAGGGCGCGGAGGCCGCGGAGGCCGAGTGCGGGGTTCTCCTCGTGCGCGTCGTTGAGGAACGCGAGCGGCTTGTCCGCGCCGGCGTCGAGGAGACGCACGACGACCTTCTTGCCGGGGAACGCCTCGAGGAGCTCGACGTAGTGGGCGCGCTGCTCCTCGATCGTCGGGGCGCTGCCGCCCGCGTCGAGGAAGAGGAACTCGGTGCGGAAGAGCCCGACGCCCTCTGCTCCCCCGTCGGCCGCGGCCTGCGCCGCCTTCGAGGAGCCGAGGTTGGCGAGAAGCGGGACGGCCGTGCCGTCGGCGAGCGCCCCGGGGGTCGCCGGTGCGTCCACGAGGGCGGCGCGTTCGGCGATCCGGGCCTCGGCCGATGCGACCTCGTCGGCCGACGGATCGGCGACGACGACACCGGCGGCCGCGTCGACGACGACGGTCTGCCCCTCGTCGAGGCTCAGGGCGTCGGCCGCCCCGACGATCGCCACGATGGACTTCTCGCGAGCGAGGATGGCGGTGTGGGAGGTCGGTCCGCCGTCGCTCGTGACGAGCGCGAGCACCTTGTCGAGATCGAGCAGCGCCGTGTCGGCCGGTGCGAGGTCGCGGGCCACGAGCACGAAGGGCTCGTCGAGCTCCGGGACACCGGGCGCCGGGACACCGAGCAGGTCCGCGATGACGCGCTGGGCGACGTCGTCGAGATCGGCCGCCCGCTCACCGAGGTATCCGCCCATCGCCGCGAGCTGGTCGCGGAATGCGGCGAACGCCTCGGACACCGCGCGCTCGGCGGTCTTACCCTGGCCGAGGAGCTCGTCGATCGAATCGGACAGGGTCGGGTCCTCCGCCATCATGGCCTGAGCCTCGAGAACGTCGCGAGCGGTGCCTCCGGCCGTCGCTCCGCGCTCCTCGAGCGCTCGGGCGACGCGACCGAGGGACTCGACGCTGCGCGCCTTCTCAGCCTCGACGCCGATCGTGCTCTGGGCGTCTGACGGGGTCGCGAGCGGTTCGGGCATGAGGGCGACTCGTCCCGTCGCCACTCCCTGGCCGATTCCGGTTCCGGCTATGCGCATGAGCGGTGTCCTCCTTCTGCTGTGACGGCTGGCATCGTGTGGATCAGGACTCGTCGTGGTCGGTGACGAGGAGCTCCGTGAGCTCGTCGAGAGTGGCCTCAGCGCCCTCGGCGTCAGTCGACAGCGTCACGTAGTCGCCGTGCTCGACACCGAGCGAGATGACCCCGAGGATGCTCGCGGCGTTGACGGGCTTGCCGTCGCCCTTCGCGATCGTGACGGGGCCGGGGGCCGCGGCGGCCGCCTGCGTGAACAGCTTCGCCGGACGGGCGTGCAGTCCGTGCGACGATCCGATGCGAACGGTGCGTGTAACCATGTCGAGCTCCTCAGGCGCCACCTGGTGTCGTGCTCCCCCATGTGCGGTCGGTCGGGCATCCGTGAGGATGCTCGTGCCCGCGGTCATGATCCCACCCCGGCGGCGTCGAGGGCGGTCTGGAGAGCGAGGTCGCCGTCGAGCGAGCCGACGGCCGATTCGGGAAGGAGGGCGACGCGGACGCGCGCATCGGCCGCCAGCGCCGCTGCACGGATGTCCTCGAGTCGTGAGGCGAGGTGCGGTCCGACGAGGACGAGATCGACTCCCGTCGGACCGGAGAGGGCCGAGGCGGAGTCGCTTGAAGCGGATTCGGCCAAGGCCGATCCCATGAGTTCGATCGAACCGGCCCGAGCGGTGATGTCGAGGCCACGCGCGGCGGCGGCACGACGGAGTCGGAGGGCGACGAAGGTCGAGGACGCGCCGGCTCCACACACTACGAGGATCTCCATCGATCCGTCCCTGCGCTTTCCATCGTGGTTCGAACGGGCGTCTCCACACCCAGATACCGACGAGTCTCGCCGTTCCATCCCCTGCCCGCCACCAGGAAACCTTCCGCGGGTGCGGAAAGGTCCTCCCCCGCCGGGGGCAAGCAGGAGCACGAGCCCGCCCGAGATGGTTGACTCGGAGGATGCACCGCCGTCCGGCGGGCCGATGACGAGGAGCCAGCGTGACGCGCGAGAGGCAGGATCGGATCCTCGCGCATCTGGCGCGCGCATCGGACTGGGTCACGGCGTCCGAGCTCGCCGACGCCCTCGGGGTCACTCCCCGCAGCGTGCGGACCTACCTCGCCCGGCTCCGCACACGTGCGGGCGCGGACGAGCTCGTCGTCTCGGGCCCGTCCGGGTACCGCCTCGACGACGACGCCTACGCGCGCTTCCGCCGGCTCGAGCGCGTCGTCGGTACGACGGAGACGCCGCGGGAGCGCAGCACCCGCATCATCCGGGATCTCCTCGCCGAGTCGGACGGGGTCGACGTCTTCACCCTCGCCGAGCGACTGCATGTGAGCGACTCCACGATCGAGGCGGATCTCGCGAAGATCCGCCCCGTGGTCTCGGCCGTCGATCTGCAGATCGTGCGAGCGGGCTCGGTCGTGTCGATCTCCGGCGCGGAACGCGACCGACGACGGCTGATCAGCCGTCTCTTCCGCGACGAGACCGCCCAGGCGCGCATCGACCTCGACGCCGTCGAGCGCGCCTTCGCCTCCGACAGTCTCAGCGCCTTCAAGACCGCGCTGCTCGCCGAGCTCGAGTCCCGGGCCTACTACGTGAACGACTACGGGACCGACAACGTCCTCCTGCACATCGCGATCGCCGTCGATCGTGTCGCCCACGACAAGCGCGTCCCGGATGACGAACGGCCGACGAGATCCGAGGACTTCCACGGGGAGGAGTTCCCCGCGCTCCTCGACGGCCTCGTGCGCGAGCACTTCGGAGTCGCACTCGGGCGGGGGGACGCCGAGTACCTCGGGTACCTGCTGTCCACGCGGGCCGTGGCTCCTGGAGCCCCCGCGGAGGAGCAACCGGACGGAGGCGACGACGGGCGTCGCCGGTACCTCGCCGACGAGGAGCTCGCACGCGTGCGCCGCATCACCGAGCGCGCCGGAGCTGAGTATTCGGTCGACCTCGACGACGACGATTTCAACACGCGGCTCGCGCTGCACGTCCACAACCTGCTCGAACGCGCGAGCGATCGCTCCTTCTCGCGCAATCCGCTCACGCGGTCGATCAAGACCTCCTACCCCATGATCTACGAGCTCGCGGTCTTCATCGCCCGCGAGCTGCGCGACCTGAGCGGCGTCGAGATCGACGACGACGAGATCGCGTACATCGCGATGCACGTGGGGGCGCACCTGCAGCAGGAGGCGAGGCGCGAGGACCTCGAGCCCGTCGTCCTCGTCTGTCCCAACTACTACGACCTGCACCGAGTGCTTCGCGCGCGCATCCTCGCCACGGTCGGTGACGCCGTCACGATCGAGCACGTCGTCACCCGGTCGGACGTGCCCTGGTCCGCGCTCGGCGTCGACCTCGTGCTCTCGACGATCGAACCCCCCGTGCCGGACGAGTCGGTCCTCGTGGTGGGACCGTTCTTCGGCGACGCGGACGCAGAGCGGGTTCGTCGCGCGGTGACCCGCGTGCGCCGCGGCCGACGGCGCTCCGCCATCGCCCAGGAGCTCCTCGAGTACTTCTCCCCCGCCCTCTTCGTCCGTAACGGCTACGCCGGCGACGAGGAGGCGATGATCCGGCAACTGGGGGACCTCATGATCGCGGACGGCGCGATCGACGATGACTACCTCGTCGGCGTCGTCGAGCGAGAACGGATGTCGTCCACTGCATTCACGGATTCCCTCGCCGTGCCGCACGCCATGGCGATGTCGGCGAAGCGCACGGCGATCGCCATCGCGGTGAACGAGCACAGCATGCCGTGGGGCGAGGCCCGCGTGAACGTCGTCGCGCTCATCGCCTTCAGCGCGGATGGCCGGGCCCGTTTCCAACCCGTCTTCGACCAGATCGTCGAGGTCTTCTCGGGTCGCGAGGACGTGCAGCGCATCATCAAGGGCTCGGTCGACTTCCCCTCGTTCATCGACGAGCTCGTCCACACGATGGACGCCTGACAGACCCCTTCCCCACCACCACCGGGTGGACGCGACACGTCGTGATGACGGCCGATCGGGACGAGGGTGGATCAGCGCGCGAGGAGCGCCGCGTTCATGCCGTCCGTGAGCGGGTCGATCGCGAGGGTGCGGCCGTCGATCGCCGTGATGGGGGCGGCGAGGCGAACGCTCGAGACGAACCAGGCCGCGTCCGCCTCGGCGAGGCGGGCGGCCGGGACGGTGTCGTACGTCGCGTCGACCCCCTGCTGCTCGAGCCACCGGTAGATCGCCGCCTGGGTCGTGCCCGGGAGGATGCCCCCGTCGGTCGACGGTGTCACGATGGTCTCCCCGAATCGCACCAGCAGGCTCGACGTGGGCCCCTCGAGCGCGAAGCCGTCCGAGGACACGAAGAGTGCGTCGTCGGCACCCCGGCGCTTGGCCTCGCGGATCGCCGCCATGTTCACGGCGTACGACAGGGTCTTCGCACCCGCGAGCAGCCACGGGGCGCGATCGGCGATGTCGAGCGGCCACCCTCGATCGAGCGTGACGACGCGGATGCCGCTCCGACGCTCCGCGAAGTCCGACGTCGAGGCGCGGGCGACGATCCAGGCCGTGGGGGTCCCGGCCCCCTCGATCCCCCGCGTGAGGACGATCTTGAGGGAGCCCTGGCCGGTCGTCGGGAGGCTCGCGACCGCCCTCTCCATCGCGCTCCGCCATTGGCCGAGGTGCGGTTCCGGGAGATCGAGCATCCGGGCCGACCGGACGAGCCGGCCGAGGTGGTCCTCGACGCCGTGGGCGCGACCGTCGATGACACCGAGTGTCTCGAAGATCCCGTCGCCGCGCGAGGCACCCAGATCGAGGACGCTCAGGCGTGGGTCGAGCGCGTCGGCTTCGGAGATGGTCGCCCCGATGGACGCGGCCCCCTGATCGTCGCCCGCGGGCAGAGGGGCGAGGAAGAAGACGCGTGCGGGGGACGGCGGTGTCGGCATGATCCGACCCTACGCCCGCTCAGGCGATGGGGACGGGCGTCACGCCGAACGGCGCCAGTCCGGACGCCCCGCCGTCCGTCGCGGTGAGGACCCACACTCCCCCGGCGTGCACGGCGATGCTGTGCTCCCAGTGGGAGGCCATGCCTCCGTCGACGGTGGTCACCGTCCAGTCGTCGTCCTGCACGAGCGTCTCGGGGCTCCCCGTGACGACCATGGGTTCGATCGCGACGGCGAGGCCCGCCTTCACCTCGGGGCCCTTCTTGGGCACGCGGTAGTTGAAGACGGGTGGCGCCTCGTGCATCGAGCGACCGATCCCGTGACCGATGTAGTCGGTGATGATGCCGAAGTCGCCGCGCGCCTCGATGGCCCCCTGGATCGCGTCGCCGACCTCGTTGAGGTGACGAGCCGTCGCGAGTCGTGCGATCCCGGCCCACATCGACGCTTCGGTGACCTCGGAGAGCCGGCGTCGCTCGGCGACGAGCTCCGGCCGCTGCGCGTCATCGAGCACCACCGTGAAGGCCGAATCGCCGTTCCAACCGTCGACCTCGGCGCCGCAGTCCACGGAGACGATGTCCCCGGCCTGCAGCGGGACGTCGTTCGGGATACCGTGCACGACGTCGGCACCGACCGAGGCGCAGATCGTGTGTGCGTAGCCCGGGACGAGCTGAAAATTCGGCCGTCCCCCGCCCGAGCGGATCGTCGCCTCGGCGATCGCGTCGAGTTCGAGGGTCGTGACGCCTGGCCGGATCGCCGCACGGACAGCGGTCAATGCGGCTTCCGTGAGCAGCCCGGGAGCGATCATCGACCGGAGCTGGGCCGGTGATTTGTAGAGGGACGTGCGGAACACGTTCGTCAGACCGCGTCGACGCCGGCGGGCTGGAAGCCGCGCTGGGCGAGAGCCGTCGCGACGCGACCGGCGACCTCGTCGACCGTGCCGAGGCCGTCGACCTCGGCCACGAGACCTCGCTCGCGGTACAACGCGATGACCGGCTCCGTCTGCTCGAGGTACACGCCCTGACGGTGACGGATGACGTCCTCCGTGTCGTCCTCACGGCCCTGGTCGACCGCGCGCTTCAGGAGACGCTCAACGACCTCGTCCGTGTCGGCGACCAGGAGGATGACGGCGTCGACCGACGCGCCCGTCTCGGCCAGGATGCGATCGAGCTCGGTGACCTGGTCCGTGGTGCGGGGATAACCGTCGAGCAGGAACCCACCCACCGCGTCATCCTGGTGGAGCCGGTCCCGGACGATCTCGTTCGTCAGGGAATCGGGCACGTACCCGCCGCTCGAGACGATCGACTGGACCTTCTGCCCGAGCTCCGTGCCGTTCTTGATGTTGTCGCGGAAGATGTCGCCCGTCGAGATGGCCGGGATGCCGAAGGACGTAGCGATGAGCTTCGCCTGCGTGCCCTTCCCCGCCCCGGGCGGACCGACGATGAGCAGTCGCGTCCCCTGCTCGGGAGCGCCGCTCATCGAAGGAGCCCCTCGTAGTGCCGCTGCTGCAGCTGCGAGTCGATCTGCTTCACGGTCTCGAGTCCGACACCGACGATGATCAGGATCGACGCTCCGCCGAACGGGAAGTTCTGGTTCGCACCGACGAGAGCGAGGGCGATGAGCGGGATGAGCGCGATGAGACCGAGGTAGATCGAGCCAGGCAGCGTGACGCGCGTGAGGACGTAGTCGAGGTACTCCGCCGTGGGGCGACCGGCACGGATACCGGGGATGAACCCGCCGTACTTCTTCATGTTGTCCGCGACCTCTTCCGGGTTGAACGTGATGGCCACGTAGAAGTAGGTGAAACCGACGATCAGGAAGAAGTAGAGCGCCATGTATAGCGGGTGGTCGCCCTGCGTGAGGTAGTTCGTGACCCACGTGACCCACGCTGCGGGCTCTTGACCTGCGGCCGGCTGATTGAACTGCGCGATGAGGGCGGGCAGGTAGAGCAGCGAGGAGGCGAAGATCACGGGCACCACACCGGCCATGTTGACCTTGATGGGGATGTAGGTGTTGTTGCCGCCGTACGTGCGCCGCCCCACCATCCGCTTCGCGTACTGGACGGGGATCCGCCTCTGGGACTGCTCCACGAAGACCACGAGCGCGACGATCACGAGCCCGACGGCGATGACGAGGAGGAAGACCTCGAAGCCCTGTGACTGGTTGATGGCCCAGAGCGAGGCGGGGAACGTCGCGGAGATCGACGTGAAGATGAGCAGCGACATGCCGTTACCGATGCCGCGCTCGGTGATGAGCTCACCCATCCACATGATGAGGCCTGTTCCAGCGGTCATCGTGATGACCATGAGCAGGACGGCGTACCAGGTGTCGGTCGTCAGCAGCTGCGAGCACTCGGTGCTCGCGTTGGTGCCGAAGAGCGCTCCCGACCGGGCCACCGTGATGAGCGTCGTCGACTGGAGGATGCCGAGGAAGATCGTGAGGTAACGCGTGTACTGCGTGAGCTTGCCCTGGCCGGACTGCCCCTCCTTGTGAAGGGTCTCGAAGTGAGGGATCACGACGCGCAGGAGCTGCACGATGATCGACGCGGTGATGTACGGCATGATGCCGAGCGCGAAGATCGAGAGTTGGAGGAGCGCGCCACCCGAGAACAGGTTGACGAGCTCGTAGAGGCCGGACGTCCCCTGGTTCTGCTGCAGACACGTCTGCACGTTCGCGAAGTCGACGAACGGCGCCGGAACGAACGAGCCGAGCCGGTACAGGGCGATGATGCCCAGGGTGAAGCCGATCTTCCGTCGAAGGTCTGGGGTGCGGAAGATCCGCGCTACGGCGCTGAACAAAAGGGGGCCTCCTGGTTTCGAGCCGGTGAGAGCTCGTCGTCCCGGTCTGAACGATGGACCACGCGAAACGGGCCCGACAATCGAATCTATCCGATCATCGGGCCCGTTGGCGTACCTGGTCCACTGACGTCCCCCTCCGAGCGCCCCGTCGGTGTGACGGAGAGCCCCGGAGAGGAGCCGGTCGGGATTAGTTCGGGACTACTTTACCGAGCCGCCGGCCGCGAGGATCTTCTCCTGCGCGGAACCGGAGACCTTGTCGACGGTGACGTTGAGCTTGACGCCCAGGTCGCCATCGCCGCCGCCGAGGACCTTGACGAGCTCGTTCTTGCGAACGGCGCCCTTCTGGACGAGGTCGGCCACGGTGACGTCTCCACCCGACGGGTAGAGCTCTGCGAGCTTTTCGAGGTTGACGACCTGATACTCGACCCGGAACGGGTTCTTGAAGCCGCGCAGCTTCGGCGCACGCATGTGCGACGGAAGCTGACCACCCTCGAAGCCGGCCTTGATCGAGTAACGGGCCTTCGTGCCCTTGGTTCCACGACCCGCGGTCTTACCCTTGGATCCCTCACCACGACCCACACGGGTCCTGGCCTTCTTGGAACCGGCGGCGGGACGGAGGTGGTGGACCTTGAGGACCTGGGCGCGAGCCGCGGTCGTCTCAGTGGCCTTCTTCTCCGTCTTCGGCGCTGCATCCGACGACTCGGCCGAAGCCGAGGTCGATGCCGCAGCCTTCTTGGCCGGCGCCTTCTTGGGCTTGTCGGCGGCGGCCGCGGGGGCCTTCGCCTTGGGCGCGGCCTTTTCGGCCTTCGGAGCCTTCTCCGTCGTGTCCGACTTCGCCTTGGGCGCAGCCTTCTTCTTCGGGGTCTCCTCGGTGACGTCGTTCTTCTCGTCAGCCATTAGTCGATCTCCTCAACCTTCACGAGGTGAGCAACAGTGTTGACGTAGCCACGGTTCTGCGCGTCGTCCGGGCGGACGACGACATCGCCGATGCGCTTGAGGCCGAGGCTGCGCAGCGTGTCCCGCTGGTACTGCTTCTCACTAACTTTGGACTTGGTCTGCGTGACCTTCAGACGACCGGCCATCAGGCACCTACCTTCGCCGCGGCCGCAGCTGCGGCGTCGGCTTCTGCTCGGACGAGGCGCTCGGGAGCGACCTGGTCGAATTCGAGACCACGACGGGCGGCAACGGCACGAGGTTCCTCGAGCAGCTGCAGCGCCGTGACCGTGGCGTGGACGATGTTGATCGTGTTCGAGGAACCGAGCGACTTCGACAGCACGTCGTGGATACCGGCGCACTCCAGAACGGCGCGAACCGGTCCACCGGCGATGACACCGGTACCGGCAGCGGCCGGACGCAGCAGGACGACACCGGCTGCGGCCTCACCCTGGACGGGGTGCGGGATCGTCGATCCGACGCGGGGGACGCGGAAGAAGTTCTTCTTCGCCTCCTCGACGCCCTTCGAGATCGCGAGGGGAACCTCGCGGGCCTTGCCGTAGCCGACACCCACGAGTCCGTTGCCGTCACCGACGACGACGAGAGCAGTGAAGCTGAACCGACGTCCACCCTTCACGACCTTCGACACGCGGTTGATCGTGACGACGCGCTCGAGGAACTGGCTCTTGTCCTGGTCGCGACCTCCACGGTCGCGCCCGCCCTGGTTGCGGTCACGACCGCCGCCTCCGCCGCCGCCACGACGGCCGGAGCGCTCGTCGCGCGTCTGGCTCTCGCTACCGGCAGCGGTCTCGACCGGCTTCTCAGCGGTCTCGGCCACGGCCGTGTCCGGTGCGGTCTTCTCGGCCGCAGCCTTCTCCGGCGCGGTCGTGTCAGCCGCGGTGTTGTCAGGCGCAGTGGTCTCAGCCACAACCTTCTCCTTGTTGGTCTCTTCGCTCACAGGTTCAATCCACCCTCTCGAGCACCTTCGGCGATCGCCGCGACGCGTCCTGCGTAGCGGTTCCCGCCACGATCGAAAACGACACCTTCGATGCCGGCCTGCTTGGCACGCTCGGCGACGAGCTCGCCGACGCGCTTCGCCTTGGCGGTCTTGTCACCGTCGAACGAGCGCAGGTCGGTCTCGAGCGTCGAAGCCGACACGAGCGTGTGGCCCCGGGCGTCGTCGACGACCTGGACGAAGACGTGACGAGCAGAGCGCGTCACGACGAGACGGGGACGGAGGGCTGTACCCTCGATCTTCTTCCGCAGACGCGCGTGGCGACGGCCACGGGCGGCGGACTTGGTCTTGACAGCCATGGTTACTTACCAGCCTTTCCGGCCTTGCGGCGAACGTTCTCGCCGGCGTAACGCACACCCTTGCCTTTGTAGGGCTCGGGCTTGCGGATCTTGCGGATGTTGGCGGCGACTTCACCGACGGCCTGCTTGTCGATGCCCGACACGGTGAGCTTGTTGTTGCCCTCAACCGTGAAGGTGATGCCGACCGGCGGCTCGACGACGACGGGGTGGGAGAAGCCGAGGGCGAACTCGACCGAGTCGCCCTTCTGCATGACCCGGTAACCGGTGCCGACGACCTCGAGGCCCTTGGTGTACCCCTGCGTCACGCCGATGATCTGGTTGGCGATGAGCGTACGGGTGAGGCCGTGGAGCGAACGCGACGTGCGCTCGTCGTCCGGACGGGTGACGAGGACCTGGTTGTCTTCGACAACGGCCTCGATGGGGGCTGCGACGGTGAGCGCGAGCTCACCCTTCGGGCCCTTGACGGCGACATCACGGCCGTCGATCGAGACGGTCACCCCGGAGGGGATGTCGATGGGGAGTCTTCCAATACGGGACATGACGGATTACCACACGTAGGCGAGGACTTCCCCGCCGACGCCCTTCTTCTCAGCCTGGCGGTCGGTGAGCAGACCGGAGGAGGTGGACAGGATGGCGACACCGAGACCGCCGAGCACGGTGGGGAGCTCGGTCGACTTCGCGTAGACGCGGAGACCGGGCTTCGAGACCCGCTTGATGCCGGCGATCGAGCGCTCGCGGTTGGGGCCGAACTTGAGGCTCAGGGTGAGCGTCTGGCCGACGGCCGCATCGGCGACGGTCCACTCGGAGATGTAACCCTCCGACTTGAGGATGTCGGCGATGTGCCCCTTGAGCTTCGAGTGGGGCATGGAGACGCTGTCGTGGTACGCCGAGTTGGCGTTCCGCAGTCTGGTCAGCATGTCTGCGACCGGATCTGTCATCGTCATGATGGATTTCCTTCGTTCACCAGGTTTCGGCACCCGTTACGCGAGTGACGACCTGTGGTGGTGGGGTCCGGCGGTTGCCGGACCCCTGCCCTGCCGGTGGCAGAGCCTACTTCGCGGTGTCGGCCGACTTGAAGGGGAAACCGAGCGCCTTGAGCAGCGCACGTCCCTCGTCGTCGGTCTTCGCCGTCGTGACGACCGTGATGTCCATACCGCGGACACGGTCGATACGGTCCTGGTTGATCTCGTGGAACACAGCCTGCTCCGTGAGACCGAACGTGTAGTTGCCGTTGCCGTCGAACTGGCGGTCCGAGAGGCCGCGGAAGTCGCGGATACGGGGCAGTGCGAGCGAGAGCAGCCGGTCGAGGAACTCCCACATGCGGTCGCCGCGCAGTGTGACGTGCGCGCCGATCGGCTGACCCTCGCGCAGCTTGAACTGAGCGATGGACTTGCGGGCCTTCGTGACCTGCGGCTTCTGACCCGTGATGAGGGTGAGGTCCGCGATCGCGCCGTCGATGATCTTGCCATCGCGGGCCGCGTCGCCGACACCCATGTTCACGACGATCTTGGTGAGCGTCGGGATCTGGTGGACGTTCGTGAAGCCGAGGTCGCCCATCAGCTTCGCGGCGAGCTCGCCCTTGTACTTTTCCTTGAGGCGGGGCTGGATTTTGCCAGCCGCAGCAGTGTCTGTCATTACGTGAGGTCCTTACCAGACTTCTTGTCGATGCGAACGCGACGCGTCTTGGAGACGCCGTCCTTCACGACTTCTTCGGAACGGTAGCCGACCTTGACCGGCTTCTTCGTGTCGGGGTCGAGCAGCACCACGTTGGAGATGTGGATCGGGGCCTCATGGGTCTCGATGCCACCGGTCTTCGTGCCGCGCTGCGTCTGTCCCTGACGGACGTGCTTGGTGACGTAGTTGACACCCTCGACGATGACGCGGTTTCGCTCCACGAGCACCTCGATGACGCGGCCCTGCTTGCCGCGGAACCCACCACGGTCCTGCTTGGGTCCCGTGATCACCTGGACCAGGTCGCCCTTTTTGATCTTCGCCATGATTTAGATAACCTCCGGCGCCAGCGACACGATCTTCATGAACTTCTTGTCGCGAAGTTCACGACCGACCGGCCCGAAGATGCGGGTTCCACGAGGGTCGCCGTCACCCTTCAGGATCACTGCCGCGTTCTCATCGAACTTGATGTAGGACCCGTCGTTGCGACGCGTCTGCTTCTTGACCCGGACGACGACCGCCTTGACGACGTCGCCCTTCTTGACGTTGCCGCCGGGGATGGCGTCCTTGACGGTCGCGACGATGACGTCGCCGAGGCCGGCGTAGCGCCGAGCCGAGCCACCGAGGACCCGGATCGTGAGCAACTCCTTGGCGCCGGTGTTGTCGGCCACCTTGACGCGCGATTCCTGCTGAAGCATCCTGTTCTCCTTCTCCGAAGTAAGCCCGGGGGCTTACTTGGCCTTCTCGAGGACTTCGACCAGGCGCCAGCGCTTGGTCGCGCTCAGCGGGCGGGTCTCCGAGATGATGACGAGGTCACCGATGCCGGCGGTCCCGTTCTCGTCGTGCGCCTTGACCTTGGACGTGCGACGGATGACCTTGCCGTAGAGCGGGTGCTTCACCCGGTCCTCGACCTCGACCACGATGGTCTTGTCCATCTTGTCGCTCGTCACGTAGCCGCGACGCGTCTTGCGGTAACCGCGGCTCGCGGCGTCCTTGACGTCGTGCTCGGCCGACTCGTGACCCTGCGCAGCCTTCTCAGTTGCGGTAGCCATGTCTAGGCCTCCTTCGTCTCGTCGGGCGTCGCGGTGGTGTCCTCAGCGGACTCCTTCGCAGCCTTCTTGCTCTTCTTCGGGGCCTTGGTGGGCACCTCGATGGGAGCCGGGGTGGCCCGGATCCCGAGCTCGCGCTCACGGATGACCGTGTAGATGCGGGCGATGTCGCGCTTGACGGCGCGCAGACGCCCGTGCGTCTCGAGCTGGCCGGTCGCGGCCTGGAAGCGCAGGTTGAACAGCTCTTCCTTGGCCTTCCGCAGCTCATCGACGAGTCGCTCGTCTTCGAATGTGTCGAGCTCGATGGGGCTGAGCTCCTTGGAACCGATCGCCATTATGCGTCGCCCTCCTCGCGCTTGATGATGCGTGCCTTGAGGGGCAGCTTGTGGATAGCACGGGTGAGCGCCTCGCGGGCGAGAGTCTCGTCGACTCCCGCGACCTCGAAGAGCACACGGCCGGGCTTGACGTTCGCGACCCACCACTCGGGCGAACCCTTACCGGAACCCATGCGGGTTTCGGCCGGCTTCTTCGTGAGCGGACGGTCGGGGTAGATGTTGATCCACACCTTTCCACCACGCTTGATGTGACGCGTCATGGCGATACGAGCGGACTCGATCTGACGGTTGGTCACGTAAGCGGGCGTCATGGCCTGGATGCCGAACTCGCCGAAGCTGACCTTCGTGCCACCGGTCGCCTGACCGGTACGCACGGGGCGGTGCTGCTTGCGGTGCTTGACTCTGCGTGGGATCAACATGGTTATGCCTCAACTCCTGCGGCGACGGGCGCCTCGTTACGAGGGGCACGACGCGGACGGTCGCTGCGCTCCGGACGGCTGGACTTCTGGCCGGCCTGCTCGCGAGCGAGTTCCTTGTTCGTGATGTCGCCCTTGTAGATCCACACCTTCACGCCGATGCGGCCGAACGTCGTCTTGGCCTCGTAGAAGCCGTAGTCGATGTTCGCGCGGAGCGTGTGCAGGGGCACGCGGCCCTCGCGGTAGAACTCCGAGCGGCTCATCTCGGCGCCGCCGAGACGACCGGACACCTGGATGCGGACACCCTTGGCGCCGGCACGCTGAGCGCCCTGCAGTCCCTTGCGCATCGCGCGGCGGAACGCCACACGAGCGGTGAGCTGCTCGGCGATGCCCTGGGCGACGAGCTGAGCGTCGGCCTCGGGGTTCTTGACCTCGAGGATGTTCAGCTGGATCTGCTTCTTCGTGAGCTTCTCGAGGTCGGCGCGGATCCGCTCCGCCTCGGCGCCGCGGCGACCGATGACGATGCCGGGGCGAGCCGTGTGGATGTCCACACGGACGCGGTCACGCGTCCGCTCGATCTCGATACGCGAGACGCCGGCGCGGTCGAGCGAAGTGCTCAGCAGGCGACGGATCTTCACGTCCTCGGCCACGTAATCGGCGTAGCGCTGTCCGGGCTTCGTGCTGTCGGCGTACCAACGCGACACATGGTCGGTGGTGATGCCGAGGCGGAAGCCGTACGGGTTGACTTTCTGACCCATTACTTCGTCCCCTCCTCGGGAGTGGCGAGCACAACCGTGATGTGGCTCGTGCGCTTGTTGATACGGAATGCACGGCCCTGGGCACGCGGCTGGAAACGCTTGAGGGTCGCGCCCTCGTCGACGAATGCCTTGGCGATGTACAGGTCCTGCTCGTCCAGGTAGCTGTTGGTCGCGTCGGCCTTGACCCGTGCGTTCGCGATAGCGGACGCGACGAGCTTGTAGACCGGCTCCGATGCAGCCTGCGGGGCGAACTTCAGGATGGCGAGTGCCTCCTGAGCCTGCTTGCCGCGGATGAGGTTGACGACACGACGGGCCTTCATGGGGGTCACGCGGATGTGTCGCACGCGTGCGATGGCTTCCACCATTTCTGTTCCTCCTAACGCCACCGCGGTCAGCGGCGGCGACCCTTCTTGTCGTCCTTCACGTGGCCGCGGAAGGTACGCGTCGGCGCGAACTCGCCGAGCTTGTGACCGACCATGGTCTCGGTGACGAACACCGGGATGTGCTTGCGACCATCGTGAACGGCGATCGTGTGGTTGAGCATGGCGGGCACGATCATCGAGCGGCGCGACCAGGTCTTGATGACGTTCTTGGAGCCGGCTTCGTTCTGCGCGACGACCTTGCGAAACAGGTGGTCGTCAACGAAGGGGCCCTTCTTGAGACTGCGAGGCATCTTCTACAACTCCTACTTGCGCTTCTTGAGGGCGGTACGACGGCGGACGATGAGCTTGTCGCTCTCCTTGTTGGGGTGGCGCGTGCGGCCTTCCTTCTGGCCCCACGGGCTGACCGGGTGGCGTCCACCGGAGGTCTTGCCCTCACCACCACCGTGCGGGTGGTCGACCGGGTTCATCGCGACACCACGCACGGTCGGGCGGACGCCCTTCCAGCGCTTCCGGCCGGCCTTGCCCCAGTTGATGTTCGACTGCTCGGCGTTACCGACCTCGCCGACGGTCGCGCGGCAGCGCGCGTCGACGTTGCGGATCTCACCGGACGGCAGACGGAGCTGCGCGTAGGGGCCGTCCTTGGCGACGAGTCGCACGGAGGCTCCGGCGGAACGGGCCATCTTGGCGCCGCCACCGGGCTTAAGCTCGATCGCGTGGATGACCGTACCGGTGGGGATGTTGCGCAGCGGCAGGTTGTTGCCCGGCTTGATGTCCGCTCCGGCACCCGACTCGACGATGTCGCCCTGCGAGAGCTTGTTCGGCGCGAGGATGTAGCGCTTCGTGCCGTCCACGAAGTGGAGCAGCGCGATGCGAGCCGTGCGGTTGGGGTCGTACTCGATGTGAGCGACCTTGGCGTTCACGCCGTCCTTGTCATTGCGACGGAAGTCGATGAGGCGGTACTGGCGCTTGTGTCCACCACCGATGTGACGGGTCGTGATGCGTCCCTGGTTGTTGCGTCCACCGGTCTTGGAGATCGGACGGAGCAGCGACTTCTCGGGCGTCGATCGCGTGATCTCGGCGAAGTCGGCGACGCTGGAGCCGCGGCGACCAGGGGTCGTGGGCTTGTACTTGCGAATAGCCATGTTTTCTTCCTCCCGTTTCCTAGCCGACAGCCGTGAAGATGTCGATGGAACCGGACTTGAGTGTGACGATGGCGCGCTTGGTGTCCTTGCGCTTACCGAGGCCGAACTTCGTGCGGCGCGTCTTACCCGTGCGGTTCAGGGTGTTCACGGACGCGACCTGGACCTGGAAGATCTTCTCGATGGCGAGCTTGATCTCGGTCTTGTTGGAGCGGGGGTCCACGACGAACGTGTACTTGCCCTCGTCGATCAGTCCGTAGCTCTTCTCGGAGACGACGGGGCTGATGATGATGTCGCGCGGGTCCTTGTTGGTGGCCATTACGCGTTCACCTCTTCCTTCTTGGACTTCGCCGCGACGAACGCGTCGAAGGCTGCCTTGGTGAAGACGATGTCGTCGGAGACGAGAACGTCGTACGCGTTGAGCTGGTCCTGGCTGAGCACGTGCACCGTGGGGAGGTTGCGGACGGCGAGCAGGCTCTGCTCGTCGTCGCGCTCGAGAACCACGAGGACGTGCTTCGAGGAGGCGATTCCGCCGAGGTAGGCGGCCGCTGCCCGCGTGATGCGCTCGTCCGCGAGGGCGAGCGTCTCGACGACGTGGAGGCGGCTGCCCCGTGCGCGATCCGAGAGGGCTCCGAGGAGCGCGGCGGCGATCATCTTCTTGGGGGTGCGCTGCGCGTAGCTGCGGGGCACCGGTCCGTGGACGATTCCACCACCCGTCATCTGAGGGGCACGGATCGAGCCCTGACGGGCGCGACCGGTTCCCTTCTGCTTGAAGGGCTTACGACCAGCACCGGAGACCTCGCCACGACCCTTGGTCTTGTGCGTGCCCTGGCGAGCGGCCGCGAGCTGCGCGACGACGACCTGGTGGATCAGCGGGATGTTGGTCTGGACATCGAAGAGGTCGGAGGGGAGCTCGACGGAGCCGGCCTTCTTCCCTGCGGTGTCGAGAACGTCGAGTTCAGTAGCCATGGTGTCAGGCTCCCTTCACTGCGTTGCGGACGAAAACCAGGCGACCACGCGCGCCGGGGACGGCCCCCTTGACGAGGATGAGTCCCTTCTCGGCGTCGACGGAGTGCACGTGGAGGTTCATGACGGTGACACGCTCGCCACCCATGCGACCGGCCATGCGCATGCCCTTGAAGACACGGCTGGGGGTCGAGGAGGCTCCGATGGAACCCGGCTTGCGGTGGTTGCGGTGCGCACCGTGGGAGGCGCCGACACCCTTGAAGTTGTGGCGCTTCATGACACCGGCGAAACCCTTACCCTTCGAGGTTCCGACGACGTCGACCTTCTGGCCGGCCTCGAAGAGCCCGTCCACCGTGAGCTCCTGACCGAGTGAGTAGTCGGAGGCGTCTGCGGTGCGGATCTCGGTGAGGTGACGGCGCGGCGTGACGCCGGCCTTGTCGAAGTGACCGCCGGCGGGCTGGTTCACCTTGCGAGGGTCGATCTGCCCGTAGGCGATCTGGACGGCGTCGTAGCCGTCGACCTCGGGCGTACGGACCTGCGTCACGACGTTCGGGGTGACCTGGATCACGGTGACGGGAACGAGCTTGTTGTTCTCGTCCCATACCTGGGTCATGCCGAGCTTGGTGCCGAGCAGGCCCCTGCTGGTCTTGTTCTGCGTTGACATTCTTATTCGTCCCTATCCGGCCCTGTGCTCAGAGCTTGATCTCGATGTTGACGTCGGCGGGCAGGTCGAGTCGCATGAGCGAGTCGACGGCCTTCGGCGTCGGGTCGATGATGTCGATGAGGCGCTTGTGCGTGCGCATCTCGAAGTGCTCGCGGCTGTCCTTGTACTTGTGGGGCGAACGGATGACGGCGACCACGTTCTTCTCCGTCGGGAGCGGCACGGGGCCGACGACGGTCGCACCCGCGCGGGTGACCGTGTCGACGATCTTGCGTGCCGAGGTGTCGATGACCTCGTGGTCGTACGACTTAAGTCGAATGCGGATCTTCTGTCCCGCCATTGTGTGACTCACTCTCTGTCTTGCGTCTTACGATCCCTCGCATTGGACGCGCTTCTCTCGAGCACTTCTCTCGAGCACTGTTCTTCTGTCAAACCTCGCCGCTCCACTCCCCCGGCCCCGTACGCCTTCGCCAGGAGACCTGACGCGAGACATGCGTGTAGCCGGATCGATGGGATTCGGTTGAGTCGTTGTTCTGCTACCCGCGGCCTAGACCCGTGCCCGGCGCGATCCGTGAGGACCGGGGGCTTGCCTATGCACTGCCTGGCAGTGATTCGCGATACGAGTCGGTGCGCAGGCGCACGACAACCGCGAAGTGTTGAACTAGGAAAGTCTACGAGACGCGGGCCATTCGTGCAACCCGGGCGTGTCGCGCGAGGCCCACGGGACCGTTTCGCCCGTCCACAGCACGGCACCAGCCGACACCCGGCGCACAGGCCGGACACCCACGGGTCCACCAGCAGCCCCGGCCGGAGAAGGGCGTGCGCCGTGCGGCGCAACAGGCTGGCGAGCAGCCCGGACCACACACGGGCGTCGACCGCACGACACGAGACGACATGACGGACGCCCTCCGGGCTGGCGAGCAGCCGAACCACACACGGGCGTCCACCGCACGACACGAGACGACACCCGGAATGACCGACGCCCTCCGGGCTGGCGAGCAGCCCGAACCACACACGGGCGTCCACCGCACGACACGAGACGACACCCGGAATGACGGACGCCCTCCGGGCTGGCGAGCAGTCCGGAGGGCGTCCGTGTACACGAGGACCGAGGGCCTGTCAGGTCAGGTCCAGTCCGCGGACCGTGGGCCCCTGAGGGTCCGGTCCGACGAGGGTCAGCCGCGGGTGCGCGCTGACCGGCGGCGTGCGGCGGAACCGGCGATGGTGATCGCGGCTCCTCCGACGATGAAGACCCCGGCGAGGCCGGCGATGAGCGCCGCGTCGGAGCCGGTGACGGCGAGGCCGTCGGCCGAGTCCACCGTGGGCGCGTCCGCCGGGATGACGGTGTCGGCCGGGATGACGGCGTCGGCCGGCGTCAGCGCCGGCGTCGTCGGGGACTCGTTCGAGATACCGGTGTCGGGAACGTAGTCGTCGGTCGCGGCGAACGCCGCACCGCCCGTGAGGGCGGTCGTGAGAGCGGCGAAGGCGATGATGCCGGCGGCGGCCGACGTGCGGACGAAGGCTGATGATGTGTTCATGTGTGAGCTGCCGCTGCGTCGGCGTCTCCCCCTTTTTCGAGTAGATCGCAGTGATCTCACGGTAACGTAAAACTGAGTGATGCTCACAGGTATATGTGAGTAACCCTCACCCCAGTACGGGGTACACGCAGAGGCGCCCCCGCGAGGGGGGGGTAGGCGCGCTCGATGGGCGGGAGCCCAGGAACGCAAGAAGGACCCCGGAGCATGATGCTCCGGGGTCCTTCAGGACAAGCGGTCGGAAGACTACTTGAGGATGTTGGTGACGGTACCGGCACCGACGGTGCGGCCACCCTCACGGATGGCGAAGCCGAGGCCCTCTTCCATGGCGATCGGCTGGATGAGCTCGACCGTCATCTCCGTGGTGTCGCCGGGCATGACCATCTCGGTGCCCTCGGGCAGCGTGATGACGCCGGTGACGTCCGTGGTGCGGAAGTAGAACTGCGGGCGGTAGTTCGCGTAGAACGGGTTGTGACGCCCACCCTCATCCTTGGACAGGATGTACGCGGTGCCCTCGAACTGGGTGTGCGGCGTGACCGAACCCGGCTTGACGACGACCTGGCCGCGCTCGACGTCCTCGCGCTTGGTGCCGCGGAGGAGCAGACCACAGTTCTCGCCGGCCCATGCCTCGTCGAGCTGCTTGTGGAACATCTCGATACCCGTGACGATCGTCTTCTGCGTCGCACGGATGCCGACGATCTCGACCTCCGAGTTGATCGCGAGCGTTCCGCGCTCGGCGCGGCCCGTGACGACGGTTCCACGACCAGTGATCGTGAAGACGTCCTCGATCGGCATGAGGAACGGCTTGTCCTTGTCGCGCACCGGGTCCGGGATGGACTCGTCGACGGCGTCCATGAGCTCGACGATGGCGTTGACCCACTTCTCGTCGCCCTCGAGAGCCTTGAGGCCCGAGACGCGGACGACGGGGGCGTTGTCGCCGTCGAAGTCCTGGCTCGAGAGCAGCTCGCGAACCTCGAGCTCGACGAGCTCCAGGATCTCCTCGTCGTCGACCATGTCCGACTTGTTGAGCGCGACGAGCAGGTACGGCACGCCGACCTGCTTGGCGAGCAGCACGTGCTCACGCGTCTGAGCCATCGGGCCGTCGGTGGCGGCGACCACGAGGATCGCGCCGTCCATCTGAGCAGCACCGGTGATCATGTTCTTGATGTAGTCGGCGTGACCAGGGGCGTCGACGTGCGCGTAGTGGCGCTTCGGCGTCTCGTACTCGACGTGCGAGATGTTGATCGTGATGCCGCGCTGGCGCTCCTCGGGAGCGGAGTCGATCGACGCGAAGTCGCGCTGAACGTTGGTGGCCGACGGGAACTTGTCGGCGAGCACCTTCGAGATCGCTGCGGTCAGGGTGGTCTTGCCGTGGTCGACGTGACCGATCGTACCGATGTTGACGTGCGGCTTGGTCCGCTCGAACTTGGCCTTAGCCACTGTGGGTCCTCCTCAGGACTCGTGTAGGTACCCGGACGCTGGATTGCGCCCGGTTTTCTACGGGGGTTTGTGTATTCATGTTACAAGGGTCTCCCCGCGACGTCACACTGCACGGATCACACTGCGTGACCCGCACCGTGTGCGCGGGGAGCCCTCCGGGCGAATTACTCGCCCTTGCCCTTCTGGACGATCTCCTCGGCGACAGCCTTGGGAACCTCAGCGTAGCTCTCGAACGTCATCGAGAACACCGCGCGACCCGAGGTCTTCGACCGCAGATCACCGATGTAACCGAACATCTCCGAGAGGGGGACATTGGCCCGGACGACCTTGACGCCGGAGGCGTCCTCCATGGACTGGATCTGGCCGCGCCGGGAGTTCAGGTCGCCGATGACGTCGCCCATGTACTCCTCGGGCGTGCGCACCTCGACGGCCATGAGCGGTTCGAGGATGACGGGGCTCGCCTTGCGAGCCGCCTCCTTGAAGCCCATGGAACCGGCGATCTTGAACGCCATCTCCGAGGAGTCGACGTCGTGCGCCGCACCATCGAGCAGGGTCGCCTTGACGCCCACCATGGGGTATCCGGCGAGGATGCCGACGTTCAGCGCGTCGCGGAAGCCCTGGTCGACGGAGGGGATGTACTCGCGCGGGATGCGACCACCGGAGACCTTGTTGACGAACTCGTAGGTCGACTCGGCGGTGACCTCCATGGGCTCGATCGCGAACTGGATCTTCGCGAACTGCCCGGATCCACCGGTCTGCTTCTTGTGGGTGAAGTCGTGACGCTCGACGGCCTTGCGGATCGTCTCGCGGTAGGCCACCTGGGGCTTTCCGACGTTCGCCTCCACGTGGAACTCGCGCTTCATGCGGTCCACGAGGATGTCGAGGTGGAGCTCGCCCATGCCCTTGATGACGGTCTGGCCGGTCTCGGCGTTCTGCTCGACGCGGAACGTCGGGTCCTCTTCGGCGAGCTTCTGGATGGCGACGGAGAGCTTCTCCTGGTCGGCCTTCGTCTTCGGCTCGATCGCGACCTCGATGACGGGCTCGGGGAACGTCATCGACTCGAGGACGACCTGGCTCGTGGGGTCGCACAGGGTGTCACCCGTGGTCGTGTCCTTGAGTCCGATGACCGCGTAGATGTGACCGGCGGTGACAGCGTCGACCGGGTTCTCCTTGTTGGCGTGCATCTGGAAGATCTTGCCGATGCGCTCCTTCTTGCCCTTGGTCGAGTTGATGACCTGGGCACCGGAGTCGACCCGGCCCGAGTAGACCCGGACGTAGGTGAGGCGACCGAAGAAGGGGTGCACGGCGACCTTGAACGCGAGAGCCGAGAACGGCTCGGTCGAGTCCGGGTGGCGCAGGACGATCTTCTCTTCGTCCTTCACGTCGTGACCCTCGACGGCGGGGACGTCGAGCGGCGACGGGAGGTAGTCCACGACGGCGTCGAGCATCGGCTGCACGCCGCGGTTCTTGAAGGCGGAGCCGCAGAGCACGGGGTAGATCTCGCTGTTGACCGTGAGCTTCCGGATGGCGCCCTTGATCTCGGCGACGGCGAGCTCCTCGCCGGCGAAGAACTTCTCGAGCAGCTCGTCATCGGTCTCCGCGACGGTCTCGAGGAGCAGCTGCCGGTACTCGGCCGCCTTCTCCTTGAGGTCCTCGGGGATCTCCTCGATCTCGTACTTGGCACCGAGCTCGACGTCACCCTTCGAGTCGCCGCGCCACGTGAGCGCGCGCATCTCGACGAGGTCGACGACGCCCTCGAAGTTGCTCTCAGCACCGATGGGCAGCTGGATCACGAGGGGCTTGGCGCCGAGGCGCTTGATGATCGTGTCGACCGTGAAGTAGAAGTCGGCACCGAGCTTGTCCATCTTGTTGACGAAGCAGATGCGCGGTACGTCGTACTTGTCGGCCTGACGCCAGACCGTCTCCGACTGGGGCTCGACGCCCTCCTTGCCGTCGAACACGGCGACGGCGCCGTCGAGGACGCGGAGCGAACGCTCCACCTCGACGGTGAAGTCCACGTGGCCGGGCGTGTCGATGATGTTGATCTGGTTCTTGTTCCAGAAACAGGTCGTCGCGGCGGACGTGATCGTGATGCCGCGCTCCTGCTCCTGCGCCATCCAGTCCATCGTCGCCGCGCCGTCGTGCACTTCGCCGATCTTGTGGGTGATACCCGTGTAGAACAGGATGCGCTCGGTGGTGGTGGTCTTGCCGGCATCGATGTGAGCCATGATGCCGATGTTGCGGACCTTGTTCAGGTCGGTGAGCACGTCTTGTGCCACGGGTATTCCTCCGGGAAGTTGGGGTTCGAATGCGAACGAGGTCGGGGGTCGACATGAATGCCGACCCCCGAATCACGACTACCAGCGGTAGTGCGCGAATGCCTTGTTCGACTCGGCCATCTTGTGGGTGTCTTCGCGGCGCTTGACCGCGGCACCGAGGCCGTTTGATGCGTCGAGGATCTCGTTGGTGAGGCGCTCGGTCATGGTCTTCTCACGACGACCCTTCGCGTAGCTCACGAGCCAGCGGAGGGCGAGGGTGTTCGCCCGGTGGGGCTTGACCTCGACGGGCACCTGGTAGGTCGAGCCACCGACGCGGCGGCTCTTGACCTCGAGGGTCGGGCGGACGTTGTCGAGCGCCTTCTTCAGCGTGACGACGGCATCCTGACCGTTCTTCGACGAGACACCGGCGAGCGCGTCGTACACGATGCGCTCGGCGAGGCCCTTCTTGCCGTCGAGGAGGATCTTGTTGACGAGCTGGCTCACCACGGGGGCGCCGTACACCGGATCGGCGACGACGGGGCGCTTGGGAGCGGGTCCTTTACGAGGCATTGTGCTTAACCCTTCTTCGCGCCGTAGCGGCTACGGGCCTGCTTGCGGTTCTTCACGGCCTGCGTGTCGAGCGCTCCACGGACGATCTTGTAGCGGACGCCGGGGAGGTCCTTCACACGACCGCCGCGGACGAGCACCATCGAGTGCTCCTGGAGGTTGTGACCCTCGCCGGGAATGTAGGCCGTGACCTCGGTCCCGTTGGACAGCTTCACACGAGCGACCTTGCGCATCGCCGAGTTCGGCTTCTTGGGCGTGGTCGTGTACACACGGGTGCACACGCCGCGCTGCTGCGGGTTGGCCTTGAGGGCGGGAGCCTTGGTCTTCGAGACCTTCGGCGACCGGCCCTTGCGGACCAACTGCTGAATGGTTGGCACTTCTTCTCCTTGATAATGCTGCACGGTGACAGCGGATTTCGCGCATTCGCCGCAGTGGAGGTCTCTCGCATCACGAGGACCGCCGCTCGCGCGACGAGTTCAATTGGACCCACCGGGCCTCGAGGATTCGAGGACCTGTTGTGTGGTGGGTATGCCGTGGGGGCGTCTCGAACCACGTGAGCGGTTCAGAGTCCCTGGGAGAGCGCGATGCGGCACGATCCGGCGGCTACGACCTTTCGGGCACGGCACACCGGTGCACCGAAGCGCACACCCGGTCAAGTGTAGTCGGCACCGGAGCGCCGGTCAAACAACACGGCCCCGCCGGAGCGGGGCCGTGAGGGGAACGAAGGGCGTCAGGGCGCGTAGGTCGCGCCGTCCTCGCCGAACGCGGTGATCGCGCCACCCACGTCGACGCTCATCGGGCCGGCCGTGGCCGTTCCCGACGCTCCCGTACCCGGGTCGCGCACGTCGCACTCGAGGCTCGCGGAGCCGGAGCTCTCCGTCGACACCGGCCACTGGCCGTCGTCGTACTGACCGACCGTGAAGGTCGGTCGCGACTCGAGGGTCCAGACGCAGTTCGAGTACTCGTAACCGGGGGTCTCGCCCTGTGCGGTGAACGGGCAGCCGTCCGGGCGGAAGTCGGTCGAGGCCGCGCAACCGTCAAGGTAGGCATCGACGGCCGCCTCTCCCGCCTCCATCGCGGTGTCGGTCAGGGTGACCGTGAGAGCGGTCGCCTCCTCGCCCTCGGCGTTGAGGCTCGTGACCGCATCGGCGCCGAAACCCGTCACCGCGACGGTCAGGGGCTCCGCCTGGAGGTACTCGGAGTCCCCGGCGAGCGCGACGGTGTAGGTGCCGGGCAGGGCGGGGAGCTCGACGGAGCCGCTCTCGGCAGCGGGGACGGCGCTCGTGTCGACGCCCGACACGACGACCGCCGTGTCCTCGGGACCCGTCACGGAATAGCCGACGAGCCCGAGCTCGGGAGCCTGGAGGCTCCAGGTGTCGAAGACGACGTACGCCTTCCCCGCCTTGTCCAGGGTGAACGTGGTGTCGAAGGCCTCATCGCCCTGCGAGACGGAGACCGCGACCTCCGCGGTGTCCCCCGTGATGGTCGTCTCCCCGATCTCATAGCCAGAGATCCGGTCGTCGACCTCGCCGTACACGTCGTTCGTCAGGAGGACACCCGTGTCGCCGACGTCGGCGTTCGAGACGGCGAGAGCCGTCTCGGCGTCACCGTCGACGAGCGCATCGAGGTACTCCTCGACCTCCCGCTCCGGGGCGTTGGCCTGGGTGCCGACGATGTTTCCGACGATCCCACCGGCGATGAGGAGCAGGAGGACGACCACCCCGGCGACGAGCCCGATGATCCGCCCCCGACGCCGGGGCTTCCGCTCCGGCGACGCGGTCTGGGCGTAGGGCTGCGGGGGCGCCGTGTGATCCGTGGTCGCATAGGCCTGGGTCGGGGAGGGGGTCGGCTGCTGCTGCGGCGGACCCTGATACGGCGGCTGACCCTGGGGCTGACCATGAGTGTACGGGGGCTGCTGCGGCGGCTGACCCTGAGGCTGACCCTGGGGGTACGGCGGCTGACCCTGCGGCTGACCCTGAGGGTACGGCGGCTGCTGCGGCGGCTGACCCTGAGGCTGACCCTGAGGGTACGGCGGCTGACCCTGGGGCTGCTGGCCCGGCGGGAACGGGGGCTGCTGGCCCGGCTGCCCCTGCTGCCCATACGGGTACGGCGGCTGGCCCTGCGGATACGGTCCCGGCGGATTCGACATTCCCTTGCCCCTTCGTCGATGCGACCTCGCCAGTCTAGCGAGCGGACGACATACGGCCAGGGGCAGGACTACCCGTCCCGGCCTGCGATCATCCCCACCCGGACGGCGGCGTATCGAGGTTTCCGGCGAGGTCGGCGAGGAGCGCCTCGACCTGCGGCTCCACGTAGCGCTCGATGCCCGCCGCGATCCGTCCCCTGTGCTCCTCGAGGGCGATGCACACGAGCCGGCCGGCGTGACCTGCGCACTCGTCCGCCAACCGCAGCTCCGTCCGGAGCGCTTGCTTCTCCTCGTCGGACAGCTCGCGCGGGGGCGGGGTCTGACCCGCATCGGATCCGCCGGCGAGTTCCGCGAACGTGAACAGGTAGGGCTCCCCCGGCTCGGGATCGGGGTCGAGGGGGAGGCCGTCGAACTCGGGATCGAGGCCCTGATCCGGGCGGTACCCGGCCGCCTTCCGACGTTCGGACTCGAGGAGTTCCTTATGGAGCAATGGGAGGTTGCGTTCCGTGTACTCGTCGACGACGGCGTCGACGATGGTCTTCATGCGCGTCGACAGTCCGTGCTGCACGGCGTGCGGCACATCCGTGTCGAGACCGGCGGCCGCGACCACCGGGGATCCGAAGCAGCGGCGGCACAGTCTCGTCCGCCCACGCGTGGTGGACGGGCGCCATCGCGGCAGCCACCGCAACCACGCGTCCACGGCCTGCGCCACGGTCGTCTCGAGGGACCGCTCCATGGCTACACCGTAGTGCCGCGGTGACCGCGGCGGTGGGAGGTTCTCCCGGACGGCGCGGTGATCACCATTCCTCCTCGTCCTCCCGCTCCCACGGCCAGCGAGGGCGGGGCGATGTGGCTTCGGTCGTCACGAGACCGAATGCGACGACGACCACGGCCGCGAGGCCGCCGGCGATCCAGGGGAAGGCGGACATGAGCGTCGACGAGGCGAACACGACTCCATCGAACCAGCGGCCGGACTCGACGGCGACGATCACCACCCCGGCACCCGTGAAGCCGAGCGCGGCACCGAGCCCGATGACGAGCGGCCAGCGGACGACGCGATCGGTGGTCCGGCGGGGTCTCCTCGCCTCGCGGACGAGGGCCACGAGGACGACGACGACGGCCGTCGCGACCATCGCGGGACCGACGAACCTGCCCGTACCCTCCCTCGAGACCACGTCCACGTCGGCGAGGAGGCTCACGAAACCGAACGCGCACACGAGAAGAGCGAGGTAGAGCACGGCCGCGAACACCGCGAAGACGGTGTCCCGGTCCATCCGACGACGGCCGGCCTCATCGGCGGCGGGTCCCGGGAGGTCGTCGGCGGTCATCCGTCCCCCTCCGTCCGGGTGCCGGGGCGCCGAGGTGCGTTCCGTGCCGGTGTCGAGCGGCCCCGACGCAGGCCGAGGGATCGGAGGGAGACGAGCGCCAGGAGGCGCCCGCGACGATCGACCCGGGAGCCGAGCGCACGCCGGAGGTCGTCGACCAGCCGCCAGGCGCGATCCGCGTCCTCGTCGGTGGACGGCAGCGTCGAGTACGTCACTCGATCGGCGAGCACCGCGAGTCGATGGGCGCCCCTCGACCCGTGAAGCGTCGCGACCTCGTGGCGGGTGGACGCGGGCGGGGGTTCGATGCCGTGGTCGATCACGGCGTCTCGGAACTCTCGCCACCCGGCCACGACCCGTTCCTCAGGATCCGTCGTGCGGCGGCGCAACGAGCGCCGACGGGCCTTCGCCGCGATGACGGCGATGAACGGGGAGAGCGCCAGCGCGAGCACGATGACGAGCCAGGACAACACGCGCGCGATCTGGACGAGCGCGGCGAGGAACGGATCGATCACGGGTTCCTCCTCCGGTTCGCTCGAGTCCGGCGCGGTCTGCTCGCTCCGATCGGGCTCCTCCTCGACCTCGGGCTGCAGGTCGGGATAGGGCCGCGCGATCAGGGAAGGGTCCTCGGTTTCCACCTCGGGCACCGGCCGGTCCTCCGGCGTCGGGTCGACGGCGACCCAACCGCGACCCGCCACCTCGATCTCGATCCAGGCGGCGACGTCGGAGCCTGTGAACGCGACGGGACCGGACGTCGCTTCCTCGAGGTCCTCGTCGAGGGAGAACCCCATGACCACGCGCGACGGGAAGCCGAGCTGGCGGGCGGCGAGCGCCGCGAACGAGGCGTACTGCTCGCCGTCGCCCACCATCGGCGTGTCGGAGAGCAGCGCAGACAACCGATCCAGCCCGTGGCCCGACGGACTCCTCGGCTCGTCCTCCCCCACCCCGTGGCTGATGTAGCCCACGGAACCGAGGCCGGCGAGGACGGCTTCGAGGTCCTCCCCCGGTGTGGCGCCCGGCGTCGTGAACCGGTCGAGGAAGTCGAGCAGTCCGTCGGGCGAGTCGCCCGGCCGTGTCGGCGTCCGGGCGGGCACGAGCTCGCCGATCTCGTCGATACCGGCGGCGGCGGGCTCGACGGCGTCGATCGTGTACGCATCGCCGGAACGGAGGCCCTCGGTCACGGCCGACGTCCCCGCGTTCGCGTTGTAGTACAGCGAGTCGGACAGCGCCGCCGGCCGGTCGCCGGCGAAATCGACGGAGCCGAGGTAGCCGGTCCCCGGGAGCCAGACGCCGTCGTACGAGCCGATCGTCACCTCCGTGAGCGACACGTCGCCGGCGACCGTGGGCTCCAGCCGGAACGGCAGCCGCTCGAACGAGCCCGAGTCGGAGGGATTCGCGGCCGTCCCGACGCGCCACACGACTCCATCGAAATCGTCCATGACGGCGAGCCGGATCCGGGACGCGTCGAGACCGTCGGCCGTGAGGATGACGGCGTCGGCCTGCTGCGGGGAGTGGTAGGCGCGGAACGTCGAGAGCGGGCTCGGGTAGTCCCGGGGATCGAAGGGTCTCTCCACGGCGTTCCGGGCGAGCGCCCGATCGGATGCGGGCGGAACGAGCATGGCCGCACCTGCGCCAGCTCCCGTCGCGACGGCGATGACCGCGAGCGCGGAGACGGCCGACGAGACCGCACCCCGGCGGCGGTCGCCTCGGCTCGGTGCGAGCGACCCGCCCGACCCGTCGATCTCGGCGAGCCGAGACACCGCCCGTCTCTCGCGGAGAGCGGTCAGCCAGGCGAGCAGGACGGCGGCGAGCGCGACGGCCGTGGCGACCGGCAGGACCGGTCGTTCCGGACCGAGCACGATCCCGGCCACGAGGAGCAGGACGGGGACGACGGTCGCGAGGTCGGGGACCCGCGCCCGGAGGGCGATCGATGTCGTCGTCACGGTCGCGGCCAGGACGAGGAGCAGGGCCGGCACGAGGAGCGCTTGGTAGTCCCCGACCGGCGTCGCGATCGTGAGCAGTCGCTTCCACGACAGCAGCGACCCCTCCGCGAGCGAGCCGAGTCCCCCGGCGGACGGCAGCACGCCACCGATCGCTTGCGTCGGCACGGCGAGGGGGACGCCGATCACGGCGAGCACGAGGAGCGACAGGAGAGCGAGGGACCACGCTCCGAACCGACGCCGGGCGCCGACGACTGCGATGAGCTGGCCGACGAGCAGGGCACCGATCCCCGCGCGGACGAAGGCGGCGGACTCGTAGATCGGCCACATCGCGGCGGCGGCGACGGCGACGGCCGCCGTCGACGCGACGAGCGTCCACACGACGTAACGACGACCGGGGAGCCCCCGGGACGCGGCCATCACATCCCCGCCCGGAGGAGCGACTTGCTCAGATCGTCGAGGAAGCCGATGGTGACGACGGTGAGGGCGCCGATGCGGCGCATGCTCGGCACGATCTCCGGATCGCAGACGACGGCGACGATCGCGACGCCCGGGGGGAGGGCCGCCGCCGCGGCGCTGAGGGACGAGGCCGTGGCGGTCGACCCGCACACGAGGAACACGAGGGACACCCCGGCGACGCCCTCGGAGGCGAAACGTACGACGTCGGCCAGACGCAGTGCCGTCGAGGACGGATCGACACGGCACAGGTCGTCGAGCAGGCGGACGGGCGAGAGCGACGCGAGATGTTCGACGGGGCGCGCGGGAACGGCCCCGGGACGGCCGACCGCGCTCACGACGACGGCGACGTCCCTCCCGTCCGCTATCGCGCGGGCGCCGAGGGACCCCGTGACGCTCACCGCCATCTCGAACTCCTCCTCGGTCGCGAATTCATCCGGGTGGAGACCGAGGACGACCATGAGGTGGCTGCGACGGGTCTCCTCGAACTGCCGCACCATGTACTGCCCCGTCTTCGCCGTGCTCCTCCAGTGGATGGCGCGTCGCTCGTCGCCCGGCACGTACTCGCGGATCGAGTGGAACGACAGGTCGCTCGCGGTGAGCTCGTTCGTCGCGATGCCCTCGAGGTCGCGGATGAAGCCCGTGCTGACGCTCGGGATCGGGATCGTCCGGGGATGCACGTACAGATCGACGCGCTCGTCCCAGCGGCGCTCACGCCGGACGATGCCGATCGGATCGGCACGGATCGTGCGGACGGGCCCGACCGGGACGATCCCCCGCCTCGACCCGGTCATCACGAAGACGTCCTCGAAGCGGGCGCCGACGGCGAGACCGGGGACGGCGAAGTCCGCGACGGCCTCCCCCACCGGGACCTCGACCCGCACCCGCCCGAGCCGGTGCCGGGTCGGGTTGGCGACGGAGAGCTGGATGGCGGCCTGCTCGCCGACGACGACGCGGCCGACGGGCAGCGTCATCGTGGCCTCGTGGCGCGTCCGTCCGATGAGGAACACCGCGGCCACGGCGAGGACGACCGATCCCGTCCAGGCGATCGCGACGAGCTCGACCCAGCCGGCGACGTAGCCGACGAGGAACGCCGCGCCGACGACCCCCACGACCACCCAGCCGAGGGGTTCGACGACCGCATCGACGCGGCGCCAGGCCGCGATCGTTGCATCCGCTCCGCGCGCGGAGGCGACCACGACGCCGCGGATCGCCGCCGCGAGGATGCCGACCTGGCTCGGACGTTCCGCCGCGCGACGGTGGAACGTCATCGCGCGCCCTGGTCCTGCGGTGGGGGCGTGTCGATGAGAACGCGCGAGACGATGCTCGACGGGGTGACCCCGTCGAACTCGGCCTCGGGGTCCAGGACGAGCCGGTGGGCGAGCACCGCCTCCGCGAGCGCCTTCACGTCGTCGGGGATGACGAACGACCGACCGGCCGACGCGGCGAGCGCTCGTGTCGCCCGCACGAGCGCGAGTGCGGCCCGCACGCTCCCGCCGAGCCTCACCTCGGAGGCCGAGCGGGTGCCCTCCACGATCCGGGCGATGTAGTCGTTGATCGACGGGTCGACGTGCACGGTCGAGACGAGCGAGACCATGTCGGCGACCGTTGACGCGGGCACGACGGCTGCGACCTCCACCGCGTCGCTCGCGTGGGGGTTCTCGAGGATGCGCATCGTCGACTGGTGGTCGGGATAGCCGATCGAGGTCTTGAGGAGGAAGCGGTCGAGCTGCGCCTCCGGCAGCCGGTAGGTGCCGGCCTGCTCGATGGGGTTCTGCGTCGCGATGACCATGAACGGTGCACCGACCGGGTGGCGGACGCCGTCGACCGTGACCTGGCCCTCCTCCATGACCTCGAGGAGCGCCGACTGCGTCTTCGGGCTCGCCCGGTTGATCTCGTCGGCGAGGACGACGTTCGCGAAGATCGGTCCCCGGTGGAACTCGAAGTTCTGGCTCGACTGGTCGTAGATACTGACGCCCGTGATGTCGCCGGGGAGCAGGTCGGGCGTGAACTGGACGCGGCTCGCGCTCCCGTCGATACTCTGGGCGATCGCGCGGGCGAGCGAGGTCTTACCCGTTCCGGGCACGTCCTCGAGGAGCAGGTGCCCACCGCTGAACAACGAGACGAAGGCCAAGCGGATGACGTGGCTCTTCCCGAGCACCACCTGGTCGACGTTCGCGATCAGACGATCGCAGACGCCCGCGAACCACGTGGCCTGCTCGGGTGTCATCGTCATGAGGCGTTCTCCTTCGTCGGGGGGCGTTCGGTCGGTCGAGACCGACTCACAGCCTGTACAGGTCGCGGTGCTCGGGTTGTCCGGGGAGGGAGACCCTCACCCAGATGTTGCCACGAGTATTCGGCGTGTTCACGCACGACCCGGTCGAGCCGAGCGGCTGTCCCTCCGTGGCGAAGTTGTCGCAACTGAACTCGAGGTACGGTCCGGCCTCGCCGCCGATCGGCCGGCCCCCGACGAAGCTCATCGTGAGATCGAGCAGGGAAGGAGTGATGCGGGTGCTCACGACCGCGTTCGGTGTGGGCACGGCGTCGGACCAGTCGCTGCACAGGGTCCCGACTCCGAAGACCTCGCAGACGCGGAACTGCACCTGGAGGACGTATCCGTACTGCTGCGTGTCCGGGATGACGAAGCCGCGCCCATCGAGCGTCCCGTCCCTCGAGGTCCCGCCACCCGTCGCCCGGTACTCGACGGTCGTGGACTGCGCGCCGCCACCCGTCGCGAAGTCGACCGTCGCCGCGTAGGAGTAGAGACCCTCGCTGAATCGAGCGAGCCTGCCGAAGGACGCCGTCGGGACGCCGGGTCGCTGGAGCGGAGTCGCGGAGACCTCCGCACTGCCCGTGCAGCCCTGGCCGTTGTAGGCGAAGACCACGGCGCGGTAGTCGGTGCCCGGCGTGAGCCCGGTGAACGTGTACGACCGCGCCGTCCCCACCTCGACGAATTCGCCGTCGGGGTCGGAGATGCTCAGCCGCGGGTTCCCGCCGTCGACACCGTCGACGCGGCACGACGGCAGCGACCCGTCCGCCGAGAGGGCGACGTAATAGCGCTGCACGGCCGCGCCGTTCCCGGAGAAGACGCCGCCCCAGTTCACCGTGACCCGGGTGCCCGAGGACCGGTCGCCCTCCGCCGTCGGGGAGGTCGTGGCGATCGGGGCGCCGGCCGGCGTGTTCGAACCGGTCGCCCTGTTCCACTGCGGCGAGGCGCCGGAGAAGTCGTTGCGGGACTGCACGGACACCGCCACGGGTGTGCCGTTCGGGATCGACGTCGACTGGATGGAGCGGACGTACCGGGTACCGGCCGGGTCGCTGCGGCTCACCGACAGGGTCTGCGTGACCCCGCCGACCGTCACGTCGTACGCGACGATCGGGCTCGCCGCCGTCGGATCCGACGGTTTCGTCCAGGACACACGCAGTCCCCCGTCGAGCGGTGTCGAGGCGAGGTTCTCCGGGGCCGGGGGGATGAGGTCGGACCAGACGGTGGCACCGAGCTCGGTCGGCTCGCTCGTCCCGACCTCGTTGGTCGCGGTCACCCGCACCCGCACGGCATTCTCACGCCCGTTCCCCGGGGTCGTGACCGTGCACGTCGACGACGTGCACGTCGTCGACCCGACGACCTCGTTCGTGGCCACACTCGTGAGGGTGACGGTGAAGTCCTCGATCGGTGCGTTGTTGAAGGCACCGGGCGTCCAACCGAGCGTGAGGCTCCTGTCGCCGGCGGATCGCAGCGCGAGCGCTGTGACAGGCTCGGGGCGGTCGCGCACCGATATCCGCACGGTCCCCCAGACGAAGCGGCTCGAGTCCTCCGTCGCGTCCGCGACCCGGTACTGCAGCACGGTGTCGGCGATCTCCGCGTCGGCTGCGACCTCGACCGTGAGGACGCTGCGGTCGGACGACGGTGAGATGGACAGGCCGCTCGGCACACCGGCGCCGTCGATCCCCGTGACGTCGAGCACCCGCAGCGGAGTGTCGGGGAACGGATTGGTCGCTCCGTCGTTCGCGAGAACATCGATCGTCTGCGAGGTCCCGCGCGTCACCTGCGCGGAGTCCGCCTGCGGCACGGCGAGTGGCAAGGTCGACGGGACGACCCGAAGGTCGATCTCCCCCGCCGTCCCCTCGTTCTCGTCGTCGGACACGGCCAGGGCGATCCGGGAGACGGAGCCGACCGGCGCGCCGGAAGCGGTGTCGATCGCGAGAGTCCGGCCGTCGATGGTCGCCTCGACGCCCTCGGGCAGGGGGGCGGCGAAGGAGAAGTCGAGCTCGTCGAGGTTCTCGGGATACGGGTAGGTCGTCAGACGGGCCAGATCGAGTGTGCGGGTCGTACCCGGTTCCACGTCGATGGAGCCTCCCGTGAAGACGGGGGGCTGGTTCTCCCGCGGCGTGACCGTGATCGGGAGGACGAGGGTCGCGATCCGCCCGTCCGGGTCGTCGACACCCTCTCCGTCGGTGACCTCGAAGGCGATCGACGCGGGCCCGAAGTACTGGTCGGCGCTCGTGAATTCGAGGGTGTCCTCGTCGAGAACGAGATCGTCACCGTTGGCGTGGGTCGCGCGGACGGTGGTCTCGTCGGTGATGCGGACCGACCGATCGCCGATCGCCACAACGTAGTCCGACAGGTCGATGCGCAGGCTCTCCCCACTCCGCACCCGGAGCGGATCGGCCGTGCTCCGCAACTGGGGAAGGGCGTCGTCGAGGCCGGGGACGCGGACGAACGCCCACCCCTCGACCCCCTCCTCGTCGGGGTCCCAGACCCGGAACGGCACGACGCGACTCTCGTCGCCGATCTCGACGACGACGCGCCCCTCCTCGTCGACCGTCGCGACGTCGGCGTAGCGTTCGGGGACGCCGACGGAGAGCCCGGCGACCGGGCCGTCCACGTATCGCACGTTCGCCCGCACGTCGACGGTCACGGAGTCCCGATCGAGCACGTCCTCGACGCGGACGACCGCGTCGCGCGCGACCGGAACGGCCGGTGCCGCATCGACATCGGCGACGACGGTGATGAAGTTGGACGAGGTTCCGCCGCGCTCGTTCGTGATCGTGTACACGAACCCGTAGCGCCCCTCGGCCTCGGGGACCTCGACATCGATCGTGTCCGCACCGACCGTCGCGACGACCGAGCGATCGAGGGGCTCGACCGAGGTGATCTGCAGCGCTCCGCCGTCGGGATCCGAGTCGTTGTCGAGCACGGGGATGGTGACGATGCGCGACGGCCTCGTGATGACGAGGTCCTCCACGGCCACCGGGTTGCGTGCCGCGTCGGCGCGTGTCGTCACACCGATCCGCACCGTCCCCGTCGCCTGGGCGCCGAGAGCGTCGACGACCGTGTACTCGAAGGTCTCCGTACCGCCGGCGTAGGCGGCGGCCTCGTAGTCGAACCAGGTCGCACCGCTCGCCGTGACTCCTCCGCGCTCGGGTGAACTCGACTGGCCCACGAGCTGCACGGAGTCCCCGTCGGGATCGATGCCCGACAACGGGATCTCCACGCGCACGGTCTCGCCGGCGAACACGCGCGCCGTCACCGTCCTCGGAGCAGGCGCGGTGTTGGAGGCGCGATCGATCTCCCGCACGCTCAGCGTGACGTCGGCGTCGGCCCACTGCCCGTCCGGCCCGAAGACCCGATACGTGACCGTGAAGTCACCCGGCGTCGACGGCGCGAGGTACCGGAGCACCTCCCCGGACACGAAGGCCAGCCCGCCCTCCGCCGGGAGGCCCCGAGGGAGATCCGTCCCGAGTGTGAGCCGGCTGCCGTCCGGGTGCTCGTCGTTGTCGAGGACGGGGACGTCGACCACGTCCCCGACGCGCACGGACACCGTGTCGGCCGTCGCGATGGGCGGCTGCGGGCGGGAGGGTTCCGGGATCTCGATCACCGTGACGGTGCCGGTCGCCTCCGCGTAGCCGTTGCTGATCGTGTACGGGAAGGAGACGGCGCCCGACAGGGGCGCGGTGAGGACCACCCGGACCGATCGTTGTTCCAGCACCTCGATCCGGAGCGAGGAGGCGATGTCGGCGGTCTCGACGTCGGTCACGAGGAGCACACCACCCGCCGGGTCCCTGTCGCTCTCGAGGACCTCGACCGTCTGCGGGGTGCCCGCACGCACGAAGACGGTGTGGGGAGCGGCGATCGGGGCCTCACCGACGGCCGGTGGAGTCGTGACCTGCACACGGACGACGCCGGCGGTCGTGCTCGTCCCGTCGGTGACGGAGAAGTCGACGTAGTAGATGCCCGCCGCATCGGCCGTGAAGCGGAACGTCCCGGCGTCGTAGTCCGGGACGAGGTCGACCCCGTCCCGGTTCGGTACGCCCGCGAGCCGGACCGCGGCCACTCCGCCCCGGACATGGCGGAGCGGTGAGATCGTGATCTCCTGGGCCGCGTGCGCGACCGCGGCGAACGGCTCGACGATGATGGGCACGTCGCCGGCATCCCTGACGGTCACCGAGAGGCGGCCGGCTCCCTGGAGGGAACCGTCGGACGCGACGAGCGCGACGTCGGATCGCCCGAGCGTGCCTCCGGACGAGGTGAAGACGACGGTCCCGTCGGGCTTCGACACCGCGAGTTCCGGATCCGTGGCTGTCGCCAATTCGAGGTAGAACGGATCGCCGTCCGGGTCGAACCAGGTCGTGAGCACGTTGGTCGACACGCGGCCGCCGGCGGCGACGAGCGTCTTGGGCGCCCGGAACTGGACCGGAGCGAGATTCTCGCCGTCCTCCCGGACGTCGACCTCGACGGTCGCCGTGTCCTGGCCGCCGCGGCCGTCGCTCACCGAGTAGGTGAACGAGAGGGTCCCCGTGGCGTCGTCGGCGAGCGCGATCTGGAGAGCCTGTCCCTCCGCGACGACGTCGACCCGTCCGAGGTCCTCAGGCACGGCCTCGACGTCGTCGATCACGAGCACGTCGCCGTTGGGGTCGTAGTCGTTCAGCAGGACGGGCAACGGCGACGTGCGCCCCGGACGGGCGCCGAACGCGTCGTCCTCCGCGACGGGAGGGGCCGGTCGGGTCTCGTACTCCGGAGGGGCGTCCTCGTCGTTCTGCTCGACGTCCTGCCGGTCCTCCTGCTCGTCGAGGAGATCGCCCCAGTTGTCGATGACGACGTCGCCGTCCTGCACCGCCCAGGAGCGCCCGGAGCGGGCGTCGTTGAGGAGGACGCGACCGCCGTCGGCCCGGAATGAGGCGGCCGAGCCGTCGCCGAGACCGTCGAGGACGGCGGTGCGCGGGGCTCCCGAACCGCATCGTTCCCAGAGCGCGCCGTCGTCCCACGCGGCATAGAGGCAGCCGCCGGCCGACGTCGGCACCACCGGCGCGCCATCGGCCTCCGCGACCCGGCGGGGATCGCCCCCGTCGAGGGGCACCTCGACGAGCCCGGAGCCGAGGGCCACCGCGACCGCTGCTCCCCCGTCGGCCGGTGCCTGGAGCACAGCATCGGGGGTCGATCCGTCGAGGACGGATCGCTCTCCCCCGATGTCGAGCACGCCGTTCTCGACGTCGAGGAGCGCGACGGTGTCGCCGATGAGCGTGATCCGCACATCCTCGCCCTCGAACGGTTCCGTGGCGGCCGGGTCGGTGGGGCCGTCCTCGCTCGACGCGTCGAAGACGCTCACCTCGTCGAGCGATGGTGAGAAGACCGCGAGCCGGCCGGACGGGCTCAACGCCGAGACGGCTCCGTCGCCGAAACGGAGCAGGGGTTCCGAGGACGCGTCGAAATCGTCGAGACCGTCGAGCGGGACGAGCCAGACGTCTCCGCCGGCCACGACGACGAGGCGATCACCCGCGAGGCCGACGGTCTCCGTGCCCGACGGCAGCGGGATCTCGTCACCCGGGACGGCGTTCGCGACGTCGACCCGCGAGAGAGAGGACCGTGACCGGTCGACGACGACGACCGTGGACCCCCGCTGGAGCACATCGAGATCGGTCGAGTCGACGGGGAACGCGCTGTTGAGCTCCCCGACCTCGAGATTCGCGCGACCGACGGCGCCGTCCGCCCCGTTCACGACCCAGACGGCGGCGTCGTCGAGCTCCGTGTTCTGCGTGCGGTACCCCGAGGACGTGACGGCGACGGAGGCCAGCACGGCGACGAGCCCGACCGCCGCGGTGCCGGACATCACCCGTCGACGGTTGTGCCGGATCCAGGCACGCATCATCAGCCGGCCCCGTCCGGGAGGTCGATGCACTTCTCCGCGCTCGGCTCGCCCAGTCGACCGGCGCGGCGCACCGTGACGGTCACGCACACGGGGTCGCCGGGGGTGCCGTCCATGCGGTACTCGGTCGTGCGCTGGATGCTCTCGCGTCCGTCCGAACTCGTGATGACGAAGTTGTCTCCCTCGACGGCATCCTCGGAGCTCCAGGAGAACACGGCCATGTCGTCCTCGATCGTCGCCGCGATGTCGTTCACGACCGGGATGGTCCCGTCGTCCCGTTCGGCCGTGAGGACGACGGTCGTGACGGCCGCGGCGAGCACGACCGTCGCTGCGGCGACCGAGAGGATCACCGCGGAGCGACGCGAGCGACGCGGCTCGGCGACCCTCCGCCCCGTCGTCGAGCGACCGGGCGAGCCCACCGACTCCCGGACGACGGTCCGAGCGTCGTCCGCCGAGGCCGCCTCGGACGGGACCGGACGGGACCGGCGTGGCCGCCGGCCCGGGTCCACCTGGCGGATCGCGGTCTGCCGTGTGCGGTCCACGGGATCCGAGACCGCGGCGTGCGCCCACTCGTCCACCGCGATGTCAGGCTGGGTCTGCGCGATGCCGAGCTCCGCCTCGACCATCTGGAGTTCCCTGGCGAATTCGAGCGCGCTCCGCTGCCGGGCATCCGGTCGCCGCGACATGGCGCGGCGCAGCACCACCTCGAGACGCTCGGGAACGTCGGAGCGATCGAGCGGAGGCAGCTTCGCTCGCGAGATCCGCGTCATGAGCTCCGCCGGGGTGTTGTCGGATCCCGACGACTCGAACGGACTCCGCCCGGCGAGCAACGAGTAGACCGTCGCGCCGAGGGACCACACCTCTGAGGCGATGTCGCCTTGCGAGGCTCCCGACACCACCTCGGGAGCCGACCAGGGCACCGAGAGCCCCACCGACTGCTCGGGCGCGACGGTACCGATGACCGCGGCGATCCCGAAGTCGCTCAGAACGGGGTTGCCGTACGCGGTCTGGAGGATGTTCGACGGCTTGATGTCCCGGTGGAGGACCCCGGCCCGGTGCGCCGACTCCACGGCTCCGGCGATCGCGATCCCGATCCGGAGCACCTCGGCCACGCCGAGACGCTCGCGACGGTAGCGATCGCCCACGCTCGACGGGCACATCTCCATGACGAGGTACGGCCGGCCGTCGGCGGATACGCCCGACTGGTGCACCGTGAGGATGGCCGGGTGCGTGCTGAGCTGCGCCATGAGATCCGCCTCGGCGCTGAAGACGTCGCGAGCCGCCTGATCGGCGTAGCCGCTCAGCATGACCTTGACGGCCACGCGGCGCCGCGGAGTCTCCTGCTCATAGAGGAAGACGTCGGCGAAGCCGCCCGATCCGAGGATGCTGGAGTAGGTGAAGCCCGGAAGCACCGGCGGTGCGGAGGGCAGGCGGGAGGACATGCGGGCACACCTCCGATCAGGACTCGTCAGGCGGACGACGACGCCGCCGTGGCGCCCGCGCGATTGCCCCAATCCTAGGCCGATCGGGCCGGGATCCCCTGTGCATCGTGAGGGTTACTCGAATGGGGCGGGGGGAAGGATCTCGAGGACCACGCCGTCGCCGATGTCGACGAAGGTTCCAGGGATCACGGCGATGCCCTGGCCACCCCTCAACCGCTGCCAGTCCCGGCCGGGGAGGATGACCGACGTGCCGTTCGTCGACCGCAGATCCGTCACGACGACCGAGTCGCCCTGCTGCCGGAGCTCGAGGTGCGTGGAGGAGACGAGCTTCGCGGGCGAGGCGACCGAGAAGAGGCGCACGGGTTCGTCGAGAGGGATCCGCGGCTGCTTGGGATTCCGCCCCACGTAGTGCACGACGTCGAGGGGGTACGGCACCCCGTCGCGGACCCGGAAGGCAAAGGTCGACGGTCGGGGCGCCGGGCGGGCGGGAGCCGCGTCGACCGACTCCGGAACCGCGCCAGCACCGAGCGTGGACCGCAGCACCGTGCGGCCGTCGTGGAGCACGGAGTCGGGGATCCGGTCGGCCTCGACGGGCACGGAGCCCGTCGCGACGGCCGCAGCCGGGGCCGCGTGGGCTCCGGCGCGACCCGTCGGCCGCAGGTCGTCGCGACGGACGGTCCGGTCGACCTCGCCCGTCAGGTCCGTCGCGCGGACGAGGCGGTCGGGACCCGAGCCGGCCGGGCGGTCCGGGACCATGCGCCGCGCTCCCCAGGCCATCCGGTCGGCGACGATGATGCCGCCCGCGACGGGGAACTCGACCGATGCTCCGATACCGGCCCCGCTGCGGGTGATCGTGCTGATCACCACGACGCCCGAGAGGTCGGATCGCGCCCAGGAGCGGTCGGCGGGAGGCGCGATCCGAGCGCTCCCGCCCACGACGTCCACATCGAGCATGCCCTCGCCGTGCACGAGGGCGGAGACCGTCGCGGTGTCGGTACCGTCCGGACGGACCGAGAGCGCCACGAAGGAGAGGAGCCGGCCGTCGGCGAGCGTCTGCGGGATGACCGCGATGACGTCGTCGAAGAGGGCGCCAGGTCGGGAGACGACGCCCCACACCGCGTCGACGACGGGCTGGTCGACGGGCGTGAGCATGCCGACGACCGTCTCGGCACCGACGAGGTACAACCAGGACGGGGCCGGGGTCTCGAGACTGTAGCGGAAACCCTGCGACGACAACGAGCATCCTTCCGGTCAAGAGCTTTGGCCCCCCAGCCTACGGGGGCGGGTCCACGACGGGCAGACCGCGGAAGGGGGGTCGGGTATTCCGGCCGCCTCAGCGCCCGACCCGCTGCACGACGACCCGGAGGGCACCGAGCAGCAGGCTGTGTCCGCTCGGGACGGGAGTCGGGACCTCGGGCGAACAGGCCGTCTCGAAGCCGTCGTCGTCGACGACGGCGGTACCGTTCGTCGAGTGCAGATCGGTGACCCAGACGTGACCGCGCTCCCAGGTCACGAGGGCGTGCGTCTTGGACACGCTCCGCGCCACGTCGTGGACCCGGACGAGTCCGGCCGACGGGTGGGCGTCCTGTGACACGGGGTCGCGGCCGAGGAGGACCCCGCGCCCGATGACCGCGCTCGAGCCGTCCGGGAAGTGCAGGACCGGGCTCTCGATCGTCGTCGGCGCGGTGACCGGCACGTCGGCGGGAGGGTGCGGGGCCGGCGCGGCACCGCTCTGGGGCGGCCTCACCGTGTCGAGGGGCGGCGTCGAGGGCGCTGCAGGACCCGGCGACCTCTGCGGGACGACGGGCGCGGCGACCGGCTCATCCGACGGGGCCACGGGTGTGGACGGGGCCGCGGGCGGGGCGGCCGCCGCCGATGGCGGCGCACCCATTCCGGGAGGCAGCCCGATGAAACCGGGCCGAGCAGGAGCCGGCGGAGCAGCGGGAGCCGGCGGAGCAGGTGGCGCAGCGGGAGTCGACGGTGCGGGGAACGCCGGAGCGGCAGGACGAGCCGGGGTGGGCGCCGGCGCCTCGGCGTCGGGATCGGTCGGGTTCGTCGGCGGTGCCGCCTGCTGCGCGAATGGCGGCAGCGGGGGGACGGGCGGCGTCACGGCCGCGCCGGGGAGGGGCGGGCGCGGCGGGATCGCGACACCGTTCCAGTACTGCTCAGGAGCGTCCGGTTGCGACACGGTGCGTGGCTCCCCTCCGTCGTGTTCCGGCGGCCGCGGCGCGCGAGCGGGCCCTGCCCGATCGGTTGACGCGGAGGCGGCTTCGGAGCCGCCGCCACCAGCCTACGCCGCGCGTCGCCCCGAGAAGCTCACGACGGGCGCCCGACCAGAGTGTGTCGACGGAGTCGTCCGCCGTGTCCCCGCCGGCGAAGACGGCCTCGTCCGCTCGGGCGGCGAGCTCGCGGAGACCGCCGAGGACGACCGGGTCGGCCGCCGGAGCGTCGGACGCCGCGCCCCTTCCCCGTCGTCCGGCACTCGCCCGTGCGCGTTGGGCGGCGAAACTCGAGGCCGTCGCCGTCCGGGTCTGGTTCGGCGGAACGGCGTACCCGAGCTCGGCATGACCGTCGACGAGCTCGTCCCATGCTCCGACGGCCCTCTCGTGCCCGGTCGGTGCGCGGCGCCGGCGACGGCGCCTGGCGATCTTCCGCAGGGCGACGACGAGCATCCACAGGCCGAGGAGGACGTACGGTGACACGATGCCGATCGCCGTCCACACGACCCAGGCGGGAAGGACGAACGCCTCGTCCTTCTCCTCGTCGTCGCCGTCCTCCGTGTCGACCGAGGTCAGCAGATCCTCCTGCTGCTTCTCCACGCGCGGAGGCTGACGCACCTGCGGCTGCGGCTCGGTCTGCGGCTTCGGGTTCTGGTCCTGCGGGATCTCCGTCTCGTCGGGGGTGGGGTAGAACGGCACCCAGCCCACGCCGTCGAACGGCACCTCCACCCAGGCCGTGACGTCTCCGCCCATGACGTCGGTCGGCTGGCCCTCCACGACGTTCTCGGGAGCGAAGCCCATGACGACCCGCGCGGGATAGCCGAGCTCGCGCACCATGAGCGCCATCGCCGCCGCGAACTGCTCCTGGTCGCCGATCATCTGGTTGCGCGTGAAGAGCTCCTCGATCCGGTCCGCCCCGTGCCCGGCGCGCGACGCGACGCTGTCCGAGGCGAGTCCGTGGCTCAGGAAGCCCTTGGTGTGCAGCGCCGTCTCGAGGGCACGGATCTGCTCGATCGGCGTCGACGCGTTGCCGATGTACTCGCTCATCTTGGCCGAGACCACGTCCGGGACATCGTTCAGAGGGGGCAGGGACACGTCGGCCGGGTCGACGCTCGCGAGAGCGTCGTCGGACGGGACCACCTGGGTCTCGCTCGTCAGCGCGTACGCATCGCCCTCCGAGAGCCCCGACATGAGCACGGTCGTGGAGGTCGCCGCATTGAAGCGCACGCTCTCGACGCGCTCCGTGTCGGCCCCCTCGAGCGTGATCGAGGACGGGGCGCCGACTCCCGGGATCCAGACGCCGGAGTAGCCGCCGACCGTGACCTGCAGCGAACGGGTGTCGGCCTCGGTGAAGAGCTCGGGCTCCGGGAACTCGCCGCCCACGAGGCGGAACGAGCCGGACCCGTTCGTCGCGACATCCACGCCCGCGACGTCCCACAGGCGCCCGGTGTAGAGGTCCATGGTCGCCAGTCGCACCTGGTCGCCGGGCACGAGACCGTCCACCGTGAACAGGATCGTCTCGTCGAGGTCCGCCGTGTAATTGCGGAATCCTGCCAGCGGGCTCGGGTAGTCGACGGGGTCGAACGGCGGTTGCACGACGTCCCGCAGCACGAAGCGACCCGCATCGACCGTGGGGCCCGTGACCGCCCCACCGAGCGTCGACGCCGCGACGCCGGCCGCCACGACGACGGCCGTGCCGACGAGCTTGCGACGGACGAGTGTGCTGCGGTCCTGCAGGCTCGCATTGCGTCCGAACGGGTTGCGCCATCCGAGCCAGACGAGGGCGACCACGGCGAAGGCGGTTCCCCGCAGCAACGCTTGTACGGGCTCGTCCGTTCCGATGACGATCGTCGCCACATAGAGGACGACGGGAGCGATGAGCAGCACCGCGACCCGGCCGAGGGAGCGCGTCGCCCGCGGGAGCCAGCGCAACGCGAGGACCGCCGAGACGAGGCCCGTGAGCCACAGGCTCACGTACGGGAGCGCGAGGAGGTAGTCGGGGGCGGCGGCGGGCGCTCCGAGCGTGAGCACGTCGGCCCAGCCGAAGACGGCTCCGACGGCGAGTCCGCGGAGGGAACCGAGGGAGGGCAGGACGCCGAGGATCGCCTGTCCCGGGATCGCGGCCGGCGTCCCGATCAGGAAGTAGAGGACGATCGCGAGCAGTGCCGTGAGGATGGCGGACAGCCCGAACAGTCGGGACACCCAGCCCGCCGCGATGCCGACGACGAGACCGACGACACCGGCGACGAGGAACCACGGTCCGACGAGCACGGGGGCGAAGCCCGTGAGGGCGATGAGGAGCAGCAGGCTCACGACCCCGAGGTCGATGAACGCGCGCCGGTCGGCACCGGCGGCGAGTCCCGCGGTCGGCGGCCTCCACGCCCCGGCGCCGCGAGACGACGTACGACGGCGCGGACGGGCACTACGCCGTGTGCGCGGCGCACCGCCCGCCTGGGTCGCGGTGTCCTCGATGCCGCTCACGATGCCCTCGAGAGGACGCGCGGCAGGTCCCGCAGGGTGCCGACGGTGAAGATCTGGAGCCCGCCCGCGATCTTGACCTGCGGGTTCTCACCCGCTGCGATGCGCAAGGCGATGACGCGGGTCTCGGCGGGGAAGAACTTCTCGATGGCCCGGAAGTCCGTCGCCGTCATGCGGCTCCCCGCGACGATCACGGCGACGCTCGGAACGGGGAGCATGGCGGTCGCGTCGCGGGCGAAATCGCGTGGCGACCCCGTCGCCCCCCTCACGACGTCGATGCGGCACGAGTCGTCGAGCAGGGCGCCGGCCGTGTGGGTGCGGAGCCGTCGATCCTCGGTCACCACGTCGATCGCGGTCGCCTCCCGGATCACCTGCGTCGCGACGGACGCCGTGACCGAGACGGCGAGTTCGAACTCCTCCGACGAGGTGTAGTAGCGCTCGTCCGCCGTGTGCAGGATCGTGAGCTGGGAGCGCCGGGTCTCCTCGAACTGCCTCACCATGAGCTGCCCCGTGCGGGCGGAGCTCCTCCAGTGGACGTGGCGGACGTCATCGCCCACGACGTACTCGCGGAGCGCGTGGAACGCGATGTCGCTGTTCGTGATCTTCTGCGTCGTCTGCCCCTCCAGGTCGCGCACGAGGCCGGCGGCGCTCGGCTGCAGTCGCGTCGTCACGGGGTGGACGAAGAGCTCGATGGGATCCGTCCAGGACACGGTGCGGCGGAAGAGCCCCAGCTGGTCGCCGCGGACCGTCACGGCCGGTCCCGCGTCGATGACGGCCCGCCGGTGCGTCGGCACGGCGAAGAGCTCGTCGGTCGACGACTCGGGAGCGAGACCGGGGATCGCGAAGACGGCGAGCCCCTCCCCCACCGGGAGTTCGAGGCGCGTCGCGGAGGTGCGGCGCGAGCCGACGTTCGTGATGTCCACGCGGCCGATCGCGCGCTCCCCCACGACGACGCGCGTGGGGCTGAGAGTGACCTCGACGCGGAAGCTCGTGCGTCCGAGGATCGTCACGATCGCGGCCACGAGCGCACCCACCGCGGTGAAGCCGATCGCGAGCAGTTCCGACCACGACAGCGTCGCGCCGACGACGAGGAGGACCACGGCGGCGGCGAGGACGAGCCAGCCGGTCGTTGTGACGACGCGGACGACGGGCGTCGCGGCGCGCACCACGGGTGCGCCGACGGCCGTGAGGGCGCGACGGATCGACGCGAGCCGCGTGGGCTCGGCGTCGGGTCCGAAGGCGTCGACCGTCGCCTGGGTCATCGCGTGGTCCTCACCATGGTCAGGACGCCCGTGTGGCCGGAGGCGTCACGCGCGCGAGCACGCGGTCGACGATCTGCTGGGACGTGGTCCCGGCGAACTCGGCCTCGGCGTCGATGATGATGCGGTGGGCGAGGACGTGCGTCGCGAGGTCGCGGACGTCGTCGGGCGTCACGTAGAGGCGTCCCTGCGAGAGGGCCCACGTCTTCGCGATCCGGGCGAGCGCGAGCCCGCCGCGCATGCTGACGCCGAGAGCCGCGTGCTCGTCGTCGCGCGTGCCCTGGAGGAGGTCCGCGATGTACTCCATCACGGCCCGCTCGACGTGGACCTCCGACGCGAGCTGGATCATCGCGGTCACCGCTTCCGGGCCGATGATGGGCGAGACGCGGGACGCCCGCGCGCGGTTGGCCGCGTCGAGCAGGAGGTCGACGCTCGTCTCGCGATCGGGGTACCCGAGGGATGTCTTCACGAGGAAGCGGTCGAGCTGCGCCTCGGGGAGCTTGTACGTACCCGCCTGCTCCACCGGGTTCTGCGTCGCGATGACCATGAACGGGCTGCCGACGGAGTGGGGTTCGCCGTCGACCGTCACGAGCGCCTCCTCCATGACCTCGAGGAGCGCCGACTGGGTCTTCGGCGACGCGCGGTTGATCTCGTCGGCGAGCACGATCTGGGCGAAGATCGGTCCCTTGTGGAACTCGAACGTGCGCGATTCCTGGTTGTAGACGGTCACACCCGTCACGTCGGACGGCAGGAGGTCCGGCGTGAACTGGATGCGCGAGTGGGTGCCGTCGAGCGTGTTGGCGAGCGCTTTCGCGAGCACGGTCTTACCCGTTCCGGGGAAGTCCTCGAGCAGTACGTGGCCCTCGCTGAGCATCGCGGCGACCACGAGCCTGATGACGTCCTTCTTGCCGAGGATCGCCTTGTCGACGTTGTCGACGAGGCTCTCGAAGGCGTCGTGGAACCAGGTGGCCTGTTCGGTCGAGACGGTCACTGTTCTCCTTGGGTGGTGCGGACGGTGATGGTGGTCGAGGGGCGTGGAGCGGTACGGCTACGGGAACGAGTAGTAGGGCCCGTAATCCTTACCGTCGATGGTGAGGAGGATCCCGTTCGCCGTCCATGAGCCGTTCTGAATGTACGCCGTTGAACGCGTCGTCCCTTTGTCCCCGGCGCTCGTGTACGTACCAGCGATGTTCTCCCAGCCGTTGCCCCGGTTGAACTTAGGGATCACCTGGTGGTTCCCGTCACCGAAGTTCTCCCACGACCACCCGACGCGGTACGCGTTCGTGACGCCTTCGATGGTCGCTGGTCCGTCGTATCCGAACACGTCCGTGATCGTCGGAACCTTCGGCGGGGGCGGAGGCGGAGGCGGAGGCGGAGGTTCATTCGCGACGCTCGCCGACGAAGACGTCGCCGCCGGCCCACATCCGGCTGGTGAGCAGGCGCTGACGGTGAACGTGTAGCTGCCGGCGTCCATCGCGCCGGACGTCGCGCTCAATCCGGACGTTGAGCCGGTGCCCCCACCGCTGAACGTCCACTCATAACGGTCGATCCGACCGCCGTCGTCATTCGGGGCGCTCCACGCCATCGCGAACGAACTCTTCGCCCACTCGCTCGTCTTGGACAAGCTCAGGTTCCTCGGCGCTGCCGGCTTGCCGTAGGAGACGGCGCTCTCGGCCGGCGACGTCGCGCTCGTCCCGACGCCGTTCGTCGCCGTGACCGTGAAGCTGTACGTCGTGCCGTTGGTGCCGGAGAAGCTGCAGGGTACGCCCGGCGCACAGTCGGTCCGCACCGTGCCGTCGTTCCGCGTCACGGTGTAACCCGTGACCTCCGAACCGTTGTTGGCGGGGGTGGGGTTCACCGAGACGGTGATGTTCCGGTCGCTCGCCGCGAGCGCCGGGGCCGGAGGCGCGTCCGGCACGTCGGTGACGGTGACCGTCGCGCGCCCCTGCGACGTGCGGGACGGGTCCTTCGTGGCGTCCTGGATCGTGTAGAGCACGCTGATGTTCTGGCTCTTCGGGGCTCCCGTGCGGATGACGACACTGTCCCCGCTGACCGAGGCGTCCGCCTGGCCGGACTCCACCGCCACGTCGGTGATCGTGAGCGGCTGACCGGGGAATGGATTGAAGTCGTTGCCGGTCACCGGGATCGTGACGGTGCTGTTCCTACGCGCATCCGGCGAGGAGTCGTCATAGGCCTGCGGCGGCGGCTTGGACGAGGCGACCACCTGGATGTTGATCTGCCCGGTCACCTCGAAGTCGCGATAGGTGATCGTGACGGGGATCGTCGTCGATGTCCCGGGCTGCACGCCGAACGGTGCGCTCGCGGTGAGCGTCGACCCGCTCAGGCTCGCCTGGATGCCCCCGGTGGCCTGCCCGAGGGAGCCGAAGGTGAGCGAGCGCACGACGTCGGCGTTGGGGTGGGCCGCCGATTCGCGGAGGTCGATGGGGAACTGCGAGCCGTCGGCCTCGATCGAGAGCGACGGGTTCGTGAAGGTCGGGGGTTCGTCCTTCATCTCCGGGTCGCCCACGGTGATCGGCATCACGAGGGTGACGACGCCGAGCGCCGTGCCGTCGCTCACCTCGAAGGTCAGGGAGGCGGGACCGCGGTAGTCAACGGCCGGGGTGAACGTCACCGTCTGCTCGTTGACGAAGTTGGGCGTTCCATCGCTGCGATTGCTCGTGACCTTGTCGGCCTCGGTCAGGAAGATGTCTTTGCCCGTCGGCGACTCGGCGATCTCGCTGAGCGACCACGTACGCGTCTCGTTCTTGTCGACGATGCGCTCCTCCTCGATGAGGCGGGGAGGGAGACCGTCGGAGAACGGCGGCACCACGATGAACGCGGCCGAGCTGAGGTCGTCGACGTCGTTCGTGAGGCGGTACGTGATCGCGGTCCGCGTCTCCCCGAGCGTCACGCGCGCCGTCCCGTCCTCGAGGAGCTCGACCGCTCCGGCGTTCGCGCCTTCGATGGATGGGACGAGGTCCGCCGTGAGGCCGCCGGGGTTGGAGGCGCCGTCGCGGAGGTCGATGTCGACCGTGCGCTGCGCGACGACCTCCTCCGCCTGGACGATGTGGTCCTCGACCCCCGGGGGTTGGATGCGTGCGTCCTCGGTCACACGCACCTGGACGTACGCGTTGTCGGTGCCACCGTGGCCGTTCGAGATCGTGTAGCGGATCGCGAAGTTGGTCTCCTCGTCCGGGGCCTCGATCTCGATCGTGCCGCCCGACGTGGACGCCGTGACGTCGGACGGGACGTCGCCCAGGTCCTCCGTGAGCTCGATCGTGTACTCGTTCGGATCGGAGTCGTTCGTCAGCACAGGGACGCTGACGACGCGGCCGGGGCGCACCTCGATCCGGTCGTCCACCGCGATGGGCGACATGTCCTGGGCAGGGCGCTCCACGACGGCGATCTTGATGGTGCCGATCGCCGTGCCGCCGTAGACGTCCTTGACGCGGTACGGGAACGTATCCGTGCCGAACTGCGTCGGGTTGGCCTCGTAGACGAAGGACTCCGAGGTCTGACTGCGCACGAGGCCGAGCTGCTGGGGCCCGGTGATGCCGTCGAAGACGACGGAGTCGCCGTCCCCGTCGATCCCGTCGAGGGGCACGTTCACCTCGACGTCCGCCCCGGCGAAGACACGCGCCGTGAGCGTGGGCGCCGTGGGGGCCAGGTTGTTGTCGGGGTCGGCCGGCACCACGGTGAAGACGACGTTCGCGACGGCCTTCTGTTGGAACTCGTCCGTGACCTGGTAGGTCGCCGTATAGACGCCCGGCTCGGATGGCGCCTGGAAGCGCACGCGGTCCCCGGTGACGAAGGAGAGCCCCTTCTCGGCGGCCTTCGTGAGGTCCTGGTCGACCGTCATGACCGCGTTGTCCGGGTGCAGGTCGTTGTCGAGCACGGGCACGCTTGCGATATCCCCGGCCCGCACCTTCACGAAATCGTCTTCGAGGATCGGCGCCTGGTGCTTCGTCAGCGGAGCCACGGGCACGACCGTCACCGTCGTCGTCGCATCACTGATGCCGTCGGAGAGCGTGTAGGAGAACTGCAGCTGACGATCGAGGGCCTCGTTCGCCGTGACCCGGACGACCGACTTGTTGAGGAGTTCGATCGACAGCGACGAGGCGTCGTCGGGGGCCGAGAGGGAACGCACGGCGAGCACCGATCCGGACGGTGAGACGTCATTCGTCAGCACGGCGAGGCTCGTCGGCTCGTTCGGGCGCAGGTAGATCGTGTCGCGGACCGCGATCGGCGCCCCGAGGTCGTCGGGGATCTGCTTGACGTCGACGCGAGCGAGACCGACGCTCGTCTTCGGCCCCGAGGACAGGGTGTATTTGATGTAGTAGGTGTTCGGGGCGCCGGCCGAGACCGAGAGCGTGCCCGTGTCGGTGTTGGGCGTGATCCCCACGCCGGCCGTGAGCGCCTCCGCTCCCACGAGCGCGAGGGGCTCGCCCGAGGGCGAGACGTCGTTTCCGAGCACGTCGAGTTCGACGGCCTCGCCGACGAACGTCTCCGCGAAGTCGGGCGTGCCGACGGGGTTCATGGAGCCCGCGGGCTTCGCATCGAGGGCGAAACTCCCCGTCGCATCCGTCGTGCCATCCGACACGACGAAGACGATGTCGCGCACGCCGAGCTGGCCGGACGAGTGCGTGACGGTGACGAAGCCGTCCGGGGAGAACCTCACCC
>NZ_RZGZ01000014.1 GCF_003990045.1 Labedella endophytica | reverse complement strand
TCGAGACGGGGCTCGAGCTGAGCACCTCGAGACGGGGCTCGAGCTGAGCACCGTCGACACCGATCCGATCCTCGAACTCGGCGCCGGAGCGCGGGTCGCGGTGTCCTCGACCGGCACGGTGTTCGCGGTGTCCGTGGAGGAGAGCGAACTCCACACGCTGCCCTCCGATGGATCGGAGTCCTCGACGCAGGTGATGCCGCCGCTCGAGGACGTGGAGATCGCGGCCGCCGGCGAAGAACCGGTCATCTTCGACCGCTCGGACAACCGCATCGTCCGAGGCGACGGTTCCACCGTCGACCTGCCGCAGCCCGGCCTGGTGCTGCAGCAGTCGAGCGCATCCGACGACGTCGCCCTCGTCGCGACCGGGGACGCGCTCATGGCCGTTCCGCTCGAGGGGGACGATGACCCGACCGTCGTCGACGCGAGCGTCAGCGCCGCGTCCACGGAGGCCTCGGATGTGCGTGGTCGTCGTCGAGCCGCTACCTCGCGGTGTGCGGTGACGAGACGGACCGGCAGGACGTCGAGCCGACGGCGGACGGGTCCCCGTTGATGTTCCGGGTGAACCGGCAGATCATCGCGCTCAACAACCTCTTCACCGGTGACATCTGGCTCGTCGACGCGAACATGCGCCTCGTCCAGAACTGGGAAGAGGTGACCCCGCCGGAGGAGGACGAGGGTGAGGAGGGCGACGAGAAGGCGTCCCGGCAGTCGTTCGAGGACACCATCGCGGAGCGCACCGACACGAACCGGCCCCCGCTCGCTCGGGACGACGACATCGGTGCCCGCCCCGGCCGCTCCACCGTGCTGCCCGTGCTCGACAACGACACCGACCCCGACGGCGACGTCCTCACGGTCATCAGCGACACCGGGATCAGCGACACCGACGGCAC
>NZ_RZGZ01000013.1 GCF_003990045.1 Labedella endophytica | reverse complement strand
ACCCGTCCGCCGTCGGCTCGACGTCCTGCCGGTCCGTCTCGTCACCGCACACCGCGAGGTAGCGGCTCGACGACGACCACGCCCCGTGCCAACACCCGCCGAGGTTCACAGGGGCCGCGACATCCGAGGCCTCCGTGGATGCGGCGTTCACGCGCGCGTCGACGACCGTGGGGTCGTCGTCGGAGGACAAGGGGACGGCGATGAGGGCGTCGCCCGTCGCAACGAGCGCGACGTCGTCGGAGGAGCTCGACTGCTGCAGGGCGAGGCCCGTCTCGGGGAGATCGACTGCGGAGCCGTCCTCCGTCACGATGCGGTTCCCGGTCCGATCGAAGATCACGGGCTTCTCGCCGGCGGCTGCGATCTCGATGTCCTCGAGGGGCGGCATCGCCTGCGTCGACGACTCCGAACCGTCGGAGGGCAGCGTGTGGAGTTCGCTCTCCTCCGTCGACACCGCGAACACGGTCCCGGTGGAGGACACCGCGACCCGCGCTCCGGCGCCGAGTTCGAGGATCGGATCGGTGTCGACGGTGCTCAGCTCGAGCCCCGTCTCGA
>NZ_RZGZ01000012.1 GCF_003990045.1 Labedella endophytica | reverse complement strand
TTAAAACTAAACATTTCTGGTCCTCGTGCCCTGTACTCTGTAGAGATTCCCATTGTATATGTCCATGGTTAAAATCTCCCATAATAATGCAGTCCCGTTTGCTCACTTCTTTTATAGCGGTTTGTATTTTTTCATTATCTTCTATGCTTATGTTTGGACTTCGATATACTAACCCTACTGTTAACGTTGAGTTTCCGGTAACTATGTTACACCAAACAGCTTCTTCACAATCTGCTTCTTTTTCTAATATTATTTCATAAGCCTGAATGGATTCTTTAATATACAAAATAACTCCACCTCCCCTTCTTCCTATTCTGTCTTTCCTAAACATTACGTAGCCAGGCAGTCCCAGTTCGGCATCTGATATCTCTTTGTTGGCCCATGATTCAGTTATCCCTATAATGTGAGGGTCAGTATCTTCTACCATAATGTTTAGTTCATTTCTTTTGTTTACTATGCTCCTTGCATTTAAGCAAACACATTTATACCCGGCTTCAGTACAGTTTTCCAGGCTGACCTTTGCTGGTTTATTTGTGCTAACATTTCCTATGCCTCCATTATCATACTTCTCTGTGAATCCCCCCTG
>NZ_RZGZ01000011.1 GCF_003990045.1 Labedella endophytica | reverse complement strand
AGGCGAAAGGAGGGAGTGGCATGGAGCCTGGGGGGCAGGGGCTGGGGGGGGGGGGGGGCCGCGGCAGGGGAGACTTGGGAGTCATGATGGAAGGAAAGGCAACTGACATGAAAGTGATAGAAGGAAGGTTTGTCGGAGAGAAGACAGAGGGGAAAGGAACAGTAGAGAAGGAGGCAGGAAGAAAGATGACAGAACAAAAGGAAGTAAGAGAAAAGGTGACAGGAGAGAATACGACAGGATATAAGGTGACAAGGGAAAAGGAGACAGAAGAGAAAGTGTCAGGAAAGAAGACGACAGGGAGAAACACCAGTGACACAGACATACAGCAGAGAAGGAGTTACTCTGAGGCAGTAACACAGGGGGCTATGAGAAAAGGGAAAGTGTTCATGGGTGATTCAATTCTGAGGAAGACAGACAAGTCATTAAATCAGGCGGAAGACATTGTGGTTTGCTTACCGGGGGCCAAGATAGAACACGTGACAGAAAGAGTAGAGAAAGTAATGGGACATGGCAAAGGAGGTTCCATACTAGTACACGTAGGGACAAACAATGCAGACAAGGAAGGGACGATCGGAATAGTACAGAAGTTCAGACAGTTAGTCAGGAAGTTAAAGCAGACCAGGGTTGGACAGATTATTCTCTCAGGAATTTTGCCAGTAATGGGAGGAAGGGGGCAAACATACAGAAACTGCAAGAGGATGGCAATCAACGCACAAGTAGAACAGATGTGCGAAGAGGAGATGGTGGGGTACT